>JBBCIG010000008.1:0-560705 GCA_037200685.1 Chitinophagaceae bacterium
ATGCAGCGACCAGCAATTTACCTGTTACCCAAAGACAGTACATTGTCGACTTATAAAAATGTTGCCGCTTTCACTGCGAGCATGAAAGATGAAAATGGAAAGACATTAAAATGGAAGGAAAGAAAAAAACTATTAAAGGCGCAAGTAAAAGAAATTAAGAAATCAAAAGAGTTGTCCAATGGGGCGAAAGCAGGTTTAATCATTCTTTCATCCATTATCGCCCTGGGTTTGCTGGCATTGATACTCGGACTTGCCTGCGACCTTTCGTGCAGCGGTGCTGACGGGTTGGCAATATTGGTAGGAGTAGGCGGTACGGCATTGATTGTTTTTCTATTGGTACTTACCATCCGGTCGATTACAGGAAAGAAAAGAAAAAGAAAGCAAGCTATTGAGAAGATTAGCGTAGAGCCGTTGTGATGAGTTGTGAGTTAAGAGAAAAGAATCTCCCACAATTAGGAGTTTGTAACAAAGTGATGTTTTTTATGTAGTCAACTGTATTGCTACTATGATCGCCTGTTGCGACGCCTCCGTTCATCTTTCTGTTCTCTACTGAGCATTGTCGTCGAAGATCCCGACGTTTGTCGGGAAAGGATCAGCAATAGCGTCGCAGTTTAACGTGGTTGGGAATCGCCGACGATTGTAGAGACATGGCATGCCATGTCTCTACGTGGGACACCGAACGTACCGCCGATATTATCGGGACGCTTCCACAATGCTGAATAGAATTCCTGCAGCACAAGAGTGCGACGCAACAGGCGATCATAGTAGCAATGCAGCCGGGCCCAAAAATTGAATTTCAAAGACAATGATATGACCGTTTCTCCCTGTTTCAAATCAATAACATAGCGCTGACAAATTCAACTTTTGTTTTCAACGGCTGCATCCTGTACTTTTGCACCCGCTTGGTAGAGCGGGTTAAATTTTTTATTGATGCAGTTACAGCATTTATCAGAACAGGAGCAATTGCGCAGGAGAAACTGGCAGAGTTGATCATTATGGGCATCGAACCATTTCCCGCGGCATTGTACCCGGTCAACACGAACAGCGTTTTCATAAAAGAAAATTATAAAGAAGAGACCAAGGAGCAGTTTGCAGAGGTGTGCATCGCAGGCCGCATCATGAGTGTAAGGGATATGGGCAAGGCGAATTTTGCGGTGATACAGGATGCATCCGGAAGAATACAATTATATATACGCCGCGATGATATTTGCCCCGGTGAAGACAAATCGCTTTACGATATCGTTTGGAAAAAACTGACGGATATCGGTGATATTATCGGCGTGAAAGGTTATGCGTTTATTACAAAAACCGGCGAGACTTCTGTTCATGTAAAGAGTTGACGCTGCTGAGTAAATCGTTGCGTCCATTGCCGATTGTAAAAGAAGCGGAAGGACAAACCTTTGATGCGGTAACTGATCCTGAATTCCGCTATCGCCAGCGGTATGCTGATTTAATTATTAACCCGGCGGTGAAAGAAATTTTGTGAAGCGTACAAAGCTGATCAATTCCATGCGGGAGTTTTTGAACCAGCGTGGCGCATTGAAGTGGATACGCCTGTATTGCAAAGTATACCTGGTGGTGCGGCGGCAAGGCCTTTTATTACGCATCACAATGCACTTGATATTCCGTTTTATTTGAGGATTGCGAATGAACTTTATTTGAAACGGTTGATTGTTGGTGGGTTTGACTGGGTCTATGAATTCAGCCGCAACTTCCGCAATGAAGGAATGGACAGGACACATAATCCTGAGTTTACTATTCTTGAATTTTATGTTGCTTATAAGGATTACCTGTGGATGATGGAAACGACGGAACAGTTATTGGAAAAAGCGGCGATAGATGTATGCGGTACAACGGATGTAACTGTCGGTGATAAGACTATTTCATTTAAAGCTCCATTCAAACGCATCAGTTTGTATGATGCTATTCATGAACATACGGGTTTTGATGTAAGCCGGATGAATGAAGAGCAGATCCGTTCGGTTTTGTAAACAATTGCATGTGCCGGCGGATGCATCAATGGGCAAAGGAAAATTGATAGACCAGATATTTGGAGGAAAATGCGAACATCATTATGTGCAACCTACATTTATTATTGACTATCCCGTGGAAATGAGCCCGCTGACGAAAAACACCGTGATAAGGATGGCCTTGTTGAACGATTTGAATTGATGATCAACGGGAAAGAAATGGCCAACGCTTATACGGAATTGAATGACCCGCTTGACCAGCGTGAACGTTTTGAAGAACAGGTGAAACTACAGGCAAGAGGCGATGATGAAGCGATGTTCATTGATCATGATTTCTTAAGGGCTTTGGAATATGGTATGCCTCCCACATCTGGGATTGGCTTTGGCATCGACAGGATATGTATGTTGTTAACCAACCAGGCTTCTATACAGGATGTATTGTTCTTCCCGCAGATGCGGCCGGAGCGGGTGGAGGGGAAAGAATCTTCGAATGAGACAGGAGTCAAATTAGTCAATAAGTCATAGGGGTCAATAGCGAAACAGCTTTCAACTTTTATCCTTAATCCAGGAACAGATCCTTGTACAATTGTGCTCCCGGCACTACTGAATATTTACTGAGATCGGTAATTCCTTCCGCTGCAAACACCTCTTCATCAATAAAACAATTACCGGTGCATTCGGCTGATGGTTTATTGACAATATAAAATACCGCATCAGCGAGTACATCCGGTGTACGGCTCATCTTCGCTAATATTTCCCCGCCTAATAAATTTCTAACGGCGGCAGTATCTATCGTTGTCTTTGGCCAGAGAGCATTGGATGCGATATTATATTGTTTCAATTCCGCAGCCCAGCCGATGGCCATCATGCTCATATTGTATTTAGCCAATGTATAAGCAACATGACCAGCAAACCATTTTGGTTTTATATTCAATGGTGGTGACAGTGTAAGAATATGCGCATTCGAAGATTTCTTTAAATGCGGTATGCAGGCTTTGGTAACAAAAAAAGTTCCCCGCACATTGATATCATGCATCAGGTCGAAGCGTTTCGGTTCCGTTTGTTCGGTTGGTGTTAATGAAATAGCCGATGCATTATTAATAACGATATCAATGCCGCCGAATTTTTCTACTCCTTTATTAACGGCATTGGCGATCTGGTCTTCAAAGCGGATATCGCATTGAACAGCTAACGATTGTCCGCCTGCATCTTCCACTTCTTTGGCTGCGGAAAAAATAGTGCCGCCCAGTTTTGCATTTTCTTCCACCGATTTGGCGGCGATAATAATATTAGCCCCTTCTTTTGCAAGACGAAGCGCAATGGCCTTGCCGATACCCCGGCTGGCGCCTGTAATAAAAACGGTTTTGTTTTTCAATGACATAGAACAGTTTATAAAGTTGAAGATAAGAAAAGCGGCCGGAGAAAATTTTTTCCTTCGTATATCTACCCGGAAACAATATCTCTTTCTACTATAATAATTATATAAATATCCTCTGGCGGATAACAATATCAAACATTACTTTTGATGCAGTAGTTGATTTCTAACTGTCCCGTTTAAATCCAAATGTATCTATGAAAACCAATGGGCCTGAAACTATTTTATGAGGAACACCGATGGTTCGCCCTTCTTACAAAATCCGTTCAGTCTGAGGCCGAACGGATTTTCTTTTTATTCTTTACGGAGCGCCTTCTTCTTTTACTTCTACAATACCAGTGGGTTCTTTGAAGGTGACTGTTTTAAGATCGTCCGTTGCTTCTAATCCTTTGCCACCATGAATAAGCTGGCTCTTGCTATGATACTCCGCATATTTATCAGTATAAAACATTCCTTTCGCCTGGTCCCACCAGAGGTCAGGGCTTTTTAAAGTATCGCCACTTATTGTTATAACAATTACACTATCCCGTAAATAGACTTTTTCATCGTTCTCAAAGTATTTGCCATACTTACTATCCAGTCTTGTTTCGATTATCGTACTGTCGTTATAAAAATCAACGTGCAGTGATTTGGGAAATTCCACATATTGAGTATCAGCCAGTATTCGCAACATCAGGGGCGCTGTTAGTTTCGCTTTTACTTTTCCCTCCTGGCTCATATAACTTTCGATGTTCGTTGCCTCTTCCTGCATCACTTTATTCTTTGTCCAGTCATCAATGGTCTTCTGGTCATTCTCGCAGCTGAAAACAAAAAAGCAGCCTGTAACAAAAGCTGCTGCATAAAAATATTTACTGAGTAGTATAACCAGCTTATCCATATTTTTTCTTTACGAACCAAACATCGCTCAGCGAAACCCCTATTGACAAACGGAATAAATTTTCCTTCAGCACATTATTATTATTTCCCCGTTTAATGTACTCAAGGGATATATTTAGGAAAGTGGACTGCTCATTCAACCTGTTATAATTAATAAGCGGCAAACCAAATCCCATTGAAATGCCTAATAACGGAAGCTTATTGTTTACATGAATATAATCCGGGCCAACAGAGAAGCCTGCCCTATACGCTACGTTGCTGAAATAATTTGCTTTAGGGAAAGGGTTAAATTGTCCGCCTACCCGTAATTGCCAGTTGTCTTTCACAGTAGGGTCAGGTTGCCCGTAAAAACGATACTCATTCCATTTACTTTGAGAATAATCAATACCTAACAACCATCCTGCTTTTTTGGTTTTAAAATCTAAAGTCCTTCCTATAACAAAGCCGGCAGTAACCGAAGATGGGTAAATTATTTTTCCTTTGATACCTTTTTTATCATATACACTGTCCAATCTTGCATAGCCGGCCGCTTCATCGTAGTAATAAGTTTCGCGGATAACATCCTGCGTTGCATTTAATTTTTGTTTCCAGTTGCCAAAAGCACCAAATGTGAAAAAGGTATTATCATTGAACCAATGCTGGAATTGCAAGCCGGCATTCGCATATAAGTTGCCGTACGTCGTTTCCGTTTCAAAATTGCCGCTATTATAAGCGAGGCTGTCGTTCAATATTGTTCTGCGGGTGCTGTAGTCTTTTTTACCAAACAGGTAACCGCCGTTGATCCCAAAAGAAATGGAATTATACTTATCCAGTTCAATTTTAAATCCCGTACCTATCGATGCGAGATAAGCGCCACCGTCGCCTTCATTTAATGTAACAGCACTGTCAATAGGTAATGAAGTAATCGGGTCTTTTAATCGTTCGCGGGTTACAATTTTATAACTGATACGGTTTACCGGGCGCAAACCAAAACTCAGTCCCCAGTTGCGACGCAATGGAATACCCAACTGTATATGAGAAAATAAAAGGTTACTTGCCGTAAATTTTGATACATTATTAGGCTCACGTAATGTGCGGCTTTCATAATTAATTCCAACATCGAGTATCGCCTTGCCCCTTGAAATTTTATTTGACAACTGCTCTTTCAAAGATTGAAAGGATCCATAAGTCGCGGGGTTATTGAAATTAATAGAAAGCAGGTCATTATAACCAGCGGAAATACCTCCCATGGCACGGCTATTAATATTGGTAGATGGAACCGCATCACCGAGGCCATAACGTGAATAGGGAGAGTTGTCCTGCGCTAAAGCGGGAACAAACAAGGCAGTTAGCAAGATGCTAAGCGAGACACGAAAAACACCTAACACATTGATCTTCTTAGGGGTTATTAACTTCACTAATCGCATAAAGACCTTTAAAAATTAAATCAGGGTCTGCAAATATCTTGTTTTTAAGGTGGGAAGCCAAATGCACTAAATCACCCCCGGTTAAAAGCACGTTAAAGTTCCCGAAACGCTCCTGGTATGCATCAATGAAACCATCGATCTCTTTTGCCATTCCCAGCACTACACCGGTTAATAAATTTGTGTCGGTATCATAGCCGATCAATGGAACATTGCTGTCCGCTTTCACTAACGGCAGCAAAGCGGTGAATTGGTTCATGGCTTTTAACCGCATTTCCATTCCTGGTGAAATAGCGCCGCCTAAAAACTCATGGTATTTATTAATGAAATTATAAGTAACACATGAACCCATGCCGATAACAAGATTATTTCTTTTTGGATAATAATGAACGGCTGCTGCGCAAAGCGCCAAACGATCAGCGCCAATGCTGGATGGTTTACCCACCGGCGTAGTGAAAGAAATTTTTGTAAGATGATCGAGTTTATGAAATTTAGTTTTTGATTTCAACAATTCTTCTATCGCAGGATTATGATTGATAACAGAAGAAAGAATGGATTTTTTTGGATGGTATGTATCTATTAATGATTGAATGGTTTCATTTAAATCATCTTTCAATACGATTGACCTGGCTATTTCATCATTATTAAAAACAGCGACTTTTTTTCTTGTATTTCCAAAATCAAAACAAAGGGTGGTTTGCATGCTGGTGGTGCTTTTTTATATATCAAATCCTGAAAGATTTTTAAAGTGTCCGTTTAATTTGATGAGCTCCTTCATCTGTTCCATTCTCGCCGCCATCGGGATCATTTTGGCTAAATACCTTTTTAAATATTCCTGCCGTTGCCTTTCATCCATCAAACCCAGCAATTCATACTCCTCTTCCAATGAAAGACCGATATGGTGCGCCACATCATAGCTTGTGATCGTATCCTCGCCTTTTTTGAAATCTTTAGTCACTTTCAGTATCTCGTGTAAATGACGTATGCCTTCCATCACCCTCCGCATTTGTTCTTTATTCCCTTCTTCATTATTGACAGGATAATTAACAATGGCACCGTTGTAAAGTTTATCCGGTATGTCTTTAATCAATTCGAGTATGCGAAAAACTTTTTCCCCTTTTGTTTTGATATCCATCTCACCATTATCATGCACCTCGTAAATCTCGGTCACTTCCACCAGCGAGCCAAAGTCCTGCAATTTATTTTCAATTACCGTTGGAATGCCAAATGGTTTTTTTTGCTGATGACATTCGCTGACAAGCTGTTTATACCGTGGTTCGAATATATGAAGGTTCAGGTTTTCTCCCGGGTACACCACAATACCCAATGGAAATATTGGAATAAAGTTAGTCATATGACGCAATGATTTTGTTTTGCGGGGCCAACCATTTCCACCACCACAAAACGATGAATGAATAAATAAAAACACCGAACTGAACTTCCAGCCCTACATCAAACAATAAACTGAAAGCCGCGATAAGGTTTAAAGTTATCCATACAAGCTTGTATTTACGTACAACAAAAAAAGGAATGCACATAATACAGGTAAACAATAAAAAACCGGGCCAGCCGCAGGCATCGCCGTATAGCAGCCATTCGCTGCTGGGGTAAATGATATCTGTTTGCCGCACCTGCGGATAATGAACCTCGTACCATTCTTTTGTTGCTGATAAAACATCTCCTGCACCAACACCCGCTATGGGGTTTTTGTTCAAAATATCCCATCCTGCATTAAGCGATATTACCCTTACCGCATCATTACCCCCGGGCAGGTATTCCATTTTTTTGAAATAGCTGTAGTCGTAAATAAAATAATTTATGCGGTTATGAAAAGAAGGCAACAAACGATAGGCCATATATGGCAAGACGGGTAATAAAAGCAAAATGACAACGGCGTACTTCCATTTTATTTTTTTAATAAGCAACCAACACGCTGTGGCCGCCATAATTATATAGAGTGAGATCAATCCCGTACGCATGGCCAATACATGCAGAAAAATAAGCAGCCATAGAATGATGACCAACCATAACCATTTAATGGATTTTCTTTCAATGAAACTGTCCCAGCCTATTTTTCCTGATAATAAAACAGCGACTGCTACAAGCCAGCTAAACCGGACACGGTCATTTTTCAAAGGAGTGATGATACTCTTTGCTTGCAGGTAAGATTGATTGACGGCTTGCAGATCCATGATGTATTGCAACATGCTCCAAATGGTACCGGCGGTGACCAATGCAATAAAAAAATATGCCAGCAACTCCCAATGTTTTCTTGTAAACGAAAACGGACCGGCAAAGGCGAGCGGCAGGAAAAGCAGCGCCAGCTTGGGTTGCAGCACATATAACCACTGTTGCTTATCCGTACTCCATAAACCAGACACTAGTGGCAATACAAATAACAAGCTCATTCCCCATAAAAGCGGCGAGGAAAAAAAATGACGGAAATGGGCTTTGATGTCTTTGTGAAAAAATGAAAGCACAACAAAAAGCATCATGCAAACGGAAAGCATAGCCCTTGAAACAAAGAGCGCCGCCATCATCGCCATCATGCTGAAAAAAAGGAATTGTTCTCTGCGGCTCTTCATTCTGCTGCTTATGCTATTTTTGGAGGCACAAATGTACGATGCCGGGTGAACGATGTGCCCCGGCGTATTAAAATACCGGATATCAATTGTCATCATGCCGCATCTAATTTTGTTTAATGAATAACCAGGAAATCTTACAAAACATTCAACAAGGCGATGTGAAAGCATTGGCAAGAACCATTTCTTTAATAGAAAATGAATACCCGGGTTATGAATCGTTGCTACAGGCGTTGCCAGCTTCTTCCACAAAGATTACAGGTATCACCGGGCCGCCGGGAGCGGGAAAAAGCACATTGGTTGATTCATTAATTGGTTTATTGGTGAATGATGGGAAAAAAGTAGGCGTGCTTTGCATTGACCCATCTTCCCCTTTTAATCTCGGCGCTTTGCTGGGCGACAGGATAAGAATGAGCGACTGGTACACCCATCCCAATGTATTTATCCGTTCGCTGGCGACAAGAGGATCAATGGGCGGGCTGCACCCGAAGATCATTGAGATTACAGAGTTAATGAAAGCGTTTCCGTTTGATCATATTATTATCGAAACAGTAGGTGTGGGACAAAGTGAAATAGAAATTGCTGGGCTGGCGGATACAACAGTCGTGGTGGTGGTTCCCGAAGCAGGAGATGAAGTGCAAACGATGAAGGCGGGCTTAATGGAAATCGCTGATGTGTTTGTAGTAAATAAAGCAGACCGGCCGGATGCAGATACGTTTGTAAAAAATTTGCAGTTGATGCTGGCCCCAACATTCAGCAAGCATTATCATGAAGTGCCGATAGTAAAAACAGTCGCTTCGCAAAAAGATGGAGTGAAAGAATTATTGGATATAATTCTGCATCAATTACAAAAATCACATCTTACCGATAAAAAATTCTGGCTGCTGGCTGAAAAGGCCTGTTATTTAATTCAACAAAAAAGAATGAAGAATATTGATAAGGCGGTGTTGAAAAAGGAAATTGAATTGGTTTATCCGAAGGGGAATTTTAATTTGTATGAGTTTATTGCTAATAAGGTTTGATAGTTATCGATACTTTGATAATGCTGAATAGAAACCTCACCTAGCCCTGCCTACCGGCAGGCAGGCTCTCCTAAAGGAGAGGAACAGCACACAGCCCTTGCTTTTAGAATAGCATGATATGTAATAGAACTTTTCTAAAATGCTGAATAGCGAACAGAACGTTGAAGAGTGCGACGCAACAGGCGATGATAGTCCACGGGATGCTGCGCATAGCACTACAGCTGGCATCATAAAAAACTACAAAATAAAATGCGGCCCCGTTTCCGGAACCGCATTAACCATCTGCCTCCTTGTTCTATCTTTTGAGTACGGTTAAATAATTAATGGCGCTGGTCTAATTTTTTTTTGTCATCTGCCAGGTGCCGCCATCGTTGTTGCTGTTTCCATATCCCCAATCGCCGAGCAGCTTGCCGGTATTTTTGTAATAGGCAGCTATCACGGAATAGCTGCTGCTGTAAGGTGGCAACCAATGATATTTGGCCATGAGGATATTGTTTTCAAAAGTCCATGTGCCTTCGCCGATTTTTTCGCCATTGGAATCAATCTCTTCCATCACGCCGCCGGATTTAAAGTTGAAACTAAAAAAAAACGAATTGCCTGAAGCACTGTTTATATAAGTGCCTTCCCATTTCCCTTCGACAGCAACATTGGCAGGAGTTGCATCTTTGTCTTTTTTACAAGAGAATAATGTTGCGGAAACAAACAAAGCGATAAACGCTGTAGTTAAAATTTTCATTGTTGAAAGTTTAATAGTTAATGATTAATGAGGGTGCAAAACTATATTCGTTAACTACTGTTGAAAAGAATGGATGAGCAAGTGGTTATTTTGTTGAGCGGGTTGCAAAAAAAATAAAGCAACTTTATTATTGAAGATGATTGATGTTAACCAGCTGTAGTGCTATGCGCAGCATCCCGTGGACTATCATCGTCTGTTGTTGAGCGAAGCGAAATCCCGATGCAATCGGGACGGCGCATTATTAACCCAGCTGCATTGCTACTATTACCTTCGTTGCGACGCTCCGTTCATCTTCCTGTTCCCTACTCAGCATATTGGAACATTCATTATTTTATCAGTTTGAACTTTGAAGGAATGATATAAAAGCAGAAAGCGGCTGATGCCGCTTATGAACCCAATTAACTGCTTGCTATGAAAGACCGTCCCGTTTTAGATACTGATTAGGTTTACTGGTAAATGGTTTTTGATTATGGTAGTCAAAACTACATGAGTGCCAAGGCGATCAAAAGGCGAATTGAGTAGTTGGCGGGTTTTGATGAGTGGATGGCAGAAAATGAATGGTATCAGAACTTTGAAAATAGCTCCATGAATTCCTGGCGGCGGCTGCGGGAGATGCTTACATTGGCGCCGTCTTCCATAATTACATAGCCGCCATCGCCACGGACGAATTTTTTGATCCGGTTAATATTGATCAGGAAAGAATTATGTACCCGGAAAAAGTCGGGGCCGGTTAATGCTTCATCAATTTCTTTGAGCACTTTGGATACCAATATTTTTTTACCGCCTTCCAATACAACAGCCGTGTAATTACTTTCCGCTTCGCAATAAATAATTTCAGCTGTTGAGACAAAGATCATTCCGTCGCCGGTAGTTAGTGCGATACGCTGAACAGTTGACTTGTTTGTTTGCCGCATGTTTTGTAACAATAGCTCAATTTGTCCCTGCGAAGGCGCTGATCTTTTTTCTTCCAGTCTTCTTATCGTTTCCTTCAGATCTTCGGGATCAACAGGTTTTAAAAGGTAATTCAATGCGCTGTAGCGAAACGCCTTGATGGCAAACTGGTCATAAGCGGTACAAAAAACCACGTCGAAAAATAATTTATCAAACTGTTCCAGCATGTCGAAACCATTCATATGCGGCATTTCGATATCAAGAAAAACAACATCGGGTTTGTATTTATGAATAGCCTCAATGCCTTTATCGGCAGCATTGCACATGGCTTCTATCTTTACCTGGGGGCAATAGGTTTTTAACAGCCATTCCATCATTTCGAGGCTATTGCTTTCATCATCTATCAACACACATCTTATCATATTTAAAATTTTTGCCGGCATTTATTATTTACTTTTTTATTACACCGGTATTTTCACTACCACTTTTGTTCCTAATGATTCGCCGTCTTCTTCTTTCAGGTCGATGATATCAACGCTGGCATTCAGCTCCGCATGTTTGTTCAATAGTGATAAGCGGTCTTGCGTCAATTTCATACCAAGCGATTTGCGTGATATTGCTGATTTGCTTTTTAATTCCTGCGCTTTATCCCTGCCTACCCCATTGTCTTCTACTTCGCATTGAAGCACACTGTCACCTATCATTTTCATACGGATACTGAGCTTGCCGCCTCTTTCTTTATGTAATAACCCGTGCCATATTGCATTCTCAACGTAAGGCTGAATAATCAGCGGCGGCACTTCAATACTGTCAGGGTTTACATTATTATCAACAATAATTTCGTAAGCGAATTTTTTATCAAATCGCAAGGCCTCCATTTCAATATACAGTTTCAGCGCTTCAAGTTCATTGGACAGGATTACGTTTTTACTGTTTGAATTATCCAGGATCAAACGGATCAGCTTAGCAAACCTTGTCAGGTAAAGCGAAGCCGTAGCCTGGTCGCTTTTTACAATATACCTGTTGATGGAATTAAGACAGTTAAAAATAAAATGAGGGTTCATCTGTGCCCGCAATGCCTGCATCTCCACTTCCGTCATTTTTTGCTGCGCATCCATCAATATGTTTTGCGCTTTTTGCTTTTCCTCTTCCGCCTTCACCCGCATAATCTTATTGGCACACAAGGAAGCGATTGTGGTAAGGATGGACAAATGCTTTTGAGTAAAGAACCGTTTTTTTGAGTGCTCGCAGTCTATCACGCCCAATACTTTCCCATTATACACAATCGGCACGGTGATTTCGGAGAAGCGTTGCTGGTCATCTATTATGTAACGGGCATCTTTCGTAGTGTCTTCTACAATTTCTGCTTTGCCTGTGAATGCAACGCTGCCGACGATGCCTTTACCTATAGGTATGCCGATAGGTTTAGCGATTTCATATTCTTTCGGACTTTTGGGGCCATGTGCGGCTTTCTGCACTAGCTCATCTCTTTTTTCATCGAGTAAATAAATAACACAATCTTCGAATTGTAACCGGCCGATACAGTTCCTTGCAACATCCCAGAGAATATTATCTACCGATTGCTGCTCTGATAAACTCGTGGCGAAATAATTAATGGCCTGTTCAGTTTCTATTTCTTCTTTCTGTTCTTTTATTTTTTTGTTCCGGCTTTGAACGAACCAATACACAATTCCCGTAATCAATGAAATAAGGATGGCGATAAACCACCAGCGTTGCCATAAAGGTGCGATGATGGTAACACTTACTTCATTACCCGCCAGTGTCCAGTTTTTTCCATCGGGGCTTGCTTTTACTTTGAATGTATATTTTCCGGATGGCAAAGAAATATAGCGTGCCTGGTTAGCGGTGCCGGCTTGCTGCCATTCTTTATCATATCCTTCCAGGAAATATTGATACTGTATCCTGCGGGCAAAACCCAACTGTGTGGCGACAAATTGAAAGGCAATATTATTTCTTGCAAAAGGAAGGCTGATATTTTCATTTGCAGGAAAATAAAACGTGGTATCTGTTGATGACCCTTTGTAAATAGTGGCAGCCAGTGGCCGGAGATCATTTTCTAATTGTTGCGGAAAAAAATAATTCACTCCTTTATAACCGCCCCATATTATTTCACCCGACCTCATTTTATAACAATTACCAACGCGGTAGCCTTCATTTATAAATCCATTGTTCTCATCAAAAGTTTCAAGGCTTTTCTTTTCCAGATCAAACCGCATCATTACTTTTTTACTCGACACCCACACTGATCCGTCATCCGCGACAATTACTGATTCGCATCTTTCATACCCGGTCCCCTTTGCAATGCCGTATGTTTCTATTTGCCCGGTATTAGTAATAACATTGAACCCTTTTGAGTTCGGGATATAAAAATTCCCTTTTTTATCTTCTCTCACCATATAGGTTATATCCGAAGCGAGGCCTTGGCGCTGGGTAAAATGCTCCAGCTTGTTATGCTCTTTATCAAAACAATAAACGCCGTAAAAATTAGTGGCGATCCAAATACGTTTTTTGCTGTCCTCGAATAAACCTGTTACTCTTTTTCCGGAAATTTCTTTTAACTGCGGATGATTAACAAAAGCATCGACAGCAAAACTGCGGGTATTAATCGTGTAGATACCAGAATCTGAACAGGCCCAGATATTGCCATCAGCAGCCAATATCATATCGGTAATAAATTTATCTTTTACAGCCCGCCCGGCAGCAGTATCCAATGGTATTTTTTTAAACTGGCCCGTTGCTTCATTAAAAATAGCCAGCCCTTCATAGTATATGCCAGCCCATAACCTGCCGTCATTATCAAAACACAATGCCCGTATATCACCACTTCTTACGCCAGCTGTTGGTTGCTGTAAATAATAGTAATAAAAATCCGCCTTGTCATTCTTTTTATCCCATCGAATCATGCGGTCAAGCGTACTTAACCATATAACAGCATTTTTATCTTCTGTTATTTTATTTACTATAAAATTATCCGTGTAATTGCCTTTGCCATCGATAAAAAAACCCGTGAAGCCCACCTGCCTGTTATAAATATTACTCATGCTCAGGCCGGAAGTGGTAGTACCAACGATAATCTCACCATTATTGCCCGTTAAAAGCCGGTATGTATTGCTGGAAACAATAGAACGTTGATCAAAAGGGCTGTGAATATAATAGTTGATCGTTCCCACTGTGTCAATCACCACCAGGCCCTTATAAGAAGATGCGATAATAAGCGAGCCATTGGAAGCTTTTTGAATTTCCTTTATACCAATATTAATGGTCTTGCCGTCAATAGTATTTGTGAGTTGGTATTGTTTTTTGATTTCTCCGGTAGCAATATTCATCACCATCACCAGGCCTGATTCCAGGCCAACCGCCATTTCATTTTCCCCGGTTTTGCAAATTGAAATAGGTTTGGGAAACATATACTTTCTTACGAGTTGCCCGCTTGCATAATCACGGAGCATTACAAGGCTGTCCGTTAAATAAAATATCTTATCATCTATCAATAGTTTCGCCTCTCTTAATCTTGTATAATTAAATTCTGCGGGAATGTCTTTTAGTAATTCCCATGTACCAGAAGATTTATTTTGATAAAATTGACCCAGGTTTGTAAAAAGAATAACGCCCAGTGTTTTTGTTTCAACAATTGCTTTACAGCCAAACGTATAAATGGAATCCTGCAGGGCGACGCGATAAATATTTCTTTTGCTGTCTACCCGGTTAACGCCTTCTGTAGTTGCCGTCCAGATATTATTATTCTTATCGCAAAGCAGGCGGGTAATAAGATTCGCTGCCAGCTGCGGATAATTTTCTTTAGAATAAGTAGTGACGGTATATCCATCATATACATTTAATCCGTCTTCCGCACCTACCCACAAAAACCCTCTTTTATCAATCGCCAAGCTTCTTACATTATTATCAGATAACCCCTCCGCAGTGGTGAGGTGAAAGAATGAAAGCGTTTGCGCTTCTGTTTTAATAATTAAAAAACAAAAGACGATAAAGAAGAAAGGAAGTCTATAGCAGTGGAGGTTCAATACAGCCCGGGTTTTGCCCTTTATAAAAATAACCTATTCTTTTTTTTGTGGAGATAGCGTTGAGTGATTGGAACGGGCAGTGAGCAACATGCGGTTTCAATGAGTAGTTTGCAAATCAATAACCGGCTGTAAACTATGCGTCTTTATTTCTCTTCCACCAGTTGTAACCAATAAAACCGATGAGTACAAACGGGGCGAAAGCAAGGTAAATAATGCCGGTATTCAATCCTTTTGCGGGCCTGTCACCCAATTGTTGGGCCGTTTTGGTACAAATGGAACATTGGGCCGACGCAGCATCAGCAATAAGAAAGAAAAAACAAAAAAGAAGAATATATGTCAACAACCTCATTTTCATCGTGCCTGGTTTGTGCACAAATTTACATCATATTACCCTTTTTAGGTAGATATTTTAATTACAAAATACCCCATATTTGGTATAGGAAAATTTTCACCGCACCCTTATTTTAGTCACCAAAATTTTACTGTTATGCGCTCTATTTTAACCATCATCGCATTAGCAAGTATTACTAACGGCTGGTCGCAGGCCACTATTGATTATTTTGCCGAAGGCAGAAAAGCAAAAGAGGCTAAAAACTTTGCTTTGGCGATCGAGAACTTCAAAAAGGCCACGGCGCAAAAACAAACGGACGGGGAAGCCTGGTACGAACTGGGCTGGTGCTATAATGAGCTGACAAAGTATACAGACGCCGCGGCGGCGTTAAAAAGCGCTAAACTATATTGGAAAGACCCAAAAGTGTTTTATGAATCCGGGTATGCCAACGACTATGCGAATAATATAACCGATGCGATGGCTGATTATAAAAAATGCCTTGAGATGAGCCCATCTTATTCTGCCGCCTACAGGGAACTCGCTAATATTTATTTTGATGTAGATAAAAATTATGAAACCGCACTTGAGTATTACAACAACTATATCAACTATAGCCTGGAGTCAGAGATCAGCAGCAAAACATGGTACAGGAAAGGCTACTGCGAAAATGAAGATGAAGAATATGAAGACGCCATCATTTCTTTAAAAAAATCGATCCAGTTAGATGATAAGTACGGGCCTTCATTAAAAGAGTTGGGCTACGCTTATTATGGCTTGAGTAATTATGATGATGCGCTTATCGAGCTGAATAAATCATTGCAATACGAACAAAGCAATGCGGCTTATTATTATTGCGGCCTTTGCTATGTGGCGAAAAAACAAAAAACAAAAGCGCAGGAGATATACAAGAAGCTTGTTGAAATTAAATCCGTTGATGCGGATAAGCTCCTGGCGAAGATCAATGCGATGCAATAAAAAAACGCCGGCGATAATGCCAGCGTTCAATATTATTTTTTAACCCGTACCCTAATTTTTTCCTGAGAAAGATTATACCGCTTCTGCACTCATTTTTTTGCTTTGCTTCTTGCGTTCATCTTCATCTAAAATCACTTTGCGCATCCGGATATTTTTAGGCGTTACTTCTATGCACTCATCCTGCTGAATATATTCCATACACTCTTCGAGTGTCATCAGTGTTTTTGGTGCAATGCGTGAAGCGTCGTCACTGCCGCTGGCACGGTGGTTGGTCAGTTTCTTAGGCTCTGTGGCATTTACGATCAGGTCGCCCGGTTTAATGTTTTCCGCGATGATCTGCCCTGCATATACTTCTTCACCTGGGTCTACAAAGAATGTTCCCCTGTCCTGCAATTTATCAATAGAATAACCGGTTGTTCTTTCCTGGTTCTTTGAAAGTAATACGCCGTTATTCCTTCCCGGTATCGGGCCTTTCCATGGTTTGTATTCGGTAAAACGGTGCGCCATTACAGCTTCGCCGGCCGTATTGGTCAGCATATTGCTGCGCAACCCGATCAAGCCTCTTGAAGGAATTTCAAATTCAAGGTGCTGTATGTCCCCTTTGGTTTCCATGATCAGCATTTCTCCTTTTTTCTGGGTAACCAGGTCAATCACCTTGCCGCTATATTCCTGCGGTACATCTACCACCAGGTTTTCAAACGGTTCGTTCCTTTTACCGTCAATCTCTTTTATAATTACTGTCGGTTGCCCGATCGTTAATTCATATCCTTCACGTCTCATTGTTTCGATCAATATTCCCAAATGCAGAATACCACGTCCGTAAACTAAGAAGCTGTCAGCGCCATCTGTATCTTCTACTTTCAGCGCCAGGTTTTTTTCTGTTTCTTTCATCAGGCGGTCACGCAAGTGACGGCTGGTAACAAACTTTCCATCTCTTCCGAAGAAAGGCGAGTTGTTAATGCTGAACAGCATACTCATCGTCGGCTCATCCACACTGATCACCGGCAATGCTTCCGGATTTTCTACGTCTGCTATTGTATCACCGATATTAAAATCTTCCAGTCCTACTACTGCGCAAAGGTCACCGGCCAATACTTCAGTTACTTTCTTTTTGCCCATGCCTTCAAATACATACAGTTCTCTTACTTTAGATTTTTTGATAGAGCCATCAGCCTGCATCAACACAATCGCCTGGCCTTCCTTAATAGTTCCGCGGCTTACTTTTCCAATGGCGATACGGCCAAGAAAAGAAGAATAGTCCAAAGAAGTGATCTGCATTTGCAATGGCCCTTCACTCACTTTTGGTGGTGGCACATACTCCAAAATCCCATCCAGCAAAGGATCAATATTATCAATCTGCGTCAGTGTATTATTAAACCAACCATTTTTACCGGAACCATAAAAGGTCGGGAAATTCAATTGCTCTTCCGTAGCATCGAGGTTGAAGAAAAGTTCAAATACCGCATCGTGTACTTCATCAGGGCGGCAGTTAGGCTTATCAACTTTGTTGATAATAACGATAGGTTTCAGGTTTAAATGCAATGCCTTTTGCAGCACAAATCTTGTCTGCGGCATAGGGCCTTCAAAAGCGTCAACTAAGAGTAAAACGCCGTCAGCCATTTTCAAAACCCTTTCCACCTCGCCTCCAAAGTCGGCGTGACCCGGGGTATCGATGACATTTATCTTAGTCCCTTTATAAACTACTGCTGCGTTTTTGCTGAAAATAGTAATGCCACGTTCCTTTTCCAGGTCGTTGCTGTCCATGATCAATTCACCGGTTTCCTGGTTGTCACGGAACACTTTTGTAGCGTGTAAGATCTTGTCTACCAGTGTAGTTTTACCATGGTCAACGTGGGCGATAATAGCGATATTCCTGATATTCATACTCCTCAAAAATTGAGGCGCGAAGGTACTCTAAATAAACGGGGTAGGCAAGAGAAAGAGACAATTAATTAAGGAGTTAACCTTTTCTTAGTTTCTGCGTAAAAATGCCTTTTTGAGCCCAACTTCAGTGCTACTATCAGCTTCGTTGCGTCGCACTCTTGTGCTGCATGAATTCTACTCAGCATTTTATGCAGCACCCCAATGAATATCGGCGGTACTTTAGTAACACAGATCAGCAATTGTCGAAGACCCGATGTTTGTCGGGGCGGCTTCCGATAGCTATAGGGACTTTAACTTCCTGTTCTTTACTGTGCAATATCGACGTATGGGCAATTGAGTTGCGGTTTATCTTGATTCGAAGTCATGTTCGGTTCGGGCCGGTTTGTTAGCGTGCCGGCATACATCTTATTTAATAATTTCAACAGCCGTGTCATCTATTGATATCCATCCTCCTTCTTCTTCTTTTTCTTCAGCTTGTACTTTCTTTTGTAAGTTGTTAAGTACTTTTCTTAAAATTACTTTGTATTGTATAAAACTCCCAAAATTGATATTCTTGTCCAAATAGGGGTTCACTATAAAGCTATCAGAATCTTCTAAGCGAACCGAGTAAGCTGAAATTTTCAACCTATTATCAATAGTTTTGGCTTCTAAAACTACACCGGGTAAATTGCAAATTTTCCATGGCCCTGAAAAAAAAGGTAGTTGTTCTGTATAAAATACCTCGTACTGTCTTCCCCGAAAAAAACAGCTAGCTTTTTTGCAAGTGTATCCCATTATAATTTTTGTGGCAGTATTTTGTATGTTCCACTGAAACTGACTTGTCAGACTATCTTCCAATATGTAAAAATCTTTATTTATTATTGGACTGTACATATAAAGTTGATCTGTTAGTTTGTTTATGTACAACCCACTATTTTTCTTTTTATCAATTTGTGTTTGTAGCATATCGCCTTTATAAGCACTAGTGTCCTTTTGCAGGTATGTACTGGCTCTTCCATCATCTTTTAATACACTGTAATAAATCATTTGTTCACCCTCTGATGATGTTTCAATAGTCTTATATTCTATATTGATACATTTATACTGAGCGTTTGCATATGAATTCGAAAGAACTAATATTAATATTATAATAATTGATTGTTTCATAAAAAAATCTACCCTTTATTCAAATAAATATTAAAGTAAAAGGTGGCGAAAACAAATTTTGGATAAAATACATGACTCTCAAAATATATATTGATCAATTTTTAAATTTCGTTGAAATGAACAGTCGAATAGAGTACGCAACGAAAGAACCATAGAAATTTCGCCAATGCTGAGTAGCGAACAGAACGATGAAGAGTGCGATCCTTCGGCTACGCTCAGGATAAACTGCGACGCTAGTGCTGAATAAAGAACAGAAAGATGAACGGAGCGTCGCAACGGAAGTTGATAGCAGTAATATCGCTGGGTAAATAAAAATATTTTTAAAAGAATTGGAAAAAATATTAGTTTTTAATTACTAAATACTTTAGCTTCGCATGTTTATAACTATCTATTGACGGAAAATCTTAATTCTTAATTTTGGCTATGGCAAAAACTGAAAAAAATACCGACGTGTCAAACAACAGCGAAAAGCTGAAAGCTTTAAAATTGACAATCGACAAGATCGATAAAGATTTTGGCAAGGGCAGCGTAATGATGATGAATGAAAAATCTGACGCCCAGATGGAAGTGGTGTCCACCGGATCTATAGGATTGGATACGGCGCTGGGTATTGGCGGCCTGCCAAGAGGAAGGGTTATTGAAATTTACGGCCCTGAATCTTCCGGTAAAACAACGATCGCTATTCATGTTATTGCCGAAGCGCAAAAGAGGGGCGGCATGTGCGCCATCATCGATGCGGAACATGCGTTTGATAACAGCTATGCTAAAAAGCTGGGTGTGGATGTTGATAATCTTTTGATCTCCCAGCCTGATTACGGAGAACAGGGCCTGGAGATCGCTGATCGTCTTATTTTATCGGGCGCCCTGGATGTAGTGGTTATCGATTCTGTGGCTGCACTGGTTCCCAAAAGCGAGCTGGAAGGAGAAATGGGCGACAGTAAAATGGGACTGCACGCCAGGCTGATGAGCCAGGCGCTGCGCAAACTCACTGCAACCATTTCCAAGACAAATACCATCTGTATATTCATTAACCAGTTGCGGGAAAAGATCGGGATCATGTTTGGCAACCCCGAAACGACAACCGGTGGTAATGCGTTGAAGTTTTATGCTTCTGTTCGTTTGGATATACGCCGTATGTCGCAGATAAAAGACGGTGATGAGGCAGTGGGCAACCGGGTTAAAGTGAAAGTCGTTAAGAATAAGGTAGCGCCTCCTTTCAGGGCTGCTGAGTTTGATATCATATTCGGTGAAGGAATTTCCAAAACCGGCGAGATCATTGACATGGGTGTAGAATTGGGTATTGTGCAGAAAAGCGGTAGCTGGTTTAGCTACAACAGCGATAAGCTTGGCCAGGGACGGGATTCGGTAAGGCAATTGCTGACCGACAATCCTGAAATGGCGAAAGAAATCGAGGCTAAAATCAGGGAAAAGATTAAAGAAGTACAGGCGACATAAATTTTTTATTGCAGTTAAAAGACTGTAATGGAAGGGTTAATAAGACAAAGGCCGTTTTCGATCATTCGAAACGGCTTTTACATTTTTTTACCATATGAAGACAAGGTTCAATGTTTAAACATTGTACATTTGTCTACCAATTTTGTAGAAAATTAAAAATAGTGAACCAAACTGCTACCACGATAAAAACGGATAAATGGTTCCTGGTGATATTATCAGGGTTACAAGTTGCAGCTTTTTTTATTCCATGGGTCTCCTGGAATGGAATGAATATAACTGGAGCTGATATGCCACTTGGAAATTTCTTCAGCATATCCGAAAAGAATTTTTTACTCGCCAGTCCTTTTCCGCAATTCGATTTTGCACTTGGTCTGTTATGGCTTATTCCGGTTTTAGCTACCATCGTTTTGTTTTTGTCTTTAGCAGGTAAAAGAGTTTCGCTTGTCGCTGCTGTTGCAGGAATAATCACACTTGCCTTGATAACAATTTATATTCTCGTTACCAATGAGTTAATAGATCAACTTGGAGTGAGTGGTAAACTAAAAATTGGTATTTACTTAGCAATCTTATCCGGTGCAGGCATCATTATTGCCGGTTCAAAGGGATGGTTCAAAAAAATCGTCTTATTAATTATTGGACCGTTGATAGCGTGGGGCAGCTTTACTGCGATATACAGTCATTTTGAAAATGAAGAATTTTCTGATACGGCGCATGCAAAAGCAGATTATACGATAAGCGCAGATGGTTTGATAAAAGAATTCCTGGCAAACGACAGTGCCGCTAACGCCAAATACCGTGAGAAAATAATCAGTGTGGAAGGAAATATTTCTGCTGTTGAAATGCCCAATGATTCGACAGTAAATGTCAAATTTGTTGATACGGCTACTGGTTCTTATGCCATCTTTCCTTTTGTCAATGAACCGGCGAAAGAGGCGAAGACGTTGAAAGAAGGACAAGCTGTTTCTATAAAAGGATCATGCAGTGGTGGCGTGTACAGCCAGATACTGGGAACGGAATTTATAACTTTTAAACGCTGTGTTTTAAATAAAAAATAAACAATCAATTTTATCCTTACTAAACAGAACTACAATGAAAAAAACATTTCTTTTATCTTTTTTAGCTTTAACAACATTCGCAGTTTTTGCACAAAAGAAAACAACAACATCCGCAACCGTATTGTTTGATGCTACCACATCACTTGATAAAGCACCAAAAGCGGAAAATAAAACAGTGATCGCTGCTGTTGATACAAAAACAGGGGCTGTACAATTTGAAGTGAATGTAAAAAACTTTGCGTTCGCTAATCCTACCATGCAAGGGCATTTTAATGGCGCCAACTGGATGAATTCAGATACATACCCTTCATTTACTTTTTCGGGAATGATCGTTAACCTGGCCAATGTGAATTTTGAAAAAAACGGCACGTATACCGCACAAGTCGAAGGTGGTCTTACAATAAGAGGTAAAGAGCAAAAATTAAAAGTGCCGGCAACTGTAATAGTACAAGACGGTACCATCACCGCCAATTCAGATTTTACAATAGCGTTGGCTGATTTTGGAATCAGCGGCAACCCAATTGATGCAGGTAAAGTGGCGAAAGAACCTAAAGTTTCTGTCAGCGCACAGTTTAAATAAATTTCTCTATTTTTTTTACAGCCATCCGGTTTTTAGCGGGATGGCTTTTTTGTGACTATACTTTATACTGCCACAAACTTTACCTTGCAGTTATAAACAGTTGACAGATGAATAATACAAGAACCCTGAACGCCACCAAGCGGATAGCCCTTGTGGCGCATGATAATATGAAAGATGAAATAATAGAATGGGCGATTTTTAATAAAGCCGCATTGGCCAGGCATACACTCTACGCTACAGGCACTACGGGCACATTGGTGGAAATAGCATTGACCCAGCCAGTTATTAAATTCTTAAGCGGCCCGCTCGGCGGTGATCAGCAAATAGGGGCCAGCATCGCCGAAGGAAAATTAGATGTGCTGATCTTTTTCTGGGACCCCATGGAAGCACAGCCACATGATCCGGATGTAAAAGCATTGCTGCGTGTGGCCGCCACCTGGAATATTCCAACTGCCTGTAACAGGGCTACGGCTGACTTCATGCTCACTTCTCCCCTGATGTATTCAGATTATGAAACCAGGATGACCGATTTTTCTTTTTATACAAATAGAAAATTGAAATAATAAAAGTGCAACGCATTATCTAAAATTTCTACTCAATTCCGCACACCTTCCTGCTCTGCCGACAGCCACTATTTGCTAACTTGCGTAATGGCTTTTCAACTTCATACCCCCTTCCCTCCTGCAGGCGATCAGCCCGAAGCGATCAATGAACTGACCAAAGGATTGAACGAAGGAGAGAAATTTCAAACTTTATTGGGCGTAACCGGTAGTGGTAAAACTTTTACTATCGCCAATGTTATTCAAAATGTACAAAAACCTACACTGATTCTTACCCATAACAAAACACTTGTTGCGCAATTATATGGCGAGTTCAAACAGTTTTTCCCGGATAATGCGGTGGAATATTTTGTTTCTTACTATGATTACTACCAGCCGGAAGCATACATGCCTGTCAGTGATGTGTACATTGAAAAAGACCTTAGTATCAATGATGAGTTGGATAAGCTTCGCTTAAGGGCCACTTCGAGTTTATTAAGCGGCCGAAGAGATATTATTGTCGTTGCCTCCGTGAGTTGCATTTATGGTATGGGTAATCCTACGGATTATGAAAACAGCATCATTCGTATTAACAAAGGACAAATTATTTCAAGACAAGGGTTCTTACATTCATTGGTCAATTCATTATACAACAGGACAACGCTGGAATTCAACCGCGGTACTTTTCGTGTAAAAGGCGATACGGTTGATATTAATCTTCCTTATGTGGATTTTGGTTATCGGGTTACTTTCTTTGGCGATGAGATCGAAGAAATAGAAAGTATAGATGTAGTAAAAGGAAAACGCATCCTGGCAATGGAAAACGCGGCTATTTTTCCCGCTAATCTGTATGTAGCGCCAAAAGATATTATGCAGCAGGTGATCTATGAAATACAGGATGAAATGCAGGCGCAGGTTGAGTATTTTAAAAATACCGGGAAGTTCATCGAAGCGCAACGTCTGAAGGAAAGAGTGGAATATGATTTAGAAATGATAAGGGAACTCGGTTATTGCAACGGCATTGAAAACTATTCAAGATTTTTTGACAGGAGGAGACCGGGCACAAGGCCATTTTGCCTGCTTGATTATTTTCCGAAAGATTATTTAATGGTGATTGATGAAAGCCATCAAACAGTTCCACAGGTGAGTGGGATGTATGGGGGCGATAGAAGCCGTAAATTAATTTTAGTGGATTATGGATTTCGATTACCCAGCGCAATGGATAATCGTCCGTTAAATTTTCACGAATTCGAATCATTGCAAAACCAGGTAATATTTGTTTCGGCTACACCAGATCATTATGAACTAGAAAAAACAGGCGGTGTAGTTGTTGAGCAAGTAGTGCGGCCTACAGGCCTGTTAGATCCGCCGATAGAAATAAGGCCAAGTGTCAACCAGATAGATGACTTGCTGGATGAAATTGATAAGAGAATAAAAAAAGGCGACCGGGTATTAGTTACCACCCTCACCAAACGAATGGCGGAAGAAATGGATAAATACCTGCACCGGATAAATATCAAATCGAAATATATACACAGCGAAGTAGATACATTGGAAAGAGTAGAGATACTTCGCCAGCTTCGGTTAGGGGATATAGATGTACTTGTTGGCGTGAACTTATTGCGTGAAGGTCTTGATCTTCCTGAAGTTTCTCTGGTTGCTATTCTTGATGCAGACAAAGAAGGTTTTTTAAGAAATGAAAAATCATTGACACAAACTGCAGGCAGGGCTGCGAGAAATGTAGATGGCCTCGTTATTTTTTATGCGGATAAAATGACGGAAAGCATGCAAAAGACAATTGATGAAACCGACCGTCGCAGGGAAAAACAAGTTGCATTCAATATTGAACACGGCATTACTCCAAGAACAATTATTAAATCAACCAAAGATGTATTTGCACAAACATCTGTACTGGAGATAAAAGGATACGATCCTAAAAATCCTTACGCTATCCCATCGGATGAAGCCCTTATAACCATTGCCGCCGAAGAACAGGCGGAATATAAAACCATTCCCCAAATGGAAAAGGCCATACTTCATGCTAAAAAACATATGGAGAAAGCTGCGAAAGACCTGGACTTTATGGAAGCAGCGAGGTTAAGAGATGAAATGTTTATGCTTCAAAAGCAATTAGACGAAATGAAAAAGTAATTTATCGTAACTCTACGAGTAGGAGGAATCGTATTTGATGCAAATTTCAAAAATAGATGGCATTAGTGTTTGCACTTAGTTTTTTCGTGATCTATCTTGTTCCTGATCGAGAGAAACCAATATTATAAAACGACAAATCCAGTATTTATGAAAAAACGTATCCATCGGATCGCAAACTTCTTTGCGTTCAATCTTCTTTTCTTCGCTTTATACCTGAATTTTATTCACAAAGACAAGACGAATGCTATTCTTGAACAGCCTACGGCTTCAATTAAAGCAACTACTGATCAAACGGTTTTAGTAAAAAATCCTGAACTGTATTTGGAACAAAAAGCAGCTCTTTCCAGCCACGAATTGCAGGTAGCTTCTAAATAAAAAAGAAAAAATCTACATTATACAGCCCCGGTTTTTGACCGGGGCATTTGTGTTTTCGCACATTTCAACGCTGCTACCTGAAAACCTTAACTTAGCGGCATGGCAAAAAAGGTTTTTCTCCTGGATGCATTCGCACTTATATTCCGTGCTTATTATGCACTTATCAGGAACCCACGACTCACTTCAAAAGGAAAAAATACCAATGCGCAGTTTGGCTTCACCAATGCATTGGTAGAATTGATCACTAAGCAAAAGCCTTCCCACATGGCTGTTTGTTTTGATACATCAGCTCCTACCGAACGGCATACGGATTTTGAGGCTTATAAAGCCAATCGGCAGGAAGCTCCTGAAGATATTTTAGCAGCCATTCCTGATATTAAAAAAATAATAACCGGGTTTAATATTCCCTGCATAGAAAAAGACGGGTATGAAGCGGATGATGTGATTGGCACCTTGAGCAAGCAAGCCGCCAACGCAGGCTACGAAGTATTTATGGTGACGCCTGATAAAGATTACGGCCAGTTAGTTTCTGATAAAATAAAAATATACAAGCCCGGTTACCAGGGCGGCGATGTAGAAATTATGGGGCCTGAAGAAGTTTGCACCAAATGGAATATTAAAAATGTATCGCAGGTGATAGACATTCTCGGGTTGATGGGCGATGCGGTCGATAATATCCCGGGAATAAGAGGTGTTGGTGAAAAAACGGCGGCTAAACTGTTGGCAGAATATGAAACCATTGAAAATATCCTTGCAAATGCGGATAAAATAAAAGGCGCATTAGGTGAAAAAGTTAAAGCCGGAAAAGACGATGCTATTCTTTCTAAAAAATTAGCGACGATCATTACCAATGTGCCTGTTGAATTTCATGAAGAAGATTTTAAACTGAAAGACTGGGATGCGTCAAAATTGACAGAAATTTTTGGAGAGCTCGAATTCAGAACATTGGGTAAAAGAATTTTGGGAGAAAGTTTCTCTGTGGGTTCTTCACAGAAAACGGTTATTGAAAAAGAAATACCACAAGGAGTACAAACTGACTTGTTTGGAAATATTGTTGAGACCTCACCAAACCCCTCTAAAGGAGGGGCTTTTGAAGAGTCTGCTATTTTGGAGACCTCCGAAATTCCCCTTTTGGGGAGTGGGGGGGCCGATAAAAATATTACAAACACGCCGCACACCTACGAAGCTATCACGGATGAAAAGTCAATTAAAAAAATAATCGCTGAATTAAAAAAGCATGAAGAAATATGCTTTGATACAGAAACTACCGGCATAGATGCAAATGATACGGAACTGGTAGGCCTTAGTTTTTCGGTAAAACCCGGCGAAGCGTATTATATACCCTGCCCTGCGGATGAAAAGAAAACAAAAGAAATTCTTGCTCTCTTCGAACCATTATTTAGCGACAAGAAAAAGTTATGGATCGGGCAAAATACAAAATATGACTTGCTGGTTTTAAAATGGTACGGGGTTGAACTAGCCGGTAAAATGTTTGACACCATGCTGGCGCATTATGTAATTGAACCAGATGGTAAAAGAAGCATGGACTTATTGAGTGAAAAATTTTTAGGGTACCAACCTGTTCCTATTGAAGAATTGATCGGCAAAAAAGGAAAAGGCCAGGGAACAATGCGTGAAGTGGAGATAGAAAAAATAAAAGATTACGCCGCGGAAGACGCAGACATCACGCTCCAGTTGAAAAATATTTTTCTTCCTATGCTAAAAGAAAAAGAGGTAGAGAAAGTATTTCATGAAGTAGAAAGCCCGCTGGTAAAAGTGCTGGTAGATATGGAATATGAAGGCATCAAAGTAGATGTTGATTTTTTAAATGATTATTCCAAGGAGTTAGAAAAAGATGCAAAGACCGCGGAAGAAAGTGTTTACAAGCAAGCAGGAGTTCGTTTTAATCTCGCTTCACCAAAACAATTGGGCGAAGTATTATTTGATAAACTAAAGCTTGATCCATCTGCTAAGAAAACAAAAACAGGTCAATACCAGACAGGTGAAGATGTCTTACTAAAGCTCGCAGTAAAAGGCCACCAGATTGTAGACGACATACTTGCATTTCGTGAATTGACAAAGTTGAAATCAACGTATGTTGATGCATTACCTCAATTGATCAACCGGAAAACAGGAAGAGTTCATACAAGTTATGGCCAGGCTGTAGCGGTGACTGGTCGTTTGCAAAGCAATAACCCCAACCTGCAAAACATACCGGTAAGAACAGAAAGAGGTAAAGAAATAAGAAAAGCTTTTATACCGGCGGATAACAAACATGTTTTATTATCGGCCGATTATTCGCAAATAGAATTACGCATTGTGGCTGCTATGAGCAGTGATAAAAATATGTGTGAGGGTTTTAGAAAAGGAACGGATATTCATACAGCGACCGCCGCCCGTGTTTATAATATAGAAGAAAAAGATGTAACTAAGGAAATGCGCTATAAAGCCAAAAGTGTGAACTTTGGCATCATCTATGGGCAAGGCGCTTTCGGCCTTGCGGATAATCTCGGTATTTCAAGAACAGAAGCGAAAGAAATTATTGATAATTATAAAAAACAATTTCCCGGCATTCAAAAATATATGGATGATACCATCAATTTTGCAAGGGAAAATGGATATGTAGAAACATTGATGGGAAGAAAGAGATGGTTAAGGGATATTAATTCCGCCAACTTCACCGTACGTGGTTTTGCTGAACGAAATGCCATTAACTCTCCTATACAAGGCACAGCCGCTGACATGATAAAACTGGCCATGCAAAAAGTTCATGCTGCGATGAAAAAAGCTAATATGAAAAGCAAGATGCTGTTACAGGTGCATGATGAATTGGTTTTTGATGCTGTGAAGACGGAAGTAAAAGAATTGAAGCCTTTAATTATTGAAAATATGCAGATCGCTATGATTTTGCCAAACGAAGTTCCTATTGTTGCAGAGTGTGGTGAAGGACAAAACTGGCTGGAGGCGCATTGAGAAATTGTATTTCTCTTTCATGCAGGCCTTTTTATTTAAAATCGTCAAAGTATCATTAACCTCCTCAATATGCGAAACATTATCCTGGTCTTTCTTACAGTTATCGTTTTTACAAAAGCAAATTCACAATCCAATCAGAAAATGGATTTTGAAACATATAACCCGGTGAATACACTGGTGGTGCCCACTCATCATTTAACCAAATCAAAATTTCCTTTTATTGATGTGCATAATCACCAGGGAAATATGGGAAACCAGGATTTGGGCGGCCTTATCAAAGACATGGATAAGATGAACATGAAGGTAATGGTCAACTTAACCGGGAGAGGCGGAGAAGAATTAAAAAAAATGACCACTAATATAAAAGATCATTATCCAAAAAGGTTTATTGTTTTTACCAATATTAATTTTAATGGTGTTGGTGAAGAAGGATGGACTGAAAAAGCAGTAAAACAACTGGAAGAAGATGTAAAAAACGGCGCCAACGGTTTGAAGATATTTAAGAACCTTGGTTTTTCTGTAAGGGACAAAGCTGGTAAGCGGGTAGCCGTTGATGATACAAGATTAGATGCCATTTGGGATAAATGCGGCGAATTAAAAATTCCTGTTCTTATTCATACCGCAGACCCAAAACCTTTCTGGGATGTGATGGATGAAAAAAATGAACGCTGGCTGGAACTGGCGATACACCCCGAACGTAAAAGGGATGCGAACAACCCCGAACCATGGGAAGCGCTGATAGCAGAACAGCACCGCATGTTTAAAAAACATACGAAGACAACATTTATAGCAGCGCATTTTGGCTGGTACCCTAATGACCTCCGGCATTTAGGCGGGTTGCTCGATGCCATGCCTAATGTCGTAGTAGAATTTGGAGCAGTGATTGCCGAACTTGGTCGCCAACCAAAAAGAGCAAAAGAATTTTTTACAAAATACCAGGACAGGATCTTATTTGGCAAGGATAGTTGGATACCCGATGAGTATGCTACCTATTTCCGCGTACTGGAAACAGAAGATGAATATTTTCCTTATCACAAAAAATACCACGCATTCTGGGCTATGTATGGTATGGGTTTACCGGATACTATTCTCAAAAAAATTTATTATAAAAATGCATTGCGCATTATTCCCAATATTGATAAAACCGGTTTCCCCGACTGATAATCACACATTTTATTTTTTCCTGTACCCGGCTTTTGTCGGGTATTTTTTTGCCTTTGTACCCTCTTTTTACATCTTCATCCAGTGTGAACGCAAAGAAATTAATTAATCTGTAACTTTAAAAAAACTAATTTTTATGAAACGAATCACACTAACTATTTGCGTTGTAGCTTTTTTATTTGGTGCATGCAATAACAACAAAACTGAAGCAGAATCTGCTTCCTCAGATTCACTTAGTCCGAAGAAAGAAGAGCCTGCAAAAGAAAAGGCCTGGATTCCTATTGATTCCGCTGCAATGGAAAAAGCCTGGATGGAAAGTATGGCCATTGGTGAACCCCATAAGATAATGGCGAAAGGCGCCGGCACCTGGACAGGCGATGTTACCATGTGGATGGCTGATGGGGCTCCTCCAATGAAGTCGACCTCCACTTCAGTAAACACGATGCTCTTCGGTGGACTTTACCAGCAAGCAAAACATAGCGGCACTATGATGAGGCAGCCTTTCGAAGGTATCAGCACTATGGCTTACGATAATACGACCAAAGAATTTGTTTCTACCTGGATAGACAATATGGGCAGTGGCATTATGCTTATGAAAGGAAACTGGAATGATGCTACCAAATCTATTACTCTTACAGGAAAGATGAAAAATCCGGCTAACGGACTTGACTGTTCAATGAGAGAAGTATTTAAAATTGTAGATGATAATCACCAGGTACTTGAAATGTACGGGCCTGATCCGGCAACAGGAAAAGAATATAAGAACATGGAAATACAATATACCCGTAAGAAATAATTGCAATAGATAAAATAAAAGATCCCGGCATTGTCCGGGATCTTTTATTTATAGAATATTTTTTTGTTACCCAGCTTCGGTTCCCTGATCATCGTCCGTTGCGACGCTCCGTTCATCTTCCTGTTCTCTACTCAACATTTGCGAGGAGGTCATGCTGTTGCCTATTGCTTATTGCCAATTGCCTATTATTCAAGGACACTTACTCAACGCTATGCTGTACGGATGCACTTTTACCTGCATAATCTTTCCTTTCACGGCCGGATCATCCACCATAAATTGCAAGGCTTCTTTATCATCCTTTGCATAAAAGATAACAAGCCCCATCATGTTCGGGTCACTAAAAGGAAGTTCAGTACGGCCCGCAAGTACCACTATTCCTTCATTCTTATATTTTACCAACCGCTGAAAATGTTCACCCACTGTCGCCTGGTCTGTAGGTTTCCAGTTCTTTTCATCTTTAAATTTTTCGGTTAGTGTCAGCACGCCAATATATTCTTTTGGTTTTGCTTTCGTAGTATCCTGCGCCAATAGCTGCACGGATAAAAAACAGGCACCAACAAAAAATAATAGTTAGATTTTGTCGTCCTTAGTCAATACATCCTTTATAAAAAAAACTTGCTTCAAAGACCGAAATACTGAAGAGGCCATTCACGATGGCAATATCCGAGTTTATTAAATTTTCCGCTGTCACAAGGTCCTTCGCTTTTATGATCAGCATACCGATATCGCTGTACCTGGCACCTGCTTTAATAATATTCTTTTTCCGCAGATCGGAAAGAAATTGAGAATGCTCCTTAAAAAAAGCTTGCTCGTTCGTAGCTTTCGCTGCATCCCAATTCTTACCGGTTTTATACAACACGGTAAAATATTTACTGGTCGTATCTGTTTGTGCAGACACACTGCGGCTCAAAGAAAACAGCACCAGCAATAAGATAAATGATCTCTTCATATTATAACGTTCAGGAGTTTAGCATTTGTTGCAGCTTTTCATTTCTGTTGCGAAGATCTGTACCGCCTTCCAGCATTGACTTCATATTCGTCATATAAAATGTCCAGCCCGTTTTACAGCCAATATGCCAGATCTGTTTTCCTTTTTCATCTGTTGGGATGTTATCCTGGATCAACTCAACGATATTCTCATCTTGCTCCGGGTATATCTTAATGGTGCAAATACCTGCATCTCCGAACTTGAATTGAAAATTATCCTTGCCATTAAGATCAAGTACCGTTCCCAGTTCGGTCACTTCATCAGGATAGCCATACCATTGCCATTTATAAGTATCGCCTTTGTCAACGAATTCTTCAGCTGCTCTTAAATTTCCTCCTGGGCTTTTATATTCAGACAGGCGGAGAAACCAATACTCAATTCCTTTACGTGTGGCCCAGCACCAATATAATTTCTCTATTGATGCTTTTATATTTATACGGACTGCAAAGCGGCCCCAGTTAAAATCGGCCATATAAAAAATTTAAGATGGAATACTATGCAAACCAATCCTGTTTCCTTCTGTATCGATAAATACAGCCATGAAACCATATTCGGGGGATATCTCTGTCTTTGGAACTACTATTTTCCCTCCAGCCTTCTCCACTTTATCCAATACATTTTGCAGATCAGGATTACCATTCAGGTAAATAAGCGGGCCCTCTGTAGCTGAAGGCTTATGAAACCCATTACTGTCAACAATGGCACCTCCTATATCATTCATCATATCATCTACCGGGAACATGCGCATTTTCATATTCGGCATATCCATTGCGATCAATGAAAGTCCAAATATCGTTTCATAAAATTTAGTTGCACGATTTAAATCTGCAGAGGGTATCTCAAACCAACTGATTGCACTTTTCATATTGCTATTTTTATTTTATAAATTTTAACCGCTGGAATTTGTATCGCTGTCCATTTTCTCAAATTCCTTATCTACTGGTTCCCACAATTCAATCTTATTGCTTTCGATTGCGACCAATTCGGCTTCGCTCCCACGCCTTTCCTCAGGACAGACATTGTAATTCCGATAGCTATCGGAAGCGACGTGTTATTGCTGAATAATGAACAAAACGATGAAGAGTGCGACGCAAACAGCGATGCCATGAAAAACCGAAGCTGGCATAAAAAATTATCGCCACACTCCAATGATCGCTCCCATTAAAGTTAAAGCAACCAGCATATATCCACCATTAATAAAAATATAACGGGCGGACTTATGCTCGAATAATCCAACGATCGCTATCCCCGCAAAAAGGCCATAAAACCAGAAAGAAACCCTGCGATAGTGCCCCACGCAACATCCGTACGCTGCGCACAGACAGTCGGGCATGTCGCAGGTGAATCCGCAAGATACATAGCAAGATTGGCCGACATGATAAGCGAAAGAATAAAAGCCCATCCGTAAATCTTCGCGGCATTTCCTTTCTTCACATCATCAACAGTCATTTTATTTTCACTCATCCATGCTTTACCAAATAAAGCAGGCGAATACCACACGCCGCCTAAAAACAAATGCGGAAATACCGGCTACTAAGACCGCCAGCCAGTTGATTGTACTCATATCCATAACAGTTAATTTTTTGATCGCTTGAACGCAAGCAAATCTTGTTTAAAAAATAGTTGTATATCGAATCTATTTCATAATTTTTACGGTGCAATTGAAAAACGAATGAACGTGGAAAAACGGGAGACGAACCATACCAACACGGTGACAAAAGGGAGCAGCGACCCCATCAAACTGAATGATATTGGTTTCCGGCTGATATTAATTCCTGTTTTTGGTATTATTATTCCGATCGTAACAGACTTGTTGATCATTCAAAATATTCGCTCTGGCAAACCAAGCTAAGTTATTATATACGATCGGTATCGCTTTTGTTGTCTGGCACGGCAACCGTTTTCTCCTTTTCACCTTGCGTAGTTATTTTGACTGGTTTAATAAACCTATAAGAAAAATATCAGCGTTACTGCTTGCTATTTCATTCTACACCATCCCGGTAAGTGTGCTGATGCTGGAGGGCTGGGTACCATTTGTTTGAAAAGGGAATAGTGAACTGGAATATTGTAAGGATGAATGCGCTGATAATAATGGTAGCGGTTTTATTTATTGTTCATGTGTATGAAACTGTTTTCCTGGTAAAAGAAGCGGAAACAGAAAAAGTGCAACGGGCACAAACAGAAAAAGCAAAAGCGGAAGCGGAATTGGAAGCGTTAAAAAATCAAATTGATCCGCATTTTATTTTTAATTCACTAAACACATTGTCTTACCTGATAGAGGATAATCCTGCAAAAGCAAAACAATTTAACGATAACCTCGCGGATGTGTACCGTTATATTTTACAGATAAGGCAAGAGACCTCGTACTCCTGCAGGAAGAAATGAATTTTCTGCGGGATTATTTTTCCCTGCTAAAAATTCGTTTTGAAAATGCGGTACAATTAAATATAGCTATCCCCGGAAATGTATTTGACCAGTTTCTTATTCCGCCTATATCGTTACAGATATTGGTAGAGAATGCGATCAAGCACAATGAATTTAATGATAATAACCCGCTGATCATTGATATTAGGTTGCAAGACCAGGAGCTGACTATTCATAATAACCTGAAGAAAAAGAAATTGAGAAAGGACTCTTCAAAGATTGGTTTGCAAAACCTGAATGACAGGTATAAGCTAACAACCAATAATTTTATAACAATAAAAGAAAGTGAAAAAGATTTTACCGTCAACCTGCCTGTTTTAAAAATTGCATAAAATGAAAGTCATTATTATAGAAGACGAAAAGCCCGCTGCCGATAAACTCAGGAGGGCAATTATGAAAGCCGATGCTACTATCGAAGTAGTGACTTTATTAGCCAGCGTACAATCTTCTATCACCTGGCTACAGGAAAATGCACAGCCCGAGCTCATCTTCATGGATATTGAACTTTCAGATGGATTATCATTTAAAATATTTGAAAAAATAAAGTTATCCTGCCCTATTATTTTTACTACGGCTTATGATGAATACTGGCAGGAAGCATTTGAGCATAACAGCATCGATTATTTATTAAAGCCGATCAAACAGGACAAGCTGGAAGCTGCATTAAAAAAGTATGAAGCGCTAAGAAAGTATTTCTCGGCCAACTTTCAGCAATTATTACAATCACAACAACAAGCACAGCCGCAGGGATATAAAAAAAGATTTCTTGTTAAAAGGGGAACTGATTATATAGGTATTAAAACAGAAGACATCGCTTATTTCTATGCAGCACACAAACTTGTTTGCATGGTAGATCGCTCCGGTCAAAAGTTTATTTTAGATCAATCATTAGCTGATATTGAAAAGCAACTCGATCCTTCACAATTCTATAGAGTGAACAGGAAATATCTTGTTCATTTAAATGCTATTAAAAAAATAAAGACCTGGCCGAAAAGTAAACTGCAACTCGAAATTGAGCCCGCAATCAATGAAGACGTTGTCATCAGCCAGGAAAATGTAGCGGCGTTCAAAGAATGGATGGGACAATAAAAAGCCCCCGGGTATGAATCCGGAGGCTCACGTTATTAACTACCAAAATAACCCTAAAACTATCTTTAATTATTTCTTCGTTGTGGTCGCATGGAAGGTTCAATTACTTCTTTCCATGTTTTAAAATTCGCTTCGCCAATAATTGGTTTCAGCTTTTCATCTCTTGCTTCAGTAAGAGGTGTCATTTTTTCACGCATTGCCTGGAAATCACCGCCCGCTGCTGTCGTTTCTTCTCTCAGTTTGTCCTGTGATCTGTAGTAACCTGCAAACAGAGAATCCACTTGTACCAGTTTAGCGGATTCCAGCTTAAATGCGCTGTCCATTTTAGCATGAATCATTTGTACTCTTTCTTCAATAGTACGACGTGGGCCGCCACCCTGCGCCATTAGTGTTACACTACCGGCAAAGAGCAGTGCCACTACAAAAATTGACTTTTTCATTTGTGTTGTTTTATTGTATTTTATTTTTTTGTATCCTTTTTCCTGTCGTCTTTTTTCTGGGGGTTGATCATCTTTCTTGTCATCCGCTGTACCAGCGAATCATATTTTGGCCGTTGCTCTGCCGTACACACTTCCCGCAGGCTAAGAAAATGAGAGAATATTTTCTGATCAATACTCCTTTGCTTTTCACCTATCATATTCAGATGATGATTAACCACGGAATCAACCAGCTGTGGCTGGAGCAACAATTTGTATAAACTATCTTTCTCAGCTTTTATATCATCAAACAAGGATTTCATTGCCTCCTTATGCTTGGCGCTCATTTCCTCATACTGTGCAATCTGGCCGTCATTAAAGCCCACTTCTTTTTTCAATGTTTCCACCATGTATTCACGGAAACTTTTATTGTCCTGCTTTTTTCCCTGGTCTTTCCAGACAAAGAAATACAACAGCGCTATATTCGATAGCAGCAGCACTGCGATAATAAAGACTAATGTTTTATTGTTTCTCAGGTAGCTCATCGTGCCTTATGGTGTTTCGTAATTATAAAGAGTGGCCACGGTCAGGTCGTACTCTGCAGGAAATTCGTTAGCAGCAGCGTTATTACCCGAAGGCATCACTTCTTTATCAGTTTTAAAAACGATCCAGGTGTTTACAAATATCACCACGCAGATCATGGCCAGCGCAAATGCCGGGCGGGCCATAAAACGTGCCACCCCAGACCAGCCATTTTCACGGCTCATCCTGGCCTTCAATCTGGTATAAAAATAAGGCTGCGGCGCAGCCCGCCGAATGCCGTCGAGGCTTCCCAGCGTATCGCCCACTCTTTTTTCAATATCTATTCTCTGTTTCATATATCAATTAATTTGACGTCTATCTGTTTAAAAAATTGCTACCCGTTCTCCCGGTAATACTCTTCCAGGCTTTTTTTAAGATTATTTTTAGCCCTGTGCATTAACGATTCCACCGAGGAAACTGTTGTTTTCATCACGTCACTCACCTCCTGGTAGCTGAGCCCCTCCACTTTATGAAGGCTAAAAGCTATCTTTTGGTTCTCCGGCAGCTTGTTAATAGCGTGAAAAAGCGCCGCCGCATTCTCCTTTTTGTCCATTACCACACCCGGGTGGTGAAAGTCCGGCGGGTGGATCACCACCTCACTTTCCTCTCCAAACAGGCTTTTTACAAACGCAAACCGCTTTTTCCGCTTTTTCCGTCGCTCATGGTCAAGCGATTTGGTAATAGTAATCCTGTATAACCAGGTCGAAAACTTCGAGTCACCTTTAAAAGAACTAACCGACTGGTAAACCTGTACAAACACTTCCTGGGCGATATCCTCTGCATCCTCCGCATTTTGCACAATACCCAGCGCCGTGTTGTAAACCATATCCTGCCAGGTCTCAACAATCGTTTTAAAAGCAGCTTCATCCTTCTGCTTCAAGAGCTCTACCATTAATCTCTCATCCAAATCCCGAAGTTTTGCTTGTGACTATATTCTGCAAATTTAACTTCGTTAACCTCATTTCAAAAACCAGCAGGCTGTTTAGGTTAAATTTATTTTTATATCCCAGCTATAGTATTTCATGGCATCGCCTGTTGCGTCGCACTCTTCTGCTGCATGAATTCTACTCGACATTTTTGCAGCATGCCGATGACTATCGGGAATTCTGTTCTTTACTCAACAATTGTCGAAGATCCCTATGTTTGTCGGGTCGGCTCCCGATAGCTACCGGAACTTCATCGTTCCGTACTGAGCCTGTCGAAGTATTATGGCACCATTGACCTCTCGCTCATTCAAACAATCTTATTAATTCTTTCCTCAGAAGTCACGTTGTCCACCTCCGAAATTACCTCTTTGACCGCCGCCTTGTCCGCCTTGACCTCCGAAATTACCTCTTTGACCGCCAAACTGTGATCTTGCCGGTGTACCAAAACTTTTAAGACTGTACGTAAATGTAAGCATGAAATATTGGGTTATCACCTGGCTTTTCGAATCTATTATACTTCCATTTATTTGAGAAATAGTTCTTGTAATGCTTTGGTTTTGCTTAAGCAGATCAAATACCGATAATTTTATTTCCGCCTGTTTTTTCTTTAAAAGCTTTTTACCAAATGCCGCATTCCATAACCAAAATGATTGATTATATCCTTCACCAAGCCCGCTAGTAGTGAGATTAGTAACATCATTCTGTAAAAACCATCCGCTCTTTGACAAAAGGTTCAGTTGTAATCCCGCGGATGTATTGACTGACTTATTTGATTCTGAATTAACCTTAGCATTACTGAAATTAGCATCATATGATAAATTGAAATCTACATATTCATTAATATTACTTGCAACAACAACTCCGGTGTTATAAGTATAATTCTTTGTTGAGCCTTTTACTCCCACACCATCGTTTACAAGCAAAGAAGGAATATTGGAATAATTGAACCCGGCATTAAGACTTAAATTTGATTTTATAAATTTAACGGGTTGACTGAATGTCAGGAAAGTCGCAAGGCTTTTATAGCCGCTAAGATTTACAGGCTTTGACAAATTAGATCCTCTTTTAATTTCCTGGTTTTGAATGACGGTATCTGTACTACTAAACCTGTAAGTTGCATTCGAAATATAGTTATCGGCAAGCTGCGAGGAAAAATTAGCAAAGAAGCTTTGTCCTTTTTGCGTATTAGTAAAAGTATAGCGGCCTGTAAATATCTGCGTAAAAGATTGTTTCAATTCCGGGTTTCCAATACTAACATTGATCGGATTTGACAAATCCAATACGTCCTGCAATTGTGTTACGCTTGGCTGCCTGGTATTAGCTCTGTAAAAAATATTAAAACTACTGCGCGGTGATATTTTCTTTCGCCACATTAAATTGGGTAGTATATTAATAAACGTTTGAGAAACTTTTGAAACACTGGGGAAAATCCTGTCGCTGTTCAACTCTGTAGACTGAACGTTTAAGCCTGCGCTGAACTGGTTATCCCGGCTCGCTCCCAACCGGTATGTAACTCCTCCGTTTTGAGTAATAGTCGTATTATCAAATTTATTGGATAAGGAATCTATAAAAATAGAATACTTAGAACCATCATAATTAAATGTCTGCTGATCCGCCTTGTTTTTTGAGTAAGATGGTTGATAGCTTATTTGTAATTGGCCCTTTTTACCAATCGGCTCAGTGTAAGATATATTAGCATTTAAAGAATAGCCATCAGTTAAATTATCTTTAAACAAACTCAATGTGGAATCATCAATAAAATCCCCTGACTCGTTATAATATCTTATGTAACTAAAAGGATATGATTCAGAAGAATTTTTATTGAGGCCCGTATTGAGGTTGATCGAAAATGTTCTGCCTCTTTTAGCAAACGAATGTCGGTAAAGAATATTATTTCTTATGTTATATCCATTATTTCTTGATCGATTTTCACTGTTTGTATAATTCGAAGAATCTTGATTAAAAAATACATTCGTTTGCGAGGTGGAATATCTGTCTGTATTCTGAAAACTAATATTGGGCGTTACCAAAATTGAATTATTAGAATCAATATTGTAGGTAAAACGCATATTAAAGCGATGATTTGTACTTTTAGAATTGGAAATACTTGATTGGCTTGTTTCCTGTAAACCTGTTTTTATTCCTTTCGAAAATTGCTGCGATATGTTTTGCTCCTGGTTATTTGTATTATTACTGCCATTAAAGAAATAACTGGCCTGAACATCCATTTTCTTTCCCCATTTGTCACCGAAATTAATTCCGAAGGCATTTGTCTTACTGATTCCACTTTGCTGGCCTACGTTGAAATTATTTCCTCCTCCAAAATTTCCGCCGCCGAAGTTACCTCCGCCACCTCCAAAATTTCCACCACCACCACGATTACCTCCACCACTACTTGTCGCACCTAAAATATCCTGTTGGGCGAAATTTTGCTGGTTGATATTATTAAAATTTCCTACAAAAGAAAGTCTCCTGTTTCCTTTAAAAATGCTTACGTTACCGCCGCCTGCATATCGGCTATCCGTTCCATAACCTGCATAGATACGGCCAAATTGGCCATTAGTAACTCCAGACCTTGTAACGATATTGATCGAACGCTGCGAATTACCATCATCAAATCCAGTGAACTGTGATTGATCGCTCAGCCTGTCAAACACCTGTATCTTATCTACGATTTCCGCAGGTAAATTGCGTAAAGTGGCAGTAGCATCATCACCAAAAAAGTCACGACCATCTACTGTTACCTTTTGTACTGTTTGCCCCTGGGCGGTTACAGTCCCGTCTTTTCCTACAGTGATCCCCGGCATCTTTTTTATTAGGTCTTCAGTCGTTGCATCCGGGTTCACTTTAAACTGGCTGGCGTTGTATTGAGAAGTATCCCCTTTTTGCTGGACAGGCGGTGTTTTACTATTCAATACTATTCCAGCTATTTCCGTTGTCTTTTTAGGTATAAATATAGTTCCGAGATTAACTACAGGCATTGAATCATTAGTAGCTACAATTTGTGTATAGGCTTCATAATCTATATAACTGAGTTTAAAAAAGAAGGAATCAATGGGCAATCCAACAAATTGAAAAGCGCCGGAACTGTCAGCAATTCCTTTATAAATCCTGGTGGAATCCTTTACATGTGTTAGTGTTAAAGTCGCCCCGGCAAGGGGTTTCCTATCTACATCATCTACGACCTTTCCTTTAATGGTTTGAGAATGAACTATTGCAACCGATAGCACTAGTGCCAGAACTAAACTTATTTTTTTCATAATGTGTTATTACAGGTCAATAGGACGCTTTAATTGACGACAACCTTCGTTGATTTAGTTTTATTCACATTAATTAACTATGCGGTTTTCATGCCAATACATATAAGCTATATTCATTTAAAATATCTCAAGTATCTTTGCGCCTCTTAAAAGCATCAGAATTATATGGAGTATAGTAAACTTGTAGCCGTTAGCGGTTTGCCCGGCTTGTATGAATTAATTAATAGTAAAAACGATGGCGCTATCGTCCGTTCACTGGACGACAACAGCACCAAATTCGCTTCTTCCCGTATTCACAATTTCTCGCATCTTGAGAGTATTGAAATATATACTACGGGAGAAAATGTGAACCTTGTAGAGATATTTTATGCAATGGAAAAGGCCAGCGCTTCTTTGCCGGATGACAAAGACAATGCAGCCGTTAAGGGGTATTTTGAAAAAGTATATCCTGATCTTGATTTTGAAAGAGTATATACCAGTGATTTGAAAAAAATGGTAAAATGGTTTGATGTTTTAAAAAAGAAAAACATTGAAATAAAATTATCAGAGCCAGCAGAAGAAGAGATTGAAGAAGAGGTGCAACCGATTGCACAAGAAAAGCCAACAAAGAAAAAAGAAGTTGCTAAAGAACCAGCGCCAAAAGCTGTGAAGAAAGAAGAGCCAAAGCCTGCGGCGAAAAAAACGACAGAAGCAAAAAAAGAAAAGCCGGCTGAGAAAAAAGAACCGGCTAAAAAAAGCGCTGCCAAAAAAGAAGCGAAGCCTGCTAAAAAATCAGCGCCGAAGAAAAAATAAATACTATTCGTAAAAACAAAAGCTGTCCGCCCCTGGTGGATAGCTTTTTATATTTTAAAGCATATACGATGAAACAAACAGCGGATATAAAAAAAATACCCCGGCATTTTTTACCAGAAAATTTTTCTATTACTGCCTGGGATACATTGGAGCCCTATTTTAAAGATTTAAAAGAAAGAGAAATTCTTTCCGTGACTGACTTGCGTCAATGGCTAAAAGATTCCAGCGAACTGGAAGCGGTTGTAAGTGAAGATGCCTGCTGGCGCCAGATAAAAATGACTTGTGATACAGAAAACAAAGAGCTGGAAAATGCTTTTACGTTTTTTATGATGGAAATCCAGCCAAAGATCCAACCGTATGCTGATCAATTGAACCGTAAGCTGTTGGAATGTTCTTTCACTAAAGAATTGAATGCAGATGATTTTTTTACATACATCCGTAACGTAAAAAAGAATATTGAACTTTTCCGCGAAGAAAATATCCAGTTGCAGGCGGAACTTAGTGTAGAAGCTCAAAAATTTGGAATGATCTCAGGAAAAATGACCGTGGATGTAAACGGGCAAGAATATACGCTGCAACAAGCCGCTAAATTTTTAGAAGACCCTGACAGGAAAATAAGGGAAGAAGTGTACCGCAAGATGAATGAAAGAAGATTGCAGGATAAAAATGAATTGAATGAACTCTATTCAAAATTAGTTCATAAGCGTCACCAGGTAGCGCTGAATACGGGATTTGAAAACTACAGGGATTACCGGTTTAAAGAACTGGGCCGCTTTGATTATACAAAGGATGATTGTTACCAATTTCATGAAGCGGTGAAGTTGCATGTCATGCCATTGGTTAACCAGTTATATGAAATCAAAAAGAAAAAATTAGGAGTAGATATCCTGCGTCCCTGGGATATCGAAGCAGAGCCTGCAGGCATTCAACCATTACGTCCTTTTCAAACAGGTGAAGAGCTGCTTGAAAAAACGATTAAATGTTTTAATGAACTGCGCCCATTTTTTGGTGAATGTTTGAAGAAAATGAAAAGCATGGGCCATCTTGATTTGGAAAGCAGGAAAGGAAAAGCTCCCGGTGGTTACAATTGCCCGTTGGCGGAAAGTGGCGCTCCTTTTATTTTTATGAATGCTGCCGGACAATTGGATGATGTTACAACAATGGTACACGAAGGCGGCCACGCTATTCATTCTTTTCTTTCCCATGATTTAGAATTAAGTGGTTTTAAAGAATATCCTACGGAGATCGCCGAAGTCGCCAGCATGAGTATGGAACTTTTCAGCATGGACCATTGGAAAGTTTTTTTTGATAACAATGAAGAATTGAACCGTGCGAAAGAACAGCAACTGGAAAGGGTGATTACCATTTTTCCATGGATAGCCACCATCGATAAATTCCAGCATTGGGTGTATGAACATCCGCAACATAGCGATGAAGAAAGAACGACCGCATGGGTAAAAATATTAAATGAATTTTCTTCACCCGTCATCAATTTTTCTGGTTTGGATGAATACCGTCGTTACTCCTGGGAGCGTCAATTGCATTTATTCGAAGTGCCTTTTTATTATATTGAATATGGTATTGCCCAATTAGGAGCCATCGGTTTATGGCAACAATACAAACAGGATACTGATAAAGCAATTAATAATTATATAACAGCGCTTGATCTTGGAGGAACCCGAACTTTGCCTGAGCTGTTTAAAGCTGCGGGGTTGGTGTTCAATTTTTCACCGGAGCATATTAAAGGATTGATGGCATTTGTGAAAGAGGAATTAGATAATATTCAAAAAAACGCCTAAAATACTCGTAAAGTGGTATTGTTTAAATGCGGAAATATGGCGGCCGGTCATTATTTTTGGTTAAGAGATTAACTACCTTATTATAAAATAGCTACTAATCAGAGCCTTAACCTTAAGTCCCCGTGTTTCCACACGGGGGCTTGTTTTTAGCTACAATCTTTGCAAACACCTTCCACTACCACTTCAATATGTTCTGAGGAATATCCTTTGGGTAGTTTGACCGCAGGCGTTACTACATCATCCAAACAATAAGTATTCTTGCAACTGCTGCAAACAAAATGAACATGATGATCATGATGATGTCCTTCCGCACAATCATCTTTGCATAAGGCATAACGAATAGAATTATCAGCCGTCGGGATGGTATGAATAATTCCTTTCTCTACAAATACCTGCAGCGTACGATAGATCGTTACCCTGTCAAATTTTTCTCCTGCTCTTTTTTCAATATCCCCATGCGCCAACGCCCCTGTTTGTTCGAGAAAAAGATTAAGAATTTTTTCCCTGCCGGCAGTAACGCTGAGGTTATTCTTTTTCAATATTTCTTTTATATCGTTTGCCATCACTTTTATTCGTTTAATAATTTCCGTGCCTTCGCTATCAAGGCACTTACTTCACTTTCCTTCAGGCCATCATAGATATCTTTCACTTCTCCTTTCTTATTTACCAATGCCCAATGCTGGGTGTGTAAAAAATCATCATCAATATTTTTTAAATTATTCGCAGGATCATCTATCATATAGCTTGTCCGTGCCATGGTGTACAAGCTATCTTTTCTTCCCGTCAGGAATATCCATTGCTGTGTATTCACGCCCATAGAGTCCGCATATTTTTTTAATTGTGCGGCGGAATCATTTTTTGGATCGCAGGTATAGGAAAGAATCGCAAAGTCTTTTTCGCCTTTCAGATTATCATACACTTTGCGCATGTTATTATTCATGATCGGGCAAATGCCGGGGCAAGTAGTAAAAAAGAATTCCGCTACATACACTTTCCCTTCCAAGTCTTTATCTGTCACTTTTTTTCCATCCTGGTTGGTAAAAACAAATGGCTGTACCACAGAAATGGAATTATTGGAAACAAGATATTTTTTCACTACCAGGTAAAAAACAATCGTCAGCAAAATGAAGAACCCTGTATAAAACCAACCTTTTTTCGACATAGAATTTATTATTACGCAAAGTTAATCATCAAAAAAACGATTTGTTTCAATCCCGGTTTTAAATAACAATGATTTTGCAACATTGTTGCTTTTTTATATCTTTGTCCTCCTTTATGAAATTCAGAATTAATTGGGATGCATTGGGAATAACGGCTTCTGTGGCCTGCGCTATACATTGTGCGCTGCTGCCGCTGTTCCTGTCTTCTCTTCCTTTATTTGGTGTCAATATCATTCATAATCTCGCTTTTGAAGCGGGGATGGTATTGCTGGCTTTCTGCATCGGCACTTATTCCTTTTATCATGGATATAAAAAGCACCATCATAGCTTTATGCCGTTTTTTTTTATTCAGCATCGGTATTATCCTGCTGATAGTGAAACTATTCTTTATACATTATGAAACATGGCTGCTGGTGCCTGCTGTTATTCTTATTATTTCAGCGCATCTACTAAACTTTCGCTTTTGCCGGGTGCATGCACACGCCCATGCTGATGATTGTGATCATTGATCTTCTTATCTTGGGAATAAGTTTACAGCATCATGAAAATAATATTCCTTGTAATCGTCACTCTTATTTCATTTAATTCTTTTGCCCAATCAAAGGATGAATTAACGGTCCGGCAGGTGCTGGATAAACAGACTGCTGCCTGGAACCGCGGCGACCTTGAAAGTTTTATGGACGGTTATTGGAAAAGTGATTCATTGATGTTTATTGGCAAAAATGGGGTAACGTATGGATGGACTAATACGCTTAACAATTATAAAAAGAACTATCCTGATACTATTGTAATGGGAAAACTTCATTTTGATATTATTTTAGTCAAGCCTCTTTCTTTTCAATACTTTCATGTCGTCGGCAAGTGGTTTTTGCACCGGAGCATTGGGGATTTGAACGGTCATTACACATTGATATTTAAAAAAATAAAAGATAAATGGGTGATCGTCGCCGATCATAGCAGTTAATTTATTCACCAAAACTATTTCTATGGGACTTTTTATTCTTGGTATTATCGCCCTTGTGGTGGCTTTCGCATTACAAAAAAATATACAATTTCACCGCTATGCGAAAATTTTGAAAGCTGTTGCTCTCGTTATGATCATCACAGGTATCTTATTAAAAAGTGTTGTGCAAATAAATGCAGGTGAGGTAGGCGTAAAATCATTGTTTGGAAAAGTTCAGAACGATGTGCTGAGCAGCGGCCTCCATTTTATCAACCCTTTTGTAGAAGTAAAAAGCCTGGATATAAAAACACAGAACTATACCATGAGCGGTATGCATGATGAAGGATCGAGGGCCAGCGATGATGCCATGCGGGTACTTACTGCCGATGGACTGGAAGTAACTATCGACCTAACTGTGTTATATAAACTAATCCCCAGCGACGCCCCCAAGCTGATAAGAGAAACTGGTATTGATTATACCGATAAGATCGTTCGTCCGTTGACGAGAACTAAAATCCGCGATAACGCGGTTTATTATGATGCGATTTCTCTTTATTCCAATAAGAGAGATGAATTTCAGTTCCGTATTTTTAAAAGCATTGAAGAAGATCTTAAAAAAAGAGGTTTGATACTTGAACAATTGCTGGTAAGAAATATTACACTGCCGCAATCGGTAAAGACGACGATAGAACAGAAGATCAATGCCGAGCAGGATGCGCAAAAAATGCAATTCGTATTACAGAAAGAGAAGCAAGAGGCCGAAAGGAAAAGAGTGGAAGCGCAGGGTATCGCCGATTACCAACGTATTATTAATATCGGCTTAACTGATCAGCAATTGCAATATGAACAGATCAAAGCGTATTTAGAGCTTGCAAAATCACCAAATTCAAAAGTGATCATTATGGGAAAAGGAAATACTCCGGTGATACTGGATTCTAAAAATTAATAGGAAATATTATTTTTTCCAGAGACGATAAATGTAGCGGATTACAAAAAACAAACTGATCGCAGCGACTGTATAGAATAATATAACAAAGATGATGGGCCTGTCTCCCTTCCAGGCCAGTTTATTGTAAATGCCTGCGGCAACAGCCGTTATCAGCCATATCAACCCCATTGAAATAGTATTGAGAATTCTTAGAAAAAACTTTTTTACTTCCGGGTCCCAGCCCTGTTCCATTATTATAAATTTAAAAGGAAGGTAGTTTTATTTTCACGCAAAGGGGCAAAGAAACGAAGAATACGATGTAAATAGATGGCTCGTACCTCGCCATGACAAAGAAAAGAATTACTGTTATTGCACGTCGTTTTAAAGGGAGCACTTGATATAATAAAATTCTTCCTTGTCACACCGAGGTACGAGGGGTCTATTAAAAAACTTTTCCTACAAACGTCGGTATCTTCGACAAAATTGCTGAGTAAAGAACAGGAAGTTGAAGAGTGCGACGCAACGAAGATGATCAGGGAACTAAAGCGGGTTAAATAAAAATAATTCAGGGAACAAGCATGTCTTTGAATGCGGATGAATCGCCATTGAATACGTTGAAGTCGACTTTGGAAGTAATGCCATTTACATTGCCTTTGTCGCTGTGCTGCCAGAAGAGCCAGTTGCGTGAAGTACGTGGCCGCTGCTGCTGGTAATAATGCGCTACCCAGAGAGGATAGGCGTCGAAACCGCTGCCGAGATTGCGTTCATAAAAATCAACGTTGGTATAAATAACGGGCTTCACTTTATAATAAGTTTCCACGGCTTCCAGCCATTCCTTTACTTCTTTTTGTAATTGAATTTTGGAGACGCCGTATAACTCTTCTACATCCAGCACCGGCGGAAGGTCTCCGGACTCGAGTTCTACTCTTTTAATAAAATTTTCGGCTTGCATCTTTCCATCTTTGGTAGCAATGAAAAAATGATAAGCGCCTCTTATGATGTCATTGTCTTTTGTACGCTTCCAGTTACGGCGAAATTGCGGATCGGTGTTGCCGATTCCTTCCGTTGCCTTAATGAATGCAAAGCCTAATTGAACATTATTGACTTTCATCTTTTTCACTTCTTCCCAGGCGATGATGCTTTGGTGCCTTGATACATCGATGCCGTGAATAGAATAATCATTGGGAATGCCTATACCGAACTCGGGATAGCGGGTGAATTTCGCTTTTTCGTAAGCCAGCCATTTAAAAAATAACCAACCGGCTAATATGCCAACAGCGACGAGGCTGACAATTATTACTTGTTTGGCTAACTTCTTCTTGCTGCGGCGGGACATTCGTGGCTATACTATTAAGAAAAACAAATGTATGGCTTGCTTAATTGAAAAAACGTTAATTCAATAAAGAAAATAGTAATCACGCAGAGAACACGGAGAACGCAGAGATGATTATTCTCAGCGAGCCCTGCGTTCCCTGCGTGAAAAAAAATTACTAGAAGGTTACTTTAGCTCCCAGTGTTGCATAAAAAAGATTTTCTCCTCTTTCCGACAAGTCGGGCCTGTTGGGAACCGTTATTAAATTTTGTGGCATAACGTAAGAAGGGATAGCCAATAATTGAAATTTTCCCATTCCTAATATTACCGGTACAGAAAGTTCGTAGGAAAGTATATTGAACTTTTTTACGTTCTCCGATACTTGTTGCTCAACACCTGGAAATAATAAGAAACTGCTTTTCTTATAATAAGTATTAGTGAACTGTTGCGTGCCGGCGTATACATATGAGGAAGGGTCAATCACCAAAACAGTTTTATCATCTAACTGGAAACGGAAGATATGATCCAGCCCTCCTGTGGCACCAAAGTCAGTATTACCGCTAAATTTTACATCGGCGCCGCCTGTTATATTAATGATTTTATTTTGCAATGTTAGCGAAGCGGCTACCTGCGCTTTCAATGCAGATTGCACCAACTCACTATTATCTTTATAGATAGGTTTTACAACATAAAAATTACCAGCCCATCTTTTCTGGTCATTGAATTGATAGCCTGCGGTGGCCACCGTACCGGCGTATTGAAAACTTGCAGCGGTATTATTTACAAATACAGGCGCTGCGTTAATATAAAAATGTTTGTTGATCCATAATTCCGCCATGGGGAAAAAACCGCTGCTTCTTAAGCTGTCGGTCCGTCCGAAATAATTCAGGTTGCTGTTATAGTATGCCCCGATTTTAAACTGGACATTCGTTTTTTTAATAGAATCAGACTGGGCGCTTGTAATGAAAGTCATCATCAATCCCACAGCAACAAGCGCATATTTCAGTAATGATTTCATATGCAAATTGTTTTGTTTAAAAAAATACCCATCTGCCTGTTTTTTCTTACTGACAGATGGGTCATTAAAGGATATATAATAGAAGAGATTACGGATTATACTACTGTTTATTTACAGCAGCATTTGTTTCTGATTTTACTTCACCGGATACTTTTGCTTCTGGTTTTACGGATTTGGTTTTATTGGCAGCGGCATTTACATCAGACCTTGCTTCGTTTTTAACTCTTGCTTTTGTTTCTTTTACTTTTTGCACAGTTGCGCCTGTTTTGTTTTGTGCTGTCGTAGTTACTTTATTGGCACCCGCTTCTGTTCTGTCTATTACGCCTTCACCATTTACAGAAACGTTTGTTCCTACATTAGCAGATGTATTACTATTGGAGGCAAGTTGAGCATTTCCCTGGCCGCTTTGCACATTAAGATTATTATCTGCATTCAACGTAGTTGATGTAGTCGCATTGACATTCGTGTTTTGCTTTACATCATTCTTTATTCCTGTCGTAGTATTTAAAGTACTTGTCTTTAACTGCGCTGTTTTATTTGTTGCAGTGCTCACTGTACTTTTTGTTGCGGCCACCGATGCTTTTGTCGCGGATGTGGCAGCGGTTGTTGTTTTTGTAATAGCTGTTGTAGTAGCTGCAGTATTTGCCGCGGCTTGCGTGGTAGACTGTAAGCCAAGGTTCACTTGTGCAAAGCTATAAACGGCCACACAAGATGCTGCTACAGTAAATAAAATTGATTTTACGATTGTTTTCATAACTAATTGTTTTTGGGTGATGAATAGTAGTTTAAACATAGGCCGTAATCATTTAAGTCTTTAAAATACCATGCCAAACGGATTTTCAATTCGATAGGACTTTTACTAATTAATGTTTAATGGCTTATAATTCAAAGACAAATAACCGGCCTTTTCACAGTTTTTATTTTAATGATGCTGTTTGTTTGTAGACACCCATAATTTTGCGGGGTTTAAAATCTGGGTATAACTATTCTCAAAGAATTTAAAAATTCTTTTGAATGTCATTTATGTGTCATGGATAATTTAGTTGCGGATATACTTCACGAAGAAATTTCCATTCATAGATTCAGCTGCGGATAAATATTTTTCTATGGGAAGGAGCTTTTGAATATTGACGATACCTTTTATTCCTGAATAATCTCTTGCGGAGCTATATAGATATTCACCTGGTACATCTACGATCTTATCACGAACAGGATTTCCATGAATGAATTCAAAATGCTCAATTAGTGTTTCCGCTTTTTTAAAATCGATATATAAAGGATTGCTGCAAGTCTGCCAAACATGAAATTTTTTTATGAACCCTAATATATTTCCAAAATTTTCAAACCGTTCCAGCATCCATTGCCTTTTTACTTCAGGCTCGGTATCCATCGCTTCCAGAATTTTTGTTGTTGTAAAAGATTTGAATTCTTTTTCTACTTCCGCCATTGAACATTGCGAAGGTTTGGAAAGTAAGTGAAGGTGATTCGACATCAGGCACCAACCATAAACAACGAGCTTGCCGCTATCAATAAAATGATTGAGTGTATGTATAACTACCTGCTTATATACAGGGCGAACAAAAACATCCACACAGTCTACTGTATTAAAAGTATTGAAATAGCAGGCGCCAGTTTCCGATGCTTCTTCATTCCATTTCATAGGTAATGCTTTGTCTGCCTATAAACAAATGCTGTTCCAAAGGCTTTTTTTGTTAATAATAAAGCATGATAAAGCTCATTTATCTACGATAAACGCCTTTTTTCGATGATTTTGCGTTTATCTATGCTTTCATTGTTTCTATCCTGACCAGGCCTTAACTGGTCTTAAATAAAAAAAATCATCCTTTTCGCATGGTAGTTTTAGGAAAGAAAAGAATTGACAGAGGTAAAAAAGATCATGCTATGGCAATTCTTTAATAAGCAATAGAAGTTAATTACAGAGTCCCCATCCTGAATCTCCAGGATGGGTTTTTCCGCTCAGCATCCTTTGTCGACCAAAAATAAGCGTATGACGACTATCACTAAAAATGTGTCCCCGGTAGGTTACAGAGTTCGTACTTTTATAACCGCCCCCATGCAAAAATATCCTTTCATATTTTCTGACGAGTGGAAGTACCGCATCCAGCGTCACGTAGCATTTTGGCTCTTCTGGTGGATTTTCCAGGCGATATTGTATTCTTTTGTCGCATCGAATACCCTACTTGCTTATGTTGAACGTTTGCCAATGGCATTGCTGGAATCCTTTCTTTTTATGTTCACCCACATGTTCCTGGCGTATTCACTCATGTATTTTGTAATCCCTGTTTTTTTACTGAAGCAAAAATACTGGCCCACGGCTGTGGTAACGATCATTCTGTTTTTCATTACCGCTTTTATTTCTACGCTCATTGGCCGGTTCATTGTAGATGCGATAAGAGAAAATATGATGAGGCCGGAAAACAATGTATTCCGTCGTACCACCTCCGCTACTACTTATCTTTCCCTTCTCTCCGGTCTTCGCGGAGGAATTACGATTGGTGGTATCGCCGCGGCTATCAAACTGATGAAATATTGGTACCTGAAAGAACAGCGAAACTTACAACTTCAAAAGGAAAATGCAGAGTCACAGCTTCAATTGTTGAAAGCCCAGGTGCACCCACATTTTTTATTTAATACGTTGAATAATATTTATTCTTATACACAAAATAATTCCCCCATAGCCGGGCAAATGGTAACCGGGTTGTCTGATCTGCTCCGGTCTATATTATATGAATGTAACCAGCGGGTGATCCCCTTATCCAAAGAATTAAAAATGATCCAGGATTATATCAACCTGGAACAAATACGTTACGGCGACAAACTGGATTTGCATGTTGATATTCCTGCAGAGACGAATGACCTTTACATCGCACCATTATTATTATTGCCATTAGTTGAAAACAGTTTCAAGCATGGCGCCAGTAATATGCTCGATCAGCCATGGATCAGTCTTAGAATAGCGATTGATAACAAGCAGATGCATATGAAATTAGTTAATGGTAAGATTAAAGAACCCGAACAAAAAACCAGCGCTTCCGGTATTGGCATTAATAATGTGAAAAAAAGACTGGAGCTTGTTTATCCTGAAAAAAATCAATTGCTGATCACCAACGACGACGAAGTTTTTATTGTCAGCCTTAAAATACAATTAGAACAAATAAAAGAAACTGTCCGCATCCCACAAATAAAGTACGAAGCAGTAAATGCCTGAAATAACAACCATAAAATGCCTCATTGTAGATGATGAGCCCCCGGCAAGGGAAATTATCCGGCGATATATAAAACAAGTGCCCACGCTTGAGTTAATGGGAGAATGCGAAAATGCGATACAAGCTTTTACGTTTCTGCACCAACAACAAGTAGACCTGATGTTCCTGGATATTCGTATGCCGCAATTAAATGGTAATGATTTTTTAAAAACATTGAAAAATCCGCCGAAAGTTATTTTCACAACGGCTTATTCAGAATATGCGCTTGAAGGATATGAATTAGATGTAATTGATTACCTGATGAAGCCAATTCCATTTGACCGTTTTTTAAAGGCGGTCAACAAAGCTTATCATCAGGTAGCTTTTAAACCAGATAGCGATGCGGCTATTGATAAAAAGAAAAACGATTCGTTTGTTTATTTCCGTGCGGATAGAAAAATGGTGAAGGTGATGCTGGAGGATATTTTATATATAGAAAGCATGAAGGATTATATAAAAATAGTTACTGAAAATGGAACAATCATTACCAAACAATCCATCAGCTCTGTAGAAGCTATGTTGCCGGAAAAAGAATTTATAAGAACACACCGGTCTTTTATTGTTTCGGCGCTTCACATAAAATCATTCACGTCTGAATTGATTGAAATACACGATACAGAAATACCAATTGGAAAATTATTCAGGAATGAAGTGATGAAGACAATAAGCAATGAGCAATAGGCAAATAAAACAAACTATTCAATCGTAAGTCCTTGTGTCGATTGCATATTGCCAATTGTTATTGCTCATTGGCAATTATTCTCAGCTTCGCATAATTAAGCATGATCTTTTTTTCACCATTTATCTCAAACTTCACTACAGCGATTGGATTATGCGCCGCTCCTTCCATTTTTGTTACTTCCCCAAAACCAAATTTTTGATGCTCCACTTTTTGACCAACCTGCAAATCTGAAGTATCACTTGCTTTAAAGTCTGCTGAAGGCACATGCTCTACGGCTTTCTGATAAGTGGTTTTAGGAGTTAAATAAGAAGGAGTGCCCCTGGTTTTTTTAGAAGCCGGGGGCCCATATCTTTTTTCTGCATCCTCTGCTGACTTGTTGCCCCAGCCACCATTCATCCTGTCAAATGCAGAAGAACCAAATCCGAAAGATGATTGATTCTTAGTACCACCGCCGGCGAAACTTCTATCTAAAAGATGATCAGGTATTTCATCAATAAAACGGCTTGGTTCATTTTGTATTAAACTACCGAAACGGTAACGGGAGTTAGCATAGGTGATCCATAACCGTTGTTTGGCTCTTGTGATAACCACGTAAAATAATCTTCTTTCTTCTTCTAACTCCTCTCTTGTGTTTATGCTCATAGCATTGGGAAAAAGCATTTCTTCCAGGCCAGCGGCAAACACAACACCAAACTCTAAGCCTTTGGCTGCGTGGATGGTCATTAGTTTCACTGTATCTGCATTGGGATCTTTTTGGTCGGAGTCCGTTAATAAAGTAATCTGTTGCAAATAAGCGCCGAGACTTTTGTTGATCAATTCCCCTTCATCATTATCCGGGCTTTCCGTCCATTCTTTAATACTGTTCAATAACTCCTGTATGTTTTCATACCGTTGTAACCCTTCGGTACTTTTATCGTTAAAAAGTTCCTTTACGATGTTGGTTTGCTTGCCTACATGAAATGCTACTTCGTATGCATTCTTTTTTTCCAGCATACTGGCGAAGCTTTTTATCATTGTTACAAAATCCTGCAAAGCCGTCAAAGTACCCGCACGAAAACCATGTTGATCCGCTTTTTCCATCACCTCCCACATGGATATATCACTTTCATTAGCAAGCAACACTAACTTATCAATCGTTGTTTTGCCAATCCCTCTCACAGGATAATTAATAATACGCTTTAATGCTTCTTCATCTTTTGGGTTCACCATCATGCGCAGGTAAGCCACAAGGTCTTTAATTTCTTTACGCTGATAAAAACTGATACCTCCATAGATTGTATATGCAAGGCCCATTCTTCTCAATGATTCTTCAAAAGCACGGCTTTGCGCATTGGTACGGTAAAGAATAGCAAAATCCCTGTTGGAAAAATGATTCCGAAGTTTTTGTTCCTGGATCGTATCGGCTACAAATTTTCCTTCATCATTATCCGTCATCGTGCGGACAAGTTTTATCTTTTCTCCTTCGGAATTTTCAGTAAACAAGACTTTTTCTATCTGGCCTTTATTATTCTTAATTATTTCATTGGCGACATTCAGGATGCTTTTGGTGCTGCGATAGTTTTGTTCCAGCTTGATCACTTTCACTTCATCATAATCTTTCTGGAATTGCAAAATATTCTGGATCGTAGCGCCGCGAAAGGAATAAATGCTTTGCGCATCATCACCCACAACGCATACATTCTCATGCATAGCGCCCAATAATTTTATTATTTCATACTGCGCCGGGTTTGTATCCTGGTATTCGTCTATTAAAATGTATTTAAACTTATGCTGGTATTTACTGAGACTTTCAGGAAAAGTTTTTAATAATTCATAAAATTTCAATAAGAGATCATCAAAATCCATTGCGCCGTTTTTGAAGCAACGTTTTACATACGCATCATATATCTGCGCAATGGCCGGCCGGTTGCTGCGCATATCTTCCTGCTGTAAGTAATAATCGTTAGCATACTGCGCAGCACTCACCAGCGCATTTTTTGCAGACGATATCCTGTTATAAACCGTATTCGGTTTATAATGCTTATCATCAAGGTTCAATTCATTGATCACTGTTTTTACCACACTCTTTGCATCATCAGTGTCATAAATAGTAAACTGGTTAGGATAACCCAGGCGGTGTGCTTCCGCACGGAGTATTCTTGCAAATACAGAGTGAAATGTGCCGATATATAAGTTTTTCGCTTCGCTGTTACCGAGTATTTTTTCCACCCGCTCCTTCATTTCCTTTGCGGCCTTGTTAGTAAATGTCAACGCCAGTATATTAAACGCATCTACGCCGTTTGCCATTAAATGCGCAATACGTGTGGTCAGCACTTTTGTTTTCCCGCTGCCTGCGCCGGCAACGATCATAAGGGGGCCATTTATATGTAGAACAGCTTCACGTTGTCTTTCATTCAAGTCCTTCAGGTAGTCAATCATGCTTGCAAATTACATTAAGAAAAAGTGTCCGGAATGAGCCATTACACTTATTAAAAATAATAGTAAACCAAAAACTACGGTATCAAAACCCGTATTACTACGGGCAAAATTAGTGCGGCTAACACGGATATTGTTGAGTTATCCCTCATTTTTTAAATTAAACCTATTTTTTTATGAGCTCACTACCCCAAGGATCCCAATTTATCAGCCTTGAAAAAGCTGTTGCTATGACAAAACGTTACCGTACTGAAAAAGTAAATGTAGTAAAGCCCGAGTATCAGAATGTTTTGCTGATCTGCGAAACTTTTAACCGGCAGCCATTTGAAGTTCTGCTGGCAGAAAAGAACTGTGTCGGGATACGGATTTATTTCGGCATGGATGAAAAGTTGACTGTAAAAGTTATCGCTGTTGGTGTAGACGAATCCGATGCGGATATATTACCTTCCGGTAGCCAAGAAAAACCTGATGGGCCAACGGACAGAGGGGAAATTGTGGAAGAGGGAGTAGGTTGCCCCCCAACTTGCCCACCACCTTCTCCATTGAATGAAGACGAAGGATAATAACAGTTAATGGAAGTATGAATTATTATGTATCAATAATATTCAATTTATTTATTATTATCCCTGCAATAATAGGCCTGGTTCGGTTTAAAAAAATCAACACGGCCTATTATCCTTTTGTATTGCTCATAGTTGTTGGCTCTCTTACGGAAATAATTTCGATTATTCTCGCTTTTACCATCAGGAATAATATGTACTCTTATAATATTTATGTGTTGGTAGAAATCCTGCTCATCATATGGCAGTTAAAAAATTGGCATGCCTTCCGTTTAAAGGCTACACCTTTTATCCTCGGGGGTTTTATGATATTACTTTGGATGATAGAAATCTTTTTTATTTCACATATCGCAACAAAAGCTCCCTATTTTAGGTTAACCGCCGCATTTGCAGTTGTCCTGATAAGTGTCAATATGCTCAATACATTAATAGTGAGGGAGCGAAAAAATATTTTAACAAATTCCCAGTTCCTTATTTGTTTAGGGTTCACTATTTATTTTACCCTCAAAATCCTGGTACAATCTTTTAGTTTCTACGGCCTTCTTAGTAACATCGTTTTTGCCAGGAAAGTCGACGTCATTCATACGATTTTCAATGCCTTTACTAATATCATTTACGGATTTGCTATTTTATGGATGCCAACAAAACAAAGATTTTCTATGCCGTCCTCATAACGGCTGTATTTCTTATTGTTATTCTCGCCTATTTTTTTATTTCGCTGATCCGTCAACAGCGACGGAATAAGGCATTGTACCAATCCAAAATACTGGCAGAGATCACTACGCTGGAAAAGGAAAGGGCCCGCACGGCTGCCGACCTGCATGATGAACTAGGCCCCGTTTTGTCTTCTGTAAAAATGAGGGTGAACAGCCTGGATATTGGCTCGGAAGATGACAAAGAGCAACTGGAAAAAATTAATAAACACATTGATGATATCATAACCCGGATGCGGGGCATCTCCAACGACCTGATGCCATCCACTCTTTTACGGAAAGGGCTGGTCGCTGCTGCAAAAGAATTTGTGAATACTATTGAAAAACCAAAAGAACTGAATATACATTTTACTCATGGAGATATACCTGAACTTACCAATGAAACTAACGTTAATTTATATCGTATCCTGCAGGAAGTCATTCATAACACCATCAAGCATGCAAATGCAACTGAGCTCCGGATCGAATTAACCGTGCGTGGAAATTGTTTCATTTTGCTGAGCGAAGACAATGGAAAAGGATTTGACTATAATCTAATGATAAAAGAAAAAAGCGGGTTAGGTTTAAGAAATTTATTGAGCAGAACGGAAATAATGGGAGGAGATATGTATATTGAATCCTCACCTGGGAAAAATACAAGATATACTTTCGAAATTCCTGTTTAAAGTTTTGCAATGACAAAAACAGTTTATTCTCCCATACGGGTTGTTATCGCCGACGATCATGAAATCTTCCGCGAAGGTTTTGACGTAATGCTGAAAAAAAATTCAGAAATTGAATTAATTGGCGAGGCAGCAAATGGAAAAGCATTAGTAGAATTAGCAGGCAAACTACAACCCGATATCGTTATTACAGATATTAAAATGCCGGTGATGGATGGCATTGAAGCTACAAAAGTATTAGCCGAAAAATATCCGGCCATTCATGTAATCGCTCTTTCTATGTTTGACGACGAAAACCTTATCGTTGAAATGCTGGAGGCCGGCGCTAAAGGATATTTAGTGAAGAATGCGCATAAGACAGAAATCATCGATGCGATCAAATCCGTCTACAACGATACGGCTTACTACTGCAATCATACCACGCACAGGCTGGCCCAGATGATAGCCAAGAGTCATTTTAATCCGTATAAAATGAAGCCTAAGCCGGAGTTCAATGCTAAAGAAAAAGAAATAATATGTCTCATCTGCAGGGAATTTTCTAATAAACAAATGGCAACGGAACTAAACCTGAGCATCCGGACAATAGAAGGCTACCGCGAAAAAATATTAGAAAAAATAGAAGCGAAAAATGCGGCGGGTATTGTGGTCTATGCTATCAAAAATGGCATCTATAAGGTATAAATCCCGCTGATTATTTTAAAAAACCGTATTACCACGGTTTCCCGGAGATTTCCAATTAAATACATTTGATATCAAGGGTTCAATTAAAAACCATTGTTAGATTCTTTTCAGTAACAGGATTGACCGTTAAATCTTATCTTCTTTATCGTAGAGGCTGCATTGAAAAATGCAGTCTCTTTTTTTAGCTTAATTGCTGGTTAGTGCGGCCTGCACTTTTCCGAATAGCTGTATCGCATCGGCCTGGTTTACTCTTTCCTGGAGTGTTGGTGAAGAAGTAAAGGTTTTTAAAACATAATCATACTGATAGTCCACATAACCTTTGAAAGGTTGTATTAGTTCGATAGTTAATTCCCGGCTAAGGTGCGCACAAATAATAATCCTACACTCTCTCTTTATCAATATTTCAAACAATTCCTGCGCTATGTCATATTGTAAACTGCTTATCCCTACTAATACCTCTCCTTTTTGAAGTATGCCCACAAGCTCATTTTTCTCGTTGTAACAGTCAAACATTTTAGAATAGCCGTTCTCAAGCAATAACGAATTAAGTTTTTTTATGGTTATCGTTTTGCCTGAACTGCTTATTCCCTGCAAAGCGATAATTTTTTTGTGCTGCAATTCTGTAGCCATAAGCGTAGTTAATCTGGAGTTTAAAATTTGTTTTAAAGACGTATAGAAACAACAGTGGTAATACGGATAAATCTCCCGGCAATCCGAAGTAATTAAGTGTTACTGCTTAAAAAATAGAGAGAATGTGTTTTTATTTTATCTCAGAAAGAATGTACCTGCGGGTAAATAAAAAGAAGTGCTTTAAAAAAATAAAATGAAAAGTGATACTAGTAGAAAAAAATATTTTTAATAATCTTGAAGAAAGAGAAAAATAATAACCGCTTTTCGCATGCAGTGTAATCGTTCCTTTTGATTTATCTTTTTTATAATCAGAAAGATCATCGGCGATATTGAGCATTTTTTCCAGCTGGCTTAAATATTTTTTCAGCTTATAGAATTTCTTATCGCTTGCATGGATGCGATTTTCTTTTTGTAACAATTGTAATAAAAATGTAACCGCGGCATTGCCTTCCAGCGCCAAGCTTTCTAAAATCTCTTTTGCATCTTTTGCTTTCGCTTTTGTAATTGCCGATTGTATTACTCCTATTGAAAAAGTTTTCAACTCCTGCACCAAATTATGTTTTGTGCAAAAACTATAAAACTGGAACAAATCCGTACATAAAGATGGCGGGTACAATGATGTGCCTACCTGGTGGCACAATTCCCAAATCCTGTCACTGAACGCAGCTTCATCTTGTGCATTACTCAACGAATAGAAAAAGACCGGGAAAATTTCCTGCAAATATTCTTTTTGATCCAGCGCCAGATCGTCCAGGTGATTATCTATGCAGCATGCCACTTGTCCAAGCGTTTGAAACAATGGCCTGGTTGTATTATCAATTTTCTTTTGAGGGAAAAAATCCTGCAATACCGTTTCCACCATTTCAAGGCATAATATATAACGCCTCGCTTTCTTTTGATTGATGGTGAAATAAACAGGAATCCTGTTAACAAGGGTGGTCGGGTTATGTAGGATGGCAGTCTGCATCGGCTATGGTCAAATATATACCATTTAACGCCAGGCCATATTGGTTAATTGTTCGTACTGCTGAATACAGGGATTTCTTATACCATCGGGGTTTTAATAAAAATCAAGCACCGCATTTTTACCATAGGCCGTATGCGGTTGTATGGAGATACCTATTTTATTGTAATAATAACCAAGGCAGATATAGCGATGCCCGAGCGAAGGAACGCCCTGGTCGATCAACAGGTTCATCAGCATATCAAGCGGGTCACCGTTACTATAATCACAACATTCTCCGTAAAACCTTTTTAGTTTATTACAGGATGTCGATTGACGGGTATGGCCAACATATCCTTTCTTCCCGGATTCAATAGCGTGGCACTCCGCACTTGCCCAGCATAGCGAGTCAGGAAAAAGTATAGGCAACGCTTTTAAGCCGCCCATTGTATCGAGCAGGCTTTTATATTCATCTACATTCTTCAACCAGGGTTTATCTGTTTGTTGGGGATATTTTTTTACTACTGTAGATAAAAATAAGGAAGGGTTGAGGCGGGCCATGTTCAATATCCAGACCATTTCTTTTTCCGGTTGGCTCATGTATGATGCACTGGCGGCTGTATTACATTTTTGATAAACAGGTTTGTTCCATTCCGGTGAATAGGATGCTAATGGTGAAATCATTATTTCATTCGCATCGGGTAATGCTGGTTTATTAACCCCGGCGACCAACAATCCGCATGTAAGAACAAACAATAGCTTAATCATATAATAGTGATGAATGATACCTATTACGAACCCCTTTAAAAAATATTGCAGGAAGAAAAATAGAAAATTTGAATTAGGATATGATTAACGCATTACAAACATGAGGCTGAATGAATAATGCGGAGGTTGTGAAAATGCTGAGTAGCGAACAGAACGTCGAAGAGTGCAACCATTCGACTTCGCTCATGGTAAACTGCGACGCAAGTGTTGAGTAAAGAACAGGAAGATGAACGGAGCGTCGCAACGAAGTTGATAGTAGCAATGCAGCCGGGTATAAAATAAAAAAAGGCCGGATAGAAATCCAGCCCGGCAATTAAAATCCAATATCTTATGAAAAACCAAGAATATAGGTTCAAACGATATGCCATTATAGAAATTGATTGAAAATGAATGCGAATGGTGTGATATTTATTTTTTATATGGGAAAAATATTTCCTTAATAATTCCCCATTCCCCACTTTTTAAGGTTTTTGTATATAAAACACTGTTAAAGGATTACACTTAGTTATTAAAAGGCACCAAATCTGCGTTATCAGGGCACACACAACTTATTAAATATGCGCCGTGAAAAACCCCTAGTTATTCTTTGCCTGTTCCTCACTTTTATTGCTGCCTGTAAAAAGGAAAAAAATAATTCCGGTAATTCGGTATCGACGGATGATTGCGTAACTGGCAATGCCAGCGGTACCGCTGCGATTATAGAAGGACAGTATATCGTGATGTACAAGTCTGCTTCTGTTAATACACGCAACATGAGCAGGCAAAGCCTTGAAAGCGCCAATGAAAATGTGCTATCGAGAAATAGTATCAGTGCAAAATCATTGGAGCAAAGTTTCGCCGGCGAATCTGGTGGCTTTGTCGCTACGCTTACCGCAGATGAAGCAACAAGATTGAGCAAAGATGAAACGATTGAAGCGATTGAACCCGACAGGATTATATCCTTGAGTACTTGCTTCACTGTTGTTGAGCCACGGCTTATCACCTGGAATATAAATCGTGTAGGATATGGCGATGGTACGGGCAAAACCGCATGGATTATTGATTCGGGTATTGACATTGATCATCCTGATCTGAATGTGGATGTAACAAGAAGTAAATCATTTCTTACCGGGCAAACTTCTGTTGATGATGAGAATGGCCACGGTACTCATGTCGCCGGTATCATCGGCGCAAAAAATAATACGTTCGGGGTATTAGGTGTTGCATCCGGCGCATCATTGATTTCTTTGCGGGTGCTGGATAAAGATGGTGAAGGAACTTTGTCCGCTATTATACAGGCATTGGCGTATGTCAGCCAAAATGGTACAGCAGGCGATGTTGTGAATATGAGTGTAGGAGATGATGAAGGTGTTTCAACTATTCTTGATCAGCAAGTAAAAAATACAGCGGCGAAAGGAATTTATATTGCAATAGCAGCGGGTAATGATAGCAAACTCGCCAATACATCTTCACCGGCAAGGGCGAACGGTACGAATATATATACGGTATCTGCGATTGACAGTCTTGATAATTTCGCCAGCTTTTCTAATTATGGAAATGATGTTGTCGATTATGCGGTGCCCGGTGTTCGTATATTATCAACTTATATGGGCAACCGCTATGCATATATGAGCGGCACGTCTATGGCGGCGCCTCACATGGCCGGTTTGTTATTATTAAAAGGAAATAAAATCACTACATCCGGTACTGCGAAGAATGATCCTGACGGAACACCTGATCCGATCGCTCATTATTAAAGAATGAAGATTATTATTTGCCCGGCTGCATTACTACTATCAACTTCGTTGCGACGCTCCTGTAAATGTTTAATAATTCGTGGACAAGATTAAATTCTTTAGTTCACCAGGTGGCCATGCGGCGCTCCTTCAAAAAGCATAGCATGGCCACCGGTAAAATTTAAGCACTCCTATTTATCATTTCTATCGGCTTTTTCCCTTCAATGCCCTGATGGGGCCGATGTTCATTGTAATAAAAGTTATACTTCAATATTTCTTCCTTTAATTCTTCTTTTGAATCAAAGTCTGTATCCATTATCAGATCTTCTTCCATGGTACGCCAGAACCGTTCTATTTTTCCGTTTGTTTGAGGTCTGTAAAACTGAGTATAGCGATGTTTTACTCCCATCTCTATCAACATTCTTTCAAATGCATGTTTTTGTTTGTGTTTCAAATTTGAACCGCCAAACTCTTTTCCGTTATCGGTCAATACTTCTTCAAACTGAATATTGTAAAGCTTCTTTAATTCCATAAAACAACGCATCACTGAAAACATAACGCTAAGGCTGTCTGCCTGTTCTAAAAGCTCAGCCCAGGCTAATCTTGAATAATCATCCAGCACAGCAACTACATACAGTTTCTGTACTTCTCCACGGATAACATACTTACTGAGATGATGAGTATCTATATGACCCAATTGACCCATACGCTCCTTAATGATCTTTCTTTTTTCTTCTTTTTCCCGGTTTTTTAAACGGTTTAAACCATGACGTCTAAGAACATTGTACACCCCCGATGCACTGATCGCTTTACCGCCTTTTTCAAGGTTTAACATCTGGGAGATCTCATAACGGTTATTTCCCTTGCTTCGATATTCAAGTATCTTGTGTTCCAGATCAATGTCCGTACGACGTGTGTTGTAACGGGGACCCCGCTTTTGCGGAAGAATTGCTGTCTCTTTGTTCTCCGAGCTTTTATACCGGCCATATACTTTATGAAAAAGCCGCTTATCTATGTGCCGGGCTTTCCAAAAGTATTTTAGCAATTTAAACTCAGAATGTTCCTTCCGTTTTATCTGTTCGTACTCCCAAAACAATTCCTTGAAACGCTTAATATGCTCCCGTTCTAACGTATTGTCTAAACGACTGCTTCTTCTTATCATACCGAAATTAGCTTTTCGTTACTAATTCCTGTCTACGAATTACTAAACACATACAGCTCCGTTCATCTTTCTGTTCTTTCCCAGCAATAGCGTCGCAGTTTACCATGAGAGAAGTCGAATGGTCGCACTCTTGTGCTGCATGAATTCTACTTACCATTATTGCAGCACCCCGATGAATATCGACGGTACTTCCTGTTCACTATTCAGCAATTATCGAACTCTATTCATTGTCCCGTAGGGACATCTTATGGGTAGAAATCCAACAATAAACGACCCACGTTCCAGCGGAACGTTTTATGCAAATTTGAAACAAGCATAATGCGTTCCTACGGAACGCCGGTATACGCTGCTTTATATTCTATCCACAAAGTGTTCCTCCGGAACACAGGAAAATGATTGATTAAGTATTATGTTACAAGCAATTCTGGCCCAATTAATAAACCTTTCAAAATTGTTATGATGAGTTGGGAAATTATTTTATCTTTCTAATAGCAAAACCCATTCATCTATTTATCTCTTTTATTTCTAGCCCCCGCTGAATTGCCATCCGTTTCCGTTCTGTGCCTTCCTGATCACGTCTAACGAAAAATTGCGCAATGAAAAATTTTATTCTTCTGCAAAGGATATCTCCTTCGCTTCCCAACAATTCTTATCTATTGTTTACAAACCACTTTTAATAACAAAATCAACTATTATGAACACAAAAACGTTGCTTGGCGGCCTGATAGCGGGCATTGTCAGTTTTCTTGTCGGCTATCTTATTTATGGCGTTTTGCTGATGGATTATTTTAAATCGCTAACGATTCCTTATGAAGGACTGATGAAAGACCCGGTAATATGGGAAATTGGTATCGCCAATCTTATTTGGGGAATGATGCTGGCTTATATTTTTAACCTGGCCGGCGTAAGATCTTTTTCAAAAGGATTGACAGCCGGATTTATTATTTTCTTTCTTTCATCACTGGCCCATCATTTAATGACACATGCTACCATGAATCTTTCCGGTTATAGGATAGTCGTTATGGATGCAGCTTGTTTCGGGATTCTCGGAGCGGTATCCGGTGCTGTTCTTGGCTGGTGGATGGGCCGTGGTAAAAGTGCTTAATTCCATACATACCTTAATAAACAAAAAACCCCGGCATTGATGCCGGGGTTTTTTGTTTACTTATATAAATTTTTATTTTCTTCTTTTATTCTGCAAATATTTTTCATTAATGATGGCGCTCATCGGTTTTCCAAACACTTTGCTTTCCACCCAGGAAATAATATCGAGATAGGCGAACGCCCTTGTTTCGAAACGGTTTTTTTCTAAATGCTTGATCTTTTGCAAAAACGTTTCCAGCTCGGGTTTCATTTGCCTTGTTGTAAGGTTAAATGACCTCCTCAAAAACTGGAACATCGCTTCTTCCACAACCGTAAGGTTCTGCATCTTCGACATAAACCGGTATACCGACTTGGTAAGTGATTCAATGATGCTGTCATTGCCCAATTCATAATGCGCCATCAGGTGCAGCAGGCGGGCATAACATTGCAGGTCGGTGCCTACATCTCCATGCTCGTTGATGATATTTTGTAAATAATCAATAGATGTATCATAATCGCCACTACCGAAATAAAGTGTGGCTATCTTATAATTCATCACCATGATGCGGTGCGTATCCAGGAATAAAGAATATTTTTTTAATTGAAGTTCGATATCGGGCACGAGCAAAAGGCCTTCTTTAAAAGTGCCTTTCATAAAATGCCCGTTGATCTTTGCATGGGCGATATAAATGAATGCCTGTATCCGGAAGTTATCATGGTCCTGTACACGGGGCGTTTTGGCAAACTCTTCAAAACGCTTCATGGTAATTTCAAACTGCTTAAAATTACGCAGGTCAAAATGCGCATTCATCAGGTTGTGCAGGCCTTTGATGTAATGGCCCGTTTCCACCCGTATCATCAGCGGTTGCGCATCAAAAATATCCACCCATTTTTGCGCATAGCGGTAATACATCAAAAAATCCTGGCGGATAAAAGCGTACCAGCTTAAGCTCTGGTAGAGGTATAATTTTTCATAAAAGCCTTTTTGCTCCCAAACATCATCCGGTAAATTATTTTTCAAAAATTCTTTTACCCCTATTTCATCTTCTTCATTGCGTGCATGGCCATGCGTGGTATACCAGCTGTATAATTGCAATGCAAGATTAGATAGCCTTGCGACCGTATGATTGCGGGTGGTTATTTCTATCGCTTCATTGGAAAGCTCTTCCGCCCGGTGCTGCATACTGCGTGTTACATGCAACGTTTCTATCCGCTTCTCCAATGAAATTACCTGCGTAAGAAAATTGAATTTATGGTTACTCCTTGCTGTTTCTTTCGCTTTCTCTAATATTTTAAGACTTTGAAAGAACAATCCTTTTTTATAAAGGATATGCGCATAGTCGAATTGCTCATGCAATTGCAGATCGATGCTGTCAGCGCTTTTTAATAAGCGAAGGCTTGCAAGAATTTCCCTGTATAAATGTGTTTTAAGATTATAAAGTTGCCGCTTCTCTGTTCCGGGAAGTTTTTTCAATAATGCCCTTTCATCATAGTCGTCCAGTTTATCCACTGCATCAAAAAGACGGACGATTTTGAGGTCTTCGTTAGCGGAACTGCGCTTTATATAGAGCTTGAAGTGCCTCTTTTCGGCTTTCTCCAAAGATTTTATGAGCTGAAATAATATGTCTTGGGGACGGTTGGACATCGTGCAGAAATTTTCATGGAATAAGCTCCCAGCAAGGGTTTCGGTGCTTCTAACACACGTTTGGCATGCTTAAAATGGGATCAAGTTGTTTTGACGCTTGTTTTTTGCCAGCCTACATTTGTGGCAGATCATTACATAATCATACGGCAGGCAATCGTTAAAGGAGGCAAAAGTCGTCAGAGGTCAAAGTTAAGCAGAACCTGCTAAAATCCCGAGGCAAGTCGGGCGCAAATACTACTTCGAAGAATTTTCATATGGCAAGCAATCGTTAGAGGTCAGTCCGTTTCTACGGAAGGACCTTTTTTTATTAAGGTTCGCTAAGTTAGTGTTTTCGGTAATCACTTGTTAATTTTTCGTAAAGTTTTTTCCACATTCGTTATCCACAGAGGTGTATAATTAGATAATATTCAACGGGCTGCCCTGGTCACAGATGTGATTTATTTACCTTCACGGCCTAACTTCCTTCAATTATGGCCATCCGCATTTTCATTACCGGCGGTACGTTTGATAAAGAGTACAATGAACTGAATGGGCGCCTTTATTTTAAAGACACCCACATGCAGGACCTGCTGGAAATGGGCCGTTGCCGTGTTGATACGGCCATCAGGACGCTGATGATGATTGACAGCCTGGAAATGACGGACCAGGACCGTGATTTAATTGCTCACCAGTGTAATCATTGCGAAGAAAACAAAATCGTTATCACCCACGGCACCGATACGATGAGCGAAACAGCGAAAGTGCTGGCGCAAAAAGTAAAGAATAAAACTATCGTTCTTTTCGGCGCCATGATCCCTATTAAGTTTGGTAGCTCCGATGGGTTATTTAACCTGGGCAGTGCGTTGGCTTTTGCACAAACGCTACCAGCCGGTGTATACGTGGCCATGAATGGCCGTTATTTTAACTGGAATAACGTAAGAAAAAACAAGCAGACAGGAATATTTGAAGAAATAAAATAAGCTAAGAGAGAAAGGAGAAAAAGAGATTAGGGGTTTTAGCACTAATTAAAGCGAATTACACGAATTATTATCTTGCTGATTGCCCCGTTGTCTATTTCATTCCTATTTGCTAGTCTCCACTCATCCCAGCCTTTTTTAAACATGAATTGACTTGCTTCTTCATTTATTGAAACCTGCCTGTTGACTTATATGACTATTTTGACAATTCTCTCTTCTCACTTCATCATTTTATCCCTGATGGCTTTGAACTCAGAACCTTCTTTCCATTCCGGCCATTTATCAGTAAATGCTAATTTCTTTCCTACGTTGAATAATAATTTCAAATCATCGATAGCCCCGTCGAGCACCCATGTAGCTGCATCATATTCATCTGACGGGCGGTGATAATTTTTTGCAGTATAATCGTCTTCCATTTTTTTACCATACCCTTCTTTGCCAATCACATCAAAACCATTGCTGGTGTATAGTGCAGGCACACCCACTTTTGCAAAATTAAAATGATCAGAACGGTAATAGGATCCCGCTTCGGGATGCAGTTCAAATGAAATAACACGGTCGGCTTTGGTCGCTTCTTCTTTTATATAATCTTCAAGGTCATTTTGTCCACGGCCTACTACAATAAAATCTTTTGTTTTACCATACCAGTTCAGGCCGTCCATATTGATATTAGCTAACGTTTTATTTAATGGATAAACAGGGTTTTGCGCATAATAAGCCGAGCCCCATAATCCCTGTTCTTCCGCCGTTACAGAAAGGAAAACAATAGTACGTTCAGGCGGCGTTTTCATATTCTTAAACCCTCTTGCTAACTCCAGCAATCCTGCCGTAGCGCTTGCATTATCCAATGCACCGTTATAAATACTATCACCTGTTGAATCGGGTTTGCCAATACCGAGATGGTCCCAATGGGCTGAATAAACAATTGTTTCGTCAGGATGTTTTGAGCCGGTTATTTTACCGATTACATTGTATGATTTGTTATAAGTTGTTTTTACTTTCATGTTGACGGATAACTTCAATCCCAATGATTCGCCTTTGAAACCAGTGACATCCGCTTTTGCTAATAAGCTAGTGTCTTTGCCTGCTGCGGATAGTAATCTTTTTGCCGCTGGCGCTGAAACCCAACCAATAATATCACACAATGTTTCCTGTTTGCCCCGGTTATCTAATCTTAATCTTGAGCCATTCCAGTTGTTTTGCACAACACTAAATGGATAGCTCGCTGCTTCAGTATTATGAACGATCAAACATCCTTTGGCGCCCTGTCTTGCCGCTTCTTCAAACTTATAAGTCCAGCGGCCGTAATACGTCATTGTTTTTCCTTTGAATAAAGAAGAATCATGCGCATTGAAACCGGGATCATTCACTAATATCAATACTACTTTTCCTTTCACATCCAGGCCGGCGTAATCATTCCAGTTGTATTCCGGCGCTACTACTCCATAGCCAGCAAAAACCAGTTCCGCATTGTTTAATGATTCGGCGCTATCCGTTTTATCCGTCCAGATCACATAATCATCAAAGCCTTCCAGTGAAAATTTTTCTTTGGGAGCTACAACCTGCATTTGTGAAGCTGCTTCCGTGGTAATGCGCACCATTGGCACTTCCTGCAAATAACTATCGCCATTGCCGGGCTCCAAACCAGTTGCAGCGAATTGTTCTTTTAAATAATTAATTGTTTTTGTTTCACCTTCGGTAAATGGCTTGCGCCCCATAAAATTATCTGCTGAAAGTGTTTCAATATGTTTTCCCAAACTATCGGCGCTAAAAGCTGAAAGTCCGTCAGCACTGTCCGGGCCTGATTCAGAATTGCAGGCGGTAAAAAATAAAATAGCTGAAAATAAAGCGAGTGTGAAAAAATATCTGGTCATAAGAAGAATTTAAACTCTGTGAGCTATGTGTTGTTAATAGTGAACGAAGTGCAAAGTCAAACAAAAATATTCAATTAGCCGCACCGTCCGTAGAAAACTATCGTGCCCAATAACTGATTTTCGGCCATAAATTTTATGATCACCAAGCTACCTGTTGATTTGATCATGTTTTTCATGGTTTATCCAAATATTATTATTGAGAAAAACTTATCTTGAAGCGCTATGATACAGGACAAACTTCTGCTGGTTTTATCATTGCTGTTTACTATCAGCCTGCTGACGATGCTCAGCAATAAATTAAAAATATCTTATCCCATTCTGCTGGTAATAGGCGGGCTCATCATCAGCATTATTCCGGGTATTCCCAGTATCAGCCTTGGCCCTGATATCGTTTTCCTGATTTTTCTTCCGCCCCTTTTATATGCCGCGGCATGGAATACATCATGGAATGAATTCTGGAAATGGAAACGGCCTATCAGTTTACTTTCTTTTGGCCTGGTCATTTTCACTTCTGTTGCAGTTGCATTGGTTTCTCATGCATTGATACCGGGATTTCCACTGGCATTCGGTTTTTTATTGGGAGGAATTATTTCGCCGCCCGATGCAGTAGCTGCCGCTTCCGTCTTGCAGGGTTTAAAAATTCCGAAGCGGGTCACAACCGTCCTCGAAGGTGAAAGCCTGGTAAACGATGCATCCAGTTTGATTGTATTTCGTTTTGCTCTTGCAGCTATTCTTACCGGGCAGTTTCATTTATGGGATGCCACGCAAACTTTCGTGCTGGTAGCATTCATGGGCATCCTGATCGGCGTCGCCATCGCTGGTATTGTATATCTTATTCATCGTTATTTTCCAACCACGCCTGCGATTGATGCTGCTATCAGTCTTATCACACCCTATATAATGTATATCGCAGCGGAGCATTTTCATTTTTCCGGAGTGTTATCTGTTGTCAGTGGCGGATTGTTTCTTACTTATCGTTCACAGGATATTTTCACGTATGAATCCCGTTTGCAACTGAACAGTCTTTGGGAAACGCTGATCTTTTTATTAAATGGTTTTGTATTTATTCTTATCGGTTTGCAGTTGCCAGCTATTGTAGATGGATTAGGTGATTATTCCGTGGGTGAAGCGATTTTCTATGCTGTTATTATTAGTTTACTTACCATTGTTATTCGCATTATCTGGGTGTTTCCTAATGCCTACATACCGCGGATATTATTTAAAAGCATACGGGAAAAAGAAGATAGGCCCGGCTGGCGTTCTGTATTGCTTGTGGCATGGAGTGGCATGCGGGGTGTTGTTTCTTTAGCAGCGGCACTGGCAGTACCGCTTACATTATCCACAGGTGAATCATTCCCGCACCGCAACCTTATTTTATTTATCACATTTGTTGTGATACTTGTTACACTGGTGTTGCAGGGATTGAGTTTAAAACCATTGATCCGTTATTTAAAAATAGAAACCAACGAAAAAGAATCTGAAAGAATTCAATCGTTGGCTTTGCGTGTGCAATTGGGGGAAGCTGTTCTTTCGTTTATGGATACTAACTATAAAGAAGAAGCGGAAAAAAATGAAGCGTATAAAAGAGTGAGGGACCGGTATGAAAGAATGATAGAAGTAGCAAAGAAGAAATTAGAAATGGAAGAGGTGGAAGAAGAAGGCTCTTCCTTCCTGCCTAAATACCGGCAAATGCTGGTGGAGCTGGTAGACGTACGCAGGAAAGAATTAAATCATTTTCGCCGTACAAAAGAATACAATGAAGAACTGATCCGTGAGCGGGAGTGGGAATTAGATTTGGAGGAAGCAAGATTAAGAGGATAGTTTTTTACCACGCAGGGAGCGCTGAGTTCGCAGAGAATAGTTTTAAGCAAGTTGTATTATAATAGAAGAGGAATTTAATTAAATAATAAAAGCCATTCGATTTGAATGGCTTTTATTATAGATAAAACTATTTAATTTTAAATTATTTCCCTGCGTTTGGCTCTAATAATTTAAAAAACTGGTCAAGTTGTGGCAGGATCACAATCCTTGTTCTGCGGTTAGCAGCTTTACCTTCTTTAGTAGTGTTATCCGCAACGGGTTTGTATTCAGCACGTCCGGCCGCGGCGATTTTTGAAGGATCAAGTCCGTATTTATTTTGAAGAATTCTTACTACGGCTGTCGCCCTTTTCACACTCAGGTCCCAGTTATCAAGCAAACCGCCCGCGCCTTTATAAGGTACGTCGTCTGTATGACCTTCAACCATAAATTCGATATCAGGTTGATTCTTTAATACAGCCGCGACTTTTCCTAATACACCGTTTGCCTGGTCAGTTACTTCATATTTTCCACTTTTGAAAAGCAGTTTGTCAGAAATATCGATGTATACAACTCCTTTGTCCACTTTAATATTTATATCCTGGTCATCGAGATTGCCAACAGCGCCTTTCAGGTTCATCACCAACGCCATGTTCAATGAATCTTTGCGGGCCATTTGCTGTTGCAGTGTTTGGATATAATTATCTTTTGCTCCGATATTGTCCATTGATTTCTTGATACTTTCCGCCTGTGATGCGGAAATCACTGACATATCTTCCAGTTGTTTTAACGCCTGTGTATTGTTTTGTTTTAGCAATGCGATCTGCTGGTTCAGGCTAGCGATATCACTTTGCAATGATGCTTTCTGGCGGTTCAATTCCGCTTTTTCAGTGGTGCAATCATTAATAGTAGTTTGTAATCTTGTCTCCAGTTGTGTTTTTTGTGCTAAGAGTTCATCATAGCTTGTTTGCAGTGTTTTAAATTTTTTAGAGCTGACGCATGAAAAAAGAAAAACTACTGAAAGAAGTGGAAGAATAAGTTTTTTGATAGTCATGTGGACATGTTTTAGGTTAAAAATAATATTCGGGGCCTTAACTGCAATGTCCATCGCAGTAGTGGTAATGGCGGCAAAGATAAGCACTCAACATTTTATGTTTATTTTGATTTGTTAGAAACGTTTTAAAATTAATCTTAACGAGTTCGAAAAGCTCTGTGCTGAACCTCAGCCTTTCTCCCTCTCCACAAGTGGAGAGGGAAACTGCACACAGCCCTTGCTTAATGAATATGCAAACAATTACGGTGGCTTCGACAATGCTCAGTAGAATTACTGTAGTACAAGAGTGCGACGCAAGGGACGATGATAGTAGTACTAGAGCCGGGTACATAATAAAAAAATACTTCACCCCGATTACATCGGGATTTCGCTCCGCTCAACAACAGCCGATGATAGTTCGCAGGATGCTGCGTATACTAATGCAGCCCGGCTATTAAGTTATTTTTAAGTTTCGTTATATTTTTTAATGGCGAAAAACATGCCTGTTTTGATAAATAAAATATTTATTCCTGCTAAAAAACTTTCATTTTTGCTTCTCTATAATTAAAATACTATGGCGGTATCCAAACAGGCGGCTATTAAATTTATTTTTATCACGTTGCTCATTGATATAATGGGATGGGGACTTATTATTCCTGTGATGCCGAAACTTATCGCGGAATTAAAACATATTCCGGTGAATGAAGCCAGCGCTTACGGCGGTTGGCTATTAGCGGCGTATGCGATTACACAATTTTTTTTCGCACCTGTTATTGGTAACCTCAGCGATAAGTATGGACGCCGTCCTGTTTTATTATGCTCGCTGTTAGGTTTTGGTATTGATTATCTTTTTCTCGCATTAGCGCCGTCGTATGGTTTATTATTTATCGGCCGCATCATCGCTGGTATTACCGGCGCAAGTTTTACTACGGCTTCTGCTTACATTGCGGATATCAGCACCCAAGAGAACAGGGCGAAAAATTTTGGAATGATTGGGGCTGCATTCGGAATGGGATTTATCATCGGCCCCGCACTTGGCGGATTGCTGGCGGGGTTGGGAACAAGAGCTCCATTTTATGCAGCCGCTATTCTTTGTTTATTAAATACATTGTACGGGTATTTTGTTTTACCTGAATCGCTGAGCAAAGAAAACCGCAGGCCTTTTAGCTGGAAGAGGGCTAACGCATTTGGTTCGTTCCGGTTTTTAAAAAAATATCCCGCAATAGGAGGACTTGCTTTTTCTTTCTTCCTGATTTATCTCGCGGCGCAATCCGTGCAGGGTAACTGGAGTTTTTTTACGATATACCGTTTTAAATGGAGCGAAGGAATGGTGGGTGCTTCATTAGCTGTTGTGGGTTTGTTAGTTGGTGTAGCGCAGGTTGGATTAACAAGAGTGATCAATCCAAAGATCGGTGATGAACGAAGTGTTTATCTTGGATTATTCCTTTATACCATCGGACTTGTGTTATTTGCTTTTGCTACGCAAGGCTGGATGATGTTTGTATTCCTGGTTCCTTATTGTTTCGGGGGAGTGGCAGGGCCGGCGTTGCAATCCATTCTTGCCGGACATGTACCGCCGAATGAGCAGGGAGAATTGCAGGGAACATTGACCAGCCTGATGAGCCTGACTACGATAATAGGGCCGCCGCTGATGAATAATCTTTTTACTTTTTTTACAAAAGATAATGCGCCGGTGCATTTTCCCGGTATTTCATTTTTACTGGGAGCTGTATTCATGTTAATGAGTATTGTTATTGCATGGTATGTACTCAACAGGGAGAAAACATGCCGATAAAGAAAATTGTTTAGCGATTTGCCCGGGCTTTATAGAACACGGATGACACGGATTAGATGGATTTTCACAGATTTTGTTTCCAGATTAGCAACCCCACCATAAAGCATTGCGAATAGTATTAAAAAAGTGGCAGTAAAGATTATTCGCTTTGAAGAATAAAAATCCGTGCCATCCGTGTTCCCATTTTTTCTTTTTAATGCATCCGCCTGTGACTAACGAACTCTTCACTTCAGTTGTACAATTTTTGCCTGACCTTTGTTGCAGATTTAATTAATCATTCAAGTGTTGTTTATGAAAAAGATAAACGTCCTTTTCATTTTATTTTTAAGTTTTATAAATGGATATACACAAACAGGTGTTGCTTCGACTATTATTGATGAGCCTTTGATAACAAACGCAGCGCTGGAATCATACCTTCCAACAAATAATGCGGACAAAGCAGCGCCGTATGCGTTAGTAGCCGGAGGCAGTAAAGGAATTGGCTATGCTATCGCTGAAGCATTGGCGAAGCGGGGATACAATTTAATTTTAGTAGCAAGGCATGCTGATAGTCTTGTAGCAGCAAGAAATAAACTGGGGTCAGCTTATGGAATTCATGTAGAGTTGTTGGTAAACGACCTGTCAAGAGAAGAAGCCGCCGATGAAATAGCGAAATATTGCACGGCCAAAAATTTCCCTCTTAAAATGCTTTGTAATGTAGCGGGACTGGGCGGAGAAAATGATTATTTATCAATCCCGCTTGATTCCTTGCGCTATATGGTAAGATTAAATATTGAATCCTGCATGGCGCTTAGTCTTAACCTGCTTCCATTATTAGAAAAAAATGCGCCTTCGTATATTTTGAATGTAGCCAGTATGGCGGGCTTTGCACCCATACCGGTAAAAAATATTTACTCCGCTACAAAATCGGCCGTGGTTTTTTTCAGTTACTCGTTGCGCTATCAATTAAAAGATAAAAACATCAGCGTCAGTTGTCTTACTCCCGGCCCTGTTTTTACCAAGCAATCGATAATAGATGATACGAAGAAAAAATTGGGCAAGTTTGGGCAATGGATGGCCGTGCCGCCACATAGAGTCGGAGAGATCGCCGTACGTAAAACGTTGCGAAAAAGAATGATCATCGTACCCGGAGCATTGTCTACTATCTCTTCAGTGGTTATACGTACACTTCCCCGAAGATGGGTAACTGCTATTTATGATAAGCTGGGGAAATAAAGAGTAATGATTATTAAAAAGGCTTGCCATGTGTTTGCCTGATCAAATAATTGACAGCGCCGGGAAAATGTTTGATGGTGGCGATAAAAAGATTGGTAACCCACGAACGGCCAAATAATCGTTGTATCCTTCTTCCCATTCTTAATCTTTTTGCAAATTGCTGCTGCCACAAAAGGGTATATTTCTTTTCCATTTCGTCTCTTGAAATATTTCCTTGTAAAAAAGAATGGATTTGTGCCGCTGCAAGTTTACTAGCATGCAAGGCCATGCTCATCCCATTGCCACACAAAGGCGTAATCATACCCGCCGCATCACCAATCATTAGTACATGATTTTCTACCTGTGTCTTTTTATCAAAACTTATTTGTGAAATGGTAACCGGTGATTCGAATAATATTTGGCTTTCGGTGAGTATTTTTTTGAGGTACGGATTACGGCTTAAAATCGTTCGCTCCATTACATGAATAAGGCCCTGGCTCTTTTTAAGATTATCCGCCGTGGTTAAATAGCATAAGCAATATTTATCCCCTTCAATTTTTGAAATACCGCAATAACCATTTTTAAAATTGTGCAATGCAATCGTATTGTCAGCAAAATCAGTGCGGACATGATATTTAACGCCGATATAATTGTTGAGCTTATTACGGGAAGCGGTTGCAAATTGTCGCTTCCATTTAATATCCATATTACTTCGCTTGCCATAACTGCCACAAACTACTTTCGCTGTGTAATTATTTTGAGATGCAGCAACGGTAAACTCCGTATCATTAAATGTGATGTCGTTTACTTTTGTATTCTCTTCCACTATCACACCGGCTGAACGGGCAATTTTTACTAATTCATTATCTAATAAATACCGGCTGATACCAAAGCCACCCAACCCTAATTTTTGCTTTAGCAATTTTCCATTTTCGGCGGATACCTGTAATTGTGTAATCATGGATACATTCAGCGCCTCGAGGTCGAGCCGAAGGGTTTTTAAAAAATCCCAGGACTCCATGCTGATGTATTCGCCGCAGACTTTGTGAAAAGGGTACGTTTCTTTTTCTAATACAGCAATACGATATCCTTGCTTTGCTAATTGAATAGAAAGTGCTAACCCCGCAAGGCCGCCACCGGCAATGATCACATCAAATTCTTTCTTTTGCTGGCCGGTAGTTATTTCCAACTGATTATTTTTTGCAGGTTACCAGGAAACGAAAAGCCCATTGCCAGCGAATATCGTAATTAATAATACCAGATTGGTCTAACAATTTTTTCCATTCTTCTTTCCGAAAGCCACGGGCTACTGAGAGGCATGCATCATTTTTCATCAGGTACGATCTGCTGAAAAACCGGGTGATGTATTTGATCAGGTAATACGCCAGCCAATGCCGGTGCAGGTCATTGATAAAAAAACCGTGGCTGCTGTTTTTTTTTAACCACTGCAGCATTTGTATTAATTGTTCATCGGTTAAATGATGACAGAAAAGAGATGAAAAAATAATAGTCGGCGGGTTTTGTTGAATATCAACTAAAACGTAATCGCTGCAAATCCATTGGCAGTTCAATTGCGGGTATCGTTGTTTAGCGAAAGCGATACATTCTTCACTGATATCAATACCAATAAAATTTACAGAAATATTTTTCTTTGAACAATATTTATATATGGCGAAAAGATTATCACCGCCGCCACAGCCAATTTCACAAACAGTAACCGGTTGTTTTTGCGAAATGAATTTCTTTAATCCTCTTAATGTGATCGCATGGCCGCCCAACCTGCTGTTGACAATGTTCAGGTCTTTTAATAAATCCTCCATAGCCTTAAATGGCACGCCGGGCAAATCCATTAATTCTTTTTGATAACTGCGTTGTCGGAGATTAATCATGCGGATAAAATAAATGTTTGCATCGTTAAGCCGGGGCCAAACGCAGCGCCAAATATCTTATTGTTTTGCTTTTTATCCAACGCATTCATTATATCTTTTAAAACAAACAACACGGTCGGCGAGGACATGTTGCCATAATCTCTTAAGGTGTCATAACTGTATTTCAATTGCCCATTGGTAAAACCAAGACTGTTGTGTACAGCTTCCAATATCTTTTTTCCGCCGGGATGAATACACCAATGCGTAATTTCTTCTTTACTAATACCCGCCACTGTCAGCGCATCAACTACCAATTCATTAAAATCTTCTTCTACAAGATCGGCGATATAGGAACTTAATGTCATCAGGAAGCCTTTTGAAGATAATTCCCATGCCATATCTTTTTTTCCTTTCATGGATACCGTAGAATAAAAATTATCAATCTTTAATCCATCCTGTTCATCATCGCCACTCACTAATAAAGCCGCTGCGCCATCAGAAAACAATAAACTGCTGGTTATATTATCAACTGTGTATTCTTTTTGAAAATGAAGCGTACATAATTCGGTAGAGACGATCAGTACATTCGCATTTTTATCCGCTTTACAAAAAGCATCTGCAAGCGTTAACGCCTGTATAGCGGCATAGCAACCCATAAAATTTACAGAAGTGCGGAAAGTAGTGGGAGGTAATTCTAATAATTCCATCAGTTCAATATCAAGCCCCGGGGCACTCATGCCGGTGCAACTTACCGTAATAAGATGTGTAATTTTTTGTGACGGGTATTTTTCGAGGCATTGGTTTATCGCCTGTAATGATAATGCGGCGGCTTCTTGTTTATACCATTTCATTCTTAATTCCAGCCGTGGAAATGGTTCCAGGTTTTCTGAAGGATTAAAAAATTGCCATTCATTAGCGGGCAAACTATAATCAGATATTACGGAATAACGGGTTTCAATACCGCCCTGGTGATAAAGAAATTTTAGTTTTCTTTTATCCGCTTCATTTAACGCATACACATTCTGCATAAAATGAAGAATATCCGACTGCTTATGTTTGTGTGCAGGAACTGCCGTACCAATAGATAATATTTTACTCAAACCACCTCCAGGTTAATAAAATAATAAAAGCAATATTCGTACAGGTTGCCGCAAGCCAGTTCATGGTCATGGTATTTTTAAAATTCGCGGCTTCTTTGTTTTTCCTGACTTGCAAAAACCATCTCATAAAATAAACGATAACGGGAATAAAAAGGAGGCTAACCACCATTAACTTACTTCCCTCCTTATGTATGATAAAAAATTGTGCCATGAATGCCCATGCAATCGTATAAACAATGGCGCAAAAGATAAACGTACCTGTATACCCCAGCTTGTAGCTGATAGTTTCTACATGATCTTCAATGTCCTGCTGGTGCTGGTAAATTTGTGTAAGGGGATAAAAGCCGCCGATTAACAAAGCGCAGATGGCCAAACCCTGCCACGGCACCGGCAAACTATTACCCGCATTGGCGCCATAATACACCACCCAAAAAGTTAAAGCCCCCTGGAAAATGATGACGGTGAGATAACCGATAATGGGCAATTTTTTTAAACGAATGCCACGGTAACTATACGCTTTCGAAGCAGCGATATATAATACAATTAATAAAACGAAAACGGGACTTATAAAAAAGCTGAGCAGCACAGCCGCTGCATCTAAAAAAATTGTGGTTATAAAAAGCTGTTGCGAAGGTGGTGGTGGTTTTTCAATGCCCCCAATACTTCCGGTATCCTTGTCCATATAACTATTATACCCATTGCTGGCCGGGTAAACGAGAAAATGAAGAATAAAAAAAATAAGAGCTGCTTTGCCCCAATCGATAACCGGCACTTGTGCTAATGAAAAAAAATAAACGGGAGATAAAAAGAAAGAAAAAGGTATTCGTAGTAATTTAATCGTAGAAGTTGAAAGCATATTTTTATTTTATTTAACTGCTTTCGCTAAAGCCGCTACTGTTTTCTTTTCACTGCCTACAAATATCTTATCGTTGATAATAACAACAGGGCGTTTAAGAAATGTATATTCTTCCAGGATATAATTACGGTAATCTTTCTCCGACAGATTTTTATCTTTTAATCCAAGCTCTTTATATTTCATCGCACGGCGGCTGAACAAGGCTTCGTAACTGCCCGCCATTTTCTTCATTTCTTCCAGTTGTGCGGGAGTTATTTTTTCAAATTTAATATCCTGCATTTCGAATTTGTTATCCCGGATGCCTGTTTCTTTAATGATTGCCTGGCAGGTAGTACAATTCCCCAAATGATATATTTTTTCCATAGTATCTAAATCCGTTTGCCCGATTGGTTGAGTGCATTTTAAATTTTCGCATATTCCACCTGTGTTAGCCCCCATCCCCTGAAGGGGAGCCACAGTTTCAAAGTTTGATATTCCCCTTTAGGGGATGGGGGCCAAAGCGAAAATTTGAAATGTACCCGATTGGTTTTACTCAATAGTAAAATGCTTTACTTTGCACATCTTATTTTATTCCTATGGGCAAAGATGAAGTTTTTAAAGACGAAATAGAAAAAGCCAGCGATTTTAAATTCGGGGCCAACGTAGCCAATGTGTTTGATGACATGGTAAACCGTTCTGTACCGTTCTATGGCGAGATACAGCGCATGATGGCAGAGCTTACCGCCGATCATGCACAAAAAGGTTCTGACGTATATGATCTCGGTTGCTCTACCGGCACTACCATGATCGGTATGAATACCATGGTCGACCAGGAGATCCGGTTTGTCGGCATCGATGATTCTCAGGAAATGCTCGATAAATGCAAATCAAAATTGATGGAGATTGGTTTTTCCCGTGATTATGAATTGCGTTGCGCCGATCTTAGTCAGGGCGTTACCATCACCAACGCTTCTGTTGTCGTTCTTTGTCTCACCCTGCAATTTGTAAGACCTATTTACAGGGAAAAAATTTTGGCAGATATTTATAAAGGACTTAATCCCGGTGGTGTATTGATATTAGTGGAGAAAATTTTAGCGGAAGAAAGCCGCTACAACCGTGATTTTATCAAATACTATTATAATTATAAACGCCGTAATAACTATAGCGAGCTGGAAATCTCTCAAAAAAGAGAAGCGCTGGAAAATGTATTGATTCCTTATAAACTCAGCGAGGATATTACTTTGCTCCGCGACCGTGGTTTTGCACATTGCGAAGTGTTTTTTAAGTGGTATAATTTTGCGGGGATTATTGCTGTAAAAAAATAGTCGCACAGGGGAAAAAGAGAGAAAGAGTATATACTTAATCTATCCTCCTTTTCTCCTATACCCCTGAGTGAAAAAAATAGAACAAACCACCATCAACTTTTGCGTACAAAATGCGTGAAAGTATAAAAGATGGAAGTAAATAAAATAACAGGTGAAATTATTGATACCTCAATAAAAATTCATTCAAGGTTAGGCCCGGGTCTTTTCGAATCTGTATATGAAGAAGTATTGCATTATGAATTAACAAAGCGGGGGTTGCTTTCAGAAAGACAGATACCTTTACCAGTATATTATGATGACCTAAAAATGGAAGGTGGGTTTTAGAGCAGATATGATGATAAACAAGACGGTAATTATAGAGCTAAAATCCATTGAGACCGTATTACCTGTTCATAAGAAAAAATTGTTGACTTATTTACGATTAACAAACTTGCATATAGGTTTGCTAATAAATTTTAACGAAGAACTTTTAAAAAACGGCATTACCAGGCTTTTTAATAATTATGCTAAATAGTCGCACAGAGTTGAAAGAGAGAAAGAGTTGAAAACAAAAGAACAATAATCTCTTTTTCTCTTATAGCTCTGGGCGCAAATAAAATAACCAATGGTAGCAATCGGCAATTTCTTTTTTAAATACCGCAACTGGATATTCATTCTTTTTTATGCTGCGCTGTTTATTCCGTCATGGCCCTTATTTTCCAAAGAACATTTTGGTGAATGCTATTATGTATGGCCGATTATCATTGGGTTGATAGTTACAATAACCGGTCAATTGATAAGAGGCTTAACCATCGGTCTTGCATATATCGTTCGCGGAGGTAAAGAAGGTAAACCTTATGCAGAAGGATTGGTAACAGAAGGAATTTTTAATCATTGCCGCAACCCATTATACGTTGGTAATATTTTAATGTTGCTCGGCGTAGGCATATTGGCGAATTCATTGGTCTATGTAGCGATTCTCATACCTATTTTCTTATTCGTATACCAGGCGATTGTGTTAGCGGAAGAAAATTTTCTTCGCGGCAAATTCGGCAGCGGTTATGATGAATATTGCAAAAAAGTAAACCGCTGGTTCCCCAGCCTCAAAGGAATTGGCAAAACTTTCAGCGGCATGCACTTCAACTGGCGCCGCTGGATCCTTAAAGAGCACACCACACAGTTCATCTGGCTGATCGGTATCACGCTGATCTTGTTATTTAAATACCCCGAACTCACCAATAATGACGACTGGCTCCGCAATATTCTTACAGGCGTCATCCTCGGCGCCCTGTTGCTGATTTACATTTTAATACGGTATTTGAAAAAAACGGGAAGATTCAGGGAGTGACCGAGCACGGAAGTCTGAAGTCAGAAGTAAGAAACAGTAAAAGTTGAGAATATTTCCTATTTAGCCGGCCACTTTCGACTTCACACCTCCGACCTCAGTTTTTGAACAATCCCAGCCAATTATTGTTATTTTTACAGCATAAATTGTGTGTTATGATCAAAACAGGCAGTCCTATTATCAGCATTTATACGGAAATGACCCCCAACCCGGAGACGATGAAGTTTGTGGCTAACAAGCTTTTATATCCCGGCAAGAGCATTGATTTCCCGGATGCTGAAAACGCTAAACCTTCGCCCCTGGCCGTCGAATTGTTCGGCTTTCCTTTTATCAAATCGGTGTTTATCGCCAGCAATTTTGTAACGCTTACAAAAGTCGCCGATATTGACTGGAACGACGTCATTCCTTCCATTCGCCAGTTTTTGAAAGAATACCTGGAAGAAGGAAAAACCGTGATCAATGAAGATGAGCTCATCAGCATTAAAAAAGAAAGCAGCAACGAAGTTTCCGCCGACGATGATGATGTGGTGAAACGTATCAAAGAATTACTCGAAAATTATGTGAAGCCAGCCGTGGAAATGGATGGCGGTGCTATACAATTTAAAAGTTATGATGAAGGCGTGGTGAACCTGATGTTGCAGGGAAGTTGCAGCGGATGCCCTTCATCTATGATCACTCTCAAAGCCGGCATCGAAGGAATGATGAAGAGAATGATACCGGAAGTGAAAGAAGTGGTAGCGGAAGCGGAGTAAACCCCTTGTTCCTTCCCACCCCGATAACGATCGGGGCTAAAAGGGGAAACTTAGGTTGATTATACTTTATTTATTTGTTCAAATTTTTTAAAGTTGGCTGAATTATTTAGCCAACTTTTGTTTTTCATGGCATCACCTGTTGCGTCGCACTCTTCATCTTCCTGGTCTTTGTTCAGCAATTTAGAAGTCTCCTGGTCTTTCTCTTCTAATAAAAGTATAAACAACCATCTCCTTTAGGGGCAAAGGAAAATTTAAATCCTCAGTCTCTTACCGGGGGTTTTGTTTCCAATTCACATTCCTTTCTTTTAAATATTTCACTACAAATTCAAAACAATCTTTTCTCTTACCGATCAATTCAGGTGGAAAAACTCCTTTTTCAGTAAATAGTTTAGTTGCAATTAAATTCACCGCGGCGGTGCAGGTATAACCGGTTGTTCTCGCCATCGAAGATGTTTTTGTTAAGGGGTCATATTCGTCATACAGGTCATAGGTGATTGTTTTATCTTCTCCTTCAATAATCACTTTCATCACGGTAAATTCTTCTTCTTCCGGCCCCAGCTTCCATTGATCTACCAAAATTTTTGAAGTGAATTCCAAAGGAGTAATAGCATTATCATTTATACGTATCGTTGTTTCATCAAAAAATCCTGCTTGCTTTAATGCAATTATAAGGTCAATGTGCCCCGGGTAGCGCAATGTTTTTTCTTTCATATCCAGGATATGGCCCATAATATAGATCAATGAACGAAGTCCATCGGTATTAAATGCTTCCAGTTCCCCGGCTTTATCAAAAGATAAAATTTCCCTGTCGCTCAATGCGGGCTTGGTAACGATCTTTCCATTCTCCACCAATCTTGCCGGGCGGATATATTCCTGTATTACATCCACAGGGGAGAAAGGCGCTTTATATTGAAAGGGCGGCTTTCTTTCTTTGGGCAATCCACCTACATAACAAGCAAAGGATTTTATTTTCATCTCTTCATTCCACCGGCCAAGAATAAAGTTGCTCATGCCCGGCGCTATACCGCAATCGGTAATCGCAGTTACACTTTTTTCTTTCGCCAGTTTATCCAGTTGCAATGCATCTTCCGGGAAAAAAGAAATATCCACTACATCTTTCCCGGCATTGATTACTGCTTCCAATGTTTTATAACCCATAAAGCCCGGAACAGCGCTTACCACCATATCAAAAGAAGAAAGCCAGGCATTGTACTGGCCAAATTGAGAAAGGTCTGCGGTGATAGTTTGTATAGCAGCGTTGCTATTTTTTAATGCAATAAGATTATCATTATTAAAATCAAAAGATGTAACAGTATGTTCTTTCGCAAGATCCAGTGCTATCGCACGGCCCACCATTCCGGCACCTAATACAGCAATCGTCATGAGCAGAAAATTGAAATACAAATTTACTAAAGAACAGGGAGGCAATATGTTTATTAAATCGTCGCTTCCGATTATTAAGCCTACATTACGAAAATTAAAAAATTTAAATGCCTTCAGTAAGAACTTACGCTGCTAAAACTGCTACTACACCGCTTGTACCTTATACAATAGAAAGAAGAAATCCCAAACCATACGATGTACAAATAAAAATATTATACTGCGGCGTTTGTCATAGTGATCTGCATTTTGCACGCAATGAATGGGGCATGACGGTGTTTCCTATCGTACCCGGGCATGAAATAGTGGGCCGTGTTACAGCAATAGGCGATCATGTAACAAAATTTAAAGTAGGTGATATTGCGGGCATCGGCTGTATGGTAGATAGTTGCCGGGAATGTGATAATTGCAAAGAAGGCCTCGAACAATATTGCGAGCAAGGCCCTATATTCAGTTACAACGGTAATGAAAGAGATGGCAGTGGTAATACCTATGGCGGGTATAGCAAATCTATTTTAGCACATGAAGATTTTATATTGCATATTTCTGAGTCGTTGCCGCTGGAAGCAGTAGCGCCGTTGCTTTGCGCAGGCATCACTACTTATTCGCCTCTCCGCTATTGGAAAGTAGGCAAAGGCATGAAAGTGGGAATACTTGGCCTCGGTGGTTTGGGCCATATGGCAGTAAAACTCGCTGCGGCTATGGGTGCTGATGTAACAATGCTCAGCCATTCGCCTTCCAAAGAAAAAGATGCGAAACGATTAGGCGCACATCATTTTGTACTGACTACGGATGAAGAACAAATAAAAAAAGTGCGGGGCAAATTTGATTTTATTCTTGATACAATATCCGCCGAACATGATTATAATTTTTACCTCGGTTTACTCCGCACCAATGGTGTAATGGTTTGTGTAGGTGTGCCACCGTCCCCGGCGCAGATACCAGCGATGAACCTGATCTTCGGACGCAAAAGTTTTGCTGGTTCTCTTATTGGCGGCATACCGGAAACACAGGAAATGCTGGACTTCTGCGCAGAGCATAATATTGTAAGCGATGTAGAAGTAATCGCTATGAAAGATATTAACCTGGCTTATGAACGGATGCTCAAAGGCGATGTGAGGTACCGGTTTGTTATTGATATGGCAACCTTGTAATTAATATAGAGTAACCCGTATTAATTCGCAATCGACCCGGCCTGGTTCATAAAATTCACCATCGCCGCTACGTTTTTCAGTTTTAATTTTTTAAGGATATTGTAGCGGTGCACTTCCACGGTCTTCACGGATATATCCAGTTCAATAGCGATCTCTTTTGATTTCATTCCTTTTGTCACCCACCCGATAATTTCCAGTTGCCTTTTAGAAAGTGCATCCAGCCCGGCAGACTGCTCATCCGGGTTGATCATTTGTTCGGTCAGGTTATCCTTAATATCCTGGCAGATATATTTCCGGTTTTCAGATACTTCAAATATGGCCGTTGCCATTTCTTCGCCGGAAGAAGTTTTAGTGATATAACCCATCGCCCCGTTTTGCATCATTTTGCGTGCATAAGAAGGTTCATTATGCATAGAAACACATATGACCTTTGATTGCGGGGAGTTTTTCAATACTTGTGAGGTAGCTTCAATCCCGCTGATACCTGGAAGATTAATGTCCATAATTACGATATCAGGATGGAGAAGGCCCGCCAGTTCAACAGCTTCTTCGCCGCTGCCGCAATCCCCTATAACACTGAACCGTGGATCGGCATTTAAAACATGAGTCCAGGATTCTCTCACCAGCACATGATCTTCTGTAACAAGAATTGTCGTTTTTTCCATAGTCTTTAGTTTAAGGTGTAATGATCCGTAAAAAGTAAAAAAAATAAACCGTCATTCTTATAGTTGTATATGCCTATTGCATGTAGTTGTTCGGCTACCCTTATCGGCTTTAATTTCATAACTGATACTTTTCCTGGATTTATTTACTTGTTATTATATACAGTTGCCATATAACATAAATAATAGTTCTCTTGTCTTCATTGAGTAATAAACTCTACATAAAATTTTATAACTGGGATAATCGCTACATGATTTGGCATGGCATATCCTTTGCCTTCACTACAACGATCAATCATTCCCTCATTTATTAAAAAAATAGTTATGGCTAACACTAAAACGAAAAAAGCAGCCGTGAAAAAGAGTAGCTCCAACGGAACAGCTGCGGCTGCGGCGAACGGACAACTGGAAAAATTTTTTCATGATGCTGTGAAAGACATTTACTGGGCGGAAAAACATTTAACCAAAGTGTTGCCCAAAATGAAAAAAGCGGCTACGACAGAACAGTTGCAACAGGCAATTGAAGATCACCTGGCGCAAACAGAAGAACATGTGACACGCTTAGAACAGGTTTTTGAAATGATGGACAAGAAACCTCAGGCAAAAAAGTGCGAAGCAATGGATGGCCTGACTAAAGAAGGCGATTCCGTAGTGGAAGAAACGGAAGATGGTAGCATGACCCGTGACGTAGGTATTATCGTTTCTTCGCAGAAAGTAGAGCATTATGAAATATCCGCTTATGGTAGCCTGGCGCAGATCGCAAGGACAATAGGACGGGATGATATCGCTGAAATTTTTGAACAAACACTGGAAGAAGAAAAGGCAGCCGACTCGTTGCTAACCGAAATCGCAGAAAATAATATCAACTGGGAAGCTGAGCAGGAAGGTGCAGGTGAAGAAGGGTAAATAATTCTGATTATTGTAGCGTTAAGCCGGGCATGATGCCCGGCTTTTTTTTATTGTAGAATATTTTCCCTTTTGATGAACAGATCATATACGTATTAGTGACTATTTCAATCCCATTATTAAAATACTATTGTGAAGGCAAAAGATGCCATATGCACAGGCGATGAAGTGATTGTCCCGACCCCGATATTCATCGGGGCAGGCGCAAACGAAGATGCCGCCGGTAACAAAACGGAAGTTGGTATTCAAAATTTACTATCAATTATAATGGCATGAATATTTCGTATAAATGCCGATAACCAACTTATATTTTACTAAAAAATTTTGTATGAAAAGAAGAATGTTGTTATTGCTTGCATTGCCATTTGCGATCGGCGCCTGCAATAACGAAGGAAAAGACAGCGTAGAGAAAGCGGATTCGTTGAACACTGCCAAAACAGATTCAGCAACGCAACACCCGGTGATCACTACCGATGAAGAAAGTACGACGTTCCTGGTACATGCAGCTAACGGTGGAATGGCCGAAGTGCAGTTGGGTGAACTGGCGTCTCAAAAAGCAGTCAATGCAAAAGTGAAAGATTTTGGTAAGATGATGGTGAACGATCATTCGATGGCGAATGATAAAGTAAAAACATTAGCAGCGCAAAGAAATGTAACACTGCCCGATTCTGTTGGCAATGAAAAGAAAAAAGAACTGGATGATATGATGATGAAAAAAGGAACAGACTTTGATAAAGCCTTTATGAAAAAGATGGTGAATGATCATGAAACGACCATCGATATGTTTTCCCAGGCATCAGACAAAGTGAATGACCCTGAAGTAAAAACCTTTATCGATAATACATTACCCAAACTGAAAATGCACCTCGACTCCGCGAAAGCGATTCAGAAAATGATAAAATAGTTTGCGGTCCGTACCCTACTTAACTTAATCACTATCCGTACTGCAGTTTGTAATCAGCATGATCGCATCTGAGATTGCTTCAATAGAATGTTGTATGCCGGGGTGGAAAGTGATGATTTGTTTTTTTGCAAGGTCAACATCTCCATCCGGGGTAATGATTCTAGCATTGCCTTCCAGCATTTGAATAGTAAAAAAGCCATCTACTACATTATCTTTTATCTCCGCGCCTTTTTGCAAAGCCGCTATTACGATAGCAACATGTTCACTTTTAAAAATTGTAATGCCGTTCCGGTCATTTTTTTCCCAGGCTTTTTCATCCTTTAACTGGCTGATAAAAGAAGGAAGGTCCATAAATACATAAGGGGCATCCAGCACCCGGTCGCCATCGGGGCGATTCTGCGTGGCTTCGTTACGTTTGATTTCCATAATACAAGTTTGGACTATAGTTGAAAAAACTATGCCACGGAAGCAAGGATTTATAAATGTTTCAGGTCTTTTCTGGTCAGTTCATTTTCCACGTTGCCGGTGTTTAAAGTAGTGGCGGGTTCAAACAGCATAATTTCCACTTCTTCTTTCGCTACAGGCTTATGCTCAACGCCCTGCGGCATCACCAGGAATTCGCCGGCGTTTACCGTAATCGTTTTATCCCGCAGGTGCATATCAAAACTTCCTTTTATTACATAGAACAATTCATCCTCCTGCTCATGATGATGCCAGACAAACTCTCCTTTGAATTTTACGAGTTTCACTTGTTGACCATTTAATTCCCCAACAATGCGGGGATTGAAATAATCGTTGAAGGATGAAAGCTTTTCGGCAAGGTTCACTTTTTCCATATTTCAAATTTAACTATATACAAAGATGAAAAGTTTCATTTGTTACAATTGAAGGGTAAATTTGCGATGTTTTTAAGCATATCCCACAAAGCCACTAAGGCTAAAAATATTTATTCCACCTTATTCCTTCTTAGTGTTCTTTGTGTCTTAGTAGGAAATTCAAATGAGATTCGTCGCCATCATATTATTGTTTTTCGTTTCTGCCTGCGCTGTCAGCAAAGATCCGTTGCGCAAGCAAACCCGCCTGTTGCAGAAAGGATTAGTGAAAGACGACAGCAGCTATGTATACGAATTGCCTTTTAAAGAAGGTAGCTCTTTTTTGCTGATACAAGGTTACTTCAGTCATTTCTCGCATAGAGAAAGAGCGGCGCTTGATTTTAAAATGAAAAGAGGAACGGAAATTTATGCGGCGAGGGGTGGAGTAGTGGTCCGTGCAAAAGAAGATGGCGACCGCGGCGGCTTGAATAAAAAATATCGTCCGTTTGGAAACAATCTTGTTATCCAACATCCCGATGGATCAAGGGCCGGGTACTGGCATTTACAAAAAGATGGTATACTCGTTAATGTTGGCGATACGGTGCAAACGGGGCAACTCGTTGCATTGAGTGGTAAAACTGGATATGCCGCTCTTCCTCATTTACATTTTTTAGTTTGGGACTTTGATAACAATGGCCGCTGGCGGCAAGTGCCAACAAGGTTCAATACATCTAAAGGAATTAAATACCTGAAGCCCGTAAGGAAATATCGTAGTGCATCGCGGTAATTTTTTTATACCCAGCGACATTGCTACTAGCATCTTCCGTTGCGACGCTCCGTTCATCTTTCTGTTCTTTACTCAGCAATTGTCGAAGACCCCGATGTTTGTCAGGGCGTCGCTTCCGATAGCTATCGGGATTACCATGCCTGTCCCGACCTATGTCGTGGGAGCGAAGTCGAATGGTCGCACTCTTCAGCCTCCGGTAATTCTATTCAGCATATTTGAAAGGTATAAAAGTTCTCGGCTTTTTCATTAAGCAAGGGCTGTGAGTTGTTCCTCTCCTTCAGGAGAGGCTAGGTGAGGTTTCCGTGTCTCCGTGGCATATTTTATTCTATGTTTACAAAAAGAAACTATTGTCTTTCCAGGAAATATACCAGCAGTTTATTGAGGGCATGCGGCAAACAACATGGCTGGAATATATTGCTGTACTCTCCGGCATCGTCAGTGTTTGGTTTTCACGTAAGGAAAATATTCTTGTATACCCGACAGGATTAATCAACACTACTTTTTATATCTACTTAAGCATTAAAGGAAGTTTGTTGGGTGAAGCCAGTGTGAATTTTTATTACACGGTGATGAGTATTTACGGTTGGATAATCTGGTCAAGAAAAAATGAACAGCACCAACACATTGTTCATATCACTTTTTCAGACAAACGCTGGTGGACGTACCAGTTAGTATTCTTCGCCTCATTCTATATTGTTATATTTCTTCTCTTAAGTTATTTGAAAAAAGATTTTGCTCCCGGCGCAATTCCCTGGGCCGATGCGTTTGCTTCTGCTACAGCCTTTACCGGCATGTGGCTGATGACAAAGAAAAAAGTGGAAAGCTGGTGGTGGTGGATCGCTACGAATATTGCTTCTATTCCATTGTATTTTGTGAAGCAGTATGTTTTTACGAGTGTGTATTATTTAATATTACTCATTTTTGCTTTTTGGGGGTTAGCTGAATGGCAAAAAAAGGCACGTCAACAAACACATTCCCGCTGATATGATTGGATTTGTTTTAGGAAAATTTATGCCTTTACATAAAGGCCATCTTGCATTAATTGATTTTGCTTATAATAATTGCGATAAGCTACATATAATAGTTTGTTATACAAAAAATGAACCTATTCCCGGGAATATCCGTACTCAATGGATGGCTGAAGAAATCAAGAAATATCCAAATGCTGTTTTGGTTCCATTTCAATATGACGCGGATGAATTGCCAAATACTTCTGAATCATCCAGGCAAGTATCTGAAAAATGGGCTGATGCTTTAAAAAAAATTGTACCGGGTGCAAATTTGTTTTTTACTTCAGAGCCTTATGGCGATTACGTAGCGGAGTTCATGAGTATCAGACATATCATATTTGATCAGCCAAGAAATTTAGTGCCTGTATCAGGTAAGCAAATAAGAGAATTTCCTTTCCACTATTGGGATTATATCGCCGGTGCGGCAAAACCTTTCTTCGTTAAAAAAATTGCTTTGATTGGGTCTGAATCTACTGGTAAAACGACCTTGACTGAAAAGCTGGCTCATCATTATAATACTTCTTTCGTCCTTGAAATGGCAAGAGAGGTCGTTGAAAAAACAGAAGAGTGTACGTATGATAATCTTTTAGAAATTTCAAAATTACAAACAAGCGCTATAGTTAAAAAATTACCGGAAGCTAATAAATTTATTTTTGTTGATACTGAACTGATAATTACAAAATCTTATTCAGAATTTTTGTTTACTAAAAAACTTGTAGCTGATAAGTGGATTGAAGACGCCAATCATTTTGATCTCTATCTCTTCCTTGAAACAGACTGTGATTATATCCAGGATGGTACAAGATTATCAGAACCAGAAAGAGAACGGTTAAGCGGGCATCATAAAGCTATATTCCATCGTGAAGGAATATCATTTGTAACAATTTCTGGTAATTGGGAAGAACGCTTCCAACAGGCAAAGCGAATAGTTGAAGAATATTTTCTTATATAAAAGATGGCGGCTTTAACTGGCCGCCATCCTCATTTAATAACCTCAGTTAACTCACTTTTATTTCCTGGCTCACTGCTTCTTTACCAGCAATCACCGGTAATGAAACCAACAGCACACCATCTTCATACTTCGCACTGATCTTCGCGGTGTCAATGCTGTCATCCAGTGTAAATGTTCTTACAAAACCACCGCGGCTGTATTCCCGCAGTACCCAGTCGAATTTTGGAAATCCTTCCGGCGGTGTGTAGGTAATAGTCAGTTCATTTCCTTTTACACCGAGGTTGAAATTTTCTTTGATGCGGCCGGGGGCAAAAACCAGCATTTCAAAACTGGTTTCCGTTTTGTAAATGTTTACCGTTGCTCTTTGCATGGAACGGATGAGCAGGTGCCGGTTCCTGCTTCCGGAAAAATTGCCTTTTGCGGCATCAGACTGATAATTGTTCATGTCTTTTTGTTTTAAATGAAAAATTGAATAACATTACAATAACAGCCGGGCGGGTAAAAAGTTGAACGATAAACTAACAGGGATATGCTTAAGAAAATTGTTATCATCGGGCCGGAATCAACAGGCAAAAGCACATTGTGCCAGCAATTGGCGGATCATTATCAAACCGTGTGGTGTCCCGAATATGCCAGGGAATATTTATTAAAACAGGGGATGAAGTATACTTATGAAGACCTGCTGACAATTGCAAAAGGACAAATAGAGCTTGAAGAAAAAACGGTTCAATCAGCAACATCCCATTCTCCACTCCCCACTCACCCCTCGCCTCTCTTTATCGACACCGACATGTATGTAATGAAAGTCTGGTGCGAATTTGTTTTTGGAAAATGTCACCGCTTTATACTTGACCAGATTGTTAAAAGAAAATACGATCTCTACCTTCTTTGTAATATTGACCTGCCCTGGATAAAAGATGAATTAAGGGAATACCCGGATATTGAATCGAGAAAAAAATTATATTCTATTTACAAAGACATTTTAATAAACCAGGAAGTGCCATGGGTGGAAGTCAGCGGGAATTATGAAGAAAGGTTGCAAACAGCCATTAAAGCCGTTGAACAGCTAACACAAAAAAAATAATTACTATTTCTTCTGCGTTACCCCGATTATATCCTGTATATCCGGATCAGGAAATAAAAAACTCATTTGTTGCTGAATATCCCCGCTACGCCTTTGCATATAAGGACCGGGAGATTTTACTTTATATCTTTTAGGATTGGGCAAACAGGCGGCAATCATCGCCGCTTCCTGCCGGGTAAGGTTCTTTGCAGGTTTATTAAAATAAATATTCGCCGCTTTTTCAATACCGAAAATTCCATCTCCCATCTCCGCTACGTTCAGGTATACTTCCATTATCCGTTTTTTTCCCCATACCAGTTCAATCATAAAAGTAAAATAAGTTTCCAGTCCTTTACGAAACCAACCACCGCCCTGCCATAGAAAAACATTTTTTGCTACTTGCTGGCTAATGGTACTGGCACCTCTTATTCTCCCAGGCTTTTTCTCATTATACTTCATTGCTTTTTTAATACTCTTCCAGTCAAACCCGCTGTGATCGGCAAACAACTGGTCTTCCGAAGCGATCACCGCCAGTTTTGCATTTGGTGAAATATTATTCCGGCTTACATAATCTCTTTTCATTCCATGACCACTGACCCAACTTACAAACTGTGTCATAGTGATCGGGGGGTTCACCCATTTCAATAAAAGAATATAAACAAATTGGGCGATAAAAAGAATGAGAAATATCTTCTTTGTCCATCGCCATAATTTTTTCCAAAAAATTTTGGGTTGGACCTGGACTTCTGGTTGTGGTTGGGGTTCCATTTAAACTAATGCTATTCTATAAGTAAAAAATTCGTTGTCTGGCTCCTGTTTTTTAAAACCGATCGCCTCGTACAAACTTTGTGCGGTATAATTAGTTACGGCTGTTGACAACTCAACAAATTTTGCACCTTCTTCTTTGGCAAACTCCATTGCTTTTTTAATCAGCTTTTCTCCTACGCCTTGTTTCCTGTAATCACTTTCAACATAAAGGTCATTCAGTATCCAATTCTTTACAGCCCGCACCGATGAATATGTTGGATACAACTGCGTAAAACCAACAGGAGTTTCCTTATCATCCTTCTTATCCAAACAAACGAAAATCACAGATTCATTATTACCTAATCTTTCCTCGATAAATGTCTTTGCTAAAATACCATTTGATGGCTGTTTATAAAATACCCGGTATTTATTAAAAAGATCAATTACCAAACCGGCTTCGTCCTTAGTTATTCTTTTTATTTCCATTTGTAAAAATCAAAGTCTTTTTCCATAAATCAATAATCCCCATATCAGGGCAATACCTGAACCAATAAGAATGAGGCCATTAATACGGTTAAGTATGTGGATATTATGGGGCGTAAGCCGGTTACGTATCTTTCCTGCTAACATAACTTTTAGTATGTCTGTACCGAGCATCCATGTCAAACAGGTTATGAAAACGATAATACGGTGCTGTACCGACATAGTAATGATAACTGAAGAAGCGTAAATCCAAAAACCAAAAACAGAAGGGTTCAGCGTATTCATCACATAGCCGGAAATAAACGTCTTCGCATAATCTCTCTTTCGAAATTTAAATACCTGGGTATTCTCTTCTTTTACTTTCACTTTTTTAAAGAAAAGAGAGTAAACGCCCAGTGATACAAGAAATATACAACCGGCTACTCCTATTTCGGTCTTAAAGCCGCTGAGTTGTTTAAACAATTCTGTAAAAAGATTGCTGATCAATACTAGCGTAATATCACTGGCGGAAACGCCGAATATAAATGCCAGCCCGCCACGATGACCATTATTTAAACTTTGCTTGATAATGGAAAATAAGACTGGCCCTACTGAAATACTCAGCATTAATCCAAACGTAAGTCCTTTTAGGAGCGCTTCTAACATGAAGATAAAAGTACGAAGTTAGATACACCGGGCATGAAAAGCTCTTATTGATTTTGCTTTAGCTAATAAATCTTAACGAAGTATAGAAATGTAGTTAGTATGAATGAATCTTTAGTTGACCTTACCGCTTTCCAAAAACCGCTTCCAATCTTCCAGCATTTTCCCTTTCATCACTCTCGGAAATTTATGCTGACTGCCCAGCTTTCCTTTCAGCTCCATAAACTTCATAAATTTTTCTTCCGGCAATACTTCCAGGAAAACTTCTTTTAAAGCGCTGTCCCGTTCGGTTGCATAGTCATCATTCAATACCCGCAGGTTCTGGTCAATCTTTTTTCGCAATTGTTCCTTATCTACTTTATCGTCAGTAGCGATGTACCAGGTATGCGCAAAGAAATTTTCATAAGGAAACCCAACAACCGTGTATTCAGGAATACTGATATTAAATTCTTCGCTCACCATTTCTATGGTCTTGTTCATATTCTCCACGCTCAGATGTTCACCAGTCAGGCTAAGAAAATGTTTCGTTCTGCCCGTAATCACCAATTCGCTTTTTTCCAAATCAACAAACTTAACAGTATCACCTATCAAGTAGCGCCACGCCCCGGCATTGGTACTCATCAGTAGCGCATACTCTTTTCCCTCTTCCACTTCGTGTATCATTTTCGCTTCGGGGTTGTCAACGATATTTCCTTCACCGTCAAAGTTTTTCTGATCAAAAGGAACAAACTCAAAAAAGATATTATTATTCAATATCAATTGCATTCCCTTTGCATGTTCCCGCATTTTATAACCTATAAATCCTTCACTGGATAAATAGTTTTCTATATACACAATCGGTTTGCCCAATAGTTTTTCAAATCCTTTTTTATAAGGTTCAAACGCCACGCCGCCATGCACAAACACACCGAAGTTGGGCCATATCTCGTGAATGTTTTTTAATTTATAATGCTCTACCACCATTTCCATACACATCTGGCACCACGCCGGTACACCAACAATATAACCGATGTCCCAATCCTTTGCATGCTCTACTATTTCATTTAATTTTTGATTCCAATCTTTTATTGCAGCGATGCGGCCACCAGGTTTATAAAATGTTTGGAACCAAAATGGTCGCTTCTTTGCAAGAATACCACTCAGGTCACCGGCATACCAGCCCGCTTCTCCTTTTTGAAGATCGGTAGCGCCACCCAGCATCAAAAAACCTTTCGTCAGCGCTTTGCGGTTCGCTTCTTCATACCCGAAAACGCTGATCAGTTGCCTCACATAATTAATAGTGTTACTCCGCAACAATTCTTTCGTTACTGGTATGTATTTACTCGCAGACTCCGATGTTCCGGAACTGAGTGCATAATATTTTATTTTGCCCGGCCATGTTACATCTGGTACGCCGTCCAATGTTTTCTTCCACCAGTTATCATACATTTTATTGTAATCATGCACAGGTACCAGCTCCTGGAATTTTTTACCCGGGTGGCGGCTCAGCAACGCTTCATCAAATAAATAACGTTGACCAAACTCTGTGAACCTCGCTTTCTTCAATAATTTTTTTAATACTCTTATTTGCTGACGACGGGGGTCGTTAGGTGGTATCCGCAATGCGGCGGCAAGCGCTTTAGGCAATTTGATGTCTATGATATTTGCCATGTATGCAAATAAAGATATGAGTGCTCGTTAAAAGTATGGTTTGTTTGCGAATATAGTTCCAATTTACAACATCCGGCAATAAGCAATGTGTAGTAGTGGTTTGATTCCCGGAAATTTTTAGGGGCCCAACTGCATTGCTACTAGCATCGCCTGTTGCGTCGCACTCTTCATCGTTCGGTAATTCTACTCAGCAACGTCGAAGACCCCGATGTTGTCGGGGCGAAGCTCACTATGAAACATGGGATTTTTTTCCTCACTCTGGATTTGCAATTGCAAAGCGATGTTGCCTTTGCTTATTGCCTATTGCCTATTGTCATCACCCTCCCAATCGCCGGTACATCTTCAAAATAACTTTTAAATCATTCAGCGTTTCATAGTCACGGGCATACCAGTAATCCATCATCTGCAAACTTTCCTTCGGTAATTGCTGTTTCATCGAAAGCGGCAACCCATTAGAACCAAGTACAGCCTTGCGCAATTTTGGTAATTGTTTTTCATCCGTTGCATAACCTATCCATGTTTTCTGTGCAAATAATACAGCAAAACAATTTCCAAAAAAGGCAAATGGTTTTTTTACAGTTATAAAATGAACAGGAAAACTGAGCAGGGCGATCACAGAAACATACACATCCTGCAGGCGCTTCAGTCGCTGGTTATAGGGATCAGATAATTTAAATCCATTTTCCTTCGATACCGCTTCACCCACACTGTCTTTGGAATCGCTGCCCACAATGCTGTGACTGTTCGTGGCATGAATCTTTATTTTTATTTCATCGGGCATAGACGTAACACAGTCAATAATATTCCTGAACGAAAGCGTTCCCTGGCAAAAAATAATTTCCCGGAAAGGAACAACGCTTAACAAAAGTGGTATCCGCGACCAATAACCAATACCGGTATTATCATTTTCCTCTACAGCTATTCTTCCCAATATTTTTTCATGCAAGCCCGCATCTTTCATTAGCTGTAGTACTTCATTATATTCTTTTACAGAGCCAACGACGAGTGTATCTCCATGCCTGTCTTTATCTTTTCCGCTGGTCAATACTTTTGTTGCCAGTAATACCCAGCGCAGTATACCAATCAATATAAAAGCAAGTACCGCACCGAAAAGAATAATACCTCTTGAAAAACGGTATTCCTCCGGTAATAATGAATAGCCGGCGAGCAACACGATCGTTGCTACTAATGTAGATTGAATTAATTCTATCCTTTTATAATGACGGTCATACAGACCTGCATAATAAGCGGTGAGCAAATACATGATCGTAAATGCAGGGAATGCAATAAATAACATCTGGTTCTCATATAGCGTATCCGTTTTTACATATTCGCTCCATATATATTTCATTAGCCAAAATGAAAACAATATAAGCGCCGCGTCTATTAGTGGTAAACCAATGCGCCGGATAAAACTCCCCGTAGCTGACATAGCAGCCCGCATCCATATAGCAAATTGAATAAGAAAATTAAAAAATCCCGCCCTTGCACTTCCGTAATGTTTACGGACAAAAACACTCATGGCATTGTAAAACATCTTTACATAATTCATGCTTCCCTTCCGTGTACTTTCTCCTTTGAAGTGAATGATGCTCGTTTCCGCCAGGTAATAATTTTTATAGCCTTCTTTCTGAATACGATAACTCAGGTCTACATCCTCGCCGTACATAAAAAACACTTCATCAAAGCTTCCTGTTTTCTCCAGTACTTCCTTCTTTATCATCATAAAAGCCCCGGCCAGTACATCCACTTCATGGTTCTCGTTTTCATTCAAATGACCGAGATGGTATTTGGAAAACAATTTTGATTTTGGAAATAACCTGGATAAACCAAATAGCTTGTACAACGATGTAAGTGGCGATGGAAATGATCGTTTTGATTCTTTTAAAAAATTACCTTTACCATCCAGCATTTTTACTCCTAACGCCCCTGCGGTTTCGTTTACTTCAAAAAATGAAATACACTTTTGAAAACAATCTTCCGGAACGATAGTGTCAGGATTTAAGAACAAAATATATTTTCCTTTTGCAATCGCCAGCCCCTGGTTACAGGCTTTTGCAAAACCCACATTTTCTTTATTGGCAATAAAAATAAAACCCTCGAACGATAGCTTCAGGTATTCAATACTGTTATCCGAAGAATTATTGTCTACTATTATAACTTCTGCCGCAATATCCGCAATAGCTTTTTGAACAGAACAAAGGCATTGCTCCAGGAAGTGTTTAACATTATAATTGACTATAATAACGGATAGCTGCAAGATGTATACTTGTATATGTCACGAAGTACGAAGTTTTTGAGTAGAGTTCAAAATAAGAAGGCAGATATGATTTTACTCAAAGATTAATGGATAAATACCTATACTCAATAGTTCTATTTCGTGTTGATTTTGTGTTTTCGTAGCAACCAAAAAATAAAGTTGAACCTTCTTCATCAGCGAAATTTTTTAAAATCTGCTCAATCCGCGATTATCTTTGCCACATGTTCAAAAATATATTAGTGGAAGCCGCACAGGCCGGCGCAGCGGAGATACTTCGGTTTTTCAACAAAGAGTTTAAAATAAGCAATAAAGAAGGTGTCAATAACCTCGTAACGGAGGCCGATCATGCATCGGAAAAAGCGATTATTGAAACTATCAAGTCAAAATTCCCCGATCATTTTATTTTAAGTGAAGAAACCGGCGAGATCAAACAGGATTCTCCTTACAAGTGGATCATCGATCCAATTGACGGTACGATAAATTTTGCACACGGCATCCCCTTGAATTGTGTTTCTATCGGGCTGGAACATAATGGTGAGATGGTGATGGGCATCGTTTATAACCCACATTTAAATGAATTATTTTTTGCAGAAAAAGGAAAGGGCGCCACGCTGAATGATAAACCCATTCGGGTAAGCGAAGAAAAAGCGGTGATCAAATCCTGCCTGGTAACGGGATTTCCCTATACCTATATTAATATGCCCAATGGCCCACTTGAAATATTTGAACGGTTGATCCGCAAAGGCGTTCCCGTTCGCCGTCTCGGTTCCGCCGCCATTGATCTTTGCTGGGTAGCCTGCGGACGGTTTGATGGTTTTTATGAACACAAATTAGAATCATGGGACAGCGCCGCCGGTTCTTTAATTGTAGAAGAAGCGGGTGGAAGGGTGACTGATTTTGAGGGAAAGAAATTTTCTGTTTACCAGCACCGTATTATAGCCACTAATGGAAAAATTCATGATGAATTGCTGGATGTGATTCATCAAAGAAAAGAATTATAAATGCTACAATCGCCTCCCCGAGTTATTCTTCTTCATAAATATTATTAGAGCAAGATAAATAAGCAATGATATAGCGCATATAATTGAAAAAATTATCATCTTTCGATCATTGAGAATTTTAAAAAAATTAAAAAATAATAGAAGGATTATCAATTCCAGGTTTATCAATCCCCAAATGTACATTCGCCTGTTCTTCATGATTATTAATTTCAGGAAAAATAAAACACCTCGCTTAATGATAAATCTATTCGTGTAAGTGAAGAAAAATCGTAGATTAAAGGTTCCGAATTCTTAAAACATTTTTTTATCCCTAGTGCCTATCACAATAACCTTTATAACAGAATAAGCTAGCAGAGGCAAATAAAGCATGATTGAAAAAATTCTTATCAGTGCCTTTGCATGTTATAAAGCTGAAGCAAATAATAATATCATTATACCTATATTCACAAACGCCCTATCCTGATTTGCTTAGCTCGCAATGATCTACCGGTTATTTATTATTTTCAAAATATAACTCCATAAAGTATTGCCCCTGCAAATTCAAAAAAGGGTTAAACATCTTTTTCAATTCTCTTCTATCAATCAATTCCAGGCCGATCAGCCTGTACCCGTCTATAAATGGTTTATAGATCAGTAAATAAGCAAACAACAACCCGAAAGAAACAGGCGCCCCGATAGAAATAAAACTCCAGATGATAAAAATGACTGGGATGATTATTTTCAGGTAGTAGGATAACAGTTTCATAAAACACACTTTAATAATAACAGTATTTATTTTCAATTTCAACTCAAAAAAATACTATTAGTTTGATAATTTGTGCCTGAAAAACCTTAATCATTGTAATTCTATAAACCATAGAAAAGATTCTATAGTTACTGTTTCGAAGAAAGTATCTTGCACCTTATTTTCAATCATATATGAGCACCGAAAGAACAGAAATATCGTCCCTCGGGGAGTTTGGATTAATCGAACATTTGACAAAAAACATTGAGTTTCAAAACGCTTCTTCCTTATTAGGCGTCGGCGATGATGCCGCGGTAATTGATCATTTTGGAAAACAAACCGTCATTACAACCGATCTTTTAATCGAAGGCGTTCATTTTGATCTCGTATATACGCCATTAAAGCATCTTGGTTATAAAAGCGTTGTCGTCAATCTCAGTGATGTGTATGCGATGAATGCAACGCCAACACAAATAGTCATTGGTATAGGTTTCAGCAACCGTTTTAGTTTGGAAGCATTGGATGATTTTTATGAAGGCGTTTATGCCGCCTGTGCAAAGTATGGTGTGGACGTTGTCGGCGGCGATACTACTTCATCCCAAAAAGGTTTTATCATTTCCGTAACCGCCATCGGCGAAGTAAGCCCTGATAAATATGTAAAAAGAAGCGCCGCCCAAAAAGGTGACCTCATTTGCGTAAGCGGCTATCTCGGCGCTGCTTATCTCGGCCTGTTATTTTTAGAAAGAGAGAAAAAGATTTTTATAGAAAGTCCCGGCGTGCAGCCTGACCTCGAAGGTGAGTCATACGTCATTGGTAAATTATTAAAGCCCGAGGCCCGAAAAGATATTGTTGACTTCCTGGCAAAGTCGGAGATCATGCCAACATCCATGATAGACATCAGCGATGGGTTGAGTTCTGAAATATTACATATATGCAAGGACAGTAATCTTGGTGCCGTGCTATATGAAGATAAAATTCCTATTCACGAAGAAATGCGCAAAGCCGCTTTCAAATTTGAAATTGATCCCACAGCCTGTGCACTAAGCGGCGGCGAAGATTACGAACTACTATTTACCATTCCTCAATCTGAATACGATAAATTGGTATTAAATGAAGAAATTAGTGTGGTCGGATATATGACAGAGGTAGAAGAAGGCGTTAATATCATCACCAAGGGCGGCAGCAAACATGTCATTACCGCACAGGGTTGGAATCATTTACAATAATAGACAATGAGGAATTGGCAATTGGCAATAAACAATAAGCAAATCATAACGAGGTTCGTCTTGCCCATTGCCTGTTGCCTGGTGCTTATTATCCTCGCAAGCTGCTCCGCAGGCAAATCATCTTTCACCGCCAGTAAAAAATATTCCCCGGAACAATTACAAAAAGATTATTCGGTTTACGAAAACATTTTGGAACAGGCCCATCCCGGTTTATACTGGTACACTTCCAAAGACAGCATGGATTATTATTTTAAATGGGGCCGTGAACAATTAAAAGATTCGCTAACCGAACCCGATTTCCGGAAGGTGCTCGCTTATGTTATTTCAAAAATTGGTTGCGGCCACACTTCCGTCAGGGCTTCCAAAAAATATAACAAGGTTATTGATACAGCCCGCATCATTCGCATCTTCCCGTTGAGCATGAAGCTTTGGAATGATACAGCGGTTGTCGCCGCCAATCTTAATCGCAGGGATAGTTTTCTTACAAGAGGAACGGTTATTACAAAAATCAATGGCCGCCCCATGCAGGCCATCGTTGATTCGCTGTTTAAATTTCTTCCCACCGATGGTTACAATACCACGCATAAATACCAAACCTTAAGTAACCGCGGTTCATTTGGTTCACTGTATTCATCCATCTTTGGTTTTTCGCCTCTTTATTCGATACAATATATAGATACCACCGGCCAGTTAAAAAACGCCACTATAAAACCATATTATCCCGGGCTTGATACATTTGGTCGTTCGGCATCGCGGCCCATCCGTCGTGTACCGCAACCATCACGAAAGGAAAGAAAAGAAATGCAACGCAATACCGTTCGTCTATTAAAAATGGATACGGCCAATCACACGGCTATGATGGACCTTAATTCATTTGGAAGAGGTTACGGGTTAAAAGGTTTTTTCCGCCGGTCATTTAAAGCGTTAAAGACAAACGATATCAATCATCTCATCATTGATGTGCGTGGCAATGGCGGCGGCAGTGTTACTAATTCCACGTTGCTTTCACGTTTCCTTGCTGATCATAAATTCAAAGTGGGCGATTCGTTATATGCCGTCACCAGGCGAAAGACATACAGCCGCTATATTCAAAATGATTTTTTCAATCGTCTCTTCATGACCTTCTTTGCGCATAAACGTTCTGATGGAAATTATCATTTCCGTTATTTTGAAAAACATTATTTCAAACCAAAGAAGAAAAATCATTTCGCAGGCAAAACATATATTCTCATCGGTGGTAATTCTTTTTCGGCCACTACATTGTTTACCGGTTCCGTCAGGAACCAGGATAATGTAATAGTAGTCGGTGAAGAAACAGGCGGCGGCGCTTATGGCAACAATGCGTGGTTAATCCCCGATGTTACTTTGCCCGAAACAAAAATTCGTTTTCGTTTGCCTTTGTTCCGTTTGGTCATCGATAAAAATATTCCGAAGAATGGTAAAGGCGTACAGCCCGAAGTAGAATCAAAACCAACTACGGAAGCCGTTCGCCGCGGGCTCGATTATAAGTTGGATAAAACAATGGAGTTGATAAAGAAAGATAAAGAATAGTTTTTTCCCCGGCTCCAGTGCATATGGCATCGCCTGTTGCGACGCTCCGTTCATCTTTCTGTTTTCATGGCATCATTCTATTGTTGATCTTGCTTTAAATAAACGTTACACCCGCTTATTATTTCTTATGTCACCCCTTCGGGGTTTGAATAATTACTAAATAATTATTTTCTATATTAGTGATACCCTTTCAGGGTTAAAAATCCCGAAGGGATAACATTAATATAGAACCCATTCATAAAATAGTACAGGAACCCCGAAGGGGTGACATACAATTAAACCATTGTTATTAATAAAGCTAACCTTCAGAAGAATCATCATTCATTATCTGAAACGAATCTGCATCTTTCCAGAATGGAAATTTTTCTCTTATAGAATCCAGATGATCACGATCTAATGTAACCGTAAAAATATCTTCCACATCTTTTTTTGTATACAACACTTCGCCCAGCGGATCAATCACCATGCTCTCCCCGCTGTAGTGAATTCTATTTCCATCTTCGCCCACCCGGTTCACACCAACAACATAACATTGATTTTCGATCGCCCTTGCCTGCAGCAATGTTTTCCATGCATGCACCCTTCGTTCCGGCCAATTGGCAACATAGATCAGTACATCATATTCCGGGGTTTCTCCCGATTGCCTTGCCCATACCGGGAAGCGCAGGTCATAGCAAACTAATAAGTTTATTTTCCATCCTTTCACAGAAGCGATCAGCCTTTTAGTACCGGCGGTATATTGTTCATCTTCACCCGCAAATGCAAAGCGGTGCCTTTTATCATACACGCCGTATTGTCCGTTGGGCAGCATCCATAGCAGGCGGTTAAAATAATTCCCGTTCTCTTCTGCAATAAAACTCCCCGTTAAAATAATTTTCTTTTCCGTCGCTATTCTTTTCATCCATTGCACCGTTTCACCATCCATGGTTTCAGCCAGCGGCTTTGGACCCATGCTAAAACCGGTACTAAACATTTCCGGCAATACAACAATCTCCGTTTTCTCCTTAATGCTATTGATCTTTTGCTCCAGCATTTGGAGGTTCATTTTTTTATCTTCCCAGTGAAGATGTGTTTGAACCGTTGTGATAGTAAGATTGGGCATTGTTTAATTCATTTCGTCGAGCGGTAAAATTAAGCGGATTTGTGAACTTTGGATTGTATTGATTTTTGTATTGGCGCAATAACAATTGAAATGGCGAAGACTAATATGCTGAAGATCAAATAGTATTTTTTCTTAAAAAGCCGGGGAAGTGTCATAAATTTATGTGTTGGTGGCAATATTAGCAGACCGTTCAAATGAAAAGACTCACACACATATTTGCTTTATTTCTTTTGACACTAACAAGTTGCAGTGGGCAGACAAAATATTTTGAACCAAAAGGAATTATTGATAAAACAAAAGAACTTGCCGACAAGAACATTTGGACATCTTTGAACGACAAAGATAGAATTGACGGTTACACAAGAATTGGCGACTCAATATTTGGTGGTGAAATTGCTTGTAACATTAGACCACTTAAAAACATTGACACGAAGTCTTTTAAAGTTTTGCCGGGCACGAAGTATGCCAAGGACAAAGACCACGTTTATTTTCCTATTGAAACTTTTTGCATTGACTACACAGACTGTGGCGTTTGTTATTACAGCAAAGTGATTCTTGAAAACGCAAACCCTGAATCTTTTCAGTATTTAGAAAAAGAGTATGCTACGGACGGTAAACTTGGATTTTTCCGTGGGCAATTATTGCAAGGTGCAGACGGAGCAACATTTAAAGTAATTGGCGGACCTGAATATTTTTATTTTGCGACAGATAAATATCATGTTTATAAGCATGACAAAATCTTTAATGACGCTGACCCAGCGACTTTTTATTACGACAAGACAGACCCACGAAATAAAGTTTTAGAGTATGACAACAAATTTATTATAGGCGACAAGAATAATGAATGGGAATACATTCCACCCGACCAAATAAAAAAGGTTGTCAAGAAATAAATACTGCCACCAACATTGGGTTTTATGCAAGTTGGGCTTGACATTATAACATCAGCTATTTGCAAATCCCAGCTTCAGTTCCAGCAGACGAATATCTATCAGCATTTGTACTTAACTTCATCAACATATTTTCAATCAGCAGCGGTTATCGGCAGACGGAATACTAATTCCCAACCTGCATAAAGCCCTACCGTTGTACGTCACCTTTTTCAAACCCTCTATGAGCTTAACAGACTGGTATAAAATCAAAGAAGCAATCTATTACTCGGACGGCTCTTGGCGTGACATATATGTTCTAGACACAACGCAAGACGATTGGAGCAAGTGGGTTGACCTCTTAAATCAAAAATATTCCATTGAGTTCTACAATGGGCAGACCCAACAAACTGAACCTTCTATTAACAAGCAAGTAGTGTTTGGCCATTGGGAGCGCAAAACTGATTTTTTAAATGGCGCTACAATAAAACTTGAAAACATCGCTGTAAAATGTCACTTCTTTACAACACAAGAAATTGAAAATGACATTGACCCAAGAGAAATAGAAACTATTGAAGACCATTACAGAATAGTAAATTATCTCATTGACATATCCAAACTGCTGAACAAAACAGTTATTCTGACCGCTGAAAACCAGCGTGACTTGATTTATATAACTGTTGATAGAGACAATGTGAATGTAAGTGTGGAATGATTACCTGATATCATTCACAACAAGGCGAACGCACAACATAGGATGGGGTTTTCTGCTATGCTGGCTTTACGAATAAATCCTGATCGACAGAATAACATTCAACTTCAGTCCTAGCTTTCCGTAACACAGATGAACTGCAGAATATATTCTCAACTTCAGTAACTTTATTGAGCGACAGTTCGGGCTTTACGGATCACAGAATACCAGCACACCGCCAAGCCCTGACCGTTGTGTACAACATCTCAACGTTCTTACAACTAGAAATTATGAAATACATGGGATCGTTTTTAGTGATTGTTTCGGCTTTGTATGCTTGTACAGAGCCAAATAAAAAAGATGACCCGGAAAAATTGAAAGCAGTACTGGTGGACTATTTTGACGGAATTAAATCGAAAGACTTAAAAAAGATGAATAAAAACACAACCGCCGACTATTTACTTTTTGAAGGCGGAAAGGTTTGGGACAACGATAGTCTTTGGGCAGCTCTTGATTTTAAGAATCGAAAAATAGAGTTCAGACTTGATAGTTTTAGAATACATGTTGATAATGAGAGTGGGCACATTTCATATTTTAACCATGAAGATGTTTATACCAATGATACATTGACTAAAATTATCGAATGCATAGAAAATGCGACATTCAGGAAGGAGGGTGGAACATGGAAAATAGACTTTTTACAATCGACACAAAAAAGTAATGACTGATATTTGCTGCACACAACAACATAGGATGGAGTTTGCTGCTATGCTGGCTGAAAAATAAACCTCATCTTTTTGTTCGCTATCAGCAGTTGTTCGGTCGCAAGTGTTGGTACTTCAACAATGCTCAGTAAAGAACAAAAAGATAAACAGAAGCGTCGCAACGGAAGTTGATAGTCCGCATGATGCTGCGCATAGCACTACAGCCGGGCAAATAATAAAACTTCTTTCATCAACCGCTTCGGTCTTTTTGTTAGTTTATTTCTATACCAGTAATTGAAGTAATCAGGGCTCCTTAAGGCTTTGGAAATGGAAGGATTATCAAAATATTTACCCCAAAAACATTTCATCTCTCCCCTTTTTTTTATATTTTGTTTATCCGTTCATAATCCATTCAACCCCATGCAAATACTGCCGGTTAACTAAGCCTGCCATATCCAGATCAGACTGTAAAAATGTACTACCACCACCACATCTCCTTTTTAAGGAAAGCACTGCTTTGCCTTCTACCTATCTTTTTATTGGGTGTTTTACAAACAAATGCGCAGGTAAGCTCCGGTATCCGTGCCGACGGAAAGATCATTGCACATGGTGATACCGTATATGTCTGCAAGAACAAAAGCGTTCGTTATGAAAGTTCGTCCAGCGGTTCGTTGTTTATCAACTGGCGTTTCCAGGGTGGTAATCCATCCACAGGGTTTGGTATCGGACCCTTTAATGTATCCTACAATGCTATCGGTTATGATACCACTTTCCAGGTGGTGGAAGGCAGCAATGGTTTTGCAGATTCAACTTTTATTATCGTTTGCGTATCCGACATTTATCCCGTAGCGGATTACACCTTTGCTACTGATGGTGTTTGTGGCAATGTTCCCATACAGTTTACCAATATATCTACAGGAACAGACGGGCCGTTAAACTATGTGTGGAGTTTTGGTGATGGTAATACTACAGGTGTTATTAGTCCATCCCACCAGTTTTTATCAGCCATCGGCACAACTGGTAGCCAACCTTTCAATGTAAAGTTGCTCGTGACAAATGCATTGGGTTGCGCCGACTCCACGACAAGGGTAGTTACGGTGCAAAAAATACCGGATGCGGCGATGGGCAATAATCTTAATCCTGCAGTTAACTACGGGGTTTTTAATAACATTCCTACATTCAAACGATGTGATGCGGCGCTTTCCTATAATTTTCAATTCACGAATACTTCGACCACCATACCCATCAATACAGAATACACGATTCAATGGGGTGATGGATTATCGCCCGATTCAACATTCACCAGTTGGCCAGCCGGCACTATCGTCTACCATACTTTCCCGAGGGGTGGCAGCAATATGACCGTATCGGTTAAAGGGGCGAATGGCTGTATCGGTATAAAAAAATACCTTGTTTTCCTGGGCACTATTCCCGGCGCCGGCTTAGGCAGTAATGGCGACAGGGATATTTGTTCATCAGAAGGGCTTTCATTTAGTATCAACAACACGGCAAGTAACCCGCCGGGCACTTTATATATTTTTACTGTTAATGACGGAACGCCTTCTCAAACTTTTCAGCATCCGCCACCAGCTACAGTGGACCATTATTTTTCAACAGGTTCATGTGGTGTAACCAGCGCCCCTTTTAATAATTCATATAAAGCGGAATTATTGGTAAGTAATCCCTGCGGTTTGAGCAATCCCACCATCGTACCGATTTATGTTTCGGGTAAACCAAGGCCGGGTATTTCTATTCCCGCCCCGGTTGTTTGTGTAAATACGACCGTGCCGATATTCAGCTCTTCGAGTTTTGGAAATACGATTACTTCTAATGGCGGTTTTATCTCTGATTGTTTCAGTACCGGTAAAATTGTTTGGGAAATAGTTCCATCTACCGGTTATACATTGCTTAGTGGTACGTATGGTTCCTTCAATGGTAATCCCACCAATGGTGTTTTGTGGACACCGGGTAGCACAGGTTTGAATGTAAATTTTAATACAGCAGGCACTTATACCATCAAGCTGACATTATACAATGAACGCTGCGGCTATGTAACAGGTTTCACGACGATCTGTGTACGCAATCCACCAACAGCTTCTTTTACCATGAGTAAGAAAAAAAGTTGCGCACCGGAAACGATTGCTTTTACTAATACTTCTTCCGCTAGTGGTTGCCAGGGTAACTCGTATTTCTGGGAAGTCACTTATGCCGATCCGCTGAATTGCAATCCCGGTGGTGCGGGAAGTGGCTATACATTTATGGTGGGTGGCAATACATCCGCTTCGCCTTCTATCAATTTTTATAAAATTGGAAGATATGCGATAAGGCTTACTACAACCGCAATTAAATCTTTTGGTTGCCAGGTGGCGTATGCGTATGATACTTTTTATGTAACAGGGCCACCCAAAGCCGCTGTCGTCCCCATAGGAAATATTTGTGCTGCCAATAGCATTACACCTTCCGGCTCTGTAATAAGTTGCTATTCTATAGGCACATTTACTTATGAATGGAATTTTACCGGCGGTATTCCTGCTACATCCACCAATTTAAATCCAGGCGCTATTAGTTATGCAGCGACCGGCACTTATCCTGTACAGTTTATTGTAAAAGATGATGAATGCGGATTGAGTGATACGGTGAATACAACAGTAACGATAACGGACAAACCCGTTGCTGAAGCGGGCAACAGTGTATCTGTTTGCAGTGGCCAGGTTGTTCCAATAGGAATGCCCCCCATCAGCGGTGTTACCTATCAATGGTCACCCGCAACAGGATTAAGCAATCCTTCTATCGCTAATCCTATCGCAACGCTTACTTATAATGGCCCGGCATATGATACAACGTATAAGTTTTATTTCACCGCTTCGCAAGGTGTTGATTGCAGCAATATAGATTCAGTAGAAATAAATGTGAAAAGAAAACCTATACTTGCTGTTACTCCATCTGCTACCGCTATTTGTTCCGCGGGAAGTGTAACAATTACTGCATCGGGAGCGGAAGATTATACCTGGTCGCCTGCAAGCGGATTGGATAATACTATTTCAGGAACTGTCATCGCTTCGCCTCTTATTACTACAACTTACAACGTTACCGGTTCATTGGCCAACGGATGTACTGCTACCGGCACGGCAACTGTCACCGTTACACAAACACCCATTGCTGAAGCGGGTAATGCCGCTGTTATTTGCAGTGGCACATCTGTACCAGTGGGGGCTGCTCCTGTTGCAGGCATCACTTATCAATGGACCCCTTCAACGGGATTAAGTAATGGAAATATTTCTAATCCAACAGCAACTCCTATTTATACGGGAACAGCTCTCGATACGGTGTTCACCTATTATCTCACAGCAAGTGTAGGTGGCAATTGCCAGCATACTGATTCTGTAAAGATCACGGTGAAAAGACAACCTGTTGTTACGTTGAACCCGACTGCTTCGCAAATATGTATTGGCAACAATGTAACGATCACTGCCAGCGGCGCCGATAGTTATACCTGGTTACCTTCAGCAACTTTAGATGTTGCCACAGGGGCTGTGGTAAAAGCGACGCCAATAACTACGACTACTTATACAGTAACGGGTTCTTTACCCAACGGCTGTTCCGATCAAAAGAATATCACTGTTACAGTTATCCCGGATAGTAAAGCACTATTTATTGCACCCGATACGGTGAAATGCGCCCCGGTAAATATCAATACATTAATCACTAACACAGTTTATCCCGCTGGTAACGGAACATACAACTGGTATGCGAATGGTATATCTATTGCTTCCAATACAAACGGCGCTGTTCCTTCTTATATTCTTAATACGCCGGGACAAATAGTTACCATTAAATTAGTAACGATAAGCGCTGCGGGATGCAAGCCCGACAGCATGCAAAAAATATTTAAGACAGTTCCATCAGTCACGGCTGCATTTACAAAAGATAAAACCAGTTCCTGCGCACCATTGAATGTTACATTTACCAATACATCTACTTCATTAACAGACGTACAATTTTTCTGGAATTTCGGAAATGGTGTTTTATCGACTGATGTACAACCTGCGATGGTTACCTATGGGCCAAGTGTTACTTTCAGGGATACGATGTATTATATTGTATTAAAAGCCTTCAACGGTTGTGATACCAGTTATTACCGTGACAGCGTAAAAGTGTTTGCATTGCCCAATGCAAGGTTTGGTGTAGATACCACAAGAGGTTGTTCGCCTTTTACTGTGCATATCACCAATACATCAAGAGGAAATAATTTCGTTTACTATTGGGACTTTGGTGATGGTCACGCTGATACAACTTTTACACTGGGCGGATTTACCCATACTTATTATACGGGCAGCATTACCACTTTTCCCATCAGGCTAATCGCAGAGAACCAGTGCAGCCGTGATACACAAACGATCTATCTCGTTGTTTCACCTAACCTGATCCAGCCTTTTATTACAGCGAATGGAAACCAGTTAGCTGGCTGTTCACCACACCTGGTCACATTTAATAACAGTTCTGTCGGCGCTTCGCAGCTCAACTGGAATTTTGGAGATAATTCGGCGCCGGTAATAATACCAAATACACAAAACAGCATTAGCCATATTTATAACAATCCCGGTAACTATACTGTTACCATTCGTTTGCAAAATGATTGTTCAGATACCACGATCTACAGGACCGTTACAGTATATGCTCCGCCAACTGCCGCTTTTGATGTAGCGGTGGCAAAAGTTTGTACCAGTTTGCCGTTAACTGTTATAAACCATTCTACTAATGCCAATTCATATGAATGGTCATGGGGTGATGGTTCGCCAACATCATCATTTACTAATGGCCAACATATATATAATAATACAGGCCCTTACACCATCAGGCTTGTCGCCACAAGAGTTCATTCGGGAGGGTTTACCTGTACCGATACCGCTTATAAACCGATAACTGTTGTAAATAAAATTCCTGCGCAAATAACTGTTGCCCCCGGCAAGTTCTGCGAGCCGTATACATTAAATGTAAATGCGGGAAATATTTCCGGTTATAATAAAATCGAATGGGTGATTTATGACAGCAGCACGGTGCAGGGCCAATTCACCGTGACCGGCACTTCAGCCACTCATATTTATACTAAAGCCGGTACTTATTCAGTGAAACTCATCGTGCATACAACAGACAACTGTATAGACAGCGTCACGTATCCATTCCAGGTTTTTCGTACGCCAAAAACAACATTTACCCCAACACTTATAACAACCTGCAATCACGATACTACTGTAAACTATTTAGCTGTTACTACTAACCAGGGAACGGATCCCATCAGTTACAGTTGGTTTGTCAATAATTCCATCGAAGGATCAGCGGCTTTATTTACCCGTCGCTTCCAGGTGCCGCTTACTAATGCAACGCCTGCGGAATTTATTATAAGAGCATTGGCGGAAAACCCAGCCGGTTGCGGTGATACTTCGTTACCGGGAAAAGTAATCGTTCAGCCATTACCATGGCCGGGCATCGTGGTAAGTCCTTCGCTGGTGCAGCAACAACCTGATTACACTTTTATATTTAAAGACACTGTTGCTACCAATCCCAACAAAACATATTTATGGACAATGGGCGACCGATCGGGACAAACAAGAAGCGACAGGGAAGTGAAATATGAATACGGCGATACAGGAACTTACCAGGTAAAATTATTGGTGAAAGATTTTGGTACAGGTTGCAGTGCGAGGGATTCGGTGAAAGTAACCGTGTTGTTTATCCCGGGTTATTTATATGTGCCCAATGCGATGTGCCTCGGTTGCAGCAATAATAGTTTGCGGCAATTTCTTCCACTCGGAAAAGGATTGAAAAAATATAGACTGACAATATATACTTCATGGGGTGAAAAAGTTTTTGAAACAACAAGCCTGAATGCGGATGGCTCGCCCAATGTGCCGTGGGACGGAAGAGTGAATGGCAAAATATTACAACAGAATGCATATACCTGGCAGATGGAAGGAATGTATAAAAACGGAACGGAATGGAAGGGTATGATTTATCCCGGAAGCAGTAAACCCGTGAAAGCAGGATTTATCACAATAATAAAATGATGCGTGATGAAATATTTTTTACATAAAAAAATAGTGAAGACGGTTGCTGTCATTTTACTGCTTTGTATAATTAATAATGTAAAAGCACAAGACCCTGTTTTTACACAAGCATTCTTATCACCTATTTATTTGAACCCCGCCGCTACCGGTGCGGGTGAATTTGATTTACGTGTAAGCGCTATTTACCGCAGGCAATGGTGGACGATCCCTTCGCAAATGCAATACATGGCTTTTTCAGTTGATAAATTTGTTCCTTCAATAAACAGTGGTATTGGTTTGCTCGTAGCAAATTCCACCGAAGGTTATTTGAAAAAAACCGGTATCTACGGTTCTTATGCTTATACTGTTTGCGCCGGTACATTGAGCACTGCGGAAAATGGCGGCATGCCCAAATGGTTTTGGACGGGCGGGCTGCAATTTGGTTTGGCGCAACGAAGAATTGATTACAGCAAGCTTGTATTCGCCGATCAAATTGATATCGGTGGGGTAATACCGGGTTCTATCTCCGCCGCTGATCCTCCCGTGAACAGTGGTAAACTGTTTCCTGATTTTGCAGCCGGCAGTTTTTTTAATTATAATCTTACAGAGAACAGTCGCTTGCTCGTTGGTGTAAGTGCACATCATATTAACCGGCCTGATGAATCATTGGTATCTACATCTGATACGGTGAGAAGCCAGTTACCGGTAAGATGGTCAGGTAATTTATTATACACTTATACTAATCCCGAAAGAGTGTGGTCATTCAGTATCGGCGCTATTGGTTACCGGCAGGCAACGAATAGTAGTTACCAGGTAGGAACAGAGGTTACACAAAATGAATACGACATCAGTTTGGGTTTATGGTACCGCGGCAGTGTGAACTTCAGGAATATGAATACCGTTAGTGTAACGCTTTCTTTTAACCTCAGCGGAAAAGATAATAACCGCGACCGTGTAAAAGCCGGCCTGGCGCATGATGCGATTGTTGGCAATAACAGTTATTCTTATACAACCGGCAGTTCTGAACTAGGTTTTGTATGGGACCATAATACCTATGATCAGAATGGAGATAATCCATGTAAGCCGAGGATTAGTAGTGCAAGCGCCTGCCCGATCAGGTTTTGAGTTGGCCCCGATGATGGTCATACTGTTCAGTTAAGCATATATATATAAATGAATTGGCCTGTCTCGCCGGAAGGTTAGAAAACCCCTGATAAAGCTTCGAAAAGTGCTGAGTGTAGTGCTAAAAGTGCTGACAAATCTGAAAGAACTACAACATTACCTACCAAAAGTGCGGACAATACTTGCAAAGGTGCAACCGCCATTAACAGAAATACAAATGAAGTTGTGAAAAGTAAAGAAGCAGGTGCGAAAACTGCTGAAGAAAGTGAGAAAAGTCCGGACAAATCTGAAAGAATTACAACATTACCTACCAAAAGTGCGGATAACATTCGCAAAAGTGCAGACGCCATTAGGACAAATGAAGTTGCGAAAGGTGAGCCTGTTCAATAAACTGTGTGAAAAAGAAGAAGTAATAATATCTTTAAAACACAGTTAACTATGAAGACAGTAACATTAAAACCGCTGTATCATCGCGGCCAGGAAAGTATTGGCATCTATTACGACAACTACACCGTGCTTAATACTATTATCAAAAAATTGCCGCTGGTGAAATGGAGCCAGACTAACCGATGCTGGTATGTACCATTGCAGCCTGAATCGTACAACCAACTATATAAAGCGCTGAAAGGAAGAGCGGAATTAGATATTGCGGAATTAAAACAATACCTGGAAAAAAGAAAAAAAGCGGCGGCTACTACTACAAGTTTACCTAAAAAAATAAAAGTTATACCAATAACGGCCAGCGCTGCGTGGAAGCTAAGCAAGGAAAACCTTATAGCATTGGAACGGTTTATCGAACAACTGAAACTGAAATCATACAGCGCTTCTACTATCCGTACTTACCGGAATGAATTTCTCCAGTTGTTGCAACTATTAAAAAATAAACCCGTACATGAATTAACGCCGGATGACCTGCGAAGGTATATGGTGCATGCGATGGAGAAGGAAGGGATAAAAGAAAATACGGCGCATAGCCGGCTGAACGCATTGAAATTTTATTTTGAGCAGGTACTTCATAAAGAGAAATTCTTTTGGGAAATACCCAGGCCGAAGAAACCGCTATTATTACCTAAAGTGCTGGGGGAAGATGAACTAGGAAAATTATTTAATGCATTGGAGAACGCTAAACATAAAGCAATGCTTTTTACCGCTTATAGCGCCGGACTGCGGGTGAGTGAAGTGGCCGCACTAAAAATAAGGGATATCGATAGTGGAAGAATGCAACTATTCGTAGGCCAGGCGAAGGGCAAGAAAGACAGGTACGTGACGCTAAGCCCGGTATTGCTTGACATCCTGAGAGCTTATATTAAAAAATACAGGCCCGGTCCCCGCATTTATTTATTTGAATCAGAACAAACGGGCACGGCCTACCCTACCAGGACCATTCAAAGAATATTTCAACTGGCAAAGGAAAAATCGGGTATTAAAAAAGAAGTGGGCATCCACTCACTACGTCACAGCTTCGCCACGCACTTATTAGAAAAGGGAACTGATATACGGTACATAAAAGATATTTTGGGTCATTTTGACATTAAGACGACTGAACGCTACCTGCATGTAAGCAATAAGCAACTGGTGAACATAGTAAGCCCGCTGGACGATCTGTGGCGGAAAGGAAAAATCGACTGGTGAGAGCGGAAAATTAGCAACAATATGAATGGCGAAGAGGGCTGGGCAAATTTGTATTGGCGCTACAACAATTGAAATGGCGAAGACTAATATGTTGAAAATCAGACAGGGTTTTTTCTGGGAAAACGGGGGGAGTGTCATAAATTTATGTGTTAGCGGCCATCAATCCGGATACTTAACTTTAGAGCCGACATTATGGAACAGGAAGACTACTGGAATATCTTATTGGACATAGTTATAAATATCGGACGGCAGACCGATAAAGACAAAATTGAATTATGCAAGAACTCAATTGGCCCAAAAGAACCAGAAAAGGTTTTACCGTTAACTCTTTGGACTTATCACCAATCATGGGGAGTTTTTTGGAAACTGAATATTTCAGAAGTTTCTGATGTTATATTTAAAAGTAAGGTTGATGATAAACAATATAGACTTCGCCAAGGACTAAAAATAATACTCGAAGAATATACACAAGAGGCTGGCTTGACAAAAATGAATGAGAATATTTGGTCACTGGAGGAGATTTTTCTTGTTAATAAGGAAGAAGACGACTGGGGACAAAGAAAGCAGGGCTGGTTGTATGAAGAATTTGAGGGTTTGGTAGAAATAATTGAGATTATACTCCTTAACAACCTTTTTATTAGCGAGGACATGGCCAAAGATATTCTTGAGCTCCAAAAAGATTTCACCGCGAAAAAAGAAGCAGAAGATCAACAAATACAGAATGAAATTGACGAATTGAAAAAAAGAAACGGCTGGTAAGATAATGACGGCCGCTAACATGTGGTTTTCTGCTATGCTGGCTGAGGAATATGTGCTGATCGTTCCGTTCGCTTATCATCTACAGTCCGGGCTGGACGAATAAAGCCGAGCCACAGAATGTATCATCAACTGCATTAACTTTACTCATCAGCGGTTCGGGCTGATGAATCACGGAATATCAGCACAGCAGAAAGCCCTGAACGTTAGCGGCAATAATTATGAACAGAGCGTTAAATATTAAAAATTGGACTGACGGAGGCAACAATTATATTCTCAAAGCAAGTGCTCACAACAAATGGTCGGGCTTTCAAGAATCTGTTATAATTGACCTTTCCATTAAATTCGACGACAACTTCAACATTGTAATTTGGACAGATGAACAAAACGAAGACGACTACTACTGCATACCTTTTAAAAGTGTAAGACACCTTTTTTCAGAAGAACATAAAACGACTGGCAAGTACCCAGACAGATGGACGGCAATAATTCGCAATCATCAGTTTTTAATGCGTAGCAATTCTCAACTTTCTATTGACATTTCAAGTTTCTATGCCAAACCACTTTTCATTGTAACACCAATTGAAGTAACCGATGACTTTTTTATTGAAAATGCAAGAGCAGAAATCAATATAAGGTTAGGACAATCAAAGTTTAGAAAAGGAGTATTAAAAAACTTCGACAATAAATGTGCTTTGACAGGAATTTCGGAAGAGTCGTTGTTAACAGCAAGTCATATTGTTCCCTGGTCGCATAAAAAGGATTTCCGTGGCGACATATCAAACGGAATCAGTTTATATATTGAGTATGATGCACTTTTTGACAAAGGCTTTATTTCATTTACAGACAACTTAGAAACAATCATTGTTTCAGACCAATCAAAATTTTCAGAGCAATTAAAGGACAAACTTCAACATCTTAACGGTAGACAATTACGACAACCTTCAAGTAAGACATTAAATGTTGAGTATTTAGAGTATCACAGAAAAAATATTTTTAAAGGGTGACCGTGACTATTACTGCCGCTAACATTGGGTTTGCTGCTATGCTGGCTGACAAATAAATCCTCATCTTTTTGTTCGCTATCAGCAGCGGTTTCGGCAGACGTAATTCTATTCGGCTTTTTGTTGTTAACTTCAACTTCATATTTTTAATTGGGCTTCAGTTCCGGGCTGGACGTTATAAATTCCAGCACAGCAGCAAGCCCTGCCCGTTGCCTGCTATGTTACGACACTCTACATTATGACACAACCTGACAAAATTCAAAATTTAATAGGCTACTTTTCACAAGTCAGAAAAAGACCAGGAATGTATTTGGGGGCAATTACAATTACCAAATTGTATGACCACTTACAAGGCTATCAAATGGCATATTGGTTTAATGACATTGACAACGCAGTAGACAAAAATTTTTTCGACAATTTTAATGAATTTATTTACCGTTATTATGGTGTAACAACTAACGATAACTGGAAAGGTGTAATTCTTGAGCAATGTTTTGGTAATGAAGGAAATGCACTGACCACTTTTTTTGAACTATTTGATTTATTCATCGACAATATAAAAACATCTGACACAAAGCAAATTGTTCTTGAATTTTTTGATAAGCTAGTTTATAACCAAGATGATATGAAAGCAAAGCTTGGCAACAATTTTCCATCAGTTCTTAGTGAATGCGTAGAATTAATAAAAGATAATGCATTATCGAATTTGAAGTATGACTTTGACTTTATTCTGGAACGACTCAATGAAAGAGCAGAGGAAATTTCTGAACTGAAGAATTTGTTGAGAGGTTTGCAAACTAAATACTCTGTTTGACAACACAGCAGGCAACAAAAGTATTTGCAAAAGCTGGGCAGACGGAAGTCGTGGTTCAGCAATTACAGCATCGTTGGCCAGTTGTTCGGGCTTGACAAGCAACTTGCGGCTATGTGCAAATCATCAACATTTATTTCTATTTTCAACATCGGTTGGCCGGGCTGGACGGAATACTATTTCCCAGCCTTCGCAAATACTCGGTCGTTATGCGCAATATGAGAGTCTCTTTTTCAATAGTACTTCTAATTGTTTCAAGTCTCCATATTTATGCTCAGCAAAAACAGTCTCAATATGATTTTGAGATTGTTTTTGGAGGCTATTTTCATGGCGATTCGGTTAGTTTAAAATTAAATGGTATATCTATTCTAGAAAACAGGAAGCTTAATTCTGGCACGACTGGGGCAACGGGAGTAAGTGTTATTCAGGATAAAAATGGTCTTGTAGTGAGAAGCATTATGACAAAAAGTAAAATGAAACGCATATCGATAAAATCGCAATTACTCTTTGAGGTTTCTCTAAACAATAGATGGTATAAATATAAATTTGATAGGCTCAATGGCAATATTTTCCTAGTTCAATACTACAATCCTGACGGTTCTGGGAAAAAGATTTTTACCGTTGAACAAAGTGACGAACAACCTTTGTTTCTTTAGCTAAAATTTCGCACACTAAAATTCGTATAGTGAAAATTGGATTTGTGCTTTAAAACTTCGTGAAAACTGCGCATAACATGGGTTTTCTGCCATGCTGGCTTCCGAATATATCCTGGTCGTCCCGTTCGCTGATCAACTGCAGTTCCAGCTTCCGGATCACGGATGAACTTCAGAATATAACATCAGCTGCATATCTTTGATCAGCTTCCGCTCCAGGCTTCCGAATCACGGAATACCAGCACAGCAGAAAGCCCCGACGTTGGCTGTAATAATATGACACACTCTACTAAATATTGCAGCTTAATTTTATTGATACTTTTAGTTTGCTTTTCAGGTTGCTTTACTGACACCAAAAAAATATTTCAAAAGGAAATAGAAGTCAAATCTGACACTTTAACTATAGACAACACAAAAGACACAGTAATTATTGGCTCAAAGGGAACAACACTGTTCTTCCCAAAAAATGCCTTTGCCTTTTCTGATGGGACTTCTCCGAAAGGAAAAATTTCCATCCAATTAAAGGAATGCTTTTCTTTTCCTGAGATGATTAGGGAAAATTTGACGACAATGGCAGGCAATCAAATACTTGAAACAAGGGGAATGATTTATGTTGCTGCGTTTTCAGACAACAAAGAATTACAGATGAAAATCGGAAAATCTTATATCATACATTTTCCAAAAGACACTACTGAAAAAAACAAAGTAATGAATCTATACTTTGGAAATAATGATAAGGATGGAAATGTAAACTGGAATATCGACACACAATCAATATTGAAACCTAATGCAAAAATCAATGGAACAAGTTGGTCATACTCTTGTACCTGGAAGGAAGAAGAAGATTATTTTACTTTTAGAGATGATACAACAATGAACTTACACATATATTTCAGCAAAACATTTGACAATAAAGAACTCTCACTTGGCGACAAATTATTGAAGAAAAATTATCTTTTTAGTTTTACAAAAACAAAAAATGGCGACTTAGTTGACAGAAAAATAACCGAGGTTACCGATGAATACTTCAGCACTGAACCTGTAAAGAATCCTGAAATTGATAAATACATAATTCAGTTTTTCAATAATATCCCTGCATTAAATCCTAATTTTTGCAAGGACGCACCAGATAAGACTCAAGGTAGCATCAGAATCGGTTTTAGTTATACACCAGATTATAGAAACAAGGATGATTACAATAATTTATTCAATCAAAAATATTCAGTCTTTAAAAATCAAAACATAAAGACTATGAACGAGGTTGAACTCAATTATTACATTTTTAGTTCATCTAAACTTGGTTGGATTAACTGCGACTATTTTTGGGAAACTAAAGACGAAAAGATTGATTACGTAATAAAAGTAGACCCCAACTCAAAACCTAATATCAAACTGATTTTTAAACAAGCTAAAAGTATTATGACAGGTAATCTTGAAGGAGACAAATACATATTTAAGAATGTACCTATTAACAACGACATTAAAATTGTAGCCGTAACATTTAACGGAAGTAAGCCATTGCTAAGTGTTTCTGAAACAAAAACTAGCAAACAAATATTTGACAAATTTCAGTATAGAGATTTTACAATTGCTGACCTGGAACGACAACTTAATAATCCGTGACGTAGAATTACTTCTGCCAACATTAGGTTTTATGCAAGTTGGGCTCGACATTTTAACATCAGCTAATTGCAAATCCCAGCTTCAGTTCCAGCAGACGAATTACTATCAACTTTTGTACTTAACTTCATCAACATATTTTCAATCAGCAGCGGTTATGGGCAGACGGAATACTAATTCCCAACCTGCATAAAGCCCTGCTCGTTAGCGGTAATTTTATTCGACTCCATGGTAGCAACAAGGCCTTACATTATTTATAGCTTACCACAAAGTAGGACAACCCAAGCCCTGACCGGTGGGAAAATAGAAAAAGTATGGGCTAATGTCGAACGCTTTTTGACAGCTTGTACGAATGCAGATATCAATAATCCACACAATATTTATTTGACTGGTTATACTGCGGACGAAGATCACGGTGAACATCCAGAGGTTGCAAGCAAACTAATTAAGAAAACGAAAGAGGTTTTTGGAAATGGGATAACTGATACTATTGGATACTTGTATCCAGCAAATACACCTTTAAGACAGACAAAAACAGAATGGAAACTGATACCAAAAGACTTAAACAAAGCTTTGGAATATATCATCGCAGGACAGCCTTACCCAAAATATAATTTAGGGCCGATTGAGTTGATAATTTCCTACGATTTTAAACTAGTAGATATTCTTTCCAAAAACGAATTGCCAAACCAACAATATACTTCGAGTTTGTTACTATGGCTGACAAAGAGAAATTGTGTTGCACCAAGTTTATGCTTCCCATTTGTCGAACCTAATAGACACTTTTGGGACTATGTAGGCAGTATTGAAAAATTCCTCCCTTTTAAGTTCGATCAAAAAAATTTAAGATTAGGACGTTCAAATAAAAAAGGAACATCAAATATGTTTTCTAAACTTTAAAAATCGCAGCAGACAAAAACTACCGCTAACATGGGGTTTTCTGCTATGCTGGCTTGACGAATAAATCCTGATCGACATAACAAAACTCAACGTCAGTACCAACTTTACGTAACACGGATGAGCTGCATAACATATTCCCAACTTCAGTAACTTTAATCAGCGACAGTTCGGGCTGACGGAACACAGAATACCAGCACAGCAGAAAGCCCTGGACGTTAGTGGCAATTTTATGACACCTCACATCACAGATATCATTACAAGAATTCAACGTGACAAGATTGACCTTGGAATAACACTTTATGACAAAACTTCTTTGAGCGACATTTCTTCATTTGAACAAACAATGAGTCTGTCACTACCCGATGACATTAAGACCTTTTATAGTTTTTGCAATGGTTTCGAATCTGCTGAAGACATGTTTCGGGTACTTCCTTTAAATGAAATAATTGAAAATATAAGCAACGGAAGAGATACTTACTTGGTTGACAAAAAGGATTTACACCTCGCAGAGTATATGATTTATTGTGACATGTGGACACTATCTATAAGCGAGCAAAATAACAACGACTATTACATTTATAACAAGACTGACAAAGTAATTACTTTGACTCATTCTTTTGCAGAGTTTCTTAGTGTGTTTTTAAATGATGGCGTTTTTAAAGGACTTTACAACTGGAGAGAACAAATAGAATCGACCATAAAATAAAAACTGCCACTAACATGGGGTTTTCTGCTATGCTGGCTGACGAATATATTCTGATCGACATATCGCTATTGTCTGCATCATGGTGCGACTTTTCTTCGCAACGTCATTGAAGTTTATTCGGCATCATCATTTATATTTATCTTTAGTTACCGGGCTGACGAATCACAGAATATCAGCACAGCAGAAAGCCCTGACCGTTAGTTGCAATTAAACATGCCTAAAAGATTTAGAACCTTACTGCTTGAGAAATACAAAGAAATCAATGCTCACATAGTCAATTATAATAGCACTGAGTTAAATGATTTAGGTCAGCTATACGTACCAACCTTAAAAGCTGCATTCATAAAATGCTTTGAATTTAATCTCTATCTAAATCAAACAAGAAACTTAAGTAATTCATTTTACAACATTTCCTTTCTTAGAGGGGTCTGTGAAGATTTATTTTCTTTGAAATTCTTATTAAATTTTAAGAAAGAAGATAGAGATGAGCTTCTAATCATTTATAATCAGTATTTGTTACATACGTCAATCGAATCTCAAACCAAGTTTTTTGATAAAGAGAAGATCGTTCAGCCTATATTAAGACGCAACACCACCCAAGACATGGTTTCAAAACTTGAAAACGATCTAAAACAATTTTGGAGCAAACACGGGTATAGTAAAGATAAAATATTTCCTAGTGTAGAACACATGGCCATTGACAGTAAGCTCAAGCTTCTGTATGATTTTCTATATCATGCAACTTCAAGGGCCGTCCATTTTAGCCCGAACGTTTTGCTGCGCACAGGATGGTACAACAAGGAAGGAGGTCCTGTGGTCTTTTCGACCAAGAATTTCTCCAACTATTATACTTTTTTTAATTCTTATTGGGGTACCTACTTATTCATTCAATATGCAAGAGCATTTAAAAAAGAGCTCAAATTCGATAACAACATCAACAAATTGATCAAGGAGTTAAACGTTATATTGCAAAATATCGGCGAAGTTCCTGAGATCATAACGTTCGAAGAAATGAATCTTAAAAGACCAGAAAAATATCCGTATAGAATCCTTAATATGATTTTGAAAATGCAGAACGAAGAAAGAAAAGCCTTTTACGATCATTTACCAGAGATTATTATCGACTTAAAGAAAAAGAAGAATAAAGAAAAATACCTTCCATTAATTACAATTCTCTCAAAGCTTAAAGGTGCGGCAGAGTCAAAGTCCGAATAACTGCAGCTAACATGGGGTTTTCTGCTATGCTGGCTGACGAATATATACTGATCGTTCCGTTCGCTTATCAGTTGTAGTCCCGGCTGGACGAATAAAGCCGAGCAACAGAATATAACATCAACTTTATTAACTTTACTCAGCAGCGGTTCAGGCTGACGAATCACGGAATATCAGCACAGCAGAAAGCCCGATCGTTAGCTGAAATTGTATTCGACATCTTCTTATGACAAATTGCTATAAAATTTTAGGCGTTAAAGATTTTGCTTCTGCAGAAGAAGTAAAGACCGCATATAGAAAGCTTTCAAAAAAGTTTCATCCTGATGTAAATGACGGGGATAAATTTTTTGAAGAACGATTTAAGGAAATACAAAATGCATATGAAATTTTGTGTGATAGCCGCAGAAAAGAAATACACGACAGTAAATTAAAAAGTACATTTTCAGGTTCAGGTAAATTTAACTTCAAAGAAAATGATAAAACAGAAAGTAAGGAAGAACCAAAAAAAGAGAAAAGTACGACGGAGAATAGAAATGACACTAAAAGCAATAATAAAACAGAGCACTCAAATACAAATACCACGACTAGCGACACTTACTCAAAGCCCGAAAGCAAGCCTTTCAATTTTCGTCCAATAGGAATTGTTGTCATTGTAATTTTAGTTATTGTAGTAATAGTAAGTTTAAATAAGAAGCAACAAGATACCTACAGTAATAAAGCCATTGAAAATACTAACTCTCAAAGTAGTACACCTGACGACTACTCAAATCAAACCGCACAAACACCAACCTATCAAAGCCCTGAGACAAAGACTTATGACAATCAAAGCTCATCTTCTGACGAAGAATTAAGTCAACCCTCTTCTATTAGGGATGGTTATTTTACAATTGGTTCAACAAAAAATGAAGTCTTGCAAGTACAAGGCGACCCAACTGGAATTAATAAATATGAAGCAATGGGAGAAGAAGTTTGGAGTTATGGATTTAGTACTGTGACTTTTAAAAGAGGACTGGTAAGCGAATACTCTAATACAAGTAAGAATTTGAAGGCAAAAATGACAACTTCAAATAAAAGTCAAAATAACACTGAGTATTTTACAGTTGGTTCTTCAAAAGATGAAGTGTTGCAAGCACAAGGCAACCCGACTGGAATTAATAAATATGAAGCAATGGACGAAGAAGTTTGGAGTTATGGATTTAGTACTGTGACTTTTAAAAATGGTCGGGTTAGCGAATATTCAAATACAAGTAGAAACTTGCAAGCTAAAATGACAACTTCAAATAAAAGTCAAAGTAACACGGAGTTTTTTACTGTCGGTTCATCAAAAGATGAAGTATTACAAGCGCAAGGCAACCCGACTGGAATTAATAAATATGAAGCAATGGACGAAGAAGTTTGGAGTTATGGATTTAGTACAGTGACTTTTAAAAATGGTCGGGTAAGCGAATATTCAAATACAAGTAGAAATCTAAAAGTGCGGTTATAAACAACTTCAGCTAACATGAACTGTGTAAAAAAACAAATAAATTTTTTACTTTTTCATGGTTTAGGTGAGCAGTAATTAGGTTGATATAAGCTGTTGTTTTTTACCACTGCAAATACCTGTTTTAAAAGTTTGTTACACACTGCTATTAAGGCTTGCTTACCTGTCTTTCCATTTGCTCTTAACCGTTCATACAACGTTTTACAAGCCGTGTTTGTTTTGATAGCATTCATGCTGCACATATACAGCACATCCCGTAAATTCTTCCCGCCTCGTTTGTATATCCTGGGCCTGCCGTGTATACTGCTGCCGCTGCTGTACTCTGTTGGACTTAATCCTGCAAAGCTGATTAACTGACGGTGGCTATTGGTGTACTTAAAACCTTGCGTAAACACTATCAGCATTGCTGTGGCCCTTTTGCCTATTCCCTTTATGCTACCTACACTTTTTAGCTGCGCCGGTTGCCATTGTTCCAGCATCGTTTCCAACTTTGCTTCTAACACTTTTATCTCCTTTTCCAATTGTTTGTTTACTTTCTCCAACGATTTTATCGTGTCTTTACTTGGCACCGGAAGCAACCCTAAACTGTGCAATTGGTTATTGAACCGTTTAATTTGCTCCGTATATTCTCTTATCGTGTTGTACAACTGCTTGCTCTCAAAGTAAGCGCTGTCGGGCATTTCCCAATACGGCGGAGTTTGTTCTATCGCATACCGGCATATCCAGCCTGCATCTTTTTTATCACTCTTGTTCCGTTCCAGGTGCATTTGTATATAACGTTTGATACTAAGGGCATTCACTACACTTAATTTACAGCCTTGTTCATGCAGATAAAATGCAAGCCGGATATAATACACTCCCGTAGCTTCCATTACAAAGTGATAATCCGGTCCCGTGTGTTCCAGTATCTTTTCAAAGCCTTTGTTGTTATTGCCTACCTGCAGGTGGAACAACTCTCCCAGGTTGTTCTGATAACATACATCCAGCTTCGCGTGAGAAACGTCTATCCCACAACATAATTTTTTTGATTCCATAACCTTTTCTGTTTTGAAGTCATTGTAGTATTTTTAATACAGAAAAGAACAAACGGAAAGAACACTCTTACACTGTGCTATCTATCCTACTTCAAGCTTTCTACAGAAGCCTGTTGAACTGTTCAGCATCGGGTAAGAAAAGAGGTGGTGACTATCATGTTAGAAAGGCTATAATGCCTATGGGGTTTTACGGTCTTATTCCACCTCTTGTTCTTTCTAAATCGGTTCCTTTACTGTTATTAAATTTATTGAATTGTAAACATAGGATGGGGTTTTCTGCTATGCTGGCTTGACGAATAAATCCTGATCGACATAACAAAACTCAGCTTCAGTTCCAGCTTTACGTAACACAGATGAGCTGCAAAACATATTCTCAACTTCAGTAACTTTATTCAGCGACAGTTCGGGCTGACGGATCACAGAATACCAGCACAGCAGAAAGCCCTGAACGTTGCCTGCAAGTTTAACATGACACACCACAAAATAGTAATAAGCATATTATTTGGATTCCTATTTAAAACATCTACAGGACAAGTAACAACGGCAGAACAATTATTAGACGTAATATCTCATAGCATTAATGACGACTACTCCTTCACAAATGTCTGGACAACTTGTAATAAGGATAGCTTATTTTTTAAGTCTGACACCATAGAACTATATAATAATTCAAACTATAGGCAAGGATTTAGTTGTTGTTACTATTTGAATTGGCGATTTACTGACAAGTTTAATTTTAAGCAAAACTTTACTGCATTTTGTGAGGAACCGCCCGGTGAGACAATTTATCCTAACAATGACAATCTTTATAAGATTGAATATGTGAATAAGGACAATTATGTTGAAATGTATGTTTATAAGAAGAATGTCCTCACAAATAAGTATAAAGTTGTAGCTATTGATAATACTATTTTAGATAGCAACCGTGATAAATGCTATAAAATTACTTTGGTTAGGACACAATGAAAACCTGCAGGCAACAAGCGGTTTTCTGCTATGCTGGATGACGAATATATCCTGGTCTTCATATACCGCTTATCAGCTTCAGTTCCGGCTGAAGAATAAATATCAACTGTATATCTTAACTTCAACTTCAGTTTTCCAATCGGCTTCCGCTCCGGGCTGACATAACACAGAATACCAGCACAGCAGAAAGCCGTACCGTTGTGCGGTAATTGTATTGAACCTTCTACAGATAAGAGACAAATAGAAAATATTAACAACAAAACATGGATCAAGCAACTCATAAACTTTTCCTTTCAGAGCAAAAAGCAAAAGAACTATTTATGGTTATTGAAGACAGAGGATTAATAACTCCAGGGAAGTCAGAAAAGCAACTTTGCGATGAAATTGTGCAAATAGCCAGGGAAGATTTTGGTGCAGAAAATCATTGGGGCAAAATGATCGTAAGAACAGGAATTAATACTTTGCAACCGTATGTGGCATATCCACCAGATTTGGTTATTCAAGACGGAGATATACTGTTTTTTGATTTTCATCCCATTTTTGAAGGTTGGGAAGCAGACCTGGGAAGAACATATGTTTTAGGTAACCATTCTTTAAAACAAAAGATAAAGAAAGATACAGAAGCGGCTTGGCACGAAGGGAACGATTGGTATTTTAAACAAAATAAACTTACAGGGGCAGATTTTTTTAATTATGCTACAGACTTGGCAAAACGCTATGGCTACGAATTTGGAAACGCCATTGCAGGCCACATTATAGGAGAGTTCCCGCATGAACAACCCGATGACCCCAATGATTTGTGTCTAGATGTACACCCAGACAATCATAATGACATACTCCAATTAGATAAACATGGAAATAAAAGACATTGGATGCTGGAATTACATTTTGTAGATAGAAAAAATAACATTGGTGCTTTTTTTGAGCAATTGCTGACCGAAGAATGAAACAACGAACCGCTAACAAAAGTATTGCTACAAGCGGGACTGGACATTATAAAATACTCCGCCTGCATCAATTCTCGGTCTTTAGACGCAAGCCCTTTTTTACGCCTTTGTCGGTGTTGAGCCAAGCCAATGTGCATAGCCATCACCAACAATCTGAATCGAAATCTTTTCAAATCGTGCCGTTGGTGTTTAAATAATTTAAATTAGCAACTGAATTCATTGGAACACCAACAACGGCGTAAAAATGAAAAAACAGGAAACTTATTAAACATTACTGACATCCCCGAAAAAAGTGGAACCTGAAATAACACTTCAAATCATGCTTATCAAACCAACGCCAGGCATAGTTTTTGGCCTGCAAAAGGGACCTGGTAACAATTACGAAACAGTTCAAAAGCAAATTTCCACATCCAATGATTTAGTTTTTACGTTTACAATTAAAATAAAAGGTGATAGATCAAAAGATAAACTTCCAAAATTGTCGGGAAGTTCGTTCAAGGCCCTGCCGGTAATAAGTTTGTATATATTGACATCGGCACATACGCCGGACAACCTGGTACAATATGGTCGAGACGGCTTAAAATCCCTTTAACAGGAATTACCTGGAGGGACATCGATTTATTACCTGGCAACTCAATGCTGCAAACTATTGTTCCTGGAACTGGTAGGGATGGGGTGCCAAACTGTGCAACAGTTAAACCTTTTGCAGGTTGGCATCTTAAACAATCATAGACGAAAAATAAAATCCTAACCGGCGTAGCGTGATCCTTCTTCATTATTTTTTATTCTTCTCCGTCAACCCCTGCACTACACTTGTTATCAACGCTGGCTCAAATCCCCTTTGCATCAAATAATCCATCGTTTTCTTTTTCCTAATCAAATACTGGTCGCTTTTCAACGACGCATATTTATCTTCCGCCAGCTTCTTCAATGTTTTTATATATTCTTCTTCATCAATCTGCTTCAACGCTTTTTTAATGCTGTACTCACTTACTTTCTTTTGCTTCAGTTCGTATTTTATTTTCACACGACCCCATTGTTTAATGCGGAATTTACCGCCTGCGAAAGCGATCGCAAACCGTTCTTCATTTAAATATCCCTGTTCAATCAAAGCAGCCGTGATCTCATCGTGTTCGTTTTTCCACACGCCAAGAGCATACAGCTTCTCCTTCACTTCGCTGTGGCTGCGCTCCTGGTAACCGCAATAATGTTTTAGCTTTTGCAGCGCCTGCTCCTTTGTAAGATATTTTTTGTACACCATTATCACAAAGCTAAAAAGAAAAGTTCCGCTGTATGGCGGAACTTTCTGTGAACATGCTCGCTACTAAACAGAAATTATTTTAGATTACGTATCGCACCCATCACCATATCGTGGCTTGACTTTAACACGTTAGAGATAGAGTTGTATTGCGGGCCTAATTGCTTAATCGATTCGTGCAATTTTAAAAACTGCAGGTCTGTTTCATTTCTTTTCTGTTGCAGCTCGTTCATTGCCGCGTCTTTATCTTTTGTCTGTAATTCATCCAGTGTTTGCTCAAGATTACTGATAGCAGCCCGCTGGCTTTTAATATTGCTACGACTTGTGTTCACCAATGATTTTGCATTGCTTTGATCATTGTTTAGTTGCTCTTCCATCGCATTTAACGAAGACAACATGGTTTCCAGGTTAGTATAGCTTGTATTGATGGCCGTCCTCATAGATTCCGGGGCCGTCCATTTCACCGGGCCGGTGGTTATTTTTCCCGGTTTCTTTTTCGGTTTGGATGTTCCGCTTTCATCTATAGCAATCCCGTTCGGGTCATTGTTATTATCATCATTAATCAGCAACGCATTATCAGTACGGTTACTGCGAACGGTATTATTGTTCTGTATTTTCATTACAGGATTTTCCGTATCGCCCGGTTGCTTTACACTAAAGCTCCACGCCTGGTTATCGTATGTATTACTTATTAATTTACCATTGCTGATCGCCTGTACACTCCAGATAAAATCACAGAGATAAGGTGGTTTACATGGCCCGGTTAATATTCCCTGTACGGAAGTTTCTGTTGCATTAGTCACTGTTTTTTCTGCAATGGGTTGATTTGACCGCATCGCCTGTGTTCCGTTTTGCCCCTGCATCAATTGCCATACACGCAGCTTATAAGTAACGGGGCTTTGTGGTTTCGGAACTATGGGTGTCCAGCGAAATGTCAATGCATTCTTTGCAACATCTTCATTTAATATGATATCATCATCACCGCTACTGATGCTCGCTGTTTTATTGGAACGGGAAGAATTATGATCCTGCGCTTTTGTAACAGCGTCCTGTTCATCACCAGGTTGGTCAATACTAAATGTAGAAGTTTGATTATCGTAACCAGCGCTTACTAATTTACCGTTGCTGATCGCCTGCACACTCCATACAAAATCGCAGAGATAAGGGGGCTTGCATGGCCCTGTTAATATTCCCTGTACAGAAGTTTCTGTCGCATCAATTATTGTTTTTTCTACAATGGGTTGATTAGAGCGCATGGCCTGCGTTCCATTCTGTCCCTGCATCAATTGCCATACACGTAATTTATAGGTTACAGGTTCTTTTGGTTTTGGTACCAATGGCGTCCAGCGAAAATTAATCGGTTCCCCTGCATCCATTGTTATTGTTCCGGCGTTACCGCTGCGTACAATGCTCCCTCCTTTCACTACGCCATCCCAGCCTTTTCTCATCAATTCATTGTTACTATTTTCTGCTGATTCACCTGTCACCGTAACTACCGTTTCATCATCAATAAAAATGGTTTGTGCAACAGTTAATGTATAGTTGCCGGTTTCTAAACTGGTAAATTCAAATTCGCCATCTTCATTTGATGGGCCGGCTTTTATCATTTTACCAGCCAGTCCCAATTTTACATCTACACCATGTACAGGATCGCCCTGCGCCTTTGGATTCATAACATCACCACCCACCAGCATATCTGCAAGGCCATCACCATCCACATCTCCCGATGCAGTATTCAGCATTTTAATATTCGATCGTGGGCTCCATATTTCTTCTTCTTCCATGTTTCCCGCAAACACCCTGTCGTTTGATTGATTTGATTTCGTTTTTGTTTTTACAATAGCATCCGCCGCACCATCACCATTCTCATCGGCGATAGTAATAGTATATTGTTTCAGGTTGGCATGTGCTGTATTAATTACTAACGCATCTGTTACATCCTGCGTCGTTCCGTCACTAAAAGCTGCAACGGCCCTTCCATCCGCAGCCATAGCGATAGAAGAAAGGCTGCGGTTTGATTTTAATACTTCTACTCTCCGGCGGCTCATCTGTAGTCCGTCACCATTCAGTGTAATTCCTTTTGTCGCGACTGTACGTGCAGAAGAAGTGATATCCCTTGATGATCCGTCGCTGAATGTGGCGGTCGCCCTGATTGATTCATATTCCCCGTCACCATCCAGGTCTGCTTCAACGATAGCGATAGAGCTCCGTCTTATATTAGATCGTGATGTACTGATACCTGCTTTTTGAACCATACCATTATTATTATCATCACCACCACCACCACCGGTATTAATAAATAATTGAGCGGGTTGGTTATTTTGTTCTACGCTGCCGAGCAAATCAGTTTTTGATTTTAAATAAACATCATACCCTTTTTTACCGGTAAAGCTTCCGCTTATTCTTACCACATAATCACCTTCCGGTACATTGGCGAAAAAGAAATCACCGCATGCTTCTGTCACGGTCTTCGCAACAACAGAACCATTTTCTATATCCAATAAATAAACATCAATACCGCCGATCCCATCGCAATCATCATCCGTAGTTCCGGCAGCTCTCTCATTTCCTTTATACAATGGGTTGCTGCCCACCGATCCACTTTGTTCATAAAGGGGATTATTATTTACAGCAGCCATTTGCGCATCAGCTATACAGGGGTTACAAACATTGCCGCTGTTTTCTATAAATATCGGTTGGTATTGCCTGCGTCCTGTTGCCATTCCGCTTCCCGCATCACGGCTTCTTTTTCCTGTAGCCATACCACTGCCTGCTTCCCTGGCACTTAATCTTACCATGGTTCCAAACGAACTTTGCGGTGTTTGTCTCGTACTACTGCTTTGCGAATTCAATGTTGTTGATCCGCTGCGTGGTGACGAATTACTAATTGTAGTATTGGTAACAATGCCCGTATTACCAACAGCCGGCCAGGTTAATCTTCCCGAAACAATTCCTGTTGAAGCGCCATCACTGGATGTTCTTCTGAAATTGTTAGGCACCCATTGTTTTTGTTTTTTTCCATCAACCTTACTTGCATAGTCAGCCGCATCTTCCGGGCATGAAAATGTATTCTCAGTTACGCTTCCATCAGGGTTAGTTGTTTTTACTGTTACAGGCCCGCAGGATGGATCCTGCCCAGGCCCTTCATCCATAGTTTCATCAGAAAACCGCATGTCCTCGTATTTTGGTTTTCCCAACCTTCTGCCTGTTGACATGCCGCTGCCAGCATCTCTTGAAGTATTGATTTCTCTTTTATTCACCGTCGGCAACACTCTTCTGCCTGTTGATTGGCCACTGCCTGCATCTCTTGCCGTAATCTCTCTTTTATTTACCGTAGGTAAAACTCTCCTTCCGGTTGATTGACCGCTTTGCGCATCTCTTGACGATTTAATATTATAACGTATCGTAAATCCTGTAACGATATCCGTGATGTTGCGTGATAATTTTAATCCTTCGATACCTCCGCCCCTGCGTGAATCATAGTTATTCACTTCCGACTTTGTATTCATATAATCAGCGCCGATACCAAATGACCATACATCAGATTTTGTATTGTATTGCACCCCAAGCCCGGTAAAAAAACCGGGATAAATACTTTTGCCGGTTGATTCATTTCTATACGCTGCACGCTGCGCTCCTTTTTGCTGAATGCTCACCAGGCCGCTGTTATTAATAAACAAACCGCCCTTTGCATGCGCATAGAGTTCCACCATTTTGCCAAACCGTACCGAAGGGCCCAGCAACAAATACATATTTTGTTGTCGTGACTTTGTGATTTGCAGTTGGTCCGGCGGAACAGCGGAACGTTTTAAAAAGTTATTGATCGTCGCATCATCTGGCGCCGATGAACTGAAGCCGGAACTAAATCCAATGCTCGCCTTTCCAAAAAAATAATCAGCGCCAAAGCGGAACCCCGCCCCGTTTCCACGAAACAACAAGGAGTCCTTGCTATTATTCACCGCAGTCGAGTACACGGGTGTAAACGCAAGACTTAATCCTGTATGATTGCTCCGGGATGCATTTTGGTTAAAAGCCCGCAGGTTCTGGGCGGTAGCACTTGTTTGAAAAACTATAAATAGGGTAACGAACAGCAAACTTTGTTGCAGGTGTGGACGGTTCATAAGGATAGAATTTGGATTAGAAAAATAAGGATTGGTTATTATATATGCAACTTTTCGCCGGAAATAAGTCAAATTTGGACGTTTCGACTACCTTTTGATCTGTTTTTCCTTATTTGGGTTTGATCATGTTCCCGGCTGTATTGCTACTATCATCGTCTGTTGCGTCGCACTCTTCAGGGTTCGGTTCGCTGCTCAGCATTTGCGGAGCGTCTTTGATCATCAAATGATCTGTAAAAAGAGGCGGCTCCTACGGAGCCAAAATTTCTTTTTGATAATTTCTATAAACAGTATGCTCCTGCCGGAGCACCGCAGTTGCCTATTGTTCTTTTTTGCCTATTGCTTATTGTTCCCCGATCCCAACAAGTAATCCACGCTGGCCTTTCGGGTGTTGAGGGTATGTCAAAAATCAGTAGTTTCGCCCCACTCAATTATATATATGAAGTTCATTGTGTCCTCATCTGCTTTATTAAAACAACTGCAACATATCGCCGGCGTTATCAATGCCAACACAGTGCTGCCGATACTGGAAGATTTTCTTTTTGAAATAGCAAAGAACAAACTGACCGTTGTCGCCACCGATTTGGAAACAGTGATGAGGGTGCAATTGGATATTGAAGCAAAAGACAGCGGGAAAGTTTGTATCCCCGCCAAAATCCTGATGGATTCATTAAAGAATATCGCTGACCAACCACTTACATTCAACATTGATAAAAATTTCGGTGTAGAAATTACCAGCGATAATGGTAAGTATAAAGTGATGGGAGAAAATCCCGATAATTTTCCAAAAGAACCGGCCAGCGATGATGCCACTTCTTTTACAATGCCGGCATCTGCTTTGATCACCGCTATTAATAAAACATTGTTCGCTACCAGCAACGATGACCTGCGCCCTGCGATGACGGGTGTTTTCTTTGAACTCGATAAAAAAGGTTTGCAATGCGTGGCTACTGATGCGCATCGCCTCGTTCGTTATAAAAGAAAAGATGTAAGCTGTCCGAAAAACGATTCATTCATTGTTCCCCGTAAGCCGTTGAATTTATTAAAGTCCGCTATTCCGGGCAATGATGATGAGCTGACATTGAGCTACAACAGCAATCATTTTTTTGTAAAACATGGCACTACGCAAATGAGTTGCCGCCTGATCGACGCCCGTTTCCCCGATTATAAAGTGGTGATACCAACAGATAACCCTTACAGGCTCACGGTTAACAAATCCGACTTCCAGGGAGCGTTACGCCGTGTAAGTATATTCAGTAATAAAAGTACCAACCAGGTAGCGTTGAATATTTCCGGCAGCGAATTACAATTAGCGGCGCAGGATATTGACTTCAGTTTTGAAGGAAACGAAAGAATGAAATGCCAGTACAACGGTGAAGACCTGGTGATCGCTTTCAACGCCAAATTTTTAATTGAAATGCTATCCGCCGCCGAAAGCGATGAAGTAAATATGGAACTTTCCACTCCCACAAAAGCCGGGCTTATCAAACCTTCTGACCAGGAGGATAATGAAGAATTGCTGATGCTGGTGATGCCGTTGATGCTGAATCAATAATAGTCTGAACCACGATTTATAAGATTAATAGATTTTGAAAGCTCTCATATTGAGGGCTTTCATTTTAATGAGTATAACAATGAAGTTCATTTTACTTACCTCATTCGATAATTACATTTCCGCACATATTGCTTTAGGCCGGTTAAAAGAAGAATTCGTCAATTGTTATTTACAAGATGAATACACTGTTACTATTGATCCTCTTTTATCCAATGCCATCGGCGGAATAAAATTGATGGTGGCCGAAACACAGGTAGAACGTGCATTGGAAATACTTGCACCAGATCAACAAGAGCAGGATAATACTTCAGCCTTTCCTTCGTAATTTGTAGGTACAATTGTTGCCTATGTGGGAACGCCTTATTGACTATTTTTCAAATCTCGAACAGCGGCCATTGGAAAGAATGGCCTTCCTCGTTGGCGGTTTGCTGTTTTTCTGGATACTGGAAGGCGCTATCCCGCTGTTATCACTCTCTTATAAAAAGAATAAACTTCGCCACGCATCTGTAAATTTTGGGTTCACTGTTCTTCATCTCATTATTCATACTTTTCTCGCTATCCTTATTGTCATGCTTTCTGATTGGTGCCTGCGTGAACAATTCGGTTTGGTGTATTGGCTCCATGCAAATGTGTTGGGGGCGGTGGTTATTGGTGTGCTGGCATTAGATTTCAGTAGCTGGCTGGTTCATTTCGTGATGCACAAAAGCCCGGTCTTGTGGCGCTTTCATATCATTCATCACAGCGACATGAACGTGGATGTAACGACGGGCCTGCGCCATCATCCGGGCGACAGTATTTTGCGGGGGATCTTTTTTATTTTATTGATATTTATTTCCGGCGCACCCATGTACAGCGTGATGATTTATCAAACACTGGTGGTTATTTCCACTGCTTTTACGCATGCTAATATTCGTTTGCCAAAAAGAATAGACAATGCTTTGAGTTATTTATTTGTTTCTCCCAATATGCACAAAGTGCACCATCATTGGAAGCAACCTTTTACCGATAGTAATTACAGCGCTGTGTTCTCCATCTGGGACAGATTATTCGGTACGTATAAAAAAATGGACCCAAAAGATATCCGTTACGGGATCGACCGACATTATCCCCACGAAAAAGATGAAGATTTTTTGCATTTAATGAAAAGTCCTTTCCGAAAATTAGACAGCTAGCTTTCCTCTCCCGTTCTTAGTTTTGCCTTATGAAAGTAATAGCGATGATTCCCGCACGTTACGCCGCTACAAGATTTCCTGGTAAGCTGATGAAAATGCTTGGTAGCAAACCCGTCATTCGTCATACCTATGATGCAGCAGTAAGTACAGGCCTCTTCAGCGAAGTATTTGTTGTTACCGACAGCGATATTATTTATAATGAAATAACAACACATGGCGGCAAAGCGGTGATGAGTAAAAAGCAACATGAAAGCGGCAGCGACCGGATTGCCGAAGCCGTGGCTGATATGGATGTTGATATCATCATCAACGTGCAGGGCGATGAACCCTTTATTCAGAAAGAACCATTGGAAAAATTAGTTCGATTGTTTGATGACCCCTCCGTGAAAGTTGGATCATTAATGAGAAAGATCATTGATAAAGAAGAATTAGAAAAAAGCAGCAGTGTAAAAGTAGTGGTGAATAATAATAATGATTCCTTGTATTTCAGCAGGAGCATTATTCCTTTTGTTGCAGATGGCGCTGTTGCCATTGATCATTATTTACATATTGGCGTATATGGTTTTCGTAAGGAAACATTATTGAGTTTTACAAAATGGCCCGCAGGCAACCTGGAGCAGGTTGAAAAACTGGAACAACTCCGTTATCTCGAAAATAATATCCCGGTACGAATGGCGCTGGTTGATTTTAAAAGCGTGGCTATTGATACGCCGGAAGACCTGCAAAAAGCGATGAAACTAATATGAGTATTTTTTATTTAACCTAATTACTCTCTTCGCTCCCGCCATCTTCATTCATTTTCTTAATTATTTTTTCTACTTCCTGGTTAATGCTTTCTATTTCAGTATTGTATTTTTCTGTTTCCTCTTCTTTTGTCTTTATCAATAACGATGTATATTTTATTCTCAGGTTGGCGTATTGGATAAGGTCCGTTCTTAATGTTTTTATTCTTTCCGACAGGTCCATGCCTTTTGTATCTTCCATGAGGTTCACACATTCTTTCCAGTTAACAAGCGCAATTTTTTTCAGCCGGCTGAGATTTTCTTGTTTAGATACTGAATCAGGAAGTTGCATCGCCTCAATCGCCAGCTCTTCCAGGATGCCGAAATGTTCGATAGTTTTTGAAAATTTCTCTGCGTTGTCTTGCTGCTTTTTATCCACCTTGCTTCTTATTGCCCCGGTTTTATAATCCACTTCAATCGGCTCCATTTTTTCGCTCCTTAATACCAGAAAGACAAGCATAACTGTCGTTAACGAAAGCAGTGATGTTGCCGTTTGCGTCTTTTTTTCTGATGGTTGTTTAAAAGTGAAATAAAAAACATACCCGATGACCATCCCAGAAATAAGGCCGCCTAAGTGTGCGGCGTTATCAACGCCGGAGTTTGGTTTAAACCCATAAAAGACATTGTAACCGACAAAGATTAATACACTTTGCAGCAATGAATTTTTTAATTGCTTGGGAATAATATTCGTGGTAAGCAGCGCTAAAAAAACACCGAACATGCCGAATATAGCGCCGGAAGCGCCGGCACTCACAATAACATCGTTCTTATGCCATAAAACACTGACAAGGCTAGCAACAATTCCTGAGCATAAGTATGCAGCAATAAACCTGAGTTTACCCAGCATTGGTTCTAAATAAACGCCAACAAAAAACAGGGCGTACATATTCATGGCTAAATGAATAATGCCAAAATGAAGAAACACGCTGCTGATCAAACGCCACCACTCCCCGCCAAACGTAAGACCGGGAAGGTTCCCGCCCCATTTTAAAACCCGCACGGGAGCCGGAGAAAAAAAATCTATGCCACTTACTACCATTAAAAGGAAAATGATGGCGTTTATTATAATTATACCATAAGTAACTTGTGTGCCGCCTTTTGAAAAGTTCATTATTTTATCCGCCTCCGCAGCTTTTTTACCCTCTTCTTCAGCAACTTTAATGGTATCGTTTTTTAGTAAAGAAATTTTCTCTTTCCAGTCGGTGAGATTTTCTTCGCCACTATTTTTCCTGGTAGTATCAAATGCTGATAAAAACTCCGCGATGTGTTTCTTATTCTTTCCCATCATGTCGAAAGATTCGCCATGAACAAGTTTGCTTGTTATCGTCAGTTGATTATCTCCCGTTTCAACGGTTATTTCATCATCCCACTTCGTCAATTTTTTTGGAGTGTACGCAATCAGCATATTATTGCCGGCATATTTAATCGTCCAGTTCAATTGCTCCAGGGTTCCGTATGCATAGGCAAGTAAATTTTCTGCATTTCCGGCGGCAGTAATCATTTGGGATTTTTGTGGCATGTATAAAATTTATTGTAAGATGCATTTTTTTATTGATGTAATCATATCCAAAATCAATAGGTGACGGGAGCAGAAATCATGCGGCATAGCTTAATTCTTTGCATATCTTTTGCTACCTTTCTTTTATGAATGTAAAGCTGAAGCCGGAAAAATATCTTCGTTATTTATACCTGCCCAATCTTTTTGGCACCCAGCGCACCAAAGAGATATTGGCGGTCAACCCTACCATCATTCCACAGCGGGAAGAAGCCAAAGATGTGATCGTGTATGTATACGATTATGACGGGCAAAATTTGGAAGAAAAACAATTATCCTGCATTGAAGACGCCTTTGCTTATAAAACAAGCAACCGTATCAGCTGGATAAATATTGACGGGCTCCGCAAAGCGGATGTGGAAGCGGTCAGTACACATTTTCATATTCACCCGTTATTGATCGAAGATATTCTCAGCATCAACCAGCGGCCGAAGATGGATGAAGTGGAAGGCGTTTTATTCTGCCTGCTGAACATGCTTTATTATAATGATACCAAGCAGACCGTAGAGCAGGAGCAGATCAGCATCGTACTTGGTAAAGATTTTGTGATCACCTTCCAGGAAGATGCCCACCGCGATGTATTCAATCCTCTGCGGGAACGATTAAAATTTTCCAACAGCAAGGCCCGCCAGCGGACTGCTGATTATCTCTGTTATACCATGCTGGATTTAATCGTCGATAATTATTTCGTAGTAATGGAAAAACTAGGCGATCGTATCGAAGCGCTGGAAGAAGAAGTAATTCGTAACAGCAATAAAAGATCGCTGACGAAAATTAATCAATTACGAAAAGAGCTGATTGTTTTAAAAAGAAATACCGTTCCCGTTCGTGATCTTATTGGCAGCATTTTGCGGAGCGAAAGTGAATTGCTCGATGACAGGACGACCAAATATTTCAAAGACATTTACGATCACATTGTACAAGCCATTGACCTTAGCGAAAACTATCGTGATATCATGGTGAGCATGCAGGACTTGTATATTAACAATGTGAACTTAAAGATGAACGAGGTAATGAAAGTGATGGCGATTGTGACTTGTTTGCTGGCGCCGGCAACGGTTATCGGTGGTATTTTCGGAATGAATTTCGACACGATCCCTTATTTGCATAATCAATATGGATTTTGGCTGGCGGGTAACGGTCATGCTGGCAATACCTATCTGGATGATCTTTGTATTTAAGAAAAGAGGGTGGTTCTCGAGAAATTAATCGAATGAATTTATTTCGCCGCTTTCTTGTACACGGGTACAGTGCTGCATGGTTCGCCGTACATAATGCTTTTGGCGACGGGGCGTAGGAGTTTGGTAAGTTCCATATAAACAAAATCTTCAATCGGCGTTTCGCCGCAACCTTTTATCACTACTCTTTTATCATTAAATTCCTCAATAGGAATAGCAGAAATATTTTTCAGGAATAATCTTCTATGCAATTCTTTTTCATCGCCCATAACTACTTCCTGCGCTACCGGCTGCAGGTAAGAAGCCACCAGCATATACGCCCATACCGGAATGATGGCATCCGCCGAACAGGTCAGCGCCACGTTTTTTCCTTTGTACTGTTCCCAATCCGTTTTTTTTAAGCGCTTCGCGGAAATCTTTTTCTTTTAAAATAAGCCCCATGAATAAATGGTCTTTTAGATCAAACACCGCTGTTGCCCCTTTGGGAAAATACGTGGCCGGGTCAACTGTTAGCAACCCGCTTTCCGCTACTTTATTGATGATCTGGTCTGACATATTTTAACTCGCTACAAAGATAACATAGATAGGGTGGCTATTGTTCACACAAATATTTTGGAACACGGATAACACAGATTTAAATAGATTTTCACAGATTTTTTAATATTCAAAATGGAGTTTTAAAAAAAATGCGGAAAGAACCTATAAATGAACAATCCTACTGAGCTTGATAAACTATTACAAACCAAACCAGGCACAAAAAAATCCCGCCAAAAGGCAGGATTTAATGCAGTTGGTTTTGGTGTAATTATTTTAATAGAATTTCCGCCTGTTGTCTTTTATATCAGCCACTTCCATCAGCGATTGTGTTTGTGATTGCTGCGCATAAGCGGCCATCATTTTCGCCTGCTGGTATTTTGATTTTCTCTGCTCGGCCACATTTGCATCTGCAACAACTGTTGCACTAACATTATCAACCCTGATCACATACACACCACTTGTTCCTTCTATTGGTTGCGATACTTTTCCTTTGTTCGCCGCATTGAAAGAAGCGCCGATTACTTTTGGTTCTGAAGATATTGCGGAAGTAGTCGTATTCGTCAACCGGATGCTGTCTGCTATTTCAATTGGTTTTCCACCTAATGCTGCGGCTGCGGCTTCGAGTGTCGCGGCCGTTCCGATTTTCTTAATAAGCAGTTCCGCTTTTTTATGATTGCGCAACATCGGCTCTACCATCAATCTTGCTTTGGCGGCGCTTTGCGTTCCTTTTTCATTTACTTCTGTAACAATGGCCACGATATAATGGTCACCTACTCTTTCCGGCCCGATCACTTGTCCCAGCTTAGCATTGTAAACGCTTTTAATAAATGGACGTGATGTTCCGTTAAGGCCTTGTACCTGGAAAGCGGATGGTAATATATTCGGCTCTATCATTTTGAAAATGCCTTTCGCTTTCAGTTTTTCGGCATTCGCATCAAATGTTTTTTTGATCGTTACTGGTGGCGGCAAACTGTGCGGCTTCGTTATTCGCATTGTTATCTGTTTCGCTGCTGGCCGTTATCGGGTTGGAGAGATAAGCGACTTTATAAGCAGTCGACGCTCCTTTCGCAGAAAGGATTTCAATATAGTGATAACCGAATTCTGTTTTTACAATTCCTTTTGCGCCTACAGGGTTTCCGAAAATGAATTCATTAAAATCAGGGACCATCTGGCCGGAAGGAACTCCTTCATAAACTCCACCTTTCTCCTTGCTTCCCGGATCTTCCGAAAATTTCACAACAATACTATCAAAGCTGGTCCCGTTCCTGATCGCTGTACGAAGACTGTCGATAAGTTTATAAGCAACTGCGGTATCTCTTACCTGGTAAGCTTGCCCTGTTTGCTGATCTTGTTGCATGGTCGCAATAAGAATATGCCTGATCTTAACCGTATCGGGTTGTACTCTTGTGCCTATGAGTTTCGCAAGGGTAAAATTATTTCCATCTACATAAGGTCCGTATACAGCACCTGCAGGAAGTTTAAAAATAGAATCTTTGCCTGGAACCTGTATCCTGTTGCCGCTGATATAGCTGTCATAATAATTTTGAACACCCTGTGCTTCGAGCAGGCTTTTTACATCTTTCGTGCTGTCCAATGCTGGCTTTTGTTCAAGCAATTTGTTTTTTGATTCGATGCTGTCGGCCGTTGTTGGCAATGCGCTAAATGATACATAGGCATGCTGCGGCTTTCCTCTTGTGGAAAATCTTTTTTATGCGTGCTGATATAATCTTCTATTTCTTTATCCGAAATCTTAACAGTGCTGTCAGCAACCGTGCTATACACTTCTCTTACAAAAGAGATGCGGGCCAGCTGTCCGTTATCCGCATTTTGTTTTTCGATCATCCACTTCGGTGTATTGCTGCTATTAGTAAGAAGTGAATTATATTTTTCATTCAGCCTCGATGCTTCCAGGCTGTTGATATAAGAATTTACCTGCGCTCTTTCTTCCACATTTCCTTTCAGCATCTGGTCAATGCGCTGTTTCGCAGCCTGCGCATTAAAAAAACCGGTTGCCGTATCAGTAAATGATCGTTTAAAATCTTCGGGGGCGCCTTTGCCATATAATACATCGCCGAGTTCTTTCTTGCCAACTTTCAAACCCAGCTTATCAAACTCTGAAGTAAGCAATAACAAACTTACTTGCTGGTTCCAGGCCTGCTCAATGGCTTGCTGGCGCAATGCTTCGCCCTGTGCGCCATAGCCCTGCGATTGAATGTTTTTCTCCTGTTGCGCTACGGACTGCTCAAACTCATTATAGCTGATGCTTTTTCCATTTACTTTTCCAATATCATTGGAGTTGCTTCCACGAAACAGGCTTCCGCCATTTTCAAAGGCAAGCATTACCACGAAAATGATAAGGGCAAGGGCGATAATAATCGCCATCAATTTTGCATACTTCTCTTGTATCTTCTGGATAACTGACATAATACTACGCAGGGTTTAAAAAACGGATGGCAAAAATAGGGCATTTAAGCATATGAACAAATTGTGGAAAAGCCCGGAAATCCTTCACAAATGAGGGTTTTACGATGGTGCCGGAGGGCTCAGGATAAGAGTTTAACAGATAATGAAGCCAGCAGCATTGCTATGCGCAGCATCCTGTGGACTATCAGCTTCGTTGCGACGCTCCGTTCATCTTCCTGTCAAAAATCATCGTGTTTTGAAAAATCTTTATTTGATTGTACTCTTTTGTATTCGTACAATTTAAACCATTAAAATGGTTACCGGGTTAATTGGTCTCTTTATAGCCCACGGTTTAAACCGTGGGCTATCTGTATGAAAAATACCGGAAATGGTTTTAACCATTTTATTCTTCTTTTCGGCTGGGTTGATTAGGTTCAATTCCTACTAACGCCGGCATCTTCGACAAAATGCTGAATAGCGAACAGAACCCCGAAGAGTGCGACGCAACAGGTGATCATAGTAGTACTGAAGTTGGGCCCAAAATTACCTGCCCCCTTTCGGGTGCACCAGCTTCATTTCTTTTATGAGATAACCGGCGCCGGCGTATTTATCTATAATGAATAAAACATAGCGAATGTCCACTATGATGTTGCGGCAAATAGAAGGGTCGTAATTTATGTCGCTCATGGTGCCTTCCCAGGCACGGTCGAAGTTGAGGCCGACCAGGTTGCCCTGGGCATCAATGGCGGGGCTGCCGGAATTACCACCCGTGGTATGATCGGTGGCGATGAAACAAACCGGCATCTTTCCATTCTTTCCATAAGGCCCGTAATCTTTTTTCGCATAGAGGTCACGTAACTTTTCCGGTACGTCAAATTCATAATCGCCGGGAATGTATTTCTGCATCACGCCATCGAGGTAAGAATAATAATCATATTGAACGGCATCTTTTGGCGTATAGCCTTTCACATTACCATACGTGATACGGAACGTACTGTTGGCGTCGGGATAAAATGCTTTTTCTTTAAACACTTCCATCTGCGCCTGCATATACGTACGCTGCAAATTGTTGATGCGGTTTTGAAGTGAATTCAACCCCGGCAATACTTTATCAGTATAGGCCTGGGCCATGCTTAAATATAAATTATAGGCTTTATCAAAACCGAGACTGGCAGCTACCTGCTCGGGGTTTTGTTCCAATGTTGCTGTTGTTCTTGCGGGATCGTCAGCTGTCGTTGCATTAAATACTTCGTCAGCGAATGCGGCGAAGTTCATGTTTAACGCCTTTACTCTTTCCAATATCGCTGAAGAAACAACACGGCTGTTTTGTTTGCTGGCGTATATATTCATTAGCTCTTCAAACAATTTTTTATCAACCGCGGGACTATAGTTCTTATAAAGCTCGGCCAGCGCTTTTTTTACGGCTTCGGAATTTGTTTTATTGGCGGGAGCCGCCTGTAATTTTTTTAATTGAATGAATATGGAAAACAATTCTATTCTTCCTGTAATCTCGGTGTAATAATCACGGGCAAGACCGAGGTCTTTAAATTCATCATAGGCTGTTTGCAAGTCTTGTAATAGATTACCGTATTGAGCTTTCAAAGTTGGGTTAACGTTTACCCTTTTTTGAAATTCCGCTTCGTATATTTTCTTTTTCGCTACTACATTACTTTTGTTCAATCCAGCACTTCGCCCCTCCATTTTTTCCAGGCGTTACTCATACTTTGGTTTTTCGCCGCATATTGAATTTTAACTTGTTCATCCCTTCTCATAAAATCACCAAACACCGCAAAGGCTTTGTCCCTTACTTCAATTTTCGCGGGATCATTAATCGTTGCTATCTGCTCGACAGCTGCACTATATAAATATTCAGTCGTTTTTCCGGGAAAGCCCATCAACATTGTAAAATCTTTTTCCGCTACCCCATCCAAAGAAATAGATAATGATCGTTTTGGTGTGTAAGGCACATTGTCCGGTGAATAGTTGGCGGGTTTATTATCTTTTCCTGCATAAATGCGAAACACTGAAAAATCACCGGTGTGACGTGGCCACATCCAGTTGTCTGTTTCGTTTCCAAAATTGCCGATGGCGGATGGCGGCGCACCAACGAGGCGCACATCATTGTACGTTTCGGTTACGAATAAATAATAATGATTGCCTTCAAAAAAAGCCCTTACGAATGAAGCCTGGTAGCTTTCTTTTTTTACTCCTCCGTTTATTTCGTTGATGTTCTTATCTATTATTGATTGGCGTTCTGGTTCGCTCATTATGGCGGTTACGCCATTTAACGCCGCTTTGCTTACATCTTCAATCCGCACAATAAACGTGACATATAATTTAGGATTGGATAATTCTTCCGCATTGTTCTTCGCCCAAAAGCCATCCCTTAAATAATTATGATCTAACGTAGAATGATCCTGAACGGAACTGACGCCGCAGTGATGATTGGTAAGCACCAATCCTTTGGAGGATGCTAATACGCCGGTGCAAAAACCACCAAAGCTGACGATGGCGTCTTTCAGGCTACCATTATTAATACTATATATATCCTTTGCGCTCATCTTCATCCCTAAACTCTTCATTTGCTTCTCGTTCAGTTTTTCCAGCAGGAAGGGAAGCCACATTCCTTCATCGGCCTTTACTAATGAAGAAACAGAAATTAAAACGATGACAAAAAATAATTTAACAGACTTCATGTGGTATTATTTAAAGAAATGTAAATTTAATTCATTCATTTGTAGCGGTGTTTCCGTTCATATATATTACCGAATGGGCTATAAACGAAACTATTTATCCCCCATGGTATGTCAAGGGAAGTAAAATAATGTGAATATCCCGGTGTGGAACGTTAATATGAAATATAATTCATGGATACTATCTTTTAATTTTTACCGGGATTGTTCAGTTTACCGGGATTGGGACGAGTTGTTCTATCGGTATCCACATTATAAATGAGCGGATTTTATTCTTGATATTTCATCATCCGTTCTTAACACCAGTGTGGAAATGATGGTACAATTCAGCACCAGCAACAAAACAACTTGTGGATTTCATTGTTTATGCTGTGTATAACTCTTAATAAGTAATTTTGTAAAATGGTTTATCCACTAATTCACAGTTGTAATAATAATAGTCTTTTTTTATAAAAATATATATTACTATTATTAGAATTAGCGGAAAGAATTTTTTTGAAAAATCGGAAATGCTGGTGGAATATTGCTACCCCGATCAAACGTTTGAAAAATGAAAGTAGAAAATTTCGAATTAGCAAAAGCGAATGTGGATGAAGCCGGTTTCCTGGACATCGACCTGGATCCCGCCATGGACCTTTTTGCTGAGATCGAGCGGTTGAAAAAAGAAAAAAATGCTATCCTGCTGGCGCACTACTACCAGGAGCCGGACATACAGGATGTGGCGGATTATATCGGCGATAGTTTGGGGCTGGCGCAACAAGCCGAGAAAACAAAAGCGGATATGATCGTGTTTGCCGGGGTACACTTCATGGCGGAAACGGCAAAGATTTTAAACCCATCAAAAAAAGTTGTTATCCCGGATTTGAAAGCCGGTTGTTCGTTGAGCGATAGTTGCCCGCCGCCTTTGTTTAAAAAATTTAAAGAGCAACATCCTGATCATGTAGTGGTGAGTTATATCAACTGCAGCGCCGGTATCAAAGCGTTGAGTGATGTGATTTGTACCAGCAGCAATGCAAAGATCATTGTCGAAAGTTTTCCGAAAGAGCAGCCTATCATTTTCGCACCCGATAAAAACTTAGGCGCTTATATCAACAAAGTAACAGGAAGAAATATGTTATTGTGGAATGGCGCTTGTATGGTGCATGAAATATTCAGTCTTGAAAAAATTACCAAATTAAAAACCCGTCACCCGAATGCGAAATTCATCGCCCACCCGGAATGCGAAGAACCCGTGTTGAGATTAGCGGATTATATCGGTTCAACCACAGGCTTATTGAAATACACACAAACAAATTCTTCCAAAGAATTTATCGTAGCGACAGAAACAGGTATACTTCATCAAATGATGAAAGCTTCGCCGGAGAAAACATTTATACCGGCGCCACCTACTAATAGCTGCGCCTGTAATGATTGTCCGCACATGAAGCGTAATACGCTGGAGAAATTATATCTCTGTATGGAATATGGAACGCCGGAAATAAATATGGATGAGGCATTGAGACTGGCGGCGAAAAAACCCATTGACCGCATGCTGGAGATCAGCGCAAAAGCAGGACTGTAATGCTTAAAAGATTTTCCATTGATCTTGAGAAGGAAGATAATTTTCAATACCTGGTTGCTTTCTTATGCCTTGTCGTATATGCCGGCGCTTTATTTTTTCCATTAACCGATAAGGATGCGGCGCATCATGCGAATATAGCATTGCACATGCTGCAGTTTAATGACTATACAAGTCTTATAGACCGGCATTCAGAGTATTTAGATAAACCACATTTTCTCTTTTGGATTTCCGCTGCAAGCTTTAAACTCTTTGGTGTAAATACTTTTGCCTACCGTTTACCCGCCGTTTTATTTGGATTATTATCTATTTACAGTACGTATAAACTTTCCAGGCATCTATCGGATAAAACAACGGCAAAGCTATCCGCTATTATGCTGGCCACAGCGCAGGGTTTTATTATTTCCATTAATGATGCGAGAATGGAAACGCCATTGATGGCGGCGATCATTTTTGGATTGTGGCAGTTGATTGTTTTTATTGATAGAAGAAAATTGATCAATATCGTATTGGCGGCATTAGGAGTGGGTATCGCTTTCTCTACAAAAGGATGGATCGGACCTGCGATAACCTTAATGTCCGCATTCGTCTATATCTTGCTTAATAAAAAATGGTCTGTTCTTTCCAACTGGAAAACATGGTTGTTTGTTCCTTTTCTTTTGTTATTTATTTCACCTGTATTATATGCTTACTATTTACAGTTTGATCTGCACCCGGAAAAAGTAGTCCGGAATATGAGTAATATATCAGGGGTGAAATTCATTTTATGGGACCAGAATTTTGAACGCTTTGGCGGCGATAATTTTATAAAAGGAGGAAGGAACAGCAATGTGTTCTTTTTATATCATACATTTCTCTGGGCATTTTTTCCCTGGTGCATTGCCGCATATGTCGCAGTATTTTTTTGGTTGCGCAGAATGATATGGTTAAAGAAATGGAAACACCCGTTCAATTTTGCAGCACTCACATTTGCCGTTATTCTTTTTACTATTTCTTTTTCAAAATTTAAAATGCCGCATTATGTATTTATGCTGATGCCGCTGGCTGCATTATTTACTGCTCCTTATTTACGATTGGCTTTATCCAATAGAAAAGGAATTAAATTTTATTTACCGTTACAAATTGCCTTTGCTTGTATTGTTATCCTGGCAACGGTCGTTTTGAATTATTATTTCTTCATGCCACAGGGTATCGCCATGCATATTGCCGGGGCAGTCTTGCTTATTGGTTTATTAAGGTTTATTATAAAAAAATACGAGGCCAGGGCTTTGAAAGTAGTTTATGTGTCAGTGTTAGCCAGTATTGTGTTTAATATCTTCCTGAATTATAATTTCTTCCCTAACCTGATGAAATACCAGGGAGGAAATGAATTGGCGTTCAAAATAAAAGAAGAAAAACTGCAAGTAAATGATAAAGACATCGTGCTGTTGGATGTAAATGCGCACAGTTTTGATTTTTACCGTGGCTATAATCATGAAATTGTTCCTGCTGATTCATTGACCGCAAAGCTTACTGGTTTGCAGCAGCATTATTTTCTTTTAACTTCTACTATGGCAAGGCGACTTCCTGCGGACAGTTTTCGGGTAGAGCCCATCATTAGTCATATTGATTATAACGTGACTACGCTAAGGCTAAAATTCCTGAATCCCCAAAACAAGAATGACGAAGTGTGATACGCTGATGCTGGCGAAGATCTATCCTAACTGGTGATCTTTTTTAAATATTGAAGTATTTACGGGGAATTTTATAATTAAAAAGAAAAGTAAGGCGATACCGGCCTCTAATAACTCCGCTCTCTTTTCATGATGCAATAACTCTGTAATACCGAATAAAAGTAAAATGCTGATCACCTGGTATACGGCGGGAACAGGAACGCCACTTTTATCCAGCCAGGTTTTTGCTTTTTGATTATTGCGGTATAATAAGGGAATTACTATTAAATAGATGGCCATTGCAACTATCAACCCGATAGAAAAAATTATTTTATTGAGCTTCACGCCATCGACGATAAGGTTATGAAAATTTGTTTCACCCTGTGAGTTATGTTCGATAAAATATTCGGAGCTTTTAATACCCAGGATACGCTGGCCCCAGGAAACTTCTTCGCCTGCAGCAAAGAATAGCAATAATGCTAACCCGGCGGTTACAACAAGAAACCACCAGCTTTTTTGTTTCCTCAATTTTATAAAACGCCCAATGCAGGTAAAACATCCCAGCAATAATCCCAGTACAGTCAGCCATTCCACCAACCCGTCTTCCTCCACATAAATTACGAACAGCGATAAATCCGTATAAAAAAGAATATACCCTGCAATAAGCATCAACAGCACAAGAACCAGGACCGCTTTTTCAGTAAAGGATAATTTAGACATATCGTTAAGTTGAAAACTATTGCAAAGATCAATACTTTTTTAGGATCAGATCTTCGCCAATTTTTCTACTGCTCTTTCCAGCGTTTCTTTTTTCTTGCAGAAACAAAAACGGACAATATTATTATCAGTGAAATTTTTATAGAAAACAGAAACAGGGATCATGGCGACGCCGTATTCTTTGGTAAGGCGGATGGCGAGGTCGCTGTCCTTTTCATCGCTGATGCGGCCATATTTCGCACAGATAAAATAACTTCCGTTGCTGTCAAGCAATTCAAACTTTGTGCCCTGCATCAGTTTAGTGAAGTAGTCCCTTTTTTCCTGCATGGCGGCGCCAAGAGAAAGATAAGCGTCTTTATTCTTTAAAAATGTCGCCAATGCCACCTGTGAGGGAGAGTGACAGGAAAAGCAATTGAATTGGTGCACTTTCCTAAATTCAGCCGTCAATTCGGGAGATGTAATGCAGTAACCCAGCTTCCACCCCGTGCAGTGATATGTTTTGCCAAAAGAAAAACAGACAAAGCTCCTTTCTAACAGATCCGGATAACGAAGCATACTTTGATGCGGCAACCCATCATACATTAAGTGTTCATATACCTCGTCAGAAAGAATAAGAATATTTGTGTCCTTTACAATGGAGCGAAGTTGCTGTATATCTTCTTCTTTTAATACAGAACCGGTAGGGTTATGCGGGGTGTTGAGCATAATCATCCGTGTCTTCGGTGTGATCTTTTGACGCACTTCGTTCCAGTCAATACGATAACTTTTAGATGTTTCATCCGGGGTCTTCATATTGATCAAAACGGGGATAGCACCATTGATTTCTATATTCGGTATATAGCTGTCATAGCAGGGCTGAAAAGCAATCACCTCATCCCCGGGTTGCAGCACTGTCGTCAATGCTGTGTAGATCGCATAAGTACCGCCCGGAGTAATAGTAATTTGTGTGTCAGGATTAATCTTTGTACCGTATAAAAATTCAGTTTTTTCTGCCAATGATTCACGTAATGGCATATAACCCTGCATCGGCGTGTATTGGTTAAAATCTTTTTTCATTGCTTCATCCACCAATGCCACGAGCTCCGGGCTCATGGAATAATCAGGATAGCCCTGACCAAGGTTCACTGCATTGAGTTTGGCGGCAAGTCCGCTCATGACGGTAAAAATGGTCGTACCGACGTTAGGAAGTTTTGAAGTAATCGTTGGGATCATAGGGGGCTAAATTATGCGATTTAAAGAAAAACTAAGAAGCTGGTTTCATATATTTATGAGTTGCTGTTAACTAATTTAATAATGCAGCATTTAACAGTAGAAAAATGACAATAATACTTGCAGATGATTTCTCCGGCGCTGCGGAAATGGGCGGTATCGGTCATCGCTATGGTCTTACTACAAAAATTCAACTCGATCCGGTTATACAGGTTGATGCGGAGTTGCTGGTAATAGATACAAACACAAGGTCATTAAATGAAGAAAGTGCTGTCGCTAAAACAAAGAAAGTTATTGCTGAACTTAAGCGTTTCAATAAGCCATTCCGTTTATTTAAGAAAGTAGACTCTGTGATGAGAGGGCATATTGCAGCAGAGATAACTGTTTTGCAACAGGAGTTAGGGTATAATAGAATTTTGTTATTACCCGCTAACCCGGCCAGGGGGCGAACCATTAGCTCTGGTCATTATTATATTAATGGAACCAGCCTTGACAAAACTGTATTTGCAAATGATCCTGATTTTCCCATCAGTTCTTCATCGGTAGAAACATTACTAAAATTTCACGGCGCTCACCCGCCCTATATTCATCTTCAGCAAAATAGTGATCTTCCGGCGTCATCATTTATTACCGGAGATGTTGAAACCAAAGAAGACATTAAAAATTATATAAAGAAAACCAATGAACAAGATCTATGCTGTGGCGCAGCCGAATGTTTTGAAGCATGGCTGGAACATCTTGGCTATTCTGATGAACAAAAAATACTTCAGCAGGAAAATAAAACGTCAAAACTTCCTTTTGCTGTCATCATCAATGGAAGTACGGTAAAAGATAATAATGCTGTTGATTTGTTAGAAAAATATACTATTCCTCAACTATCACTTCCCGGCGCATGGCAGGAAGACCGGTTTAAAATGACCAAAGAAGAAGAAACCATTTTTAATCAGCAAGCGCTGGAATTGCTGGAAGATCAGTATATGATCAGCATTACGGTTGATCAGCCATTGAAACAAGTAAAAGATCAACCAGATATTTTTTCCGGTTATTTTGTAAAACTGATGCATTATATTTCCAATTCAATTGGTATGAATATTATTCATTTTGGTTTAACGGGCGGCGCTACGTCTTTTGCACTTATTAATAGTACCGGCATCCGTGATTTTTATGTGAAAGAAGAAGTTGCGCCGGGCATTGTAACGTTGAAAAGCAAAGACGAAACAAAAGGCCTTTTTACAGTAAAGCCTGGTAGTTACCCGTGGCCGTTATCATTTTTAGAAAAATTAGCAAAGCAATAATATAATAGTGAAGAACAAACGACCGATATTAGGAATAAGCGCCGGTGACCCCGCCGGCATTGGCCCGGAGATTACAGTGAAAGCATTATCACTGCAAAACATATATGAAATATGCAAACCGCTGGTTGTTTGTGATGCAAAGATCATTGAACAAATTATTGGTATTTGTAAACTCCCTTTGAAAGTAAACTCAGTGACACAACCTGCTGATGGTATTTATCAATACGGCACAGTGGACGTATTGGATATGAAAAACGTAGATGCGACATTTCAATTCAATACCATTTCCGCCATGACGGGTAAAGCATCGTTTGAATATGTGGCGAAAATTATCGAGCTGGCGAATGAGGGATTAATAGATGCAACGATCACCGGCCCCATACATAAAGAAGCGATCCATAAAGCGGGATATTTTTTTGCTGGGCATACAGAAATCTATGCGGAACTAACACATACAAAAGATTATGCGATGATGCTGGCCGATGGTGGCTTCAGGGTTATTCATGTATCTACCCACGTCTCTCTTTCCGAAGCGATACGGCGTGTAAAAAAAGACCGGGTATTAAAAACAATACAACTGGCGTATTCCGCTTTGCAAAAAATAAAAATCGGGCATCCACGGATCGCAGTGGCGGGATTAAACCCGCATGCAGGCGAGAACGGATTATTTGGTACTGAAGAAATTGACGAAATAATACCGGCGATAGAAGAAGCAAAACTATTGGGCATACCTGCAGAAGGGCCATTTCCGCCAGATACTATTTTTCCGAAGATGAGAGGCGGCCAATATGATATTGTTGTATGCATGTACCACGACCAGGGACATATTCCCACCAAGCTTCTTGGATTTAATTATAATCATGAAAAAGAAAAATGGGAAGGTTTGTCGGGAGTGAACATTACACTGGGCCTTCCTATCATCCGGGTTTCGGTGGATCATGGAGTAGCATTCGATAAAGGAGAAAAGGAGAAGCTAATTCTGAAAGTATGATACAGGCCATTCAATATGGAGCAAAGTTATGTCCCGGATAAATATCTACCTGCAACGATAAAGCCATGAAATTAAAAGCCACCATTGAACGTATACCCGGAGGAATGATGATCGTTCCTTTATTCATCGGCGTATTGCTGAATACTTTTTTGCCGGGTGTTTTAAAAATTGGCGGCCTGTTTACTTCACTTGCCAATGGATCCGGCGCATTGATTGGCGCATTCCTGATATGCATGGGGGCCAGCATAAAATTTAAATCAGTTCCAAAGGCAGTAACAAAAGGGATTACAGTTACACTTGTGAATTTTGTGGTTGGTGCGGCATTGGGTATCGCCGTAGCAAAATTATTTGGTAGTAACGGTTTGTTTGGGCTGTCTTCGCTTGCTATTATCGCCGCGACAACAAATAATAATGGCGGATTATCATTTGCATTGGCAAGTGAGTTTGGTGATGAAACAGATGTAGGTGCGATGGCGATCCTTTCGGTTAACGATGGCCCTTTCTTAACAATGATTGCATTAGGAGCGGCTGGACTTGCCAGTTTTCCCATTTTAGCTTTTGTCGGTGTTGTTCTTCCGTTAGTGATAGGAATTATTTTAGGGAAATCTTGATGAAGAGCTTCGTGAATTTTTAGTTAAAGGCGGGTTTGTTTTGATTCCATTTTTTGCTTTCGCATTAGGAGCTGGCATTGATTTGCGAACAATTATTCAAGCAGGGTTACCGGGAATATTGTTAGGCGTCATTACTACTTTCTTCGTTGGTTTTTTTAATATACTGGGTGATCGTGCTGTGGGAGGGACAGGTATCTGCGGCGCAGCGGCATCAAGTACGGCGGGAAATGCAGTAGCAACACCTGCGGCCCTTGCTCTTGTTGATCCATCTTTATTGCCATTGGTAAGTAAAGCCACATCGCAGATTGCTGCAGCGGTAGTGACGACTGTTATTTTCACACCTATTCTTACGCAGCTTGTAGCAAAGTATAATAAAAGAAGAAAGGCTATAAAAGGGAAAAGCGAATTGGACGGCAGTGAATGAATAGCCTTATTATTTCTTCTTCTTTTTTCCCGCGACCAGGTCATATGAATGATCAATCCATTCTTTTAATTGCTTTGATGATACCGAACCATCGGCGATAACCGTATTCCAATGTTTTTTATTCATGTGATAGCCGGGAAGTACGTTAGGAAATTCTTCTCTTAACTCCATCGCTTTATCAGGATCACATTTTACGTTGAATTGTAATGGCTGACTGTCGAATCCTGTTATCAGGAAAATCTTTCCGTTTACTTTGTATACTAAATTATCCGGGCCAAAAGGAAGAGTTTCTTCAGCACCAGCTTTGGATAGACAATATTCACGAAGCGATTCGATATTCATTGATAAATGAATGTTCTTAAGCCCCTTTAGGGGTTTGGGGTTTTAGATAATAATTGCTGTCGCTTCAATTTCTATCAAATATTCTTTTGATATCAATCCGCTTACTTCAATCATAGACGTGCAGGGTTTTATTTCTCCGAAAAACTCTCCATGCGCTTTTCCATATTCTTCCCAACGGGAAATATCAGTGACGAACATTCTTGTTCTTATAACATCTTCTAAAGAAGCGCCGGCTTTTTTTAATATCTTTTCTATTTTTTGAATAATAAACTTCGTTTGCTCATAAGCGCTGTCGCCACCAACCAACATCGTGTTATCATCTGCAGCTACAGTACCGGTTACTTCGATGGTATTACCAATTTTTACAGCACGGCTATAGCCGACGATATCTTCCCATTTTACACCGGAAGAATAGTTTGTTCTTTTCATTGCTAAGAGGTTAAAGGAGAAAAGGAGGAAAAAGAGTTAAGCGAAAACCCCGATACAGCGAAGATACTTAAAGAGGGAAAAAGACAACCTCCTTTTCTCCTTTAACCTCTTAGCTCTTTATTTCAATATTTTCCGCCTTTATTAACGGCTCGCCCATCATTCGCAGCAAGATTTGTGTTACCGTTACTACATCTTTCTGGCAATATGTAACAATACGGCTAATGTTTTTTTCTTTCCAGTACACTTCCCATACCATGCTGCCATCAATATCATCTTTTGGTGTTGGTATGCCGAGAGAGTGTGCTAATAGATTCAAAGAAGTAAAATTTTTAAAATCACCAAATTTCCAGAGCTCCATCGTGTCAAGGTGACTTATTTCCCAGGGTTTTTTGCCACTCATATTTAATATTGCAGGGATTGGAATATTATTAATCGTCATGCGGCGGCAGAGGTAAGGAAAATCAAATTCTTTTCCATTATGTGCACAAAGAAATTTAGGTTCATTAGCTGTCCATTTCTTAAGCATCTCTGAAAATTCTGCAAGAAGGCTTTTTTCATTGTCGCCGCAGAAAGATTTAATAGAAATCTTTTTCATTTCACCATTACCGGAAACGATGCCACAGGTGATGCAAATGATTTTTCCAAATTCGGCATAGATGCCGGCACGGGGATAAACGCTTTCAAACGTTTCATCTTCTTTATTGCGTATAAGATAACCGGCTTTAATGTTCCAGAGAGATTTCCATTCTTCCGGCAATTCATTGTAAGAAGAATATTGGGGAACAGTTTCTATATCAAGAAACAGGATGTTATTAATCGGGTAACTAATCATGGATTTTGCAAAGGATTTAGATGTACAATATACTAAAAGCCCCGCTTATGCAAATCAGAGAAACTTATCACCCTTATTCCTTTTTATCTCTGCCACATATTCTTTTATCTCCTGCTCTTTATCTTTTTTACAGATCATCAACACATCTTTTGTATCTACGATAATATGATCTTCCAGGCCCTGTAATAATACCAGCTTATTGTCGGGTACATGCACCATGCAATTTTTTGCATCTACCACCATTACATGATCACCCCCCACGGCATTATTAAAATAATCTTTTTCCATATTTTCCCAGGCGCTGTTCCAGGTGCCGAGATCGCTCCAGGAAAAAGAGGAAGGAATAACATATACATTGTCCGCTTTTTCCATAATACCAAAATCAATGGAGATATTGGTGCATAGTGGATAAATAGTTTCGATAACAGCCGCTTCTTCAGGTGTATTCAGTTTATCTTTTTCCGCGGCGAACAACTCATATATTTCCGGAAGAAACTTCTCAAATGCGGCAAGAATATTTTTTACTTTCCATGTAAATATCCCGGCATTCCATAAAAAATCACCGCTGGCCATAAACGTTTTCGCCAGGTCAACGTTGGGTTTTTCGGTAAATGTTTTTACCTCGTACACGCCAGGAATTACTTCCGGCGCATCATGCTGAATGTAACCGTATCCGGTGTTGGGATAAGTAGGTTTAATACCAATCGTGACAAGCGCATTTATTTTATCAACAAAGTCCAGCGCCTTTTCGGCTGTTTTTATAAATTCATCGCTGTCCATAATAAGATGATCAGCGGGAGCGGCGATCATCAATGCATCAGGATCTTTTTTGAATAATTTAAACGCAATGTAGGCGATGCAAGGGGCTGTATTTTTTCTTGATGGTTCCGCAAGAATATTTTCTACCGGCAACTCCGGCAGTTGCTTTTTTACAAGGTCTACATACTCCTTCGATGTAACAATAAAAATATTCTCCACCGGCATCATTTTTTTATACCGCACAAATGTCTGCTGGATCAGGGTTTGACCGGTATTGAGAATATCAAGAAATTGTTTGGGATGATTTGTCCGGCTCATGGGCCAGAAGCGGCTGCCGATCCCGCCGGCCATTATTGCAACGTAATGATGTTTATTCATGGAGGGTGTAAAGTTCAAAGTTAATTCAAAATAAGGCTGTCAGCGATATATACTAATTGTTTGTCTTCATTATTTTTAAATGATTCGTAGGTATCCGGAACAATGTAATCAGGTATGATGCCCCGGCCGGTGTTTTTTTCTTCTTTATAACTATAGATCATGTGGGCATAAGGAAACATCAGTTTTATTCCTGAAGCTGGTAATACATATTCCAGGTTGGTAAAACCATTGCCGGAAAAAGAACCGCCGGCTGTTTCTTCCCCTACTATTTTTCCTACGCCTGTTTTCTTGACTAATAATGCAAAATAAGAAGCAGCCGACATGGTTTTGGGGTTCGTTATAATAAATACATTTCCATCAACCGGTATTTATCAGGTTCCCATTTGTTGATGAAAGAACTATCATAATAATAATATGGACCTGTCTTTCTTTTTTCAAACTCGTCACGAAGAGATGTCTCCAGGCCGGCCTTTTCTCTTTCCGCAAAATCTTTATCAAGGTAAGAGGAATAAGGAAGGCTGTTTACTTTAGAAATAACACGTTCATATTCTGTAAAAGGTTTTTTTGCCAGGTAAGAAAAAAGCAGGAAAGCTGCGTAGAGTTTTCCGCCGGTATTTTCTCTCAGATCAATAATCAATGTTTTAATATTGGCTTTCTTTTGCAAGAGCTCAAAAGTGTTTGAACAGAAATGTTCGAAAGCCGATTGTTTTTGTCCATTCCCAAACTCAAAAGTCGGAATGCGTATTAATCCATATCCCTTTTCATTATTTAGTATAAAATCATAATCTACAGCTGTGCCGTCAAAATAATAGATGTAAGAGCTGTTTCTTGTTTCCCATTCGGAATAATTAATTGGGTCCAGCGAAAGGGTCTTTGCTTTACCAGAAGTATCGATTATTTGTAAATTAAATTTTTTCTGCGGGCCAAATTTTAAATAATACTGGAAAGAAAAATCCCTGCAGGCGAGTGATAGTTGTGTTGGCCGGTGAATGCCTTCCACCGAATTGTATAAAGAAATTTCTTTTAAAAGTTGTTTCACCGGTTGCCCATTGATGGAAACGATCTCCGTTCCCTGTGGTGTATCAAAATCAGCAATATTTACCAGCATTTTATTGCCTACCCATAACACAGGAAAAGGAAAAAAATAATTCCGGTTTCTCAATGTATCATAAAAAGAAGGAGGCATAAAAAGATCAGTATGCGAGCAGCCAAATTCATTTGTAATAAAATAAAGGCTGTTATAAAATTTTCGAAGGCTGGTGCGTTGTGTAAATGTTTGATAGATGCTGTCAAAAAGAAAATCGACCCGTTCTTTGCTTTTATAAAGATTGATAGAAGGATGCGCTTTGTATAAAATATCTTTTGCGAGAGTAAGTTCCTGCCGGGCTGTTGCTTCCGGTAATGTAAACTCCATCGGGTCCCTTACCTCGTGTTTGCCGCAACCAACCAAAAGAATAATCGGAGTGATCAGCAACAGTATGCCTCTTTGCATGGTTGGTTATATTAATCCTTCTTTTATCAGGTCGTGCAAATGAATGATACCAAGATAAAGGCCTTTATCGGCAACTACCAGTTGAGTGATCTGGTTTTTTCTTAAAACATCCAAAGCATTTACAGCTAATTCATCGGGACCAATTGTTTTTGGATTTTTCGTCATGATGTCCGCGGCTTTTACGGCGTCGATCTGTATACCGTCTTTCAGCATTCTTCGCAAATCGCCATCGGTAATGATGCCCAGCAATAATCCGCCATCATTTATTACTGCTGTTACTCCTAATCTTTTTTGCGTCATTTCCACGATCACATCTTTTAATGAACCAGCAGGTGATACTTTTGGCTGTTCATTATTAATATATAAATCCGCCACACGCAGGTATAGTTTTTTTCCTAGTGTTCCACCCGGGTGAAATTTGGCGAAGTCATCAGTCTGAAATCCTTTTTTCTCCATCAGGCAAACAGCCAGGGTATCACCCATTACTAATTGTGCTGTTGTGCTGGTTGTAGGCGCCAGGTTATTTGGACAAGCTTCCTGTTCCACAGTTGTATTTAAAATAATATCTGATTGTTTGGCGAGATATGAACCAATGCTGCCGATCATTCCTATCAATACATTTCCGAAATTTTTTAATAAAGGGACCAGCACTTTTATTTCAGGGCTTTCACCGCTTTTACTGATAACGATTATTACATCTTCCTGCTGTACGATGCCAAGGTCTCCGTGAATAGCATCGGCGGCATGCATAAATATAGAAGGCGTGCCGGTGGAATTTAATGTGGCGACAATCTTTTGTGCGATGATGGCGCTTTTACCAATACCGCTGATGACGATACGGCCCTTGCAGGCAGCCATGGCGGCGATAGCTTTTTCAAAATCTTTATTAATAAAAGAAGCAAGGCCGGAAACCGCTTTCGCTTCCAGCTCAATCGTTTGAAGAGCAATCTTTTGGATATTCGGCTGCATTTTTTATTGCGACAAAATTAGAGGATTTGCTATGAATTGATCATTGATCTTTAAGCGGTTAATTTTTAACAGCAAAAGATATGGATATGCCAGTGTTGATTTGTAAATTCGCCATCCCTTTAACGGGAAAGCTCAAAGAATTAACCCCAGACTTCAATCCTTTGTTGGTTTCCCGTAGTTAAAAGAGAAAAAACACTTATTCTCCCGATTGTTCAGGACAACTTGAAAAAACACAACCTTATTCTGTGGTCTATCGGGCGAAAAAGAGTAACTTAAACAACTTGCACTTTTAGAAGTGCCGTGGAAAATTTGAATAATGGGAACAACAGCAAAGAAACCCGCTCCAAAGAAAGCGGCGAAGGAAAAGGAAATAACTACCGGGAAAAACCGCTTCGACCTGCACAAATCATTACAGGAATATTTCGGTTTCACTAAGTTTAAAGGCAACCAGGAAAAAGCGATTGAGTCGCTGCTTGCTGGCCGTGATACATTTGTTATTATGCCAACAGGCGGTGGTAAAAGTCTATGTTACCAATTGCCGGCGATGGTAAGCGAAGGTGTCGCTATCATCGTTTCTCCATTAATCGCCCTGATGAAAAACCAGGTGGATTTGGTAAGAGGTTACAGCAGCAATGATGAAATAGCGCATTTTCTTAATTCTACTTTAAATAAAAAAGAAATAAAGGAAGTACATGATGACCTGTTGAGCGGGAAAACAAAAATGTTGTACGTAGCGCCGGAAACATTGACCAAGCAGGAAAACCTTGAATTCTTTTCTGATCTTAAAGTGTCTTTTTTCGCGGTAGATGAAGCGCATTGTATTTCTGAATGGGGACATGATTTCCGCCCGGAATACAGGAGGCTCAGGGAAATGATGGTGCAGATAAATCCTGATGCGCCAGTGATTGCATTAACAGCAACTGCTACACCTAAAGTAAAAAGCGACATCGTTAAAAATCTTGATCTGCGAGATCCGAATATTTTTATTTCTTCTTTCAATCGCTCCAATCTTTATTACGAGGTGTTACCTAAGATAAAAAAATCACAGACGGATGAAAGTATTGTTCGTTTTATAAAAGGAATGAAGGGCAACAGCGGCATCATTTATACACTAAACCGTAAAACAACAGAAGAACTTGCTGATGTTTTAATGGCGAATGGGATAAAAGCGGTGGCGTATCATGCGGGTTTAGATGGTAAACTGAGATCTGACAGGCAAGACCAGTTTTTAAATGAAGACACACAAGTGATTTGCGCAACCATCGCATTCGGAATGGGAATAGATAAACCGGATATCCGCTTTGTTATTCATTATAATATTCCTAAATCAATAGAAAATTATTACCAGGAAACAGGTCGTGCGGGACGTGATGGTCTCGAAGGAAAATGTCTCCTTTATTATTCTCATAAAGATGTAAGCAAACTGGAACACCTGATGCGTGACAAACCGCTTAGCGAAAGAGAAGTGGGCGCACAGTTAATCAATGAAACAGTTGCTTTCGCGGAAACGGGCGTTTGCCGCAGGAAAATTTTGATGAGCTATTTCGGAGAGGAGTATGAAAATGAGAATTGTGGCAGTTGTGATAATTGTAAGCATCCAAAAGAAAGAGTGGAAGCAAAAGACGAAGTTGTTATTGTATTAAAAGCAATCAGGGCCCTTGATGAACGTTTTGCGACCGATTATACCGTAAGGATCATTGAAGGAAGGCTAACGCCGCAAATAAAAATGTTCCGTCATGAAGGATTGGATGTTTTTGCCAGTGGCAATGATAAAGACAGTCATTTTTGGAATTCACTTATCCGCCAAATGTTGCTGGAAGGATTATTGTCAAAAGATATTGAAGAATACGGTGTGCTGAAGTTTACAAAGAAGGGCGAAGCTTTTTTGAAAAAACCAAAGTCGTTCGCTATTGTTTTGAATAATAAGTTTGAAGACGCCAATGCGGACGATGAAGAAGAAGGAGAAGTTTCGGCAGGCGCTTCTACGGATGATAAGTTATTTGAAATGCTGAAAGAGTTGCGGCAGAAAGAAGCAAAGAAAAAAAATCTTCCGCCGTTTGTTGTTTTCCTTGAAACTTCTTTGCAGGATATGGCGACCATGTATCCTACTACGCTGGATGAGCTGGCCAATTGCCAGGGCGTCAGCAAAGGAAAGGCGCAAAAATTCGGAAAACCATTTGTTGATTTGATTGCAAAATATGCGGAAGATAATAATATTGAGAAGCCGGATGATTTTGTGATGAAGAGTGTAGTGAACAAGAGCGGCAATAAAGTTTTTATTATTCAGCAAACTGATAAAAAAGTTTCGCTGGAAACCATTGCCAAGATAAAGGGCTGGCGTATGGATGAAATGCTGGAAGAAATGGAAACCATTGCTGCCAGCGGAACCAAGCTGAACCTTGATTACGCTATTGATGAAATGCTGGATGAAAATGACCAGGATGAAATAATCGATTATTTTAAAAGTTGCGAAACCTCGTCATTACAAGTGGCAAAGGAAGAACTGGCCGAGTATGATTTTAACTGGGAGCAGTTGAAGATCATGCGGATCAAGTTTTTGAGTGAATATGGTATGTAGGAGATTGCCAGATTTTACCCCCCGAATTGCATATTTATGGCGAAAACCTCTATTTTTGCTGCCCTGATTTAAGACCAACCTCGAATCAGTTCGAAAATTAAAGGATGGTGCGGTAGCTCAGTTGGTAGAGCAAAGGACTGAAAATCCTTGTGTCGGCGGTTCAATCCCGCCCCACACCACGCTTTAAAAAAGCTCGTCAGTAATGGCGGGTTTTTTTTTGACCACATATTAGCTTAATGATAATGGTGTTTTTGTTAGCTGTAATAAAGTAGGTGACCATGTAAAATCTCCCGATTGTTTTATACTGTTTATGATCTATCTAATGTTTCGCTTTTGTTTAGATGAACACTTTCGATTTTAAGAAAACATTAGGTTGTGAAATAGGGGCTTGAAATTTTTGCAAATCTAACATCAGCGTTTGACATTAATAATTTTTACTGTTGCACTGTCAGATAACCAACCGTTATCTGTTACCTTATGTTGAAAGATATAAGTTCCGGGAATAAGTTCACGTACAGTGGGTGTTGGCGATGCAGGTAAATCGATCACCGCTTTATTAGGCCCGCTTACCTGCGTCCATTCATGAAGCATAATATATACATTATCCGAACTTACTGAACCATCCAACTCAGCAAATGGAACGGTTACAGATTGAGCCGTGCCGGCACTCGCAGTAGGGTTGCTATTTAAAGGAAGTTTATAATTAGCGCAGGGACTGCCTATCGGATTAATCACACAAAATTCACTTGTCGCTAAATAGGATGTTGTAATTGTAAAAGGGTCAACTGGTGTTGGCCATTTAATATCCCATGAATTTTGATAAGCAGCTTCTATCGTTCCGCTTCCGGCGCCTTCAATTTTATTGGCGATGACAGAAGATTTATTTCTTCCCCATGCCAGTAGTTTATTATCGGTTGTAAGAGCATATGTATAAAACACCCAACTATGACCACCCCAAACATTGCTGAACTTCACTCCCGGTGCAACATGATAAGGCGCTTTAACCATCAAATGAGTTTGAAAATCCCAGCCAAAACCATTTATTGTATTACCATAATACATTTGGCCATTGCCTACTGTTCCCTGGCTGTTTTCTCCCCATGAATAAAGATCACCGTTTTCAAGCAGCACAGTTGTTGTTAGAAAATTGGTCACTATTTTTTTTATAGGGGAAGGAAGCAACGACGTGACAGTTGTATGTAGATTTTTAGGAATTAGATAAACAGGGCCGGTGCCCTCCTGGTATGTTTGATCACACATGTATCTGCCGTATTCTCCCCAACCAAACAAAATATTTTTTTTTGACACTGCATAATTAAAACCTTTACCGCCGGCTATCTGTGCAATATCACTTAATCCTGCAATCTTGTGAGGTGAGAGGTATTGATTTCCTGTCATAGGATATCCAAGATTGGCCGGGCTCATTGTGCCAAATGTCCATACAGTCCCGTCGGTGCAGAGAACAATGGCATAATCAGCGCCGGTGATTTGTTTTACTAATCTTCCGCCGGGCATTACAATTTGTGTAGGCCTATCAAGTACATCTGGTACGTTTGTACCATTTCCCCGAAAAGGCCCGGGCTGGCCCCATACCCAAAGCGTTCCATCTTTTTTTATAGCATACCAACCTATATATGGTTGAACAAAAAATGATGACATCGTTTTCACACCGGTGAATGGTTTGCCGAGGTTGTCAGTTAAAATCTTTTGGGCAAATCGGGAATAAGCAGGGCTGCCTGTTCCCGATAATCCAAAAGCGGCATCACCCATTGTCCATACATTATCATTCTCATCAATCGCGGCGCAGCCGTGTAATCCGCCAAATGCATATTTGAATTTTACATCGTCCGGTGAGGTTATCACCTGTTTTGGAATAGCCGCCCGTCCACCACCAGTGCCGGCGTTTCCGTGGTTACCCAATCCATAAAGCTTTCCATCACTGTTAATGAACAATGCCTGGTATTCACCCGGCCCCACTTCGATTGAAAATTTTTGGGCTGAAGCAAATGAGACAATCAAAATAAATAAAAGAGTAATTGCTTTTTTCATGCTTTAACTATGATAATGCGGTGTTCCTGAATTACCGAAAGACTCGTGTTCGTTAATAGAGGTTGCAATATAATATGCTTTCGGTAATCATGGGTTTCAAAAGAAAGGGCCCCTTATAAAAGAGGCCCGTCTGTAAACAACGACACTATATGAAAGGTCTAGGTGTGTTCTTATTATGGGGTATCCCAAAATACTCTTGAGGTTAGTTTATCACCGCCAATAGCAGTAGCCGCAGCATTATAGTTATCTGTATTTGCAGATGCTTCAGCATCAGGATAAGAAAGCCTCCTTGCAAAACCAGGACTACCAAGAACTCCAACAACAGGATTAGGTGTTAAAGCGGGAAACCCTGTTCTTCTGAAGTTGGCAAAAGCTTCAGTACCATTTGTGATATTCACGACCCAGTATTGTGTGTTAATCAGTTTCAATGCATCTGTTGGGTTATATAATACGTTAGCGTTATTGATATATGCAGTTACATCTGAAGATGCAATAGCAGAGCCTCCGGGATACAACGCATATATTGCCATATCTGCCGTGATTGCATTTTCATAATAGGTTTTTGCTGCAACATCGCCACCGGTAATCCAACCTTTTTTAGCTGCTTCTGCCAGTAATAAAGATGTTTGCGCATAAGTTACCCAAAACTCAGGCGCTGCTGGAGAGGCCAGTATATTGGTATTAACTTGCGAATAATTAAGACCTGCTCCCCTGGCGCCCCTGTAAGTGGGCGAACCCGGATTAGTCGTAATCTGTGCATCTGTTACGCCAATAGGAACTCCAAATTGATTGGCTAAAACGACATCAGGATTTGGATCGCCGGCAACATTACCAGGGTTTGCAAAAGTTGCAATCATAAATTTAGCACGGGGATCGTTGGTTGACTTCAATTGATTAACAAAAGGCTCTGCAGCGTAGTTAAATTGAGAGAAATTCCGCAAGTCATTGTTCCTGGTTATCAGGTACAATGTTCCGTCGTATTTAACGAAAGCATTATCAGCATTGGATGCCATCACACCACCAGCAAATGCTTCAGCTACGATATCCTTAGCTTTTGTTGCATTAACCTTAGAGTAGCGCATTCCCAATCTCAACAACAATGAGTTGCCTAATTTTTTCCACTTTGCTACCTGGTCTGTAGCGTTTGCGGTTTTCGTTGAAGGCTGGGCTTTTGTCCCATAAAAAAGATCTTCGGGAACAAAGTCAGCTCCAGGTGTCAATGCGGCTACTCCTGCTTTAAGCTCTGTGTACAGATCATTATATATCGCCGCATCATCGTCATATTTTGGATAAAAAAGAGCGTCACTTACAGCCTTTCCTGCTTCAGAATAAGGCACATCTCCATATGCATCAACCATACCCATAAATACCTGGGCTTTCCAGATGCGGATCATGCTGCGTAAATTAACACGGGTAGTGGTTGGGCCCAGAACATTCAAAGCCTGGATCATATTTTTTATTGAGGTAGTATATTCACCAAATTTGGCGTTACTGTTACCATCAATATCCGCATTGAAACTAAAACCAAGAGTAGCTCCCGTATTGTAAGGGGTTACAAATTGCTGAACAATGGTATGTTCTGCGATCCATGCTCCGATATGTGTTCGCTGTGCTCCTGCAAATAAAAGAGCGGGGTCAATTGCGGTTACCGCATACGGGTTGGTGTTTATTTTCTCAAAATCCTTATCGCAGGCTGTAAGAAAACAACCGCTGCAGATAATAAAGATTAGTCGTTTAAATATTTTTATCATATCGTTAGAATTTGACATTTAAAGTAAGATTGTAGTTACGTGTGGTTGGCAGTGAGGAATTCTCATAACCAGCTCTTATATCCCCGGATGACTGAATGGCTTCGGGATCAAGACCCGGAAGGTCTTTATAAATGATTGCTGCATTGCGAACTGCGGCGGATAATGTTAAGCCTTTTACGAAATTAAATATAGCCAGCTTATTTAAAAGGCTCGTAAAATTATACGCTAAAGAAATATTTCTAAGCTTGACGAAATCTGACTTGAATGTAAAAGGATCGCCTATCTGGTTGTTTCTGTAGTCTGTCCATAAATTCTGCAAACCATTACCTGCAACAGTAACAACAGTGGTGTTAGCCTGGCCGGTGACTTCATTAATTCCAGGGAATATCCAACCACCTTCACGGCCCGTCAATGACAATTTACTGTGTCCTTGTCTTGTCATATTCAAAAGCGTAGCAGATAATACGGTGCCACCAAACTTGTAGTCAATGTGTACCCCAAGACTCAGGTTCTTATAAGTAAAGGTATTATTCCATCCACCCGTGAATTTAGGGATGGAACTTCCTACAGGCCGAAAGCCGCTAGTAATACCCGGGGGATTTGTAATTGATGCAAGCGGGCGGCCAATAGTGGCGCCAGAACCACTTACGAGAATTTCACCTTTTTCGTTTCTCTTATAAGTTCTTGTGTACAACTGGTTCATGGCAAGTCCCTCTGTGTACCTTATTTCTCCGAGAAACTCGTTGCCGGTACCATTAAAATAAAGCAGCAGTCTCGTTCCGCTTGGAGTGCCCACGTCGAGAACCTTTGTTTTAAGATAGGCATTGTTCCATGAAGTTGTCCAGTTGAAATTTTTGTTTTGTAATACTTTGTATTCAACAAGTGTTTCCAAACCACTGTTCTTTAATGAGGCTTGATTTTCTTTGGAGTTATTGTATCCTGAAGTACTGGAAAGTACAACATCTATTATCTGTTCTGTTGTTACTTTATCAAATGCTGCGATATCTAATAATAACCTGCTCTTAAACAATCGCAGTTCAAGCCCTATTTCTTTTTCTGTTACAGTAAATGGCTGTAATAAAGGATTAGGGGCGTTGCCACCATTAACGCTGGCTAAGGTCTGGCCATTAAACAGGTTTTGATTGATACTATAAGTTAGTAAACCATCAAAAGGGTTCACAGAAGCTATACTACCAACCTGCGCCCAGGATGCTCTTAATTTACCATAAGAAAGCCATGACAGGCTCTTTAATAATTCCGAGAAAATAAAGCTGCCGGATACGGAAGAATAGAACTTGCTGTTATATTCAGGGTTTAATACAGAGAACCAGTCATTTCTACCCGTAAAGTTCAGATACAACAAACCATTATATCCAACTTCCGCCAAGCCATAAAGCGAATTGATGCGGCTTCGGGAAAAACCTAATGGGTTTGCATTTTTGACTGTGCCATTAGCAATAGAGTAAAGGCCCTGAACAGTAAAATTATTAGCGCTTTCACTTACATTTAAAAATTGCGATCTCAAAGTGTTCCCACCAAAACTGGCTTCAACAGAAAATTTTCCAAACTCTTTATTGCCACCAACCAGGAAGTCCGCATTTATATCAGTTGTGGTAGTATGTCCTATATTATAAGTGCCTCTATATGTTCCATCGGAATTAGTGAGCACTTCGGCCCCTGTGCCATTCAGTGTATATGACTCGTTGAAATTAGTACCGCGGTCATAGTTAAACCTGCCTTGCGCATAGAGCCAGTCTGTGATATCATAACGTATGGTAGCCGTTCCGAGAAGACGGTTCCTGTCTTCCTGGTATTTTAAGCCATTTTGTATCGGGTAGTAGGGATTGTTAACAGTACCGAGGAACCCGTTCGTTTTATATTCTGCACCAGCAGCATTGCTTGCATGCTCCCTATAGGCCTCAAGTGGTGTGGAAAGAGGCATCCTTGTAAAGAAGTTTACAGCGCCGTCACCCTGTGAACCTATTTGCGGAGGGTTAATATAATCCTCATCCGCATAATTAACGTTCAACATTAACTTGAGTTTTTTAGTAATGTTATGATTGATCCCCACATTGAAAATTCTTCTTTTATATTCATTGGTTGGTACAATACCCTTAGCACCTGTGGTGGAGATGGACGCCCTGAAACTTCCGTTAGCGCCGCCACCTGATAATCCAATTGTGTTGGTGAGGTTTGTTCCGGTTTGTAAGAAATCAAAAAGCTGGTCGGGATAGGCAGAATATGGTCTCATAACGCCATCAAAATTAATAGTAGGCTGACCATCTAATTTCGCTCCCCAACCAAATTGGCCATTACCCTGAATAGCTCCTGCAGTTGTAAACTTAACACCGCCTTGCCCCTGGCCATATTCAGTCTGTGTGATTTCGTCCAAAAAATTCAACGCCTGCGAAGCAGTATAGCTGGACGTAAAATCAACTCCAATGCCCTGGTTCTTTTGACCGGCCTTGGTGGTAATGATAATCGCACCGGCCGCAGCTCTTACACCATAAAGAGCAGCAGCGGCAGCTCCTTTCAACACGGTCATACTTTCAATGTCATCCGGGTTAATGTTCGCCAGGTTATCCCCGCGATCACGTTGTTGACCAGAACCTTCAGCATTCCTCGTGCCCTGGTCCATGGGAAGACCATTGATCACTATAAGGGGTGAATTAGTCGCTCCTGAAAAACCTACCTGTCCACGTAAACGGATTTGATTACTGGCGCCTGCGCCTGCTGCGGGAGGTGTGATATTAAGGCCAGCCACCTTTCCTTCAAGGGATTCCATCACATTGGTGGTTCTGTTCTTAACCATTTCATCTGTATTAACAGACGTTGCGGAATAACCCAATTTTTTTGCCTGTCGTCTGATACCTAAAGCGGTAACCACTACTTCTTCAATGGTACCATCGCCACGAATTAAGTTTACAGAAACAGAAGTCCTTCCATTAACTGGAATCTCCTGTTCTATAAATCCCACGTAACTGATGACTAATACTTCGGTACGGCTAGCATTGATAGTGAATGTGCCCGCATTATTAGTAACTGTCGCCCGGTTTGTACCTTTTACAGATACAGTCGCCCCGGAAACAGGTTTTGCTTCACCGTCAGTAACAGTACCGGTAACTGTTTGTGCATATAAACTAACGGAAGCGAAAAGGAAAAAGAGTGAAAGAAAATAAAATCGGAAACGTCCCGGCGAAAATGCCAGGTGCAAGTTTTTATTCATATAGCAGTTGTTTGGTGATGAAAAATAAATTCTTCGTCAGAATTTTTTCTTATATCAATGTACAAATTATGTTAGAGATCGGAGCAAAACTTCTAATAAAATACGGCGAAGGATATTACACAATTTTATCTGTGCTTGTAAGGCGGGTGGTTATGCACTTTATTTTACGGGTAAACCAGCTTGTTATTATTTGCCCCCTTTTGTATAAAAGAGCACTACAAAAAAAGAGGGCCCCTTATATAAGGGCCCTGTCTGTAAACAACGACACTATATGAAAGGTCTAGGTGTGTTCATTTAAGGTTTATCCCACCAAACTCTTGTATCCAATTTATCCGCTCCTTGCCTTGTAATAGCTGCATTGAAATTTGTTGAATTAACTGATTGTTCAGAGTTAGGATAAGTAAGTCTTCTGATAGCAGTAACCTCCCTGGCGGGATAAGGATTCGGTGCTAATGAAGGAAAGCCTGTTCGGCGGTAATTTGCAAACGCCTCTGGGCCATTTAAAAATGAAGCAATCCAATATTGAGTGCCGATTTGTTCCAATGCCCTTGCCGGTTCGAATGGATTATTGGTTAAATAGGTTGTGATGTCGCCTGGAGCAACAGTAGAGCCCGCATCATAAATTGCCATTTGCTGCATGTGTAATGTTACTCCTGCATCGTAATAACCTTGCACGGTGCCTGTAGTTATCCATCCTTTTTGCCTGGCTTCTGCTAACAACAATTGAGTTTGCGCTGCAGTAACGAGGAAACAGGGGGCAGTTTGTTTTGCTATGCGGGTACGGTCCGCCTGGCTAAAATCATAAAAACTTGCACGGCCAACACTGGTAGCGTAACCGTTTGCCGTAGTGTTGTCAAATCCAAGCGCTAATCCAAATTGCTGGGCTGGGACAGTAGTGCGTGAAGCTGCAGTTTGTGTTCCTCCTGAAGTGGCTCCTGCATAACGCACCGCAATAGCCTGCAAGCGGGGATCATTCCTGTTTTTAAGAGAATCAACGAATGGTTTTGTAAGATAAAAATTGGCGGCTTCTGTAGAGTTAAGTGTAGCGCCAATCGGGTTAGTATAATTGGCATCATGCCTGATCAATGCATTGTCAGCATTTGCAAGAATCACTCCGCCCGCGAAAGCTGCCTGAACAGTAGCTTGTGCTTTTGTAGCATCAGCTTTACTCAATCGCATTCCGGCCCGTAACATTAAGGAATACGCAAATTTTTTCCATTGTGCAACATTCCCACCGTATAATATATCGCCTGTTTCTATCCTGCCGCTAGCATTTAATGCTGTGGCCGCCTCACCTAATTCTTTAATGATGTCTGTATAGATTGCTTGCTGCGCATCATATACCGGGAAATAGTTTTGGTCTGTATATCCTTTGCCGCCTTGGGTGTAAGGGATATCACCGTATTCATCAGTTAGAACTATATAAGCAAAAGCCTGGAAGATACGGCCCATTTGAAGCAGGTTCGCCCTGTCTGCAACATTTTTAGTATTTACAATAACATCGTTAGTATTCCGGATCACATTACGGTAATAGTTTTGCCATATAGCCTGGGTGCTTGTCCTGTTATCCGAATTAAAATTAGCTCCATTTAATACGCCGTTATTTGGAGAAATGATTTGCTGAACAATACCTACATCATAGGCCAGGGATGAATTTCCTGGAAAAGATGCGTTTACTACAGCATTATTAAGCTGATAAAGGGGATCTATTTGCGTTGGATTGACTTTGTTTGTGTTCAGGTTATCAAAACCTTTATCACATGAGGTTCCAAATAGTACAAGCGCTAATAGAAAACTATAATTTATTATTTGTTTCATGTTAGTTGCATTAAAATTTAATATTCAAATTCACGCCCATTCCTCTTGTAGTTGGAACACCTGTTGATTCCATTCCTACCAGGTTATCAGAACTGTAGCCGAATGATTCAGGATCAATATTATCAACCCATTTTTTTATGATCAATACATTGTTGGCGACCAGGTTAAGTTTTATGCCTTTCACCGGCCATTTTGCCGGAACAAATTTTGTAAAGTCATAACCAATTGAAATTTGACGCAGCTTCCAATAACCTCCATTGTAAACGACATCTTCCATTATTTTTACTGAACGTAAGTATCCCCAATACGAATCAACGGGGAAAATTTTTACTGTATTTTCCGCCCCGGTAGTAGTTACTCCTTTTCCTATTATGCCGTTATCCCTGCCTTCTAATGTCATTTTATGCAAACCGTGCCTGATGGCGTTGAAGTTGGTACCTGAAAGCATTTTATTGCCAAGTTTATAATCAATCAGGACAGAAAGACTAATTCCTTTGTAATTAAAAGAATTAAGAAAACCTCCTACCCATTTGGGCAAAGCGCTTCCCCAGTGAATTTGATCAGCGCTCCTTTGAGCAATTCCATTTGAAAACACTTTGTTTCCTTTTGCATCCCGCATAAAACCGTAGGTAGTTATTTGTCCCATTTCCAGTCCTACAACTTGCCTGAGTTCACCCTGACCATCAAATACATGTTGTCCTACTGTAATTCTTTCTCCCGGTGTATTTGTCAGCAAACTGAGTACTTTGGTTTTATTATAGGCATTATTAAATGTAAACTCCCAGGTGAAGTTTTTTGATTGAACCGGTATAAGAGTAAGCAATACTTCCAGACCAAGATTCCGGCTTTTACCACTATTAATACGTGTATCAAAGAAGCCTGATCCATCGGATATCTGCGCCTGTACTATCTGATCGGTGGTTATTTTTCTGTAGGCCGCTAAATCAAGATTTACACGGCTGTTAAATAATTTCAATTCCAGACCAACTTCTGTTTCTGAAATAGTCATGGGTCTAAGGTTGGCATTGGGTACTGTAGTTCCCAGGGGGCCTCCTAAGGGCTGCAAATTACCGGATGGATTAGCCAATAAGTTTCCATTGATATTATAGAACAACTGACCGGCGTATGGAGGCACATCTGAATCACTTCCTACCTGAGCATAAGCAAGCCTGAGTTTTCCAAATGTCAACCAGGACGGGTGAAAATTTTCTGAAAACACATATCCAAGGGAAACAGAGGGATACAAAATGCTGCGATTTTCAGGAGACAAAGTCGAAAACCAATCATTACGCAATGTGCCATTTAAATACAACATGCGTTTATATGATACTTCTGCAGAACCGTATAAAGAATTAACGCCTCTTTCTGAAAGGTCGTAAGTAGGCGTTTTTACTCTTGCATTTTGAACTGTATAAAGGTCATATACTACAAAATCTTGCGCCTGTACACTATTGTAATCTGATCTTCTTCTCATTTGGTTACCACCAAAAGTCAAATTGGCTCCGAAATTTCCAAATTCACGGGTTGCTGATACAAGAAAATCCAGGTTGGTTTCTCTAAAGCGGCGAACTTCCTGGGTATATAATCCATCTGCAAACCCAACAGGTGCTGCAGCCCTGGAAGCGTGCCCTGTAGGATAATTGTTATAATCTTCGTCACGTGACCAATAGTCTTCACCAAGGCGGCCTTGAACAAATAACCAAGGTAAAATATTATATTTTACAGAAACATTTCCAAAGATCCTGTCCCTGCGAATATTGTGAAATTGCTCGGCCAAAACCCAATAAGGGTTAGTGCGGTTCATAAACCTTGAATAAATAAATTCACTCGTAGGAAATCCTCTGGTAGGGTCATATTTATTCGCATCTAAAAGTTCAAGCGGCATTGAAGTGGCCATGTTATATAACGACGTAGGAATAGAATTATCCTGGTTGGCAATATTCGGCGGATTCTTGATACTCTCATTTGAATAATTTACATTACCAGCAAAGCTCAGTTTATCAGTGAGATTATAAGAAAATCCGAGGTTAATCGTTTTCCGGTTAAACTTATTATTCGGAGTGATGCCCTTGCTATCAAGGTTACCGAGAGAAAGGTTCATACCACCCTTATCACCGCCGGTCGCCAGCGAAATAGTATTGGTAAGGTTCTGGCCATGCCTGTAAAATTTTGTGATGATGTTTCGTTGAGGAACATAAGGAACTGTAATCCCGTTAAACAAAACCTGCGTCATGCCGGGTTGAAATTTTTCACCAAACGACCATTGGCCCGTGTTAGGCTTTGCGGTTGTTGGCCGAACATTTCCTTCGCCTTGGCCATATTGATATTGATAGTCGGTAAAATCCAGAGGCGCTTCGTCAGTATAATTAACATTGTAAGTAACACCAATACCTTTTCCTTTGAGCCTTGTTTTAGTGGTGATCATAATAACTCCATCTTTAGCACGGGAGCCATATAAGGCAGCAGCAGCGGCGCCTTTAAGAATAGTCATACTTTCTACATCATCCGGATTGATGCTTTGCAAACCATCTCCGCCATCAGATGTGTTTCCACCACCACCACCACCACCTCTAACTCCATTAGAGCCATCACTATTAGAGCCAATACCTACAGGATTTGTTCCAAAATTGGTATTATCAATCGGCACACCATTAATTACAATGAGCGGATTGTTTTGACCACTAATTGATGACTGGCCACGAATACGGATTTTAGAAGTTCCACTTGGCCCGGTTCCCAAGCCAGCAATATTTACACCTGCAACCTTGCCCTGCAATGCATTCATCAGATTTGGTGAGCGGTTTACAGTAAGATCTTCCGGTTTTACAGTTGTAGCGGAATAGCCCAAGCTTCTTGCCTGCTTACTAATACCCAAAGCAGTTACTACTACTTCATTTAAATTTCTCGCATCAGTTACCAGGCTAATAGCAAATGATGTTTTTCCTCCTAAGGCTATTTCCTGTGAGAGATAACCTACAGAGCTGATTACAAGTACATCGTTACCCGATGCTGTAATCTGGAAAAAGCCTGCGTTGTTAGTACTGGTAGCTCTTGTTGTTCCCTTTACCTGTACTGTTGCATTTGCAACAGGAGATGTAGCATCACTGACAGTACCTGTAACAGTCTGTGCATACAATGCAACGGAAAAGCAAAGTGAAACCAACGATAAAAAATAGAATCGGAAACTTCCCGGCGAAAATGCCAGGTGCAATTTTTTCTTCATATAGCAAGTTATTTGGTGATGAAAAATAAATTCTTCGTCAGAATTTTTTCTTATATCAATCTACAAAATATCTAAACATATCGGGATAAAACTTCCAAAAATGCACGGCGAAGAATATTATACAAATTTTCTCTGCGCAGATAAGGCGGCAGGTTGTACATTTAATTTTCTAATGATGCATGCATGAACCAGTTTTTATTGCAACAGGGGAATTCGAAAGAGTTACAATTATTTTCTCATATAGCTGAGTTCGCTTTTAAACGAAATAATTCCATCCGCCTCAATTCATTCAACACCGCGTCATCAGATTGCATCCGTTTTTTTTATGTAATAGAAGGAAAGTTTGAATGGGTCATTCAACACCAGCATTATATTCTTTACCCTTCTGATCTTGCAATTATTCTTCCCGGCCAATCTTTTGGCGCTGAAAAAGGTTACCTGGATATTGGCGCACTGTGGTGGCTCAATATTAAAACCGATAAATCAGAAACAGATACAAAAAGATTATTGGGAAAATGGAGCAATATTTCCGGCGGAGAAGATATTACCATAAAAAAAATTCTTTTATTAAATAATACCCCTGTCATTTCTAAACTGCGTGAAGCATCAACAGTATTTCAGAATATGCAGAATGAATTGTTTTCACAGGAGTTGGGATATTCTACAAGAGTGACCCAATTGATAGATGAACTTTTTATTTTGATCACCCGCCAGCTCAGTCGTCAAAATAATTCACACCGGGATTTTCCACAAACATTTTTAAGATTAGAAGAAACTTTAAGAAAAAATTTATCACACCAGTGGACGATTGAAGAAATGGCGGCGTTGGTGGGTTTAGGCACCACTGCGTTCAATGAGAAAGTAAAAAACTTTACCGGTTTTTCTCCTTTAAATTATTTGATCAATATCCGGATATCAGAAGCTATCAAATTATTAAAACGAATAGATGTAAATATTACAGGCATCGCATTAGACACCGGCTTTTATTCGTCACAACATTTTTCCACAACATTTAAAAAGCTTACGGGATATACTCCCAGTCAGTTCAGAAAGAATAATGTTTCTAAAAACTAACGATCATGACCAAAACGAATTGCATCATCACTATTGAGCTGGGTACAAATGCAGTAAGGGTGTTTGCCTTCGATCTTAAGGGAGTCGCCATCGGTTCTATGAAGGGTTCTTATCCCACCTTTCATACGCAACCCGATTACAGCGAACAAGACCCGGAACAGATCTTTATTACTATGCTGTATGTATTGAAAAATTTTTTGACTGAAAAAGTCAGTACTAAAAAATATAATGTCGCTTGTATTTGTTTTATCGGGGCTATGCACAGCGTTTTGGCAATTAATAAAAACGGTGTTCCATTGGGCAATGCTGTTACCTGGGCGGATAACCGGGGAAAGAAAGAAGGACAAGAATTGAATAATTCAGCGTTTGGAAAAGCAATTTATCATGCTACCGGTACACCGATTCACCCAATGTCGCCATTAATTAAAATAGCATGGATAAAAAACCACGATAAAGAAAAATTTAAACAAACCAGTAAGTTCGTTTCGATTAAGAGCTATATCATAGAACAATTAACCGGGCAATACCTGACCGACTATAGCCTCGCTTCAGCTTCTGGCTTTATGAATATCCAAAAATTAAAATGGGAGCCGGACGCATTAGCCTATGCTGGAATAAAAGGTGATAAATTGCCTGATATGGCATCTGTATTTTCTTCCCCAGGGCCATTAAAGAAAGAATATCAAACATCTTTAGGTTTATCCTCTTCTACAAAAATAATACTCGGCTCCAGCGATGGATGCCTGGCAACATTAGGCGCCGGTGTTTGGGGAGATGATAAAGCGGTAATAACCATTGAAGATAGCGGCGCCGTAAGAGTGATTGGAAAAAAAGTATTGAAAGATGAAAAGCGAAGGTTTTTTAATTACCTGTTGACGGAGAAATGTTATATCTCCGGCGGACCTACTAATAATGGAGGAATTATTTTTGAATGGTTTGCCAAACAATTCGGAGATTTTTCTAAACCATTTGATCTTGAATTTTCCATGGAAAACCTGATCAACGAAGCATCAAAACTGGAACCCGGATCAGACGGATTATTATTTCTTCCTTATTTACTTGGTGAAAGGGCGCCGATATGGAATGCGAACGCAAGGGGTGTGTATTTTGGTTTAAATATAAAACACGAAAAGCAGCATTTTATCAGGGCTACTATCGAGGGAATATTATATGAAATATATAGTATTGGTAAAATATTAGAAGAACACCGTTCTATCAAAAGCCTTTCGGTACATGGAAGCTTTGCCTCTTTCCCGCTTTGTACGCAGATGATTGCGGATATATTTAATAAACCCGTCGCCCTCCGTAAAAATTCTGATAGTATCGCATTTGGCGGGTTTTTATTAAGCGCTATAGAAATGGGTATTTATAAAGACCTGGAAGAAGCTGCGCAAACTGTCGTGCTGCCCGATCAATATTTTCCCAAAAAGCAAAACAATACTACTTATATGAAATACTTTAAAATATTTGAAAAGCTAAGCACGAAGCTGGCTGATGAATTTGAAGATATTTCCAATTTGCAATAACATTAATTAAATGAAAATAAATTAGCAACCTAAAAACGATTAGCAATATGAAAAAAGCAATCTTACCGTTTGCGCTGTTATTATGCGCTTCCTTTTATATTCACGCACAACAGGTAACGCTGACAAGCGATCAAATCAAAGCCTTAACTCCGGATTGGAAAGGCGAACGGTCCGCAGATGGCCGGCCGAAAGTTGATGAAAAATTTTTCGCACGGCTTAAGAAAATTCACCTGGAAGAAGCATGGGGTGTTTTAAGAAATAAAGGATTTCAAAATCAATTTGAAGGCGACTGGATGATATTAGATCCGGACTCTGCAATGGTAGGAAGAGTGGTTACTGCTCAATATCTTCCCCTGAGACCGGATTATGATAAAATGATAAAGGATAAAGGAAAAACAGAAAATCGTATTGGCGGCACTAACTCGTGGCCTATTGATGTATTGAAGGATGGCGATATTTATGTAGCCGATGGTTATGGAAAAATCGTGGATGGAACACTGATCGGCGATAATCTCGGCAATTCTATTTATGCTAAATCACACAGGGGCGTTATTTTTTATGGTTCTGTAAGAGATACGGAAGGCCTCGAAGAGATCGCTGGATTCAATGCATGGATAAAAGGATATGATCCCTCTTATATACAACAAATGATGCTCGGTGGCATTAATGTTCCTATCCGCATCGGGAGGGCCACAGTATTACCCGGTGATATTGCATTGGCGAAAAAGGGCGGCGTTGTTTTTATACCTGCTTATTTGGTAGAAGAAGTAGTGTTGAACTCTGAATTCATTTCCCTGCGGGATGCTTTCGGTCATCAACGTTTACGTGAAGGAAAATATACTCCCGGCCAAATCGATATGCAATGGTCTGCCGAGATAAAAGCTGATTTCTTAAAATGGCTGGATGAGAACCCCGCCAAACTTCCAATGACAAGGGCAGAACTTGACAAGTTTATGAAAGACAGAACATGGTAAATGACAATGTTCAATAACAAAAGAATACAATCAACTATTTATAAAATTTAAAAATACGATCATGACTCCATCACAGAAATATCTAAAAAAACTCGGCATTAAGGGAAGTGATATAAATGAAGAAGTGACAGAAGTTGATAATAAAAAAGAAACCCAGGAAAATAGCCGCCGCAATTTTTTAAAAAAATCAACATTGGGTGGTATCGCATTGGGCGGTGCATTTATGTTTTCACCTATAGAAGACCTCGTTGCACAAAGCACACAGAAAGTACCACGTTATTCAGGCCCATCCGATTTGAAAATAACAGATATGCGTTATTGCACGACAACGGTACTTGGCCGCACATCTATCATCCGCATTGATACTAACCAGGGCATTTATGGATTGGGAGAAGTAAGAGATGGGGCAGATGAACGTTATGCACTGATGTTAAAAAGCCGCTTGCTCGGGAAGAACCCTTGCAATGTAGAACAGTTATTTAAAGCAATAAAACAATTCGGTGGTCAAAGCCGCCAGGCGGGTGGTGTATGCGGAGTAGAAATGGCGCTTTGGGATATATGTGGCAAGGCTTATAATGTACCGTGCTGGCAATTATTAGGCGGCAGGTACCGTGATAAAATAAGAATGTATGCAGATACACCGGAAGCCGGGTCTCCTGCAGAGCAGAAAAAATTAATGAACTATCGTATTAACGAACAGGGTTATACCTGGTTAAAGATGGATTTGGGCATTGGCGAATTGAAAGGAATTCCCGGGACATTGGTCAATTCCAAATTTTGGGAAAATGCGCAGGGAAATTTAGCACAGTGGGGTGATCAGAATAATTATATGTCTTATGGAAATACTGCACATCCCTTTACGCAAATACAGATCACCGATAAAGGCCTTGATGAATTAGCGAAACTGGTAGATACAGTAAGAGGTATGTTAGGATATGATATTCCTCTTTCGACCGATCACTACGGGCATTTTGATTATAATAATGGCATTCGTTTAGGCAGGGCAGTTGAAAAATACAGGCTGGCCTGGTTAGAAGATATTGTTTCATGGGAGTATACGGACCAATGGAAAAAGATGACTGATGCTTTGGAAACACCAACACTTACCGGTGAAGACATTTATTTATTGAAAAATTTTAAACCATTGATAGATGCCCGTGCAGTCGATATTGTCCATCCTGATTTGGCTTCATCAGGTGGTTTGTTAGAGACAAAACGGATTGGTGACTATGCAGAGGAAAATGGAATTGCTATGGCGATGCACCAGGCAGGTACACCTGTTTCTTTCATGGCGAATGTTCATTGCGCAGCCGCTACACAAAACTTTTTGGCGCTGGAACATCATTCAATAGATTTACCATGGTGGGAAAGCCTGGTGAAAACTACTGATGGAAGACAATTAATAACAAAAGGCTTTGCTAATATTCCTCTAACAGCCCCGGGATTGGGAATTGAACTCAATGAAGAAGTGGTGAAGCAGCATCTTCATCCTGGTGATAAAAGTTATTTTGAGCCTACTCCTTATTGGAATGAGAAACGTTCTCATGACAGGATCTTTAGTTAACTGATAATTAAATAAGAGATAAGCCGGGAGTAAACTCTTCCGGCTTTTTTATTGTTTCTAGCTGCATATGTTTTCAACGGATAAAGAGAAAATAATTGCATTTATGATTTACATTAACTTTGGAAAAAAGTCTTAATTAACAGGGACTTTTTATTTATATAATCATTTACCCTATGCCTGAATAGTAATTAAAACTAACCTATGGTGGCATCCTTCACACCCGATACCAGCAATGAATTATTTCAATTAGCGGCCAGTCTCGTTAATCAAAGCGGCCGCAGTATTTTTCTTACCGGCAAAGCAGGTACTGGTAAAACAACTTTTCTCAAATACATCCGGGAGAATTGCCACAAACAAATGGCAATTGTGGCGCCGACAGGCGTAGCGGCCATTAATGCGGGCGGCGTTACCATTCATTCTTTTTTTCAATTACCCTTTTCTCCATTTGTCCCTGAAGTTAAAGAACATCATGGCGAACTCTTTTCAAGAGGAATCACAAAAAATGAAGAAACGGTCAATAAGCATAGCCTTGTCAGCCGGCTCCGGTTTAATCATGATAAAAGAAAAGTGTTGCAGCAGCTTGAGTTGCTCATCATTGATGAAATCAGCATGGTGCGTTGCGATATGATGGATGCAATAGATACAGTGCTGCGCTTTGTAAGAAAAAGACCGTATGAACGATTTGGGGGTGTGCAACTATTATTCATCGGTGATATGTTCCAATTGCCACCTGTTATAAAAGACGCCGAATGGAAAATGCTGTCGGACTATTATAACAGTCCTTATTTTTTTGATAGCCTGGTAATAAGAGAAGAACCGCCACTGTATATAGAGTTTGACAAGATTTACCGGCAGAGCGAAGAAAAATTTATCCGTGTGCTGAACCAGGTACGTAACAATGAAATGGACGAAGAAGGAATGGAAATCCTGGAAAGCCGGCATCAACCCGCTTTCCACAGAGCGAAAGACGATGGCTATATTATATTAACGACCCATAATGAACAGGCCCGTAATACCAATATGTCGGCGTTGAGTGAATTGACCACACCTACTTATAAATATGAAGCGGAGATAAAAAGCGATTTCCCGGAAAATGCTTATCCGGCTGATGAAGTATTGCATTTAAAGCTTGGCGCCCAGGTAATGTTTATTAAAAATGATACAGCAGACCGGGGTAAACGCTATTTCAATGGTAAGATCGGAACGGTGATAAAGCTGGAGAGTGACAAAATCTTTGTTCAATGCAAGGACGAGGAAGAAATAGAAGTAAGCAAAGAGAAATGGGATAATATCCGTTACACCCTGAATAAGACTTCGCAAACGATGGAAGAAGACGTCCTGGGTTCATTTTCACAGTATCCTTTGCGCCTGGCATGGGCCATTACAATTCATAAAAGCCAGGGCCTCACTTTTGAGAAAGCGATTATTGATGCCGGTGAAGCTTTCGCCCCCGGGCAAGTATATGTTGCATTGAGCCGCTGCACAAGCCTTGGAGGATTGATCTTAAAAAGCAAGTTGAAAACAGCGAGGCTTTTCACTGATCAACGGATTGTGCAGTTTTCGCAAAACATTTCTTCGTCGTCAAAGCTTCAACAAGAGCTGAAAGATGCCCGCCGGGATTATTATGAAAAATTATTGATCGCTTCTTTTGATTTCCGCATTGCGGCCACCAATGCCAATGAAATGGAGAAATACCTTTTGGAAAATAACAGTTCTTTTAATTCCGAAGCAATTGACTGGATGAATAAGGTATTGCAAAGGGTAAATGCCTTGCAGGAAATGGCGGTAAAATTTCATCATTGGATAAAAGGACAATTCGCATTACCCGAAAACCCGGAAGAAAATAAAACCTTGCAGGAAAGGACAATAAAAGCCGCTGCTCATTTTGCCGGAGAAATTGAAGATATCATAAAAGAAATGCAGCAATCTCCTGCTGTTACCGATAGTAAGCTGCATGCAAAAGAATACAATGATGGCCTGAAGGAAATCTTTGCGGAACTGGCTGCTACGAAGTATTTATTGCAGGGGTTTGGAAATGGAATGGATACAGAAACATGGCACCGTCGAAAAAGAAGTTTTGTATTGCCGTCTTTTAGTGTAAACGCTTATGCAGGCGTTTCTGAACAAAGAACCGATAGTCCGCATCCTGCCTTGTTTATGCAGTTAAAAAAAGTGAGGGATGCTATTTGTTCCAGGAAAGACCTGCCTGTTTATATCGTTGCGGGCAGCAATACGTTGGATGAAATGGCCCGCTATCTTCCGCAAACACTCGCAGAATTAAAAAAGATAAGCGGTTTTGGTGATGCAAAAGTTCAGCAATACGGGCAGCAGTTCCTGGATGTTATTCTTGAATATAGTCACGAGCATGATCTTTCCTCTTTGATAAACGAGAAATCCCCAAAGAAAGAAAGAAAGGAAAGAACCGGGCCCGCAAAAAAGAAAGGTGATACCTATGCTGAATCATTTAAACTACACCAGGAAGGAAAAACCGTAGCTGCTATAGCGAAGGAAAGAAATCTTACTGTTCAAACAGTAGAAGGCCACCTGGCCAAATTCGTACGGAGCGGTGAAATTAAAATCAGCGACCTGGTCAGCAGGGAAAAGATAGTATTGATTGAAGCCGCATTGAAAGATTATACTACCGGTAGTTCCATTATCCCGGTAAAGCAGCAGCTCAATGATGATGTGAGCTTTGGTGAAATAAGGCTCGTGATGGCATCTCTCTCACTTGATAACCAATAAGATTTAATGATGGCTTTTCACTTTGCTTCCCAATAAACAAGATGCTATCTATGTTTGGTACTTCGAAATTGCTGAATAATGAACAGGAAGATCAACGGAGTGTCGCAACGGACGATGCCATGATACTTCGACTTCGCTCAGTACGCCAGTTGGTCTCATGTAAACTCTTTTGCAAGTAGTTTTTATAAGTACTAGCATGATCCCTATAGCATTCTTATAGAATGATATTTATGATATCCTATTTGGAAAATGAATTGATTCAAGTCATTTATTTATGTACGATCATCCATCTTTTTATAAGCCATCAATCATTGTAATTGATCAACCGATGATACTTTAATGAAAATGTTATTCAGCTTATTCATATAATTATTCACATTTCGCTATAATTGATTTGCTACATTAAACTTTATATTTATCTTTTCATATCAATTCAATTATGATTACTGCAACTAACCCACTCTATCGCACAGTAAGCGATCATGTATTTGCTGTAGTACGGCTAAATACCAACAACGATCAGAAAGCATTTTTCGCCCAGCAATCCTATACGCCGGGTGATGTAATTACCAATTTCTCCGCGGGACGGATATTATCGGAGCCAACGTATTTAACAGTACAAGTTGGCATTGATAAGCATATCATGCTGCAGCCGGAGCACCTGCAATACATCAATCACAGTTGTGATCCGAATGTATTCTTCGATACATATACTATGCAGGTGAGAGCGCTGAAGCCCATTAATGAAGGAGATGAGATGACATTCTTCTATCCTTCAACCGAATGGGATATGTCGCAACCGTTCAAATGCCTTTGCGGGTGTAGCAATTGCCTGGGAGAAATAAAGGGGGCTGCTCATATAAGGCCCGATATTATCAGGAATTATACGCTAACCCGTTTTATACAACAGCAATTGCATGATAGGGCAAATAAAGAAAAAAGGGCTTAAACGAAAGGCTTCTTCTACTGGTGCGCATGATCCTCTTCAAAAATTAAAGGTTTGGGTTTTATATCCTCATCTTGAAACTGACGACCCCAATCTTCAATACTATTACGATTTTTCCCAAAGCCTGAAAGAATATACTGCTGCTTTTGAAGAACTCAATGCCGATTGGACATGGCAGGCTGTAACTATTAATAATTACAGTGAAGTAGTCGGTTCTATCAAAAAGAGATCGGGTAAAAAGATACCATTGGTTCTAAATCTTTGCGATGGTGATGAAATCAATGGCGCCCCGGGGGTTTCTGTTATTCATGAGCTGGAGAAACATAAACTGATCTATACAGGGTCTAATGACCACTACTATAATATTACCACTTCCAAAATACCGATGAAGGCGGCTTTTGATAAAGCCGGCGTATCTACGGCGAAATGGGAAGTGATCGATGGAAGCGAGGAATCAATAAAAGGAATTTGTAAAAGATTAGGTGCGCCACTTATTATTAAGCCAGCTGTTTCCGGTGGCAGTATGGGTGTTTCTGTAAAAAATGTCGTTTATACCGATAAAGAACTTATTGCCCGGGTTAATGAACTAAAGAAAGGTTACCGCGGGTGGAACTTATTGGCTGACGGTCTTTTTGTGGAGCAATTTATCACCGGCCCTGAATTCACTTCATTTATAGTAGGGTCATCCACGGATCCCGCTAATTGTTATGTATATCCCCCGATTGAACGGATATTTCATGATTCACTTCCCGACGAAGAGAAATTTTTATCGTTTGACAGGCTTTGGGAAATCTATGAAGATGAGAAGCCCATGCCTGGAAATGAGAATTTTTATAATTATCACAAGCCACCTGCTTCATTAGTAAAGAAATTGGAAAAGCTTAGCCTCGATGCTTACCTCGCTGTTGGTGGTATGGGCTATGGCAGGCTGGATATAAGAATGGATAAGTCCACAGGAAAGTTATATATGCTGGAAGTGAATGCTCAATGCGGATTGAGCGAAGACGAAGACCACACTTCCATCGGAGCTGTTCTCAGGTATTCTAATCAAACGTTTGCCAATTTGGTAAGGCGTATAATAATTGATGCTTTTGCCAGGAGAAATTTAACCCTTTAATTTTATTGCATGAAGGTTTGTGTATTGCAGCCGGATTATTCCACGACCGGAGTAGATTACAAAAATTATGATCCTCCGCGGAACCTTTCTTCTTTTCTGCCCGATGCGGAAGTGGATCATGTGTTCCTGAATAAGCTAACCTGCTACAGGCAGCTAAAGGAACTAAAGAAAAAGAACTACGACATCTTTGTCAATCTTTGCGAAGGCTACCTGGAATGGGAAGTACCTTCCATTGATGTGATCTATAGTTTTGACCTGCTGGATCTTCCTTATACCGGGCCTTCTTTAAAATTATACGATCCTACAAAGGAGTTGATGAAATACGTGGCCTATTGCGAAGGTGTGAAAACGCCGGCCTATTTCATTATTGAAAAACCGGAAGACATTAATAAGGTAGAAGAGGTTTTATCGTACCCGATGTTCATCAAACCTGCTAAAGCGGGAGATAGCCTGGGAATTGACGAAACGTCTGTTTTATATACGAAACAGGATTTGCTGACTAAAGTCGTGCAGATATTTAATGATTATGGGCCTTTGCTGGTAGAAGAATATATTGATGGAAGGGAGTTCACTGTATTGGTGTCAGCCAATAAGGATGGAAAATCCTGCAAAGTCTATAAGCCTGTTGAATATGTATTTCCTGACGGGAAATATTTTAAAACCTATTCTTTAAAAACATCTGAACTCCACCCGGATTGTAATTTCCCCTGCACTGACCCGAAGCTGGATAGAAAACTGAGAAAAGCAGCAGAGAAGATATTTAAAGGATTCAACGGCGTTGGTTATGCCCGTCTTGATTTTAGGGTAAATGAAAATGGCGAAATCTTTTTCCTTGAAATTAATTTCACCTGCTCTGTATTTTATACAGACGGGTATGAAGGTTCTGCGGATTTTGTTTTAAAATTTGATGAAGCCGGCCAAAAAGGATTTTTGGAAAATATCATCGCTGAAGGCATTGCCCGCCACCGCAGAAAACGGAAACCGTATGCGATGAAGGGAAATTCTATTGCAGGGTTTGGTATTTATGCCACCCGCAGCATAAGAAAAGGCGATATAATATTTACCGGTGAAGAAAAGGCGCAACGCATTGTTACCAAAAGATACGTTGATAAGAACTGGAACGAAGAGCAGAAATTAAATTTCCGGCGTTATGCGTATGCTGTAAGCGAAGAAGTTTTTGTTCTTTGGGACGAAGATCCTTCCGAATGGGCGCCGCAAAACCATAGCTGCGATGCCAATACATCGTTGGATGGGTTGGACGTAGTTGCACTAAGAAATATTAAGAAAGGCGAGGAGCTTACACTTGACTACTCTCATTTCCTTGATGAAAATATGGAACCGTTTGAATGTAAATGTGGTTCCGCATCTTGCCGGGGTTCGGTCAATGGGGTTTCGAATAATTCGGTGAATAGCAGGGAGCAGAAGCAATATGTAATGAATAACAGGTAAGCAATCGCTTATCTTCCCATATATACCATTAATATCTGCACATCGCTGGGATTAACGCCGGAAATACGACTGGCCTGACCAAGCGTTCTTGGTTTTATCCTTATTAATTTTTCCCTTGCTTCATTTCCCAAAGCCTGAATTTTTTTGAAGTCAAACGATTCGGGGATTTCAAGGTCTTCCAACTGGCTCATGCGGTTGACCAGCTCTCTCTCTTTCTCTATATACACATCATACTTTACCTGGATAGAAGCTTGCTCAATGGCATCTTTACTAAATTCTTTAAAAGGTTCTTGTAATACAGGAACATGTTTTATCAAATCCGGCAATTCAACATCGGGGCGCAACAAAATCTTTTCCGCTTTTTGTTTTTCAGAAATGGGAGAAGAGTTGAGTTTCACTAAAAGCCCATTTACATCTTCGGGTTCTATTGCTATGGAGGCAAGCAATGATTTTATTTTAGCGACGGCTGTTTCTTTTTCTTGCACTCTTTCCATTCTTTCATCAGAGGCAAGGCCCAGTTTATTACTTAATGGAGTTAACCGGAGATCAGCATTATCCTGTCTCAGCAATGTTCTGAATTCCGCTCTTGAAGTGAACATACGGTAAGGTTCCTGTGTGCCCTTATTAATAAGATCATCGATCAGCACTCCAATATATGCTTCGCTTCTCTTTAAAGTAACCGGCGCTAATTCTTTTACTTTCTGATGTGCATTTATGCCCGCCATCAATCCCTGGCAAGCGGCCTCTTCATAGCCCGTTGTTCCATTTATCTGCCCGGCAAAGAACAGGTTATATATTAATTTTGTTTCTAATGTATTTTTTAATTGAGTGGGTGGAAAATAGTCATATTCAATAGCATAACCAGGGCGAAACACTCGTACGTTCTCAAAACCCGGCACTTTTTGTAGCGCTTTGTATTGAACATCTTCCGGCAAGGAAGTAGAGAACCCATTCACATATATTTCTACCGTGCTCCACCCTTCGGGTTCAATAAAGAGTTGATGCCTGTCCCTTTCGGCAAAGCGGTTGATCTTATCTTCAATGCTCGGACAATACCTCGGCCCTACTCCATCAATTCTTCCACTGAACATTGGGCTTCGGTCAAAGCCGGTCTTTAATATATCATGTACTACCTGGTCAGTATAAGTTATCCAGCAACTTCTTTGCTCTTTAGGTTTTAATATCTCTGTATAAGAAAAGCCGGTTATTTCATCATCACCTTTTTGCTCTTCCATTTTGGAATAGTCAAGGCTCCTGCCATCTACTCTCGGTGGCGTTCCGGTTTTTAAGCGATCGCTCTCAAATCCCAGGGAAACTAATTGTTCGGTAAGACCGGTCGCTGCTTTTTCTGCTACCCTTCCACCACCAAAATTCTTTTCGCCAATATGAATTACTCCATTGAGAAATGTTCCATTAGTCAATACGACCGCTTTGGATTTTATCTCGTGGCCGAGGTTAGTCAGAATTCCTCCGGCTTTTCCATCTTTTATTAAAAGAGCCTTTACAGTATCTTGGTAAAAATCAACATTCGGAGTTTGCTCCAGCATTTCCCGCCAGGTGGCTGCAAAGAGCATCCGGTCGCTTTGCGCCCGGGGGCTCCACATGGCTGGTCCTTTAGATCGATTCAGCATACGGAACTGGATCATAGATTTATCGGTCACAATTCCTGAATAACCACCCATTGCATCTATTTCCCTCACGATTTGGCCTTTGGCGATGCCTCCCATGGCTGGATTACAGCTCATTTGGGCTATTGTCTGCAGGTTCATGGTGACCAGCAGCACTTTTGAGCCTAAATTAGCCGCCGCCGCCGCCGCCTCACAGCCCGCATGGCCTGCGCCAACGACTATTATATCGTATTCGGGAAACATTTGGGCGGCAAAGGTAAGCCTGAAAATCTAGAGGTCCCATTTCACGGGAAACAGTAATTGTTTCAACTTTGATTTTCACGTGAAACGGATTTTGAGCCAACTTTAGTTTTTCATGGCATCGCCTGTTGTGTCACTCACTTGTACGTCCCGTTTACATGGCATCTATTTAAAGCAGGAACTCTCCGCAAGTGCCCGGATATGTTATATCGCTGATGGGCTGCCCCGCTTAGACGGAAATCCTCTGCCATGTGCGAAGGGTTTTGTGAGATGGCGGCAGAGATTGGAGACGGGCGGGGAAGTGAAGCTAAGTTTTAGACGGAAGATGAGAGCCGCATGTATTTATTAATATAAAAGTCCTCTCTTTCTCTAATTTTCTCTTTTTCTCTCTTAGTCTTATCGGTATAGCCACATAAATGCAAAGCCCCGTGAAAAATGACCCTCAAAAGCTCCCTGTTTAAAGGCTCTTTCTCTGTCATGGCGTTTTCCTTAACCCGGTCAATGCTTATATAAATTTCTCCTTCGATGGGATTTGGTGCCTCTGAAAGAGGGAAAGTGATGATATCCGTGTAATAGTTATGACTGAGAAACTGTTTATTTATATCCAGGAGCCTTTTGTCCGTACAAAAGATATAGTTGAGATTTTTAAGCTTGTAACCTTCCTTTTTAAATAAGCCTTCAATAAATTTTTTGAGAACAGCCCTGTTACGAATGTTAACCGGGGTTTCATAATAGAAATAAACCATTGATTTGGCCGGGGATGTCATATTTTCAAAATTCGTAAACAATGCATACAATGCAATGTTAGTTTTGCTGAATATGAGTAAAAAGCTGTCCGAACTAAAGCCCGGTGAAAAAGCGATCATCAAAGAGTTCAATAACCAGGAGATTCATTTGAAACTAATGGAAATGGGCTGTCTGCCAGGTGAGAGTATTTCAATAAGCAAGATCGCACCATTGGGAGATCCGGTATCGGTCAGCATTTCAGGCTATACGCTAAGCCTTCGCCTGGATGAGGCTGAACATATTGTTGTTGATGTAATCAATTGATATTCAATTAATTAAATGAAAATTGGCTTATATTTTGGTTCATTTAACCCAGTTCATACCGGTCATTTAATAATCGCCAATCATATTCTTAATGAAACCGAACTGGAGAAAGTATGGTTCGTTGTTTCGCCGCAAAATCCATTCAAATCAAGTAATACGCTTTTAAATAAATTTCATCGCCTGCATTTGTTGAAGTTGGCGACTGAAGAAGATAACCGCATTAAAATATCGGATATCGAATTTGATTTGCCCCAGCCTTCTTATACAACTGTTACATTAGTTCACCTACAGGAAAAATATCCTGAACATATTTTCTCCATCATCATGGGCAGCGATAGTTTTCAAAATTTGCATAAATGGAAAAACTATGAAGCGATTGTAAAGAATTATTCCATCTATGTATACCGCAGGCCGGGTTTTGAAATAGAAAATCATGTGAATGCGCAATTAACGATTGTAGAAGCGCCGATGTTAGAAATATCAGCTACACAAATACGCCAATTAGCAAAGCAGGGAAAATCTATCCGCTATATGGTCCCTGAAAAAGTGAGAGAGGAAATAGAGAGAGGCGGCTACTATAAAAAATAGATTAGAAAAAATATCCCAGGGCTAACGAGGCTACTACAATAAGCGGTGCTGGTAATTTGGTATAACATAGTAATAGAAATGTTCCGATAATAACGGTTACGTTCATGGCGCTGATCGTTTTTGCTTCTATCAGTGAAATATCTTTCATGATAAAAAATGTGGAGCCGATCATAATTCCCATCACCGCTGCATTAATACCTTCCAGCGAACGATAAACCGCTGCATACTTTTTTAAATTATTCCAGATAGGAAAAAAGAAAAGTACCAGTAATGCACTCGGTAAAAAAATACCAACGGTACCAATGATGCAGCCCAGCACTTGCATCTCTGTTCCCATATCTTTCAGCGCCATGCCCCCGGTAAAAGAAGCAAATGAAAAAACAGGCCCTGGCATCGCTCTTACAATTCCCATACCCGTGTACATATCATCTTTATCAATCTCAACCGCTCCAGGTCTTTTTTCTTTCACTGCTTCCGGCCTCACGCTGAATTGCTCATACATAATAGGCATTAATACTTGCCCGCCGCCAAACACCAGGCTGCCCATACGATAAGTATTTTCAAAAAGATTGATCGGTTTGCGGTTGGGCCAGTTGTCTATTCTTGCCCGTTCACTTATAAATCCTGCTACAATAAATATGATCCCGAACAACCAGAAATTCCACCATTTTATCTTCTTTGGTTTTTGTTCCACCTGCGGAATACGCTTGCGGCTAAGATTGGTAGCGAGGCCGCTCACTACAATCAGCAATGGAAAAACAACCGGCAGTTTAAAGAAAAAGTAAGTGATAGCTGTGCTGACCAGCATAATGATCCATGTAATGCTGTTTTTTACAGAATGAGGAAAAGCGGTGACGCAGGCGTATAATAGAAACCCCGCTGCCATCGGTGGAATGAATTTGAAAATATCTGTGTTCAAAGCCTTCTTATCAAAATAATGCAGGACGAATGAAAAGGCACCCATCAATGTACAAGCCGGCAATATCCAGATGATCAAAGTGAGAACAGCGAGAGGTACGCCACCTCTTTTATAGCCGATAAGCGTTAATGTTTGTGTAGAAGATGCACCGGGGAGCAACTGGCAAAATGCATTGTATTCCATTAATTCTTCTTCGGTAACATCCCGCCGGCGCTTTACAAATGTTTTCATCATCATGGCAATATGCGCCTGCGGCCCCGCAAAAGCAGTGAGGCTATATAAGAAAACAGCTTTTAAAAATGGTACATGGCGGAGCAGCATCAGTAATTAAATATAAAAAAATTCGGGTTTATACCATCAAAAGCAAAGCATTAAGACTCAATTTATGGTAAATTCATAAAAATATTTCAATGAGAAAAATTTCAATTGTCATAACACTCCTTATTTCACTTACTATACAGGCACAAGTAAAAGAAAAAGTAACCGTTGCGATTGATAAAATAGAAACACAATCCATCGCCTGGCAAAAACAAATTCATGAGCACCCGGAGCTGGGCAACCGTGAATTTAAAACAGGAAAGATGGTTGCGGATCATTTACGAAAATTAGGATTGGAAGTAAAAGAAGGGGTAGCAAAAACCGGCGTGGTGGCCATTTTAAGAGGCGGCAAACCCGGGCCTTGCATTGCGCTTCGAGCGGATATGGATGCATTGCCGATAATTGAAAAAGTAAACCTGCCTTATGCATCCAAAGAAAAAGCGGAATACAATGGCCAGCAAGTTGGTGTGATGCATGCCTGCGGGCATGATACGCATGTGGCTATGTTAATGAGTGTGGCGGAAATATTATCCGGGATAAAAAATGATTTGCGGGGAACAGTGAAATTCATTTTCCAGCCAGCGGAAGAAGGACCGCCGGAAGGAGAAGAAGGTGGCGCTTACCTGATGGTGAAAGAAGGTGTGATGGATAATCCAAAAGTGGATGTGGTATTCGGACTGCATATCGAAGCAAATATTGAAGTAGGGCATATCGAATATAAACCCGGTGCATTCATGGCCTCCTCTGACTGGTTTCATATTAAAGTCAGTGGAAAAGGAAGTCATGGTTCACAACCCTGGTTAGGCGTTGATCCCATCGCTATCTCCGCACAGATCATTGAAGGATTGCAGATGATTGTAAGCCGCCAATCAGAACTAACAAAAGGCCCGGTAGTAATAACGGTTGGAAAAATTAATGGCGGTGTAAGAAATAATATCATCCCGGATGAATGCATCATGGATGGAACAATAAGAACACTGGACAGTAAAATGCAGGAAGAGGTACATGCAAGAATAAAGCATACGGTAACAAAAATCGCTGAGGCTGGTGGCGCCACCGCAGAAGTAACAATAGCGGATAAAACATTGGTCACTTATAATACACCGGAGCTGGTCCAAAAGATGTTGCCTTCATTACAAACCGCGGCAGGAAGAGACAATGTAAAAGAAAGGGAGTGGGTGACCGGTGCGGAAGACTTTTCTTATTACGGAACAAAAGCGCCTTCGTTCTTCTTTTATCTCGGTGGTATGCCAAAAGGAAATGATCCTGCAAAAGCGCCACCGCACCACACCGCGGAATTTTTTGTTGATGGCGCTGGTATGAAAACCGGCATCAAAGCGTTTTGCCAGATTGTGCTGGATTATATGGGCGTGAAATAGAATTTAATTACAAAGTAAAAATTCAAAAGAAAGGAGGTTGTTATTGCAGGATCAGCATGTGATTATTTTAGTAATTGGTACGCTGCAAGGCTAAAGACATAAGCCAGTCCTGTCATATATATTAATTGAATGATGGGCCATTTCCAACTTCGGGTTTCTCTTTTTACAATAGCAAGTGTGCTCATGCATTGCATCGCAAATAAATAAAACAGCATCAGCGAAACACCGGTAGCTAATGAATAAACGTGTGTGCCATCTGCACGAACCGCTGTTCTCATTTTTTCTTTTAATGGTTCTTCGTTTGTTTCATCACCAACACTATATAAGGTGGCCATCGTTCCCACAAATACTTCCCTTGCTGCGAAAGAAGTGATCAGCGCTATGCCGATTTTCCAATCGTAACCAAGCGGTGTAATTACAGGCTCAATCTTTTTGCCTAAAATTCCTGCATAGGAACTCTCCAGTTTTTCTGTGCTGTATATTTTTTGCGCCAGGGCCTCATCAGTACCCGAAGCTTTCATTTGTTCATACCGGGCTTTTGCCTCATCCATTCCTTTTTGCGGGCCAAAAGAACTCAACGCCCAAAGTATTAAACTTATAATCATGATTACCTTACCGGCATCCACCACGAATATTTTTGCCTTGCTCCACATGGTTTGAAAAATATTATTCCACCTTGGTGAACGGTAAACAGGTAATTCCAAAATGAAAAAGCTTTTCTCTTTTATTTTAATAAACCATTTAGCCACGTAAGAAACGATCAATGCCATCACAACACCGAGCAGGTAAAGTCCTAGCATCACCAATGCCTGCAAACCGATAAAGCCAAGGAAATATGTTTTGGGAATAACAAGACCTATTAAAATTGTATATACCGGCAACCTCGCAGAACAACTCATCAATGGGGTAATAAGAATAGTCAGCAATCTTTCTTTCCTGTTCTCAATATTCCTCGCACTCATGATGGCAGGAATAGCACAGGCAAAACCACTGATCATCGGCATCACACTTTTTCCATTGAGCCCGACACTTCGCATCAACCGGTCGGTTAAAAAACTAATACGGGCCATATAACCTGTATCTTCTAAAATGGTGATTAGCCCAAACAAAATCGCTATTTGCGGAACGAAAATGATGATTCCGCCCAAACCTGCAATAAGCCCGTTGGTTAAAAGATCCGTCCAGTTATTTTGCGGTAGGGTAGATGAAAGCCATCCAGTAAAGGAGGCAAAGCCGCTATCAATCCAATCCATAGGGTAACTGGCAAGCCAGAATACACTTTGAAAAAGTGCGAATAAAACGACTAGTAAAATGATATATCCCCAGCGGCGGTGTAATAAAAGGTTATCCAGCTTTTCGGTGAACAATGTTTTTTGCAAAGGATCTGGTTCGGAAACGGCCTGCTGCATGATATGCCGGATGCGGCCGTACCGCTGCAGTATTTCTTCCGCCTGTGTTTTCGTGGGATTGAAATTATTTTTTCGTTCAATTGTTTCAATAGTTTCCTGGGAAGCCTTATCAAGATTAAATGATTCGTGGTTGATAAGAAAATGTATAGCGGTATAATCGCTTATTTCCGGAAAAGCTTGCTGCACTTCTTCTACCGCGGCAAATGCCAATGCCTTTGAATCAATAAAATTTGTAACCGGCGGTTTGTATAAACCTAAAACCGTTTGTTCTATTGCTTTTTTAAGTTGGGGAATGCCTTTTTGTTTCCTGGGGTTAACAGCCACAACCGGCACACCCAATTCTCTTTCCAGTTCAGGAATATCAATTTTGATCCCTTTTTTGGAAGCAATGTCCGTCATCGTCAATGCAACGACAACAGGAATTTTCAAATCAATTAACTGCGTGCAAAAAAGAAGGTTTCTTTTAAGGTTGCTGGCATCGGCTACTGCAACTACCACATCCGTCTCCACTTCTTTATCCTGGCCAAGCAATACTTTATAACTCACCCATTCATCCAGGCGGCGGGGATAAAGACTGTAAGTTCCGGGCAAATCAATAATACTTGCTTCTCCTGTAGGAAAATGAGCTGTTCCTGTTTTCTTATCAACGGTAACACCCGGGAAATTGCCCACCTGCTGGTTTAAACCTGTCAGGCAGTTGAAAAGAGAACTTTTGCCGCTGTTAGGATTTCCTACTAATGCTATATGTAACCTTCGTTTTCCCAATTGTGTTTGATAAAGCCTGCAAAAATAGATATGTGTAGCAGAAAAGGCTTACGAATTTCGATTTTATGACAAACCAAATGGTTAAAAGTTTTTACAGCCTGTTTACATATTTAACGGGCTGGCCGGAAGAAAAATAAGATGTCATCAATACCTTTGCGGTCTAATATCGCCTTTATGAAGCAGTTTCGGTTCACCATTTGCCTTTTCCTTACATTATTTACTATTACAGCTTTTTCTCAAAAACTTAAAAAAGCGGATAAAGTAATTGTCGAAAACCTGAAAGCCCATATTGGTTATCTCGCCGATGACAAACTGGAAGGCAGAAGGGCTGGTAGTGAAGGAGAAGAACTGGCGATGCAATATATTATTAAACAGTTCCAGCAAATAGGCATTTCGCCAAAGGGAACGGAGTCTTACCCCCAGTCTTTTATTATCAATGATGGTAAACAAATAGACGACGCCACTTATTTTACAATCAACGGAACAAAACTAGTAGCTGGCAAAGATTACTTTCCTTTTCCCTTCAGCGCTCAAAAAACACTGGAAGCATCCCCGGCGATTGCGTTACAGGAAGCGGATATGCCCTGGTTTGTTAACCTGAAAGAACCATTGGATGAAAATAAAGCCAACCCGCACTTTGATATATATGAGTATGTACGGACAAATTGTACCAAAGCATACAGCAGGGGGGCGACGGCTGTTATCCTTTATAATACATCGGCGGAAGATGATAAACTCTCGTTCAATGCAAAGGATAAATCAGAACAACTTCCTATTCCTGTTATTTATGTAACAAAAGAGGCGGCTAAGAAATATTTAAATGATGAAACGGCTACGCTTGCTGTTAAAATGAAAGTGGTGATTGGCGAAAAAAACAGGCTGGGTCATAATGTTATTGGCTACATTAATAATAATGCACCGACTACCGTTGTGCTGGGCGCTCATTTCGATCACCTCGGTTATGGTGAAGATGGAAATTCCATGTTGCGTACCGGTGAAAAACTAATCCATAACGGAGCGGATGATAATGCGAGTGGTACCGCGGCTTTAATAGAATTAGCGGGCTTACTCAAAAAATCAAAATCAAAAAACAATAACTATTTATTCATTGCTTTCTCCGGTGAAGAGTTGGGATTGTTTGGTTCAAAATATTATGTAGAAAATCCAACGATTGATTTGTCTACCGTAAATTATATGATCAACCTGGATATGGTGGGAAGGTTGAATGACAGCACGAAAACATTGACAGTTGGCGGGTACGGCACTTCGCCGATATGGGCGACTGTTGTGAATAAAGACGATAAGAAATTACCTTTTGTTATTCATGTTGATTCAAGCGGAGCAGGCCCCAGCGACCATACTTCTTTTTACCGTAAAGATATTCCCGTGTTGTTTTTATTTACCGGTACGCATAAAGATTATCACCGTCCCAGCGATGATGCGGATAAAATTAATTACGAAGGAGAGTTGTCCGTGATATATTATGTCAATAGCATTATCGATAAACTGAATAAGCAAAATCAAAAACTGGCTTTTTCGAAAACAAGGGAAACACAGGTTTCGACAACTTCTTTTAAAGTTACTTTGGGCATCATGCCGGATTATACATACAGCGGCGCCGGAGTTCGTGCAGATGGTGTGACCGATGGCCGACCAGCGGCAAAGGCGGGATTAAAAACCGGAGATGTGGTAATTCAATTGGGAGAGAATGTAATTAACTCCATGGATACCTACATGCAGGCCCTGAATAAATTCAGCAAAGGCGATAAAACGAAAGTGAAATATAAAAGAGGAAAAGAAACACTGGAATCAGATATCCAGTTTTAATTTTATTCTATAAAATACTATGTCAGTACGCAGCCTCAAATTATCAATCAACAATAATGACCTCGCCGAGGCATTTTTTGAAGATACACGTCTGCTGGGTGTGATGACGCCGGGAAGGGATTACCAGTTTTGCTGGCAGCTCAACAACTTTATGGGCATGAACTTTGAAGCTAATAATGATATTGAGATCAGGTTGAAGAAAAAAGAAAGGGATTATTTCTTTTCTGTGTTTGAATACCATGAACCTGCAGGATCGCTTTCACATTACTTATATAAAAATAAATTCGACGGGGAATATTTATTACCAGAGTTCCGGCACCTCGATTACTTATGGCTGATGAAAGATGATATCGTGAATGATGAAGACTTGCAGAATAAAATTGGTTTTATAAAACAAGTTCCGGGAGTGCAGTTAGTAGTAGAATTGACAAATGAAAAAATAAGAAATAAAGAGCATCTTATTTTTTAAAAATCCCCAACCCCTAAAGGGGCTTACGAACAGGTTCTTCTAAATTGTGCTTGCTTAAGTTTGGAGAGCATTTCGCAAATGCTGAGTAAAGAACAGAAAGATGAAGAGTGCGACGCAACAGGCGATGCCATGAAAAACTGAAGCTGGTATCATAAAAATAAAATTCTATGAAGTCAAATTATTTATCCGAAAGAAAATTTTTTCCTGCAGAAAAAGAAACGGTTGCCTGGAAAGAAGAAAAAAATAAGTTATACAGGAAATTTGAATTCAAAGATTTCAGTGAAGCATTTGCGTTTATGACAAGAGTGGCGCTGGAAGCGGAAAAAATGAACCATCATCCTGAATGGAAAAATGTTTACAATACAGTGGAGATGTGGCTATCAACACACGATGCGGGGGATATTGTTACAGAAAAGGATAAAAAGCTGGCGGCAAAAATAGATGCGTTATAAATTATTTCTTTCGCTTAAAGACAATCGCTGCATTTTGTTGTAAATCCGCACTAAAGCGTACCTGGTATATATCATCGCCATCATGTATCACTAACAGGCCTGTATTCGGAGGGTACTTTCCTAAGTTTTCAGCATATAACACAAGTGTTACTTCATCAGTTCCCGGTTTGATGTAAATGGTTTTCTTTATCGCGGAGGCTTTTAATAATTGCTTGGCTAATATTATTTCACCATTCAATAATACGCTTACCGTATCACCATCTATTTCTCCATTATCATAAAGGGATAATTGAAGACTGTCCGATTTAAAAATTATAACCTGCGGGGCCGCTATTTTTCTTTTACCTATTAAGGCGGCAGGAGCATTTGTTTTTGCTATAGGTGAAGTAATCGTTTCCTGTGGCTTAGTAATAACAACCGCCGGATCAGTTTTTTTCGGTTCAGTTTTAACTACAGTTTCATTTTTCTTTTTATCTGTTTCTTTTTTTACCACAATATCCTTTTGATTATTTTTTACAGGAGGTCCAGTTTTATTATTCGTGACAACAGTTTTTACTTCTGTCGGCTTCTTCGACGCAGCATAGAACTCCACATCATTCGCAAGGTTCAACTCTTCGAGGTGAGGAAATATTTTTGATTTATTAAAATCCGTTTCTTCTTTCAACGCTACTTTGCCGGAAAGGGCATAAAATTTATTTTTTACTTTATTGGTTTTCCAGTCGCCGGCAAGATGCCAGGTACTGTCCTGCTGGTTCATGCGGAAAGTGGTTGTTATTTTCACACCCTTGTCCAGCTTACCGGGAAAATTACAAGAAATGATCTCATCGTCTTTCACCTCGCATATATCACCGTCAATAGTTCCCTTCACTCTTTTTACAATGTAGTACAACGTATCGTTTACAATAAAAGCACTGCGTGTGTAGCCATATACTTTTTGCTTATACTGGGTCAATGCTATTTCAAACGATTGATCTTTACGTGTGGTAACGCTGTCATTGCTGATAGTGCCCGTCCACAGACCGGAAAGGGAACGCTGTGCATGAAACACAAACGGGATAAGAAAGAGGGTTAAGAAGAGGCCAAAAATTTTCATAAAAAGTTGTCATTCATCAGCTTTATAATAACGAATTTTATAAAGACAGATTGTGCTGTAAAACAAAAAAGCCTCCCGTTCAGGAGGCTTTACTATTAACTAAGCAATTACTTTTTTGTCGTGTCTTTGGTGTTGAATTTTATGTTCGCATCTTTTGTTTTTACTTCCGCACCATTCGGCCCTACAGAAACTTCTGTTTTTTCTTTTGGTGGGGCGGGTTTAGTTTCTACCGGAACTACTTTTGTTTCTTCTGTCTTTGTATCGTTATTGCAGGCGGTTGCTGTAAAAAACAATGCAATGGCCAGGCATCTCGTAAGTGTTGATTTCATATAGGTATTTTTTTAGTTTAATTTTTCTAACTGTTCATCGAAGCAAGGAATTCTTCATTGCTTTTGGTACCACGCATACGCCTCAGTAATTCATTCATCGCTTCTTCCGTATTCATATCCGTGAGGTATACACGGAGTAAATTCATTCGTTGTAATACGTCTTTCTCCAGCAACAAGTCATCGCGGCGGGTAGAAGATGAGGTAAGGTCGATCGCAGGATAAACACGCCTGTTTGCCAAACGGCGGTCTAATTGTAATTCCATGTTACCCGTTCCTTTAAATTCTTCAAAGATCACTTCATCCATTTTACTTCCGGTATCTACCAATGCTGTTGCGATAATCGTTAACGAACCACCGAATTCAATCTTTCTCGCTGCACCAAAGAATTGTTTAGGCTTTTGCATCGCATTCGCTTCCACACCACCTGATAAAACTTTACCTGATGCAGGGGCGACTGTATTATGCGCCCTTGCCAAACGGGTGATTGAATCAAGCAATATCACCACATCGTGTCCGCATTCTACCAAACGTTTTGCTTTTTGCAAAGCCATGGTAGAAACTTTTACGTGTTTTTCAGCCGGTTCATCAAACGTAGAAGCGATCACTTCCGCTTTTACGCTTCTTTCCATATCGGTTACCTCTTCCGGACGTTCATCCACCAGTACTACCATCAAATAGCATTCCGGGTGATTTGCGGCTATGGCATTGGCCACAGCTTTCAGCAACATCGTCTTACCTGTCTTTGGTTGTGCAACAATCAGTCCACGTTGTCCTTTACCAATTGGGGTAAAGAGGTCCATGATGCGGGTGGAATAATCACTTGGCGTAGTAAAAAGATTTAATTTCTCAAATGGGAAAAGCGGCGTGAGGTAATCAAACGGCACACGGTCACGAACCTCATCCGGTTTCTTATTATTAATATGGTCAACTTTCAGCAGGGCGAAATATTTCTCACCTTCTTTTGGCGGACGCACAGCGCCAGATACGGTATCACCGGTTTTTAACCCGAATAATTTTATTTGTGAAGGGGAAACGTATACGTCATCAGGAGAAGATAAATAGTTATAATCCGAAGAGCGAAGAAAACCATAACCATCCGGCATCATTTCCAACACGCCTTCTGAAAGTATTACGCCATCAAATTCAATATTGAAATTCTGTTCCCGGCGTTGGGGGTACACTTTATTAGAGGCCGGCGCTTCTGTGGTTCCTTCCTCATTAGCCTCGTTATTATTATTGTTGCCATTATTATCATTTCCATTATCATTCCCGGATTCTTCTTCCCTGGCTTCAGCACCGGATTCAGATTCTTCATCATTTTCCTCTTGCTCTATTACCGGTTCTACATGTTCTTTTTCTTCCGCTTTTTTCCTGGCTTTCTTTATTGGCACTTTTTCTTCTTTTTTAGCTGGCATAGGACTTTGTTTTTTTGAAATTTGTTTGTCGTTATCCGAATCTTCCACTATAGCTTCTTCTGTACTGTTGCTGGTAGATGTTTTGATAATACGTTTTCTTTTTCTTTTATCATCGCTGTCAGCGCCTGCTGTTTTGGAGCCGGCAACAGCCTGGCTATCGAGTATTTTGAAAACAAGCTCCTGCTTGTCCATTTTTTTCGTGTTGGGAATGTTTAACTGCTCAGCTATATCAAGCAGTTCGGGAACGAGCATGTCGTTCAGTTGTAGGATGTCATACATACAAAAATCTTGAGGTTGTCACGACTTGGAGACCAATCTAAGTACTGAAAAATTTTGAATTTATATTGAAAGGGAGGTTACTGATCAGCGATTAATAAGGGGAAACATTTTACTTATCAGCCTCTTAATCCAGCACAATTATACGCCAAAATTCCTAAAAACAAAAATTTTGGGCCTTTCCAGCCCGCTTTTAGCCACGAAAATGCACATTTAAAAGTGATTTGATTATGCTTTTGATACCAGCTTTGGTACTGAGCGTAGTCCAAGTATTCATGACATCGACTGTTGTTGAGCGAAGCGAAATCCCGATGGATATCGGGACGACGCTCCGTTCATCTGCATATCATTGGGCATCAAAAAGCAGTCAGCGAAGTCAATTAATAAATCATATAGGTCATTAATAGTTTACAGAAGACAAAAGAGTCAATTCGTGTAACCTGCCTACCGGCAGGCAGGTTCGTTCTAATTAGTGTTTAACCTTTCAATCTCCCCTGAAAATATCTTCCACTGCGTGTTATATCTTTGCCGCCCAACTACAATTTCAAGAGAACTATGTTTAACAAACGTATAAAGATAAAAGAGCTGCTGGCGCAGGAGCCAAACAACCAGGAAGTAACAGTAATGGGATGGGTGAGGACATTTCGCAACCATCAATTCATTGCATTAAATGATGGTTCTACCAACGCCAACCTGCAAGTAGTAGCGGAATTAGGAAAATATGATGAGGAGTTATTGAAACGTATTACCATTTCTTCTTCTTTAAAGGTGAACGGTGTGGTTGTTGCTTCATTAGGCAAAGGCCAAAAACTGGAACTAAAAGCGACAACTATTGAAATATTAGGCGATAGCGATGCGGAGAAATATCCATTGCAACCTAAAAAACATAGCCTTGAATTTTTGAGAGAGATTGCCCACCTGCGTTTTCGTACCAATACATTCGGTTCGGTGTTTCGTGTTCGCCATGCACTGGCATTCGCCGTTCATAAATTCTTTAATGAAAAAGGGTTCGTGTACATGCACACGCCGATCATCACTGCAAGTGATGCCGAAGGTGCTGGCGAAATGTTCCGGGTAACAACATTGCCATTTGATAATCCACCAAGAAATGAAGATGGCAGCATCAATTTCAAAGAAGATTTTTTTGCAAAAAGTACCAACCTCACTGTTAGCGGACAACTGGAAGGAGAATTAGGCGCTACCGCTTTTGGAGATATTTATACATTCGGCCCAACATTCCGTGCGGAAAATTCTAACACGGCAAGGCATTTAGCTGAATTCTGGATGATAGAGCCCGAAGTTGCTTTTAATGATTTAGAAGATAATGCGAACCTCGCCGAAGAATTCATCCAGTATATTATTAAATATGCAATGGATAATAACCGGGAAGACCTTGAATTCCTGGCGCAACGTCTTGCCGAAGAAGAAAAACAGTTGCCCCAGGAAAAGCGCAGCGAAATGGGATTAATTGAAAAGCTGGAGTTTGTTTTAAACAACAGTTTTGAACGATTGACATATACTGAAGCAATTGATATTTTAAGAGAAAGCAATCATAATAAGAAAAAGAAATTTCAATACCCGATCACCGGCTGGGGCATGGATTTGCAAAGCGAACATGAAAGATATTTGGTAGAAAAGCATTTTAAGAAACCTGTTATTCTTACAAACTACCCGAAAGAGATCAAAGCATTTTATATGCGCCAGAATGATGATGGCAAAACCGTCGCCGCAATGGATATATTGGCGCCGGGCATTGGTGAGATCGTTGGAGGTTCGCAAAGAGAGGAGAGATTAGAAAAACTCGAAGCAAGAATGAAGGAAATGAAAATACCGGTGGAAGAACTGTCCTGGTATTTAGATACACGACGATTTGGTACGATACCGCATGCAGGCTTTGGTTTAGGGTTTGAAAGAATGGTGCAGTTTGTAACCGGAATGACTAATATCCGCGACGTTATTGCTTTTCCGAGAACACCGGGTAATGCTGAATTCTAGGCTAAGAGAATAAAAGAGAAAAAGAGGCAAAGGAGTAAAAACATCTCTTGCCTCTTTTTCTTTCCTTATTATAACGTATACAAGAAAAGTCTTTTCAATTAACTCTTTCTCTCCTTTTCTCTTTTATTCTCTTAGCCTCTTAGTTACTCGTGTATACACATCACCGGTATATGCGATTCAAAAACCAATTGCTTAGTAGAACTTGTTTTAAATAATCCCTCCAGCAGTTTATGTTTTTTGGGAATAGCGATGATCAAATCAAGATTATTCTTTTCCGCAAATTCATTGATTCCTTTTTCCAGGTCTTCATGTTCAATGAAATCATAAACAGGGTTGAGATCTTCCAATGCCGTATGAAGCAAGGTGGATTGTTCCGGGGAACCGGGTTTAAAATTTTTGTTCTTATGATCTGCATTTAATACATGCAATTCCGTATTGAATGATTTTACAACATCTTTTATCACTGCAAACGGAGTTGTTTCCATCACTTCGCGGAAATCGCAGGCGAGCCCGATCTTTTTAATGCCTGTTCCATATTCTTTTCCTTTTGGTACGCAGATGACAGGAGAGGTAAGATGTTTAATCGCTGTCAATGTCGTACTGCCGAATATCGTTCGTTCAATTGCTGAATGACCAACAGTACCCATGATAACTGCAAACGGGTTTATTCTTTGACAACTATTTTCCAGCTCATCTACGGTATTTCCAAGAATGGTCTCTGTATCTATTTTTATCTTTCCCGATGTAATATGCTGAAGGCCCTTTTTTACTTTTTCTATTTTGCGTTCTGCATTTTCTTTTAATTCATCCACAGATACAAGCACCAGCGGCACTTCTGAAACACTTACCGGCACCTGGTACACATGAAATAACAAAATACCTGCATTTATTTGCAGCGCCATATCGGCGGCATAATTCATAGCATTTGTAGCAGCAGGAGAGAAGTCGGTAGCAACAAGTAATGTTTTCATAACCGTGTTTTATATTATAAATATAGCAATAACAATGCCCGTGTAGTATGAGTTTAGTCAGTCAAAAAGTCGATCTGCCTGTGGAAATTTTGCTGTGAAGTATCTAATTAAAAAATATTTTATGGCAGTATTAAATGAAAGCACAACGCCGGTTGGGCGCAGGAAAGGCTTTGGCCGGATGAAAAAACATAACCTTAAAACAGATATGACACCAATGGTGGATCTTGGTTTTTTGCTCATTGCCTTTTTCATTTTCACAACGAGACTAAGTGAACCGGTAGTTGTTCGTTTGGCTATGCCACGCAATGGCGACGGAACAAAAGTGGGTGATTCAAAGGCATTAACCATTCTATTAGATGATAAAGATAAAGTATGGTATTACCATGGTAATATGAATGATGCGATTGCCAACAAAAGAATTTTGCAAACAAGTTTTTCTCTTACTGAAGGCATTGGAAAAATAATCCGCGATAAACAGGAATGGCTGGATAAAGCAAACATCTCTGATGAAAAAAGAAACGGGTTAATGCTGCTGATAAAAGCAACCGATAAAGCGAATTACGAAAATGTGATGAATGCATTAGATGAGGCATTGATCAATGAGGTGAAGAAGTATGCATTAATTAAACCAGGACCGGAAGAATTGAACTATATAAATACACAAACTCCATAAATAAGTCCGATCTCAGCAAATCAAAAAGGAGATTTTAGCCACACATCAGGAATAATTACCATCGGTACAACAATTTATTTTAAGAATAAAGGGACTCTACACCAGTAATTATTAACTAATAATCAATAATTTACATGATCAATACTCTCCCATTTTATCAACATTACTGACAAAAACTTGGTACTTTAGTTTGCATAGTACCAACTAACACCCTATATTTGTCTTGTAATTGATACAGGACAACATGAAATCAAGATTTTTTTTACTCAGTTTTCTTTTCCTTGTTGGTGCAATGGCTAACAATGTGAATGCGCAATCAGCTTCTGATTCTTTATATGAAGAGATTGCCCGCATGGACAGCATCATGTTCAATGCATTTAATACAAGAAATATTGATCAGTTCAAATCATTGTTTGCTGAAGATTTAGAATTCTATCATGATCAGGGCGGTCTTACCGATTATAACCACACCGTTGACTTTATGAAAGACGTAGCCAAAAACAACAATCAATTAAAAAGAGAATTGGTGAAAGGGAGCCTCGAAGTTTATCCGATACCGGGTTACGGTGCAATGGAAATCGGGCAACATACTTTCTGTCATTTGGAAAATGGAAAACAAGACTGTGGTACTTTCAAATTTGTCCATGTATGGCAGAAGAAAAATAACGAATGGAAAATAACAAGAGTGATAAGTTACGGCCATTAAACTATTTAACAGCGTTGAATATATAAATAAGCGAATTATGAATATTGAAAATACACAGAGCCAGATGCGGAAAGGGATACTGGAGTTTTGCATTCTCTCCATTATCCGTCGGGGCGAAGCGTATCCGAGTGATATCGTGGAAGAAATGAGAGCCGCCAACCTGCAGATCCTGGAAGGCACCTTGTATCCATTGCTTACGAGGTTGAAGAATGCGGAAATGTTAACGTACCGCTGGGTAGAAAGTAATTCCGGGCCGCCCCGCAAATATTTCTCACTAACAGAAAAAGGTGACAGTTTTTATAAAGAGCTAGAGCAGACATGGAATGAATTGTCGAACGGTGTAAATGCTTTAGCGAATAAAAACGATCAGCCACTTAACCAATAAAAAACATCGCTTCAACCAAAAATATTTTACAATGAAAAAGATTATCAACATAAACCTGAGCGGCCGGGTGGTACCGATCGAAGATTCAGCTTATGAAAAGTTGCAGGCTTATATTGAAAGTTTGCGCCGCTACTTTGCGAAAGAAGATGGCCGTGATGAAATCATCAATGATATTGAAAGCCGCATCGCGGAACTGATGAGTGAAAAAGTTCGCAAAGGCACTTCTGCTATTACCGATGCGGATGTAGATGAAATCGCCGCTTCCATGGGAAGACCGGAAGATTTTGATAAAGATGCGGAAGAAACTTCAACAGCTTCGGCAACAAATCAAACTGCAAGCGAAGAGTACACGTATGCGGAAAAAAGAACGAAAAGAAGATTGTACAGGGATAGCAGTGATAAATTTATAGCTGGTGTGTGTAGCGGTATTGCAAATTATCTTAATGTTGATCCGGCTATTGTGCGCATTCTTTTTGCTATCGTTGGGTTTGGTGGCTTTGGGCTTGGCTTCTTTATTTATATCCTGTTATGGGTTATTCTTCCAACCAAAGACCTGGACACTAATTTAGGAAAAAGATTATACAGAAACCCTGAAGACAGGATTGTTGGAGGCGTAGCTGGTGGCCTTGCCGCTTATTTTAATATAAGAACTTCTACAGTTCGGTTAATCTTCGCTGCTCCATTTATTTTCAGTGTGTTCTTAAGAATATTGAATGGCTTAACATGGCATACTGAATTTGGTAATTTTTTCCCTAACATTTTATTTGGCTCATTAGGCGGCACATTCATCCTTGCTTATGTTATTTTATGGATGGTGTTACCGGAAGCACAAAGTACTTATGAAAAAATGGAAATGCGTGGCGAAAAGGTAGATGTAAATACTATCAGGCAAAATATGAAAGACAGGATGAAAGATTTTGGCGATGAAGTGAAAGAGTCTGCGCAAAGTTTTAGTACGAAAGCAAAAGAGTTTGCCAATACAAAAGGAAAAACATTTGCAAAAGAAGTAGGCGAAACCGCCCGTAGCGGCGGCCGGGGAATAGGACATGCGATCGGCGTATTATTCAAAGTATTCTTTTTATTTATCGCAGGAACAATCGCCTTTGCATTGTTTGTCGCGGTGATGGCGTTGATATTCGGCGGTATCGCCTGGTGGCCTATTAATAATTTTCTGTGGACAAGCAAATGGCAGCAACTATATGCGTGGGGCACATTGATATTTTTCCTTTTTGTTCCTTTGGTCGGGTTTATTATTTGGGTGATAAGACGTATTATCCGTGTACGTTCCCGTACTAGTTACCTCGGCTGGACATTTGGTTTCTTATGGACAGTAGGTTGGGTATCCGCTGTTCTTTTCGCTGTAAGTATTTCAAAAGATTTTCGTGAATATAAATATGTGACCATACCTGTTACTACAACTCAACCGGCAAATGGAAGAATGACAGTAGTGGTGTCTGAACCTGAACTGGAATATACCGGCCGCTTTGATTGGATAAATGATGGTGGTGAAGGATGGGATTTATCAGACGATACCTTGAAAGTATCATGGATAAGGTTCAATCCCGGCAAGAGTGCCGATGATCAGTACCATGTTATCGTTAAAAAATACGGCTATGGAAGAACTGACCAGGAAGCATACGACCGTGCATCGAGAATACAATACAACGTCGTTTCAAAAGACAGCGTACTTGATTTAGGCAACGGTTATACGATAGATAAACAAAGTAAATTCAGGTTTCAGCAGGTGGAAATAGAAATACAAATACCTGTCGGCAAGAGCATAAATTTTGATGCAACGGTTCCTGAAAAATTAAACCCGGTGAATTTTGAAAGAAAAAGAAAAACACGCCGCACCGTTACGATAAACGGCCGTACAGTAAGCCGGTATTACAGTAGTGATGATTATTTTCGTTTCGCTACAGGAGTGAATTATACAATGGGGAATGACGGCAAACTGAGAGACCCTAATGGCAAAGTGATTGATGATTATAATTATAATAATCAGTATACCCCCCGGGCAAACGATTCGACCAGCATCAAACAACAGTTGGAAGAAGAGAAACGCAAGAAAGAAGAAACGGAGAAAAGAATAAAAGATCTCGAAAAGAAACAGGAAGACCTGAAATCATCTAAAGGTTCAACAGGATTTATTATTAACAAAGAAAATAAAGAAGAAGGTGCTATTGCAAGTTATCGTTCACCGATGCTTGCGCTGGATAAAATCTTCTTCTGATCTAGGTTGAAGTTGAATCCGCCGAGAGGTGGAAAAGGGCCCCTTAACCGGGGCTTTTTTATTTTTGGTGCATTCGCGGCAATTGTTTGATTTTATTTTAAATAAAAAAATAACGCCACATTGGAAAGAAGAGAAACAGAAATTTACTTTTCCTTTATACCTGCGGATGGGCATAATAGACAAATGATTTAGCGCTACATTTGCGGACAATTTTGTTACATGAAGAACACTCCTTTTACAGAAAAACATATTGCACTCGGCGCTAAAATGGCGGAGTTTGCCGGTTATAATATGCCCATCAGTTATACCGGCATTAACGACGAACATGCCGCGGTAAGAAAAAACGCAGGCATATTTGATGTGAGCCATATGGGTGAATTTATTTTGAAAGGTGAAAATGCACTTGACCTGATACAGCGGGTAACCAGCAATGACGCATCAAAATTAAAACCGGGACAGGCGCAGTACAGTTGTCTGCCAAATACTTCGGGTGGTATTGTGGATGACCTGCTGGTATATTGTATTGAAGAAAATAAAGTGTACATGCTCGTGGTGAATGCTTCTAATATTGAAAAAGACTGGAACTGGATCAGCCAGTACAATAAAAAGAATGTGGACATGAAAAATATTTCCGAGAAAACATGTTTGCTGGCGGTGCAGGGGCCGAATGCTACCAAAATGTTACAACCACTAACGAGCATAGATATTCTTAACCTCAAGTATTACACATTTGCAATAGGAAAATTTGCAGGCGTTGATAATGTAATGATCAGCGCTACGGGTTATACAGGCGCCGGTGGTATTGAAATTTATTTTTCCGCAGGATCCGGTGGAGAAGACAAAGGCGATAATGCAAATAAAATATGGGATGCCATTTTTGAAATTGGCGCTCCGCAGGGATTAAAACCCATTGGTCTTGGTGCAAGAGATACATTGCGATTGGAAATGGGATATTGCCTTTATGGAAATGATATTGATGATGCCACTTCACCGCTGGAAGCAGGGCTGGGCTGGATCACTAAATTCAGTAAAGATTTTACTTCCAAAGAAATATTTGAAAAGCAAAAAAAAGAAGGAGCGGAAAGGAAACTCGTCGGTTTTGAAATGATAGATAAAGGAATTCCCCGCCATGGATATGAAATAAAAGACCAGATGGGCGCCGTTATCGGGGTTGTTACTTCCGGTACGCAATCACCCACTCTCGGCAAGGCCATTGGTATGGGATATGTACGGACTGCTTTTGCGGGTATAGATACGCATGTTTTTATCAAAGTCCGCGATAAACTATTGCAGGCCAAAGTGGCGAAGATCCCATTTGCATGATTTTTGAAGTGATACGGGACGCCGGATTGGAAAAAATTAAACCATGTAATATTTTAGGCGCCTCGTACCGGTTATTAATTCAATATCACTATGCCCACTATTCATCTTACTACATTTATTGAAGCACCTGTTCAAAGGGTATTTGACCTGAGCCGCAATATTGAGCTGCACAAACAATCCATGTCAAAACATAAAGAGGAAGCTGTCGCCGGTGTAAGATTTGGACTAATACAAAAAGATGAATCTGTGACGTGGAAGGCTAAACATTTTTTTAAAACAAGGTATTTGCGTTCAGAGATCACGGCCATGAAAATTCCTGAAATGTTTACGGACCAGCAGGCGAAAGGTGATTTTAAAATGATGAAGCATGAGCATCATTTTAAACCCTGCACCAACGGAACGATCATGATTGACCTTTTTTATTTTGAAAGTCCATACGGTACGGTGGGCAAATGGTTTAATTCAATTTATCTTAAAAGATATCTTAGAAAAATGCTGGAACACCGCAACAAAATCATAAAAGAGTTTGCGGAAACAGACAAATGGAAAAAACTGCTTATTAAATAACGGTTCCTGCCGGCCTGGTTCCATTCTGTTCATTTATTTTTGCTGAAATATATTCATGAGTAATAAACCCGAACTGCATACTTCTCTCTCTCCTGCATTATTGCATTTATATGATCTGAACAATACTGTCGTTGTAGTGATAGATGTGTTCCGAGCCACTTCTACCATCGCTGCTGTTTTATACAATGGGGCTAAATGTGTCATCCCGGTTGATTCAGTTCCAAAAGCAATTGAAATAAGCAAAAACATTGATGGCATCGCGGCGGGTGAAAGAGATGGAAAAATTGCAGACGGATTACTGCATGGTAATTCTCCACTGGAATACAGCAAAGAATTTATTAAGAACAGGACATTGGTGCTGACAACGACCAATGGTACAAGGTTGCTGCACATGGCGCTTGACAAAGGTGCTACCATGATCATCTCCGGTTCTTTTCCGAACCTGTCTGCTGTTTGTGATTATTTAATAAAAGAAAAAAGAAATGTGGTTCTTGCCTGTGCCGGTTGGAAAGACCGTTTCAATTTAGAAGACACGTTGTTTGCGGGAGCGGTGATTGAAAGAGTAAAAGAACATTTTACCATTCATTGCGACAGTTCACTTATGGCCGAAACCATGTTTTTAAAATATAAAAATAACCTGCTGGATTTTGCCCCTAACCTTACTCATTATCATCGCCTCGTTGAGCGTTTCGGGCTGATAGAAGACATCCGTTTTTGTCTCACCAATGATCTTGCGAACGTATTACCCATTTACCAGGAAGGAAAGCTTATTGTCAAATAAAAAATCGTACAAGATAACCATTTTTCGTGGTACTGTTTCGCATCTGAATTTATTTATTATTTATCCTTTTTTACGAGGAAATCTCATAGACATTCTTTTATTTTTGCCGATTGCCCTTTTTAGGAAATGGGCGACGAGCAACAGGCAGTGAGAATAAAAAAAATTGCCGGTTGTCAATTGCTAATTGCAAATTGTATTATGGCTTTACCGCATCTTCTTAAATACGTCTATACCCATGGAACAGATGAAGTGATTCGAAGAGGAAAGAAAATTCACGCCATTGGTTTTGTGGAGTTAATAGAATACGACGACCTGTTTGGTTCCGCTACGTTCCGCGTAAAGGACGACAGCTACTCTACTTTTTATAAAGTTTATATACAGAAATTCAAAGACCCCAAAGGGTTATCGCTCCGTTGCAGTTGCCCTTACAATATTGGCGATATCTGCCGGCATGAAACGGCTGCGCTTTTTCAATTGCAGGAATTAATTGATAAAGGGCATTTACAAACAGGTGAACTCGCCTACGATCAGCGGCACACCGTCGCCAAAATGAAAACAATTGACCTGAAGACATTGCGATTGCTTTCATCACCTGAAATGTTTATAGAAGCGGAAACCTATTTAAGAACACAAAAGGCGAGTATCGAACTGGCGGAAAATGAAACAATAAAAGCGACTGTCACATTAGAGGGGGAGCCCTACAAAGTTTTGATTCATAAAAATGAAGAAAGAAATTTTGATACAAGTTGTGATTACCCGGATACGGAACATCCGTTGTGTTTGCCCAAGCTGATCGTATTTGTTCAATTACTAAATGCATATGGGCCTAACTATTTTGACAGCATCCGTAATTGGGACAAGGAAAAAAATAAATTACTTGAGGCATACGGTTATTCATTGGCCGACGACCTGTCAGGCAAGTTTGAATTTGCCTATAAAGAAGGAAAACCTTTTTTAAGAGTGTTGGATACATCGATCAAAAGGGTAGCAACGGTACAAAGTACACCCACTCCACGGCCGGTTATTATTCCGCAACAAAAAGAAAAAGAAATGCCTGTTCCCGAGGTAGTACAGGATGAACCGGTGTTGCCGTCGCAACGACTGGGCGTAGTTTTTAATTTTAATAAAAAAGGGTACCCGCATTTCACCATCGATGCGGTTATCGGCGAAGCGGGAGAAAACAACAAAGACTTTGTCGGCAAAATTGAAAAGCCCGATATCAGCAGGTATGTTGAAACCGATAAATTATCCGAAGAAGATAAGCAGGTGCTGACGATGGTGCGCAAATTGCAGGATACGGAAATCAATAAATACATCAGCCGCAACTCTCCTTTTTCAGGTATCTGGGAAAATATTATTCACCAGGATGAAGATGATCTGCCTGCCGAAACAAAAGAACTGATGGCGGAATATTTATTTCCGCGGATAAAAAAATTATGCATCGAGCAGGAAGGCGAAACATTGTTCTTTTTATTGCGTGATAAAAAAAGCTTTAAAACGAATAACCTTGAGCCGCTGCATGTATCAAGGGAAGAAGTATCTCTTCATTTTATTGTAAAGAAAACACCGACAGGGGGGAATTACATCATTCAATGCCGCATTCAGGCCGGTGGCATGGAATATGACCTGGCGGAAAATGAAAGCGTCAGCCCTCTTTTTTATTTATACAATAATCAGTTGTTTCTCTGGAAGAGCAATGAGGTGATTCACCTGGTAGAAAAATTTTTACCGGATGGAAAAATGTCGGTATCCGCGGCAGATTGGTCAACCACGTTACATCAGTTCCTTTTACCATTAGCGAAAGAGCATAAAGTGGATTTTGATAAATCCCTTGTGCAGGAAATAAAAGATGGCGACCCCGAAGTGAAATTGTTTTTAGTGGAGAAAGGAGATTATCTAATTTTTCAACCTTCATTTTCTTATAAAGGATATGAAACAAGATCAAAGGACAGGAATGAGATCGTGGTGCCGCAGGGTGATAAAGTATTGATCGTTCACCGGAACCGCGAAGCGGAGAATGCATTCGTGGCGAAATTGCAAAACCTGCATTCCAATTTTATTGTCAACGAAGAGAACGGCTCGCTTGCATTAAAAGGAACGGATGTATTAAAAAATAACTGGTTCTTTTTGTTTGTGGATGCGATGAACGAGATGAAGACACCTGTCTTTGGCTTTGAAGCGCTGAAGAATTTCCGCTTCAATACAGCCAAACCACAGACAAAAATTTTTATCAGCAGCAATACCGATTGGTTCGATGCGAAAGTGGATATCCTTTTCGGCGATCAGAAAGTAACAGTGGCCGAAGTAAAAAGGGCGCTGGCCAATAAGCAACAATTTGTTCAATTGAACGATGGTACACTTGGCATTTTACCGGAAGAGTGGCTGAAAAAATATTCTTTATTATTCAGAGTTGGCGAAGGCAGTTCACATAATTTAAAATTATCCCGCTACCATCTCAGCGTGGTAGATGAATTATATGAAACCCGGGACGAAGAAGAATTGGTAGTGCAACTGGAAGAAAAATACGAAAGCCTCCGCCAGTTCAACCAGATCAAAGAAATTGAGCCACCTGAAAATTTAAAAGAAATATTGCGGCCTTACCAGGTGGCCGGTTACCAATGGCTCAATTATTTAAAAGATATTAAGTGGGGCGGCATCCTCGCCGATGACATGGGTTTGGGTAAAACGGTGCAGGCATTATCTTTTTTAGAATATTACAGAACAGAGCAGGGTTTCCTAAAAGCGCTGGTCGTTTGTCCCACAACACTTATTTATAACTGGGAAAATGAAATAAAGAAATTTACGCCCAAGCTTACCTACCGCATTCATCATGGTGCTACAAGAACAAGGACGAGGGAGGAAATACTCGACCATGATATTACCATCACTACGTACGGAACATTGCGAAGCGATATTAAATTATTAGTCAGTGTTGGGTTTGATTATGTGATTTTGGATGAAAGCCAAGCCATCAAAAACCCGGCGAGCAAAGTAACCAAAGCCGCATGCTTACTGAATGCGAAGAACCGCCTGTGCATGAGCGGTACGCCCTTGCAGAATAACACCTTTGATATTTTTGCGCAAATGAATTTCCTCAATCCCGGTATGCTGGGAACGATGGAATATTTCCGCCAGGAATTTGCTATTCCTATTGATAAATTAGGCGAGCAGGACCGCAAAGAACATTTGAAAAAAATACTCTATCCATTTATTTTAAGAAGAACGAAAGAGCAGGTGGCAAAAGATCTTCCGGAAAAACTGGAAATGATACTTTGGTGCGAGATGGAAGATGAGCAACGTAAAATTTATGATGCTTACCGCAATGATTTCCGGGATAAAATTTTAGGAACGATACAGGAACAGGGCATTCATAAATCACAGCTCACCATTTTACAAGGCCTGATGAAGTTGCGACAGATATGCGACTCACCGGCGATTCTCAATGAAGACGAGAAATTTGAAAATCATTCCATCAAGCTCGATGAACTGTCAAGAGAGATCGTTGAGAACATTGGCGATCACAAAGCACTGGTGTTTTCACAATTCCTCGGCATGCTCGCATTGATAAGGGCCAAGCTCGATGAACTTGGTGTGAAGTATGAATATTTCGACGGCAGCACATCCGCACCTGACAGGGAAAAAGCCATTCAAAGTTTCCAGAACAATGATGAAGTGCGGGTGTTTCTTATTTCATTAAAAGCCGGTGGTGTGGGGTTGAATTTAACCGCCGCTGATTATGTATACATTGTTGATCCGTGGTGGAACCCCGCCGTAGAGCAACAAGCCATTGACCGAACACACCGTATCGGCCAAACAAAAAACATTTTTGCGTACCGCATGATCTGCAGGGATACGATTGAAGATAAAATTTTACAGCTCCAGGATAAAAAGCGGGCATTAGCAAAAGAATTGATCGCCGACGATTCTTCGTTTGTTAAATCATTGTCGAGAGAAGATGTCGAATACCTTTTTAGCTAAAAGGTTAAGAAAAAAAGAGATGATGTTCGAGTTGTGTAGCTAGTACTATCTAGAAACTGCTTTATTGACTCATATGACCCAGTGACTTGATTGACTTCTTGGGTTAATAGAATAAAAAAAGATTTTCCAGCTGCCGCGAAAAATCTTTTATATGAGAGGGGTTAGTAAGACAGTTACTTTCTTCTCCAGTTGCTTGCCGCTGCAGGCGATGAGCCCGAAACAAACACGCATAACACAGACTTGAACAAACGGATAAAATTCAGGGAAGGCTTATAATAGCTGCGATAAATTCTTGCCTCTTCATTGGAGTGTACGATACTTTTATTTTTCATAATTTATAATTGGATTACTGCTAACGCAGAAACAACAATAAAAGTATACCGCCATTTAGTGATTTGCAACATTTTAACGTAAGAAACATTCAATTCGATCCTAATTTATATTCATTTTTCGTAAAAATACTTGCGAGCTGTACCATATTTTGAATGGTTAGCTATTTTTTTGGGCCCAACTTCAGTACTACTATCATCGCCTGTTGCGTCGCACTCTTCTGCTGCATGAATTCTACTCGGCATTTTTGCAGCATCCCGATGTATATCGGGAATTCTGTTCGCTATTCAGCTTTTTATTTCACGCAAAGATCGCAAAGGAGCAAAGCCCGCAACGTTAAGACACTCTTTGCGTCTTTGCGAGAAGCCTTTGTTCTTATTCACTCTATCGTTCCCGATATTAATAGTTCATGCCTCTAATCACCGTTCACTATTCTCCAAACATTAACCTTCGTTAACATTAAACCAAAGCAAATTAACCCCCTTTCCCTTCTTGTAAGAATATTTTCGTAGCAGAAATAATTGCTATGAGGAAAGTTTACCTGCTTTTAACCACTCTTTGTTTTTCTCTTATTGTATCCGCACAAAAAAACGGGAGCATCAAAGGAACTGCTTTTGATACGGTGTCCAAACAACCTATCGCTTCCGCTACCATTTCTATATTGGAAAAAAAGGATTCATCGCTTGTCAGTTTTACCATGACGGATAATGCGGGCAAATTTGAACTGAAAGGAATACCCAACGGGGAATACCGCTTACTTATATCGCATGTCAACTATCGCAGCAGCAATACTTTTTTTACTATCAATGATGAGAAGAAAAACGTTGACATGGGTAGCATTGTGCTGAATGACGTGAACAAAGTGCTGGAGGAAGTAATTGTATCAAATGAAGGGCCGCCGGTAACGATTATCGGTGATACGGTGCAATACAATGCCGGATCGTTTAAAACCCAGCCTAACGCAAGCGTAGAACAGCTGCTTAAAAAATTGCCTGGCGTAAAAGTGGAAAAAGACGGAACTATCAAAGCGCAGGGAGAAAAAGTCAGCCGTGTTTTAGTGGACGGTAAAGAGTTTTTTGGTAATGATCCTAAAATTGCGACAAGGAACCTGCCCGCCGATGCGATAGATAAAGTGCAGGTATACGATAAACAAAGTGACCAGGCGCAACTCACAGGCTTTGAAGACGGCAATTATGAAAAAACCATTAACCTGAAACTAAAGAAGGATAAAAAGAAAGGTGTTTTCGGTAAAGTTACCGCCGGTGCTGGCAACAAAGAAAGATATGAAGGCAAGTTCAATGTTAATTCATTCAAAGGCGCAAGGCAGATGTCTGCGATTGGTATGGCGAATAATACGAACGCTGAAGGATTTTCTTTTACGGACATACTCAATTTCAGCGGTGCGTTAAACCAATTACAGCAAGGTGGTGGCGGCGGCGGCGGTAATATGAGTTTTACTGTTTCAGAAGACCAGGCTGCTTCATTAGGATTAGGTGGCGCCCAAAGCGGCGGTATTAATACAGCATGGGGCGGCGGTATTAATTATAATAATATCATCGGCACTAAACTGGATTTACAAAGCAATTATTTTTATAACCGCTATAATCCCAAACTGCAAAGTCATACACTAAGACAAAACAACCTGGGCACAACAACTTCACTTTACGACGAGTATAAAAACTCGGATAATATTAATAACAGCCAGCGCCTCAACCTGAACGCTCTCTACCAGATAGATTCATTTCATTCGATACGCATCACGCCCAACTTTAGTTACCAGAAAACGGATAACCGGTCCTCAACAAGATATACGACAACAGCAGAAAATGGGAACCTGGTCAACAATGGTTTCAGCAATAGCGGGTCAGGCAGCGAAGGATATAATTTTAAAAATGATATCATCTTCCGTAAAAAATTCAGGCGCAAAGGCAGGACATTTTCTTTATCACTCAACACCAGTCTGAATCAAAGTGATGGCGACGGCAGCCTCGAATCTATTATCAACTATTATAATAGCGGAATTATTTTTCGCAGAGACACCTTGAACCAGCAAAGTGATATGAACAGCGATCTGCGGGGCTACAACGCAAGAGCTGTGTATACAGAACCGCTTTGGAGAAGAAGCTTGCTTGAACTCAGCGCAGGAAAAAGCAATACCAACAGCACCTCTGACAAAATAACTTACGATTACAACAAAGCCAGCAGCCAGTACGATAAAATCAATAAAGCCCAGACCAATAATTTTGAGAATAGTTATGGTTATAATAATGCAGGCATTCGTGTGCGGACACAACGCAGGAATGTCACTTATTCATTTGGCCTTACCTGGCAGCAGGCGGAACTGGAAGGGAAAATTATCAGTGGCATAAAAGATTCGGTGATCACCAAAAGCTTTAAGAATTTTTTACCTAACGCCAGCTTCAAGTATAGCTTTTCAAGGTTTAAAAGCCTGACGATAAATTATGCGACGAATACCAATCAGCCCAGCATGTCACAACTGCAGCCGGTGCCCGATGTTACCAACCCGCTTTACATACGTGAAGGAAACCCTGATTTGAAACAGGAGTATAGCCATTCCTTAAGAACAAATCTTAATTTATTAAGTCCTTACAAGAATAAAAATCTCTTTGTTTACCTTACTGCAACGGCTACGCAAAATAAAATAGTAAATTATGATCTTGTGGATTTGACGACCGGCATCCGGAAAACAAGACCGGTGAATGTAAATGGCGTTTATAATTTAAATGGGAATTTCAGTTACAGTATGCCTGTCCGTTTTTTGAAAGGAACAATGGAAGTTAGCAGCAACCTGGGATATAATAAAGGAAAACAATTCATCAATATGATCGGGAATAATATTAAAACCTTTTCACTCGGGCCCGAATTGCGATTTGATATGAACCCCTATGATAAATTAAACCTGGGTATTGGTGCAAGCTATAATTATAATAAGTCGAAATATTCGGTTCAATCTTCTTTAAATAATAAATATTTATCGCAGGAATACAATGCGTCCGCTGATTGGCAATTACCTGCCAACTTTTTCTTCAGTACGGATTTTACTTATACCATCAACAGTCAGCGTGCTGCTGGCTTCAACCTGAAAGTACCGATTTGGAACGCCAGCATCAGCAAACAATTCTTAAAATATAAAAGAGGTGAGCTTAAACTCAGTTCATTTGACCTGCTGAACCGCAACATCGGTATCAGCCGTAATAGTAACCAGAACTATATTGAGGACAAGGAAGTGAATACGCTGCGCCGTTTCTTTATGCTGAGTTTTACATACAGCTTAAGCAAGGTCGGCCTGAATAATGGCGGAGGTCCGGGAGGAATGAAAGTGATAATGAGATAATTTTTTTGCCACAGATTACACGGATTCAAACAAATTATTCTTTCTTCTCTGTGAAAAAACGGTGGAATCTGTGGCTTAAAACAGGCAAAAGGCCCTTCCCAAATTTTAAAATCTTGCAATGTGTATTAAATAAATAATTGCAGGTCAAGGCAATCGGATTTTTTGCAGATACTTATTGTTTTTTTATGGGTATTCTTTTTCTTTACATCTCATACTGCAAAACGACCTTGGTCTATGAAATGGATGTTCACTCTTTTATTTTTCACCTTCTTTATAAATGCGGGGCAAGCCCAATCTTCTCCTTTCAGGGACAAGGCTATTGTTTTAAAAAGAATGATTGAAAAAAATCATTACTCTCCCCGTGAAGTAAACGATAGTTTTTCTGTCGCTGTTTTTGAAGAAATGATCAATACTGCGGACCCGCGCCGTCTTTTGTTCACCGCTCCTGAATACACACAACTAACAGCCAATCGTCTCAACCTTGATGATGAATTAAATGGAAAAGGCTGGGTGTTTTTTGATTTGTTTTCTGCGTTATATAAAAAATCGTTACTGCGGGCGGATACGATCATTAATAAAATATTTCAAAAACCGTTTGATTATAATGCCAATGAAACGATCTCATCTTCCAGTTCCCGTGAACGCACCTATAATTTTTCTGCTGACACTAAAGCGTTAACTGATCGCTGGTCACGCTATTTTAAACTACTGATACTGGACGATGTATATGATGCGATGAATGAAGACAGCACAAAGAAAATGACATTCAAAGGAGCATTGACATCATTAGAGCCAGGGATAAAAGAAAAAATAAAACGGGCCGAACTTAAATCAATCAAAAAGATTTTAGAAGATCCTAATGGCTATTCAACATTTGTCGAAGACATTTACCTGAATGCTATTGCTTCCAGCTTTGATCCGCATACAAATTATTTTTCCACGAGGGAAAAAGAAAATTTCCAGGCTCAATTGAGTACCGAAGTCCTTTCTTTTGGTTTGGATTTAGAGGAGAATGATAAAGGGGAAATTGTTATTGAACATTTAGTTCCCGGCGGGCCGGCATGGAAATCGGGAGAGTTGCATAAAGGTGATGAATTGCTCAGCCTCCAATGGGAAGGGAAACAAGCAGTGGAAATAAATAGCGCTGAAATCGAAAATGTATATGATATTATAGGAGAATCTGATCGTGACAGGATGGTATTTAAATTTCAAAAGCCGGATGGATCAATCAAAATCGTATTACTTAGAAAAGAAAAAATAAATAACGAGGAAAATGTAGTGAAAGGGTTTGTACTGAATGGCGAAAAAAAGATCGGCTATATATTATTACCGGGCTTTTATACAGAATGGGAAAATGAATCAGGCTCCAGCTGCGCTAATGATGTAGCGAAAGAAATTATAAAACTTAAAAAGGAAAAGATAGATGGATTAATACTCGATGTTCGCTTCAATGGTGGAGGTTCTCTGGGCGAGGCGATTGATATGATGGGGATATTTATTGAGGAAGGACCGCTCATGTCAGATAAAGGAAGGGATAACAAACGGCTCACGTATAAAGATCCTAACAGGGGTACGATCTACGACGGGCCAATGGTATTAATGGTGAATGGACAAAGCGCTTCCGCTTCCGAGATATTGGCCGGGGCGTTGCAGGATTATAACCGGGCGGTGATCGTTGGCAGTAATACATTCGGCAAATCCACTATGCAACAAATGTTTTTGCTAGATACAAACAGGTTGCGGCCTTTTACAGGCACCCAGGACCAGGATGTTATTAAGATCACGATGAAAAAACTATACCGGCTGGATGGGGAATCCGCACAGCGAAAAGGTGTGAAACCAGATGTGGCTCTTCCCGATGCATTTGATGCGCTTGATTACCGGGAAAGTACTTTTCAAAATGCCTTACCATCAGATACGGTCAAACGCAATGCTTATTATAAACCACTATCACCACTGCCGGTAGCGGAGTTATCGCGGCAAAGCAACGCCAGGGTTTTACCCAATAAAGAATTCCAGGCGGTAAATAAATTTATTGAACAACAAAAGCAATCAAGACAGCAATCTTCACGTACCATTCCATTGAAGTGGGATAGTTTTGAAAAATGGGCGCAGGAAAATGAACCAAGGCTCGTGGATGAAGCGACTGTAGCAACCAAAAATTTCACCGCGGGAAATCACAGTCAGGACAAACAAGTCATCCAGAATGATCCCTTCGTAAAAGAAGTGAATGATACCTGGTTAAAAAATATTGACACCGATTTTTATATACAGGAAGCTTTTCTTGTATTGAAAGATTTAATACAATTAAAAACAGCCACCACCAAAAACTGATAATGTATGCAACTAAAACGATTGCTTTTATTATTGCCTGTTTTTTTCACCATCTTTTGCTTTACTGCTTCCGCACAGGCATTTGACAATGCAGGAGCTTATATGGATTATATCACAAAAGCAAATGATGAACTTACACAGAAGTATTTATTTTACCTCAGCGGTGTGTCGCATGGAAAAAATGCGAGGAAGGTTGAAAAAAGAAGACTGGATGTTGTCCAGGCAATCAATGATACAAGGTATACTGTAATGGGAATGCCTCCTTATAAAGGAGACCGTACCCTTAAAGATACCACCATCGTTTATTTAAAAATGCTCAACAGCGTTTTTAATGAAGACTATGGCAAGATCGTGAACATGGAAGATATCGCCGAGCAAAGCTATGACCTGATGGAAGCGTATATGCTCGCAAAAGAAAAAGCGAATGAAAAATTAGACGAGGCATCTAAAAGACAATATGAGATGCAGCTAAAATTTGCCGCAAAGAATAATATTACAATAGTAAACAATCAGACAGAGCTGGAATCAAAAATGAAAACAGCCGCTACAGTAATGGAGCATTATAATAAAGTGTACCTTATATTTTTTAAATGCTATAAGCAGGAAGCCTATTTAATTGAAGCCGGGAATAAACAGAACATCATCAGTGTTGAACAAAACATTAATTCTCTTCAAAAATTCGCTGATGAAGGATTGGAGAAATTGAAAGACATGAAAGGTTATAACAACGATGCTACTTTAATAGCCGCCTGTAAAAATCTTTTGATTTTTTATAAATCAGAGGCGGAGAAAAGCGGCGCTGCCTCTGACTATTTTTTGAAGGAAGAGAATTTTGCTAAATTTAAAAAGCAATTTGAATCCAAACCATCATCCAAACGTACGCAGCAGGATGTTGACCAATTCAATAATGCGGTGAATGAGATTAACGCAGCCGGAAACAATTATAATAAGGCCAACGCCGGTATGAATAAGGAACGAACAGCGTTGACAAACGATTGGGAGAGAGCCGTGAAAAGGTATATGGATGATTATATGCCGAAGCAGCAAAAAAATTGATTATTGCTTTTCCACAGGCTTAGGTACTCCTTTATTATTCCATTTTACAACAAAGAACCGTAATGTATCCTTGCCTGTATTAGAAATACCATGTAAATCCCATGGTTTGGCATACATCAAGTCGCCTTTGTGAATAGGTGTTTCTTTTCCATTCAAAAACCAGGTGCCGCTGCCTTCCATTACATATTGAAATTCTTCGTTAGCATGCTGGTGCGGCGGTTGCAATCTTTTTCCCGGGAGAAATTCAAGCTCTGCTGTCAGCATACTTTCTGTACCATACGTAGATGTAGAATCATTTGTATAAATCCAAATCGATCCCCAGTCGCCGGAAGATTTCCGTGCTTCCGTTTTTTTATAAATATAGCTGCCGATATCTTCTTTCGGTGCTTTATTATTCCAGACAATGCCGCCTGCAAAGGACAATAAGGAAGTAATTAGCAGCAGGATAAGAACGTATTGTTTCTTCATAAGACAATCGTTTTTATCAGGCCTTATTTTTAGAACTTATTTTCTGTGCATTCTTCTGCGCTTTCAATGCCAGCTCCGTTGCCAAAAAGCAATGATCCTGTGTCATGGCTGTTTCGGTGCGGTTGAGTACATCGTTTACAAATAATTCACCGAAGGGTAAGGGGTCTTTATTGCAATCAATGTATTTTGTCTCTTTCTGATTAACAAGATAAAGATGATTGCCACCTTCATGACCCGAAGCGATATCAATGTTTTTGCGTATTTCAATATATCCTTCCGTTCCTAAAATAGTTAAACGGCCATCTCCCCATGAACCTAAGCCATCAGGCGTAAACCAATCCACGCGGATGTATCCTGTTCCGCCATTGCCTTTTATCATCACATCACCAAAATCTTCGAAGTTGGGATATTGCGGAAAATTTACATTACCTGTTTGTGATGCTACCACACTCGCCTGGGTAGAACCAGTAAAAAAAAGAAATTGATCAAACTGGTGAGAACCGATATCGGTGATAATACCACCGAAATATTTTTTATCAAAAAACCATTCAGGTCTTGTCTTAGGGTTCATCCGGTGCGGGCCCATACCAATTGTTTGCACCACTTTACCGATAGCGCCAGCTTTTACTAATTCACCGGCTCTCACGGTCGCTTTATTTTCAAACCGTTCGCTGTACATAATGGAATAAATACGCTTTGTTTCTTTTTGCACTTTACGTACTTGTGCTAATTGTTCCAGCGAAGTAATGCCGGGTTTATCCACTAAATAATCTTTACCGTGTTTCATTACTTCTATACCTAACGGCGCTCTTTCAACAGGAATGCCTGAACTCAGAATTAATTGTATAGAATTATCCTCCAGCACTTCTTTTTTACTCGCTGCCATTTTTGCTTTTGGATATTTTTTGCCGAATGCATCGGCCAGGTCAGCTTCTTTTGCATAAAAAGAAACCAGCTCCCCGCCGCCTCTTATGATGGCATCCGCCATTCCATATATATGGCTATGATTAATAGAAATGACGGAAAACCTGATTTTTGCTTCGGCACGCATACGGGCTATAGTTTGTTTGGGAAATGCAGATAATAAGGCCATGCCTGTAGCGGCGGTGGCGGTATTCTTAATGAATTTACGGCGGTTGAAGGGAGAATTTTCCATTATGGCACTATTTTAAAATGATTATTTTTTATATAAAGTCTTTCTGTTTCTTCTTTGGAGATAATTAAGCAAGTTTTAGTAATAAACTTTATTGATTTCTTCTTTTGACATAGCGATAACTAAAGGTAGGGAATTTTGGAAGTGAAAATTTATGGAAAACAGGTTGGGGGACATTTCAAATTTTCGCTTTGTCCAATTCCATTAAGAGAAGAAATATTCTATTGATACACTGATATTCCCCTTTAGGGGATAGGGGTTAAATAAAAAACCCGGCTTTATGCCGGGTAACTAAACTCAAACACAAGTATATACTAGTTAATTCTTATCGTCCTGTTGCCGCCCATATTATTTCGCTGCATTTCCTCCATCATCTTATCTCTCTCTTTACGAAACTCGGCCTGGGTATAATGTTTTTTTCCTGAAGGTTCTTTAATCATTGCCAGATCGGCTTTTTCAGAAATAGCAAGCGCTTTAAAAATCTGTCTTCCATTGTTTACATCCATTTCAAGAATTAACCCCGGCAGTTGCCCCTGGTATTCCGCTGGCCCTGCGGACACGGGAATGTCACTTGCGATCCAGGCGATTATCAACGAAGTATCCGCTATTTCTTTTCTTTCCATCTTCCCATCGTTCATCGTCATTTGCATACGCTGGCTATATTGTGTCGCCGTTGCTTTCATGCAATTATGATTAAGAATGGTTTTTGTTTCGCCGGTCATTTTCCATTTCAACGAACGAATACTATCATCAATAATAAATTTTTTATCAAACATCTCCCGCTGCTCCACCCTTTTACTGGTTTCAAAATTAGTGTACAATACATCGTTTACTCCCTGGCCCACCATGCGCACCTGGATGCCGCCTGCTTCTCCGCCGCCGAAACCTTCCTCCTCATTTTCCTGTTCCGCAGCTTTCCATAAGGATGTATTATTACCAAAAGTCAATTCAAATTTATCTGTTCTGGAGCGGGGTATCATCCGTTGCATTTCTTCATTCATCCCGGCAAAGCTGATCTGCATTTGCACGGTGCGTTCATAAATTACTTTGCCCTCTTTTTGCTGGGCATTCGCGGCGCCGGTTAATATAATAGCAAAGCAGGCGATCAATACTTTCTTCATATACAATTTGTTTTGCTCAAAGCTATATCCGCAAAAGTTCAGGATGCGTTAATCCACCTTTCATTAAGGTTAATAAAGGTTAACAGCCCTGAAAATGCCGCTGGTTATGAGTTACATTTGTTCCTGATTTATGAAAAAGTTTCGTTGGTCTTCTTTATTAATGATTATAGCTATTCTCGCCATCACTGGTTTCCAGGGATATTGGCTGAAGGATAACTATGACCGTGAAAAACAAAACCTGGATATTAAAACAATGTCGGCCTTTCGCCAGACAATAATAAAACTGCAATCTTCCAAGCTCGGCTTCGACAAGTTCAATCTTAATATGGATTCCACTTCTTTTCCTGAAGCCGTTATTTCTACAAGAAAAGGTGGTGGTGGCGGAGGCAGAGGATTTAACCGGTCAGTAAGAAGAAAAGAACCTACGATAGATATAATTAATCTTATACAGGAAAGGCTCAGGGATTCATTAAACAGCGGTAAGGGAGTAAAAAATATTATTATAAAATCAAACGGCCGGAACAATAGTTTGCCGGATTCCTTACAAGCAACGCAGCCGGGCAAAATACAAACTACGGTGAGGCTTTCCGCAAGAGTTGATTCGTTAAATATTGATCCTTCGATGATACAGCAAATGCAGGTGCGAAAATCAAAGAATGGGATGGATACAATAATTGCTATAGGCTATGGCGGCGGAGGCATTGACAGAAAAAGTGATTCGCTCCGGTGGAAAGATCAACCTTCTGTTTTTGTCAGGAAAAATTTTCCACGGCCCGGCGAAGAATTTCCGGGAGAAAGAAGACCGTTTCAGCAAAATAATGCAATGTTCCGGTTTCTTTATAATATAGATTCTCTTTCATTGAAAGATTCTGTAACAGTTAAAGAAATCACCACTGCTTATGAAAAACGTTTAAAAGAAGATAATATCAGTGTCGGGTTTAAAGTAAAAAGACTGGATAGCACTCATACGGAATCGCCAAGCGCCATAACGATTGGTTTTTTCAAACCAGCTACGTTTGACCTTTCGTTACACGATACATTCGGTTATATGCTGAATAAACTCAAATTGCCGTTACTGTTTTCATTATTGCTTATCGGCATCACCATTTTTTCTTTTGTAATGCTCTACCGTAACATGATGAAGCAGCAGAGGTTGTCAGAATTGAAAAATGAATTCATCAGCAATATCACGCATGAGTTGAAAACGCCAATCGCTACAGTTGGCGTAGCCATTGAAGCGCTAAAAAATTTCAATGCGATACATGATCCGCAACGCACCAAAGAATACCTCGACATTTCCCAAAATGAATTGCAGCGGTTGAATTTACTCGTTGACAAAGTGCTCCGGCTTTCTATGTTTGAGAAAAAAGAGGTAGACCTGAAATATGAAATCGTAAATCTGAAGGACATTGTAGATGAAGTTGTTTCTTCTATGCGTTTGCAAACAGAAAAATACCATGCAAAGATTTTATTAAATGCCGAAGGAGATTGCAGTTTGCAGGGCGATAAACTTCATTTGCTCAGCGTGGTTTTTAACCTGCTCGACAATGCACTTAAATACAGTGCTGATAACCCCCTAATAAAAATTGATCTCGAAGAAAAAGAAGATACGATTGAAATGAAGGTCGCCGATAACGGCATCGGAATTTCTACGGAATACCAACCCAAAATATTTGAGAAATTTTTCCGTGTTCCGCACGGTGATACGCATAATGCGAAAGGCTATGGCCTGGGATTAAGTTACGCCGCTCATGTTGTTGCCAAACACAAAGGCGACATCCATGTGGAAAGCAAACCAGGCGAAGGAACAACATTTACTATAAGTTTGCCAAAGAAAAATAGTTGAATATCTCCCGGTGTGCCATAGTTCATCAGGTACGTTGCCGCAGGGAAAATCTTTTATAACTATGGCACACCTTTAAATAAAGTACATGAGCAAGACAAAAGTTTTATACGTAGAAGATGAGTTGTTCCTTGGCAAAATTGTAAAAGAAAGCCTCGAGAGCCGCGGCTTTGAAGTAATCATGGAAAGTGACGGCGCCAAAGCAACAGATGTTTTTTAAAAAATCAAATCCTGATATCTGCGTACTCGATATCATGTTGCCCAATAAAGATGGTTTTACCATCGCCGACGAAATCCGTGAACTCAATGAAGATGTGCCCATCATTTTTTTAACAGCGAAAACACAAACGGAAGATGTAGTAAAAGGGTTTACGATGGGCGGCAACGATTATGTTCGCAAACCTTTCAGCATGGAAGAGCTGATCGTACGCATACAAAATTTATTACGCAGCAAATCCGAAACTGAAACTAAGGTACAGGGCGACACTGTAGAAATGGGCAACTATCATTTCCAGTTAAACCGCCAGGTATTAAACAACGGCAAAGAAGACAGGAAACTTTCTTACCGTGAAAGTGAATTATTAAAATTATTATACGAGAACAGGGATAAAGTAATCGATCGCAAAGACATTCTCAATCTTCTCTGGGGCAACGATTCATTCTTTAATTCCCGCAATCTCGATGTCTACATCACCAAGCTCCGCAGTTATTTAAAAGAGGACCCTAAATTAGAAATCATCACCATCAAAGGCATCGGCTATCGTTTTGTAACGAATTAATTTTTTTTACCAACCTGTATTGCTACTATCAACTTCGTTGCGTCGCTCCCGATAGCTATCGGGACTTCATCGTTCTGTAATTCTACTCAGCAATTATGAAGCACCCGATGAATATCAGCGATACGTTTGTTGCCCACGTAGAGACGTGGCATGCCACGTCTCTACAATCGTTGGACGTTCGCAACCACAAAAACCATATCCACGTTTTGCAATCGATAATATGAACTGGTAATTAAATAAAAAGAAGGGCTGCGATGGAATTGCTGATACTTCGACAATGTTGAATAGCGAACAGAACGTACAAGAGTGCGACCATTCGACTTCGCTCAGGGTAAACTGCGACGCAAGTGTTGAGTAAAGAACAGGAAGATGAACGGAGCGTCGCAACGGAAGTTGATAGTAGCAATGCAGCCGGGTAAATAATTTAAATCAACATCCTCAAACTCTACTTTCATTTCCCCTTCCTACCGGCAGGCAAGTCTTTTTCCTCTTAGCCCACTCGTTTCTATGAGATATATTTACATTCAAAACCATTTAAATATATGCGATGAGAGGAATTCAATATTTACTGGTTGGAATTTTTATAAGTGTGTTATGTTTTAATGAACAACTCATTGCGCAGGATACAAGAACACAATATGCCCCTATCTTAACCAACTCTTATATCGGCGTTAATATTGGTTCTATCAATTATGCTTTCTCATCAGCGAAATTGGAGCCGGGTTTTAATGTGGAATCTATTGATATTCCACGTACCGCTGTACGGATTATCCTGTTCGGTCACCAGTTCAATAAATATTTATCAGCACAGGTGAGTTATATGCGACCGGTGAACTGGGTACAATACAAAAGCATTAACGGCGATCAAACCAATCACAGCGTTTGGATGAATGTAGCGGGGTTAACCGTCGCCTCTCAATTGCCTTTGCATAAAAAGGTTTCTCTTTTCACCGAAGCTGGTCTCGGGCTTATTACCCGTAAAGGATTTTCTATTAATAATGTACAGGCGGTAAAACATGCGAACTATGGTACATTGCTGACAGGCGCATCTTTACAATATCATATAAACAAGAAATGGGATTTACAAGCAAGCACGGTATGGTCGCCGGCCAATAAAAAAGTAAAACAACCACACACACTCTTTTTCTCCGGTGGATTTAATTATTACATGCGGATCTTATCAAAGGAAAAAGTAGAACGCAATACAAATAGCAAATACATTTTTCCCAAGCAAATGATGCTGGTCGGGTATACGACAAATAGCCTTGGTTATGGTGTAAATAATTTTGCTTCCAAAGGATCGATCCCATTTTTTTGGGGTGGCACTGTTCATATCAGCAAAGGGTTTACGTTGAGTTACCAGCGAAATATATTTCACACACGAAAAGTATTCGCATTGGATTGGGGCGCCGGGATTTCTTATTGGAAAAGCAGGGACAATAAAAATAAGTTTTGGACTGTTTCTGTTTTTCCTGTTTTGCATTTCAATGTGGTGCGTACCAAACCATTAGATTTTTATATTGAATACGCTGTAGCTGGCCCTACGCTAATTTCAAAAACAATCCTTGATGGGGAGAACACCGGGAAACAATTCACCTTTCATGATTTTATGGGAATAGGATTTTTTGCGGGCAAGCAACGTTCATTCAATTTCGGGACAAGGATAGCGCATTACTCGAATGGAAATTTATTCCCGGACAATGAAGGGTTAATGATACCTCTTACTTTCAACCTCGGGTATTCTTTTTAATGCATTAAAAAAGTATTGGTTTTGTCGTAAACTTTTCTAATCTTTAGTATGACATTTGTGTGACAATGTCATTTCAAACCAAAACCACCCCCACGATGAAAAAGTTTCTTACTTTATCAGCGATCCTTTTCACGGCATTCGCTGCATTCTATTTCACTGCATGTAATAATGATGATACGAAAACAGAACCGCAACCTGCGGACAACAGTGCGGATTCGCTCAAAAAAGTTGTAGCCCGTGGTGAGTATCTTGCCAACCATGTAGCGATTTGTATAGATTGCCACAGTAAAAGAGATGTTACAAAATGGTCGTTGCCGGTAGTGCCAGGTACGGAAGGTGGTGGCGCTGGCTTTCCTTTTGGAAAAGATGAAGGTGTTCCCGGAATGGTTTTCCCGCCAAACATTACTCCATTCGCATTAAAAGACTGGTCGGATGATGATATAGCCAAAGCGATGACGCAAGGTATCAACAAAAAAGGCGATACACTTTTTCCGATAATGCCCTTTCATAACTACAGCAAAATGGCGAAAGATGATATTTATTCCGTCATAGCTTACCTGCGTACTTTAAAACCGATTGATAGTGTGAAGCCGCCACGCCATCTCGATATACCCATCAGCATGCTGGGGCCATTACCACAACCAGAGCTTGCAAAAAATGTAAGACCTGATCCTTCTGATAGAGTAAAGTATGGAGAATACCTGACAACATTTGCCTCCTGCACTTTTTGCCATACTCCGCAAACCGCGGCAGGGTTTGATTTCAGCAAGTCTTTTTCCGGGGGAACTATTTTTAATACACCATTCTTTAAAGTCGCAACGGCGAATCTAACTCCTGACAGCACAACCGGTATCGGCACCTGGACGGAAGACGCATTTGTCGCAAAATTCAAAAACAACAGCAGTGATGAAACGGTAAATAAAAATCCCGGAAGAATGAACAGCATCATGCCCTGGTCGATGTATGGTACGATGGAAGAAGCAGACCTGCGGGCTATCTATGCTTATTTAAGAACAGTGCCGGCGATAAAACATAAAGTGGAGAAATACCCGAAGTAAAATATTTTTCGCACAGAGATCACAGAGAGAAAGAGTGGTTTTGTTTCTCTTTTTCTCTGTGCGATTATTTTACAACCGCTAATGCCATTCCATCATGTTCTTTTGTTCCTACTGTCTGAATGATAGTAGCGTCAACAGCTTTATTGGCTGCCAGTGCTGCATTAAAACGTTTTACCCCTTCAACCATTTCATCCGGACTTATTTTACTTAATATTTTTCCTTCGCGGATCACATTATCAGCGATGATCAGTGTTCCAGGTTTGGAAAGCTTCAGCGCCCATTCAAAATATTCCGTATAAGGTGGTTTGTCCGCATCAATAAAGATCATATCAAAAGGTCCGGCGTTTTCTTCTTTTAATTTGGGTAAAATATCAATGGCTTTACCAATGCGGATATCAACAACGTTTTTCAAACCGGCACGATCAATATTTTCCTGCGCTACTGCAGCATGCACAGGATCAAGTTCCAATGTAATTAATTTTCCGCCGGCTGGTAATGCCCTTGCCATCCAGATAGTGCTGTAACCGCCAAGGGTTCCGATCTCCAGGATCTTTTTTGCATTGCACAATTTTGCCATCAACTGCAAAAATTTTCCCTGGTTGGGTGATATACTTATTTGCGGGATATTTTTTTCTTCAATAAGTTTTTCCGCTGCGATTAAATCTTTGTCATCGCCTTCAAACAAATCGCTGATATAATTATCAACGGCTGCAAATAATTCCTTATTCATATTTTTTAAATAGTGTTAATTGATTTCGCCAGTAATACGATCTGGCCGAGGTGATAAGCATCATGCTGAAGAATGCCCTGTATATGTTCGTAATAGGTTGTTTTATTATTGGGATAAATTTTTTCAAAATCATCCTTATCGAATTTTTTAAGAAAGTCAACCCATTTCTTTTGCGAAATTTCAAGTTCTTTCAACGTGTTTTTCCAGGCGGTTTCAGATGTATCGCTTACCGGCATGAAATAGTTATGATCCGGCGAAGAAGTTATTTTTCCCTGTACCCGTTGCAAAACATTCAACCGCCAACTTATCATATGGTTTAAAATTTCCCAGATGGTATTGCGGCCGGGGATGATTCTTTTCGCCGCCTGGTCCGCAGAAATATTTTTTAATGTTCCTATAAGGGTTATGTCCAGCCAGGGATTACCGTCGTATAAATCTTCAAAAAGTTTTTTGATGCGTTTTCTTTCTTTCATCTGTTATTTTTTAAACGGAACCAATCAGCGCTTCTTCTTTTTTCCATTGTTTATCCATAACGATGGTACCGAACGGAATTATCGAAGCAAGAAATGCTTTGGCAAACCATGCAAAATTCTTTTCACTTCCCACGCTAAAATAAGAAATGCGACAAATAAAATACCGTGCAAGGCGCCAACAATGGTAACAGCTAACGGAAATCCGGCGAAATATTTCAACGGCATGGCGATTGCCAAAAGAACAAGAAATGAAATCCCTTCTGCTATTGCTATTTTCCGGAACCAGTGAAATGTCTTTTTCATAAACCCCAAACCCCTAAAGGGGCATTAGATACTGAATATTATAGTCTCTTTGCTTTTTCAGAAGCAATATTCAGCATCGGTTAAAAATATTTTAAAAATTTATAAGTGGCCGCCCGAAGCCCCTTTAGGGGTTTGGGGTTTAATAATTAATAACCTGCTCTTCAATCATACCCGGTATCTCTCTCCATTCGTATTGCTGGTTGCGCAATTGCGGCTCAAAGCCTGCTTCACGAATAGCATCCTGTATCGTTTTATAAGTAAAGCGGTGCGGTGCACCGGCTGCGCTTACCACATTTTCTTCAATCATAATAGAACCAAAATCATTGGCGCCGCTGTGCAAACATAATTGTGCGGTTTGCTTGCCCACGGTCAGCCAGCTTGCCTGTATGTTTTTTACATTCGGCAGCATGATGCGGCTAAGTGCAATCATGCGGATATATTCCTCCGGCGTTGTTAAATTATGTACGCCACGTATTCTTGTTAATAATGTATCTACATCCTGGAACGTCCACGGAATGAAAGCGAGAAAACCTTTTGCATTTTCCGGCTTGCGGCTTTGCACTTCCCTGATTTTTGCCAGGTGTTCAAAACGTTCTTCAATCGTTTCCACATGGCCAAACATCATCGTGGCGGAAGTGGTGATATTTAATTCATGCGCTTCATGCATAATGTCCAGCCATTCCTGCGCACCGCATTTTCCTTTGGAGATCAACCGGCGAACACGATCAATTAATATTTCAGCACCGGCTCCCGGCAATGAATCCAGCCCAGCTGCTTTCAATGCCGTTAATACTTCACGGTGTGTACTTTTTTCCAGTTTGGTAATATGCGCAACTTCGGGCGGCCCGAGTGCATGCAATTTTATTGCGGGGAATTCTTTTTTTATACTGCTGAATGTGTCTATATAAAATTGCAGTCCTAAGTCCGGGTGATGGCCACCCTGCAACAACAACTGATCGCCACCATATTTGATTGTTTCTTCAATCTTTTTGCGGTACACCGGCATTTCGGTGATATAGGCTTCCGCATGCCCCGGTATTCGATAGAAATTGCAAAACTTGCAATTGGCGATACATACATTGGTTGTGTTCACATTGCGGTCGATCTGCCAGGTCACTTTTCCATGGGGCACTTGTTTTTTCCGTAATTCATCGGCGATAAACATAAGATCGCTCAGTGGGGCATGATGGTAAAGGTGCACCCCTTCTTCTACTGAAAGAGGGCCAAAACCGGCCGCCTTATCATATAAATCTTTTAATAACCTATCCATTCCTGCAAAAATACAACGGTATAACAAGAATAATGGCGAACGGTTTTGCATAAGGCCACCAAAACTGGTAAATTTATCCGGTAATAGCTTTGCATCAATTTGCTTAACTTACTTGTCTAAGGACAAACGGATTGCTTACCAAAAACCTGCTATGAGAAAAATTGCGCCAGTATTGCTTATTGGACTGTTGTTTATCTCTCCGCTAAGCCGGGCGCAGGAAGAATTTATTGAGCCTCCTTCCCGTTTACTCACCACTATTCCTTTCTTACAGCTTACCGGCGGTGTTGTTATCCTGAACGCCAAACTGGATGATTTTGCAGATACGCTTAATTTCATATTAGACAGTGGCAGCAGTGGTATATCGCTGGATTCCGCAACCGCGGAATATTTTAAATTAAAGCCCTTGCCGTCAGACAAAAGCATCCGCGGTATCGCCGGTATTAAAAAAGTGGGATTTCTTTATCACCGCAACCTGAAATTTAATAACTATACCGTTGACAATCTCGATTTTCATGTGAATGACTATTCCGTTCTTACGGCTGTGTATGGCGTACGGATCGATGGTATCATCGGCTATTCATTGCTGAGCCGCTACATTCTAAAGATCGATTATGATAGTTTGAAAATTGACATTTGCAGCCGCGGCACGCTGCGATATCCCAAGGGCGGTTTTATGTTAAAGCCTTTCATCAGCACATTGCCTGTGCACAGCGCAAGAATAAAAGATGAATCAGTATTTAATACAAGGTTCCTCCATGATATTGGCGCTGGCGTATGCCTGATGCTGTCAAAAGATTTTGTGGAAGACAGCAGTGTATTGCGAAAGAAAAGAAAACTGTGGCCCAAAGAAGGCGAAGGTATTGGCGGCAGGATAGCGATGAATGTAACCGTTGTTAAAGAACTTAAACTGGGGCCTTATCGTTTCCGCAACGTGCCGACTTATATTTTTGATGATACATACAATGTTACTTCTTATCCTTATCTCGGCGGCCTGATCGGCAATGATATATTGCGCCGCTTCAATGTCATCTTTAACTATGAAAAGCGGGACATTTACCTGGTACCTAACTCACACTTCAGAGAACAATTCGATTATTCTTATTCAGGAATAGAATTATATATGATCGAAGGCCAGATTGTAGTTGGAAGTATTTCCAAAGGATCGCCGGCGGAAGTAGCGGGAATGAAGGAAGGCGACATCGTTGTTGCTGTTAACAATGACATCTCTCAAAACTTCAACCATTATAAAGCGCAGGTGCAAATGACAAATGAAAAATTAAGATTTGTTATCCGGCGGGGAACTGACCTGTTGCAAATACAGGTAAAAGTGAAAAGTATTCTTTAAGATTCTCTATAATAATTTCAAATATTATGTTCCCGGCTTCAGTGCTATGCGCAGCATCCCGTGGACTATCATCGCCTGTTGCGTCGCACTCTTCATCTTTCTGTTCTCTACTCAGCAATGTTGAGTGTTCCGATAAATAGCTGGAAAGTTCAACATTGAGCAGAACATTAAAGCCAATTCTCATAACGATTTATTTTTCTGTGAAATCGGTGTAATCTGTGGCCTTATCACAACTTTATTTTTAATATTTTTACAACTTGCTTTATAAAGGCAAACTTTCTTATTTACTATCTGTTATTTTGATATGATACATTTTGAAAAGTTCACTCTCGGCAACGGCCTCCGTGTTATCGTTCACCAGGACACTTCCACACCAATGGCCGTCATGAATATTATGTATGACGTAGGCGCCAGGGACGAAGATCCCAACCGTACCGGCTTTGCCCATTTGTTTGAGCACCTGATGTTTGGCGGTTCTGTGCATGTAGAAAGTTATGATGAGCCTTTGCAAATGGCCGGCGGCGAGAACAATGCTTATACTACCAACGATCTTACTAACTATCACATACAGTTGCCATCAGAAAATTTAGAAACCGCATTCTGGTTGGAGAGTGACCGCATGTTATCTCTTGCGTTCAGCGAAAAAAGTTTAGATGTACAACGTAAAGTGGTTTGCGAAGAATTCAAAGAGCATTATCTCACCAAACCCTACGGAGACGTATGGCATAAAATGAGGGAACTGGCGTATAAAAAACATCCGTACCGCTGGCAAACGATCGGTAAAGAATTATCACATATTGAAACAGCAAAGCTGCAGGATGTAAAAGATTTTTTCTTTAAATATTATCGCCCATCCAATGCAATCATGGTGGTGGCGGGAAATGTAACTACTGAAAAAGTAAAAGAGCTGGCGGAAAAATGGTTTGGCGATATTCCCGCCGGTGAAAAATATAATCGCAACCTGCCACAGGAACCCGAACAAAAAGAAGGAAGAAAACTGGAAGTAAAAGCAAATGTGCCACTGGATGCTTTATACAAATGCTGGCACATGCCTTCCCGCCTCGACAATAAATATTATATCGTCGATCTCATGGCGGATATACTCGGCGGTGGAGGTTCATCCCGTTTGCATCAAACACTGGTGAAAGAAAAAAAGCTTTTTAGTAATATCGAATGCTATCATTACGGCAGCAACGATGCGGGACTGCTCTGCATTGAAGGCAAGCTGGTGAAAGGCGTTGATATAAAAGATGCTGAAAAAGCGATTGAAGATATATTAGATCAAATGAAGCAACAGGCGGTAACGGAAGTAGAATTGCAGAAAGTGAAGAACAAAACAGAAAGCACCATGGCTTTTGAAGACATGAGTGTAATGCACCGTGCTGAAAGCCTCGCTTATTATGAATTACTGGGAGATGCAGAATGGATGAATATAGAATTAGAAAAATATATAGCCGTCACGGCCGAAGATATTTTGCAGGAAAGCAGGAATGTTTTCAGGGAAGAGAACAGTAATACGCTGTATTATTTGTCCAATAATTAAATAGTAAATTTGGTAAAGCAATCAAGTATGCCTTTAACAAAAAAACAAATTATTGCCGCAATAGAAGCCATGCCAAAAGAGGAGTTTGAAAGTGCGGAAGAGGTAATCGAAGAATTGATTCTACTCGAAAAAATAGAAAGAGGAATTAAGGATATGGAACAGGGACGTGTGGTTACACATGAAGAAATGAAAAAAGAAATAGATTCATGGTTTACAAAATAACCTGGACGTTTGAAGCAAGAAAAGATTTAAAGAATATTAAAGAGTATATACAGCCGGATTCGCTTTATTATGCAGAGAAGCTGGTCAACCATATTTATGAAAGAGTAGATGTTTTAAAAGAATATCCGGAAATCGGAATCCCCGTTTTCCCTGAAAAGTTCCAATTTCTTCGCAAAATCTTATACCAGTCTTACAGGGTCATTTATCATTTTTCCGGCAACCAGGTCACCATCATTACCGTACATCACCAATCACGACTCATAGAAAATATTCCACAAATAAAAGAATACAAAGAATAATGACAATCGATAGAAAAAAAGCGCCTGCCATAGTAGATGCAGTCGATTTCAACCTGCACTTAAAACCGTATACCAAATTCACTTTAAAAAACGGTGTTGAAGTGTACACCATTGACGCAGGCGCCGAAGAAGTGATAGCGTTGGAATGGGTATTCTTTGCCGGAAATTCATTCGAAGAAAAAAACCTCATCGCCGCTACCACCAATTTTTTACTGAAGAATGGAACGTCGAAAAAAACAGCTTTCCAGGTCAATGAATATTTTGATTATTATGGTTCTTTTCTCAACAGGGCCTGTTATAATGAAACGGCGGTGATGTCTTTGCATTCATTGACAAAGCATATTAATGAATTATTGCCTGTTGTAAAAGAACTGATCACCGACTCCACGCTGCCGGAAGAAGAACTGGCTACTTATAAACAAAACATGAAGCAGCGGCTGAAAGTGAGCCTTCAAAAAAGTGAATTTGTCGCCGGTCGTTTAATAGACGCTTATTTATACGGCGAGCAGCATCCCTATGGAAGGTATACGCATGAGTCGGATTTCAACGAAGTACAGCAGGAACAAATACAAAAATTTTATAAAAAATATTACCAGCAGGGCAAACTCATCATTTTCGCGGCGGGACGCTTACCAAAAGATCTTGAAAAAATTATTGAATGATAATTTCGGCGATTTGCCCAATAAAAATGTGAAAGGACCTGTTCACTCTTTACAACCCGCTACAGAAAAAAAATACCGCATCATCAATGATGAAAAAGGAATGCAGGGTTCCATCAGGCTCGCCAGGCAATTTCCCAATCGGCATCATCCCGATTTTTTAAAAGCGATGGTGCTGAATACTTTGTTTGGTGGCTTTTTTGGTTCGAGGTTGATGTTGAATATCCGTGAAGACAAAGGTTATACATATGGTATTCACAGTTATTTGCAAAACCATATCCAGCATTCCGCATGGATGATCGGCACCGAAGCGGGAAGGGAAGTAACGGAAGCCACCATCGCGGAAGTACATAAAGAAATGAAATTGCTGAGGGAAGAATTGGTGGATGATGAAGAATTATTACTCGTCCGCAATTATATGATGGGGAGTATTCTCGGTGATCTCGACGGCCCTTTTCAAATCATTGCGAGATGGAAAAACATTATCCTCAACGGCCTCGATGAAAATTATTTTTATAATTCCATCAATACGATCAAAAGTGTTTCAGCCGCCGAACTGCAAAGCCTGGCGCAGCAATACCTCAATCCCGAAGATTTTTACGATCTTGTTGTAGTATAGATATACAAGTCAGGATTGATTTTTGATATTCATAAAAGATGAGGTTAATTCTCCGGTTATTAATTTCGGCCGCCGTCACATTTATTTTGGCGCAGGTGCTGCCCGGCATACACGTGGATGATTATATCACCGCCATCGTTTTCGCCGCGGTGCTGGGATTGTTAAATGCCATTCTGCGCCCCGTATTAATTATTCTCACATTGCCAATCACCGTTTTTACAATGGGACTTTTTCTTTTTATTATTAATACCGTTATTGTCTTGCTCGCCAGCGATTGGGTGAAAGGGTTTCAAATAGACAAATTTGGTTGGGGACTTTTATTCAGTTTATTACTCACACTTATCACCTCTTCTTTATTCCGGGCAGAGGATCGCCAAAGAAGTAACGAATAATTTTTATTGACCCGGCTGTTGTACTACTATCATCACCTGTTGCGTCGCACACTTGTACGTTCGGTAATTCTATTCAGCATTTGCGAAGATTCCTCTCAACTTTTGGAGGGTTTAAAACCCTCCAAAAGTTATTGACCTTAGTGTATTAACTTCTTTGTTATTTCGATTTGAATAGTGGAAATTGCAATATGCAATTTGACCGCAAACATTTATCCAACGAAGAGCTTACCCGCATTTACCGCAATCTTTTATGGCCAAGAATGATCGAAGAAAAAATGCTGGTCTTGTTGCGACAGGGAAAAATTTCCAAATGGTTCAGCGGTATTGGACAGGAAGCAATAGCTGTCGGCGCCACCATGGCATTACAAGATGATGAATGGATCATGCCTTTGCACCGCAACCTCGGTGTCTTCACTACACGCAGCCTGCCATTAAGCAAATTATTTATGCAATGGCAGGGTTCACAACAAGGTTATAGTAAAGGACGGGAAAGAAGTTTTCATTTCGGATCAAAGGAGCATCATATCTGCGGCATGATTTCTCATCTCGGCCCGCAGCTTGCTATTGCTGACGGCGTGGCATTGGCACACAAACTCCGCCACGAGAATAAAGTTTCATTAGCCTTCACAGGCGAAGGCGGCACCAGCGAAGGCGATTTTCATGAAGCATTAAATGTGGCGGCAGTATGGGACCTTCCCGTTATTTTTTTAATAGAAAATAATGGTTACGCATTAAGCACACCGACGAATGAACAATTTCGCTGCATCAGTCTCGTAGACAAAGCGAGAGGCTACGGCATGGAAGGCGTAACAATTGATGGTAACAATATACTGGAGGTATACGATACAATAAAAGGAGTGCGGGATTATTGCCTCCAATACCAAAAGCCATATATCATCGAAGCAGTTACATTTCGCATGCGGGGACATGAAGAAGCCAGCGGCACCAAATATGTTCCGCAAAATTTATTCGAACTCTGGGAACAAAAAGATCCTGTGATAAGTTTTGAGCAATATTTGTTATATATAAATGTATTGTCTGGGGAAAGCATTGATGCTATAAAAAATGAATTCAAAGAAAAGATAGAACAAGAACTGGAAACAGGATTTAACGCACCGGTGATTGAAGTGGATGAAGAGAAGGAGTTAAATGATGTGTATGCAGAAAAATTGTCCGATAACGGATGGCCGATGTCCGAAACGCCGGTCAACAGTCAACGGCCAACGGACATCAGGTTTATTGATTCAATAAAAGAAGCCCTCCATCAATCCATGCAACAACATCCCAATCTCATTTTAATGGGACAGGACATTGCTGAATACGGCGGTGCTTTTAAAATCACCGAAGGCTTCGTCAATGAATTTGGAAAAGCACGGGTACGCAATACACCTCTTTGCGAAAGTGCTATCATCGGCGCTGCATTAGGATTATCGTTGGAAGGATATAAGAGTATGGTGGAAATGCAATTCGCGGATTTTGTAACCGTTGGTTTCAATCAAATCGTCAACAACCTTGCAAAGATTCATTACCGCTGGGGACAAAATGCGGATGTAGTAATAAGAATGCCCACGGGTGGCGGCGTTGGCGCCGGGCCATTTCATTCGCAAAGTAATGAAGCATGGTTTGCACATACTCCCGGGTTGAAAGTTGTTTATCCTTCCACGCCGGCGGATGCGAAAGGATTATTGATCGCTGCTATCAATGATCCGAACCCCGTACTTTTTTTTGAACACAAAACTTTATACAGGAGCATCAGCGGTGAAGTGCCCGAAGAATATTATGAAATTGAAATTGGCAAAGCCCGTCACGTGAGAGAAGGTGATGAGATCAGCATCATTACATACGGTGCCGCTGTGCATTGGGCGGAGGATTATGCAGCGGAACACCCGGACATATCAATCGATATTCTTGACCTGCGAACTTTATTGCCGCTTGATTATATCGCTATCCGTGAAGCGGTGCAACGAACAGGAAGAGTGCTGGTCATGCACGAAGACACATTAACCGGCGGTATCGGCGGCGAGATAGCCGCATGGATCGCTGAGAATTGCTTTTCTTTTTTAGATGCGCCGGTCATACGCTGCGCCAGCGCTGATACGCCGATACCTTTTAATATAGAACTGGAAAATAATTTTATGGCGAAGTCTAAACTAGATGAGCAGATAAAAAGGTTGATGGCTTATTAATAGTTGCCCGGCTGTATTGCTATGCGCAGCATCCCGTGGACTAGCATCGTCTGTTGCGACGCTCCGTTCATCTTTCTATTCTCTATTCAACAATAGCGTCGCAGTTTACCATAAACGAAGTCGAATGGTCGCACTCTTCAACTTTCTGTTCTCTACTGAGCATTTATCGCAGCTCTATATAGTTATTGAAATTTTTTTATAAGGTGATTCTGGCGCAGTTTAACCTATTGGAAAAACAAACCGCTGAAGAAAAAAGTATAATTATTCTTCCACTTCCTCTGTTGCAGGCAGTGTGGTTTTTCTTTCACCGATCTGCTGCCGCCACATAGCATAGTACAATCCTTTTTTATCTACCAACTCATTATGACTGCCCCGTTCAACAATTTTTCCTTTTTCCAGTACATAGATTGTATCTGCATGCATGATAGTGGAAAGGCGATGCGCTATCAAAATAGTAATACGTTGTTTTTGTGACGATATTTCTTTTACTGTTTCAGTAATCTGTTCTTCTGTCAAAGAATCCAGGGCGGAAGTCGCTTCATCGAAGATTAATAAACGGGGCTGGCGCAATAAAGCCCTTGCGATAGATAAGCGTTGCTTTTCGCCACCGGATATTTTTCTTCCGCCTTCACCTAATAAACTGCCTAACCCATTGCCGGAACTTTTTACGATATTTACAGCTGAAGCTTTTTCCAACGCAGCCCATATTTCTTCATCCGTTGCATCGGCTTTTACAAACTGCATGTTTTCACGGATAGTGCCGGAGTATAGTTGCGTATCCTGTGTTACAAAACCCAGTTGCTTTCTCATTCGGTTATAACGAATGTCTTTTGATGAAATGCCATCGTATTTTATTTCACCGCTCACAGGATTATATAAACCAACTAATAATTTTACCAGCGTTGATTTTCCTGACCCCGACGGGCCAACAAACGCAATAGTATCGCCACGTTCCGCTTCAAAAGAAATATTTTCCAGTGCATTTGATTGCGCATTGCGGTGACGGAAAGTGACATCGTCAAAACGAAGATGTTCAATCTCTCCCACATCCACCGGATCTTCCGGCCGGTATTCCGGTTCTTTTTTCATCAATTCATTAAACACCTGCAATGAGCCCTCCGCTTCACGATAAGAAAGAATGATACTGCCGAGGTCCTGTAATGGGCCAATGATACCAGTAGAAATAAATTGCATCGAAATCAATTCACCTGCCGATAACACCTTACGAAAAATTAGCCACAAGAGAATGAACAGGATGGACTGCTTCAGCATCGTAAGTACAGTTCCTTGTAAAAAAGTAAGAGTCCTTACCTTTTTTACTTTTCCCATTTCAAGATTGTATATCTCCTGTGTATGTTGACGTAATCTTCTTATTTCCGGGTAAGTAAGGCCAAGGCTTTTCACTAATTCAATGTTCCGTAATGACTCTGTAATGGTGCCGCTCATTTGCCGGTTCTGGCGAATAAGAGAACGTTGTAATTGTTTAATAGAACGACTAAGCAAGCTTGTTAATCCCCCGAGTAAAACAACACCAATTAAAAAAACAGGTATCAATGCCCAGTGCTTGGTAAAAGCATACCAGATTAAAAAACCAATGCCGACAACGGACGAAAAAAGAATATTGATAAATGCGGTGATGAAGCGTTCAGTATCGTTCCTTACTTTTTGTAAAATAGAAAGTATCTCGCCGCTGCTGGTATCTTCAAATTCCTGGTAAGGCAGGCGAAGCGTTTGCCGAAGGCCATCATTAAAAATTTGCATCCCGAATTTCTGCACGATCATCCGCAGCACATAATCTTTAAATGTCATCGCCAACCGTGCGGCCAATGCGATACCAACGGCGATACTTAACCAGAACACAACTGCATTTACAAGTTCCTTCTCTGTTTTATTGCCGGGGTTTAATGCGTAATGATCAATGATCTTTCCGAAGATGATGGGATCGTATAGGGATAATACCTGTGATACGCCTGCCAGGGAAAGCGCCAGCAGTATCCACCAGCGGTACGGGTTTAAATAAGTCCATAATATCTTCATGGGTAAAATGTTGTTATCAATTTACATAACAACAGCGAGATACGATCAGTTTATTTTGCCGGGGCCATATATAGATTTACCGGCCCTTATACCATTGTGTTTCTGGCTATCCATTGTCAGCACGCCATTTACCAATACATAATAAAATCCTTTGGAATACGCATGCGGCTTATCGTAAGTAGAAACATCTTTTACTTCTTTCTCATTAAATACAACAATGTCCGCAGTCATCCCTTCTTTTAACAAACCACGATCATGCAATTGAAATTTTTGTGCGGGCAATGAAGTCATTCTGCGAATCGCTTCTTCCAGCGAGATCACTTTTTCTTCTCTTACATATTTACTGAGTACTCTTGCATTAGTGCCGTAACCTCTCGGGTGCGGCATGCCTGCATTGAATAAACGTATAGTCGCATCACTGGCAAACATATTATAAGGGTATTGCATGATGCGTTTGATATCATCTTCGCTCATGCCATGAAATACGGCGCTGGCGCCGCCTTCCATCATAATATCTATTACAGTTTGCGCTTCTGCAGCGACAGTGTGTTTTCTTCCTTTCAATAAATTAATTTGCTCAATGCTTTTGCCATTGTAAGAAGTGTCCGGTTCAAAATAAGCGACGACTACATAGTTGAAATGTTTTAGTTTTCTTTTCGCCAGCCTGCCAACTAAATAGTTGGTCACATATTTTTTTGTTGCGGGTCTTTGCAGGCGGGCTTTAATTGAATCCTGGCCGTCCGCCAACACTTCTTCAGGAAAAAGAGTACTGATGGATGTACTGCTGGCGGTATAAGGATATTGATCGATCGTTACTTCAATCCCTTCTTTTCTTGCTTTGTCAATCATCGGCACCGTTTGTTTACTTCTTCCCCAGTTTTGCTGGCCGCTGAGTTTGAAATGCGATATCTCCACAGGAATTTTTGCTTCCCTTCCAATTCGCAGCGCTTCTTCTATCGCATCGGTTACACTATCACCTTCATCTCTCATGTGCGTGGAATAAACGCCATTGTACCTGGCAACAATTTTTGCGAGATCAATAATTTCACTTGTTTTGGTATAAGTGCCGGGTATATAAATAAGTCCCGTGGAAAGACCGACAGCCCCGTCCTTCATCGCCCGGTCAACAATGCTGTCCATTTGCAGCATTTCATTTATTGTCGCATTCCTGTTAGCCCTGCCCATTATTTTTTCACGGACATCGTTGTGCCCGACCAGCGTGGCTACATTAATAGAAAGTTTTAGCGAATCGATCCATTGCAGGTATTTTTTTATGTCGAGGTTGGAAGAGCCGCAGTTGCCCGTGACAACTGTTGTGACTCCATCATAAATAAAATTAGCCGCAGTGGGGTCTTTCTCTTCGTCTCCTTCCAAATGCGTATGTACATCAATAAAACCGGGAGCGATGATGAGGCCTTTGGCATCAATTGTTTTTTTCGCTGTGACCTTTACATCTCTTCCGATGCTGAGGATCTTTCCATCTTTTACAGCGACATTACCATAATACCAACTGTTGCCTGTCCCATCCATGATCTTACCATTGATGATAAGAATATCGCAGGGCTCAGTTTGTGAAAAACCTGTAAGCGGAAATAGTAAGAAGATAAATAACCCTTTCATGGGTACAAGTTATGCCAAATTCAGCTTTTATTTTTTACCCGGCTGCATTGCTATGCGCAGCATCCCGTGGACTATCAACTTCCGTTGCGTCGCACTCTTCATCGTTCTGTTCACTATTCAGCAATTGCGACCGGTCTTATATTATCTGATCTGTTTTTATCTATTGTTTTTCAGGAATTATTAAACCATTAAAATGGCTAAGGGAAAATTCGTTTCTTTCAGCCAACGGTTTAAACCGTGGACTTTAAATATGCGTACGTTGCCGAAATGGTTTTAACCATTTATAAAAACATATTCAATATTGCTCATAGTTTTATTGTCGGAAGATTAATGTCACCCCTTCGGGGTTTAATATCCGCGGTAATCGATTTTTTTCTATATTAATGACACCCTTTCAGGGTTAAAATCCCGAAGGGATGGTATTAATATAGAATCATACAAATTGAATTTGATCAAACCCCGAAGGGGTGATATTAGAAAATTATTTTAATGATATTATTCGCAGAAAAAAACAATACGATAGAAATAAAATACAATTAATAAAAGACTTTTCGATACAAGATGAATAGAGAACAGAACGATGAAGAGTGTCTCGACCCCGACAGAAGTCGGGGCAGGCGTAACAGGCGATGCCATGATACTTCGACTACGCTCAGTACCGAAGTTGGTTACCAAAAAAATATTTTGAGACAACTTCATAGTACAAGTTAAAAGCAGACATTTTAATGATGCTGTCTTCTCCGCAACACGCCGCCCGATGCTTCTTTGATGGTGTTGGCAAAAACGAATGCGTGAGGATCGACATCGTAAACGAGATTTTTAAGTTTACGCAATTCGAGCCGGGTAATAATGGTGAAGATGATATCGCAATCGCTGCTGATGTCATACTTGCCGGGCAGGAAACCACGTTCGCCTTTATAAACTGTGATGCCCCTGCCTAATTTATTTACCAGTTGGTATTTGATCACTTCACTTTTACCGGAAACGATAGTGACACCGGTGTATGCCTGCAAACCTTCTACCACATAATCAATAGAACGGGTGGCGGCGAAATAAGTGAGAATGGAATACAGCGCCGTTTCTATACCAAATCGAAACGCAGCGATGGTAAATATAATAACATTGATACCGAAGATGATCTCGGTGATGGTAAAGGATGTTCGTTTTAATGTATACAGCGCCAGTACTTCAATGCCGTCCAGCGCCGCACCGACTCGCATGATAAGACCGATACCGATGCCGAGGAATACGCCACCGAAAATGCAAATGAGTAATTTATCCGCGGTGACCGCATAGTTGGGTAATAGTAATAAACAAACACCGAGTAATACAACGCAGAGCAAGGTTCTGTATGCGAATTTTTTTCCAACGGTGAAATAACTTATTGCGATGAGCGGCAGGTTCAGGACTAAAATAACAAGGCCGAGGTTGAAGTCATATATTTCATGAATAAGTAAGGAGATGCCGGTGATACCACCATCAAAAAAATGATTAGGGACTAAAAATAATTTTAAGGCGATGCCTGCGATGGCGATACCTACTACCGCCTGGAAAATATCCTGGATCCATTCTCCTTTTTTCGCTTTGTGCTGAGATGAAAAAGCATTTTCCAGTTTTGCCTGCAATGCCTGCAATGTTAATTGTTTCTTTGCTTCCAGCTTGCCAATGGCAGCTGTGCTAAAATAATGATGCGCTGATAAAAACTCCACCTGCTTCAGCAACCATTCAGTTTCTGTAGTAACTATCGTTGTTTTTTTAACCTCACGATATAACTTTTCCGCATTAACCGTATAATCATTTGTACCCAGGTAATAAAGATCGGCATCGCATAATAATTCATCGAGATGGCCCGTAGGTGTTTGTGGAAGACGTGTGGCCATGATCATTTTGCAAATACTTTCTATTTGCGCTGGAGTATATCCATAATCGGGCAAATGTTTTTTCGCCAGCTTGCAGGAAACTTCTTCGTGGTCGTGATGCTGCTCGAGAAAACCAGTGTCGTGAAATAAAGCAGCTGTTTTAAGTAAAACTATTTCATCCGGGTGTATATTTTCAGCCAGCGCCAGTTCTTCCGCCGCACGGATTACATTTTTTGTATGTTCGGCATTATGGTAAGTGATAAAGGATGGCAAACTTTTTTCCAGTTTTTCCATCATGAAAGAATAGGCCAGGTCGTATCGCATAGAAATGGTTTGTAATAAAAATTAATCCAGCACTTCGTACAGTATCACTTCCAGCGCCTTATTTTTTAAGGTAGCTGTGCCGATCTTTTTGCAATTGAATGATTGCTTTACTTTTTCATAACAAATTTCGTTAATCACTATTTGCCCTGTGGCAGCGGCGCTTTGTAATCGTTGCGCTGTATTCACCGTATCGCCGATCACTGTATAATCCAGTCTTTTTAATGTAGCGGAGCCGATGTTGCCGGAGATCATTTCACCGCTGTTGATACCAATGGAAACTTTGGGTGTAAAGTTATTGCTTGCAGGCAATTCATTTATTTTATTACGGATAGCGAGACTGGCATCAATAGCACGGTCTAAATGATAATTCCCACGGAAAATTGCCATGACGGCATCGCCGATGAATTTATCAACATAGCCTCCCTGCGCAATGATCTCTTTTACCATTACATCAAAATAATTATTGAGTAGTTTCACTACCGTATCCGGGGTTTCATTTTCGCTGATAGAGGTAAAACTACAAATATCAATGAAGGCTACAGTTGCTTCCACCGTTTCATTCGCCATCAAAGAAGATTCGAACTCACGGCTGCCCATAAAATTCAGCACCGTTTCATCCACATACATTTTGAGTATATTGTTTTCTTTGATCGCTTTGATCGTTTCGCGGAGCTGACCAACATGGGTGATCGTTTTTTCCATCGTTAACGACAGGTCCTCGAAGTTGATAGGCTTGGTGATGAAATCGAATGCGCCGCGGTTCATCGCCGTACGAATATTTTCCATATCGCCGTAAGCCGAAACAATAACGGATTTGATGAGCGGGTTGGATTCGCTCAACCTGCTGAGCAATGTTAATCCATCCATCTCGGGCATGTTGATATCGCTTAATACAATATCTACATCCGGGTTTTGCAGGATTTTTTCCAATGCATCATTCCCATTCACCGCAAAAATAAATTCGTACTGGTGGTCACGAATCTTTTGACGAAATTTTTGTTTGATCAGCATTTCCAAATCCACCTCATCATCCGCAACTAATATTTTTGCCATCAATGCATTGTTTTAAGTTTCTCTTTTAATACGGTAAAATCCACAGGCTTGGTCAAAAAATCATCAGCGCCTAATTGTTTAGCTGTCTGGTAATTTTCCGCATCCCCATAAGCGGTAATCATCATAACAACCGGTGGCGGCTTGATATATTTTTGTTTGATCTGTCCCAGCAGTTCGAGGCCGCTCATGCCAGGCATGTTGATATCCGACAGGATCAATACCGCTTCATGTTCGTGGTCATCTAAATAGGTCAATGCTTCTTCGCCGGAAAAAGCGAAAGCGAAATCCATTTCATGGCTTTTGATTTCTTTCCTGAACCGTTGCTCGAAAAGCACCTGCACATCCCGTTCGTCATCTACTACTAAAATTTTCATCATTCTATTATTGTGGTATTGTAATAATAAACTCAGCGAACTCCCCGTCTTTGGTGTTTACATTCAGTTCGCCACCATGCGCCTTGGTGATGATGTCGTAACTCATACTTAACCCCAATCCTGTGCCTTCGCCTGTTGGTTTGGTAGTAAAGAAGGGCTGGAATATTTTATCCAACACTTTTTGCGGTACGCCATTACCATTGTCCTTCACATGTATCTCTACCTTGCCGTTTACTTTTTTGGTGCTGACCGTAACGGTAGGTTCATACCCTACGATATTCATCTTCTTCTTTTCGGTAACGGAATAAAATGCATTGGTGATCAAATTCAAAATAACCCTGCCCATGTCCTGTGGTACGACATTGATCTTGCCAAGCGTTTGGTCAAAGTCGGTCTTCATCGTAGCGTTGAATGATTTATCTTTTGCCCTTAATCCATGATAAGCAAGGCGCAGGTATTCATCCGATAATGCATTGATATCGGTTGGTTCTTTTACACCACTGCTGCTGCGGCTGTGCTGCAACATTCCTTTTACAATGGCATCGGCACGTTTGCCATGGAAGATGATCTTTTGTTCATTCTCATTAATATCGTTCGCTATGCTTTTTACTTCTTCAAAATTTCCTTTATCAATTTCCTGTTTCATTTCAGCGATCAGTTCGCTGTTTACTTCAGAAAAATTATTGACGAAGTTCAACGGGTTTTGTATTTCATGTGCAATGCCCGCCGTCAGTTCACCAAGGCTCGCCATCTTTTCAGACTGCACTAATTGATTTTGCGTTTCCCTCAGATCATTTAATGACTTGCGTAATTCATTCGTGCGGCTCATTACTTTTTCTTCCAGTTGCTGATTATGCTTTTTCAATGCCTTTGAGCGGATTCCTATATAAGCGCTGATTATGGCTATCGCGGCGGCTGCATATAAAAGATAAGCCCACCATGTTTTCCACCAGGGTGGGGTAATAGTGAAACTAAATTCCGCAGGCGTACTCCACAAACCATTCATTCCTGCACTGGATACTTTGAATGTGTAATCACCCGGCGGAAGGTCACGATAATTCTCACTAAAATTTTTTTCTGAAACAGGGCTCCAGTTTTTATCAATTCCTTCGAGTATATAACGATAGAGCGTTTTGTCCGGGTTGCTGAAATGGTTTCCCGTAAAAGTGAAGCTGAGATAATTTTGATGGTAAGGCAGGCGGAGGTTTACCGGTAAGAGATAAGGGCCGCTGGTGCTGTCCCAACTGATTTTATTTTTTTGTAAATAACCTGTGTCTTTGGATAGTTGTTTGTTTAAGTAGAAAGCATCTTTTTCCGTTTTCCAGACAGTATCAATGTTCTTTATTTCACTTTCAAAAAAAGAGCTGTTGGAAAAAGCCTGCGCTTTATCCATAATATTAATACTGGTGACAAAAGGAGATGGAACAATTGTATCTGGTTTGGGTTCATTAAACACAGCGAGTATCTGGTTGTCTACACCCGCCCATAACTGATTTTTATAAACCAGGGAGCTGTTTTCAGCAAAGTCAACAAAAGTTAGACCCTGTGCTTTGCCGTAAGTTGCAGCGCTCCATATTGGTTTTGGATCATCTTCTTTTTTTGCAGGAGTAAGTATTGTTATTCCGTTAGACGTTCCTGCATATATTCTTCCATTCATTTCATTCAATGTCCATAAGCCTGGAGAAGCGAGGCCTTCATTGGTAGTGAAAGTAGTAAGGTTCTTGTTTTCAAGATCGATCGCCTCTATTCCTTTTGTTGTACCGATCCACATTTTACCATCTGTTCCTTCCAGGAAAGTGGTGATTTCATTGCTTATTAACCCTTTTGTAGTATCCAGGCGGTTAATTGTTTTTCCATCAGCGTCTATTACATAAACACCATCTCCCAAGCTGCCTGCCCATACCCGGCCTTTACTGTCTTTTGTCAATGAAAAAATCGGGTAGCCGCCTTTTGCACCGGGCAATTCTTTAATTTTTTTTATTAATTTATTTTCCAGGGAAATTACCCGCACTTCGCCGTCATCACTACTTACCCAAATTTGTCCTTTGTTATCTTCTATCATGGAAGCGCCGTTGTTATTTCCCAATCCCTGTGGTTTGCCGAAATATTTGAGGGTACCTTTTTCTATATCAATGATGGATATGCCAAAGTTGCTTCCGCAAGTCCATATTTGTCCTTTGCTATCCTCCAATAAGTGAGAATTTCTTTCATATAAGCCTTGCTCCGGGCCAATATGTTTAATGAGTTTTGTAGCCGGGTTATAAATGTCTATGCCATTATAAGTACCCAACCAGATCAACCCCCTTTTATCTTCCAGCACAGCCCAAACATTGTTGTCGCCCAACCCGTCGGCTTTAGTGAAGTTTCCTGGCCTGCCATAAAGAGTGTTGATAAAGTAACATCCACCTACGGTGGTGCCCATCCATATTTGCCCGGCATTATTTACAAAAAGGTTATAGATGATATTGTTTGCACCGGGAGTGACATTCATTTTTTCAAACAGGTTATTTTCTTCATCAAAAAAATAAACAAGCCCGTTTTGGGTGCCCATCCATACTTTTCCTTCTTTGTCCCTTGCTAAAGAAGCTACAGGCGAATCAAACCCCTGTTCTTTTCCTATTTTTTTTATTGTTTTTTCTTTGATATTAATAATGTTTACACCGCTGTCGCCGCCGATCCATATCCTGTCATGCTCATCCTGTAATAAACCAACACTGGAACTGGTGCTTAAGCCATCACTTTTCTTTATTCTTTTTTGGGTACCGGCTTCGGCGTTAATCACACTTATACCATTAGCGGAACCGACCCATATCAAACCTTGCCTGTCCTGCATCATTTCTACTACAAAAGGATTAGCAAGTCCTTCGGCAAGACCAAACTGTTTTATCGTTTCCTCTTCCTCGTTGATGATATATGCGGCCACCCCGATCCTGTCCAACCACACCTGGCCTTTCTTATCCATTATTATCGTTGCGACCGTTCCCGCATGATTAAAAGTATCTACTACCTGTTTCAGCAAACCCGACTTCTTATTAATTACATAGATCCCTCCATTGCCCGTACCGATCCAAATCTGCTCTTTCTCATCTTCTGCAATTGCATAGATATTAGCATCGGCTAAACCCTGTGCGTCAGAATATATTTCCACGTTATCTCCATCATAACGACAAAGTCCCTTGTCTGTTCCTATCCAGAACATCCCGTATTTATCCTGTATAAAACATCTTCCATTGCCGGGCAAACCAAGGCCGGCGCCTGCTTCCATTATGCCACGGGCTGTGCCAGCTTTTAAAGTAGGTAAACCAGCTTTGGTAATTTTAGGAGCGCCAAGTAAACTGGTTTTAAATTTTAATTTTTGCGTTGGTAATTTATCCGCATTAAATGCAGTGTCCGGTAAACTGTTCAAGTCGAATTTTTGTTCTTCCGCCGGTTTAAGCAACGGCTGCGGCTCGCCGATATTAAATGGTTTTGCTGGAAGTGTATTAAAATCAAATTTTCTTTCAGGCAAAGACCTGATGCTGTCCGGATCGGTAACAACCCATTCTATAGCTTGCGCTTCGCCGAATGTAAATGGTTTGGTTAGCGGTTGGGCGAATTCACTTTCCGTTGGAAAAGGAACGGTATCCCTGGAGTTTTTGCAACCAATAAAACACAATAGGATAGCCCCCAAAAACACAGAGATGTTACGATGGTGAACGGTGGTGGTTGGCATGGTTAAAAATACTGATTCTATTTCAGGATTGATTTATTAAAGAACGAAATCCGGTTAAATATTTTTGGATAATGCAATGGAGAAAGTGGTTCCTTCTCCTTCTTTGTTTCCACTTTTAATATATTAGTTTATTCTAAGAGAGCCGTAGGTCCGACACATTTTGTAACAACGGGTTTTAACCTGTTGCAGATAATCACTGGTGCGGACAGAGTGCCATAGGCACGACAAATATCTATAGCAGGGTTTGAAAAATATACTGCTCATCATACTCCACTTTAAATTTATTTAAAAGTTCAAGATACTCGTCCCTGAATGTTTGTTTTCGATGGTGTTCTTCCTGGTTCTGTATATACTTAAAAACTTTATCTACCTGTGATTGACTATATGAAAACACACCATATCCCTCCTGCCATTCAAAACGTTGTTTAGTTAAAGAATGATCATTGATATATTTTGAAGATTTTGCTTTTACCGTCTTCATCAATTCAGATATTGACACAACCGGCCTTAGCCCGATAAAACAGTGGACATGATCTTCCACACCATTCACAATAAGGGTTTTGCAGTTGGCTTCATTGATCAAATTTCCGATTACCCCAAAGAGCTGCTCTTTCCATGATTTATTAATGATTGAATTACGATACTTAACTGCAAAAACGGTTTGCAGGTATACCTGGTGATAGGTGTTTGCCATGGGTTTAGATTTTATTATAGTTATGAGCCGAATCTACGATTCTCATATTACTTTCTGCTTCTTGCAACGGATTAAAATCCGTTGTTACAATATCGAACCGAGGCTACGCCTCTGGCTCATCCAGGTACATAATTTTCTTTTATACTCAAGAGCCGTAGGCCCGGGTTTATTTTGTAAGGCTGGGCTTTAGTCCGGCCCAAGGGCTACGATAACGCTAAGTGCCATCGGCACGATCCATATCACACCGGCAATAAAATAATAAAACCACCTCCTTCCCCTTCCTCTGTTTCCACTTTTATTCTCCCCGATCATGATCAATGATTGGAAACAATTGAATTTACTCCGTAGTAGTTAATTGGATGCTGGTATAAGCCCCAGTTGCATCATGAAATCATAGTTATCAAAAAATCCCTTTCTTCCGCGATTTTTCCATTCGACATTCTTACTAATGTAACGCCGTCCAGGCTAACTTTTTTCCCTGTAGCCGGTATGCCGAAGAAAACGCCTGTATGTGTTCCTGCAAAATTCCAATGCTTTACCAGTTTATTCCCTTGCCCGAATACATCTTTAATGGTGAAGTTGATATTGGAAAACCCGGTAAGATAATTTGCATAGTATGCACGGGCACTATCAATGCCAACGATATCCGAAGGGCTGGCATGCATTACCACATCCTTGGTAAAATTGGAATCGTTGAACAGATCAAGTTTTCCTTTATTGATAATCTCATCCCAAACATGAGTGTACGTTTTGATATTTGCTTCAAAACTATCTGTTTTTGCCGTATCAGTATTTCCAGGTGAAGGTTTTTCAGTGGAAGAGCAGGCGCTGAAGAGCAGCACTAAAATAGCAATAAGGAAAGCAGGGAGGTCGGTGGTTTGTTTCATGTTGTGTTTTTAAATGCTCTAATATTATAGAGGAAGGAAGTTACTTAAATCCCGCTTTCATAAAGTGTCTATTTCTTAAACCCGATTCTTTCTCTTTCCTCCCACTTCCGTTGTGCTGTCCGCGGGATCCGGTGGACCGGAATTACATCGGTCGCTTAATCTTCCTTACTTCCTTTATCCCCTACAAACCACTGTTCTTTGTTTTTAAATAATACATTGAACGTAGTCAATGATCCATAACAACGGGTGATGTATTGCTGCATGCCTACTTTTTCTTCATCGCTGAGTTTTTTATTGCTGTTAATGTTTTGTTCCAGCACACGCAGGCGGTCACGCAGCATAACGACTTTGTGAAAGAAATCATCAATAGGAATTTCTTTTGGCTTTAATGATTTATCGAAAGGCTGTAACAAAAGCGTTCCCTTTATCCATTTATCTGCAAGCGGCACATTTTCTGTAATCCCTCCCCAGAGGCGAAGTATTTTTAATAATGACTTTTCTACCTCCGAATGGGTTTCTATTTCTTCCGTTACATTTTCAGGAATAATTTCTTCCAGCTTTTGATCTGTTTTGTCTATTTCTTTTATGCCATGATGAATAAAGGAAATAAGATAAGATGCATAACGAACGCCGACGATTACGCCGGGGCCATGCTGTGTATGCTGTAATCTTGTTCCAATGCCGAGGTTCGCCTGTTCCATAAATAATTTCTTTATGTGTTTTAATGGCAAATTAAAACACTCGTGCAAATACTCAACGATAATGCAGAAGTATTTTGTACCCGGCTTCGGTTCCCTGATCATCTTCGTTGCGACGCTCCGTTCATCTTCCTGTTCTTTATTCAGCAATTGTCGAAGACCCCGATGTTTGTCGGGGCGTCGTTCCCGATAACTATCGGGATTACCATGAGCGAAGTCGAATGGTCGCACTCTTGTACTACATGAATTCTACTCAGCAATTATCTGAACGAGGTTGTGATTATTTCACGCAAAGAACGCCACGGAGCAAAGTCCGCAACGTTAAGACGCTCTTTGCGTCGCTGCGGAAACTTTGCATCTTTGCGAGAAGCCTTTTGTTGAATAGAGAACAGGAAGATGAAGAGTGCGACGCAAGGGACGATGATAGTCCACGGGATGCTGCGCATAGTAATACAGCTGGGTAGATAATTTTTTTAACTAACAGAATTGCTTTGTGCCTTTGTGGGAAATAATTAGAAAAAATCTTCTTCCTCTTCTTCTTTAAATGGAGATAACGGCGAAAGGCCGAGTTTGAAACGCTCGTAAGAATCCTTGATGTATTTCTGAAAATCATAATCGCCGGCGGCAAGAACAAAGAAATAAGGCGGACGATATATGTTCATAAAACTATCGATTTCATTTGGCGGGGCACCAGTAAGTCTTACGACAAGTCCTTTATTGAAGCGATGATCAATGAATTTATCTTTTTCCTGTTGCAGCAATCTTTTTTGAAACGATAACATGCTCCGGTTTCGTTTGAAGCGAAACATGTTGATGATCTCATCAAGATCAAATCCCGCAGCGGCACCGTATTGTGGCGTTACAGGTTTTAGTTTTGCTTTTTGATAGTTGAAGACTTTGGCATAGTCTTCCCGGTTTTTAATCGAATCCTGTTTATAATCCCGCTGTTTTATTTTTACTTCCCGCAGTATCGGCACATTTACCTGCAGCGAAATATCAAAACCAAATGGATTGGAGATTTTGAGCACAGGAAATTTTATCGTGGGCTTATTCAGGTAACTGAACCAAATGGAATCTTTCTCCCTTACTTCAATTTCATATTCGCCAGAGGAGTTGGTCAACGTACCTGTGCCGGAGGTCGATAACACAGTTACCGATTCCATCGGGTAATTGCGGCTGCTGTCGTAAACCGTTCCCCTTATTTTATATTGGGAAAACCCGTCCGTTGTTATAAAGAACAACAAGCCAAAAAGAAAAAACGCTATCAGGAAGATTTTCCGTTGCAACAGTCAATGATTAATCCGGCAAGTAACAAAACAAACTGCAAAATGAATGGTAAAATAGTTGTCGTTTACTTTTTAAGCGCCTGGTACACCAATACTTCAAATTTTTTGGATAAATCGCCGTGGCTGTTGGGTGTATGTTGTGTCATGATAAGACAAACCATATTTTTTTCCGGGTCGGCCCAATAAGTGGTGCCGTAATAGCCGCCCCACGCAAACGAGCCCTTGCTTTTTGCCCCGGTAGCCGCACCTTCGGCTGTTGTTATTTGAAAACCCAACCCGAATTTATCTTTTCCGATAGATAAATTACCGATTTGGTTTTGTGTCATCAGTTCGATGCTGCGAGGCGACAATATTCTTGTACCATTATATATACCACCGTTCAACAGCATTTGTAAAAAAATAGCATAATCAAAAGCAGTCGACGATAAGCCCGCGCCGCCGGAAAAGAAATGGGTGCCCATCATTGGGTAATCAGGATCGATGCCACGGAAGGTATGGCTCCATTTAATAATAGTGCCGGGCGGATTTTCTGTATACACCGTAGCGAGCCGGTTGAATTTATCTTTTGGTAAATTAAAATACGTGTCTTTCATGCCCAGCGGAGCAAAGATTTTTTTTGTTAAATAATCTTCGAGGCTCATACCGCTGATGACTTCTATTAAACAACCGAGCACATCTACGCTTAATCCATACATCCATCTTTCGCCCGGTTGAAAAGCGAGTGGTTGTTTGGCCAGCGTTTTTACAGCATCAAGCAATGTCATATCAATATGGCCGAGCCCGGATGGAATATTGGCTTTTGCATAAATAGCATTCATCGTATCCGTGCCAATGCCTGCATAGCCAATACCCGAAGTATGTGTCAGCAGGTCACGAAAAGTAATTTCTCTTTTTGCAGGAACTGTTGTGTAGGTACTGTCTTTTTTATTAAACGAAGCGATAACAACAGGCCTCCTGAATTCAGGAATAAAATCCGCGATGGGCTGATCGAGTAAAAACTTTGCTTCTTCGTGCAACATCATCGCCCCCGCACTTACGATGCCTTTTGTTTGAGACATAATGCGGAAGATGGTATTGTTCGCCATTGGTTTTTGTGTTTCCGCATCGGCGTAGCCATAACCTTTGTATTGAACAACCTGGTTATCTTTTATAACTATTGTTACAATTCCTTTTACCCAATCTTTTTTTATATACTCATTTAAAACGGTATCTATTCTCGCCAGTCTTTTATAATCAACAGTTGGGTTTTGTTTGGCGATATTGGTTTGTACCACCACCACCTGTGCAGGAGCGGAAAAAGAAAATAATAAAGCTGCGATGGTAAAAAGGCGGAGCAATTGTTTTTTTGGCATTGAGATTTTTTTAATTACACTTAAAGTAAATGAATTTTTGAAAACGGGTGACACGGATTGATTTAGATAAACACGGATTAATTTTATAAGAAATATCCGTGATCATCCGTTTTAATCCGTGTTATCCGTGTTCTTCTCTTTTTTGTTTTATCCATTGTTCAATAAGCACAGGATAATGTTGATGTTCCAATGCATGTATTTTTTTAGCAAGCGCCTCCGGTGTATCAGTTGATAGCACTGTACATTTTTCCTGGAGAATGATCTTTCCGTGATCATATATTTCATCTACATAATGAACAGTGATACCACTTTCTTTATCACCTGCGGCGATAACGGCTTCATGCACTTTATTCCCATACATTCCTTTGCCGCCATATTTTGGTAATAATGCAGGATGTATATTAATGATCTTACCGGCATATTCTTTAATAAGGCTAACCGGGATTTTCCACAGAAAACCAGCTAATACTATGAAATCAATTTTATATTCTTTCAATTCTTTGAAATAAGCATCGCCCCGGAAGAACTTTTCTTTTTCTATTAATAATGACGGGATATTTTCTTTGGATCCTATTGACAGGACACCGGCCGCGGGATTATTGCAAACAATCAACGCAATGTTGACGGCGGGATTTTCTTTAAAATGATCGATGATCTTTTGAGCATTGGATCCGGCGCCGGAAGCGAAGACCGCAATGCGGGATGGGTGACCGATGACGGATGACGGATGACCGGCAGCCAGTGTTTCGAGTCGGTCATCGGTCATCGGTGTCCGGTCATCTTTCTTCACCAGCCCCATTCTCCGTCCGATTTTCTTCAAATATTTTATAAAAAAACGGAACTGGCCAAACGGGATACTGACGAGTAAAACCGCTGCTGGCCAAAGAATTGTGATTAAAATAATATAAAGGATCACCCACAAAGCACTCTTCTCCATACCCAAAAAGTTCAGGAGTTTTCTGCCCGCATAACCCGTCAGGCTGCCCCCGATAGCGAAGGTGGAAATGATCAGCGCCAGTTGAAGGCCATTGACCTTCCATTTCTTTTGTAAACGTTCAAACATGGGCTTAAAAATCTGCAGATGATGGCATGGATTCTAACCTTGCTATTCCAACAGGCCGCAAAAGTCAGCAAAAAAGTTTCAATCTTTCTTTTCATTTTCACATTTAATAAAAGTGAGGGGATGATTGACCAATTCATGACAAACAAAATTCAATCAATAAAAAAAATCTTTATAAATGGCCTGAAACGTAGACTGGGTGCGGGTTAAAAAATTTTTACAACTGTTGTCATTTTGTTAAGTTCATGACTTATTTTTGCACCCGATTAGCGATTTTTATCCACATTTTCAGATCATTGCGTCTATGATTCCAGGTAAACCAGCAGCTCAAAGACTCATACTATTCATACTATCTTTTGTTGTTTTTTCAACTATTAAAGTCTCGGCGCAGGACGGTGCGGCAATTTTTAAAAGTAAATGCGCTAGCTGTCATGTTCTAGGAAAGGATATGACAGGCCCGAATCTTCAGGGTGTTGTAGAGCGCTGGGGAGGAGATGTTGAAAAATTACACGAGTGGATTAAGAATAATGCAAAACTTACAGCGTCCGGATATCCAAGGGCTGTAGAAGTTTCAAAATTTTCCAGTACTCAGATGACCATGTTTGAGGGTTCAATTACGGATCCGGAAATTGATGCGATTCTCAAATATGTGAATGATTGGAAACCCATAGACAAAGGTGGTACTACCCCTCTTCCGGGAGATCCCAAAAGCGATAATTCAAACGCCATCATCTTCGGTGTAATCTCTCTTATCCTCGCAGTTGTTGCCCTGATACTCATGCAGGTAAACAGCAACCTGAAGAAATTATCAGATGATGCGGAAGGTATTAACCGTCCCGAGCCGGTCCCTTTTTACAGGAACAAAGTTTATATCGCTATTATAGCCCTGTTCTTCTTTGTAGTGGCCGGGTATTTTATATCAAAGGGCGCCATTGGTTTACAAAGACAAAAAAATTATCAACCTGAACAACCTATTTTCTATTCACATAAAGTGCATGCCGGCATCAACCAGATTAACTGCTTATACTGTCATGGTAATGCCTGGGAAAGCAAGTCTGCCGCTATCCCTTCGGTAAATGTTTGTATGAACTGTCATAAAACGATCCAGTCATACGAAAAAGGGCCAAAACTGTATGCAGAAGATGGTCACGAAGTAAACGGCACACAGGAAATAGCCAAGCTATATGATTATGCAGGCTTTGATCCCAAGAATGCAGATAAATGGGATCCTACCAAAGCAAAACAAATTGAGTGGACAAGGATTCACAATCTGCCTGACCACGTTTTCTTCAGCCATGCACAACACATCCGTGCCGGCAAAGTACAATGCCAGACCTGCCATGGAGAAATAACAGCCATGGATGAAGTGAAACAGTTCGCTGAGCTAAGCATGGGCTGGTGCGTAAACTGTCATCGCCAGACAAAAGTTGACTTTAACTACGACAGCACAGGCGGTAACAAATTCTATAGCATTTACGAAAAATTCCATAACGATATCAAAGCGGGTAAAATGGATAGTGTAACAGTAAAAGATATCGGTGGATTAGAGTGTCAGAAATGTCATTATTAAGCCTTGTCTCCAACAGATGGCGGAGATATCAGGCTTAGGTTATTAGATAGAAAGAATTTTTAAAAGGAAACTATTATTATTAACTATTTCTGAATTCGGTTTTTGAGAAAAGAAAGCGATTTCAAAATTCAGAATCAAAAGTCCCTTTAGGGATTTAGGGTATTATGAATAAGTACTGGCAAGGATTCGGAGAAATGAATGATCCGGAAAAGGTTAAGAAGCAGGTACAGGATGAATTTCGGGAGGAATTACCTTTTGAAGATCTGAATGATAAAGGATTGGCCGATGCCAAAGCGCCACGCAGGGATTTTTTAAAATACCTGGGCTTTAGCACCGCCGCCGCCGCTTTAGCTGCCAGCTGTAAAACGCCGGTACGTAAAGCAATTCCTTTCGCCAACAAACCTGAGAACATTATTCCCGGCGAAGCGAAATATTATGCTACTACTTATGTGCAGGATGGAGATGTGATCCCGATTTTAGCGAAAGTAAGAGATGGCCGCCCGATAAAAATTGAAGGCAACGATCTTAGCAGTTATACAAAAGGCGGTACTACCGCACATGCGCAGGCTTCTGTTTTGGATTTATATGACATGCACCGCATCACGCACCCAAAACAAAAAGTGGGCGCCGAGTTTAAAGAAATCCCCACGTATGAAGGCGCTGATAAATTAATCGGTGATGCTATTGCCGCACTCAGCGGTACGTCTGTTGTTTTATTGACCAGCACGATCAACTCACCATCTACAAAACAAATCATTACTGATTTTCTTGCAAAATATCCCGGCGGCAAACATGTGCAAACAGATGCTGTATCGTACAGCGGAATGTTGCTGGCCAACGAAGCAAGTGGATTTGGAAGAAAATTACCTACTTATAATTTCGGAGCGGCTAAAGTAATCGTTAGTCTCTGTGCGGATTTCTTAGGCACATGGCTCAGCCCGGCGGAAAATGCGATCGGCTATACAAAAGGCCGTAAGATAGATGAGAAGAACCCGGAGATGAGCAAGCATTACCAGTTTGAACCCTACCTGAGTAATACTGGTGCTACTGCTGATGAAAGATTTAGTCATCGTCCATCTGAGACAGGAGCGATTGCACTCGCATTGTTAGCGGCTGTAGATGGTTCTGTTGCCGCACCTGCTATTGCCGATGCAAAATTAAAAAGTGGTATTGCAAAAGCTGCCGCTGATCTGAAAGCACATAATGGCGGCGCATTGGTTGTATCCGGCAGCAATGATGTGAACGTACAGATCATTGTCAATGCGATCAACAATGCAATTGGCGCTTATGGAACAACAATTGATTTTAGCAAACCGGTGAATTACCGCCAGGGTATTGATAAAGATCTTACTGACCTTATCGCTGATATGGATTCCGGTAAAGTGGGTGCGGTATTAATTTGCGGAGCTAACCCGGCCTATACTTATTATAATGCCGAAGCTTTTACAAAAGCATTGGCGAAAGTAAAAACATCTGTTTCTTTTAGTGGTAAAATGGATGAGACCACGAAGCTGTGTAACTATATTCTTCCTACTCATCATTATTTAGAAAGCTGGGGCGATGCGGAAGCGAAAGCAGGCAGCGTAAGTTTTTTACAACCTACTATTTATCCTTTATTCAAAACACGTCCGTTCCAGACTTCCTTATTGAAATGGAGCGGTAACAATACAGATTACGAGACTTATTTTAAAAATTACTGGGCAGGCAAATTAGGTTCTGATGAAGCGTTTGAAAAAGCGTTGCAGGATGGTGTGTTAAGAAACTGCTTCTACTGAAACAGGCGGTGGTGCATATAGCGGTGGTTCTGTTGCAGCTGCTGCAACTGCTATCAATGGCATGAAGAAAAGCAGCGGTGATGAAATCGTATTGTACCAAAAAGTTTCTATCGGCACAGGTACAGGCGCTACCAACCCATGGTTGCAGGAGTTTCCTGATTCTATCTCCAAAGCAAGCTGGGATAACTATGCGATGATCAGCATGACCAAAGCAAAAGAATTGCTGGGTGTTGATTTAATGCATGGCTCGGAAAAATCAATTAATAATTACGAATACTACCCGGAAAAACCGGTTATAAAAATTACAGTTGGACAGAAAGAAATTGAATTACCGGTATTGATTATCCCGGGCATGAATTCTAATACGATCGCTGTAGCGGTAGGTTATGGAAGAAATGAAGAGCTTGGAAAAACAGCAGCCGGTTGTAGGAATAAATGTTTATCCATTTACTTCTTTCAATGGCACAACTGTTACTTACAGCAATGACGTAACAATAGCAGATGCGAAGCGCAGCCAGAAGATTGCGCAGATGCAGATACATAACTCTTACGAAGGCCGTGTGGAAGTAGTAAGAGAAACAACATTGGCATCGTTTAAAAACGATCCCAAATTCATTCGCAGGTACAGGGATGAATTTAATAGAAGATTTTGCAATCAGCACTGGTGATTTCCGCAAAGAAGCCACTATCTATTCGCAGCATAATCAACCCGGCATCAAATGGGGAATGACAGTGGACATGAACGCCTGTTATGGGTTGCGGCGCTTGTGTGATCGCTTGTCATGCGGAAAACAATGTACCGGTAGTAGGCAAGAGCGAAGTATTGCGTTACCATGATATGCATTGGTTGCGTATCGACCGTTACTTTGTAAGTGATAAAGAAAACCCGGATGACCTGAAAGGCGTGGTGTTCCAGCCGATGATGTGCCAGCATTGTGATAATGCGCCTTGCGAAAACGTTTGTCCTGTTGCCGCTACTAACCATAGTAGCGAAGGCATCAACCAAATGGCTTATAACCGTTGTATCGGTACAAGATATTGTGCGAATAACTGTCCGTTTAAAGTTCGCCGCTTTAACTGGGCGGATTATACAAACGCAGACAGCTTCCCGCATAACCAGGACCAGCAATTAGTTGGTAAACTTGATCCTGTTGTTCATCAAATGAATGATGAACTGACAAGAATGGTATTGAACCCTGATGTAACCGTTCGCTCAAGAGGTGTGATGGAAAAATGCAGCTTCTGTATTCAACGTACACAAGCGGCTAAATTGACAGCGAAGAAAGCAGGACGTCCATTAATGGATGGCGAAGCGAAAACAGCTTGCCAACAAGCATGCGCCGGTAGATGCAATTGTTTTTGGTAATGTACATGATGCAACAAGCCAGGTAAGCCAGATCAGAAAAAGATAATGACCTGAGAAGTTATTACATGCTCGAGCAATTGCATGTTTTACCGAATGTCACTTATCTCGCTAAGATCAGGAACACAGAAGAAATTATAGAGACAGAAGGACATCATGAAGAAGCGGGAGAAGAGAAGAAAGTGGAAGGGGTGCGTCTTTGAGAGACGACAATTGGCAGTAGGCAAAAAAGGCAAGGGGGGAATGGAGAGTAGCGAGAGGGAATGAACATAAACTATGTGCTGCCAAATGCTGAATAGAGAGCAGGAAGATGAACGGAGCGTCGCAACGAAGTTGATAGTAGTAATACGGCTGGTAAAAAAATAAGAACTAAGGAAGAGAGAAAATAGTTGAATTAAAATTAAAAAATAAAAAGTAGAATTTCAAAATAAAGAAAACTCCATTTTGACTTTTGACTTTTAACTTTTGAAATTGTATGTCATTACTCAGGTACGAATCGCAGGTAAGACCGCCGCTGGTAGATGGCGATAAAGATTATCACCAGGTAACAGAAGATATCTGCCGCCCGGTAGAGGCAAAGCCTACCATGGCATTGGATCGGATTTACTATTTCGGTGCTGTTTCTCATTTTTTGGTATCGTGTCCGTTACGATGGAGGTGATCTATGGTACCAACCAGTGGAACCTGAACAAAACGATTGGCTGGGGATGGGATATCACCAACTTTGTATGGTGGATCGGTATCGGTCACGCCGGAACATTGATATCTGCGATCTTATTATTATTCCGCCAGGGATGGAGAACAGGTGTAAAACCGTGCGGCGGAAGCGATGACGATATTCGCTGTAATCTGCGCAGGGCAATTCCCGATCTGGCACATGGGACGTGTGTGGGATGCATTCTTTGTAATGCCTTATCCTAACAGCCGTGGCCCATTATGGGTAAACTTTAATTCACCGTTGTTGTGGGACGTATTTGCGATATCAACTTACTTCACTGTATCATTATTATTCTGGTATTCTGGTTTGATACCAGACGTAGCAACACTGCGTGACAGGGCCAAGCTGAAATGGCGGAAATTATTTTACGGTATCGCCGCATTCGGTTGGACGGGCAGTACGAAGCACTGGCAAAGACATGAAGCATTATCATTGGTATTAGCGGGGATCAGTACACCGCTGGTATTATCAGTACACACGATAGTATCTTTTGACTTCGCCACCTCCGTTGTTCCGGGATGGCATACAACGATCTTCCCTCCTTACTTCGTTGCGGGTGCGATATTTTCGGGCTTTTGCGATGGTGCAATCATTATTATTGGTTACAAGAAAAGTATTAGCGCTGGAAGAATATATTACTATCGAACATATCGAGGTAATGAACAAAGTAATTGTACTGACGGGTTCTATTGTTGGTATCGCTTACCTCACGGAATTATTCATTGCGTGGTATGGCGCCAACGGTTACGAGTGGTATGCATTTAAAGAAAACCGTGTGAACCTGAACAGCCCTTACGGCTGGAGTTATTACCTGATGATGGGTTGTAACGTATTATCGCCGCAGGTATTCTGGATAAAAAAATTAAGAAGAAACTTACTGCTTACCTTCTTTATGAGTGTGCTGGTGAATATCGGTATGTGGGTTCGAACGTTTTGTGATCATCGTTACTTCAGTGTACCGTGATTACCTGCCGAGTTTCGTGGAGTACTTATTATACACCGAGTATCTGGGAAATAGGATTTTATCTCGGAACATTTGGATTGTTCTTTACCTGTTACTTCCTGTTCTCCAAATTCTTCCCGGTAATTGCGGTGGCGGAAAATAAAACACATCTTGAAGAGAAGCGGTGAGAATTATAAATCACGTATGGGTGAGATAGAACATGAGACAGTAGATGAGTTTGGCCATAAACATGCGTAAGAGCATCATTAAGATAAGTAAAAAATTAATCCCGGCAGGGCCAGGATAACTTTTGAATTAACTATATGTCGGTAAAAAAATTTGTAGTCGGTAATTTTTATGATGAAGAAGTTCTTTTTCCCGCGGTGAAGAAAGTTCGCCGTGCGGGATATAAGATACATGATGTCTTCACGCCATTTCCTATTCACGGGTTGGATAAGGCGATGGGCCTGCGTGATACCAGCCTGCACGTTGCGGGTTTCATTTATGGTATTACCGGCACGATGACAGCGGTTGGCTTTATCACCTGGGCATTGACGGTAGACTGGCAAATCAACTTTGGCGGTAAACCATTTTTCTCATTACCGGCATGGATACCTATCACTTTTGAGTTGACAGTATTGTTTGCTTCGGTGGGAATGGTAATGACGTTTTGCTGGCTTTGTCAACTGGCGCCGTTTGTAAAAAAAGATCACTTTAACCCACGCTCAACAGACGATACGTTTGTGATGGCGCTGGAATGCACGGAGAAAACAAACGAACAGGAAGTGGTTGCTTTCTTAAATAGTACAGGTGCGCAGGATGTATCGGTGCAATACAGGGAAACAGGATGGTGGATCGGCCGGTATGATAAAGAAACAGTGAAGTTTGATAAGAAAGTGGAAGCGGCTCATTAAAGTAAAAAATTAAAAAATAAAAATTCAAAATAAAGTCGTTTTGAATTTGAATTAAATAGCATGGCGATAAATAAAATAATTAAAGTGGCGGCAGGTGTAACATTAATGGTTGCACTGTTCAGTTGCGGTGCACGCCGCAGTGAAGGCCGGGCTTATTATGCCGGACATGACATATAGCAGGGCTTATGAAACCTATGCACCCGGGCAGGAAAGATTAAAATAATTCCGAAGCTGAAGCAAAGCCGTCCTTATTCCTATTTACCGGTAAAGGGTACGATTGCCCGTGGTGATATGCTGCCTTATAAATTACAAAATGATTCAACCGGGTAACAGGCTTTCTGCAAGCAATAAAAACCCGCTTGAGCTGGCAACAATAGATTTGAAAGAATCTGAAAGACTTTATTTGATCAATTGTGGTATTTGCCCACGGTGCGAAGCTGGATGGTAACGGGCCATTATATAATGATGGCAACGGGCCATTTTGCCGCGGCGCCAAAAAATTTCATGGGCGATGATATGAAAGCGATGACGGAAGGCACCATGGTTTCATTCTGTTACTTATGGTAAAGGACAAATGGGAAGCTATGCTTCGCAATTGAACCCGAAAACAGAGATGGATGATCATAACGTATATAAAATCAAAGCAGGGTGGCGGTGTGCAAAACCAATGTCGGATACCCTCGCTGCGAAAAAAAGGCGACACGCTTTCAGCAACAGCTAAAAAGTAGAATTTAATTGAAGAAATTATAAAAAGAACACTGATGTCATCAATAAAGGAACAATTTGTAGCGCCGAAAAGATATAACACATTAGCCATCGCATTAATGGTTATTGGTGTGATCGCTATTATTGCTTTATATATTTCAAACACATGGGCGCTGCCAAAACCCAAGATGAAAAAATTGCATAATGATGCGAGGTTTTTGGGCGAGTTTTATTACAAAACAGCGTTTATTTTTTTATTGGTGGTAAATGCTTCTATGTTTTTTATCTGCGCCCTTACATTAGCCTGGGCCGGATGGCAAATGGCGTTTCGTCGTGCCACTGAAGCGATATCCGCCTGCGTACCGGTGATCGGTGTTATCTGCGGCGCTATATTATTAGCTATTGTTTTTAGTGACAATCATACGATCTATCATTGGACAAGCGAGCAAGCGAAAAGATGATCCCATTTTGTTGCATAAAAGTGGTTTTTTTGAATAAAGGTTTTTTCGCCGGCTGGACGATTTTCACGATTACAGCATGGTCATTACTGGGATGGAAAATGAGAAGGCTTTCCCGCAGCCTGGATAATAAGCCACTGAAAACAATAGAAGAAGGTAAAAAATATGTGTGGAATAATACGGTGTGGGCGGCCTTATTTATTGTCGTGTTTGCATTAACGGTTATGTCATCTATTCCCTGGTTATGGCTGATGAGCATTGATGCGCATTGGTACAGCACCATGTATAGCTGGTATACATTCGCCAGTACGTTTGTTGCGGGTATGTCACTGATCGCTTTGTTCGTTGTATTCCTGAAAAAACAATGGTTTACCTGGAATATGCAACGAATGAACACCTGCATGATATAGCTAAATTCATGTTCGCATTCTCCATCTTCTGGACATACTTATGGTTCTCGCAATACATGCTGATCTGGTACAGTAACCAGCCGGAAGAAACGATTTATTTCATTCAGCGAATTGGTAACTCGGTGAAGGCAAGTCCTTATGCAGTTTATCTTTTGGCTGATGCTGGCTATCAACTTCATTGCTCCTATTTTGATATTGATGAGCCGCGATTCAAAAAGAAATTACGCCACAGTTACATTTATGGCGGTATTGATACTGTTTGGTCACTGGCTGGATTTTTTACCAGATGGTGTTCCCGGGTGTTTTCACCTGACCATGTACCATTTATATTATATGACTTTGGTGTGGCATTAGGTTTTTGTGGGATTGATCATGTTTGTAACCGGAAAAGCATTGAGCAAAGCGCCGATGCTGGCGAAGAACCATCCTTTTGTAAAGGAAAGTTTGATACATCATACCTGATAGGGTAAAAGACAAGGCATGCCTTGTCTTTACAAGATCGACGAGACATTTTTTATTGGAATTTATTATACTAGAATATGCAAAATTTTTTCATTGTCGCGATACTTGCTTTAGGTTTCCTGATCACCTTTCAGATAGCCAAGGCAAGTGAATATGTGTCGATAATAAAAGGTACGGAAGGTGCCCGTAAGCAAACAAATAAAATCAATGCATTCCTGTTGCTTGTTTTTTTAATTGGCCGGCATGATCGGTGTTTTTTATTGCAATGAAAATTTGAAAGGAAGGATTTTAGGGCACCCTGCCTTCAGATCACGGTGTGCTGATCGACAGGATGCTTTACATAACCATCGCCCTCACTTTCGTGGTATTTGTTATTACACAAGTCGCCTTGTTCTGGTTTTTCTTTTAAATATCAGGAATCAGATAAGCGCAAAGCATTTTTTTTTATCCGCATAATAATAAAACTGGAAGTAATCTGGACCGTGATACCAGCCATCGCATTAACCGTGCTGGTAGGATTTGGTATTATGTATTGGTACAGGATTACCGGCGAAGCACCTAAAGACGCCAGGATAATAGAGGTTACGGGCAGCCAGTTCAAATGGGAATTCCGCTACCCCGGGGAACGATGGGGTTTTAGGAAAAAAAATATTTTAAGAAAAATTGATCCGGCGACCAACAACCCACTGGGACAAATATGGGAAGACAATGCCAATCGTGATGATATTTATGTAAGTGGTGAGCCGATGCATTTTGGTAGTGAACAAACCGGTGCACCCTGGTGATCAATGCGAAAGATGTAATTCATGATGTAGGTCTTGCCTCACTTCCGGATGAAGATGGATGCGGTGCCGGGTACACCGACCCACGATGTGGTTTACACCTACAAAGACGACGAAGCAAATGAAGATTGATACAAAAAACCCTGATTTTGTTTATGAAATATCCTGCGACCAGATGTGCGGTGAAGGCCACTGGAGCATGAGGGGCGAAATTATTGTAGAAACACAGGAAGAGTATGATCAATGGATGGCCGGTAAGAAAATCGCAATACTCGCTGGCCTTTCCTCCTGCTGACCAACCGGCGGCAAAAGCAGATACAACAACCGCGGCAACAAAGCCCGTGGCTATGAAATGAACAAAGGGTATTAATTGAAAAATTGAAAGAGACTGGCAACAATAAACAGGTTTGTCATTAAAATAAAAAGATCATGAGTGAAGCAATGCATATACATGCTGATACTGCGGTAGGGGCCACGATGTTCATCACGATGGCCATCATGAGCACCATCAGTCGTTTATTTCGAAGTATATCTTCAGCATGGATCATAAAAACCATTGGTAAACAGTTTTTGATCACGGGTATTATATGGGGAATGATCGGTGGCTTGTTTTCGGTTTTATTCCGTTTACAATTAGGGTTTCCCGGCCAATCGTTTCCTATTCTTGAAACATTATTCGGGCATCATGCAAAAGGAGGGACCATCGCTCCTGAGTTTTATTATGCATTAATCACGATGCACGGAACAGTGCTTGTGTTCTTTGTATTAACTGCGGGCCTCAGCGGCACATTCGCCAACCTGCTTATTCCTTTGCAGATCGGTGCGAGGGATATGGCGTCGCCGTTTTTAAATATGCTTTCTTACTGGTTCTTTTTTTCCGCCAGTATCGTAATGCTTTCTTCTTTATTTATACAAACAGGGCCTGCGAGCGGCGGATGGACGATGTATCCTCCTTTGAGCGGTTTGCGATTAGCTAGTAACGGCTCCAAACTGGGGGCTGACTTATGGCTGGTGAGTATGGCGTTGTTCATTGTATCATCATTGCTGGGCGGCTTGAATTATATTTCCACGATATTAAACATGCGTACCAAAGGAATGAGCATGACGAGATTGCCCCTTCCTATCTGGGCGATGTTCTTTACCGCTGTATTAGGCGTATTGTCATTCCCTGTATTACTTTCAGGTGCGATCTTGTTATTGTTTGATCGTAACCTCGGTACAAGTTTCTTTTTAAGTGATATCGTTGTTGCCGGACAAATAATGCCGAACGAGGGTGGTAGCGCTATCTTATTCCAGCACTTGTTTTGGTTCTTAGGTCATCCTGAAGTATACATTATATTATTACCAGCGATGGGTATGGTGTCGGAAATATTATCCGTCAGTGCCCGTAAACCGATCTTCGGGTATATGGCGATGCTGGGATCGTTATTCGCAATTGCCATCTTATCGTTCCTGGTATGGGCGCACCATATGTTTGTGACGGGACTCAATCCATTCCTGGGATCGGTGTTTGTATTACTGACGTTACTGATTGCGGTGCCGTCGGCGATAAAAGTGTTTAACTGGTTAACGACACTATGGCGAGGTAATATCCGCTTTACACCGGCAGCGCTTTTCGCTATTGGTTTCGTAAGCTTGTTTATCTCCGGTGGATTGACAGGTATATTTTTTAGGAAACTCTACGATTGATATTCATTTGCATGATACGATGTTCGTGGTTTGCCCACTTCCATATTGTGATGGGTGTGGCATCTATGTTCGGCATGTTCGCGGGTATTTATCATTGGTTCCCCAAAATGTTTGGAAGATATATTAATACAACGCTGGGCTATATCCATTTTTGGGTAACGATGATCGGCGCTTATCTTATTTTCTGGCCAATGCACTACGAAGGTTTGGCGGGTATGCCGAGAAGGTATTTGGATAAAAGTATCTGGCTTTCTTTCAACCAGTTTGGTGACCTCGATAAAATGATCACTATTGTATCTATCATCGTATTCGCGGTGCAGTTGATGTTTGTGTTTCAATTTCTTCTATTCTATTTTCAAAGGAAGAAAAGTAATGACACCCAATCCGTGGGGTGCGAATACATTAGAATGGACTACGCCAATCAGTCCCGGTCACGGTAACTGGGTGGGTGAAATTCCTGAAGTACACCGCTGGCCTTATGATTATGCGAAAGACGGAAGAGATTTTATTCCGCAGACAGAACCGGTGGGGGGCGAATGAGAGTAAGCATTAACCCCCCCTGTCCCCCCTAAAGGGGGAACTTAGGTTGGATAGTTCTTTACAAATTCAAAAGTCTTTAAAGTAAAATTAAATGACTTTACAAATAAGTATTAGCGTCGTTAAGCAAGGACTGTGTGTTGGTGGTCCCGCAAATGCGGGATTGGGAGGGTTGAATAGAACTACAGAACGTTGAAGAGTGCGACGCAACAGAAGAGGATAGTCCACGGGATGCTGCGCATAGTACAGAAGTTGGGAACATAAATTTTATGTTCTTACATATAACAAGCGGAAGCGAAGATGAATAAGATCAAAGATTATTTGCAATTAATCAAGCTTTCGTTAAGTATCATGGTGGTGTTTAGCAGTGTGATCAGTTACCTGCTGGCGCCGAGGATCGTGGAGTATGAATGGACGATGATACTATTGCTCTTTGCAGGTGGGATGCTGGTGACGGGCAGTGCGAATGCGATCAACCAGGTGGTGGAAAAAGATACCGATGCTCAAATGAAACGGACGGCGAAACGGCCGGTGGCATCGGGAAGAATGAGTGTGGCGGAAGGATGGGTGTTTGCTTTTGTAACAGGTGCGGCGGGTGTATTCATTCTTGGAAATTATTTTAACTGGTTGTCGGCGGGATTAGCGGCGTTTAGTTTGTTTTTGTATGCATTTATATATACACCGCTGAAGAAAATAAATTCGATCGCGGTGTTGGTAGGTGCGGTGCCGGGAGCTTTGCCTTGTTTGATTGGCTGGGCGGCAGGCGATGATCAATTATCAACCGGGGGTTGGGTGCTCTTTGCTTTACAGTTTCTATGGCAGTTTCCGCATTTCTGGGCGATAGCCTGGGTGGCGCATAAAGATTACAGCGCTGCGGGTTTTAAGCTGTTACCATCGGAACAGGGGCCGACAAAGTTTACGGCGTTGCAAACAGTGATTTATTCATTGCTGCTGTTGCCGGTAACATTGATACCTTATTACATTGGTATGTGCAGTTATGAAGATGTAAGTGGTATGATCGGGTTGGGATTGATAGTGGTGGCGAATATTTTTATGATCATGCGTTGTGTAGCTCTTTATACAAGAATGGATGTGGGTTCAGCGAGAAGGGTGATGTTTGGGAGTTATATGTATTTGCCGGTGGTGTTGCTGGCGTTATTAATGAGCAAAGTTTAAACCCCCATCCCCTGAAGGGGAGTAAGGGGCGATTCGGATTATACAAAGACATTTTTGTTTAAAAAAAATATTGAAGAGGTATTAATGGTGAGTGATATTAATTTGAAAGAGTTTCAGAGCACCCCTTTAGGGGATGGGGGCAGGAAGGGTAAAAAGTTGCATCCCTATAAGTTCACCTTATGGGTGGCGATTGCCAGTATGCTGATGATGTTTGCAGGACTGACAAGCGCATTTATTGTAAAGAGTAACATGGTGGGATGGCGGCAAATAGAAATGCCCAAAATATTTTGGGCTTCTACCGCGGCGCTCATACTTAGCAGCCTTACGGTGCAGATGGCGATAAGATCTTTTAAGCAAGGGGAAATGAGCAAATACCGGTTGCTGGTTGCAATAACATTCGTGTTAGGAATAACATTTGTGGTTTTGCAATGGTTTGGGTTTAAAGAAATATGGGACCAGCAGCATATTACTTTCAAAGGGGTAGCCGGACCGGGACAATTTTTGTATGTGATCTTTGGCTTGCATGCGTTGCATGTGCTGGGTGGGATAATAGCGCTGATGGTATTGTTCATCAAAGCGTTTTTTGGCAAAGTGAAAGTATATAGTTCAATTCCGATAGAAGTAGCAGGTACCTATTGGCATTTTGTTGATATATTATGGATATACCTGCTAGTGTTTTTTATAGTGATTGGGTAAGTGAAAAAATTATTGATTATTTATAATGGCTACTGCTTTAATAATAAGTAATCAATAATTAAACAAAAATAATTCGTGTATAATTTATAAATCATGTCGACAACAGCAACAACACATCAGACCAAATGGTGGACCGGGGGAAAAAGCCCCTTCAACCTGGAGTATGGTAAGTTAATGATGTGGTATTTCCTGATGAGTGATACGTTTACTTTCGGGGCGTTCCTGATTTCTTATGGCTCTATACGTTTCAGCCAGAACTTCTGGCCTGATCCGAATGTGGTGTTCAATGCATTTCCCGGAGCGGGGCATGCTAATTTACCATTGGCCTTCGTGAGTGTAATGACATTTATCCTCATCATCAGTTCTGTTACCATGGTATTGGCGGTACATGCAGGACATAAAGGAGATAAAGCAGGTGTTGTAAAATGGTTATTCTGGACTATTATAGGCGGCCTTGCGTTTTTAGGTTGCCAGGCATGGGAATGGCATCACCTTATTACCGGTGAACATGCTACTTTAGTAGATGGCAAGATTGCATTTATCGGGCAAACTACTTCTGTAAATCCATGGGGTCAATTGGCGGAAATGCCTGCGTTAACAGAAGCATTGAATAATTCTTCCACGCAAACGCTGGCGCAATTGATACATGAACATGATCATGGTAAAACACTAGCTGAGTTAGCGGGTATGCCAAAAGCGCAACTGCTTGGAATGATCGATACTGCTGAATTGCATATAAGGGAGAACGGTCCTGTTGCCTTTGGCGGATATTTTTATGGCATTACCGGTTTCCATGGCTTCCACGTGTTTTCGGGAGTTGTCATCAATGTAGTGATGCTGCTGATGGCGCAGAAAAATGTATTTGAGAAAAGGGGACATTACCTGATGATAGAAAAGGCCGGTTTGTACTGGCACTTTGTAGACCTTGTTTGGGTATTCGTGTTCTTGTGTTTTTATTTGATATAAACCCTGTCCCCTAAAGGGGGAACTTAGGTTTGGATATTTTTATTAATTAGTTCTATAAAATATTTTAAAATTCCCTGGATCCCTTAAGTTTTTTGCTTTAAGGGTTCTATAAAGCCCCGTTAGGGGTTGGGGTTAATTCATTTGATTATGCAACATCCGGCTTTTGAAGAAGTAAGTTTTCATCACCACACGGACGAGGCTGATTTTAAAAAAAGGGTCAGGAAGACAACGATCCTGCTTTCTGTTATTACTGTTATTGAGCTTTCAATAGGGTTGGCGATATATACTATACATAAGGGAGAAAATCCCAGTCACCTGCTGGTACTTTCATTTAAAGGATTGGTTTGTATTCTTTCCCTGGCAAAGGCTTTTTATATCGTTTCAATATTCATGCACCTGGGTGATGAGATCAGGAATATGATCATGACGATCGTAGTGCCGCTGTTGCTTTTCATCTGGTTTATTACCGCCTTCATCGCGGATGGTAATTCTTATAAGAAACTGCGCAACAAATATGATAAGCATTTTGAGGAAAGCACTATGCCGCGGGAACATCATAAAACTGAAAAGACACCGGAAGAAGAGAAGCCCGGTAAGCAATAAAAATGAAAAATAACGAGCCAAAACCACTGGTTTTTTTGCAAATGAAAAGCAAGAGAACAGTGGTTTTTGTTTTATAAAGAATTGTGTTGTGAATAAAAAAGCGTTGTATGCGGTGATGCTGGCGGTGCTGGTCCCCCTGGTGTGTTACTTTATAGTAAAACGGAGCAGTGAGTCAGCTATTATAATGCCGAGGCATTACCTTCCGGATTCTATTGTTACTTCTGTAAAGAATGGCAAACAATACTTTGATACGATTTGGCATACCATTCCCGATTTTTCATTGCAAAATCAACAAGGTGAAACTGTTTCCTGGAAAGACCTGAATGATAAAGAAGGCAATGGCAAAATAATCATCGCCGATTTTTTCTTTACGCACTGTCCTACTATTTGTCCGCGCCTTACCAGCAATATGAAACTGCTGGAGGAATCTATTACCAATTCGCAACGGGTAGGTGATAAGACGCCGGACTTTTTACATTTTCTTTCATTTAGTATAGATCCTGAAAGAGATTCCGTACCGCAAATAAAAAAATGGGCTGACCGTTTCCAGGTAAACCCCGGACAATGGTGGCTGCTGACAGGCGATAAAAAAGAGATTTATGATCTGGCGATCAACGATATGAAATTGCCCACTATCGATGGCCAGGGAATTGATACAAGTTTCATGCATACCGACCGCTTTGTATTAATTGATGGCAACCGGCGAGTACGTGGTTATTACCATGGGTTAGATACGAATGACATCAAGCAAATTTCTAACGACATTATTTTATTGTCGATGGAAAAAGACCCGAAGAACAAAAGTTTTTTTGCGGGTAAGCTGCAACTGATCGCTGTTGTGTTTTTAATTACCATCCTTGCTGTTGGTACTTTCTTATTTGTTTTTAGAAAAAAAGATAAACATGTTAGCCCCGCTTTGGAAAAAGAATGATAAAAAGGCGTCAATACTGATCTTCACTTTTTCAGCTATTGTTTTCGCGGCAGTGGTATTATTGACCCGTGTGAAGCTGGAAGTAAACCTGGGATTTAATGTGCATTTGTTTGCTAAAGCAAATGCGGTGATCAATACGATGGTTTCTTTATTGCTGGTGGCGGCATTGCTGGCAGTAAGAAGAATGAATTACATAGCACACCGAAATATTATGCTGACAGCGATGGTATTGTCTATTTTATTTTTGGTGAGTTATATCTGTCATCATTTACTGGCAGGCGATACAAAGTTTGGCGATATAAATCATGATGGAATAGTGACTGATGCGGAAAAAGACGAAGCGGGGCCACTGCGTATTGTCTATTACATTCTTTTAATAACACATATTCCGCTGGCAGGCCTTGTTCTTCCCTTTATTCTTTTTTCAGCATATCGTGGCTTGACTGGTGATTATATTAAGCATAAAAAGCTGGTACGTATTACCTGGCCCCTGTGGTTTTATGTCGCTGTTACAGGAGTGTTTGTCTATATTATGATCAGGCCTTATTATGATTGATAGCGGGATATGAATTAAAACCCAAGTTCTTCCACCGGGTTCCAAAATAGTTTTTCAAAATCAACAACGGTATCATTCTTCACTTTTATTCCTTCTCTCTTTAATAGTTTTTCCATGGCATCAGGTTCTCCAAAATGATGTTTACCGCTGAGCATACCATTGCGGTTTACGACACGGTGCGCCGGCACTTTTGGTTTTGCTTTCCCTGCTCCATTCATCGCCCAACCCACCATTCTTGCGGATAGTTTTGTTCCCAGGCTTTCAGCGATAGCGCCATACGAAGTAACCCTTCCCTTGGGAATTTGTCTTGCCACTTCATAAACTAGTTCAAAAAAATTTTCATCCTTTCTGCCGGAAGGCTTTATGCTTTTAAGTTTTGAGGAAGATTTTTTTGGTAATGGCATATTGTAAATATAATATCTTGAATAATCAGTGTCTTTTATTTACCCTTCTTTTCTTCTAATAATGCTGTTCTCTTTGGCTCCGGTACATTTTCATAATCAAAAGGACAGTGCTTACAACCTTTACCACAGCAATAGCCCCTGTCCCGGTGATATTTTTCTGTTAACACCACCCATCCTTCTTCATTGATGTAATAATCTATATTTTCAACCAGCTCGTTCATCTTCTTTTAGAATTTATACAGATGGTAATGATCTTGAACTGCTAACTTTCGGATGCTAAGCCCCCTTCAGGGGGTTTGGGGGTTTTTAGTTCTTCCTCTTTTTCTTTGCCGGGCAAATGTTGGGGCAAAGAAAAACTGAGATAATGAATACGGTTGCTCCCGGCGATGTCCAATGATTCGTAATGCGTTTTTATTTTTAATTCATCCGGCACTCCCGCTTCTTTATAAACGTTGTCAACATCCTTATGAAGAGTGCAATCAAATAATTCAATTACCATTTTTGTGAAATGGTATAAATCAGGGCTGTCTGTTTTTAAATGGATCAAACCACCGGGAATTAAAAATTGCTGGTAAAGACGCAGGAACTTTGGATGCGTCAATCTTTTTTTTGCTTTTGATAAACGCAATTGCGGATCAGGAAAAGTGATCCATATTTCACTCACTTCATCTTTTGAGAAATATTCAGTTAACTGGTCAATCTGTGTGCGGAGGAAAACAACATTCTTTAAATTTTGTTCCAGCGCTTTTTTAGCGCCTACCCAAATGCGGTTTCCTTTCAGATCAATACCAATAAAATTTTTATCAGGATATAATTTACCAAGCCCAATCGCATATTCACCTTTACCACAGGCCAGTTCTAACGTAACTGGGTGTTCATTTTGAAAAATCTCTTTCCATTTTCCGGGCATGCCCGGGGGAAACTCAAATACATTGGAAAATGTTTTTAATTCCTCAAAACGAATCAATTTTTTTTGTCCCATACGAGGAGCAAAAATAACAGAATCAACTTATTACAGTTGGCATTTTGTTTGGATTACAGGTAAAGACAAATTATTCATTAAAAAAATCTAAATGTTATGATCCTCAATAAATTAAATCCGAAACTTAAGGGAATAGTAGCCGCTTTGGCGATAATCACGTTTGTAGTTGCCTGTAACAATAGCGATGAATCGGCAAATAATTCTACATCAACAGAAAGTAAAGACACCAGCGGGACAAGTGCAAACCCCGCATTGGCTAAGAAAAGGACAGGAAAAGTATCCCTGACTATGAAAGATGAAGATGCTACTGTAAAGATTGAAAAAGATAAAGAAGGCTATTATAGCCGCACGGAAATGGCCCCGGCTTATCCCGGCGGACAAGGTGCATTAGACACTTATATTAATAACAACATCGTTTATCCGCAGGAAGCGATTGATAATAATATAGAAGGAACAGTCTATGTAAGATTTGGTGTGGATGAAAATGGAAAAGTATCGAATGTATCCACTGTCGGTAATAAACTTGGTTATGGTTTGGAAGAAGAAGCTGTGAAAGTAGTAACCGACATGCCGCAATGGACTGCAGGAACTGTGAAAGGTAAAAATGTGAAAACATGGCGCACCCTGCCCATCACTTATAAGCTTGAATCATGAAGTGGAGTTAATGCGAAGTATGAGCCTGCTATTATTTAGCAGGCTTTTTTATTTATGTTACAAGTTGAGCGGAGCCGAACTGCGGTTCCCTGATCATCTTCGTTGCGCCTGCCCCGATTATTATCGGGGTCGAGACACTCTTCATCTTCCTGTTCTTTACTCATCGTGTATCGAAAATTCTTTTATTGATTGTATTTATTTCTATCCTTGTTTTGTTCTGCGGATAATGTCATTAAAATAGTTTTTCTAATGTCACCCCTTCGGGGTTAATATCCGCGATAATCAATTTCTTTCTATATTAATTACACCCTTTCAGGGTTAAAATCCCGAAGGGATGATATTAATATAGAAATCAAACAAATTGAAATTCATTAAACCCCGAAGGGGTGATATTAGGCTTCCAGCAAAAAAACTATAAACAATATTTCCAATATTCAATCAAATGCTGCCAACATAAACATAAGATTTTTCCCAATGCTGAATAGCGAACAGAACGTTCCCGATATTCATCGGGATGCTGTAGAAATGCCGAGTAGAATTCATGCAGTACAAGAGTGCGACGCAAGGGACGATGCTAGTCCACAGGATGCTGCGCATAGCACTACAGCCGGGCAAATAAATTACTTTCTAAAACTTCACCAGCAACCCAATACCAATAAGCGATTTTAACTGCAGGCCCGCACCTTTGCCGGTTTTTCCGAATAGGCGTACATCATCATCATAAATCATGTCCACGCTCCAGGTGGCGGATAAAACTTTGGAGAGTTTTATATTCAATGCATTGGTGAAATAGATATCAATGTTTTGCGGATTCTTTTTATAATTGGAAAACAGGTCGAGCTTGCCTTTATAACTTACAATGGAATTGAATTGTTTCATATAATTAATAGAAGCGAAAGCGCCGAATTCGGAAATGGAATGCTTGCCGGAATCTACACCGTACAAACCTCTTGCTGAAAGTGAATCATCTTTTACAATTATCCAGCGGATAGTGGCGGGAGAAACAAAAATGGAAAGATCGCTGTTGGGTTTATAATCAAGACCGGGGCTTAATAAAATATAAGCGGGAGAAAGAAAAGCGGATGAAAATGTTTTTTTATCGTCGGCATACGTATAGCCTTTAAAAAATTGCGAACGGAAATTAAATAAACCGGCTACGTTCAGTTTTGGGTTTAATGCATAACCATATTTGGAAAGAATATCAATCCTGTCATCATTTTTTCGGCTGCCAAGACTGGTTGTTTTTACATAGCCGAGATTAAAATCCAGCGTATTGTCCCAACTGTTCCTGTCTTTTTTATAAAATGCGAAAACACTCAGCAATGAATTGAGGGATAAAGAAAATTCATCGCCACCTGCGGCCCAGTTATTCAAAGACCCTTGTGATAAATTGATGCTGTAAATGCCGCCCGTCTTCCAGGTTTTTACGGTTGTGTCAGCGGCATCTTTCTTAATGCTTTTTTCGGATGCGTCTTTTAACTGCTTGATTGTTTTATCCTGGCCCAGGCCGGAAATAGAAATAAGAAGAACGACAGGTAAGATTAATTTTCTCATAGCGCAGATTTTGCAGGCGCAAAACTAAGTGATGCTTATGATATGTGATTAATGGAAGCGATTTAAATAAAAAAAGCCCGTAATAAACATTACAGGCGATCACACTCACATGAGAAAAATTAGCTGTAGGGGGAGGAGTCGAACCTCCACGGGGCAGTTAGCTGAAGTACAAAGTATTAGTGGTCAACCCTGGTCGGCCTTACCAACGGTAACGTCGGCTCTATGCTTCGTTTATCCTGTGATCCCCACCCTCGAGACGAGAGGGCATGTCTGCCGAAAATTTCATCACCCCACAGTGTATTGAAAAATGATATAAAGAACTTGATGCAACAAATTTATAGCGAATCGGTCTTTTATTCCAAATTTTCCAATAATTATTTTAAAAATATAGAAATATTTTAAATAATTGTCTAAATTACTGAATAAAATCAAAAACTAACTAGCAAATGGCCACCAAATTAAATCTTGATAAACTGGATATGCAGATCATCCATCACATGATGGAAGACGCCTCCATTTCTTATGCTGATTTAGGTAAAAAGCTTTTTGTATCCGGCGGAACTATTCATGTGCGTATAAAAAAGCTGGAAGAAGCAGGCGTGGTAAAAGGTACACGATTAAGCGCCGACCTGAAGCAAATGGGTTATGATGTGATCGCTTTTATCGGTATTTATTTGAAAGAAAGTTCTTTGTACGATGGTGTGGCGAAAGAATTACAAAAGATGCCGGAGATCGTCCGGTTGAATTATACAACAGGCAACTACAGTATGTTCGCGGAAATTGTTTGCAAAGACATTTCACAATTACGATTTGTGCTGCATGATCAACTGCAAAAGATAAAAGGCATTGAAAGAACAGAAACGTTCATTTCACTCGAAGAAAGCTTTAACCGTAATGTAAAAGTAGTGAGCTGATGAAAGGGCCTTCCGGGTTTTATTCATCATTGGGTTTATTGATACTGTTGAATGCGGTGATAAAACCACTGTGGGTATTTGGTATAGACAGGCAGGTACAAAACGTGGTGGGGCTTGAAACTTACGGTGTTTATTTTTCCTTATTAAATCTTTCGATTGTTCTTAGCTTTTTATCAGACTGGGGCTTCACGGCTTTCTTTAATCGCCAGTTAGCGGCGCATGAAAAAAACTTCAGTGAGCATACGGGTAATTTTCTTTTATTAAAATTGCTGTTCTCTTTTTTCTATTTCATTATTGTTTTCGCTGCAGCATGGTTTTCCGGGGTAAAAAGATGGGATATTCTTCTCTACACCGTATTAATACAAATCTTCACTTCGTTATTTCTTTTCTTCCGGGCTATCATTACTTCGCATCAATGGTTTCGAACAGAAGCGTGGCTTTCTGTAACCGATAAGACATTAATGATACTGGTTTGCGGCATCTTTCTTTATTTCCCTTCGCTTTTTGGATCAATGACTATCGACCGGTTTTTATTCTTTCAAACGTCAAGCCTGGCGATAGCCATGACGGTGAGTTTATTTTTTCTTTTAAATAAAAAAATCAGTTTTTCTTTTGTCAAAAATTGGTGGCCGGATAAAATCATCTTGTTGCAAATACTTCCTTTTGGTATTATTGTTTTGATGATGTCTGTTCATTCACGATTGGATGCTTTTTTATTAGAAAGAATAAGCAGCAACGGGGCTTATGAAGCCGGAATCTATGCGGCGGCTTACCGCTTGCTAGATGCGGCGAATATCGCTTGTTTCATCATCGCTTCTTTCATGCTTCCGTATATTGCCCGTCGATGGAGTAAAAACGAAGAAATAAACAGTAGTTTGCTGAACTGCCGTCATTTGCTCCTGCTATTTGCTATAGGTGTCAGCTCCGTTACTGTTTTCCTTGCTCCATGGATACAAGAAGCATTGTACCATCATGATGATGCGGCGGCGGTGCAGGTCTTGCAATGGTGTTTGCCTTCGCTTATGGGCTATGCTATTACGCATATTTATGGCACGGCGTTAACGGCCACCGGCAGAGTTGTTGAATTTTGCTATATTGTTTTGATTTCAGTGATAATAAATGTGGCACTAAACCTTTTGCTTATTCCTTCAATGGGGGCCAAAGGCTGTTGTTTCGCTGCATTGGCCAGCCAGTCTTTCTGTGCGATCGCTACAATGTTGTATGTAAAAAGAAAATTGGTACTGTCGCTGGACACCCGTTCTTTGTTGATTTATATTTTTACCGCGGCGCTGCTTTCCGGTTTCTTTTTTGTGGGCAGGGATTGGCCAGTTGCCAAATGGTTACTGATACTAACCGCGGCAATGCTGACAATAACCATAATGCTGGCGACAAAATTAACAGGCATTACAACGTGGATCGGGTCGTTAAAATCACGTACTATAAATTAAAAGAAATTTCATGCCGGATATATTTTATCTTATTTCAAAGTGGTGGAAGCAAATGCTTGCTGTGATAATACTTTCATTAATCACAGTGGGGATTATTGTTTTCCTTCAGCCGGACAAATACTTATCTGTTGCCACTGCTTTACCAGCCAGTTCCACTTCGGCAGATAAAGCCCGGATATTCGGCAACAATCCACAGGAACTTTATACTTCTTTTGGTAATCCTGATGACCTGGACAGGGTGTTGGGCACGGCGCAATTAGATACCATTTATCTTGCCACATGTGATGAATTCAATTTATGGGACCATTACAAGATGGGAGAAAAGGGGCAAGCGGCAAGGAGTAAGGCGGCTAAATTATTAAGAAAAAATTCAAGGGTTATTAAAAGTGAATACGGTGAATTGAAAACAAAAGTTTGGGATACGGATAAAAACCTGGCGCCGCAATTGGCCAATACACTAATGGAGAAACTGAACAGTATTCACCAGGATATTCAGAATGAGAGCAACAGGATTACGTTAAAAAGCCTGGAACAGGGAAAAGAAAAATTACAAAAACAAGTCGATAGCGCAGGCGGTAAATTATCGCTGTCGAGGCTGGCCGCTTTATCCGATCAGTTGCAGCAATATGAAAAATTGATTGGCGAATACCAGTTAATAGTAGATACAAGACCTTCAGCGCTGATAATCGTAGAAAAAGCAAGGCCTTCCGAATGGCACGATAAACCCAACCGGTTATTAATATTAACAGCAACGGCATTGCTGAGTTTTATTTTTACATTATTACTCGCCCTTGTCATGGAAAGAAGAAAAAAAGCTTAACATGATCGCCGGGGTTAAGAATAAAGATTATTCCTTTGGCATTTTTGCAGCGCTTTTTATTCTTGTCGCCGCTTTTGCTGCTTTTACACAGTTGTATTACCTGGCCGCCATTCCTTTTATTCTTTTATTTTTTTATGAAGGTTGGCGTTCCCTGCAAATGATTTTTCTTATTTTATTATTCGCCCTTCCGTTCTCCGCGGAATTCCAGTTTTCGGAAACATTGGGAACGGACTTGCCGGATGAATTTTTAATGATCATTGTATCTGTTTTTTTCTTTTGTTACTGGATATATAGGCCAGCTGTTTTACCAAAAAAAACAGCACAACATCCGTTGATTATTCTTTTATTAATAAGCTTGTGCTGGTCGTTAGTTAGTGTTTTATTTTCCACCACGCCATTGATTTCTTTTAAATTTTTATTGGCAAAAAGCTGGTATATCGGCGCTTTTGTAATCGCTGCTTTGATTTTTTTTACTGAAAAACAAATGATTAGAAAGGCGATAACAGCCTTGGTTGCTGCGATGGTACTAGTTACAATCATCACAATGGTCAGGCATTCGCAATATGCATTAAAGTTTGCTGATATTAATAAAGCGCTGCAACCATTTTTTCGTAACCATGTCAATTATTCAGCTTTACTGGTTTGTATTATTCCCATCCTGTTTGCGTATTGGCGATCTGTAAAGAAAGCAAAGAGTAAAATTTTTATAGGAATAATAGTTGCTTTGATGCTTGTCGCCTTATATTTTTCTTATGCAAGGGGTGCATGGCTGGCATTGATTACGGGCATTATTGCCGGATGGCTTATTAAAAGAAAAGGATTGGTTATCGGCTATATTGTTTTTATAGTAGTGTCGATCAGCGTTGTGTTTTGGATAAAAAGCAATGACCGTTACCTGCAGTACGCTCATGATTATAAAACTACCATCTGGCATGAGAATTTTGAAGAACATCTTGCGGCTACCTATCATTTGAAAGATGCTTCCACTGCTGAAAGGTTTTATCGCTGGATAGCAGGTGTGAGAATGATAAAAGACAGGCCGCTGACTGGTTTCGGGCCTAATTCATTTTATAATAATTATAAACCTTATACCATCCCGCTTTTTAAAACGTGGGTGAGTGATAACAAAGAACATTCCACTGTCCATAATTATTTTTTATTAATCGCTATTGAACAAGGAATCCCCGGTCTTATTATTTTTCTAGTATTGGCTGGGATGATGCTATATTATGCACAGCATCTTTATCACCGGGTGAAAGATGGTTTTTATAAAACAATAGCAATTGTTTCAGGGGTAGTGCTGACGATGATTATTACTGTAAATTTTTTGAGCGATTTAATAGAGACGGATAAGATCGGAAGTCTTTTCTTTTTATGCTTATCAATTCTAGTCGTTACTGATGTTAATACAAGAAAGGAATTAGATCTTGCCACGGACATTCAACGCATCCCGTAACCCGTTTCCCAATAAATTAAAAGCAAGTACCAGCAACATGATCGCAAAACCCGGCGCTAATGCCAGCATGGGGTTTTGGGTAATAATAAAATTGTAATTCTCTTTTATCATCAATCCCCAGCTGGGTTGAGGTGGTTGTACACCGATACCTAAAAAACTTAATCCAGCTTCAATAACTATTGCTGATGCGAAATTGGATGCGGCAATAACAATCACAGGCCCCATGATATTCGGCCAGATATGTTTTACAATTATCCTGAAATGCGAAAATCCTAATGCCCTTGTAGCTTCCACGTATTCACGTTCCCTTTCTGCCAGTACTTGTCCTCTTACCAACCTGGCTACATTCACCCACATGGTTAACCCGATAGCAATAAACACCTGCCAGAACCCTTTTCCTAACGCTAATGTGATGGCGAACACTAATAATAATGTAGGAATGCTCCAGATAACATTGATGAACCACATAATGATATCATCTGTTTTCCCTCTATAATATCCGGCCAGCGAACCTAGTATCAAACCAATAGAAAGAGAAATGATCACGGTGATTAATCCCACACTTAGGCTTACCCTTGTGCCAACGATGAGGCGGCTTAATATATCCCGGCCAAATTTATCCGTACCCACTAAAAATTTCTTTGTTTCTATTGGAGCAGGTGCAAGTTGATTGGTATGATAGGACTGACGCTCACTCAAACCTTCATCAATAAATTTTTGAACGATAATACTATCACCTATTTTTTCATTGCTTACGACAGGAACGAAATAATATTCATCTTCTTTTCCCGATAATAATTGAGTCAGGAAGCTTGGAGTAGCAACTGAGTTTCTTTTTACTTTAATAAAATCCTGTTTGAACCCCGGCTTATTGCCTCCTATTTCAAGAATGATCCTGTTTGCATTTGGTGAAGAATCGGGAGCAATAAAATAAGCGAAAACCGCAATGAAAATGCAAATAACGATGATGATCAATCCAAAGACTGCTCCTTTATTTTTTCTTAGCCTTCGCCACGCAGCAGACCAAAATGATTGGGATTGAGCCATAGACGAAAGGTAAGCTAAGAGATTAAAAGAGAAAAGGAGTTTTTGAGCTAAGAGGAGAAAGGAGAAAAGGAGATAAGGAGTTGTTCGTAATGTTATTTTTTCCTCTCAGCCTTCGCCTAAATTTGTTTCAAAATAAAAGAGCTATGAATATAATTTTAAAGTTGTCAACAACTCTTTTTCTCCTTTTGTCTTTTAATCTCTTAGACTTTGATCAAATTAGCTCAAAGAAAGATTGAACGATTATTATATTGAAATTACGAACAACTCTTTTCCTTCTTTTCTCTTTTAATCTCTTAGCCTCTTAGCTAACCCTGCGCCCCTTCCACTCATACTTCCCAAACTGGCTGAATAAACCCGATACAATGGTATAAAGAATATGCAATGGTTGAAAGAAAAAGAAATAACCCATCAGCTTTTGCTTATTGAAAAAAGAGGCGACAGAATAGACGAAAGGAAATTCAATAATTGTTTTGGCGACCCATAATCCTGCGACCCAAAGCCAATATTGCTTAAACCAAAAACCTGCAATCGCCAACGCTAAAAAGAAAGATTGAATAAATAAACCATTAATAAGACAAGGAAAATTCTTTTATCATCATAGCTTCTTGCTTTGCTCGCCCAGCGGATACGCTGGTTAAAAAATGATTTCCATGTCTTCATCGGTTGTGTGGAGACAATAGCTTCTTTGGATTTTAAATAATGAACTTTTGCAGGATGTTGTTTCCATATTTTATGCATCAGCAACATATCATCACCTGAAGCAATCTTGTCAATGCCGACGAAACCATATACATCATAGAACATTTTTCTTTTGTAAGCCAGGTTAGCGCCATTGCACATGGAATGAATATTTTTATAAACTGAGGCACCTGTTATTCCCTGTAAGGTTAGAAAATCCAATGCCTGGAAAATTTGGAGCAAAGAAGAATTATTTTCAAAAACAACCGGCGCTGTTATAAAAACGGATCCTTTTTGTTGCTGGAAAGAGACAATAGTTTGTAGCCATTTTTTTTCCCGGTTCGCAATCCGCATCCGTAGTAACAATTAACTCTCCTGTTGCTGCGGCGATACCTGTTTCAATTGCTTTCTTTTTATAGGAGTTAATGTTATCATCTTTTAAAGAAATCAATTTTACTCTGGGAAATGTAGACACAATATTCGTAGTTCCATCTTCTGAGTGATCATCTACTACAATTATTTCGAATGACTCTTTTGGATAAGTTTGTTCATTCAATGCGTTTAAAAGCTTTCCAATATTTTCTTCTTCATTTCTCGCAGGAATGATTACAGATATTTTTATAGAAGAACGCCCATTGCCAGGAATAAAATTGGGAATTGACTTCCAGCTTTGCCAGTAGTAAATAATGAGCAGGCTATAAGAAACGAAAAAAAATATGATAATAAATAATAGAATCATGCGGTAATACCAACAAATCTACTCATTGCTAATTAAACAAGGCTTCCACTATTTCCCCCGCATACTTCTCATGCAACACCTGGTGACCCGCATTAATAATATTCAGTGTACAATATTCCTCAATTCCTTTCCTGAATTTTTCTCCGCGGGTGGAGAGAATAATGCGGTCGTGCTTGCCATATACTAACACAACTTTTGTTTTGTTTTCCTTGATCAGTGATTTAGTCTTTTTCAAACCAGGATTTAATTTTCTCAATACCGTCCATCGTTCATACAATTGCTTCCTTACTTCTTTATCGCCTATATAATAATTAACGAATTTAAAAATGCTTGCATTGACGAACCCGAGCCGGTTCAATATTTTTAAAAAACCAAAGAACCACGAGGGATGCTTCATCGTGAATGCAAAAAGCCTGTTGCCGATCCACGTTTGCGTTGAAAGCCAGTACCAGAAATTCACTTTCAATCCATCCGGCGCTAACAATATCATTTTCCCGACTTTTTCTTTATTCGATTGATAAAAACTTAAAGCGACCCCTGCCACCAAGGCTAAAACCTAAAAGAAAAAGTTGACGGTTGCCCGGTGATAGTTGACCGGCCGGCAACCGGCTATCATCTGCGATCACTTGTTCATATATTGATTGAATAATAACGGAGAGATCATCGTTAGTGAACTTCAGTCCTTCTTTCCACTGGGTTTTCCCATGAAAGGGAAGATCAAGTGAAATAAAAATAAACTGGCCGCCTGCATATTTTTCCAGGAATTGATAGCTGCCGGCATCTTCTCCATAGCCATGAAAACAGATAACTACCTGCGGCCTGTGCCAAGCAATAATAACTTATCTCCCGATTTTTTATATGTTAAAAGCCGGTGCTCCAGCTATAGTTTTGTAACATATAAGTATGTTGTCCCTGTAAATCTTGCGGCACATTCGGATCAGTCACTAGTAATGCATGAACCATTTCATGTAAAACGGCAGAAAAGATAAATTCTTGTGAGCCGCCGTTAATTTCCACCTTAGAAAATGCAATTGATATGAGGCTGTCAGTGTTCATAGTGGTTTCTGCAGGCATACCCGTTGAAACATACATTGGAGAATAAAAAGCAAGGCTATATGGGCTATTAGAACTAAAGGTATTACGAACAAGTTTCGAAATTGAATCGGAAGATTTTATCAGTAATGTGTCAATTGCATTTTTAAGACACTTATAGCTTGTATTGTTAGTAATAGTATCCTCAGGTGCAGGCGGATCATCGTTTATGAGGACCTTCCTCTGCCGCATACCAATCGAGATATTCATCGACGTTTGACCACAAGCCGGAGTCATAATATGACATGACCCCCCCCGATATTGAATTCGTTATAACTGTCAGGATAATATATATTTCCTATAACGACAGCGCCTCCTGATTGAATGTATAGTAATCAAGATAACCGTCGTTATCGTTGTCGTAAAAACTATATTCAGTGCCATTATATACGATCACAATTACAGGGATATTTTCCCCCTTCTTCGGGAGGACCACCGGGATCACCTCCGCCTCCATTTAACTGCATGGGAGGGTTGCGGATTGTTACCTGGAGCAACTCGATCTTCATTTGACCTACCGATAATACGCTTTTCGTCCCGCTAGTCATGCTTACTTGGATAAATCCATTAGTCGGGGAATTTATATCGAGTGATTTTAATTTACGAGGATTCCATTTAACAACTTTCGTGGAAATAAGTGTTCTATCTCATTATAAAAGCTATAAATCAATTGAGGAAATTGATTTTTTTTGAAAGCTTTTATATAGTCGGTACTTCCCGCAGCAAGACCTGCTCCGATGGATATGCCTAGGCTTTTTGACTACCTAAAGTACTTTCAGATTTGATACTCGTAGATAATGTTTTATTCGTCTTGTAAGCTACGATACCTGTCCCCAAACTTTTAAAAGCCCTCGTAGAAAATACTTTTTTGATATGGCTAATTCTATATCCGGAGTAATTGAAATAATCTCCGATTCTTTTACAGATATAAGATTCGATTGATTAAGCGTCTGATTTTTTTTATAAGGTCCGTATTCTATCGAGGGATTGATCATATGTTGTTGTGCGAAGATCGAAATGGATAACAACAAAAACGGCACTATTGCAATTTTGCGCATAAGAAAAGGTTTGGTTATTTGTAAATGTAGTATTGCCGTCAACCACGAACAATATAACCCGAGCATGAAAAATCATGTTTAGGACATAGATCTTCATGCCTAGTGGCCAAACGTTCTGCCATACATTAGCTTAGATAAGTAATCAATTAATAGTTGTTTGCATAAGAGGAACCTGGAAATGCATTCATCGGTATTGTGTTTGAGACGATAAAATAGCAGTTTTTTATATATCGCGGTTTCCTCAAAATCCACATCTCATTCCTATCCATTTACCTTTCTACCAAATTGATTGCTTTTGAAGCCGCATTACGTAGATGCGGGATATGTAGCATTTTGTCAAACATATCGAGACAATTTTCCTTTATTTCAAATTCTTCTTTACTATCACCAATCCGTTATAAATTGAAAGTACCAATTGCATAGGCGCTTCCCCATAATAATTAGACCGGGTCATATCAGACTTCACAAACTTGTCAAAATTTGTTATCAGTTGGACGCACTTAGCAGGTTGTTTTTTTGTAAAAGGCAATACATACTGACAGAAATATCCTGGCGACTGTAAAAATACTTTTGATTTGGAGTAGCTTAATAACAAAGGATAAACCGCATCAAAATGCTCTGACGGTAATCGAAGAAATGAAGTGGAATATTCATGGACAATTTCTGAATCAGTATGATCAAATAAAAGTTCGAACAATTCGGCACATCTAGCATTTAATGTCCCCATTTTTATTAATTAGATTAGAAGGATGAATAGCCACGTCTATAATTGCAGCCTTGGCATGAACACTTTTCTTCAACAAGTCAAAGAGTAGAGGTTCACTATCTTTCTTATTGTTACCCATGCCTTTGCCAATGTTATCGCCAGAGCCTTGGCCTCATTTTTATCCAAAGTCATATTATTGCTTTCACAAAGTAAATCCTTCATCCTTTCGAAAAATTGCTTGGAAAAGTAGTCAGCAGACCAAAATGACTCTTTTATTAATTGTGAATTGTCCTCTAAAGTCTCTTGAAAAATCTCAAAAGCAGTTTCCGGATCGTCATTAAGCAAATAGGCACTTTGATGTGCAAGAACACATCGCACACAAATTAACTTTTCATTCTTTGCAATCCATTTCATTACCCAAATAATTTGTTCCGAAATTGTTTCTCTTGTATTCTTAGCAGGCGATCTATACATGCACCCCGGACAGAATAGAGACCCTTGGATAAAGGGTCAGTTAAATCGTCCTTTTCAGGATTTTCATTTTCAACTGCCTGCTGGCATAAAAAATCAACAATTATCTTACTTAAGGACTTACTTTCACTGAGATAGTCGATATTCCAAATAAAAGTCTAATCAGCTCATCGGATAATTTTAGCTTGACAATATCCTCAGAAAATTTACAAACTAAGGCGGGATTATACTTTGCTTTTACTAAACCGCTTAATCCATAAATAACATAATCAGGATGAATTTGTTTGTCTTTTATAATTCGATTAATAAGGTCTACGAAAAATTCAGGTCTTTCAGATACCTCACTTTCAAAAGCACGACAATGCTCCAACATGCTCCCTTTATTGTAATTGTTATTTCTGTAGAAATCCGGGGTAATTTTTAAGAACGTCTTACCCCAATCATCCAATGACATGAACTTGTATCTATCTTTCTGATACGGCGCATAGACGCCAGCCATGACTACTACATACGGCTCCTTATCTTCAATTTTTCCCGAATTTCCGATGTAATTCCTGGAATCGCTGTTTTGCTTTAAAGTGCTCAAATAATTTATCCTGCGGGATCGCCGATAAATACTGGTAAAGAGTACGTCCATGACCCCTGAATATATGTTTCTTATGTGTACCCGGCTCGGTAAATACACCCGATTCCCTTGGAATATTTATGGAAAGCAAATACTCAATAAATTTCTTTCTTTCCTGTACTTCCAAATAAGAAAAAGCTTCCCCAATAGCTTTGCGTAATAGATATTGCAGCTTATCACTATGTTCAAATCCGTGATTCCTCCCGATAAATACAGTTAGTTTGGCAATATGAGTTGCATAGCTTTCGGGTTTTGCCAAATAACCATAGAGCAGAAGGCGAAGCTGTGTGGATGACTTTGACCTGCTAAATTTTGCAATATGTTCTTTAAAAAGCGGATTTTCTTCTTTAGCCATTTTTTCTAACACATCAATAAATATTTCCATCAATTCGTCTTGACCGTGGGTGTTATCTCTATGCTGATAGTCCCAGAAAGCAGGTCGTCATGCAATAATTGCCCATTCATCCGTGAATACTTCGTTCTGAAATAATTTTACCGATAGCCTGTTTAATAAGCTGATAGGCCTTTTCCAAATCTTCAGAAGCAAGTTTTCTCAATAATTCGCTTTCTGAATGTTCAAACAAAATTTTAGAAGATCCTTTCCCCAAGGTTGCTTGCCTTGCTTAATAGCATTTTCGCGTATTCTTCAAATACCCAATCCTTGCGTGTTGCCATAGCCTGCTCCATCATGTGCCCATATGAAAGTCACTTTTTGCAACATCCTTTCTAATCCGTCCAAACAACAAGATTGCATTATCGTCCCAGTGTTGCAGAAAATAAAGAAAATTAGAAACTAGATTATTGGATAACCTACTTTTAGAAAGCTTCATAAGGTATTTCCCAACTTCTGGACTCGCAGTGTTAGCATTTCTATTGATAAGATTTATAACAGCATTTCTATACTGCTCTGATCTTGAAAAGAGAAATTTATTCAATAGCCCTTCTACAATTAAAAAGTTTATCCATTCCACTTTGTTAATGGACTCGATAAAAAGCAACTGATACTCAGTTCCTATTATTTTTTCCTTCACAAAATTCTTTTCTTTCTCATGAGGGCTTTCTACATAACCGAATGATAATATGACAAGCTCTTTAATGTGAAATCGGATCGAATCAAGCTTTATTAGTTGATCAACTAATTTGACATAACTTGTCAAATCATAATCTCTCAGATAGCCAAAATGATTTTTAGGCATGAGCGAATAAACAAGCCTTGATTATTCTCGTTTAAATACTCAAAAATATTCTTCTTGGTTTCTACAAACTGTTTAGCGAATACAAAATCATAAAATGTTTGATGAAATACTTGAATTTGTTTCGTTCCTTTCTGTTGAACAATTCCTTCGCTTTCCAGAACCGTCAGTGCCTCATCGTCAAATGGAACCGATGAAACGACCAGTGATTGTTCAGAATACATTCGATCAACAATTTTATACAAAGTATTCCGGCACGAGTTGATCAACTCTTTCGATTTCTTCTTTACAAGTTTCTCTTTCCAGAATAGGCTATACAAATCATACAACGAATGAATCTGGGACAGCTCCGCATCCTGATAAACCTGGCAAAAAAGTTCAAGATGAAGTGGAGTTTGCAACAAGTTTAATAGCCTACTGTCAGATATATTTACTTTGGTTGTTTTTAGAATTGATCCTACTTCGGACACGTCCAATAAAGCTGCATCTATGATTTTATGTTTTTGCAGTGGGATCAGGTCGGCATCATAGCTTAAGTCATATTCCCTGCATGAAACAACAATGCGAACACCGGGATTCGTTTTTAATTTGTGGATCAGCAGCGTGTATGTCTGGATATATTCCCTATTTGCAGATAAAGCCTGTGACAAGGCATCAATCTGGTCAATTATCACGATGACTTTTTCGAACTCATTAGTTAGTATATCAATACTATCGACTAATGATGTGGATAGCCCCAATTTCTTCTCCAGGTTGTCTACAGACTCTCCTTTACTGATATCTGCCTTTAAAGCTATAATCGGCAGTTCATCTTTCTTTAACTCATAATAAAGCTGCCGCAGAATAACAGTTTTCCCCTGAGCCAGCCGCACCTTTCAAAACTGCTATGTTTTTATTCTCTTTAATAGGTGATTTTATCCAGTCCACAAGAGAAGTTGTTACTTTCCGTTTGAGATATGGCTGACCTGCGGTAGAAAATGTAAACTTTACCTGCTCTGACAAGTAACAGGATGCAGCTTCAAATTCCCGGAGTATTGTAGGTACTGAAGGTTTTTGCTTTGTAATTATTTTTTCCAACGTTTGTCTCGTCTCCTCCATCAATACGCTATCAACCACCATTGCGACCTCGAAAAATTTTTTAGCAACTTCCGAATTGTATGCTTTGCGTAATAATAGATCGATATCTGTTGGAATAACCAATTCTATTTTGATACTTTGAAGTATCGCAAGCAATTCAATTATAATCTCGTCCTTGTTCACATCCTTCAACTGTTGGCTGCTGCTAATAACTTGCGCTACCCATCCATTCAGGCCTTCCTGTCTTGCAATGCTTGTATTAAAAGTCTTCAGAAATGTAGAACAATCGGAATCAAATCCTGCTGAAGCAGCGAAGAAGTAAACAAAAGAAGAAATATCAGGTAATAGGTCACGATTTTGAATAGAGTATAATGCATATCTGATAATCTCTTTAGCACAAATACCAATAGCGAGGGATTTACTTTTTGACGAATGCTTGCACTGTATAATCCCGGATATCTTTTCATCATTATAAAGAACACAATCTCTCCCGTTATCCCTAACCCCGGACATCAATTGAATCTTCTCATAAGAGATATATTCATGCTGAATTTCATTTCGGTATAGGCAGTACATCAATCGCTCGAAATCATAATGCTCTAATTGGTCAAATCGGAAATCTTTACCGCTAAAAGAACTCGGTTTCTTTTCCACACTAATGCTATCCAATTTAGGATTCTCAAAAGACAGGTTCATTGCGAGTATTTACATAAAAATACCAGAAATTCTAATTTAAACTTGAAGTCATATAGATGCGACAGGAGTTCCATTTATCTATGTCACAAAGTTCGGCCCATGTCAGTACGGGCTTACAAGGAGTTCGGCATAAACACAATATCTGCGCACATAGCTAACATTTATTCCGCTCCTCCTTGCGCTGGTTCAGCCGTGGGCCGGGAATCGCTTCATAATCAATTCTTAAAACTTAAAAAAATGAATTATGGAAAGCGAATTAAAACAGTTGTCGGGACAAAAAGTATCGGAAGTAGAACTGGTCTACAAATCAAATGTGAAAGCTTCCCAACGTCCGAGAATCACTTGTTCCAAAGACTCAGCAGATTTACTGAGAACGCTATGGAATGAAAACAACATCGAACTACTTGAGCAATTTAAGATCCTGCTCATGAACCGCGGAAACAAGGTTTTGGGTTACGTCGAACTTTCAAGCGGCGGCGTGACCGGAACTGTAGCTGATCCAAAGTTAATTTTCATGGCCGCACTCAAATCAAATGCTTGCGCCATTATTATCAGTCACAATCACCCTTCGGGTAATTTAAAACCAAGCGCGGCAGACGAACAATTGACACAGAAAATTAAAAGCGCCGGTCAGTTGCTTGACATTTCACTTCTCGATCACATCATCATGACCACCGAAGGATACTATAGCTTCGCAGACGAAGGACTACTCTAGTCCTTTCTTATTCATGGCCCGCGCTGCAAATCAGGCCGACGTCAACAATTTCGCTAATCCTTTCCTTTGCCTCGTTCCTTTGCATACAGGGCATTTGTCGATCTTAACAGTTAGATAAACAATGCGGACAGTTTAAGACTTTAGGCTGCCTGAAATTTCAATATAATCGAACGGCTTAATATAATCGCTATGCCTGTCTTTTGCTGAAGCAAAGAGGCCACCACATTCATCTATTTTCGCACATCTTGAGCATTCATCAAGATAGATATTCTTCCAATCGGAAATTGATTTCCGGTTAAATTCCCATAATTCAGCAGGTATCAAACATAATTGGGAATTATAAATAGACACTGTCATTCCCATTGCATGAAGAAATTGAACAGCCTCCGTCAACTGGCCGACATACTCAACCGGATCTATCCACAACTTTGATATGTTGTGCGGTGTATAACCTTGGTTTTCCAATCCCATAAAGGCAATATGTTCCGCAAAAGGAAGATTTTTATAAATAAACTTCGCTAATTCCACTAAACGGGGAATAGTTTGTTGATGCAGAACTATCCGTATCTCTATGCGTTGACCGTTACGTGCGAGATTATAAAAACCTTTCATCGTTTGGTTGAAGGCATCTTTCGCCTGGACGATATAATCGTGCAATGCATAATAATCAGAATAAAGCGGGATGCCAAGCATCAACTGTTTGAGATTCATAGTGCCCAGCTGGTCTGCCATGTTTGACCAGGCAAAACTCCGGCCATTGGTAAGACAATGAATCTGGGTTTCGGGTAAGGAAAATTGGATCCAGTCCAGGATATTAAAAAAATCATCGCCAAGCAATGTCGGTTCGCCACCGGTTAAACCAAGTTCCCTGCAATCCTTCGGAATCATCGGGATCAATTTCTTATACGTAGAAATTAAATAGCTGTCATCTCTGTCTCGTGGAGGTTGCGAACACATAAGACAATTACTATTACAGCGCTCCGTTAATAACAAAAAATTCTGTTGAGAATGTATTCGGTATAAAGTATTGATGACTCCGTCTGTATTAACGATCACTATATCTCCATCCATAAGATGATCAAAATCCGGTACGCCATATACAGAAGGAAAATCAACCTTATGGGATTGAGGCAAATTCGTTAAGAAAGCTTCTCCGCTGAACATATAATCGGCTGGCAAGCTATTTTCACATAGAAGGATAAACGTCGAATCATCTGCAAGCGGCGTACTGGAAACCTTAGCAACAATGGGTTCCTCTAGTAAATGGCTATATCCTTTTGTTTTTAATAACATATTATGTTCTTCCTGTTATCCAACCATAAAATACTTTTTTTATTTTTTCATCTTCCATCAAGTCAAACAAATGGCGGATAATCTCCATGTTTTTTTGACAAAATCCACTGGTAGGCCTGTGTCCTGATAAATCTCCTTGGGTTGCGTGATGATAAATTGGATCGGCGCCGCAATAAGATTGAAAAGCGCATTCAGAACATCCGGCAAGGGACTCATTTGTCCAGACCTCAGCAAACAGCCTTGCTTTTTCCCCATAGAAAAGGTCATTATAGGTATGCGTATCAAGCGACCCCAGTTGAAAGGTATAATCGTTCATTTCAGCAAGCATACGTGCTTCGTCGCTTGCATATACATTACCATCATAATTAAAGACGATTACACTATTAATCATTCCCGCAGGTGACTGTAGATCAACATATCCAACCGGAAAAGGAGTGAGAATTTTCTTAAGGATGATACAGGCATAATCCTCTCGGAAAAAGTACCCTTCAAGATTATAGGAAATAATCCTGTCAAGAGCTTCTTTATAGAACTGAAGAAAATGGTCAGTATCGTAATGATTTTTAAGTTGGTTCTTTGTTGCAAAGCCGTAAGGACTGATAGGCCTGAGAAAAATACTTCGGAATCCCTGGTTATAATATTCTTCGACAATTTCTTTTGGATAATTTAATGAGAGGTTGGTCGTAGTTAACAAGGCAGAAACCCTATCCTCGCCTAAAATTTCACGGCACTGCATAATACCTTTGATAGCTTTTTCGTAACTGTCCTTTCCCGGTCTATGACGATTTTGGTTATGAATAAAAGCAGGGCCGTCAAGAGATGTAGAGATAAGAACAGTATTCTCTTTACAATAATCAAGTATCTCCCGCGATACTGGCGATAAGTTTGTACAGATCACATATGTCATAACCTTCCCATGAATTTCCGCCTGCTCCTTGGTTCTCTCGATAGCATATTGAATATTGTCGAATGCAAGCAGGGCCTCACCACCCTGGAATTCCATCGTCAGGTACCGGTTAGGCGAAAGCATCATCATTGCAATACCTTTGTCTATATACTCTCTCTTCATATCAAAGGCCGACCGATCCTGACTCACCCGTGAAACCTGGCAATAATGGCAGGTATGATCACACCGAAGGCTAATCACAAAAATATGCAGCGAAGTAAATCCGTCGAGAAATGATTTCTTTGTCCTGTACCTTGCCGCCAATACATCCAGTAAAGGATGGAGAACATCTTCGCTGATAAAGAAATTGGAAATAAGGTCAGCATATAAATTCACGTCTCTAACAGGATTTATTTGCCGGGTCACGATCTTTTCATAAGTGCCGTTGGGAACAATCAGGAAATCTCCAACTTCGTTAACCAATATCTCTTTTAGTTCATTTAGCCGGAAAAATCGAAAGGGCATCAAAAAATAGTTGGATTGCTCAGCCGAATAGAACGAGTAATCCTTGAACTTCCGGGTCTTTTTTTCAACTTCTGATAGCATGTTGACTGATTTGAGAAGGGTCAAAGCCTACGGGATCAGTGATATTTGTTTCGGGACTTTCGTCTGTTTCATGATGCGCGAAAGCTTTTGCGGTTAAGAGTTCCCGTATCACCTTCGTTTCATTCGTAACAATTTGCCGCAGTTTAAAATCTGAAAGATCGCGGGATACCTTCTCTGTTAGCCTTTGCAAGGCCTCATCGGAAACATCAATCGATTCCAACCGAATATTCCAGTTTTCCATTTCCTTTTTAATTGTCACCTGGTACTTTCCAGAATACCAGTAAAAACATTTGTAAACGACTGCTTCCTCATATTGTGCCTGGGACAATTTTATTGTCAAACAATCATTGAATACACTTAATTCCATAAATTCCTATTTACTGGCAATTGCATACCATGTTGTCATATCCACTTTTCCTGTAGGTTCCAGTTCATTGGAGGTTTGGAACTTTTTGACCGCATTCTCTGTCTTTTCACCAAAATAACCTGTGACGAGCATATCATATCCGAGTTCCAGTAATCTCGTTTGGAGTTTTGTGACATCCTCACCTTTGCAGCCTTTGTAGAGCAACCGTAAATAAGTACCGATCTCGGTTTTTTTCTTTGTAGATGTCGAGATTCCTGATGATGAAGGCCTACGGAAAACTGAAGTATCTCTCGACGTACTGGTTGAAGGAGTCGTGGTAACAGGATAGGTGGACTTAGGCGTGCTAGTAGAAGGGGTAGTAGGATAGGTGGACCTCGGAGGAGTATAAGTGGGTGAAGAGGAATAATGAGATGAATGTGAACTGTGGGATGAATGAGAACTATGAGATCGGTGAGAACTGTGGGATCGGTGCTGCGCCACAATATGATCGGTCCCGTCCCTGTTTAGCTTTAGTACCAATAATGGCTTTTTAAGGCCTTTAGTTTGAATGATCTTTTCAATATCGATATCTGTGTTAACCGGGTTAGCAATAGCTATCTTGGCGTCCGTTTCTGACCCTGTGAGAACAGCCATAGAAGTCGCGAGTACGGAAAGGACTTGTCGAGTAAGGAGATGAAATCCTAGTTTGAATTTTCTGTTCATGGTGGCAGGTTTGATACAAGATATGAAATTTGAGAAACTCAACAAAGTGCGTTTGACGGATCTAGCGCACGCTCAACTGTCCAGGTGAATAAGACTGCAATAGCCCTTATAGCCACTGCTGTTACTCAAAACGATTTCAACTTCTCATTAATCTCCGCAAGCCCGCTCCGTTCCAACAGATCGGCGGATATCTTTGAAATCTCATGCAACACATCCTTGGATACGATCTCCAAAACATTCACTTTATCGTCTTCCTTACCGTGAACACCTCGTTCAATTGCCTTGTTCAATAGTAACAAATTCCTTCTTGATGTTTTCAAATTTACCTTCACTTCATCACTCATTCCCGGCGTACTCATCACCGTCTCATATATCTTCGCTACTTCATTCTTTGCTAACATGATTTTTTATTTCAAAATTAGTCTCCCAGATTGATTGCATCCTCCTCGAAATTTGGGGAGGATCATTTCTTCGTTAAACTCATAACTAACTTCACATCGTAATTGATTCGTGAATTGGAAAAAGTGAAGTATGAGTATCAATAAAAAGCTAACCTGTGAGCAGGCCAAGCAGATCGATCTCGTCGATTATATCTCGTCCTTAGGTTTTGATCCCGATAAAATAAAAGGACATAACTTTTGGTATCGCTCACCACTACGAGCAGAAAAAGAAGCTAGTTTTAAAATTGATCGAAAAATAAACTGCTGGTACGATCATGGATCGGGTCGTGGGGGTACGATCATCGATTTCGGAACCTTATACCACAATTGTTCGGTGAGTGAGTTCCTGAAGAAACTGGACCTTCCTTTTCATCAGCAAAAAATCACTATTGTTTCAAGCGTCAAAAAACCGGACGAAAGCAAGATCGAATTAATCTCTGAAACTGAGCTTTCATCTTTGTCATTACAACGTTACTTGGCCCAACGTCGGATCGACATTAATATCGCTCAGAAATATTGTCGCCAGGTTAGCTTCCGCATGCAGCAAAAAATGTATACCGCAATCGGTTTTCGCAATGATGCCGGCGGCTTTGAATTACGCAATCAATGGTTCAAAGGAAGCATCTCTCCCAAGACTTCTACAACGGATCAGAAAGGTGGCAATGAACTCCTGGTATTTGAAGGCTTTTTTGACTTCCTGACACATCGCACGATTCACCGCAATACCCCTCCTTCATCGCACGATACATTAGTACTGAATTCAACGGCCTTCTTCGAAAGAAACAAGGACTTCATGGACAAGTATACAACCGTCCGTCTCTATCTGGACAGAGATACCAACGGCCAGGCAATAACGCAAAAAGCAATAAAATGGAATGAACGTTATGTGGATGAAAGCGGGCTGTATAAAGGGTACAAGGATCTCAACCACTGGGCGCAGGAGATTGGGAAAGCACAACGCAAGAGTCTTCACTTAGGACCTTAATGCCCATTCTCGTGCATGGTAAAATGTACGTTTGTCGGACAAACGGGTTCCCTTTCGCTCCGGAGTCGCTTCGGGTTTTATTGAAAATGTGAGTAGGATTATGAAGGAAAAGGCAAAATTGACGAGGCGGGTTTCGGTTCGTTTTACACTACAGGAATATAACAAACTGGAAACTTCTTTTAAAAGAACCACTAAGAAAAAGATCAGCGAATACATACGTTTTGTCCTGCTGGAAAAACCGGTAACAGTTTACACCCGTAATCAATCTGCAGATCAGTTAATGGCTGAATTGATCAAACTCCGCACTGAATTATCAGCCATCGGGAACAACTTCAATCAGGCAGTAAAACGACTGCATACGATGAGCTTCTCAGCAGAAGTTAAGTTATGGGCTGAACGGAACGAAAACGATAAAAAAACTTTCCTGGAAAAGGTCACAGCAATCAATAAAATCATCGCTCAATTGTATGACAAATGGTGGCAAGAATAAACAGCGGGAAAAGTATCAGCAAGGCACTAAACTACAATGAAAAAAAAGTGCAGCAGGGAGAAGCGGAATTCCTGGCCGCACAGAACTTTTTGAAGGATGCGAACGCACTCAATTTTTATCAGAAACTCGCCATGTTTGAAAAGCTCAATTCACTTAATGAAAAGGTAGTGACCAATACCCTGCATGTGTCGTTGAATTTCGATCCTTCGGAAAAACTAGAAAATGAAAAGCTAATTGAGATTGCCACCATGTATATGAAAGGCATCGGCTTCGGTGATCAACCTTATTTGATCTACCGGCATTTTGATACCAATCATCCGCATATTCATATCGTCAGCACTAATATCCGTTGGGATGGTTCTCGCATTTCCTTGCACAACCTCGGACGTAACCAATCTGAGACAACACGAAAGGCAATAGAAAAGGAGTTCGGCCTCGTAAAAGCAGAAAGCAAAAAACAGGTGGAAGCTGCGCAACTCAAACCTGTCAGCGCCCAGCGGATCAATCCCGGAAAACGGGCTACCAAAGCAGCAATACAAAACATCTTGCGCGTGGTGATATACGATTACAAATTCACGTCTCTTGCAGAACTGAATGCAGTATTGAGATTATACAATGTAACAGCCGACCGCTGCGGCGAAAATTCAACAACGTTCCGGCATAACGGGCTACTCTACCGCGTACTCAATGCGCAGGGCGAGAAGATCGGAACACCGATCAAGGCCAGCCTTTTTTACATGAAGCCAACGTTGAAAAACCTGGAAGGCCGTTTTACCGAAAACGAAAAGTTACGCCAGCCTCACGCAAGAAGGATAAGAACAACGATTGATTACCTGTTCTTAAAATACAAGCCGGCTAATATAGACTCATTGAAAAAGCTGTTGGAAAAAGAACAGATCAGTCTTGTAATCCGTCAAAACAAAGAGAACATTATTTACGGGTTGACTTATGTGGATCATAAAACCAAATGTGTGTTCAACGGAAGCGATCTCGGCAAATCGTACAGCGCAAAACTCATCCTGGAAAGATGCAGTTCACCCGGTATGGAAGCAACTCGTTCTTTGGCTGATGAAAAGAAAGTCATTCTGCGGTCCGAAAAGACCTTAGCATCACAACAGAATCAACACACATCCTTATCCTTTCCAAACCTTAGCAATGATTCCAACACTACACCACCTTTAGATTATGTGCCCTACCAGCTTAAGAGATATAAACGCAAACGAAAAAAGAAAAGATTAAAACTTTAAGATATGCAAACCGGAGAAGATGAAAGAGGCCTGCGGAAGATCGTGGATATGACCCGGCTGATGTGTATAATTTTATTAGGACTTCATTTTTATTATACCTGTTACGGCGCATTCGAGCAATGGGGTTTTACCGCAACCCTATCCGACAACCTGCTACGCAATATTGTAAAGACCGGCTTGTTCGATTCATTTGTCAAAGCCAAACTAATTGCAATCATTATTCTTTTGATTTCATTGATAGGAGCCCGCGGCAAAAAGGATGAGAAGATCAATGTAAAAGTATCCTTCCTTTATATCCTGATAGGTGCAGTCTTTTACTTTGCAAGCCCACTTACTTTACGATTACAAATATCACTAACAGACCTGGCACTGATCTATATCATTGTCACAACCATTGGATTTATTTTAATCCTGACCGGCGGCACCTACTTATCTCGCGTGATCCATCAAAAACTGAACGGTAAGGACATATTCAATAAGGAAAATGAATCCTTCCCGCAGCAGGAAAGTTTGTTGCAAAATGAATATTCCATCAACCTACCGGCAAAGTATTATTTAAAAGGAAAAATTAGAAAAAGTTGGATCAATATTATCAATCCTTTTCGCTCCTTGCTTGTGTTGGGATCGCCGGGTTCGGGCAAATCATACTTTGTAATCCAGCATGTCATCAAGCAGCATATTGAAAAAGGCTTTGCAATGCTGGTCTATGATTTCAAATTCGATGATCTTTCCCGGATCGCATACAATACCTGGCTGAAGCATAAACATACATACAAGAAAGAACCGCAGATTTATTTTATCGATTTCGACAAGTTACTGCACCGCTGCAATCCATTGGAGCCAAAAACGATGGAAGATATAACTGATGCATCAGAGTCAGCTAGAACAATTCTGATGGGATTAAATCGGGAATGGATCAAACGTCAGGGCGATTTTTTTGTAGAGTCACCGATTAACTTTCTGACTGCGATCATCTGGTATTTAAGAAAATACCAAGACGGTGAATTTTGTACCCTTCCGCACGTAATAGAACTTATGCAGGTTGACTATGATCGGCTGTTCACCATACTGCGAACCGAAAAAGAAATTCAGGCTCTCATTAATCCTTTTATTTCGGCCTATGTCAACGACGTAATGGAGCAGTTGGAAGGTCAAATTGCGGCAGCCAAAGTATCCATGGCGCGCCTGGCTTCGCCTCAGCTTTATTATGTTTTGTCCGGCAACGATTTTACTCTTGATATAAATAATCCTGAAGAGCCGAAAATCCTTTGCTTGGGCAATAACCCTCAAAAGCAACAGGTTTATGGCGCAGTATTATCATTATACGTATCCAGATTGATCAAAACGGTCAACAAAAAAGATAAGTTGAAATGCAGCCTCATTTTCGATGAGTTCCCGACCATTTACCTGAATAATATGGATAGCCTGATTGCCACCGCCCGCAGCAACAAAGTGGCCACTACACTTGGTGTTCAGGATTTCAGTCAATTGAAAAAGGATTATGGAAAAGACCAGGCTGATGTTATTATGAATATCACGGGCAATATTATTTCCGGCCAGGTGACTGGTGAAACTGCCAAGCAACTTTCCGAACGTTTCGGTAAGATCATGCAGGATCGCACTAGTCTTTCTATTAACCGAACGGATACTTCAATTAGCCGATCCAAACAACTTGATTCAGCTATTCCGCCTTCAAAAATTTCGGGGCTAAGTTCAGGTGAATTTGTTGGTATGGTAGCTGACGATCCCAACCAAAAAATCGAATTAAAGGCCTTTCACGCCGCAATAATAAACGACCATAGAACTCTACATCAAGAGTCGTCTGGCAATAAATCTATTCCGGCAGTTCGACCCGTAACTCATAGTTTGATTCAACAGAATTACATGCAAATTCGGAATGAGATAGAAGATTTGGTACATACTGAAATGGAAAGAATATTAACCGATCCCGACAAGACTGGAACAGCATTAATAAAAAAACCTAACGCAGCGGAAAGATAGATTTTATTACTCCAATAATGTGGGTCAAAGATGAAAATTCAAAGACATAATTTTGTGCCACTCAATTAAGATCATGATCAAAACTTACGTTAAAACCTTACCACGTCACCAGCGATTAATTTTCTTCATCGATTCAACTATAAATGAGTCGCAATTACGATCCATCTTTGAAGCCAATCTTAATGTATGGGGTGGAAGATATAATCCGGTGGTTCCTGTAGTTAATAATAAAATAGATAAAGACTGGTTAGATATTATTAAGTTCTTCGATCCCGATTATATATATTATTCTAAAACAATTGACTTAAAATATCTTGAATCCCTAACCTTGTTTAACCCAATAGAATATCTCGAACTATCTGACGGTCCTTCCTACCATTTTCCCGGCGTTAGCAGCCATTGTTTACTTCACGCTGATGTACATAATAATTTCAGAGATGCAAGGACTCTTTTGCATTACGATGGTGACCATACTCTGGAAATACTGGCAAAGCAATTTTATCGGTTAAATTTTGGCCTGCGACCAATGTTTGAGGAAGAAAAAAAATGGACATATCCCCTGGATGTTTCGCCAATAACATCATCCACTTCCAAAGAAATAAATAAAATAATTTATACTGATAAGCCATATTTCAAATCCCTGCTTTCTTCTTTGCACATTAATTCAATTTTTCTATGGAATAATAGCACCTGGGCAGAAAGTCGATTTGAAATGGTCATTTATGATAAAAACAATTTCCTCAATGATCACCTTTACTTTTGGAATAGGCAATTATATCACAAACCAAACAACGTCTTATATCAGGTTATTGTCTCCACAGAAGAGCTAAGAGAATTAGAGAATGATGAATGGTTACCGGGTCTCTTAACACGACTTAGTATTGACAATCACATCTATATCGTTTCGCAAAGTGTTGGTGATAAGAAGTTAGAAGATATCAGACAATCCTTTCAATCTAAAGCCGGTAATTTAAGAATTGATATAAAACAAACCTTACAATTCCCCTTTCCTTCATATAATCCTCAATTTACCAATGATCCCTACTTTAAATTTCAAAATAATCTCATACTGGGAAAGACCGACTTTTTAAAATTTCCATCGGTAACATTTGAACATGGGAACGGTATTGATAAAGAACCATACATTCTTGATATCATTATCGAGCGGGACATCAAAGACGAACACAAAGAAATCAAGTTTCCCGTTACTGCAGAATTACACTTTACGGTAACGAAGGCGACGAATAGAGTCACTATGTCCAATCGTGCCTGCATTTTCACGACACGGGACCTCCAGGGTACCGAATTCTCCATTCCCAACGATATGGAATTAATAAGGTCTGTTTTAATGTACCGCAGGGTCCAGAAAAAATTAATAACAAATCCAGTTGATTATGTGAACGAAAGTCCTGCAGGTCAAAAACTATTAGCATTCATTAAATTATTTAAAGAGGATTGGTCGACTATTAAACAATTTCTTGAAGATAAGTTTTGGCTTAATTTATTTAGAACAAGTACAGATGTTTCAGACAGCGCAATACCCAAGGGAAAAGGCATCTTTCACTATTTGGATCTTGAATCAGAAATTGAAAAGCTGTTTAATAAATATCATGATCAAATTGCTGAAAGAATGAAAAAAGGCACTGAAATGGAATTGTCAGAGGAGTTTATAAGCCAAATAATTGACCGCGAAAAAAAGAGGCTTTCTTATTTAATATCAATGACAATCTGAATTATTTAATTAATCAGAAGGCTTTGTTTACAGGCATGAAAGTTAATTGTCCATTTTGCGGTTCGAACAAGTGGTATTCATTACCAGAGTTACAGGACAGGTTCCCATGTAAAGGATGCCACAGCGAGATAATGACAAATCTTTCAAGCAAAATTTATTATAAGCTAAGCGAAACAATAATCAATAATTTGCTTGCGGACCAAACAAAAAACCAGAAACCGTTTGATGGAAATTATGTTGTATTAAAGACGCTGATTAGTCTAAAAGAGGGTTATGGGTTTAACCAGAAGAGCTTCGTTTGGGCCCCTTGCGTAGATATTGTTTGGCGTGAAGGCAGTGAGAATAGATGTACTGATATTGATATTGCCGCGATTCAAGATGGCAAATTAATTTTAGGAGAGGCTAAAGTTGATGCAGATGATTTCAAAAAAAAGGGAGCTAAGGAAAATCTGATGTGGATTGCAAAAAATCTTTTGCCTGACAAATTATTGTTGGCGTATGATGTTGGTAATATTGATTCAACAGTAATTGATTTAAAACAAAGACTATCTGACTTTCCATGTGAAATTATTACGTATAAGACAACAAAGCCTTGGTACCATATTCCCGGCTTGTATGGCCTGGGGTAGGGGTTGAACCTACAGTTTTTACATATTTCGATTCTATGGAAACAGATTTGTAAAGAGTGGTTATTAAAAACGTTATTACATTGAAGTTACAATTTCAAAAAGATAAAATCTATACAATTAGGTAAAGAATTCCTGATAAATCATAATGCTTTATCAACTCATTTTGTTTTATTGCGATAGTTCTTGGTGTCGAAACGAGATTATATCTCAGAAAACAAATATAAATTTCCGACTTTGTAAGATCACTAGCCGGAATACCTTTCACGGAGGCGATAAAACAACTGCACGAGTACGAGTACATCAAATATACCGTCGTAAAATCATTTCCTGCGTAGCCTGGTTTATTTTATAAAGATTGAAAAGTGAGATATGGAAAGTGTGGCGTATGTGGAGATTCCGAAAGAGAAATTCAAGCCGTGGGTAAGAGACGTTCTCCTAGAGTATTTTGGGGAAAACCATAGATTAACATTCACGGAGACCGATACCAAAATGGAAAAACTGATGGCCCGGAGGACGCAGCGAAATTCCTGCAGGTATCTTTAGTTACTCCGCTTGATTGGATGAATAAGCGATTCCCGTTCCACAAACAGCGGGAAGGTATATTTTTTTAAAATGGAAACAATAAAATATATAAAGGCTTAAATAGTCCTTATCGGGCTACTTTCTTCTCAACGAAAATACTATTCTCAAAAGAGCTTCAGGAAAGATAATTATTAAAACGGCAAATATATCTATCAAAGAAATGTTAGCTCCCTCTATTAATTGCTGTTCGTGTAAATAGGCGTAGGAAGTAGCAATGGTAATTCCTATCCGCAGAACTATGAACATTATTTTATTCATAGTACCGGCTATTTCACAAAACTTTGATTCTATCAAAAAAGCCACAGTGTGAAAGATAAAAAGGCTTATTAAAAAAATAACAGAAGCTGCAGTAAATCCCAAATAAGTTTTTGAATAATGAAAATCATGAGTATAAAAACCCGCTGTCAGCGTACCTCCCATAAATAGTTGAATTACTCTCATACTAATTAGTTAGCGTCACACCCGAAGTTTTCCTCGTACTTATCTAATATTAACCTCAAATTGTGACAGATTATAATTACATCACAAACCTTTCAAGATGTAAATTATCACCTTCGAGTATTTAATTAAAACGCTTACAGGTCATTTATTGGAGATTTATCCGAGTATCGGAAAGTATTTCGGGGGAATCTGGAAGGATTTGGAAAACCTCCCCTCTATTCCGCTGTATATTAGGACATATCCAAAATTTCACTAGCACGTTGAGTCAAAACATTTTTGCGGTTAGATTCTATAGGCAAACCAGAAAGCCAAGCGAAAAATTCGGATTTCCATACTTCAACACAGCTTAATTCATATGGGGAAATAGATTTTTTCATTTTAACAATACTTGTTTTGCGGGCGTATGGATTTATTTCCTCAGTTAATCCCTCAATAAAGAAAGCCTTTTTTATAACTTTAATGGAATTCTTGATTAAATCTTGTCGCAGTTCAATCGTCTCACCAAAATTCTTAGGCTTTGAGAAAAATATTCTATGAATTTGTATGTGATTAAACTTACAATGAATGTAAAGATTTAAAAACATTACCCTTCCCCAAAGGCGATTTTTAAATATTTCCATTGATCTCTCACTAAGGTCTTTTAATGTAGAAGAAAATCCATACGATTTTGGCGGCATCAAAGCATCTATTAACTCTTTTTGGGTTTCAATAATTTTTAATGTTTCGTCAACATTTCCATCGTCAGGAAATATATTTCGATTAGTTATGTAAACAAAAAATACTGCACTTGAAAGCTTACTGGCTATTTTATACAGCTCTCTAACTTTAACCTCAGAAACATTCTCAAAATACTCTTTGTAGAAATAAATTAAAGGTTTTTCAGCTCCTTCAATGTAAAGCCTTCCCCCGAGTACTTCACCTGGAAGATATTTATCGTCACCTACGTAAAGAGTTCTAAGTTTATAGCTTGCATTGACTATTAGTCTTTGAGCATTTTCAAATGCCCTGATATAACGATACACCCTACTAATCCATGGCTGTATCCAAGAAAAATATGCAGGCTTCAATAAAAAATTAGTTAAAATCATAGCGCTGCCAATAGTTTCCTTCCTTATTTCTGACGGATCTGTAAAATCAGGCAGTGGCGAAAATACCAAGCTATACCAATACTTATAGTTTTCATCTGATTGTCTTTGTATTTTTTGTTTAAGAATATTTAATCGGTCTTTTAAATGATTAAAACCACTCTGCTCCGCAAAACTAATGCAGTCATCAAACCACCGATCTAGACTATCCTTTTTACTATCGTGTAATATCTTGAACCATAATGCAACCAGATATCCCCGCATTTTATAAGTATTCTTTAGTTCGGAAGTATCCAATACCTCAATATCGTTAGGATTGTAAGGCCATTTTTTTAATTCAATTCCCTTGTTTAGTCTATCACTCAATAATTGATAAAGCTTTTCGGTAGAATCACAAGTATCAAAATCCACTTTAATCTTAAAGAATGTAACCTCTTCATCGGATTCATTAGAAGTTGATTCACTACTTACTTGCAACAAGTCCGCAGGATAATTATCCTCCGTTTCCAAGACATCAATATTCTCTACTAAAAATTGATGAGTACCCCCATTCGAAAATGTGGGGTCATCATCAAAATGCTCTAATAAATAATGATAGATCAGTGCCTGATTTGTAATTCCTTCGGATACTCTGGAGATGCTTTTCTTTTCGGTGAATTCATAAGGAATGTCGGAAGGGATTTCCTTTCCATTCAATATAACCTTATGAAAGATTCGTTTATTACTTTTTGTCGTATAACCCGGTAAAAATGTAATTCTGTTGTATGAAGAGTGATCATATGATAATTCCTGCTTTGCTCCCAATTGAGCAATTGTTTTTGCAACTTGAGAAAGAATCTTCTGGAATACAGGTTCATTGTTTTCCGGATTATAATTTGAAAAATGCTTATGTAGATGCCCAATAACTATTTCTGAATTTTCTTGCAGAATTTTTCTAATTTCTCGTTCTACTTCAGGAGAAAGACGTTTGATATGATATGCCTTAGCCTGCATAGTCAAGGTAGCTTAAGAATTTAAATAGAAGTTCGGTTTTGGGATTTGACAAAATGGATCGATCACCTTGTTCGGCAATTTTTCCATTGTCAAGAAACACAATGTGATCAGCTACTTTTGATGCAAAGCCTATAAGATGGGTTGCAATTACAATACCTACACCATCTTTTTTTAAAAAATTTAAATAACGTAAAACTTTATCAACATGCTTAATGTCTAGGGCACTTGTTATTTCATCCAGAAACAGGTATCTCGGATTCAACATAATGGCACGGGTTAGGGCAACCCTTTGTTTCTGACCTACTGAAATTTCATAAGGAAATTTAAATATTAAATCTCTAATTTCAAAAACATCTATCAAATTTTCATATTTTTCACGATCTATAGTCCGTCCCAAAGCAGAGACCGGCATAAATATATTTTTTTCGATTGATAAATGTGGCCACAAATGAAATTGTTGGAATACAATCGTCACCATTGGATGCATATTGCGTATAGGATAAACTGCAAATGGGAATTTGATTTGTTTGTGATCAACGTTTATAGTTCCAATGTCGGCTGTTTCAACCATTGATAGTATCCGAAGTAAGGTGCTTTTACCTCCACCGCTTGGGCCTATTATTGCAGTCACAGACGACTCTTTTACAGAAAGATCAACATTAGAAAGAATTCTCTTTCCTTGAATAGCTTTGGATATATTAGTTGCCGTTATCATAAGATTTATATTTCCGATAAAGTCCATTTTAATCGTGTTTTCAGCCACAATGCTAAAATGCTCAGTAGTGCACAAACAATCACAAAAAATACTGCTAAGGATGTATAGATTTCGACAGGCCTATAAATGTTGCTGTTTATTTGTTGCGCCGTTCTAAATATTTCATTCAAACCAATCATACTAGTAAATAAAGAGGCTTGAAGAATTGTAATCATTGCGAATAATATATTTGGCATCATCTGTCTGAATAATATAGGTATTTGTATTTTTCTCACTATTTGTGAGCTTGTAAGTCCGCAAGCTCTTGCTGAAAGAATATACTGTTTTGGAAAATCTGCAAGAGCATGTCTGACTTGCTCCGATATTATTACAGTCATAACTAATCCCAATGCTACAACCGACGTAATAAATGGGTCTACTACTATGCCCATCATATATTGCAAAGGATAATGAAGCCAAAATAATAGAACCAAAATTGGCGTTGAAGAGATAATTACTGAAATAAAAGACCCGGGAATTCCAATAAATTTCTTCCATTTATGCCTGGCAATGCCAAAAAAAGAACCTAATATGATCCCAATTGGATAAACGATTAAGCATAGCTGTAGTGTAACTTTGAGACCTTCCCAAAGTTGTCCTCGATATAATGACAAAATTTCAAAAACATTCATAAGTTTAGTTTATCGCAAAAGGTTTTTGAACACGTAAAAAGCTGTTTGAAAATATTTCATACCTAATCAAGAGGTCATCCACGAAACCATTATTTATCAAATTTTGTAATTCCGTGTTTAACATGTGTTCAAACTCCGGTTGATTCCGTTTAAACATATATGAATTTCCAAAAATGAATAAGGGTCTTGTTTTAGAAATATCTTTCACTTTGTATCCATTATTTTGTATAAACTTGCTTGCTTGATAAGGTTCGAGTAATAAAAAATCCGCCTTCCTATTTACTACATCAAGAAATGATGTTCCGAAGTCAGTATTCTCTGGTAGAGAGACTGCCGTAGCTTTCGGAAAACGAGTCTTTCTAATTACATCCCCCGTAGCGCCGTCGACAACAGATATTCTATATTTCGGATCATTTAGTAATGACCAATCACTGACATTGTCGAATCTATTGTCGTCAATTCGTGTGTATATATCAATAGGACTAAAGTAAAGGGGAATTGTTAGTGTGGTAAGTTTTGCTCGTTTGGGATTAGACCATACGGAACTTCCAATCATATCATAGCGATCATTTTCCAAGCCTTGAATTTGCGTGTCCCACCCGACTTCTTCTACCCATTCAACCTTAAGGCCCAAATCACTTGCAGCTTTTTCAAGTGTTTCGACAAACACTCCTCTTAATTTTCCAGCGCTATCTTTAATGCACCCAGGAGGATAAATCGTATATCCACACCGAATAACAGAATCTTTCAACACTCTTTCATAAACAGAATAATCAGAATGAGTTTTAGTTATGGGATTATTTCGATTTCCACACTTTGTAACTGAAACAAATATTAATGCTAAAAGAGCAAGAACTGTTACAGTTGATAATATCCTTTTCATATTTATTTAATTTAGTTTATAAGAAGAATTTGTTCATAGATGGCATCTAAAAAGACCTTTCTAGCTTGTAATGCATCAATTGAAGCTGAAAGTGCTTCAGAAATTAGTGTAGGATCTTGATGCATAACCGATTTAAATAACTTTGCGCTGAGCGGCCCGTGCGTATCCGAATCAACTTCTATATGCCGTTTGAGATACCAACGAAATGCGGCTAGATTGTTATGTAAAGAAAAGTTTTCAAGAAATGTTGTAAACATCCCTGGAATAATACCCTCTCGACTAAGACAGAAAACGGCTACGAGCTTGTGTACTTTTGATTTGGCATGTTTCATCGTATTAGTAATAAAAGTCAATGAAGCCGGAGGAATATCAATATTTGAGATTGCCTGAGCAAAATTCTTTCCGGCTTTTAATTTCTCAATAAAGACAGTAATAGGTTCAACATCAGCTTTAGCTTCTTTCATAGCCTTTATGTATGTTTCAAAATGACTGCAATGACCTGATCCTGTATGAGTAATATCTGTTTCTTCAGTTAACAAGATCTCATATAAGTAAGCTCCTATACTGCCGTCCTGTGGCGGAAGCCATTCAATACTATGTGATAGCCATTCATTCTGGAGACCTTTCAAAAGTGCCATAAAATCCCAAACACACCATACTTGGTGCGCCATATAGGTTCTGACATGACCAATGGTCTTAACAGATTTGTATAATTTATGATCATATAAAGCACGAGTCAATGTTCTTATTTCGTCAGCCAGTGGATGGTGGTTAACATCTAAATGGTCTATAAATAATTGCATAATTAGATTTTTCAGCTTTAAAAGTATAAAGCTGAAAAGTCATCTGGAGGAATTTATGGGGTGATTTGGGTGGAAGTCATTGTTGGCTTTTAAATATATAACTGAATATTAAATATTTAGAAGCCTAACCGAATAATAAGTCCATTTTACTAATTGCAAATCTTAAACGCCTTATTTGTAAATTTTCAAATGTAACTATTGGTAGCTTTGATTTGCAAGTTTAATAACTTCATCGGAAAAATGAAATTCACTCCGGCGAGCAGCAAATTGTTTATTGCTAACCTCATATCCGACACTCTAAAATGTGTTTTCAGCATTTTGCGCCCTTTAAAAAATGGGAATATTTTCTTTTCAAATACGAAGACGGTTGTTTTATGATCATCCATATCAACCGTAAAAAGTGCCCCACGATCTAGATCACCTTCCCAGCTACTTGCAAAAGGTATCAACAAAGCATTTAAGTGATCAGCTATTACATTAAGGTAATACAGACCAATAACAATTGAATATTTATCTAATCTCGTCTTATTTAAATTCTTTTCATTCTTTATCGTAACAATTTCCAGTTGTAATGGCGAGGCGGATTAAGAGAAATGATGTACTCATGAAGAACATTGTAATAATCTATGTCAGGGGTAAAAGGCGGACTATTTAAATAAGCAATTTTGGATGACCCCCATATCTGTTCAAGCTATTTGAGGAGAATCGAAACATTGTACATCTGGATGACAGTGGCAATTAATTCATTAGAATACTTTTTTTTCAAGGACCAAAAAGTAGGTTCTGTTTTTCTATATTCACCTACTAGGATTACAGCATTTGAATATTCACACACTAAGTCCGCAAAATCCATCAAATCAGAAGATGTTGATACGGCATTTTTTGTGGACTAAGTTTAACTTTAGTAATTTTCTGTCGGATTTGTATTTTATCATGACGAACATGGACATCAAAAGAGTTTGCATTCATGAATGTTGTCACGCTGTTGTTGCGCGACTATTTCGCCAAAGAATGACGATTGAGAAACTTGTTATGGATGTAGACTTAATTGAGAAAGATCAGGACCTTGGAACCTTGCATGTTAACGGGCCTCGATTAAGTGATGAGCAGGATTATACAGCATTAGCGATAACCTTGTTTGCCGGAGTGGTAGGTGAGAATGTGTATTTGCTGGGTACAGACGGGATAAGAGAAAAAAAGGAGGAGATCATAGCTGACAATACAATTATGGATTGGTTATCTGCAGGAGGTGACATTTCTTCGTTCTCGGATACTGCTTTTGCTTTTAGACTTTGCTACCAGATCGATGTTTATAAGCTAAAAGAATTCTGTCTTCGATTTTTGATCGATTTTCTCAGCAATAGGGAAGTTTGGTCCATGGTTGAAAAATTATACGATGAATTGCTCAAGTCGAATGACTTGAAGTTGCATAAAGAAGAGTTAGAGTCCGCCTTTAGACAAATTCGGTTGGATGAATTGCTTGACAGCAAAAGGAAGGAGTGCCTAAAGCAATGCGACGAAGTCCTCCAGTTTTGTCAAGGAATGAGCCATTGTTTATAGATCCAAAAGATCAGGTCGAAACCGATAAATAGAATGGCTTTTTACTAAATTGCCTAGCATACTTTGGGCCTCCTAAAGGAACCCTTAATGCGACTTGACGAAAAATTTAAGTCCAGGGAGAAAATAATGCAGAATAACCCTTCGCTCAACTTGATTCGAATACGTTTGGAAATCAGTTAAGTTCTTAAATATGTCTAAAAGGAGAAGTTTAATCAAATCCCAAGTTTCGCAAAATTCACCTTTCTTGTTCCTTCTATAATTTCTGGAAGATTAATATCAAAATAGGTTTTTGTAGTCTCCTCTTTAGTGTGTCCCATCATCTTTGAAAGTATTGGCCGTTCTGCGCCATATCTAATCCAAAGCTGCGCATTGGTATGCCGAGCTGTTTTATTAGACACATTCTTACTAATTCCTGCCATCTTTGCAATCTCTTTTAAATGCCTATTATATACTGGCTCTTCAATTAGAAATTGAGAATCGAACACTGTTTTATCAGTATTAGTGGATTTATATTTCCTGATAATCGCACTAGCGTGAAGAAACTTAAATAAAGGGATTATGGTCTGATTTCCATTTTTATCTCGTTTTCCGTAAATAAAGAAACCATACTCTTCATCATCAACTAACTGATCTTTGGTAAAAATGAAAAGATCTTTATAGTAATAACCTGTATATATCTGGAACAAAAACAAATCTCTGTCACGTTCTAGAAATTCTTTCGCCTCTGGAAAAGCGATATTCTTCCATGCCTTAATTTCCGACGGCTCCAAAAAAGTTCGATTTGATTTTGCTACTCTGATCTTCACATCATCGAACAAAAATTCCATTTGTGAAGGATCGAGGTAATGATCCTTCCTGGCTTGCCTGATAACTCGCTTTAAACTTTCCATATACTTTCTGCAACTGCTTCCTTGTAAATTGAGGTCTTTCTGCATGAATCTGTAAAAATCCTGGATCAGGTGGCTATCAATATCTGAAAAATGTAGTCGCTTCCTAAAGCTCTGAAGATGCGAAAGACACGTGTTGTATTTCTTGATTGTATTTTCTTCAAGCTTTTCTGGTGGATTCTTAATAAACTCTTTCATGTAGTCATAGAAAGAGTTTGCATCTCCCTTCTTTTTGAGATGCCTGAAAATAGTTTCAAAGTCAAGAGACTTATTGAAATTATAACTACGCTTAATTAATTCATGAACAATATTCTTCTTCTCGATGATCTTATTGTTTATTTCAAAGGCAAAAGGATGATTGGATTTAATCCAGTTTCCGTCTGTTCCTGACCATTCGGAAGTTGCAACTTTTTGCGGGACATCAATTTTGTAATATTTCGAATTGCGTTCAATAGTAATCCTCAAATAGACGGAGAACAAACCGGACTTATTCCGTTCGTTCCGCCAATTAAATACTACTGCTATTTGAGGAATAACCATACAGTAAATTTACGACCTTTCTAAAAAACCGTAAAACATTCTGTAAAACAATGGATGGGAATAAACAGGAATCGAACCTGTGGTATAAAACGAGGAAACCCGCTCCAGTATTGAGTTTGAAGCGGGTTTCATTCTTTTTAAGTCTTATTGATTCTTGCTGAAAGTAGTCCCGACAGGAATCGAACCTGTATCAAAAGTTTAGGAAACTTCTATTCTATCCATTGAACTACGGGACCAAAATTAAGAACTCTTTACCGATTCCGGACTCCGGGTATTTAACCCACGTTGGCGGGGCGACAAAAATAATGGTTTCCGGGCTAATATCAGGCGCTCAAATAGGGTTGACTTATATAAAATACTTACCTTACTGCACTTTAATAAAACGATCATGAAAAAAATATTGCCCGTAGTTTTCTTTTGCACCGCCATACATTGCTGTTTTACGAATACAGTCTCCGCACAAACATCACCGAGGATTAATCATATCGCATTTTACGTAGTTGATTTGAAAGTGAGCACTAATTTTTATTTAAATGTTGTTGGGCTCGATACAATTCCCGAACCTTTTCATGATGGCCGGCATACCTGGTTTCTTATAGGGCCGAAAAGTCATTTGCATGTGATATCCGGCGCTACGCAAAAAACACCGAAGGATAAAAATTCACACCTGTGTTTCAGCGTTGCTTCCGTGACAGACTTTATTACCAGGTTACAAAAGAACAATGTGCCTTTCGAAAGTTGGGCCGGTGAAAAAAATACATATACAAACAGGGTAGATGGTGTGAAGCAAATATATTTCCAGGACCCGGATGGTTTTTGGCTGGAGATAAATGATGCGAAGGAGTGAGTGGAGTTTTGAGTTGCGAGTTAAGAGTTAAGAGACCTTGCTCGCCAGTAGAATCTGAGAATGTTGAAGTAGAATAAGGATAAGCATATAATGAAGACCCCTCGTGCCTCGGGGTGACAAGGAAAAAGAATGACTGCTTTGTAATTCAAGTAATAAGACTATCCCCTTCAATAGTTCCTTTCCTTGTCATGGCGAGGAACGAGCCATCTGCATTAATCATTGCCAGCACTTTATAATGTAATTTCCATAGTGCTCAATAGAATTACAGAACGATGAAGAGTGCGACGCAACAGGCGTTGATAGTAGCAATGCAGCCGGGTACAAAAAATTCCTTCCCTTAATATTTCATTCCCGGTTTCTCATTATCCGTTACCTTTGCCGTCCTTTAAAAAGGTAACAAATGAAGTTCTATAACCTCATCATTAAATACAGGCTGCCCTTAGGAATTTTGCTGGTGATATTGGGCGGCGTTGTCAATTATTCCGCTGGTTTCTGGCCCGGCTTCCCGCTTTATTTTGTGGGATTGATTATGATACTGGGGCACTTCTTTTTTGGCCCGTTGCGCCTGATACAGGAATACATGGAAAGCGGCGATATGGACGGCGCTGAAAAAGTGCTGGCTTCTATTAAATTTCCGGGGCTGTTGTATAAACCTATTCGTTCGGTGTATTATACATTGAAAGGGAACATTGCGATGATGAAACAGGATTTTGACGGCGCTGAAAAAATGATGAAGAAGGGCCTTGACCTGGGTATGCCGATGAAAGAAGCGGAAGGCGCCAGTATGCTGCAGATGGGAATGCTTTGTATGCAAAGAAATGATTTGAAACAGGCCGAAAGTTATATCCGCGGCGCTATCCGCAAAGGCTTGCCTGATAAAGAAAATGAAGCGGCTGCTTATTTACAAATGTGCAGCATCATGATGAATAAAAGGGAATTCCGTGCGGCGAAAGATTTTTTTCGTAAGACAAAGGCATTGAAACCTACTACGCCGCAGATCGTTGACCAGATCAAACAGATTGAGAAATATATTTCGAGGATGCCGGGATAAATGAGCTAAGAGGAAAAGGAGAAAAAGAGATTTTTTTTTTACTAGTGTTCGATTTTTCTCTGTGTACGGCATACTCTGCGTAATATTTTTTCGCCCAGAGCTATAAGAGAAAAAGAGATTATATTTTCACAATGTCCAGGATTTTCTTCTCTGCGTACCCCGTGTACTCTGCGAGATATTTTTTCGCCCAGAGCTATAAGAGAAAAAGAGGTTGTTTTTACCAGTGTTCTGATTTTCTCTATTTGCCTGGCGTACTCTGCGTGATATTTTTTCGCCCAGAGCTATAAGAGAAAAAGAGTTGTTTTTACCAGTGTTCTGATTTTCTCTGTTTGCCTGGCGTACTCTGCGTGATATTTTTTCGCCCAGAGCTATAAGAGAAAAAGAGATTATATTATAGTGCCTTCTCTTTCTCTCCTTTTCTCTTTTATTCTCTTAGCCAAAAATTTCTTCCACTTTCTTAAACCGGTAATCAAACACCGCCTTCAATTTTCTTTTTACATATAACGCATTGGCGATGTTTCCAATTATCCAAAACGGGTTTTCATAATGAACAATATCCGTCATTTCCGTACCGCCTGGTATTGCTTTAAAAAAATGCTGGTGGTGCCAGAGACGGTAAGGGCCTTTGCGCTGTTCATCAACAAAAAACTCTTTTTCTTTTACATGCGTTATTTCTGTCATCCAGTAAAGCGGTATTCCTAACAACGGCTTTAATTTATATTCTATCACCTGGCCGGGATAGATGCTTTCCCCATGATATTTCGAGATGATTTTAAAATTCATTCCCGGCGGAGTGATCAGTTGTAAATTTGCATGGCTGGCAAAGAAATCCCAGACCGCGGGTACTGAAGCGGGGATCTGCTGAATTCTTTTAAATGAATAGATGGCCAAAGGTTTTAGATTTAAATTCGATACATTATCATTCAAAGTACAAGGTAAATGTCATTCAATAAAGATAGATTAGAAAAAAAGTTCAGCGAAGAATATGAAAGACTGAATGAAAAACAGCAGTTAGCTGTTGATACCATTGAAGGGCCGGTGATGGTAATTGCCGGGCCGGGCACGGGAAAAACGCAGATACTGGCAAGCCGTATCGGCAAGATTTTATTGGAGACGGATGCGCTGCCGGGAAACATTTTATGTCTTACTTATACCGATGCTGGCGTAGTCGCCATGCGCAAAAGGTTATTAAAATTCATCGGGCCTGATGCATACAAAGTAAATATTTACACCTTTCATGCTTTTTGTAATGATGTAATACAGGAAAACCTTTCCTTATTTGAAAAGACATCGCTGGACCCTGTTTCTGAACTCGAAAAAATTCAATTCTTCAAAGAATTGATTGACGCCTTTCCTAAAAATCACCCACTGAAAAGATACCGTGGTGATGTTTATTTTGAAGTAAAAAACCTGCAATCGCTGTTCAGCACGATGAAGCGGGAAGGCTGGGCGCCCTTATTTATTAACCAGAAAATTGATGAATACATTCACAGCCTGCATACCCGTGATGAATTTATTTATAAAAGAAAATATAAAGAATACAATGCAGGTGACCTGAAGAAAGATAAGATAGAAGAAGAAAAAGAAAAGATGGAAAGGTTAAGGGCGGCCGTTAGTGAGTTTGACCGCTTCCAGGAACTGATGCGCAAAAAAAATCGTTATGATTTTGATGACATGATCAACTGGGTGATCAGGGCCTTTGAAGAAAATAAAAATTTACTGGCAAACTACCAGGAAAAATACCAATACATCCTTGTGGATGAATACCAGGATACCAGCGGTACACAAAATAGGTTGGTGGAATTATTGATTAGTTATTGGGACAAACCCAATGTATTTGTAGTAGGCGATGATGATCAGAGTATCTATCGTTTCCAGGGCGCCAACGTAGAAAACATGCTGCAGTTCGCGGATAATTATAAAAATGACCTGCTGACGGTTGTGCTCACCAATAATTATCGCTCTACGCAACCGATACTGGATATATCCAAAACGCTTATCAACAGGAATGATGAACGATTGGTAAAACAATTACCCAACCTCAGCAAAGAGCTTTTATCCGCACATCCTCTTATCCGCACATTAACACATTTACCTGCAATTAAAGAATATGAGACGCAACGACAGGAAATGATCGGTATTGCGAAAGAAGTGCAACATTTAGTTGCCGAAGGCACTGCACCAGGAAGAATTGGTATTATTTATAAAGAAAATAAATACGGCGAGGAGCTGGCGCAATATTTCAAACTATTAAACATTCCTGTTTACAGCAAACGGCACCTGAATATTTTGGAATTGCCGTTAGCAAGAAAGATCATTTTATTATTAAAATACCTGGCAGCCGAACACTATATTTCCTACAGCGGTGATGAAATGCTATTTGAAATTCTACATTTTGACTGGTTTCATATCTCATCAATAGATATTGCGAAGCTCAGTATTGAAACGGCAGAAAAGAGATATGACGATAAATCCATTTCAATAAGAAGGTTGCTGCATGATAAATCGAAAGAGCCCGCTAAAGATCTTTTCAGCAAAACGTTACCTGAACGCTTAATCAATGCTTCGACTATCATCGAAAAGCTTATTGCCAAAGTACCGAATCTTACGTTGCAGCAGCTTTTGGAAAATATTATCCGTGAGGCCGGCGTATTAAACCATATCATGCAAAGCGATGATAAGCATTGGCAACTGCAGATATTAACAGGCTTGTTCGAGTTTATAAAAGACGAAGCACACCGTGATCCGTTCATGACGCTGCAACAACTCGTCAATCTTATTGAGCTGATGGAAAAAGAAGGAATTTCTTTACCATTGGTACAGGTAAGCGGTAGTGATAAAGGCGTGAACCTGATGACAGCACATGGCTCTAAGGGTTTGGAGTTTGAATACATTTTTCTTGCCGGTTGCAATGCGGCCTTCTGGGAAAAGAAAAGAAAACCCGGTGGTGGTTATAGTTTACCCGACACGATGTTTTCTTCGCAGCCAAAACAAAAAGATGATGAAGAACTTCGACGGTTATTTTATGTAGCGCTGACAAGAGCGGAACAACACCTTATTATTTCTTACAGCAAATTTAAAAATGATGGCAAAGAACTGGAACCGTCCATGTTCATTGCGGAAATATTAGACCAGCATGAACTGCCATTGGAAAAAATGTTTATAGATAGTGAAACACTTTCTGAATTCACCATTCTTCATTTTGGAGAAACCGCAGCCCCAGAGATAGAAAAAATAGAAGAAGAGTTCATCGGCCGCTTGCTGGATAAATTTGTGATGAACGTAACGGCGTTGAACAATTATTTAAAATGCCCGCTTGAATTTTATTTTAAAAATCTCATCCGCATCCCATCACCTAAAAATGAAGCAACGGAGTTTGGTTCGGCTGTTCACCATGCATTGGAAAAACTTTTCCGTAAAATGCAGGATGGCGGAAAAAATATATTTCCACTTAAAGAAGAATTTATCGCCGACTTTGAATGGTACATGAACCGCCATCGTGAAAATTTTACCAAAGAGCAGTTTGACCGGAGAATGGAATACGGCCTTGAAGTGTTGAGCAATTACTACATCAAATACGTTGATAGTTTTAATAAGATCGTCGCCATTGAAAGAAACATAAGAAATATCGTTGTCAATGAGGTTCCGTTAAAGGGTAAATTGGATAAACTTGAATTTGACGGCAAGTCCGTAAACGTTGTTGATTATAAAACCGGCGATCCTGATAAAGCCAAAGAAAGATTGAAAGGTCCTTCCGATAAAGACCCGAATGGTGGTGATTACTGGCGGCAGGCCGTGTTTTATAAAATCCTTGTTGATAATTATGAACAGAAAGGATGGAAAGCGGTCAGCACCGAATTTGATTTTATAGAACCGGATAAAAAGAAAAATTTCCGTAAAGAAAAGATCACTATTTCACCGGCTGATATTACTACCGTCACGCAACAAATCAGCGATACATGGGAAAAAATACAAAACCGTGATTTTTACATTGGCTGCGGCAAAGAAGATTGTCATTGGTGCAATTTTGTTAAAACAAATAACCTCGCCGTGGAGCTGCACGAGATAGAAGAAGATAACTAACCCGGCATTTACCAGATTTATGGGATCATTAGGAAATGTTTGCCGGTAAACGGCTTAAGTTTGCAAACCTTATATGAAGAAATTTACCCTGATAAAAATATTTTCTTTCGTATCCCTGCTGTCTATTTTATTTTCTCAAATGGTAGTGCAGACAGGCTGCGCCAACATCATTCCACCGGAAGGCGGCGCCAGGGATTCACTTCCTCCCCTACTTACAAAAGCCACTCCACAAAATAATTCAAGAAATTTCACCGGCGACAGGATCAATTTATCCTTCGATGAATACATTGATATTGATAACCCGCAGCAAAACATGATCATTTCCCCTGTTCCCAGGAATACACCAAACGTTAAAAGGAACCTGAACACACTTATCGTTAAGCTCAGGGATTCTTTGGAAGCGAACACGACTTATTCTATCAACTTCGCCAATTCCATCAAAGATGTGAATGAAGGAAACATCATGAAGAATTTCACGTATGTTTTTTCAACAGGCTCTTATATAGATTCATTGCAATTAAATGGGAGGGTTGTATTAGCGGAAACAGGAGATACCGATTCCACGTTGACGATTATGCTTCATAAAACCGGGGAAGATTCTGCCCTGAGAAAAGAGCGGCCACGTTATATCGCTAAACTTGATGGAAAGGGCCGGTTCAATTTTAAAAATCTCCCGCCCGGTACCTATTATATATATGCATTAAAAGATGAAGGCGGCAGTTATCTCTATCTCGATGAAAAGCGAACCTTTGCTTTCGCTAATTCACCTGTTACTACCGGTCAACCTGATTCTGTTATTTTATATGCATATTCCAATCAAAATGCACCGGCAACACATTCAACCAGTACGGTTTCACCTTCCCGCAATCAGCCAAGAACTTCCGCTGATAAGCGATTGAAAGTGCAAACCAGCCTCGAAGGAGGTAAACAGGATTTGCTCGAAAAATTTGTTTTCAAGTTTGAAACGCCGTTGAAGAATTTTGATTCCACTAAAATCCGTCTCACTACGGACAGTACATTCATTCCTGTCAACGGTTATCATTGGGAGTTTGATAGTACCATGAAAACAGCTACGCTTCTTTATCAATGGAAAGAAAAAACATTATATAATTTTATTTTAGAAAAAGAGTTTGCTACCGATACCCTCGGCCAGCAATTATTAAAAGGAGATACACTGAGTTTTTCTACGAAGGCCACTGCTGAATATGGAAAGCTGTCGCTTCGTTTCCGCAACCTCGATCTTTCTAAAAACCCCGTATTACAATTTGTACAAAATAATGCTGTTATAAAATCATTCCCGCTTACTTCTGAAGTATTGACGCAGCCTTTGTTCCTGCCGGGGGAATATAATCTCCGTATTTTATATGATAATAATAAAAACGGCAAATGGGATCCCGGTGAATTCTTCGGCAAGCACCTGCAACCCGAATTAGTAAAACCGCTTGAAAGAAAAATTAATGTCAGGCCCAACTGGAGTGATGAAATTCAAATTGCCCTGTAGTTCATAGTTAATTGCTCATAGTTCATTGTAGTGCTCTCGGACTATAAACTATCAACAAATGAACTTGCTTTCTATGAACCATGAACTATCAACTTCTTCTTACCTTTGCCCCATGCAATTCTCTTCCTCGCTTTTAGAAAATGCTGTCAACGAGTTTGCCAAACTTCCCGGTATTGGTAAAAAAACTGCGTTGCGTTTAGTATTGCATATTTTAAAACAGGAGAATACCGATGTTACCCGCTTCAGCGAAACTATTGCCCGCATGCGGACTGAAATAAAATTCTGTCACCGTTGTTTCAATGTAGCCGATGGTGATTTTTGTTCCATCTGTGCCAATTCCATGCGAAAGCAAGAAGTCATTTGCGTAGTAGAAAACATCCGCGACGTCATCGCTATTGAAAGTACACAGCAATACAGCGGCACCTACCATGTGCTCAATGGCGTTATATCCCCGTTGGATGGCATCGGCCCCGACCAGTTAAACATTGATTCACTTATCAATCGTATCGAAAAAGAAAACACTGAAGAGCTCATCTTTGCCCTCAATCCCACCATCCAGGGCGACACTACTATATATTATATACAAAAAAAGATCAATAAGGCCTCGCTTCGCATCACCACTATTGCCCGCGGCATCGCTTTTGGCGGCGAACTTGAATACGCCGACGAGATGACCCTCGGAAGAAGCCTTCAAAACCGCCTGCCGGTGGAGAGCTACGTAGCCAATAAATAGCTTTGACTTTTAAAGATTAACTTTTACCTTTGTCCCACATGGGCGGATTTGTTTATTGTTCGGCCCGAAAAACGGAACTAATAAACGTCAAAGAAACTTCACTTCAGTTTCCCAGCGTTTACATAGTTCAAAGAGTAATGATGTAACCAGCGACATTATCACGGATCATCGCCTGTTGCGTCGCACTCTTCAACGTCCCGTAACACAGATCAACAAAGGAGGTAATTATGTCAACCATTCATGATTTATTAAAACAACGCATTCTTGTCATTGATGGCGCTATGGGCACCATGATACAGCGTTATAAATTAAGCGAAGGCGATTATCGCGGCGAACGCTTCAAAGATTGGCCTTCCGATCTTAAAGGCAATAATGATTTGTTGTCTATCACACAACCGCATATCATCACCAGCATTCATAAAGAATACCTGGATGCAGGCGCTGATATTATTGAAACAAATACATTCAGCAGCACTGTCATTGCCCAGGCTGATTACAATATGCAGGAACTCGCATACGAATTAAACGTCGCATCCGCCAAGTGTGCGAAAGAAGCGATTAAGCAATCCGGTAAACAGGCATGGGTGGCCGGCGCTATCGGCCCGTTGAATAAAACATTATCATTGTCTCCTGATGTCAACAACCCGGGTTTCCGTGCTGTTACGTTTGATGAAGTAGTCGCTGCCTATTACGAACAGGTGAAAGGATTGGTTGACGGTGGCGTAGATATTTTATTAATTGAAACCATCTTCGATACATTAAATGCCAAAGCCGCAATATTTGCAATAAAGAAATTCTTTAGAGATACTGCTACTGAATCTTTGCCTGTTATGATCAGTGGTACCATCACCGATGCATCCGGCAGAACATTAAGCGGCCAAACGCTGGAAGCTTTTTATACTTCCATTGCTCATGCTAAACCATTGAGTGTTGGGTTGAATTGTGCACTTGGCGCTAAAGAAATGCGTCCGCATATTGAAGAGTTATCGCAGATATGTTCCTGTTATGTATCAGCATATCCCAACGCCGGTTTACCAAATGCGATGGGTGAATATGATGAAAACCCTGAAGACACCGCTCATTTTTTAGAAGACTGGGCCAAAGAAGGTTTTGTAAATATTGTAGGCGGTTGTTGCGGCACCACGCCGGACCATATCCGTCATATCGCAGAACAGGTAAAAAAAGTTAAACCAAGGCAATTACCCATCCTTGAAAAAGAATTTGTATGACAACCCCTCAGCTATTAATCATCGCAGCCATTGCTATACTCGCAGTGAATAATTTTTCACTGGTAAAAAATTTGTTTGTAAAAAAGAAGTTATAGATGCAGGAGACTGTTACCACCATCAAACCATATCTCAGGCTTTCCGGTTTAGAGCCACTCGTCGTTCGCCCTGAAACTAATTTTGTGAACATCGGTGAACGTACCAATGTTACCGGTTCTAAAAAGTTTGCACGGCTTATCAAAGAAAATAAATACGAAGAAGCATTAAGCGTAGCAAGACAGCAGGTAGAAAACGGCGCACAGGTGCTTGATGTAAACATGGATGACGCCTTACTGGATGGCGTGCAGGCCATGACCACTTTTCTCAATCTCGTACAAAGCGAACCGGATATTGCGAAGATCCCGATCATGATCGATTCATCGAAGTTTGAAATTCTCGAAGCCGGGTTAAAATGCGTACAGGGAAAATGCATCGTGAATTCTATCTCCATGAAAGAAGGAGAAAAAAAATTTATTGAACAGGCGATCATTTGCCAGGGCTATGGCGCATCGGTAATCGTAATGGCGTTTGATGAAAAAGGCCAGGCCGATACGAAAGAAAGAAAAGTAGAGATATGCCATCGTGCTTATAAGATACTAACGGAGCAGGTCGGTTACGATCCACAGGATATTATTTTCGATCCCAACATTTTCGCCATCGCCACGGGATTGGAAGAACATAATAATTACGGCGTTGATTTTATCGAAGCCACAAAAGAAATAAAACAACTGATGCCGCTCACTAAAGTAAGTGGTGGAGTCAGCAATCTTTCTTTTGGTTTTCGTGGCAACGATCATGTGCGGGAAGCCATGAACAGCGTGTTTCTTTATTACGCTATCAAGGCCGGTATGGATATGGGCATTGTTAATGCAGGCCAACTGGTTATCTATGATGAAATAGAACCTACCTTAAGACAACTTTGCGAAGATGTAATCCTCAACCGCAATAACGACAATAACGAGGCAACTGAAAAACTGATTGTTTTTGCTGAAACAGTAAAAGCAAAAGGAAAAGAAGTTATAAAAGATGAAAGCTGGAGAAATACATCGGTAGAAGAGCGATTGAAACACTCACTGGTCAATGGGATCACTGATTATATTGATATAGATACCGAAGAGGCAAGACAGAAATATCCCAAGCCACTCGATGTTATCGAAGGCCCCTTGATGGATGGTATGAATGTCGTTGGTGATCTGTTTGGTTCCGGAAAAATGTTTTTACCGCAGGTGGTGAAAAGCGCAAGGGTGATGAAAAAAAGCGTAGCTGTTCTTACGCCTTATATTGAAGCGGAAAAAGAAAAAAGAAAACAAGCCCACCTTGCTGCCGGAACCGTAAATGTAGAAGCAGCCGGTGCAGCAAAAATTTTATTGGCGACAGTAAAAGGTGACGTACATGATATTGGAAAAAATATTGTCGGTGTAGTACTTGGCTGTAATGGTTATGATATTGTTGATCTCGGTGTAATGGTGCCAACAGATAAAATTTTAGATACCGCGGAAAAAGAAAAAGCGGATATCATTGGTTTAAGTGGATTGATCACTCCTTCATTGGATGAAATGGTGCATGTAGCACACGAAATGAAACGCCGCAACATGAAGCAGCCATTGCTGATCGGCGGCGCTACAACGTCGAGAATGCATACCGCTGTAAAAATCGCCCCGCAGTATGATAATGGTGTATTGCATATTCTTGATGCCTCAAGAAGTGTAACGGCAGTAAGTACTTTATTAAGTAAAGAGAAAGAAGTTTTACTCACCAAAACAAAGAGTGAGTACGAAGGACTGCGCACCCAATTCTCTAATAAGAATAAAAAAACATTGATTTCTTACGAAGAAGCTGTTATCACCAAAGAATATTTTGACTGGAAAGGTTATAAACCAACTAAACCAGCCGCGGAAGGAGTAACAGTTTTAAAAGAATATGAACTGGCGACCATCGCGGAATATATCGATTGGGGCCCGTTTTTTATTGGTTGGGAAATGCCGGGCCATTTTCCGCAGGTATTGACCGATAAAATTTTCGGCGTGGAAGCAACACGTCTTTACAACGATGCACAGAAAATGGTGAAGCAGATCATCGCTGAAAAATGGTTTACCGCAAGTGGTGTTATCGGCTTTTGGCCGGCAAGCAGCAACAATGCGGATACCATTACATTGCAAACAAATAAAGGGGAAGTCAAACTTGAATCATTGCGCCAGCAATTAAAAAAAGCGGTGGGTCAGCCCAGTTTTTCATTAGGTGATTTTGTTTGTCCCGCTGAATTGGGAACAGATTATATGGGTGCTTTTGCAGTAACCATTCATGGCGCTAAGAAATACATTGACAAATTCGCTGCCGACCTGGATGATTATAATAAAATATTAGTTCAGATATTGGCTGACCGTTTTGTAGAAGCGTTTGCAGAATGTCTTCATCAAAAAACGAGAAAAGAATACTGGGGCTATGAAAAAAATGAAACACTGTCGAACGAAGCTTTGATAAAAGAAGAATACAAAGGCATTCGTCCTGCACCGGGTTATCCCGCCTGTCCCGATCATACAGAGAAAATAAAATTATTTGATCTCCTGAATGTTACTGAGAATATCGGTATTGAAATGACCGAAAGCCTTGCAATGAACCCGCCTGCTTCTGTCTGCGGTTGGTATTTTGCCCATCCGCAAAGCCATTATTTTGGTTTGGGGAAAATAGGGCAAGACCAATTGAAAGATTATGCCAAACGAAAAGGCATGAGTTTGGAAGAAGCGGAGAAATGGTTGCGACCGGTTTTGGAATAGTTACTAAAACTTTGGCAAATATGAAATATCTCCTGTTGTTACTTACTTTGATATTATTTCATACTTTCAGTATTGCTCAAAAATTTAATTCCGGAACTTATACTTTCAACTACTGCGATCTGGAATATAACAGATGCCTTGGTACCTGTAAAGTTGTAATTGAAGGAGACAGTATAACTATCTATGCTACAAAAGAACTGGCAGGCAGGATCACACTTATCAAAGAAGGAGATATAATTGACCAGGGAATTGTACTAAAACACAAATCAGGAAAATGGATCGTTGGCAAAATCCAAAAAGATAAAAATGCAAAAGATATTGGGATAGAAGGTCCGGCTATTATCGATTTTAAGAAAAAACAATACTGGACATTTTAATATTATACTACGTTAATGCCTTTCCCATTTAATTCTTCCTTCAACTGTTCCGGTGATGTAAAATGAATCCCCTGTATTCCCATTTCCTCAGCAGCCTTTATATTTCTCATACTATCATCAATAAATAATGCCTTTGCAGGATCAACATTATAACGATCCAGTAAACGCTGGTAAAATTCAGGGAAGGGTTTTCTTGTTTTTTCTTCGCCACTTACTACTCTGCCATCAAACCAATGCAGGAAATTGTAACGCACTAAAGCGATATCAAATAAACCTGCTTGCCAGTTGGTAAGTGCATATATTTTATACTTTCCTGATTCTTTCAATTGCCGGAATATTTCGACTGTGCCGGGTATCGGCGCTTTCAGCATTTCCGTCCAGCGGCCATAAAAATCTCTTATCGGTTGTTCCCAATCAGGAAATTGCTGAACCAATTCCTGCGTGGCTTCTACAATGGAGCGGCCAGCATCCTGTTGTTCATTCCAATCAGCGGTGCAAATATTCTGAAAGAAGTATTCCTTTTTTTCAGCTGACTCAAAATAGGTATCATCAAAAACATATTTCGGGTTCCAGTCAACTAATACATTGCCCAGGTCGAAAATAATCGTGTCAATAGATTTGCTCATCGTGTTGTGGTTCTATTATGGTTCGTTTACTTATTAAAAATTTATTTCGCCATGCTACTACCGCAGCGGTCATCGCCAGCAAAATTAATAACGATAATCCTGTTGAAAGATTTGTTTTCTGTGAAATGAAGCCGATGATGGATGGCCCGCTAAGAAAGCCGATCAACCCGCCGGTAGTCACCATCGCAAAACCTTCCACTGTACTCACGCCGGGTATATTGGCTGATGCGCTGAAGAGAACAGGTACAATACAACAGCAACCAAAGCCAACTAATATATAACCAAGAATGGCAATGATAACCGTCGGCGCCAGTACAACAACTAAAAAACCAAGCGCTGCCAGCATGCTTCCACCGATCACTACTCTTTTACTCCCAAGTTTTGAAATAAGATCGTCGCCGTTAAAACGACCAAAGGTCATGGCGGCGGAAAAACCAGTGTAACCTAAACTGATAAATTCTTTTGCTGAATGAAGGCTTTCTTTTAAATAGATAGCACTCCAGTCCGCTACGCAACCTTCCGCCATAAAAGTAACCATGCAGATAAATGAAATACCAAGAATCGTCAACGATGGTAATTTAAGCCCCGACCGTGAATGAATGATGTTTGTATGAATGATTAAATGTTTATGATTGGATACGATTATGGTGATGATAGCCGATGCGATAATAACAACCTGCCAGCCTGATGGAAAATTAAGGGCGAAGAAAAAAGCAGCAAGCCCTGTGCTGATACCACCGCCCAAACTGTACATACCATGACAGGTACTCATCATGCGGCGGTTATATTTTTTTTCCAAAAGGTTTACCGTGGCGTTGGAGGATAAGCCATTTAAAAAACTGACCACGCCAAAAAGATATAAGCACAGCCACAACATGACACGGTTCACCGCATTTATTTCAGCGATCATAATAAAGCAAAGCAGGATATACCCGAAGGACATCCATCGGCCAACAGAAACTTTGCTGAATATTCTTGTAGAAAGAAAAACGCCTGTTAAGGCGCCTAAAGGAGAGAGCAGTAATGAAAGCCCTAATGTTCCATCATTAAATCCCATCCTGTATTTTATACCGGGTATAGCGGCCACCCAGGTACCAAACAAAAGACTGGAAGAGGAAAATAAAAAACCTACAGCCAGAGCGGGTTTATTTTTATAAAAAGATGAGATATTCCTGATCATGGAATACTGCTAAGCATTATTTGTATTTGAATTTAAAAAAGATGATCGTCAATGCCATCACCATTAAAACACTGTTGGTGAAAATAATAACCCAGTTCATGGGCGTGAGCAAAATTCCATAAACAATCCACATGATTTCATTTGTTATCGCAATAATAAACATCAGCAGGGAAACATTTTTAGCTGACTTCTCTTTCCATATTTTAATGACCTGTGGCAAAAAGGTAAAAGCGGTTACCGCTCCAGCCAGGAAGCCCAATGTTTCAACTCCGGACATATTCAATGTTTATGCAATGATATTATCTTTTCTCCAACAACCACCAAAAACGTTTGCGGGGCTTCACAGTATAGTTGGTGCTGATATAATTATGTATATGGTCCATCGCTTCATCGATGCTGTCGGTAACGAGTACCAGGTTCATGTCCTCTTTTGAAATAGTGCCCTGCTCCGCCATTGATTCAATGGTTTTTAATAAGGGCGCATGAAATTCCTTATCAAACAGCACGATGGGAAACTGCGTCACCGTTTTTGTTTGCACCAATGTGAGTGTTTCAAAAAACTCGTCCATGGTACCAAAGCCGCCGGGCATGATGATGAAGGCATATGAATATTTGGTGAGCAATACTTTGCGGACAAAGAAATGTTCAAAGGTGACTGATTTTTGCACATAGGGGTTCGGCTGTTGCTCAAAAGGTAATTGAATATTACAACCCACGGATTTGCCACCGTTTTCAAAAGCGCCGCGGTTAGCCGCTTCCATAATACCGGGGCCGCCGCCTGTCATGGTTGTAAATCCTGATTCAGCGATACGCTTACCAAACTCCCTTGCCTTAATATAATAAGGATGATCTTCTTTAAAGCGGGCCGACCCGAATACTGTTATACAAGGCCCGAGAAAATGAAGATTACGAAAGCCTTTGATGAATTGGCAGAACACCCGCCAGGCAAAATTTAATTCATAACCCCTGCTCTTTGGGCCTTCTAGAAATACATGCTGCTTCGGTGGTATGATTACTTTGTTTTTTGTCTGTGCTTCCATAGTATGGTGTAAATTGCCGTCCAATATAAACAATAAAATACGAGTGGGGAGTTATGAGCTATGAGTTCCGAGTCAGGTTCCTAAAATTTGAAGATTTATTTAGAGATCGTGAAGCGTGAAACGTCAGTCGTGAGCAACTACTGTATTCAACCTGTCATTCACGCCTCACGTATCACGATGCTGAGTAGCGAACAGAACCCTGAAGAGTGCGACGCAACAGGCGATGCCATGAAAAACTGGAGTTGGGCTAATGCACGGCATCCTGCGGATAAAAAAATATCAAATCAGAGATATGCGCATTATTTCTTACAATGTTAATGGTATCAGGGCGGCGATCACAAAAGGTTTTTGTGATTGGTTGAAATCAAACCCCGCCGATGTGATCTGCATACAGGAAACAAAAGCGATGAAGGAAAATGTAGATCATAAACCGTTTGATGAATTGGGTTATAGCAACTATTGGTTCAGTGCACAGAAGAAAGGATACAGCGGTGTGGCGGTTTTTACAAAAATAAAACCAGACCATGTGGAATATGGTACGGGTCATAAAGTGAGCGATGATGAAGGACGTGTGCTGCAACTGGATTTTGGTGATACGAGGATCATCAATGCATATTTTCCTTCGGGCACGAGTGGTGATGAACGCCAAAGTTTTAAATATGTGTGGCTGGATGAGTTTTATGTTTATTTGAATAAACTGAAAAAGAAACATCCGAAGCTGGTCCTTTGCGGTGATTATAATATTGCGCATAAAGAAATTGATATTCACGATCCGAAGGGAAATAAAAAATCATCGGGCTTTTTACCGGAAGAAAGAGAATGGCTGACAAAATTTTTGGATAATGGCTGGACTGATACCTTCCGCCAATTTCATCCAGAGCCGCATCGCTATAGCTGGTGGAGCCAGCGTTTTCCTACGGTGCGGGCACAAAACAAAGGATGGAGAATTGATTATATCAATGTGACTGAAGCGCTGAAAAAAAATTTAAAGGGTGCGGAGATCTATCCTGATGTAAAACATTCTGATCATTGTCCTGTTTATCTTGATATTGAATTATAACCAATGACCGTTTACAATATTACCCTTAAAGTTTCCCCGGAGATAGAAAAGCAGTGGCTGTTGTGGCAAACACAGGAACATATTCCTGATGTAATGGCAAGCGGCTGCTTCACCGATCATAAATTTTTTCGCCTGTTAGAGCAGGATGAAAGTGAAGGTGCAACTTATGTCGTGCAATATTTTGCTCCTTCATTAGAAGATTATGAACGGTATATAAACCAGGTAGCCCCGGTGATGCGACAAAAACTCTTAGACAAATGGGGAAATAAAATCATTGCGTTTCGCACAGTAATGCAGGTTGTTAATTGAGTGTGCAAAAAATATTCATTCGTCTTTCTTGTTTTAAATGATTATATAGCCGTAAAATCCCTTTGGCTGCCGGGTTTCAGAATATTTAATTGTAAAGCGACATAGGGGCATGGCTGTCAGAACATTCAATACAGAGCCGGCTTTGATAAAATAGTAAATCCCGCAAAATCCTTGCTCCCAGCGGTTTTTAGCGATTTGAAAAAAGTAAATAATGATAATAAATATTTTTTGCCGCTGTCAAAAAGCGTATAAATTTGCCGCCTACTAAATCTCTTAAAAAACAAGTCTATGAACAAAGCAGAATTGATCACAAAGATCTCGGAAGATGCAGGTATCACGAAAAATCAGGCTAACGCTGCATTAGATTCTTTCACGGATGCTGTCACAAAAACATTAAAATCAGGCGGAAAAGTTACAATGGTTGGTTTCGGTACATTTCTGTTATCTTACAGGGAAGGAAGAAAAGGACACAACCCGCAAACAAAAGCGCCTATCACTATAAAAGAAAAAATAGTTGCACGTTTTAAAGGCGGAAAAGAACTTTCTGCAAAATTGAAATCATCATTGAAGGATTTGAAACCATTATTGGTAAAAAAAAAGTAACGCTTTGAGTTAATCCCGGGTTAACACAACGTTGCTCCGGGATTCGCTTTATACAATTTAAAAATTAATTTATGGGAAGAGGAGATAAAAAAACAGCTAAAGGCAAACGTTTCAAAGGTTCTTTTGGGAAAAGCAGACCTGCGTCACCAAAGAAAAAGACCGCGGTAAAAAAGAAAAGCTAAACAGCAGCTTCAATAAATAAGAAAGTCACAGACCAAAGATTAATAATTATTAATTAATGATTATTAATCTTGTCTTTTTTTAAGGCGCCAACCTTTCTATTTTCCATTTACCATTTTCATCGAGTGAGTATTGTATCCTGTCGTGAAGGCGGGAAGGGCGGCCTTGCCAAAACTCAACCTCTACTGGTTTTACAATATAGCCGCCCCAATGACCGGGGCGTTCAATCGTATCAGCGGAAGCCGCTTCCAGTTCATTGTATTTTTTCTCCAGCCATTCCCTGCTTTCAATCACCATGCTTTGCGGTGATATGCTGGCGCCGATCTGGCTGCCTATCGGTCTCGAGTGAAAATATTGATCACTTTCACCGGCGCTAATTTTTTGAACAATTCCTGTTATCCTTACCTGTCGTTCCAGTTCTTTCCAGAAAAAAACCAGGCAAGCTTTAGGGTTCTCGGCCAGTTGTTTTCCTTTATAGCTATTGTAATTGGAAAAAAAGATAAACCCTTTATTTGAAAATCCTTTCAGCAACACAATCCTCGCCGAAGGCAATCCATCTACCGAAGCAGTTGCCAGTGTCATCGCATTCACTTCATCAATTCCCGAAGCCGTAGCTTCCTGCCACCACTTATCAAATTGAAGAATAGCATCAGCATCAACAGAAGATTCCGTCAATGTTTTCTGTGAATAATTCTTTCGTATACCGGCAATATCATGTTGCATAATAAACGTTGTTTATAGAACAAAGTTAATCGCTTTCGTAACGCATTTAAAAATCAAAGCCCGGTCGCTTGTGGCAGACCGGGCTTTGATAAAGTATTTTTAATGCACTATTCCTGTCTGCGGTTCATTACATTTTCACCCGATGCTACATTCAACATACTTTCCAGTTCACCAATTCGCTTTAACTGGTTCTCTAATTTTTTATTCGCATCAGATACCATCTGAAAGTCCCTGTTCAATTCTTCCAGGTAACCAATCCGTTTTTGCAATTGCTGCCGTTGAAAATTCGCTTCCCGGAATTTATCTTCCGCTTCCGTCAATTCCGCTCTCAATTGCTGGTTCTCGTTAAGTAATGTACCCGCTTTTAATTTTTGTTCTTCAAAATCCCTGTTGAGCTTCGTATGTTCTTCTTTCAGGTCTTCATAATGCAGGTTCTCCATTTTCGAAGCAGTGAGTTGCGATTCCATTTTCTGTATTTTGCTTTGCAGCGTATTGAATTCGCTGTAAGCGCTATCCAGCATAGAAGTCATCTCACGGGTCAATTGTTCCTTTTGCTTTATACTGGTAATTTCTTTTTCTTTTTCCAACAGCTCCATTTGCATATTACTGATCTGTGCGGATAACTCTTCATTATCAAGCAACATTTGCCGCTGTTTTTCTTCTTTCTCTTTTATAAAATCAATATTGCCCAGCAGGTCATTAATCTTTTGGTTATGCTCCATCAAATTATTTTGCGCCTGTAATAATTGATCGAGATAATCTCCTTTATGCGTTATTGCCGGTTGTTGTGGTTGTAGCTGTAACTGTGGTTGTAGTATTGGTTGCTGCGGTTGCGGTTGCTGAACCGGCAATGGCGCAGGTTGTTTTTGCAACACTTCCATTTCTTTTTTCACTGCTTCTATTTCCTTTTGTAAACGTTTATTCTGCAAACGCATTTCATCCGCTTCAATAGAATAGATCGTTACATTTTCTTCCGATTCCTGTAATTGATGTTTTAGCGTAGACATCTCCCTGTCCAGCATTTCCATATCATTCAGGTATTTCAGCTTCCATTCATTTTTATCAGCATGGGTGCTCGCCTGCATTTCCGCGGCGTCTGCGTTTAAGCTTTTACGACTTGCAATAAAAAAATGAATAGTAATACCTAATATGACTGCTCCAAAAAACAGCAAAATAATTTCCAGCACTGAAAGTGTGAGACTGGTGGCCATTAAGTAGATTTATAAACCGTCCAAGAATTGCCTGAAGCTATAAAAAAACAGGCAGATAATTATTAATTGTTTTTCACAATAAACAATTTATGGTAATATCAGGGGTATAGAAATTTTACGATTCGCCTCTCACAAGTGTACCGATCTTATCACCCGAGACCACGCGGAGCAGGTTATTTTCTTTGTTCATATTAAAAACAATGATCGGCAGGTTGTTTTCCATGCAGAGTGTAAATGCCGTCATGTCCATCACGCGGAGGTTCTTGCCCAGGCATTCTTCAAAAGAAATTTCTTCAAACTTAGTAGCCGTCGGATCCTTTTCGGGGTCGGCCGTATAAATGCCATCCACTCTCGTACCTTTTAATATTACATCGGCGCTGATCTCGATAGCTCGCAGCGAACCAGCCGTGTCTGTAGTAAAATAAGGATTGCCCGTGCCGGCGCCAAAAATCACCACCCTGCCTTTTTCCAAATGGCGGATAGCACGGCGGCGTATATATGGTTCAGCGATTTGTTCCATTTTAATAGCGCTTTGCAAACGTGTAAACACACCCGCTTTCTCAAGGCCGGCCTGTAGCGCCATACCATTAATCACCGTGGCCAGCATACCCATATAATCACCATGCGCCCTTTCAATGCCAGTCTCCGCCTCGTTCATCCCGCGGTAAATATTACCGCCGCCAATCACGATCGCCACCTGCACACCCAATGCGACAATGCTTTTTATATCCTGTGCGTATTGAGAAATAACTTTGGAATCAAGACCGAAACTTTTATCGCCCATCAGGGATTCGCCGGAAAGTTTTAAGAGAATTCGTTTGTACTTAGCCTGCATGCAGTGTGATTTTTGCGTTGCGAAGATAGGGGAATTCGCCCTGCGCCACGGGCACAAACGCAAATGATGTTTGTTTTCAAAATGATTTTTAGCCCAGCTGTATTGCTACTATCAGCTTCGTTGCGTCGCACTCTTGTACTTCCTGTTCATTACTCAGCAATTGTTGAAGACCACGATGTTTGTCGCGGCGACGTTCCCGATAGCTATCCGGACTTTAGCGTTTGGTTCGCTATTCATCTTGTTTTGAAAATTTTTTTAATAATTGATTTCTTCTTAGCAGGAGAATATTTTCAACCTTAGGCGGCTGACTCGTAACTCATAACTCGTAACTCTTTCTCACACCCATTTATTCTTATGCGCCAAACTAATCACCTGTGCTTTTGAATTGACATGAAGCTTGTCGTAAATATTGGCGATATGTTTTCTTACCGTCAGCACACTCAGGTCGAGTTCGGAAGCGATGCGCTTAGCGTCCCATCCATTTACCATGTGCTGCAAAATTTCGCTTTCTCTTTCGGTAACACTTGCCGGTAATGAAGGCCCCGCGGAGGAACTATTTTCGTGGCTTGATCTTCCTAATAATTGCAATGCTTTGCGGGCAATCGGCGGGCTCATTGGTGCGCCGCCTGTTTCCAGCACATTCACAATCGCATCTTTCAAAACCTGCGCCGGTTCGTGCTTCAATAAATAACCGGAAGCGCCGGCTTTGATCGCTTCAAATATTTTTTCTTCGTCATCAAAAACGGTCAGAACGATAAAATGTATTTGCGGGTAAAGTGATTTGGCGATGTTAATCGTTTCGATGCCATCCATTCCCGGCATTTCCAAATCCATAAAGATCACCTGTGGTTGCCTGGTATGCGGAAGGCCTTTCAATTGGTCGAGACAATCGTCGCCGTTAATAGCAGTAAAGATCACTTCAATATTATCCAGTACTTTTATTTTTTGGATAAAGGTGTTTCGGTTTACGCTGTTATCTTCTGCTAGTGCAACTTTGAAGGTCATCTTGCTATGAAATTAATGTACTATTAGCCCTGCACAATAATTAATTTGTAGTAGGAGCAATGGTTACGCTGGTCCCGCCTCCATTAGACGCCCAATCAATATTCCACCCCGCCTCGGCGCTGCGCTTTTGCATATTTACAAGGCCATTTCCGCCGGAAGCATCTTGTATTCCGTTCATTCCTTTGCCGTTATCTGTCACGGTCACCAGCCATGTTTTTTGATCGCCCGCTATTCTTATAACAATTCCGTTTGCTTTGCTGTGCTTCAGCGCATTGCTGATCGCTTCCTGCACAATGCGATATAAATGAAAAGCCTGGGAAGAAGAGAGCCTGTGGTCATAAGCGATCTTTTCCTTCACATCTATATTAATATCCGGGTAGCTCGGCCTGATGCGGCTGATAAATACCTTGATCCTGTCACTGATAGCCGTCAACGACAATTCATCTTTCTTCAATACCCAGATCGTATCATTCAACTGGGATATAATGGCCATCGAATTATTCCTGAGCTCCCGGAACATATCACTGCTCGTCGTATTTGTTTGCTGCACCTGAATATAATCGAGGTTAGATGCCATAGAAGCGGCATAAGCGCCAAGATTATCATGCAGATCGGCGGCAATGCGCTTTCTCTCTTTTTCTTCCGCTTCATTGATCGCTTTCTCCGACAACCGTTTTTCTTTTTCAACGGCCAGTTGCATTTTTATTTTTTGTTTACGCTGGTAAGCCCTGAAAATAAAATAACCCGCTACCGCCGCTAATATTGAAAACAGCACAGCGCCATAAAACAGGTAATTCTTTTTTGTGAGGTCAAGCTCCTGTTGTATGATGGTGTTTTCCTTTCGCTGCAGTTCGTATTTCGTTTGCATTTCAGCCAGCGCTGTCGCGGAGTTTTTTTGGTAAACAGAATCTTTTAATGAAATGATACTTTCCAGCGTCTCCGCATATTTTGAAAAATCACCTGCAGCTTTATAGTTTTCAGCCAACGTGCCATATAAAAAGAAAAGCTTGGTATCCATTTTATATTCATTGGCGATAGCAATTCCTTCTTTGCATATTTCGATCCCTTTATCAGGTTGCCCGTTGTTGGCATAATACAAACCCAGTTGCGACATATCCGAAACGATATAAAAAGGATCGCCGATGATTTTTCTTATCTCCACCGTTTCTTTCAACGGGGCTTCGGCTAATATAGCCTGGTCGGTCCTCACAAATATCTGCGCCTGGATAGCCAGTGAATTGGATAAAGCAAAAAGGTTTTCATTTCTTCTTGAATAAGCAATGGCTTTGTTGATATAATAGAATGCCGAGTCGGGTTTTCCTATACCATTATAATTAATAGCGAGGTTAGCGAATAGAATGCTGTATTGTTCCAGCATCAACGTATCTGCAGTGGTGCTCAATGCATTCAAATGCCATTTCAACGCTTCTTTGGTTTGCCCTATTTCCAGGTAAGCCCAGCCGATCAGCGTTTTTCCTTTCATTTGTAATAATGTATCCCTGCTTTTTTCCGCTCCTTCAATTACCTGGTAGCCCATATCAATCGCTTCCTTGTATTGGTTCTTCCGCATGAAGCAACGGCCTTTCTGGTTCAGTAGGTTTCCTTTTAATAACGGGTCATTCCCCATAGTAGCTAAAAGTTGAAGACAGCGGTCCGCAATAGCGAGTGAAGAATCAATAAGCCCTTTATTGGTCAGTGCGAACGATATATAATACATCGCTTTTACTTCATCATTTTTTCGACGAAGGTCTTTTGCTATAGCCTGTGCCTGTTCTGAATACAGGAGTAATGTATCAGGATGCAGTGTGTAGCCCTGGTCGCATAAAGCAAAGATGGCATTCAACCTCTCCGGCGCAGGCACCGTAAGATGAGCCTGGCGTTTGAGGCTGTCAATCTTTTTTGTCTGGCCGGCTGTTAAAAAAGGAAGCAACGCTAAAAAAGCAAGCAGTATAAAAACATCCTTCCGCATACTGTCTAAACTACTAAAAATTGATCATTTATGATTCAAGTAGTATCCCAGTTTGTTTGTCATGCCGAGGTACGAGGTATCTAAATGCGGATTCCTCCTCCGTCGGAATGACAAACTGGAATTCATCTGTGCAGTGCCTATCAAAAAAAAAATCCCGTGCTCATCGCACGGGATCTATACTTTATTAGTAGTAAGAATATTTTATCCTAAAGCCACTCTTTTAAATTCAACCACTTTCACATTACCGGCTTCTTTCAGGTAATCGGCCACTGTTTTACCAGCGTCTTTTACAAAAGCCTGTGCTGTTAATGTTTGTTCTTTAAAAAACGCACCCATTTTGCCTTCAGCGATTTTCGCAAGCATTTCATCAGGTTTGCCTGCCATCTTCGGGTCCTGCTTCATCAGCTCAACGATGATGTCTTTTTCACGTGCGATAACATCAGCGGATACACTTGCAGCATCCACAGCAACGGGATTCAACGCAGCGATTTGCATCGCTACATCTTTACCTACTTCCGCATTTGCTTTATCCATACCTACGAGTACACCAATACGGTATGCGCCGTGGATATAAGAAGCTACATAAGGAGCGTCGATCCTTTCAAATTTCGTAACGCCTATTTTTTCACCGATAGCGGCGAGTTTATCATTTACCAACTCAGCGACAGTAGAAGTGCCGGCTTTCGCAGCTAACAATTCATCGATGCTTTTTACATTAGCAGCGATGGCGGCATCGGCGATTTTTTTACCAAATGCAACGAAGTCAGCATTCTTGCTTACGAAATCTGTTTCGCAGCTTACGCAAACAACGATACCTGTTTTGTTATCGGCGGTTGTTTGTGCGATAACAACACCTTCTTTCGCTTCACGGTCGCCTCTTTTAGCGGCAACCTTCTGGCCTTGCTTGCGCAGCCAGTCGATAGCGGCTTCGAAGTCGCCGTTTGTTTCTGTTAATGCTTTGCGGCAATCCATCATGCCGGCGCCGGTCATTTGGCGCAATTTGTTTATGTCCTGTGCACTTATAGTTACGGTGCTCATAAATAATTAAAAATTAAAAATTAAAAAATCTCTCACACACTTGGCTGGTCTTGTACTCTTCGAAAATGCTGAATAGAATTCATGCAGTTGAAGAGTGCCTCCGTCCCGATATACATCGGGATTTCGCTTCGCTCAACCGGGTTTAATAACAACAAACGGCAACGATTGTTTACCTTCTGCCACCGCCGGGACCTCTGCCGCCACCGCCACCGGTAGTACGACGTCTCTGTCCGCCGGGACCACCAGGGCCACCAGGACCGCCAGGACCTCCGGGTCCACCAGGACCACGTCCGCGACCACGACCACCACGGCCACCTTCAGCTTGCGCTTCGGCTTCTAATCTTGCTGCTCTTCTTTCTTTTTCATCATCAGTTATTTCTTCGCTGTCATCTTCTTTCGCAGCTTGTCTTTCTGCAAGACCTTCCGCGACAGCGGCAACGATATAATTAACAATGATGGCAATTGATTTTGTCGCATCATCATTCGCAGGAATAGCGAAATCAACTTTATTAGGATCTGAGTTGGTATCTACTACGCCAAACGTAGTGATGCCTAAACGTTTTGCTTCTGCCAAAGCGATATGCTCGTGACCGATATCAACGATGAACAAAGCGGCAGGTACACGGCCCAGTTGAGCGATACCACCTAATACTTTTTCCATTTTTTCTTTATCGCGGCTCAGCGTTAAACGTTCTTTCTTGGTGATGCTGTCGAATGAACCATCCCCGAGCATTTTTTCAATGCTCTGCATTTTCTTCACGCTCTTACGAACGGTGTTGAAGTTGGTAAGCATACCACCCAGCCAACGCTCTGTAACGAACGGCATGTTTACACGGCGGGCACATTCATTCACGATATCTTTCGCCTGCTTCTTTGTACCAACGAAAAGAATTTTCTTTCCGCTTAAAGCGATTTGTTTCATCGCAGCCGCGGTTTCCTGCAGGCACTCAACTGTTTTATTGAGGTCGATGATGTGAATACCTTTCTTCTCAGCAAAGATGTAAGGTAACATCTTAGGGTTCCACTTCTTTTTCAGGTGACCGAAATGAACGCCGGCATCCAGAAGCTGCTGTTGTAGTGAAGTGTTATTTTCCATTATATCAATTATGAATTATAAATTATGAATTATGAGTTCCGAGCTTTAAGCTGCGAGCTTCGAGACTTTTACCCGTAACTCATAGCTAACCACTCGTGGCTTATCTCTTACTGAACTGGAAGCTTCTTCTTGCTTTCTTGTGACCGAATTTCTTACGTTCAACAGAACGTGGGTCACGTTTGAGCAAGCCCGCCGCTTTCAATGCCGGACGAAAATCAGGATTGATCTCGAGCAGTACACGGGCAATACCGAGCATCGCTGCTTCAGCCTGGCCTTTGGCGCCGCCGCCTGCTGCATTGATCTTGATGTCAAACTTATTGATCATCTCCACTGTTTTCAATGGACGCTCCACCTGGTTTTGCAAATACACCAGCGGAAAATATTTTTTATAGTCTTTGTCGTTTACCGTGATCTTGCCCTCTCCTTTTGAAAGGAAAATGCGTGTCACAGCTTCTTTACGACGACCAACACTTATTTTTTGTTTTTCCATTTTGTTTATTTTAACCTCCCCCAACCCCTCCAAAGGAGGGGAGGAAGATCATTCGTTTAGAATTTTAATTCTTTTGGTTGCTGTGCGCCATGCGGGTGTGCTGTACCTACATACACAAATAATTTTTTGTACATCTTGCGGCCCAAACGATTTTTGGGAAGCATTCCTTTTACAGCCCTTTCGATGAGGACTTCAGGACGGCGCTTTTGCAGGTTGGCCGCGGTTTCTTCTTTACGACCACCGGGGTAACCGCTGTACGTGTCGTAAATTTTTTGATTGAGTTTGTCGCCGGTCAGCACCACTTTTTCGCAGTTGGTGACAATGATGTAATCGCCGGTGTCGACGTGAGGAGTATAGTATGCTTTGTTCTTACCGCGGAGTATCGCAGCGATCTTAGCACACATACGCCCAATGGTTTGATTAGTACCGTCCACAACATACCAGTTGCGCTTAACGGTAGCCTCGTTCGCATGTTTGGTGGTAAAATGTAAATTGCTCATTTAAGAAAAGCTTTGTGCCGATAGCTACGAGCTGTGAGCCCGTCATTTTCAGCATTGTTATATAATATACAGTTGGGCTATCCCCCGAACTGCTCCCCTTATTACAGCCAGAGGCCGTTTTTTAGGGGCTGCGAAGATATGTTTGAGAGGATTATTAACCTAAAAATTGGGCAGGAATTTTTAGGGAGGCTTTGTAAGAGATTGATTTACAGTAAAAATTTTGACTGAAATATAAAACAGCTTATCAAAAAAGTCGTGAACCCGCTTCGATTTAACCAATTCAGGTCTTAGCTATTCCCAGGAGTAACAGTATAGAATACTGTGTCGATAAAAAACAAAGTGTCGGAGCTGGCAATTACATTTTCATCATGCATGTCTTCGAGCAGCAAACCCAACTCCCTGTGGATATAATCATTTCTTTTACTGTTTTCAAAGTCGTTAAAATGCAATAGCTTCTTAACGTCTTCCAGATCGACAGGCGAATCTGAAGTAATAAAAGGTTGTTTTAGTACAGCATAGAGTACATTGTTTTCTTTTGCAAATCCCAGTAGCGTGTAGGCAGTGTTCTCAAAAATCAAATTATGTAACAGAATGCTGTTTAAAAACTCCAGCCATGTTGCATAATAAATGCCGTCATTTAATTTGATTACACTTTTATTATCTGAGCTGAGATATACGAGAGCTTCACCGCCCCGTGTTAAATACCTGTCCTGACCAGGAAGGTCGGTAACCCATAAATTCTTTTCGCTGCTGTACTGTTCTAAAAGCTTTGCCTGTTTTTCTTTGATGAGGGCTTTACTTTCGAAGTCTTTTTTAACCGTTGTACTTGTTGGAAAGCTTGCGCATAGGAGATTTCTGGTTGCTGTGCAATGATCCTGGCTCCCCTCAATGATAGCTCCTGCAGTGATATTTTTAATTTTACTTCGGGTATCATCCGGTAACATTTGTCGTAAAAATAAACAAAAAGGACAGAAGTTAAAAATGATGAAGTAGCCGGCAGGCGCCCCAATTGGAGGAGCAGGCGGTAGTATTGTCAAAGCAGGTGGTGGCACCGAAGCGGCAGGTGGTAATATTGTCCCGGCAGGCGCTTCCACCGAAGGAGCAGGCCGGAATAGTATGAGAGCAGGCGCTCCCACCGAAGTAGCAGGTGGTACAATTATTATAGCAGGTGCGCCCACCGAAGCGGCAGGCGGAAGAAGTAAGGTGGCAGGCGGGTGAATGATTTGTGAGACAGGAACCATGGCAGCGGAAGCAGGAGGTAAGAAGTCCGAGGTAAGAATTCAGAGGTAAGAAGGATCATGTATTCTTACGATGAAATTATATATATATGGTAGATGGCCCTTTCCCCGCTCCCGCACGGGATAAACAATGACAAGGAAAGGGTTTACAACAAAAAGGTTTTGGAAAGTTATTTTGGAACTTGTTTGAATGCAATGCCGCTTACCTGTTTGTATTGCGGGCTTGAAGCCCCGAAGACGGATTTTATATAAAACTTTACATCCTCGCCGGTCTTTTTGATACCGACCACGGGATTATAGAGCAAATTGTCCCTTTGTATCCTGTCGTTACTCCAGGTGGTGTATGCATTTATCACCGCTGTGTTTGCAGTTTGCAAGGTGACCAGCTTTGCCTGCAGCTCCGGTGTTTTCAAGTGTGCTTCGTTGGGCTGGTAATTGGTATCGGACTCCAGTAACTGCACGAGTTTTGAAAAATGTGCGATCTGCTGATCGAAACTTTGCTGCGAAGCGGAGATGGTTTTGTCGGCCGGGGTAGTTGCTGGACCGGCACCGGCGGAAGCAGTCTCTTTTGGTACGGCCCTTTGCCCCTGTAATTTCCGGTTGATGGTACGTGCATCTTTTACTGTTTCGGCAGAGGCGTCGGTAGCATCGAGGGCATTGACAAGTTGCGTGGCCAATGGACGAAGCGGTTTAAACGCCTGCATGCGGGTGTTGGTAATATTGTTGAATGCAGTTTCTGATTGCCTGACGCCAGACAATATTGTTTTCGCCGCAGCGAGTTTTGCATCCAATTGCGCCGTGTTGAGGGTGAGCTTGGAAGGATTGTAAGCAGCGCCATACCCTTTGCAAAAAGAAATAAGCTGTTCAAAGTTGGCCACGTTTTTCGTGTGACCGGTTTCAATGGTTGATGACATAGATAAAAAGTTTAGGTACTAAATGTAGAGAGGCGGAAAGAAGTGGGCTATAGAAGAATAGCTAAAGGGAGTAGTGAGTTGTTGAGATTGGGACGATCTGAAGCGTGACTACTTTAATTCGTTTGTTGGTGTTTTAGCTGGCAGCACAAAGCCTTCACGCAACACCAACAAAGGCCGTTTATTGTTTGGAAGACCAACAATGGCGAAGGGATGGAAAATGGTTCGTGAGAGACGAACCATGGCAGCGGCCCGTGGTCAGCCGCTATTTTTTGTACCTTAACAGTAACTAAAGCCGAACGAGAAAAAGAAATAATTTCAATGGATAATTTACTAAATGAAATCGACGAAAATATCTCAGGAATATGGGCAAACCAGAAATATGAACTACTTCTGGGATTAAATAACGTGTTTACTTTTGAAGAAAAGGAATCTGGAGAAATTATAGATGGCACATATTCTATAATCTTAGATACCAAAGATGGTTACATTACTCTTAGATTAACGGAGCTAAATGGAATAAACCACGACTATATAATAATTGAGGTGTCGGCTTTTAAAACGCTAATTATTTCTAATAAAAGGGAGAGAATAAATTTAAAAAATGTACCCCCTGACGAGTATGAGGGTGAAACATTTAATACAGCAAATAACTGAGAATTAGGCCGTGGTCTAACAGCTATATAGTCTCCTGAGACACGAACCATGGCAATGCAAAAAAGCCCTGAATTTCCAGCTTTTATTATAACGATGGAAAGTTTAATCATTTAGTAATTCTGTTTTTACTCTTTTTTTTGTACCATTACAGAACCACCATTGAACCGATTAGCCTTATGCCATTGAAATATCAAGCTGAAATAGATGCTTATAATGCATCTTTTAATGATTATAGTGAAGTAGAAAATAAAATTGCCTTTCGCTGGACTTTTGAGCAAATTACACATCCCAATAATTTCTTACCAGTTACCAAAACTAACCCCTCTAATAAAAAGGCTTTTGAACATGTTACTGGCTGGGCATTGTCATTTTTTGAAACTCAACAGCAATCAAAAGCCAGATTACAGTACATTAGTGAGGATAAACCAAAAGCATATAAAAAATTAGGGACGCATATCGCAGAAGGTAAACTACAAAAGACAGATGGGATTTGTCAAATACAATGCGATCAGTTTGGGCACTTTAATTTTTTCGACTACGAAAACGTTGATTTTACGCCAAACTTTCAAATAAAAGAACAAGTAGGAGTTATAGGATGATAAAGTTTGATTCAATAGAAACGTTACATACGCCTTTTTCTGAATTGAAAGAAGTGGGGGTGTTACTCTTTTCCTACTATCCTACAACTATTGTCTATGTTGACCAAAATAATAATCCAATTATAAAGGAATGGGTTGATTGTACTAGCGATAATTCTACTGACAGGCATTTTTACTTCAAAACTTCAAAAGGTTTTCTTAAACAATTTTTAGTTGGAGAAATATCACATTTGGATTTAATTAATTATTCCTTAGATGGGTTAGTATTTTTTCAAGATTCGACTGGTAATTTACTATCTCCTTTTTCTGTTGTTTCCGTAAAAGAAATCCCATTAAGTTATAAGCCGACCCCAGCATTCAAATTTGATAAAATTGATGGTGTAGATACTGATGCAATATTCAAATATTTTAATTTGGATGAAATCGAAACTAAAAAGCCAACCCTAGCAATAGTTAAGAATATTTCGCAGACAAGCAATTCGGAAATTTTATATGTTCACATAAATAGGGGTAAAGGTGTTAGTCATGGTTCAATCAATACAGAGGTTTTTGGAAAAACATTAGTAAACTTTGATAGATTTTATAAAAGCATTGCATTAGATACTATACTAACTACCAATAGAGGAGAAATTCATTTAGATGCTGAAGTAAATAAAAAATATTTGCCCTTTACTGAAACTGTAGTAGATCACCATAGAATTGCAGCTTCTTTTGGTTTTTTGATAAAACCTATTGTGACTCAGGCAAGTTTATTTGAACAAACACAATCAGAAATAATTGCAACAAGAGTTTTTGAGTTAATAAATAGAAGCAAGGTTAAAGAAACATTAAAAGATGAATATATGTTGCATAGTGGATATACAATAAACTCATATCGACAATTTCTGGATGGGATTGTCAAATGTCACCTTAATATTGATTTGAATTGGTTTAATCCAGTTAATAGAAAAGAAATTGGAGACAACTTAAGCTACATAGATGCTAATAGGATTGTTTATGAAATTGACAGTCTTTCGAAGATAGATAATAAAGAATTTAAGGCAAAGGGGAAATTTAGAGCGGTAAATTGTGATACTGCACACTTTACGTTTGTTACTTTAAATGAAGATCAGTATACGGGTTATTTTGATAAGTTAGTTAAAGATCTAATTGAGGATATTAATTTTATTGATATTTATGAAATACTTATATCTAGAAAAATCATCACTGAGGCCACAAAGAAAGATGACAAAATTGTAGATACTATAATGTCTTATTATATAGACACGGAATAAGCCCAATGAAATATTACTGTAATTATACTTAATGGCGACCCCATAATCTCCATACCAAAGCCTTTTACCTCTTTTAAAAAATCTTCCATTTCCCCCAAGTTTAGAAAGAACAAGAAAGATTGGTGGAGACATTTACCAAAGTCAAGTTATAAATCGTGCATTTCCTTGGCCTTCTTCCAGTTTTTACTAACTATCGGCTTTTCAAAACTCGTCACAGCTTTTTCACCTGAAAAATGACAAAAACTGCCTTTAAATTTCAAATCCTTTTTCTTCTGCCATGCTTTAAAATTATTTAAATTCATTGGTTGTTTTATATCAAAAGGGATATTTTCTCCTGTAATAATACAATACCCATCAGGTTTTAATGAAGCAGTTTTTGTGACAGGCTGATTTTTTTTCGATGCTTTCCCACTATTAAAGAAAGAGTTCAATTTATCTACTGTCACGGTTGAATCAACATACTTCTTCGCCAAAAAGCCTTCCTTATAATTCGGTTTTTTTGAATACAATAATTCTGATTGCTCAATCATTACCCCATTAAAATAATTATAAACTTGATCATCTAGGTTGTCTAATAACCCTCTACCTAAATGTTGCACCATTAATATCCCTGATTCAATATTATTATCCTGAGAATAATCATACAAATTCATAGAAGTTATAATTGCCGAAAATTCATTAGCAAAATACTTAGCATGTAGTCTCTTTTCATACCTTATTTCAATATTTGGAAATTGCTTAAAAAATTCCACATCTTCCGCTCTGATACTTTTAGCAGGATTATCTTCATTCTTGCCAAATACAACGGTGATTTCTAGTTTGTCATTATTTCTTTTTCTCAACAGAGTTGATTCAAATCTATGATGTAGTTTCATGTACGGCGAAATAAGCAATAATTGCTTTTCTGCCGATTCAAATAGCTTACCTATTTCATGATTCAATTCGTTGCCTGTAATAAACTTTGCCATAAATTATTTTTACTGTCTATAACATTATTTACCTTTTAATGCAATAAGAGTATCTATACCACAGAAAGACTTTATATACGGAAGTAGGAACATCATTAATTAATCTCGATTATTTACATACTCCACAACTTCCCTCATCCTTAGCACAATGCTTACAGTACTTACAATTCTTACAAGCATTGCATTTTTTTGAGCCGGTGCAAGTGGCAGTAGTTTCTGTAAATCTTGTAATGGTAAATGAAAGTAAAAAGGCGCATAGAGTTAAAACGCCTAATGAAAGGATCGTCTTCTTCATGGTGGTTAAGGTTTAGTGGTGTATAAAGGTTGCAAGATTTTCTGGGAAATGCAAGCAATTAGGTTTCATTTTAATCATGGGAGTTAGCATTTGTAGAAAGTTTTCTTATACAAAGCTTTAGGTGTTCCAAAACTTTGAAGAAACTTCAACAATGCTCAATAGAATTACCGAACGTTGAAGAGTGCGACGCAACAGACGATGATAGTAGTAATGTCGCTGGGCTAATAATACACCGTCCCGATATCCATCGGGGTTTCGCTTCGCTCAACAAAGGCGCAGAGGAGCAAAGACGCAAAGAAGTTCGTTACATTTCCCACCAGTTGGTATTTATAAATTCCGTTTCGATGTTGACCGGCTCCCCGATCCTCGGCGTTACTACATTCATATTTAATTCTTTTGCTTTTGCCAATACCCTTTTCACCGGTTCGTTCCAGGGGTGCATGGCGAGGCGGAACTTTGCCCAATGCACGGGCAATAACGTTTTTGCTTTGAGGTCAACTGCGGCCTGCACGGTTTCTTCGGGCATCATGTGAATGAAGGGCCATAGGGTGTTGTATTGTCCTGCTTCGAGCAGGGCGATATCGAAGGGGCCGAACTTGTTTCCGATTTCTTTGAAATGCGTATCGTAACCGGAATCGCCGCCGAGAAATAAATTATGCGTTGGTGTTTTCAACACAAAGGATGACCATAATGATTGCCCCCTTTTTAACCCCCTGCCGGAAAAATGACGGGCGGGTGTGGCGGTTAACTGCATGTTGTTTTCTAATGGGGTTGTTTGCCACCAATCCAGCTCGGTGATTTTTTCTTTATCAAAGCCCCAGTATTTTAAATGGGCGCCGATGCCGAGTGAACAACAGATGTGGCTGACTTTGCCGCGCAGTTTACGCAGCGTTTTAAAATCGAGGTGATCGTAATGATCGTGTGTGAGAACGAGGTAATCAATGGAGGGCATATCGTCCACTTTGTATTCATTGCCGCCGGAAAATGCTTTTACCATAAATGAGAAAGGGGCGGCATTGCCACTGAATACCGGATCGATGAGAAAGTTTTTATTTTCTATTCTTATTAAATAAGATGAATGGCCGAACCAGACGATGCCGGGTGCTTGTGAGTTTATCGTTTTCAGATCTGTTTTTACAAAAGGCAGTTTGGCGGGCGGCGCTGTTTCGGGATGTTTTTTAAAAAACTCCCGCAGCATTTTCCAATAGGATACGCCTTCGGGTTTCATGGGCGTGGGTGATGTATTCTGGAAGGCGCCTTTTTTATAATTGGGTGATTGTTTTATTTTTTCTAAATACTTTCCTGATGGTAGCTTACCGGTGATCTTTACTGACATGTCCGTGCTTTGTTTGGTGCAAAGTTGGGAAAGGAAAGTGATTGGTTTTGTTTATTTCGGTGAAGGGGCGGTTTTGATAGGTAAGTGAGTGAAAGAGGCAAAGAGGCACAAAGGCACTGAGGCATAGAGGATCACTAAGAAGAGTGCAACATATTTCACGCAAAGGCGCAAATAAGAGGCAACTTACAATACAGGAACACGGATGACAGGGATATTATAGATCTACACGGATTATTAATATCTGTGGTGATCCATTCAAACCTGGGTTTGGTACATTTACATCATTGTTTATTGATGGAAGAGAAACGTATATTAATAATAGACGACGAAGAGCAGTTACGTAAACTGATGAAACGCATCATCAGCCTTGAAGGATTTGAGGTAAGTGAAGCGGCTACTATTAAAGCGGCCTGGAAGAAGATGGAAACAGAAGAAATTGATGTGGCGCTATGTGATGTAAAACTTCCGGATGGCAATGGCGTTGACTTCGTGAAACAAGCCAAAGCAAAATTTCCACTTGTTGAATTTATTTTGTTGACCGCCTATGGCAATATACCCGGTGGCGTGCAGGCTATGAAGAACGGGGCTTTCGATTATCTCACCAAGGGAAATGATAATGACAGGATCATCCCATTATTACACCAGGCCATCGATAAAGCGAAGACCAATAAAAGATCGGCTATTAAGATAAAAGAGAAAAGCTCCTTTGGTTTCGAAGCTATTTTGGGCGGCAGTGCTGTTATTAAAGATGCGGTTAAGATGGCAGAAAAGATCGCCCCGACAGATGCGAATGTTTTGCTCCTGGGTGAAACAGGAACAGGTAAAGAAGTTTTCGCCAATGCTATACATGCCAACAGCAAGCGTTCCAAAAATTCTTTTGTAGCGATTAATTGCAGCGCCTTCCCGAGAGAATTATTGGAAAGCGAATTATTCGGCCATAAGGCGGGAGCTTATACCAATGCGCTAAAAGATAAAAAAGGATTGATGGAACTTGCGGACGGCGGCACTTTGTTTCTCGATGAGATCGGCGATATGAACATAGACCTGCAGGCAAAAATATTGCGGGTGATAGAGAACGGCGAGTTCATTAAAGTAGGTGATGAGAAAACAACGAAGGTGAATGTCCGCATCATTGCCGCTACTAACCATGACCTGAAAAAAGAAGCGGGGCAAGGAAACTTTCGTGAAGACCTTTATTACCGCCTCAATGTATTTACGATTGAATTGCCTGCATTGCGTAACCGGGTTGAAGACATTCCGGTATTAGCTGATCATTTTCTTTCTGTATACACTGCAAGAGAAAATAAACCTTCCTTATCGTTAAGCAAAGAAGCGTTGCCATTATTAAAGGCACAACCCTGGAACGGAAATATCCGCGAGCTGAGAAATGTAATGGAAAGGGCGGTTATTCTTACTGACGGCGCTATCATTCTTCCAGAACACCTGCCTTACGAAATACAAAAACAAATAAACAACGCTGATAATAATCTCACTTTATCTTCTGTAGAGAAAAAGCATATTGAAAAAGTATTGCAGCATACAAAAGGGAATAAGACGAAGGCGGCGGAATATTTGGGAATTGGGTTGACAACTTTGTACAGGAAGATTGAAGAGTATAAATTGTCTGAACCATGATTTGGGGGGATTTATTTGATTTAAAGAAAAGAGACTTATCCTCAAATCCTTTTTAAAATCTACGAAATCATAGTTAAGACATTTCATTTTGAAAATACACCCTTCCATTTTGGAAGGGTTTTCTATTTCCCGTAAAACTATAGACAATCGCTGATTCCTCTCAAACGCCCTGCCCGCCTGTGTCTTACCGTTTCCCGGTTTCTTCCGGCACTTCGTTTGGCGTATGCCAGCAAATAAAAGTTTATGCTCACTATTATTCTTTTACTCGCCGGGCTTATCTGCTTCTGGCTGTTTTTTAAATCTATTGACTGGTTCGAAAAAATCTGAATGTTATGATGACAGTATTATTTATTTTATCCATAGCCGTGTTTTGTTACCTGTGCTATGTATTAATCAAACCTGAAAAATTCTGATTGTATGAGCGGCGAAATTTTAGGCGTACTACTTATTTTCCTGGTAACGGTATTATTGGCTTTCCCGCTGGGAAAGTACATGACCAGGGTTTTCAAAGGAGAAAGAACGTTTATGGATTTTATGAATCCTTTGGAGCGGTTCATCTTCCGCATCAGCGGGATTAAAGCTGATGAGAGCATGAACTGGAAACAGTTCCTGAAAGCCATGCTCACGGTAAATCTTTTATGGCTGGTATATGCCATGTTCGTGCTGATCTACCAGGATAAACTTCCGTTGAACCCCGATGGTAATGCCGGGCAAACACCTGACCTGGCTTTTAATACAGCTATCAGTTTTTTGGTCAACTGTAACCTGCAACACTATTCCGGTGAATCAGGGTTAACCTATTTAACGCAGTTGCTTGTTGTTACGTTCCTCCAGTTTGTCAGCGCTGCTACCGGCATCGCTTGTTTGATCGCATTATTTAATGGATTAAAAGAAAAGACAACCAATAATCTCGGCAATTTTTGGAACTACCTCGTTAAAAGCACGACAAGAATACTGTTGCCATTGTCGATCATCGTTGCGGTGATACTTGCTTTCAGTGGTACTCCTACCAGCTACGATGGCAAAGACAGCATCGTGACGTTGCAGGGAGACAGTGTGCAGGTATCAAGAGGCCCCGCGGCAGGAATGATTGCTATTAAGCAAATAGGAACAAATGGCGGCGGATGGTTTGGCGCCAACTCCGCACACCCGCTGGAGAACCCAACTTATTTTACCAATGCGATAGAACTTATTTCGATTTTACTTATACCCATCGCCCTGGTATTTGCATTAGGGTTTTATATTAATAAGAGAAAACTGGCGTATACTATTTTCGGCGTGATGACATTTCTTTTTGTCATCTTCTGTGCCATTACTATTTATTATGAAACAAAAGGCAATCCTGCGATAGATAAATTAGGAATAGCACAACAGACCGGCAGCATGGAAGGAAAAGAAATGAGATTTGGTTCAGCAGCCACTGCATTCTGGAGTGTCGCTACTACTTCCACCTCCAATGGTTCTGTAAATGGCATGCACGATAGTTTAACCCCCGTGTCAGGTGGCGTAGTGATACTGGACATGATGATTAACGCCTTGTACGGTGGTGCAGGTGTAGGACTATTGAACTTCTTCATCTTTATCATCATTGCCGTATTTATTTCCGGGTTAATGGTGGGACGTACACCCGAATTCATGGGGCATAAAGTGGAAGCAAGAGAAGTAAAAATCGCTGCACTGGTTACATTACTTTCCGCCTTTTTAATAAAAGGATTTACCGCACTCGCCGCCTACCTGGTAGCGCATCACCCGGATATGGCATGGGCTGTAAAACCAGAAGCATGGCTCAATAATCCATCGTATCATGGTTTCTCTGAAATGTTATATGAATTCACTTCGTCCAATGCGAATAACGGAAGCGGGTTTGAAGGACTAGGCGATAATAATATTTTCTGGAATGTAACCACAGGTATTGTATTGATACTCGGAAGATATCTTCCCATCATCGGGCCGATCGCTATCATTGGTTTGCTGGCCAATAAAAAATTCATTCCTGAATCACCGGGAACATTGAGAACCGACTCCACCACATTTGGCGCTATGACGCTGGCGGTTATAATTATCATCACAGCATTATCGTATTTGCCACCGCTGGCATTAGGGCCATTGGCTGAATATTTTTCACTTTATTAATTCTCATTTATTATGGCAACAAGAAAACGTTCTATAAAATTATTTGATCCCGAACTGGTAGGTGTATCTATAAAACAATCTTTTGTAAAACTAAACCCACGGTTGATGATCAAAAACCCGGTGATGTTTACAGTAGAGATCGCCACGGCAGTTATGCTGGCTGTATGCATTTACCAGGTTGCTACCGGAGACCTTTCACAAGGGGCGCTATGGTATAATATCGTGGTGTTCTTTATCCTGCTGATCACCGTCGTGTTTGCCAACTTCGCTGAAGCATTAGCAGAAGCAAGAGGAAAAGCACAGGCAGAAAGTTTGCGGAAGACAAGACAGGATACCCCGGCAAAAAAAGTATTTGTGCTGGGGGAAATGTATGTAAATGAAATCAAAACCGTTCCTTCTTCAACATTACAATTGGGTGACCGCTTTGTTTGTGAAACTGGTGATATCATTCCCATGGATGGAGAGATCGTGGAAGGTATTGCTACGATTGATGAATCGGCTATTACCGGGGAATCCGCACCGGTGATACGTGAAGCAGGCGGTGATAAATCTTCTGTTACCGGTGGAACGAAAGTATTATCAGATCGTATCGTAGTAAAAGTGACTACCGCTCCCGGTGAAACTTTTTTGGATAAAATGATTGCATTAGTAGAAGGGGCTTCCAGGCAAAAGACACCCAATGAAATTGCTTTGACTATTCTACTCGCAGCCTTCACACTCATATTTGTAATTGTATGTGTTACGTTGAAGCCCTTCGCTGATTATGCCAATACACCGATAACCATCGCCGCATTTGTTTCCTTATTTGTTTGCCTGATACCAACAACTATTGGTGGTTTATTATCCGCTATTGGTATTGCAGGCATGGACAGGGCATTAAAAGCCAACGTCATTGCAAAAAGTGGTAAGGCGGTAGAAACCGCGGGTGATGTGGACGTATTATTATTAGATAAAACAGGAACGATTACTATTGGTAACAGGAAAGCCACTCATTTTTATGCCACTGAGAATGCCAGTGAAAAAGAATTCATTGAATACAGCGCTTTAAGTTCCCTTGCAGATGATACACCGGAAGGCAAGTCTATTGTTGAACTTGCACTGGCAAAAGGCATTAATGCACGAACAATGCAGGGAACAGATTTTATTCAATTCACCGCTGAAACAAGAAGCAGTGGTATTAACACACCCGACGGCACCAGGATCCGCAAGGGGGCTTTTGATGCGATTAAAAATATGGTTGTTAAAAGCGGAAACACTGTTTCAAAAGTAACAGAGCAAAAAGTAAAATCGATTGCGGAAAATGGCGGTACGCCACTGGTTGTTGCTGTTAATAATGAAATAAAAGGTGTTATTGAATTGCAGGATGTAATAAAGCCCGGCATACAGGAACGGTTTCAACGTTTGCGCAAAATGGGCGTAAAGACAGTGATGGTAACAGGTGATAACCCGCTTACTGCAAAATATATTGCAGGCGTGGCCGGTGTGGATGATTTTATCGCGGAAGCAAAGCCGGAAGATAAAATGAACTATATAAAAAGTGAGCAGGCTAACGGCAAACTTGTAGCGATGATGGGAGATGGCACCAATGATGCACCTGCTTTGGCACAAGCGGATGTAGGTGTGTCTATGAATAGCGGCACACAAGCGGCGAAAGAAGCAGGAAATATGGTAGACCTCGATAACGACCCTACCAAACTGATAGAAGTAGTAGAGATCGGTAAGCAATTGCTGATAACGAGAGGAACACTGACTACTTTCTCTATAGCCAACGATGTGGCGAAATACTTTGCTATCGTACCGGCTTTATTTATTGCTTCCATTCCTGCATTACAGTCACTAAACATCATGAACCTGAAAAGCCCTGAATCAGCAATTCTTTCGGCCATTATTTTTAATGCGATCATTATTCCTTTATTAATACCCCTGGCATTAAGAGGTGTGCAGTACAGGCCTATTGGTGCGTCCGCCCTGTTAAGAAGAAACTTACTTATATATGGATTAGGGGGGATCATTGTTCCTTTCATCGGCATTAAACTAATTGATCTTTTACTGGGATTATTTATGTAAATAAAAAATTAAATTAAAATGAAAAAATATTTATTTATATCGCTACGACTGACAGTGGTCATGATTATTTTATGCGCTGTTATTTATCCCTTGCTGATTGCCGCGATTGGCAAACTAACCCCGGGCAACGGAAAAGGAGTGACAGTTACAGTAAATGGAAGAGTGGTGGGCTATGAACGGATTGGTCAAAAATTTACTGCTGATAAATATTTCGGGGGACGGCCATCCGCGGTTGATTATAACGCAGCTGGTTCAGCAGGGAGCAATAAAGGGCCTTCCAATCCAGACTATTTACAAATAGTACAGGACAGGATAGATACATTTCTTGCACATAACCCCAATGTAAGAAAAGAAGAAATCCCTGCTGATCTTGTTACAGCAAGCGGCAGCGGTTTAGACCCTCATATTTCACCTGCATCCGCTTATGTGCAGGTAAGGCGTGTCGCTGCCGTTCGCAGGATACAGGAAGATAAAGTGAGAACGTTGGTAGAACAGCATATTAAAAAAACAGCTTTTGGGCCTTCGGTAGTAAATGTTTTACAATTAAATATTGCACTTGACCAGTTGAAATAATAATGGATGATGTAAATAACATAAAAGTTTCTGAAGCCGATAAGTGGCTGGCTAAAATTCAGCAGGAGAAAAAAGGTAAGCTGAAGATCTACATTGGTATGAGTGCCGGCGTAGGGAAGACCTTTCGCATGCTCCAGGAAGCACATACCTTATTAAGAAATGGTATTAATATAAAAGTTGCATACGTAGAAACACACCTGAGAAAAGAAACAGAAGCATTGATAGAAGGACTACCTGTTCTTCCCCGCAGAAAAGTTTTTTACAAAGGGAAACAACTGGAGGAGCTGGATGTGCAGGCGATACTGTTACTTGACCCCGACATTGTGATCGTAGACGAGCTGGCGCATACGAATATTCCCGGCAGTAAAAATGAAAAACGCTGGCAGGACGTACTTGATATACTCGAAGCGGGTATTGATGTGATCAGCGCTGTGAATATCCAGCATATTGAAAGCATCAATGAGGATGTAAAACAGATCACGGGTGTAGAAGTAAAAGAAAGAATACCCGATAAAATATTACAACTGGCGGATGAAGTGGTAAATATTGACCTGACAGCTGATGAACTGATAACACGCTTGAAGGAAGGAAAGATCTATGATCACAGCAAAGTGCAACAGGCTTTGCAGAATTTTTTTCAATCAGAAAAAATTTTACAATTAAGAGAGCTGGCTTTAAAAGAAGTAGCCGGGCAGGTGGAAAGAAAAGTGGATTATGAAGTAACTGCTAAAGAAAGGCCCTGGCGGCATGAACATTTCCTCGCCTGCATTTCTTCCAACCATGAAATGGCGCAAAACATTATCCGAAAAACAGCGAGACTGGCTTCTTATTACAACAGCAAATGGTATGTATTGTATGTGCAAACGCCGAAAGAATCGCCGGAAAAATTTCTTTAGCGAACCAGCGCCACCTGATTAATAATTTTAAGAATGCGACTGAGCTGGGGGCGGAAGTATTACAAGTAAAAGATACCAACGTGGCAAAGGCAATTATGGCAATGGTGACGGAAAAGCAAATTACTACGGTTTGTATCGGAAAACCGCACTTAAATTTGCTCCAGGTAATATTGCGGACGAATGTGTTTAACCAGCTTCTGAAAACCCTTGCACAAAATGATGTGGACCTTGTTATTTTATCCTGATGGCAATTAAATTAAAAACAAAAGTGGCCCTGGGCGGCATTTTTCTTTTTGCGCTGCTGATACTGGTAGGCGTTGTGAGTTTTATTTACCTGAACCTTATCACCGAAGAAGCCAAAGGCATTGTTAAGGATAATTATGAAACGCTGGACTATTCAAGGGATATGCTGAAAGAAATGGATGAGCTCAGCAACAACGATAGTTCAATTGCCCTGAAGAATTTTGAAAGAAACCTGCAATTACAAGAAACGAACATCACGGAACCAGGTGAAAAAAAATTTACCGAATCACTGAGAAGAAATTTTAACGCTTTAAAACAAAAACGATCCGCAGATTCGGTCCGCTCCCTCATACGTAAAGATATCAGCGGCATTATGCAGTTGAACCTGCAGGCCATTGATAAAAAAAACCAGGCGGCCCAGGTTTCTGCGCAAAAAGCCAAAACGATCATTACCATCATTTTGACTGTTTGTATTATCCTTGGATTCACATTTATTTTTAATTTCCCTTCATTGATAGCCTCGCCTATCGCAAAACTGACGGAAGGCATAAAGGCCATTGCTAATAAAAATTACAAACAGCGTATTCATCTCAACCGCAAAGATGAATTCGGCCAACTCGCCAATGCATTTAACAGCATGGCGGAAAAACTGGACGAATACGAACACAGCAACTTGTCAAAGATTTTGTTTGAAAAACAAAGGGCCGAGACCGTGATCAATTCATTGAAAGACGCAAGCATTGGTATTGATAATAAAGGATTGATACTTTTCGCTAACCAGCAGGCCCAACAGTTACTCAACCTGAAAGAACTGGAAATAGTGGGCCAAACCTGTGAAGGCGTAGAAAAAAAGAATGATCTTTTCCGTTTCCTTGTCAAAGAACAAAGTAATATCCCATTTAAGATAGTGGTGGACGGAAAGGAAAATTATTTTACCAAAGAGATCATGGACATTACCCAACGAAATGAAAAGATAGGGACAGTTATTGTTTTAAGAAACATTACGCCCTTTAAGGAATTGGATACGGCCAAGACTAATTTCATGGCGACTATCTCGCATGAATTAAAAACACCACTGGCTTCTTCTGATTTCAGTCTAAAATTACTGGAAGACGACAGGGTGGGAACGCTTACACAGGAACAAAAGGAATTAGTACAAAGTTTAAAAAACGATAACCAGCGGTTATTAAGAATACTAAGTGAGTTGCTGGATATGTCGCAGGTGGAAAGCGGACGAATGGAACTGACCATCCGGGATATCACAGTGGCCGGCATCATTACAAAAGCAGAAGAGTCTGTTGCAAACGCTATTAAAGAAAAAAACATAACCGTTAAAAAAGAGATAGAAGAAGATTTACCGATGGTAAAAGCTGACGCAGAAAAAATTCCCTGGGTATTGAATAATTTTTTAACCAATGCCATTAAATATTCTCCTGAAAATGGGTCACTGGTTATAAAAGCTTTTCAAAAAGAAAATTTTATTGAAGTAAGTGTCCGCGATTTTGGTAGTGGCATAGAAGAAAATTTTCAACCTAAAATATTTGACCGCTATTTTAAAGTGCCCGGCACAAAAGAAAAAAAAGGGACGGGCCTGGGCCTTGCTATCAGTAAAGATTTTGTTGAAGCGATGGGCGGTACAATTGGGGTAACATCACACCCGGGTAAAGGTTCTTATTTCTATTTCCGCCTGCCTGTTGCCTGATTATCTATATTTATATTTCAAAAAAGTACAATTGTGGCAATTCATACCATTGGTCGTTCTATTTTCGGCGATCCAAAAAATTCAGGGAACTTAATGTCCATCGAAGAAGCGCATACTTTATTAAATGAGTGGGTGCCTAATGAACGCCTGCGCCTGCACATGAAACAGGTAGCAGCCGTGATGAAAGCATGGGCGATTGAAAAAGAAAACGCCGATGAACAAACAGCATTGAAATGGGAACTGGCTGGCCTGCTGCATGATGCTGATTGGGAAAAATACCCGGACGATCATTGCCGCATCATTATTGAAGAACTGGAGAAAAGAAATATCGATCCGGATGTTATTCATTGCATTGCTTCGCATGGCCCTAAATATTTTGGCGTAGAACCGGAGAACAGTATGGATAAAATGATCTATGTATTTGATGAACTCAGCGGGCTGGTACATGCGTATAGTTTAATGCGACCGGAAGGTTATGCCGGAATGGAAGTAAAAGGGGTAAAGAAAAGACTAAAAGAAAAAGGCTTTGCCGCCAATGTAAGCCGTGATGATATTGCCGACGCTTTCTTAAGAATTGATACGCCGCAGGATGAGATCATTCAATTCATTATCGATCATCAAAAGGACGTTAAGTGAAAAAAGTATTGTGCATTGGTGAAGCACTGATCGATATGATCTGTACGGATAAAGGAACTACATTATCCAAAGGGCAAAATTTTATAAAGAAACCCGGCGGCGCCCCCGCTAATGTTGCTGCTGCAATTGGTTCGCTTGGCGGCTTTGTTGAAATGGCGGCTAAAGTGGGTAATGATCCTTTTGGTCAACAGCTAATTGATGTAATGAATGATTTTGGCGTTTCAACAAAATGGATGCTGAAAGATAATGAGCATTTTACCACGATGGCATTTGTATCCTTACTGGAAAATGGGGAACGTGATTTTGTTTTTAACCGGGGCGCTGATGGTTATTTATCTAAAGATGATTTGAAGGCTATTGATCTTACCGAATTCTCTATTATACATTTTGGTTCGGCGACGGCTTTTTTACCCGGGCTTTTGCAGGGAACCTATACTTATTTTTTACAAAAAGCGATACAGGAAAATGTATTCGTCAGCTTTGATCCCAATTACCGGCATTTACTTTTTCAAAATAATACGCAAGCCTTCATTCACCAGGCGTGGAATTTTTTAACGCAATGTGATTTTTTCAAGCTAAGCGATGAAGAAGCGTTGCTTATTACGGGCTGCACGAATGTAAACGAAGCCGTTGACATCCTTTCTCAAAAACAAAAGCCATATTCGCTATTACTTTGGGACACAAAGGGGCTTTGCTGCGATTCGATAAGGCTGTAGAGATTATTCCCGGTATTGCCGCCAACGTAATTGACACTACAGGTGCAGGCGATGCTTTTGTCGGCGCTGTTTTATCCCAGCTAAATAAAAAATCAGGGTCGGAAATAAAATATACTACCGGCACCGAGTGGAAAAAAATAATTTTAAATGCCAACAAAATCGCTGCCGCTACCTGCGAACACTTTGGAGCGATGGAAGCTTACAATTATTTAAACGGCAGGATTATTTCTTAGCGGTTGGATTGAAAATTGCCAACTATGCCAAAACTCCTGGTAAGGAGGCAAAGGTTTTAACGAACATATTTAATGGCGTACACCACAACTAATAAGCCCTGACTTCTGAGCAGCAAAATCAACCTTTTTTAGAAATTCTTTTTTTGAAAAAAATTTGTCTCCTTCTTTAATTTTTATATTTTCTCCTGCCTGCATACCTGTAAATACCTGAACTGTTTTGCTACCCGGCCATTTTATTTCAACACTTTCAATAGCTGTTGCCTGGCCAATACCGATATGTTGCGTCAAGGGATTAGCGCCAAAACTTCCACCAGAGTTAAGATCACGGTAAACAGACCTTACTGTACCATTTTCTTTAAAGGTCACTTTTATTTTAGCCCCAATAGCAGCTTTGTTACAAGTAGTTCCTTCCAAAGAAATATTTAACCAGTGGTTATTATTTTGCCCCGGATTAAGGTATAAAGAATTCTGGTAGGCATCGCCGGCATAAGCCCCACCCATTTCTATATAAATATCTTCATCCCCATCGTTATCCATATCCGCAAACGAAACGCCATGTCCTTTTTGCAGGCTGCCGACACGGGCAGATGTAGTTATATCAATAAACCTGTTCCCATCCACATTCTTAAACATTTTATTCGGCACCAATGATTGATAAAGGGGATTGCCGGTACCTAAATAAATATCCAAATAACCATCATTATCAATATCACCAAAATTGGAGCCCATCGCAAAAGCAATTTTGTTTAAGCCTGCTTTTTCCGATACATCTTCAAACGTTCCATCGTGTTTGTTTTTAAACAGAAATACTTTGCCGGAATTACCAACGGGTATAGCTAACGCTTCCTGTGCCGCATACCAGGCCAATGATTTATTAAATTCATAACCACATACAAGAATATCGAGCCAACCATCATTATCATAATCCCAAAACCACGTTGGAAAGGTGCGTACAGTATTATTACTTAACCCGGCCTGTCGCGTTACATCTTTAAAATGAACAGCACCTTTTTGTACGCCATCATTTTTTAATAATATTTTTTGGCCGTTTAATGTAGATATAAAAATATCAGGCATGCCGTCATTATCATAATCACCGGAAGTAACTCCTTTTACGAAAGCAATAATATTACAACCCGCTTTTTCCGCCATTTCCGAAAAAGTTCCGTTCTTATTATTCACGTATAATTCGCAGGGGTTAGCATCGTTATTCGGAGTTGATTCATTACCAATAAAAACATCCAACCATCCATCGTTATTAAAATCAGCCCAGGTAGCCGTTTGAGTAGGATGAAACGAAAGTAAGCCACTTTCTTTTGTAGCATCTGTAAACGTACCGTCCCCGTTATTTTTTAATAAAGAATTAGGCTCTTTGCCATACAATCCTTTCCAGGCGCCGCGTAATACAAACACATCTTTCAAGCCATCATTGTTATAGTCGGTCTGCATAATATTTAATCCGCCGGTTAATTGTCCCAGGCCCGACGAATCCGATACGTCCGTAAAAGTGCCATTGAAATTATTTCTGCAATAGTGCATGCCTTCGGATAATCCCCAACCGCTTGTAATCAAATCTAAATAGCCGTCATTATTAAAATCATCAACAACACTTCCACCAGCCATATTTTTTGTATTCAATCCAATATTCACCGCTACATCATTAAATGGTTTTATTCCAGAAGAAATATCTGCATCCAGGCCATTGATCAAAAAAGCCGAAGGAACCTGTTGCGGGTACCCGCCAATAGTCATGTAAGCAATATTGAGTAACCCATCTCGATTCAAAATCAGATAAATTAGACGTCAATACAGCATTAAAAAGTTCAATTGCTTTTTGAGAACCCGTTTTATCAGCATGCACACCCCTGCCTGAAATCGGGAAGATACAGACTGGGTGGAATGATCATTAGATGCAATTAGTTCGTTCGCCTAAGCGCATATATGCCATGGCGAGAGCTTTCATAATTACTCTTTGCTCTTCAGGATCATTTTGCGGGCCCGATACCCGTTTTAATAAATTCTCCAATTTCTCTATCGCCTTTTGTTCGTCTCCCAGTTCAAGAAATGCATTCGCCATGAAATATTGGGCTTTAGCAATATCATCATAGCTTGATGAAACCTTAAGAAGAGAGTCAAAGAAATTCAATATCGCCTCCGGGCAAAAAGTGTTGTTGGAATATATTCCGTCTTTATTAATACCTGAAAGCAGTTCAGCCATTTCCGCATTGCGGGAAAGATTACCCGCACACGAAAAAATTGTGATCAGTTGCGATGAATCCAATAATTGTGTAAATGCGCTGATGCATATTATTTTTTTAAACTGTCTAATATTCCGGCTTGCGATGATACCCGTGGTTTTTTATTTTCTCGCCAAGTCCTTTATAGAATGCCGGATCGGCAGGAGTAAAAGTTGCAAGACCATCTACATACCGGTTATACAAACAAAATAAAGCAGCGATCAAAACAGTATCGTGTATTTCCATATCTGTCGCACCGGCATCTTTTGCTTGTTGTATGGATTCGGCTGTTACATTTTTCCCGCTTTGCTGTGTTTGTGCGGCGATAGTTAATAAAGCTTTCATTTTATCGCTTACCGGGGCAGTAGTTATATCCTGTTTTATTTTTACTGAAGTATTTTCTTCACCCAATAAAACATCGGCAGCGGCAGTGTGTGCAGCAGTGCAAAACCTGCATTCATTACGGTGAGAAACAATAGTAGCGATTAATTCTCTTTCTCCTTTTGGTCAACGTAGAAGGCCCGCATAAAAGAACCTCCGTCATTTCACGGAGCGGTGCTGCGCTGTCTTTCCTGAATTCCAATAAGCCGGTAATACCGGGTAAATGTTCTTCCAATGGAATATGCGGCATGTTTATCTTTTAAATAATTATAAATATGTTTAAAGCCTTATTACAAACGTCATACTGTAATTTCTTCCATCCGATGGCCATACACCCGGGCCGGGATAAAATGTAGGGCGTTTGGTGAAATATTGTTTATCCGTAACATTGTTCACATTTAATCTTGCCTTCGATATTTTTTGAAAGCCGGAGAGCTGCGTTCAAATCCAGTAAACCATAAGAAGGAACCAGGCCAACGGCGCCTGTTGTTTTCAACGGCTCTACTGTATTCAGCGCATCCGCAAATGTTTTGGAAGTATAACTGTACAGCACGGAGAAACTTGCTTTCTTGTATCTTACTGAAGCACCATTACGTGAAATGAAATCCGGTGCGCTTTCTACTTTGTTACCACCTACATTGGACATTTGCATTTCCTGATTTTACAATTTGCATCCTGGTACCGTGCATGTACAAAGCGGTGGATGTAAAGAAAGACAAACTGTTCTGCCGCCGAGGCAACCAATCCGCTTGTAATAATATTTCTACTCCTTTTGTGAGAGAATTACCGATGTTCGTCCTATATGTATAAAAAGCGCCGCTGTTATCTACTTCTGCAAGGGTACCGAAACGAGTATCATACTTTAACAGGAAGCCATTTACATCCCATCTTAAAACCGCCAGTTGCCACGAAAACCTAACTCAGCATTATATCCTTTCGCATCTTTAATGTTGGGATCCACCTTTTCAAACAGGATCCGGGAATAAGATCTTTGAAAAGCATCGGGTGATACGCCTGCGCCCATCCCGCATACCATTCCATTGTTTCTTTTGGTTTATAAGAATATTAATTCCTACTAAGGGAAAATTATGTTTCATGGTAACGGGAACATCATTATCCGGGTAATACGTAATGATGCCGGTCATATTTGTTTCACCGCTTTCACTCTCGCCCCGGCATTCACAGAAAGATTATGTAATAATTGAAATTTGTTTTCCGCGAAGAAGGCTACATTCTTTGTTTTCAGGTGCACATCTCTTCCCCATACGGGGCTCAGTAACGTGAGGTCATAATCGCTCCCGTTCGTACCTACTCCTAATTGTGTGCGGTGCAGGTCATTGTTCATATACTGCATGCCCGCTACCAGTGTACTTGTTTGTTTGCCGAGCCTGTATGCCTGTAACAAACGCAGTTCGGCAGTATAACTGTTGAACTGGTCAATATCCACCTGCCTGTTATTATATTGAAGGGTTGACGCATTAATCGTATCTCTTACATTGCTGGGCTTATCAAATTGCACACTGTTTCTTTTTCCTAATACCGCTGATGTTACCAGTTGCAATTTTGTCTGGTAAGCCAATTGCCAGTTCAATGTAACAGAAGGAACATGAATATCGGGACTAAAATAATTGCGGGAACGTGTCGCCTGTGTAGGATCAGTATTGAACAGACTGTCTGTTAACGGACCGGGAATACGGTATTGGTATTTAGCACGGGCCCATTCTATCCGCACGGAAAACTTTCTCGATTCATAAGATACCGTAACGGACTGCGCTTCTGATTCGGTATGTTCATTATCCCGGTAACCGTTTCGGGATTTCCTGTACATGTATGCATAGTATTTGAAACTTGCCGGATTTGCCACCAATCGCATTATATGTACTTAATAAATTAAAAGAGCCTACTGTATTGATACTTTTCAAAACTGAATGGCCTTGTAGTATCACCCTGTTTGGTAACATAATTCAGCATACCACCGAATTGAGCGCCATATTGCAACGAACCTGTTCCTCTCACCAGTTCAATGCGTGCAATACTTTCAAGGGGCATACTGTAATGGCTCGCCGGGTAGCCATACATATCAGAATTGGTAATGATGCCGTCTTTACGATTGTTGAATTCCCATCCCCTGTGTGGGTCCAATCCTCTTGCCGCAATATTGATCTGGTTACCGCTGCCATCCATATCGTAAATAAATACGCCCGGGTATTTTTGCAAATACCTGCCGCCCGGTTTTATTAGTAATGTCTGCCGGTATTTGCGCTAAATCTATAACTTCCGTTTTTTTTTGCCACCAAAAAGATATGTCCCCTGCAAAACAGATAGCTGCCGCACGATATTCTGGTTGAGATAAGAAATAACAACTACACTATCCAACGCACGGGATGCATGTATAGTGTTCAGCTGGTTGTTGTGCAAAGGCAACACCTATCATCATACCTGTTGTTGCTATTATAAAAAATATTTTTTTCATTTTTATTTTATTATTCATTCACACTTATCAAAACAATTAACTAAATACTCCCCCGTAGAAACGGGGGAAGAGTTTTAGTCTGTTTTACTGTTTACTTCTCGAATTTTTAGTCCGCCTTCTTATTCTATGCAGAAAAAATTTTAGTATACTTAATTTTTAAATGGAATATTTCTCCGTCAACATCCATAAAGCCAGTATGGCACATAGCTACCTCCACGTTCTATCCCATTCAAATAATACGATAGTGCGGGTAAAACATTCGCTTGCCATTTTCCAGATAAACCATGCGAGAGCACCTGTTTTATGGGTTTGATCAAAACCAGGAATGCAAAAGCTATTTCGGTAATGCCAACAATATGTGCAACCTGCAGCGGATCGAAAATCCAAGAATAGTATATTGATCAATTAAACCTTTCTTCTCTATCAGGTTTAACCATCCGTGACCAGCAAAAGCAAAAAACACAACGATGCGAAGACAACTGGCTAACGGATTAATTTTTTATTATCCATCTCGCGCCGGCTTTTACAGGAGTAAACCATTCTTTCATACTATTTGGAAGACCGGAAAGAATTAAAAAAGCAAGAGGTGTACCGAAGTTTCCCGCACGTTCAATTAACTCCGCAAATGGTTCACCTGACAAAGGACGTAATGATGCGGTGACAACTCCCCATCCGACCAGCCACAGCGGAATAAACCTCGCCGGATAAAGCAGGAAAGTTATTCCCAATAAAATATCAATACTTCCTACCCATGGCATTAATTGATAGGAAAGATGCTGATGCTATTCCCACCACGCCGAAATATTACACCATACCGGCTTGGTAATGATGCCAAAAATTCCATGGCCAATAAAACACATAGCCACCGCTATGCGAAACACATAATGCATTTTTATTTAAATCCTGTCGCAACATTTCTTTATCACATTTAAGAAATTAATCAACATGCCATTAATCAGCGCCGTCTGTTAATGCCCGTTGAACAGCATAATCACCAATTCTTTCCCTGTTTGCAATCCCACTTCACAATCGGCACGGTAATGATGCCGCCGTACATTCTTGACATGGATTGCTTCCTGTGCCATTGCATCAAACTCGGTTTTCCTGCCAGGAATAATGGTATCCCAGTATCCGGGATGCAGCACCACTGAAAGTAGAGTGGCCTGTATGTATGCAGGGAAATTGGGGATGCCTGTGATCGTTTTATTTGAGGATCCAGTTGCGTTGGCCGTGGATTGAATAAAAATATTTTGTATCCCAGCACACGATAGCTGCATCCATCAACGACATATTTATTAATGCCATATTCCTCGCCCATCTTACTTCGCTGAAATTTCTTGTAATAAAATCTTCAGCTGCGATAGCATTCCAATGTCCCGGTGGTGTGTATGTATTTACACCATCCGCCCAGAAGTGAACGATCCTTGTTCTCTCTCTTGTCGGGTGATTGATGTAATCATAAATTCATTTGTTTCATCCACCATTTTCTGACTTTTCAACAGGCGGGCGGCGGGCCCGGGCGAAGTGAAGTAGCATTGTCGCATCGAAAAGAACGTTTTTACTTTACCAAATAAAGGCAACATGGGCGGACGTTTAGGTAACTCAAAGCTGTACCAGGGAACTTCGCCCCTGGCGATACAATCAATTTCGAACTGCGTCCATACCGTTTGAGTTCCCGCCGCCGCGCCAGCACCATCTCCTCTTGCACGGGTAACAAATTTATTAGCCACTAATTTTCCCAGTGCTTCTCCCGCTCTATGTCACTGCGCACATTAGCGCCGGCGATGATGCGGGCCTTTTTATGTTCTTCTACTTTTTGCTGAATATAATCCTGGTCGCCGGGGAAAAGCAGTTTCATCATTTCACCTACTACTCCCGCCACTACTGCATCTTCAGAAGGATAAGAAGGCAATGCGGATTTTGGTATCAATGCATTTACGGTCGCATCAACATTATAAGGAGCGGCACGGTTGTATAAACTCTTATAATAATAAGCGGCCACCAGGGCATCATACTGGGCGGCGCTTATATAGGCATAAGCCCTGCGGCGTATGGCGGATTGGCGAAAGGAAATTGGGGGTAGGCCAATGGATTATTCGCATTGGGAAAAGGATAAGTGCCATCCAAATTTTGATAAGGTGGCAAATTATGTTTCGTTACCAGTTCCCTTAATATTTCATTCCAGCGAAGCACCGCACCAGCGCTCCAGTATTTTACGATTCTTTTCTCTTCGTTGGAGAGATTAGCTTGCCAGGTTTTTATTTCATTTACCCTGTGCGATGTAATCCGGCGTAGTCGTTGCTCCAGGAGCAGGAACAGGAAATTCAGTGGGGCCTGTTAACAGGATGGGTTTCCAGTTGCCTGCATTCTGATCAAGCTTAGCAGGTTGAAGTGCAGGCGCATTATCCGTTCTGCCTTCTACTTCTTTATTGCATGCAACAATGGATAATACTGTTGCTGCAAGAATAGCCGTTGATAAAAAGAATAGGATCTTTTTCATAATTAATTATTTTTTGCAGGGGTAGCAGATTTTGTTTTCTTACTCAGGTCAAATACATAAAATAATGATCCGTACACGGTGGTGGCTTTACCCATATTCCGCCCGGAGATAGTATAACTGCCGCCGCCCACTACTGAAAGTTGCGGATGAAATGGCATATTATATTTAACATTCACACCGACACTTGTCGCATTCATCCGGTTGCTGGGGAAAGGCATATTGTTACGGGTCATATCAAACCCACCCAATGTCGTCCAGTTATTTAATATCGCTTCTGCGATGATCCTGTTGTTCCGGATACCTGCACGAAAGTTAAAGTTGGCGGCGTTGGGCATTTCCACTTCATTGGTATTATGCATTTCCGTGGTATAGTAAGATTGCCTGTCTATCTCGATATTCTCCCTGAATACATAAGTAGCGGAAGCGGTCATAAAAAAATCACTGTATTGGTAATCCGCCATTACCCTTGCCATAGCTGTTCTGCTATGTAATCCTATAGAAAGAGGTAAAAAATCCGGTGTATAGTTACTCAACGGAGTGGAGATACCTGCAATACCAAAAAGCGAAAATCTTGCATCATCTATTTTCTTGTTAATAGCTCTCCATTTTACAAACAAACTCAAGTCCTGCATACCCTGCATGCCATGCAGTGTACCTGCGGATGCTTTTGTTTTTACATATGGTACATTAAAAAGCAGGTTAACATTCCGTGTCAATCCGAAATTTCCCATCACGCTATACATTTGCGTAGATACTCTCCCAAGGTTCAGGTTTTCTCTTTTTAATGTTCCTTCCCAATAATTTTTCCAGCTGCTGTAGCTGTACATCGGGCCCACACAAAAAGCATTTTTCTCCATCATCAATCCATCAATATCGGTTTGCGCCGATACTGTTCCGGTTAATGCAATGCCCAGCATAAGCATTACCGCAAACGTCACTTTTTTCATAATTTTTTTCATTTTGCAAAACAGTTTTGGAATTTTAATTAAACAGACAGTACTGAAGCCCTATTTCATTCATGAAAATTCATGACAATGAAATCTTACCCAGGCAACTATTTTTCTACTTAAGAACGAAACAATACTTCCGGTTGTGAATGATTAAAGCCGTTATTACGTACCGACTTTATGCGCAGCACATTTGTCTGTAAGACGGTGTAAGAAATTATATAAATGCGTTTCATTTTTTTTACTTTTTAAACTTTAATCGTTGCACAATCAGGTCACCTACTTTTTTTCCATACTCCGTACTGATAATACAGGAATTGTGGAAATGAATACCTCCATAAAATCTCGCCCAGTTGTTTTCGACCGCCGCTTCCCGGAATGAATTGAATGACCTGCTTTTGATCCCAAATTCCAATTCAGTCGTATCGGTATAATTGAAATGGTCACCAAACACACTTGTCATCACTTCCGCTGCGGTAGCAGATGATGTGGAATGGCCACACAGGTATTCAGGAAAAGGTGGTGTTTGTAAAAAAGGTCTCCACTCCGGATCTATATATTTATTAATAACTGATTCAGGCCGGCCGTAATTGGTGAGATATTTTTCATCCCAGCAAAAAATAAATGAATCAAACAAACTAATCGCTGTAGCCGCAAAAGCATATGCAGTCGATGCAAAATCAAAATTTGCCTGTTTCGCAGCAATACCTACTATTCCCATCCAATGACCAGGGGGTGAAAACTTTTTTGTACCGAACATTACATGACCTGTAACATTTAGCTTAAACGGGTTATCGTCCCAAAACTCCGCAATGTGTTTTTGTTCGTCAGTTAAACTATCACCGGCATTTTTAATAGCCATTACTTCCTGGTAATATTTACTGGTTGTATCAGTAAGATTAAAAGGAGGTGGCGGTGGTACTTTAAACTGGTTGGAACTATCCAGCACGACTGTCCGGATTTTTTTCCAATGTGGTTCCATTGCATCTGCATACGCAGGCGGTGTACGTACCCAAAAGCCGGGCGAATCAATTACATTGTATTTGGGAAAACTTCTCGTTTGCGCATAGTTATCTTTTTTACTCCACGCCATTATCGTCGCCGAAACTGTATCCGCAAAAGCAATCGAATTATCGAATTCTTCGGATGGCATGCCATGATCTTTTGCCAACGCTTTTAAACTATCCACATATTCTTTCATACTGCCTGCCGGAAATGTTACCGCTTCTCCCAGCTTGCAATAAGACAATAATGATGCGAATTCAAAATCAATCGCTTTTCCTGCTTCCGGTTTTGGTATGCTCTTCAAACCATTTACCTGTCCGGCCAATGAATAATATTTACCAGGATAACCGGCAGCGATGGTTTCATAACCTGCAATGGCGGCATATAAATAATTACGTGAAGCTATAATCGGGCTGAAATTATTTCCCATTACAACTACGTTCAATTCATGCACTGTATTTGAATACAATAAAGGATTGTGCAATACTTCCTTGTAATCTTTTTTCTCACTACAGGAAAAGATTGCAAGACTGCAAACAATAACGACCAGTATCTGTTTCATCAATAATTATTAATACTACGCACAATAGTGTATGCTCTTGTAAGCATTCACGATACCTAAAAAAATACAATGAAAATATTACGCAGGTAATAAGGAGGAGTGTCAGCAAATATCCGGGGGCTGCTCAGTAGTGTTGCCTAAAAAGTCAATATAAAACGAAGCGTAAAATGGTTGATATAAAGGAGAGGATGTTGTTACAGCAATATTCCATTCCTGCACTTCATCGCAATATTCACTCATCACACTTTTAAAAGAAGGAACATTACTTTGATCAGATTTTTTAGTGGGCTGATCTTGCTGCAGGTCATTTGCTAAGCGGAAAAAATTATCTCTCGCAGTTTGCAATTGCATGGACTTGCGGTCCGGGATACAAAGAAATTCTATGGAATCACTAACAATACGACGTTTTACATATTGATGGAGGACGCCATCGATATTCACTTCGCCATCCCATCTTTCAAAGTCAGAGGAATTAGATGCATAAGGAAGCGGGTAAGGAATTTTTACAGAAATGAGATCAGACTCGTCGTATTGTTTGTTATCTAACTTTACTGCCAGTTGATGCGTATGTTCTGTTTCAAAATAACCAAACACTAACCGGTACCCAAACCAATTAAAGAATAATACATTGAAGAATAATATGGCGGCAAATTTTCGCAAAGCATTATAGGTCGAGGGAGGAAAAGTAAGAATTTTTAGAGATTCAGCAAAGTAAAAGTTTGTCGCTTAACCAGTTATTTGAGTTTGAATACCATGAGCGGCGCATTATTACGACCAAAAATAAAATAAGGATCGCCTCTTTTATTACGTATAACCAATGAAGACCTGACCTGGCCACTGAGTTTCAACCCGGTTTGTTCCGACGGCAAATAATTGAAATTGCCTGCATTATATATATATACCTGGCCGGTATTTGCATCCAGCGTGCCGGCTTCGGGTTTGAAATCGGTAAAATTGCCTGTAAGTATCACTTCTTTTTTCCCATCGTGGTTGAGGTCTTCAAATAATATAGAGTTGACAGAAGACAATTGAGCATTAAAAGAAAACGATTTAAAAGAAAATTTCATGTTGCCGTTATTAAAAAAAACACCGGACTCCAGGAAATTGATCTCGTGCATTTCCGCATCTTTCATATCTGATGCCGGAAATATCGTCTCAAACTCTTTGCCCGCATAATCGGCATACTTCAAAAACCTTTTCTTGAAAGATGGCATTTGCTCAGCCAGGTCACGGCGCTGGTTAAAAACATATTGTTTATGATCGCTTTTAAATACGGACATGATGCACTCCCTCGTTCCGTTATCATCAAAGTCCTTTATATATATCCGCATCGGTTCATTGAAAGAGGCCCTGAATTTTGAATTGGTCCCAAGATTACCACCAATGATATCCATATTACCATCGCCATCTACATCTGCAACTTTCAAACTGCTCCACCATCCTTTATAATTTTCAAGCGAAGTATCTTTTGTAAAAACACCATTTTGATTTTTAAAAATTAATATACCCATCCAGTTACCCGTAATGATGAGATCATCGAAACCGTTTTTATCAATATCAGCCCAACAAGCAGCGGTTATCATCCCCAGCGTATTATTGCCTATTACTTTTAATGTAATATCATCGAATCTTCCGTGACCATCATTTGCAAAAACCAGTGAAGGTGGTGAGCTGCCATAAATACCCGGAACTGATCTTCCGCCAATGAATAAATCAAGATCGCCGTCTTTATCAAAATCATTCGCTTCAATCACAGAAGCGTTAATAGCGGCAGGAAGAAATTTGCGACTTTGGATCTGGAAAAATTTTCCATTATCAATTTTAAGATGACCGGTACCATCATTTTCATAATAGGCCGGATAAAGATTCGGGGCATTTTGACCATTTTCATTTCCGCCGCATGTTACGATAAGGTCCTGGTCGCCATCTTTATCAAAATCACCGAACACAGCTCCCGCATTTTCAACAGCCGCCCTTGGTTTAAAATCTTCGGGTATATATTCCCTGAACCTGCCATTGTCAAACTGAATATAAATTTTCGCGGGTTGATCTTTCGCATTACCAAAATAAAAATCAGTGAGACCGTCATTATTAATATCACCTGCAGCCATGTAAGGGTTTTCGGTGGCGGCGGTTTGCAACATCAATCTTTCCCGGTTATAATCAATAAAGCCATCTTCCTTATGTACGGGGATACTGTCGAATAATTGTTTGGTGATATCTTCCACTAAGGGAGTATAAACCTTTTTACTAAAATCGTATTTGTCTTTTCCTTTTGAATATTGAAAAATATATAACGAATCAGCGGTAAGATTTTTATACAATGAATAATATCCATCGGGCCAGATGACCTGCACGGAGTCTATCATAGTATTATCACCTATACCTGCAGCAATGGAATTAGGAGACCCGCTGCTTTGAAAACCATGATCGGGCTGATGATAGTACACAAGCGACTGATCTTTTAAAAATATTTTTACAGTGCTGCCAATTCCAAATTTGTTTAACGAATCGCCTTCTAATTGCAACCGCAGATAATGATGATTTAATTTCTCTGCGTTATTCTTATACACTGACAAAGGCATGTTCACATTATTAATCACCAAATCATTGTCACCATCATTATCCAGGTCGCCGTACGCGGCGCCATTGCTGAAAGAAGGTTTATCGAGGCCGAACTCTTTTGCCTTATTGCTGAATGTAAAATTCTTATTATTCAAAAAAGCATAATTGGATATAGGCGTTGAATTCATCTTTTTGACAAATTCTTCATAATCGAATTTTTTTGCTTCGGCCAGTCTTCGCATGTTATCCTCGTTGGATAAAAAGTCTACGTAGTCCTGGTTGGTGAAGTCTTTATAGATGCCGTTGGAAACAAAAATATCTTTCCAGCCATCGTTATCCATATCAAATAGCAATGCCCCCCAGCTCCAGTCGGTGGCGGGCACACCTGCATAAAATGCGATCTCGGAAAAAATTGCCATCGCCGTTATTCAGCTGCAAACAGTTTTGCATGTACTGGTTATAATATCCTTCTTGTTGTTTTATTTTAAAAACATCATAGGATTCAAATGAAGTGATGAGCTTGTAGCGTTCATCATCTTCGGGAACCATTTCCGTAGTGAAGATGTCGGGATGGCCATCATTATTAATATCCGCAATATCGGAACCCATGGAAGAAAGACTAAGATGGCCCATGGAGGATTCAATGTTCTCTTTAAATGTTCCGTTTTGCTGGTTGATGTATAAATAATCTTTTTCAAAAAAAATCATTGGATACGTATATATCAGGATAGCCATCCTGGTTGACATCGCCAACGGAAACACCAAGGCCAAAACCAATATCGCTGGAATAAATACCAGCGGCTTCTGTTACATCGGTAAAATGTAAATTATCATTGCGGTACAAACGATCGCCCCCCAGTTTATCCGGAATGGTGCGCAGGTTTTTATGCAGTTTAAAATTTTCACTTGGGCGAAATGAGTTGTTGAGTACATAACAATCTAAATCGCCATCGAGATCGTAATCAAAAAAAACGGCGTGTGTAGTTAATCCTTTATCGGCAAGACCATAAGCGACCGCCGCTTCTTTAAACGTTCCGTCCTTTTGATTGATGAATAATTCGTTTTCGGTATCGCCAGCCTGGATATTGCCGCTATTGCAAACATAAATATCCAGCCACCCGTCTGCATTTATATCGGCCATCGTGACGCCGGTACTCCAGTACTTTGTTCCTTTTACGCCTGCTTTTTCAGTTATGTCTTCAAACTGCCAGTCGCCTTTATTTATATATAGCTTGTTATCGCCCTGGTTGGATGTGACATAAACATCATTCAGGCCATCTTTGTTTACATCGCCGATGGCAACGCCGCCGCCATTGTAATAGCTACGATAAGAAAAAATATTGGCTTGCGCATTATCGGTGAGTTCATTGATGAAATCAATGCCAGTCTTTTTATTATCCTGTAAAGAAAATAAAGTATCCTTTTGTTCCTGGTTATTTTTATTACCGCAGGAAAGGAAAACAACACAGCAGCTTGTAAAAAGCATCAATCGTCTCAGCATGATAAAAAATGAATGTGCAATATACAACCTCACCCTTTATCCCTCTCCACAAGTGGAGAGGGAAACCTTGCACAGCCCCGGCTTTGAGAAAATACTTATAACTATAATACATTTTCAAAAATGCTGAGTAGAACCTCACCTAGCCTCTCCTAAAGGAGAGGAACAGCACACAGCCCTTGCTTAATGAAAATGCACACAAATACGGATGGTTTTGGTTTCCCGACAAACGTCGGGATCTTCGACAAAAATGCCGAATAGAATTCATGCAGTACAAGAGTGCGACGCAACAGGCGATGATAGTAGCAATGCAGCCGGGCTTATAAAAAATAATTTTAAACGGTTCACTATAACCCGAATTGCAGGAGTGCACTAACTTTACCCTGAAACAATTGGCACATGTATTCTAAAGAAGCAACACAGCAACTACAAAAACAGGGACTGGCATTTTTAAAAAAGCCAGCGGCAAAAGATGATATCGAAAAATTGCGAAATGTATTGAAGTTTCATGAGCACCGCTACTATGTGCTGAATGATCCGTTGATTGCTGATGTTGAATATGACCAGCTTTATAAATCATTGGAAAAAATTGAAGCGGATTATCCAAAGCTGGTGACGCCGGATTCGCCGACGCAACGTGTGGCGAAAGGTTTGACAAAAGATTTTCCTACAGCAGTGCATTTGGTGCCGATGCTTTCATTGGATAATTCGTATAACGATGATGATGTAATTGACTTTGACAGGAAAGCAAGAGAGCTGACGGGTTTGGATAAAATAGAATATTGCGTTGAGCCGAAATTTGATGGCGGAAGTATTTCATTGATCTATGAAGATGATCAACTGGTTCGCGGCGCTACAAGAGGTAATGGTGTGGAAGGCGATGAAATAACAACGAATATCCGGCAGATAAGAAGCCTGCCACTCTCCGCAAAGTTTTTCTGATTATGGATTGCAGACCGTAGAGATAAGAGGTGAAGTGCTGATCAATAAATCGAATTTTAAAAAATATAATGATCAATTGATCGAACAGGGTTATGCGCCGTTGGCAAATCCCCGCAATGCGGCTTCTGGTACGTTGCGCATAAAAGATCCTTCGGAAGTGAGAAAAAGAAGTTTGGAAGCGTTCGTTTATCATATCAGTTATTATACATTATTACCGAAGAAACCTGAACCCGAGATCTTAAAAAAACATTCCGGCTCATTGGAGTTATTATGGGAATTAGGATTTCGCAGCCCGCAAAAAGAAAAAAAAGTATTGAAGGGCATTGATGCGGTGATAAAATATTGCCATGAATTTGAAACGAAAAGAGATGGGCTTGGTTACGAGATTGATGGCATGGTGATAAAAGTAAATGACATCGAACTGCAGGATAAATTGGGAATGACGAGCCATCACCCGAGATGGGCGCTTGCCTATAAATTCAAAGCAAGACAGGCGACGAGTACTTTATTAAATGTAGAATTCCAGGTGGGGCGGACAGGCTCTATTACACCTGTGGGAAAAATTCAACCGGTGCCGATCGGCGGTGTAACCGTTTCTTCTATTTCTTTATTCAATGAAGATGTGATCAAAGAAAAAGATTTAATGATTGGTGACAGTGTGCTGGTAGAAAGAGCAGGTGATGTGATTCCTTACATTGTAAAATCGCTGGCGGAAGTAAGAAAAGGAAAAGAAACGAAAATTGTTTTTCCAAAGAAGTGCCCTGTTTGCGAAAGTAAATTATTTAAGGAAGAAGGCGAAGCGGTGTGGCGTTGTATAAATATTGAGTGCCCGGCACAGGTGGTGGAACGCATCATTCATTTTGTAAGCAAGGATGCAATGGACATTCGTGGTTTTGGAGATGCTAATGTGCGGAAATTTTATGAGCTGGATTTATTAAAAGACATCCCAGGAGTTTATACCCTGGATTTTGAAAAGATCGGTGCGATGGAAGGCTTTGGACAGAAATCAATAGACAACCTGCAATCGGCAATAAGCAATTCCAAAAGTCAGCCATTGCATCGTTTGATATTTGGATTAGGAATCCGCTTTGTTGGTGAAACAACCGCTAAAACACTAGCACAGGCGGTAAATCATTTGCTCGATTTGAAAAATTTCTCAGCGGAAGATTTATTGACTCTCGAAGACATCGGCCCAAAAGTAGCGGGAAGTGTTTTTCATTTTTTTAGTAACAAGGATAATATTGACATGCTGCAGCGGTTGGAAAAACTGGGCGTTCAATTAAAGAACCCAAAGAAAGAAATGGCGAGCAGCGGGAATTTGAATGATGTAACTTTTTTATTCACTGGCACATTGCCAACTCTGAAACGCAGCGATGCGGAAGAAATGGTGGAACAAAACGGCGGTAAGATCGTTGGCGGTGTGAGCAGTAAATTAAATTACCTGGTGGTGGGTGAAGATGCGGGAAGTAAATTAGAAAAAGCAAAAAAGATTAATACAGTAAAGATCATTTCCGAAGCTGAATTCCTTAAAATGATCGGGAAGAAATAATCTTTTTCTTTTAACATTTCCTGCTTCACACTGTTATTCCAATAAGTTACATTTCGAAATGAAAAAAATTGTTGCCCTTTTATCAATGTTTCTTTTTGTTTTTATTTGTTCTGCGCAACAAAAATCAACAATAAAAAACCTGGTATTTGAAGGGGCCGGTATAAGAGGCATTGCTTATTGCGGGGTTATTTATGAATTAGAGGCGGCCAATATGTTTCAGGGAATTGAGAAAGTGGGCGGCACTTCTTCAGGCGCCATTGTTGCCCTGGGAATTTCGTTGGGCTACACAGGAAACGAAATACAAACAATTATATCCGGCACCAACTTCAAAAAATTCAATGATGGAAATTATTTTTTACTCGGCGGCATTAACCGTACCCGCAACTATTTTGGCTGGTACAGGGGTTTGAAATTTGAAAAATGGCTGGAAAAGATGATTGCGACCAAAACAGGTGATGCGGACATCACTTTTGAAGAATTACATCAAAAAGGTTTTAAAGACCTGTACATCACCGGCACTTGCCTTAATAAACAACAACTGATTGTATTCTCCCATGAAAATTACCCGAAGATGAAAGTAAAAGACGCTGTCAGGATATCGATGAGCATCCCGCTGTATTTCGAAGCTGTCTTTATTAATAAAGAGGGCAAAGTGGTGCGGCATCCTAAAAACAAAGAAGGACTGGACATCATGGTGGATGGTGGTTTTACAGGCAATTTTCCTATCCATATGTTTGACAGCTCATCTGTAGCTAATTCTTCGACTATAGGTTTCAGGATTGATTCCGAGAACCAAATCAAAAGTGATCACGAAGAAAAAAATATCGCTTCGTTACCGATTGGTAATTTCAGGCAATATTTGACTGCATTCTATAATATTATTATTGAAAACCTGAACCGCCAGCAATTAACAAAAGAGGATTGGCAAAGAACTGTTTCTATCAGCGATGGAAACGTGAAGCCAAGAATCCGTAAATTATCGACTGCAGAAGTTAATGTCTTAATTGATAATGGCAGGCAGGCAGTAAAGACATATTTAATTCAAAACAATTGATTCTATGTTACAATCATCCACTATAAAATTCCTAAAAGACCTCAACAAGAATAATAACAAACCCTGGTTTGATGCGCACCGCAAGGATTACGATGCAGCAAAGACGGATTTCGCAGCATTAATTCAAACAGTGATTGACAAGCATGGCAAGAAGGATATAACGATCAAAGACATCAAAGCAAAAGATTGCCTGTTCCGCATTAACCGTGATATTCGTTTTTCAAAAGATAAAACACCGTATAAAAATAATTTTGGCGCCAGCATCAATAAAAGCGGCAGGAAAGGAATAAACTCCTCCGGTTATTATTTTCATTTACAACCCGGGCAAAGTTTTGTCGGCGGTGGTTTGTATGTTCCCGATCCTGAAGCCCTGAGAAAAGTGCGTCAGGAGATTGACTATAACTTCGCCAACTTTAAAAAAATTATTGCTTCCAAACAATTCAAATCCTTGTATGGCAAACTGGATGACAGCAAAGAATTTTTGTTAAGCCGTGTACCAAAAGGTTATGAACCGGACAATCCCGCCGCCGAATATTTGAAACTAAAAAGTTTCATTACAATGATTGATGTGAGTGATAAAGACCTTACCTCAAAAGACCTCGTAAAAAAAATAACCACCGCATTTGAGGCGCTGCAGCCCCTTTTGGTCTTCCTGAATGAAAGTATGGTGGAATAATTAAACAAAATACAGGCGATTCTGTTACTAACTCCTTGTAGTTCTGTCTTAACAGTTTCTCCTGCTTCTGGCACAATTGTTAAGACTATAATAAAAGATAAAGAATATTTGTAATATTCAATGTTTAAACATTAAATTTGTACTCTAAACTGAATTTTTATGGCAACATGGACAATTGATACCGCACACTCAGAGATCGGGTTTAAAGTGAAACACCTTGTGATCTCAACCGTTTCAGGAAAGTTTACTGCATTCGAAGGAAAAGTAGATGCAGCAAAAGAAGATTTCACCGATGCGAAGATTTCATTCTCCGCAGACATAAATAGCATTCACACTGGCAATGACCAGCGGGATGGTCACCTGAAGTCAGATGACTTTTTCAATGCTGAAAAATTTCCTAAGATTAGTTTCCAGTCTACCGCTGTCGAACACAAAAGTGGTTCGGACTATTTCGTAAAAGGAAACTTAACGATCCGCGACATTACTAAACCTGTTGAATTAAAAGCAGAGTTTGGTGGTACACAAAAAGATTTTTCTAACCAGACTGTTGCAGGTTTTGAATTAACAGGCAAGATCAGCCGCAGTGAATTTGGTTTGAAATGGAATGGCATCACCGAAGCTGGTGGCATCGTAGTAAGCGATGATGTGAAACTGGTGTTGAACGTAGAGATTGTAAAAGCTGCAGACCAACAAGCCGTTACGCAAAAACAGGCGCAGGCTGAAACTGTTTAAAAAAAATTATGTTATTAAAAAGGCTGTTTCAAGAAATTGAAACAGCCTTTTTACTTTTCAGTTACATCTATATTCCCAAACAAAAAATACAAGAACACGGATAATATTGATTAAAATAGATCAACACAGATCTATTTTGTTTTAAAAGAATATCCGTGGAAATCCCTTTTATCTGTGGACATCCGTGTTCCTCTCTCTCTTTATCTTTTTACAGCAACCCTTTCGATGAAAGATATTCCGCAATTTGCACCGCATTGGTAGCTGCACCCTTTCTAAGATTATCCGACACGATCCACATATTCAAAGTATTCGGCTGGCTTTCATCTCTCCTCAATCTTCCTACAAACACTTCATCTTTTTCATGCGCATCCATCGGCATCGGGTATTGCTGGTTCGCCGGATCATCTACTACGATAACGCCGGCGGCTGAAGTCAATATCTTTTTCACCTCATCTATATCAAAATCTTTTTCAAATTCTACATTAGCTGATTCACTGTGCCCGCCCACAACAGGTATGCGAACCGTCGTCGCCGTCACACGAATTGAATCATCCCGCATGATCTTTTTTGTTTCATTGACCATTTTCATTTCCTCTTTCGTGTAACCGTTATCCAGGAACACATCAATCTGCGGGATCACATTCAGGTCAATCGGGTATTTATAAGCCCTTTCACCCGCCACACCATTTCTTTCATTCATCAATTGCGTCACTGCCTTCACGCCTGTGCCGGTCACACTTTGGTATGTCGACACCACGATTCTTTTAATGCCATATTTTTTATGCAAAGGATCCAGTGCCACCACCATTTGAATAGTGGAGCAGTTAGGATTTGCAATGATCTTATCTTTCTTCGTCAGTATATCTGCGTTGATTTCCGGCACGATCAAAGGTTTTGTGGGATCCATTCTCCATGCGGACGAATTATCGATCACCGTAATGCCTGCTTCCGCAAACTTCGGCGCCCATTCCAATGATGTGCCACCACCTGCTGAAAAGATTGCCACTGCCGGTTTCGCAGCTATCGCATCCGCCATGCTTACTATTTTATATTTCTTTCCCTTAAACTCCACTTCCTTGCCCACTGATTTTTCTGATGCAACGGGAACTAATTCCGTGACGGGAAAATTTCTTTCCGCCAATACCTGTAACATTTTGGTGCCAACCAATCCTGTGGCGCCGACAACTGCAACTTTCATTGTTTTTGTTTTTAAAATTTAAGTGTCAAAAAATATTTTTATAAACCCAGCAACATTGCTACTATCATCGTCTGTTGCGTCGCACTCTTGTACTTCCTGTTCATTACTCAGCATTTTAGAAGTCTCCCAAAAACAACAGCATCTTCAAAAAGCAAGGGCTGTGTTAAGCTTCCCTCTCCACAAGTGGAGAGGGATAAAGGGTGAGGGCCAGCATTTTCTTAGAACCAATTGCATAAAATGAAATTCATAACTTCTAATTCCTAATTATTACCAGGCGCTTCTAATAACTTTCATTCCTTATCCAGCTTATTCAAATAATCAACTAAGAATATCTTCTACTCTCACGCTGACATTTCACAACTCATTCATATATAGATACAAAAAAGCCCTCCGTTCAGGAAGGCCTTCAAATATGCTGCTGTCATACAAAACACATTTTAACCCTTCCGCTTACGGAACTGTTTCTTGGTGCGCTTTGTATGTTTCTTTATTGTCATTGCGGTGGCAAAAATAGTCCTGCATTTCATTGTTTCCAAATAAAAAGTTTGAAATTTAACCTATCGCAATTTTGCGACAGCTAACCTAACCTATAAAAACATGAAATCCTGCCTTGTGTCATTGACACTTGTTATATATAGCATTACACTGCATGCCCAAAACAGGTATGATGTTGTAATAGATGAGCTCATGGCCGATCCCACACCGCAGATCGGCTTGCCCAATAATGAATGGATTGAGCTAAAAAATACGACAACAGCTCCCATTAATTTACAAAACTGGCGTATCGGCGATGCTACCGGTCAAAGCGGGCCCATGCCCAATTTCATATTACAACCCGATGAATTTGTGATCGTTTGTACGGGAAGCGCTGTTGCAGCCATGTCAGCATTCGGCGCAACAATTTCAGTCACCAGTTTTCCTTCATTAGATAATGATGGCGACCAGCTTTTTTTAAAAGCAGCCAATGGAATGATTATTCATGCTGTTGCCTATTCATCATCATGGTACCTGAATGAACTAAAGAAAGATGGCGGATGGACATTGGAAATGATAGATACAAAAAGCCCCTGCGCTGGCAGCAGCAACTGGAAAGCAAGCACCAATACTTCCGGTGGCACTCCCGGAAAAAAGAATTCCATTGATGCTATCAATAATGATCAAACAGGCCCGCAATTAAAGAATGCTTATCTCGCAGATAATACAACTGTCATATTAGTCTATGATGAACCTGTTGACAGTACAAGCGGTGCGACACTGTCTCATTATTCAATGGATGGTGGTTTATCGTTTATAAATGCAGTTACGGTTTCTCCGTTATTTAACCAGGTGCAGTTAAAAACCAATAATCCGTTGATTGCAGGCACTGTTTATACTATCACGGCAACAAATGTTACAGATTGCAAAGCCAATACAATTGGCTCTTCTAATAAAGTAAAAGTAGGATTGCCCGTAGACGCAGCAGCAGGAGAATTAATCATTAACGAAATCCTATTTAACCCCAAACCAAATGCATTTGATTATGTAGAGTTTTATAACAACAGCGATAAAATATTCGATGCCGCTAAATTATTTATTGCTAATCGCAGTAGCAGTGGCGCAGTAAGTTCGATAAAACCATTCAGCGCTGTTGGCCGTTATATTTTCCCCGGTGATTATATCGTCACGACAGAAGATGCGAATAGTCTTGCATTAAATTATTTAGTAAAAAACCCGGATAATGTACTTGTTGTTTCGGCACCGCCTTCTTTCCCCGATACGGATGGTGATGTTGTGCTCCTCAATTTTCAGGGCGCCGTCATTGACGAAGTAAAATATACCGACGGCTGGCATTTTAAACTGGTAGATAATAAGGAAGGAGTTTCATTGGAAAGAGTTGACCCTGCTGGTATTTCCCAAAGCGCCGATAACTGGCACAGCGCCGCTTCCACTGCAGGGTATGGTACACCGACGTATAAAAATTCCCAATACAAAAATTCGCAAAGCATCGCCGCAACTATCGAAGCAACGCCGAAAGTTTTTTCTCCCGACAATGATGGCTTTGATGATATCGCCACGATACAATATAAAATAGATGAACCCGGCTATGTCGCCAACATCACCATCTTCGATGCGGCAGGAAGACCGGTAAGAAATCTTGTTCGTAACGGAACAATGGGCAGCAGTGGCTATTGGAACTGGGATGGTTTAAATGATAAAGGACAAAAGCTGGCACTTGGAACTTATATCATCTTTACGGAGATATTTAATTTACAGGGAAAGAAAAATACGTTTAAAAACACGGTTGTGCTGGCGAGAAAACTTAATTGATCGGAAAGAATTAAGCAATAAATACAGAAGCCAATCTTTCAAAGTGATTTTAGGTTTTCTTAAACAGTTATATGTTTAATTTTCCTGCCATGAACAGGAAATCACAATTACTGCTGCACCCATTGTTTATTACCAGCATCATTCTTTTATTACTGAATGATTTTTTATGGAAATACCAGTTCCATAATTGGTTTACAGGAAAGCTCTCAGACTTCGCAGGCTTATTTGCATTTACTGTTTTCTTTTTCGCATTGTTTAACCGGCATAGAAAAATAGTTGCTGTAATTATTACTTTATTTTTTCTATGGTGGAAATCACCGCTAAGTGGCAATGCTATCCTGTTTTTCAATTCAGCATTTCATCTGCCGGTTAACAGGATTATTGACTATTCAGATCTCGTGGCGTTAACCGTGATACCTTTTGCTTTCTATTTAAAGGAAAAAAATATTTCATTGAGCTATGTACGCCGTATCCTCGTAGGCTGCGCTTGTATTGTTTGCTTCTTTTCTTTCACCGCCACGACCATGTTAAGAAGAATAGTGGACGACAACAAGGTTAAAGTAGACGGTTATTTAAAGACAAAGAAAAAAGAGGACGCCATTGTTAATTCCTTTGCCCGTCACGGCATTACACTCAAAAAAGATTCTGCCATTTATGAAAAGATCTGGAATAATAATTATTATTTAAAAGCAACATCTGCGAATGGCAACAGGGTAATGATCCCGGTAGATTCTCTTTACAATGGTGTGTATACAAAAATCAGTTACGGTTCTATTTACACCATCCCGGAAATGCAGGTGAACGGTGATACCATTCAAAACATACAATTCATTATTGACGAACTTAACAAGCGAAAACAGGAGATAAGAGTGCATTCTTTTGAGTACAAAAAAATACCAGACTCCATTCTCTATTTTTCTTCATACGAATTACAGAGAAGGTTTAAAAAACCGCTGATGAAAAAGATCAAAGAAATAATCCGGGAATAAAAGTTCGTTTAAATTATACCAATTCAATCTCAAAATTCACCAGCTCTTTAAACTGTTGTATTCTCCTGTCAATATCCTGTTTGGATACTTCTTTCAATCTTGTTGGCCCGAATTTCTCCACGCAGAAGCTCGCCATAGCAGAGCCAACAATAATTCCTCGTTTCATATTTTCAAAAGAGATATCGCCAGTCTTTGCCAGGTGACCCATAAAACCACCAGCGAATGTATCTCCCGCACCAGTCGGATCAAACACTTCTTCCAGTGGTAATGCAGGAGCGAAGAACACACTTTCACCATGAAATAATAAAGCGCCGTGTTCCCCTTTTTTAATGATCAGGTATTTCGGGCCCATTTGGATAATAGCTTTCGCCGCTTTCACAATAGAATATTGTCCGGTCAGTTGTCTCGCTTCCGCATCATTCACCAATAGCATATCTACATGCTTCAACGTTTCTTTCAATTCAGGCATCGCAACTTCCATCCAAAAATTCATCGTATCCATCACGATCAGCTTCGGCCTTGTCTTCATTTGTTTGATCACACTTAATTGTGTCTGCGGGTGCAGGTTACCCAGCATTAAAAATTCAGCGCCCTGGTAAGCATCGGGAACAACAGGCTTAAAATCCGCTAACACATTCAGGTCAGTGATCAACGTATCGCGGCTGTTCATGTCTTCATGATAACGTCCGCTCCAGAAAAATGATTTTTGATCAGGTATAATTTGCACACCTTCCAGTTGCACACCCCTTCTTTTCAATTCCGCCATTTCTTCTTCCGGAAAATCATATCCCACTATAGATATTTGTTGTACAGGTTTTACAAAATTGCTTGCTGCATACGCAACATACGTGGCGGAGCCGCCCACAATTCTATCTGTTTTTCCAAACGGTGTTTCGATGGCGTCAAAGGCCATGGTGCCCATTGCGATTAAAGACATAGTTAGTTTTTATATTATTAAATCGCCGCAAAGGTATTGGTTTTAGGAGTTCGATGTTTTGACTTATTTCTCTGAAATAATTAAAATTTTAGCCCGGCTGCATTGCTACTATCATCGCCTGTTGCGTCGCACTCTTGTGCTGCATGAATTCTACTCAGCATTACGGCAGCACCCCAATGAATATCGGGGTACTTCCTGTTCGCTATTCAGCAATATTGAAGCGTTCTATTATCAACAGACCCCTCCTACCTCGGGGTGACAAAGAAGAGTTTTATTATCCAGGATCTTCCCTTAAACGACGTTCTTAATAGTAGTTCTTTTCTTTGTCATAGTTTATCCCGCTTGCGGGGGCGAGGCACGAGCCATCTATTAAAATAGTATACTTTTCTCAAAGCAAGGCCTGTGTGTTGTCCCTCTCCTTTAGGAGAGCCTAAGTGAGGTAAAAGCAAATGCCTGTGAAGGCTCACAGGCAAAGCTCGCATTTACTGAACCTACCAGAAAGACGATTAAAAAATTACAATTTTATTCATTTTAGCAACGGCCTCTTTTGTTGATTTTATATTGTTCACGGTGCCCTTCAAGTCCCAATCAGTTTCATACTTCACATTACATTAATTGCAGCAAAAACTTTTCCATTTCACTTGCTTCAGAAAACATCAATTTATTCTTTACAGGTGGGGCTTTTTTTCTACAATAACCATTACAATCGGCAAACACGGTCTATACGCTCTAAAAAACGACTAACTTACATTTTCCTAAAAAAGGCCGGTATGGATCATTCACTTCAGGAAAAGTTGCGACTGCTTCGTCAGTATTTTGATTCGGGCATCACCCGTTCCTATTCTTTTCGCAAAGAGCAATTGCAAAAGTTGAAAAAATCCATTCTTAACCACGAACAGGATATATACGATGCATTATATACTGATTTGAAACGAAGTCCCGAAGAAACCTGGGTTACTGAAACAGGCATGGTCATCTCTGAATTAAACGTGGCGTTGAAAAATTTACGTGACTGGATGGAGCCGGAGAAGGTGGGCACTAACCTGGTGAATATGCCATCATCCAGCAGGATAATGCACGAACCATTGGGCGTTGTGCTCATCATCGCACCGTGGAATTATCCTGTTCAATTATTATTTAATCCACTCATCGGCGCTATCGCCGCAGGCAACTGCATGGTATTAAAACCAAGCGAAGTAGCGCCGGCCACGGATGCTGTGATGAAAAAGATTATTGAAGAAGTTTTTCCAAAAGAATATATTTTATACGTACAGGGTGAAGGCCAAACAGTAATTCCTGAACTAATGAATGATTTCCGGTTCGATCATATTTTTTATACCGGCAGTACCAGTGTAGGAAAAATCATTTATAAAATGGCGGCGGAAAAATTATCACCAGTTACCTTAGAATTAGGAGGAAAAAGTCCCTGTGTTGTGGAAGAAGATGCCAATATAAAAGTAGCCGCCAAAAGAATCGCCATGCCCAAATTCAGCAATGCGGGGCAGATGTGCGTAGCCCCGGATTATGTGCTGGTGCATGCATCAAAAAAAGAGGAACTGATCAATGCATTAAAAAACACCATACAAAAATTCTTCAGTGAAAAACCGGAAGAAAATTATAATTACGGAAAGATCATCAATGAACGACAATTCAACCGTCTTATAAAATATTTATCGCAGGGACGGGTACAGTATGGCGGAAGAGCTGACAAAGAAAAATTGTTTATTGAGCCTACGATCCTTGACAATGTGCAGCTTTCGGATGATATCATGAAGGAAGAAATATTTGGCCCCATTCTTCCTGTACTAACTTTCACTACCAAAGAAGAAGCAATAAAGATCATTGAACAAAATCCAAATCCATTGGCTTTTTATGTTTTCACAAGTAGTAAAGCAAAAGAAAAAGACTGGCTGAATAGCATGGCCTTCGGCGGCGGATGCGTTAACAATGCGAGCTGGCACCTCACCAATCATTACCTTCCTTTCGGCGGAAGGGGATTTGCCGGTTTAGGTAATTACCACGGTAAATATTCTTTTGAAACGTTCAGTCATAAAAAAGCGATCATGAAAACGCCAACATGGTTTGACCCTTCGATTAAATATCCGCCCTTTAAAGGAAAATTGAAATTGTTTAAATGGGTAATTCGTTGATATTTTCAATAAACATTGAATGCGCAAACTAAAAAAGATATCGATTGTTATTTTAATGCTCCTGCTTGTGTTTGCAGGGTACGTGGAAATTATAAATAGAAATTCAAAGAATATGACCTATCGCCAGAAAGTATTAAAAGCAATATACCCCGCATGGATGTGGTTGACAAAACTGAAAGGAACAAATTCGACAAAGCTTTCCCATAAAGAAATAACACCGCCGGTTTCTTTTTATTCGTTGAAAGTAACAGCGAATAATGGAAATCAAATTGATTTCTCCGCTTTTAAAGGCAAGAAAGTGTTGTTGGTAAATACAGCCAGTAACTGCGGCTATACCAATCAATACGACGACCTGCAAAAAATATATGAAGAAAATAAAGATAAACTGGTAGTGATCGGCTTCCCGGCTAATGATTTTAAAGAACAGGAAAAAGGAACGGATGAAGAGATCGCTCAATTCTGCAAATTGAATTTTGGCGTTGATTTTCCATTGGCTAAAAAAAGTGTGGTCATCAAATCACCTGAACAAAACCCTGTTTTTCAATGGCTCACTGATTCAACAAAGAATGGATGGTGCACCAAGTTTCCCGAATGGAATTTCAGTAAGTATATTATAAATGAAGAAGGAAAGCTGACAGATTATTTCGGCCCGTCTGTATCACCGGTAAGCAGCGAAATAAAACAAGCATTGCAATAAATCAGGCATTATTTCTGCACTTTTAATTTATCAATTATTTTTTATGAGTTATAATGATATTATAGGAACCATCGGTGTAGGGCTTATTTTGTTTGCGTATTTTCTAAATACCGCCAAACTTATTCCTAGAGATGGAAAAGCATTTTACGTGATGAATATTTTCGGTGGGGTATTGGCCTGTTATGCATCTTATCTCATCAATTATTGGCCTTTCGTCATCTTAGAAGCAACATGGGCACTTGTTTCCATTTATGGATTGATGAAAGTGATGCGAATAAAAATGACATAAAGAATTTACACCGGGCATTTTTCGTGATAGTTGATTAACTCAATCGGTGTCTTTTGCATTTCAAAACCTGCATACGTTCTTCCTATTTCATCCAGCACTTCAACTATTTCATTCACCACCGTTAACGTTACCAGTTTATTGCGGTATTCTTTGATGTTGGGCAATCCCTTTAAATAATTAGCATAGTGGCGTCTCATTTCATTGATGCCCACAACAGGATTTTTCCATTCCACGGATTTTATCAAATGTTTTTTACAAACAGCGATCCTGTCTTCGATAGATGGAGACGGTAAATGTTCACCTGTTTTAAAAAAATGTTTTATTTCATTAAATATCCAGGGATAACCAATTGCTGCACGACCGATCATAATGCCATCTATCCCATACCGGTTTTTATATTCCAGTGCTTTTTCGGGAGAATCAATGTCACCATTTCCAAAGATGGGAATAGTGATGCGTGGGTTATTCTTCACTTTACCAATCAATGTCCAGTCGGCTTCTCCTTTATACATCTGTGAACGTGTACGGCCATGAATTGCTAAAGCCTTTATGCCAACATCCTGTAACCGTTCCGCTACTTCTTCAATATTTCTCGTATTATCGTCCCAACCCAATCTCGTTTTTACAGTAACCGGTAATGAAGTTGATTTTACAACGGCAGCCGTCAATCTTTCCATTAAATCAATATCCTTTAATACACCAGCTCCCGCACCTCTTAACGCTACTTTTTTTACCGGGCACCCGAAATTGATATCTAATAAATCAGGATTGGTAACTTCCACAATTTTTGCAGCCAAGGAAAGGCTTTCTTCATCGCCGCCAAATATTTGAATGCCAACCGGCTTTTCATAATCGAAAATGTCCAGTTTCTTCCTGCTTTTAATGGCATCCCGGATCAACCCTTCGCTGGAAATAAATTCCGTGTACATCAGGTCGGCCCCATTGTCTTTGCAAACGGCACGGAAAGGCGGATCGCTCACATCTTCCATCGGGGCGAGGAGTAGCGGGAAGCCGGGTAATTCTATGTTTCCTATCTTGACCATCAGTGTGTTAGCATCAATAATTATTAATTAATTATTCTCAATTGATAATTACTTTTGAAGCGACAAATTTACATCATTACTTCTTAAAATTATGTACAACAATAATTCCAGGGGCACTTCTTATACGGCTGGTTTTTTTATGCTCATCGCATTTACGGTAGCGGCTTTAATAGCAGCTTCGCTTATCAGTATAATAGTATGGCGGCAGATGACAGGGCTTGGCTTTGATAAAATGGTAACTGACATGGGTAACCCCGCTTATGCCAATACCATGAAGGTGATACAGGTGATCAACGCTACTGTGGGATTTTTACTACCTGCTATTGTTACGGCTGCTATATTAAATCGCAAGCCAATGGCCTTGCTGGGATTTTCTTCCAATATAAAATTCAACCAGGCTGGATTGGTGATTGGGATTACCATTTTTGGATTACTGGTTTCTTCTTCACTTGCTTATTTTAATGAACAAATTCCTGTGCCTGCTTCCTGGAAGATAACATTTGATAAATGGGAGGCGGAGTACAATGAACAGATAAATGCGATTATCAGTTTGAAAAGCTTCACCGATTATATTCTTGCATTGGTATTGATTGCTTTTCTTCCGGCTTTATGTGAAGAAGCTTTATTCAGGGGAGGATTTCAAAATTTTCTCACCCGCTCTACAAAAATGCCGTGGTTGTCTATTATTATTGTCAGTATTATTTTCAGTGCGGTGCATGTTTCGTTTTATGGATTTTTATCCCGTTTTTTTCTTGGTGTAATGCTCGGCGCTATTTTTCATTATTCCGGTAAATTATGGCTAAGTATATTGGCGCATTTTGTAACGAATGGGTTAGCTGTAACTGTCTTGTACGTTTTGACGCGGCAGGGCAAACCAGCGACGGAAGCGATGCAGGAAGATGTGACATCCTATTGGGGCATTATTTTTCTTCCCGCTGTTATCGGCTTATTTATTGTATTCAAAAGAGTATCCCGCAACCGGAAACCTGATCAACTACCCGTCAATGGCATTTAACTGGCAAACATTCCGCACCAGAACAATCACCTCTTTCATTTTTCTCGCAGTCATGCTGACGGGCTTACTGTGGAACCAATGGAGCTTTTTTATTTTATTCTCGGTTGTTCATTTTGGTTGCTGGTGGGAATATTTCAAATTGATAGAAAAAAATTATACCGTCAACTTTCATCCGTATACGAAGCTTGGTTTTATGGTTCTTGGATATGGATCAGTGCTGTGGTTCTGCGGACCATCTTATCATATTAATCATTATGGCTTCAAAGAAAATCTCTCCTTGCCTGTATCCGCGGCCGGTTTTGTTTTACTGGTCATTGGTATTTTTCAAAAAAATAAAATTGAATTAAAATCTTTCGGTGCGGCTGCATTGGGTTTATTATATATTTCATTAAGCTGGGGGTTGATGATGGATTTGTATAAAGAAAACGACATTCATGTTCATGATACCATGTTTGTATTTGGCAGTTATTTTCTTCCTGTTGTTATTATGGCCAGCCTCTGGATGAATGATACAATGGCCTACCTGGTTGGTTCACTTATCGGTAAAACACCTGTTACAAAAATTTCTCCCAAGAAAACATGGGAAGGCACTATCGGCGGAGTTATACTGGGCATTGTTCTCGTCGGTATTTTATTCCCGTTAATTTTCTTTCCCGAAGCAGGTAAAGCCCTTATTTATTTTTTAATTCCTGTTGCTGCTATTGCGGCTATCACGGGTACTTTCGGCGATTTACTTGAATCCAAATTAAAAAGAATGGCGGGAGTGAAAGACAGCGGCAAGATTATGCCCGGCCATGGCGGGTTCTTAGATCGTTTTGATTCTTTGCTGATCGCAACGCCATGCGTATGGTTGGTTTTAAAAATTCTCGTTTTGTAATCGCTCCCATTATCTCTTCTTCACTTTCCAATTCATTATCTTTGCCGCTCAATTGATTAGTATGACGATTCATAAAGAAGGTTATCCCACCATTGCCTGGAGTGTGATCATTTTTGCTGTTATCAACCTTCTTTCTTTTTATTTATTGAGTTTTGAAATGCCTGTCATCAGCGTGATTATTTTTATTGCTACGCTGGGATTACTTCTTTTTCTTATTTCTTTTTTCAGGATTCCTAAAAGAACACTCACTATTGCGGAGAATTCCATCATCGCCCCTGCAGATGGCAAAGTGGTGGTGATCGAAGAAGTACAGGCTGATGAATATTTTACTGATCGTCGTATACAGGTTTCCATCTTCATGAGTCCATTAAATGTGCATGTAAACCGCAATCCCATAAGCGGTGAAATCGCCTACAGTCAATACCACAAGGGAAAATATTTAGTAGCATGGCATCCCAAATCTTCTACAGAAAATGAGCGCCATACCGTTGTTTACCGCAAAAACGGGAGAGAAATTTTAGTGAAACAAATCGCAGGCGCTTTGGCCAAGCGTATCATTAATTATCTACAAACAGGTCAGCAGGTAAAACAAACCGAAGAAATGGGTTTTATTAAATTCGGATCGAGAGTAGATCTGCTGTTACCATTAGATGCAAAAGTGAAAGTGAAGATTGGTGATAAACCACAGGGCGGAGTGACGGTTGTTGCAGAATGGTAAGCTATTTCCTTTTCTGATGTAATTTTGTAATTTTAGTAGCAAAAGATCTGATGAGTACAAATGAAATGCGCCGCAAGGCTAAAAAATATATTGATGAAGCAGAAGATCATGTGGTAAAAATGGTTTTCTCCATGCTTGAAGCAGATCGTGAATCTGATTGGTGGAATGATTTACCCGTAGAGGTTCAAAAAAGTATTTTGAAAGCTGAAAAAGAAGTCCGGCAAGGAAAAGTAGTTCCCCATGAAATTGTGATGAAAAAGTACAGCAAATGGCTTACAAAATAGTTTGGTCAATTGAAGCCACTATTGCTTTTAACGACATTGTCAAATACCTTGCTGAAAATTTTTTTGACAAGGAAATCAAGTCTTTTATACAGACAGTAAATAGAAGGTTGCTGGTTATGCAACAGTTTCCCAAAATCTCACCAGTTATCAGCATATATTCGAGGCGCAGAAAAGCGGTGATTCATAAACGAACGCTTATGTTTTATCGAATAAATGAAAAAAGAAAGGAGATTATTTTGCTTTCTTTTTGGAATACAAGAAGAAACAGGCCTTAGTCAGGATGGTTAAAAAATAGCCTCCAATTCTTTCAATGAATGCACCATATAAGTCGGCTTTTCTTCCGTTATTATTTTTAAATGATTCACAAATACCTGGTCCATTCCCGCATTTTTTGCACCTGCAATATCCACTTCCAACGTGTCGCCTATCATGATACTTTCACCCAGCGCAGCGCCTGATTTATTTAATGCGTAATCAAATATTTCTTTATTGGGCTTTAAGCTGTTGGAGCCTTCTGATGTAATCACTTCCTTAAAAAATAAATCCAACCCGGAATTTTTTAATTTACTGTGCTGCACTTTTTCAAAACCGTTGGTGATCAAATGCAGTACATATTTTTTCTCCGTTAAATACCGCAATATTTCTTTCGTATACGGGAATAAAATATTTCTTGTTGGCAGCAAACCAAGAAACTGCACACTCATTTTTTCCGACAGCGCATCATCCGCAATTTTAAAATCCAGCAGGGAAAGCCACATTCTTTTTACCCGCAGTTCATCTTGTTTGATAAATCCTTTGCGATAACGTTCCCAGAGCTTATCGTTGTGAAGAAGGTAATTCTTATAAAAAAGTTCAAAATCATTAACGCCTCTTGCTTCTAACTGAAGATCAGCATAGAGTATTTCCAGCGTTGCCCGTGCATTGGTTTCAAAATCCCAAAGGGTATGGTCAAGGTCGAAAAAGAGATGCTTGTACTTCCTGCCCCCATTCCCTAAAAGGGAGTTATTAGTTTCCATTCATGAAATTTTGTTCTGTAATTTGCAAACATAATCATGAATAATAAGAATACTTTGATAAATAAAACTGTTCAAAATACCCCTTCAGCGGATAGGGGTACTATTGTAATTACCGGCGCTTCAAGAGGGATTGGAAAAGCAATAGCCGAAATCTTTTTGCAAAATGGTCACGAAGCTTTCCTGACAGCGATGGATAAAAAACGTTTGGGAGAAACGCTGGAAGAACTGCAAAATAAATTTCCGCATGCCACCATCAAAGCACAGGCTTTTGATGTAAGCAAAAAGAAAGAAGCACAGGCCTTAGGTGAATGGTGCCTGGCCCTATGTTCTCCAGATATACTGGTGAATAATGCGGGTAGTTTTGCCGGTGGCAATGTGCACGATGAAAAAGACGGGGCTTTGGAAGAAATGATCGAAACGAATTTATACAGCGCTTATCATCTTACCCGCACTCTCCTTCCTGAAATGATGAAGAAAAAAAGCGGGCATATTTTTAATATGTCTTCTATTGCCGGTTTAAAAGCTTATCCCGGTGGTGGATCATACAGCATCAGCAAATATGCGTTGCGTGGTTTTTCCGTTAACCTCCGGGAAGAATTAAAAAAATACAATATTAAAGTAACGGCTGTTTATCCCGGCGCTGTTTACACAGACTCATGGGCAGGACAGGTAGAAAAACAAAGGATCATGGAAGTGGAAGATATTGCTAAAATGATCTATGCCGCTTCACAACTTTCGCCACAGGCCTGCGTGGAAGATATTATTATCCGCCCCCAGCTAGGCGACCTGTAACCATTGGCAACGGATTCTACCCTGCCATAAACTTTCGGCAATACTTAGCATTCCGTTCTTTATTTTTATCCCTCTCATGCAAAGAATTGTTTTCATATTTCTATTGGCGGTTTATTCGTTTAGCATAAAAGCGCAGGTCGTTTTTAGGACCGATGTGACGCAAGGGCCAGTTATTGCCGGAGAATCTTTCCAGGTGCAGTATGTACTGGAAAATTTTAATGATATCGGTGAATTTTCTCCGCCTGATTTTAAAAACTTCCGCATTGCAGGCGGCCCTTTTGTGTATGAAGGGGCGACGTATAGCACAGATGGCATCAGGAAAGTAAAGAATGTCGTTTATACGCTGGAACCACTGAAGCCCGGTAAATTTATTATACATGGTGCAAATGCAAAAGTGGATGGCCATTTGGTAAAAAGCGATAATGCGGCAATAGAAGTGATCAGTAAAGCAGAAGCATTTAAGAGGGGCCTGTTATATGAAGGGCCACAAATCAATCCCACTTCTTATTTAAAACCCGGTGAAGATCCATATGAGAAGATCAGAAAAAATCTTTTTCTGAAAGTATTGGTAGATAAGAAAAGCTGTTATGTTGGTGAGCCTATCACCGCCACGTTCAAACTTTATTCACGGGTGGAATCAAGATCAGACATTGTAAAAAACCCGGCCTTTTATGGCTTCACAGTGCAGGATATGATCGGCCTGAACGATGCGATGCTTACCAATGAAACGATCAATGGAAAAACTTTCGACGTACATACTGTCCGCAAAGTACAATTGTACCCGTTACAATCCGGCTCTTACACAATAGATGCAATGGAAGTGGAAAACAAAGTACAGTTTTCAAAAAGTATGGTGGGTAATAAAACGGAGCAGGAAATTATAGAAGGCATATTTGATGGCGATAATAGTTTTAGCCTGGGCAATGACGCTGAAGTATACGAAAGCAGCATGCATTCGGAGCCTATATCCATTGTTGTAAAACCTTCTCCTGAAAAAAATAAGCCTGCTGATTTTTCCGGGGCGACAGGAAAATTTTCTATCGATGCTTCCGTCAGGAAAAATAAGATAACGAAAAATGAAGAAGGAGAATTGATTGTTACTATTTCCGGGAATGGAAACTTCACCCAACTCACAGCGCCAACCATTCAATGGCCGCAGGGAATTGAAACTTTTGATCCGCAGGTAAAAGATGCATTAGATAACAGGTTCTCCCCGTTAAAAGGAAGCAGGACATTTCATTTCCCATTTGTCCCCGCAAAAGCTGGTGATCTTATATTGCCCGCTGTCAGTTTCTCTTTTTTTGATCCTGGCAGTGACAGTTATAAAACTGTAACTACAAACGCTATAAAAGTGGATGTTGCTGAAAGTGAAAAAATAAAAACCGATCAACCGGCGTTAAAAAAGAAAGCAACAAAAATTAGTATCATTTTCATCCTTGGAGGAATATTTATTTTATTGGCAGCAGCCGGCGGAGGATTCTTATGGTATTGGAAAAGAAAGCAATCCAAAAATAAAATGGCAGCCGCAGAAGAAAAAAATAAGCCCCGGCCCATTACAGAAATTTTACAACCCGCTCTTGAAAGTATAGAAGAAGGCCACAAAGTTTTTTATACAAACCTCAGATCGGGTATCTGGAATTTCTTTTCTTTAAGATTAGGATTTAGCGGAAGTATGATGAACCGGGATTATTTATTGTCTGTGTTAAAACAGAAAAATATAAATCAAAGTGATCAGCGTTCGCTGCTGAATATTTTAGAACAATGCGAGGCCGGTATTTATACAGATGCGCATTCGGAAATTGATAAAAGCGAGCTGTTGAGAAAGACTAGCAGCGTATTAGAACAAATTGACAGGAGTTTAATTTGATGCCATGATACTTCGACAGGCTCAGTACGGGACGTACAAGAGTGCGACGCAACAGACGATGCCATGAAAAACTATAGTTGGGCAAAATAACTCACTCCGAATACTTATACCCCACACCCCTCACCGAGTGAAAATATTTTGGATTGCGGCTGTCTTCTTCGAAGTATTTGCGAAAGTTGAGAATGAAATTATCAATCGTCCTCGTGGTAGGATAAACATTGTAGCCCCAAACCGACTGTAAAATTTTTTCCCTCGGCACCACTTCATTCTTATTTTCAATCAGCAGTTTTAAGAGCATCGTTTCTTTTTTGCTCAATTGTATTTTACCGCTTACCCTTGTAGATGCTTCCTGCGCTTTAAAGTCAATGATGTTATCGCCAAACGTATAACTGTTGCCTACGGTAGATTTATCCAGCAACTTTTTATTTTTATCAATCAGTTTATGCACCCTCAATAAAAGTTCTTCGAGGTTAAAAGGTTTCGTCAGGTAGTCATCCGCGCCTTTTTTCAATCCCAGCACACGATCGGCGCTGCTGTTTTTCGCACTCAATATCAGGATCGGCACTTCATTGTTGCTAATGCGGATCGTTTCCGCCACGTTGATGCCATCCATTTCCGGCAACATTACATCCAGTACGATCAAATCAAAATATTCCGAATCCACCGACTTCAATGCCGCCGCTCCATCAAATGCCGACGTCACATCGTAGCCTTCCAATTCCAGGTTCAGCTTCAATGCCTCGTGCAAATTTTCTTCGTCCTCTACTAAAAGAATGGATGTTTTTTTCTCGTCACCTGCCATAATTAATCGCTGTCATTTATATATCCTGCAAGCTATTGAAATGATATTTATATACCCAACAACTTCGGTTCCCTGATCATCTTCGTTGCGACGCTCCGTTCATCTTCCTGTTCTTTACTCAGCAACTGCGTCGCAGTTTACCATGAGCGAAGTCGAATGGTCGCACTCTTGTACTTTCTGTTCGCTATTCAGCATTTGCGAAGTCTCTTCCCAATAATTACTAATTAATAATTATTGGGCCGCATGCTCGTAGCTCATACTCCCATGCCAATTGCTTATTGCTCATTGCCTCACTACTGTTTAAACAATACGGCAAATGTACTGCCGGACGGAGTATTGTTTGTCACCGAAATGTCGGCATTATGATCATGAGCGATCTTACTGCAAAGATAAAGTCCTAATCCCGTGCCTTGTGTGCGGCGGGTAGCTTCGTTGCCGATACGGTAGAATTTGGAAAAGATCTTTTTCTTTTCTTCTTCCGGGATGCCGGGGCCTTCATCAGTTATTTCCAGCAAGACACTGCCTTTACGCTTAAACAGTGAAGCCATCACTGGTTTTTCCTTCGGCGAATACTTGAGCGCATTTTCCACCAGGTTATTGATCATCATTTGCAGCAATAACGGATCCGCTTTTATATCCGCATCAGGTTCTATCTTTTCAATAAACGTCCTGTCATGAAAACGCTCCCTGAAATCATGGATACAATCTTTCAGCAAGTCCGAAAGGTCCAGTTCTTCTTTGGAAAATTTATAACCGCCGCCTTCCAGTTGCGAAGAGATGAGAATATTATTGGTCAGGAAATTTAGCCTCGCTGTTTCCTCCAGCGTTGTTCGGATCAGTTTCTTTTGCTTTTCGGTATCGAGTGAATATTTCAGAAGCGTTTCCAGGTTTAACCGTGCTACCGAGATCGGTGTTTTTAATTCATGCGTAACAGCCATCATAAAGTTCTGCTGCTGCTGGTGCAACCGGAATTGCCGGCGCACCGAACGGTACACAAACCCTGCGCCTACTAAAAGCAGGATAAGAAACACACTGCCTTCGCTGATGTATTTTCCCCTGTTTCTTTTGTGTTCTTTATTTATACCGGTTAGTTCATTTTTATATAGTTCGGGTGTAATAGCGCTGTCGATAGTCGCATTAAGCTGGTGCACTTTAAAATCCTTCATCTGGTTATTCTGTCTTTCCAGGGAAATAAACCACCAGATGAGCGCCGCTACTATATAGGTAAAAAGCGTCCAGTATATAAAAGTCGCCCGGCGTAATTTTTTTCTTGTTGCATCAGGCATGTGAATGATCTATTTTTCTTTTTCTACCCGCAGGCCAACGTTCAGCACATTCTTCAGCGGGTCTTCCCGCATGATCTGTTCTATCGTGAAATGATAAGTGCCGGCTTTTAATGTTTGCTTATCGGTAAGGGGAATGCGGTGCTCGTAAATATCATCCATGCCGCTTGCCAGCCAGCCATCTTCATTCGTGGCGAGCAATAAATCACGTTGAACGTTTATCGCAGAATCCTGCCCCGGCCCAGTGATCGACAGGTTGACATAGATATTATTGAAACTATATTTCTCCGTATGGCGTAATACAAGGAATACCTTATATGTATCCGTAGTGTCTTTTATAATAAAATCAAAAGAAGGCCGGTAGCTGCTTTGCCATTCATGTTGGGGAATGCTTACCGTTTTTTCATACAGGTCGGCGGTAGTGCAGGAAAGCAGGAGATATGAAGAAAGAAATAAGAGGCAGCTTGTATAGAGTATCCTTTTCAATAAAGTAATTTTTGCAAAGCTAAGAGGATAAAAGAGAAAAAGAGGGCTCTCTTTCATTTCCTTTTCTCCTTTGCCCGTTGCTTTTAATTAAAAGACAAAGAGAAAAGAAGGGTTGTTCTCTTTCCTCTCCTTTTCTCTTTTATGCTCTTTGCCCTTTTTATCCTTTTATCTCTTAGCCACCTATAACACATTCAACACCTGCTCCTTCGCCTTTTCCAATTCATCCTTCATCATCACCACGCTTTTTTGAATGGTGGAGTCATATGCTTTTGAACCGGTAGTGTTTATTTCGCGGCCTATTTCCTGCAGGATAAATGATAATTTCTTTCCTTTTGATTCGTCGGCGTCACTCAACAGCGTTTTAAAATAATCGCAGTGATTCTTTAAACGAACCTGTTCTTCAGTAATATCAATCTTCTCTATATAATATACCAGTTCCTGCTCCAGCCTGTTGCCATCGTAGTTTTCTTTACCGGCATGTTCTTCCAGCAGCTTGGTCAGGTTTTCTCTTATTTTTTGTTTGCGGAGCGGTTCGAGTTTTATTACTTCATCCTGCTGTTTCTCTATATTATTAATACGCAATAGCAAATCAGCTTCCAGTGATCTTCCTTCATCCAGGCGGTGTGCATTGAGATTATTGATAGCTGTAAGGATAATTCCCTGCACATCGCTCCATTCCTTATCATTCAATGTTTCACTGCTGGGTGTGATGACTTCTGGCAATTTTACCAATGTGCTGAGAATATGCGAAGGATCGAGATTCAATGCGGCGGATAATTCAGCAAGCGGTTTATAATAGGCTTTGGCAAGATCGGTATTGATGGTTACCGGCTTCGCATCGCCTGTTTCTTTCAGGCTGATCATACAATCCACGCTGCCACGGGCTAATTTTTCTGATAACATCCTTCGAATATCAAATTCAAAAGGCTTGAGAATAGAAGGTAATTTCAGTTGGAGTTCAAATTGTTTACCATTGAGAGATTTGATGTCGACTAGGAATGTTTTAGCGCCAGCATTTTTTTCGGCTCTTCCAAAACCGGTCATGGATTTCAGCATGCAAAGGAAATTTGATTAGTATAAAGATATTTTAATTATGGCATTCGCCCGGTTTATATAATAATAGCGATTGCCCCGCTGTTGTTTGTCATGCTGAGGTACGAAGCATCTGTATTGATTCCTCCTGCGTCGGAATGACAAACTGAATAGTTCGTACCTCAACCCGGCAAGCGGCATAAACTATGACTAACGAATAATTGATAATTTCTAATAATTACCGAAGGGAAATAATGATGTATTGCAGTATGTACAATAAAAAATCCCTCCGAAAATTCGAAGGGATTAATATATGGATGGGTTAGTAAGTACAGGGAAATAAATTTCCCTACACAATATTAAATATAATTTTCACTATCCAAAAAATATTTTGATACTTTTTTATTAACATTTTAAACATTGCTGTGGATAAGGAACAACAATCATTGATTTAACAAAGAACCTTTTGATAAAAAATAATAAAACATAAATGCTTTTTCATTGAGCATATTTATTGCTTCTATTGATGCTTTTGTATATTTCTCATTGGGAAAAGCAGGTGAAGTAAGTAAAATATAATCAACAGTAACTTCATTCAATAATGATCGTCTATTGATTTAAATCATTTAAATAAGCTTCATCTTCCCAGGATAAGGGTTATAAAAACAGGATAAAACAACTTCTTCAGCAATACTTACCAGTTAACTTTGCTGAAATTTTTTTCTATGCGCTTCGATAAACCTGTTCCGCTTGCAGAAATAGCAAAGCTTATCCATGCAGAATTGATCGGTAATACTACGGCATCCGCCACCGGTATCAACGAAATACATAAGGTAGAACAAGGTGATCTTGTTTTTGTAGACCATCCCAAGTATTACGAAACCTGCATCAATTCAGCAGCGAGTTTTATTATTATTAATAAAAAAACGCAGTTTCCCGAGGGAAAAGCTTTATTAATTACGGAGGAACCTTTTGAAGCGTACCAGAAAATCGTCAATCATTTCAGGCCATTTGCACCTTCCATGAAAATGATAAGCGATGCAGCGGTAACCGGGGAAGGGACAATAATAATGCCGAATGCCTATATCGGCAATCATGTAAGTATTGGAAAAAATTGCGTCATCTATCCTAATGTGACTATCCTCGATCATTGTGTGATCGGTGATAACGTAATGATACAATCGGGCACAGTGATCGGCAGCGATGCTTTTTACTATAATAAAAAGACAAACCGGGATGTTCATTACAAGAAGATGCTCAGTGGTGGCAGGGTCGTTATTGAGAATGATGTGGAAATAGGAGCGAACTGCACCATTGACCGCGGTGTGAGCAGCGATACATTAATAGGTGCGGGAACAAAGATGGATAACCTCGTACACATCGGCCATGATACGGTTATCGGTAAAAATTGTTTGTTCGCCGCGCAAGTCGGTATCGCCGGCGCTACTACTATCGAAGACAATGTTATTCTTTGGGGGCAGGTTGGCGTTAGTAAAACACTGACGATTGGTAAAGATGCCATCGTATATGCTCAAAGCGGCGTAAAAGATTCCATTACCGGTGGCAAAGTATATTTTGGTTCGCCGGTGGAAGATGCAAGAGAGAAAATGAAGGAATTCGTATGGATCAAACGTATACCGCAGCTTTGGGAAAAAGTAATGGGGAAGAACAATAAGCAATAAGCAATTGGCAATTGGCAAGGGAGTGCGAGCCAACAGCATGCGGCCCCAATAATTAATAATTATTAATTAGTAATTATTATTACTACGGCAAATAATCATACGGCAAAAGATCCGCTAAATTTTTCCAGCTCCAGTAACCCTGGTTCACCCAATCCTTCTGATCATAATAATAACCATTCTGCTTGATGGCGATAGGATTCAAAATATCAATGTAGGAAATCTGCACGCCTACATCCATCGGCAGGCCGTATTGTTTCAGGTATTCATTTGAGGGTGTGGCCTTTGTATAAGTAACACTTATTTTCCTTGGATAAAATATTTCTACTTCATCTAATGAATCGGTCGCTGTATAATATTTTTTGCCCAACGGGGCGACGAGGCGGGCAAATTTTGTTTTATCGTTTTCATCCAGCAGGTCAACATTAAATCCATCCTGTTTCAATGTGCTGTCATAAACAGCCCGCATAAATTGCATGCGTGAACCTGCATACGCTTTTTCCCTGTTAGTTTTCCAAACCATGGCTTGGCTCACTGTCCCAAGTTTTTCAGTAAATAAACAAGTGCCGCGGTAAGAACTAAGCTCGGTTTTATAATAATAAACAAACGAATCCAGTTGATAGCGCAGGTCATATCCCAATGCATCATTGGAAATAATAAGCGGTGTGGTGGCAAGCACCTTCAGCTTATCACTGCGGCGATAATAAAAGAAGCGAACCGAATCTTTATTCTGGATGATACAGTTTTTTGCAAAAGGAGTGGCGCCGATAAAATGGCTGATAAAAAAATCGCCATACTTTTCCCAGCCGTCCATCACTTCATTGCTGCTTTGAATAATTACCTCACTCAGCGTTTTATCTTCTTTCACCAATTCTATTTGCACCTGCTGGCTTTTATTATCGGTGATGCGTAATTCCTGGTTTTTATACCCGGTAAAACTGATGATAAGCTCGTACCCACCCGACTTTAACGGCAAAGAAAAATTTCCTTCTTTATCGGTAACCGTGCCCTGCGTAGTATTTTGCGCAAACACACTTGCGCCTCCCAATGCTTCTTTTGAAGCAGAGTCAACAACTTTTCCCGAGATAGTTATTTGTGATTGTGCGATGAACGAAACGCCAATGAATAATGCAAGGAACGAATAATGGATCAGTTTCATAGAATATAAATTGAATGTGCAGGATAAAGATACAATTCTCCTGCAAAGGGCATACCCTATTTGAGGTCAGCGAGGTAATTTTCACAAGCTTTTTGGATAGTTTTCTCCAATGGCGTGAAAGAAAAGCCCGGTAAAGCCTTCAGTATTTTATTATTGTCAAAATAAGTCTTGCTGAGGGCCACTTTTGCGCTTTCTTTTGTAAGCAATGGTTTTTTACCCGTGAGCAATGATTTTATTTTTTCCATTCGCCAGGCGAGGCCGGCGAGAAAAGGAGTTGTTTCTTTATACGGCCTTTTTATATGAAAGCCATCGGCCATTGTTTCCAATAATTTTTTAAAAGGCCAGTTATCGCCGTTTACGATAAAACGTTGTTCGTTGATACCACTTTCCATTAATAATATCGTTGCATTCGCCACATCTTCCACACCTACAAAACCATTGATGCCGGTGCTGTACCATTTAAATTCTTTATGAACACTTTTAAAAATAGCGCAACTGCTCACGTTCCAATCACCATAGCCGAGGGTCGTACTCGGGTTTACGATCACTGCATTCAATCCTTCGCCGATAGCACGCCACACTTCGAGCTCGGCCCTGTACTTACTCTTCGCATAATGCGTATTCAATTTACTTTCTTCCCATTTTTTCTCTTCATCCACATGGCCGCTATTCGCTAATCTTCCCAATGCAGCAATCGAACTAATATGAACAAGACGTTTTATATTTTTTTCCAATGCCACATTCACCACGTTGATCGTCCCCTCCACATTCACCTGGTACATGTTCTTCCTGTCTTTTTTCAAAAAAGAAACAACGCCGGCCGAATGAATAACCGCATCGACGCCTTCCATCGCATCTTCCAATGAAATAATGTCCAGCACATCGCCTTCCACCCATTCTACTTTATCAAGTATTTGTTTCGGAATATAAAAAGGTAATTTGGCCGTGCTGCGTTTGATAGCCCGAACGGAATAGCCTTTTTCTATTAATGCTTTGATGATGTATGCCCCCAAAAAACCAGTGCCGCCGGTAACGAGAATCAAACCTCCATCCCCTAAAGGGGAGTTTCGAACATCCATTTATTTAGAATTATATGCAAACTTAAGAGAAGGTGGTTTAAAAATATTTTTTATTAGCCCGGCTGCATTGCTACTATCATCGCCTGTTGCGACGCTCCGTTCATCTTCCTGTTCTTTACTCAGCAATTGTCGAAGACCCCGATGTTTGTCGGGGCGTCGCTCCCGATAGTTTCGGGATTACCATGCCTGCCCCGACGATAGTCGTGGGAGCGAAGTCGAATGGTCGCACTCTTCAACGTTCGGTAATTCTACTGAGCATTGTCGAAGTATCAACATTTTTGTCGAAGATCCCGACGTTTGTCGGGAAAGATCAATATTATATCATACTTTCTAAAAGCGAGGGCTGTGTGTTGTTCCTCTCCTTTAGGAGAGGCTAGGTGAGGTTTACTCATACGAATAATACCCCTTCCCACTTTTCTTTCCCAATTCCCCTTTATCAACTTTATCTTTTTGAATAAGAGAAGGCTTTAACCGTTCAGGTTTTCCCAATTGCTCGTATACCGAAGTGCTCACAGCGTAGTTCACATCATTGCCAATAAGGTCCATCAGTTTGAATGGCCCCATTTTAAAGCCTGTTGCTTCCAACAAATTATCTGTTTGAGAAAAATTAGTTGTTCCTTCTTCTATCAACCGAAGCGATTCAATATAATATGGCCTTGCTACACGGTTCACAATAAAACCGGGAGAATCTTTACAGATAACAGGCGTTTTACCCATCTGCTGAACTAACGAAGTAATAATTCGTGTTGTATGATCATTCGTGTAATTCGTGTTCACCACTTCCACCAATTTCATTACCGGTGCAGGATTAAAGAAATGCATACCTATTACCCTTTCAGGATTTTTTATTTGCGAAGCAATTTTTGTGACAGACAAAGAAGAAGTATTGGTAGCAAAAACACATTCGCTGTGGTTCAGCTCCGCCAGTTGGTTAAAGAGTGCAGATTTGATTTCTACTTTTTCCGCAATGGCTTCGATAAACACATCGGCGAGGCAGGTTTGGATATCATTCGTGAATTGTATCCGTTGGAGGGTTTTTATTCTTTCAATTTCATTGATCTTATTCTTTTCTTGCAGTTTCTGCAAACTTTTCTCAATACCAAGCTTTGCATTTTCCAATGCGATTGCATTCAGATCATATAAAATAGTATGGAAGCCCGCCTGCGCAGATACCTGTGCAATGCCCCTGCCCATCGTGCCTGCGCCACAAATACAAATGCTGTTGATGTCCATTGAAGCCTTGATTAAAAATGTAAAGTTATTGCTTGTAATTTTTTTACCGGTATTTACTTAACGGGATAGCGGGTATATGAGTATCTGTTTATTTGCATTATCTTGACCAAAATTTATTGTATGCCCGAAATGCCACCACCGCCGCCGTATTCACAATCTTTTTCGCCTGCCTATGTTCCAGCTCCGCAACGTGGCATGTTCGGAACAAAAATTCCATCGTCTATTGCATTTGCTGTAGGAATTCTCTTATTCCTTCTCCCTTTTGTTGACATAAAATGCAATAACATGTCTCTCATGAAGGTCAGCGGTGTTGAATTAGCAACCGGTTTCCATATTAAAACCGGTAATGATAATTCATTAATGGACAGTTTTGAAAAATTGGATACGGGCACTACCAAAACAGCCAACAAAGGAGAAAAGAAAGAACCTAATTTATTTGCACTGGTCGCATTGGGTCTGGGTGCATTAGGATTAATTCTATCATTACTCAACGCAAAAGCAGGCGGTATGGGAGGCCTGTTGACCGGTATACTTTCCGCAGTTGCGATGATAGGCTTATTCATTACCGTAAAAAATGATTCTTCTCTAAAAACGGCAGGCGAACCCCCAACGGAGGATGCTACAGGAATGGGACAGCAGATGGCCGATAGCTTGAAAATATCCGTTGACTTTACTGTATGGTTTTACCTTGCAGTGATTGCTTTCGCATTGGCAGCCTTTTTCAGTTATAAAAGAATGAAAGCGAAATAAAATCAAATCTATCTTTATGAAAACAGCTGCGGCGGCTGTATTATTTTTATTTATTTCTATTACTGCAAAAGCCCAGTCACTTGCCTGGTGGGAGAATACGGTGCATTGGGATGGCGTCACACACTGGGAACGATACATTATATATACACCGGGCTATCTCGGCCCTAATGCCCTGCCCGTTCCCCATATTAGCAACGGCAGCATTGATAGCATAAATGTTTTTGGTGTAAGTGGTACGTATCATTATTCCAAAGAAGATAAAACGGTAAATACAACGCTGTACGCCAACTACAGTTTTTTAAAAGATAAAATTTCCTTTGACCTCTTCTGGGTCCCTATTGAACATTATTCGATGACCCATGAACTCAAAACAGAGCGCCATGTATTCGCTTTTAAATATTATGACCGTACAGCCACCGGCGATATTCATTTAACAACGAATGTTCAATTATTCAAAAAACGGTTCTGGCAATCCGCATTGCGGTTAGGTTATCGCTTTCCTACTTCAACCGGTATCGGTTCAGCAAGGTCAACGAATGGGCCCGGTTACTGGATGGATATTTCTTTTGGTAAAACTTTTCGTTCCATTCCTCACTTAAAATGGATCGGCATGATCGGCGGTTATTTCTGGCAGGCTGACAATATTGAAATCCGTCACAAGCAAGACGATGCTTTTCTTATCGGCTCAGGATTGGAGTGGAATAAAAATAAATTCCGGTTGCAAACTTATGTCGCCGGTTATTTCGGTTATTTCAAAAAAAGGGACGATCCTGTTGTATTCCGGTTCAACATGGATAAAACGATCAAACGGAACATCTGGTTTTTCCGTGTGCAACAGGGATTGAATGACTTTGAATATTCCAGCGCTGAACTAGGAATGAAGTATATTTTTAAGAAATAATTCCCCCGCTAAATAGCAGAAGTAAACTGTTTCAAAAACCGCACATCGTTTTCGCTGAATAAGCGGATGTCATTAATGCCATACTTCAGCATCGCCGGACGTTCGATACCCATGCCAAATGCAAAGCCGGTGTATTTATTGGGATCAATGTGACAGTTCTGCAAAACATTTGGATGTACCATGCCGCACCCGAGAATTTCCACCCAACCTGTTTTTTTACAAATATTACAGCCTACGCCGCCGCAGATAAAACAACTTACATCCATTTCGGCGCTGGGCTCGGTAAAAGGAAAATAAGAAGGACGGAAACGTACCCTCACATCATTACCATACATTTCTTTTACAAAGAAATAAAGTGTTTGTTTCAGATCGGCGAAAGAAACATTCTCATCAATGTATAATCCTTCTACCTGGTGAAAGAAGCAATGGCTCCTGGCGCTGATGGTTTCATTCCTGTAAACACGACCGGGGTAAAGCCCCCTGATGGGCAACTTGCCTTTTTCCATTTCCCGGATCTGCACATTACTGGTATGTGTTCTTAACAACCAATCCGGGTTTTGCTGTACATAAAATGTATCCTGCATATCACGGGCAGGGTGGTGCTCGTGCAAATTAAGTGCGGTGAAGTTGTGCCAGTCATCTTCGATCTCCGGGCCTTCCGCCACGGCGAAACCTAAACGCTGGAAAATAGAAACGATTTTATTCCGCATCAGTGTAATGGGATGACGGCTTCCCAATGGCATCGGATCGCCGGGCAACGTCAGATCAATATCAGAAGTATGGTGTGAAGTATCTGATGTGGAAGATTTTAAGTCTTCATATTTATGTTCAATAAATAATTTAAACTCATTTAATATTTGGCCGAACTCTTTTTTCCTGTCAACAGGCACGGTTTTCATTTCACCCATAATCGTCTTTACAATTCCTTTTGTGCCGAGGTACCTGATGCGAAATTCTTCCACGGATTTTTCGTCGGTAGCTGAAAATGAGCCTGCTTCTTTTTTGATTTCTTCTATTTGCTGTAGTAATTGTTCCATGAGGCGGCAAAGATAAGCTAAGGGGCTAAGAGATCAAAAGAGAGAAGGAGAGAAAGAGTTCGAAAAGGCTAAGAGGTTAAAAGAGAAAAGGAAGTAAAAGAGTGGGAAGTTGACTACGCTTAGTTGGAGTTGTTGTGAAGTAATCATTGATGCCATGAAAACGGAACGATGAAGAGTGCGACGCAACAGACGATGCCATGAAAAACTATAGTTGGGCAAATAAAATTTCTCTCCTTTTTCTCCATCTCCTTTTCTCCTTTAATCTCTTAGCTTTGCAGCCATGTCAGATTTCCTCAACATCTCCGATTTTCTTCAGCCCGTTAGCCGTGATGAAATTTCTTTCGATCAGCGATATAAAGACGGCCAGATCGGGAAAGTAATACAACTATATGATGAAGAGTTTCCTGATCTTGATGAAGCAGACATCGTGTTCATCGGTTGCGGGGAGCAGCGGGGCAATGGCATTCACATGGCATACAGCGCATCTGCTGATGCGATCCGTAAGCAATTCTATTCTTTATATTTCTGGCACCAGGATATACGCATGGCCGATATCGGCAACTTGAAAAAAGGTTCTGACCTCGCAGATACTTATGCGGCATTGAAAACAGTTATACAGGAATTAATAGGTGAAAAGAAAACAGTGGTAGTGCTTGGCGGTTCACATGACCTGACACTCGCACAATATTATGCATATGAAGAAGATAAAAAACCCATCGAAGCGACTTGTGTAGATGCATTGATTGACCTCAACCTTGATTCAGATTTTCGCTGCGATAATTTTTTAATGGAGATGCTGACCGGCGAACCGAATTTCGTTCGTCATTATAATCATATCGGGTTTCAAAGTTATTACATACATCCGCGGGTATTGGAAACGATGGATAAGTTGCGGTTTGATTGTTACCGGGTGGGCAATGTGAAAGAAAATATTGAAGAAATGGAACCGGTGCTGCGCAATTCACAATTGTTCAGCTTTGATATATCGGCGATGGCCCATGCATATGCCCCGGCTAATCAAACATCACCGAACGGATTTAACGGAGAAGAAGCTTGTACCCTGATGCGTTATGCAGGGATGAGCCCGAATGTAAGTACGATCGGTATCTATGGTTATGATTCTGATAAGGACATACATGATCTTACCGCCAAACAGGTGAGCCAGATGCTTTGGTACCTGTTGGATGGCCGCAGCCGCAGCCGCCGCGAAGCAAAACTGGACGAGAAAGATTCTTTCAATGAATACCACACCGCTTTCGCGGAAGTAGAAACTACTTTTTTACAAAGCAAAAAAACCGGCAGGTGGTGGATGCAATTGCCGGATAAAAAATTTATTGCTTGCAGTTACAAGGATTATCTCCTCGCCAGCAGCAACGAAATTCCTGAAAGATGGCTAAGGGCCCAGGAAAGAGGATAATTTATACATTTATTATATAGTAGCGTAACCCGAACAGGGTTTCCCACCCTTATTTTTGAGGATACCCAACCCTTTTGTCTCCCCCGTAGTATATAACCAAAACGCCATTTTATGAAAAGGATTTATTACGCTATTGTACTTATCTGCATTTCCATTATTTATTTTAATTGCCAGAAAGAAATAAGTTATAACAGGCTGGGTGTTACCGGCACGGAAAATAATAATGCAGACCCTGTTACGGCTACCCTACAGGGAAATATACAGGATGAAACGGGTCAACCTCTAACAGGAGTAATAATAAAAGTTGGTTCAAAAACCGCCAGTACTAATGCCCGTGGTTATTTCCGGGTAGTGAATGCGCCGCTGGATAAATATACTTCCCTTGTCATAGCCGACAAGCCGGGTTACTTCCGGGCTTACCGTGTATTCAATGCTACTTCGGGTGTGAACCAGGTAATCATACAGCTTATTAAAAAGACGTTAGCTGGTACAGTGAACAGTTCATCCGGCGGAACGGTAGCGCTTACCAATGGAAGTGCTGTTAGTTTTCCTGCAAATAGCGTGGTAAAAGCAGCAGGCGGATCTTATAGTGGAACTATAAATGTATTTGCTGCTTATATCGATCCTTCGAGTCCGCAAATTGCAAGAACAATCCCGGGTTCATTTCTTGCCAATGATAAAGATGGCAAGCAGGTTACTCTTGCTTCTTATGGAATGATGGCGGTGGTACTTGAATCCGCTTCGGGTGAAAAATTACAAATAGCATCTGGTAAAACGGCTTCCTTAACAACAGCGATCCCTGTTTCTTTGCAAGCCTCGGCCCCTTCTACCATCAGCCTGTGGTATGTTGATGAAAATACAGGTATATGGAAAGAAGAAGGCACCGCTGTAAAAAACGGAACGAACTATATCGGTGATGTGACGCATTTTACTTATTGGAATTGTGATATACCCGGACCTAGTTGTAAACCTTTCCGCTACGTTTAAAACCGCGGATGGATTACCATTGGTGTATGCGGATGTAAGAATAAGACCTGCGGGAAACAATGCTTCAGCACATGGCTATACTGATTCCCTCGGCCAGGTAAGCGGGCCGGTACCTGCCAACAAAGACCTGTTACTGGAACTAATGAGCCCATGCAATACCGTAATGTATTCTAAAAATATTGGTTCCTTTTCTGCTAATGCCAGCCTTGGTACTATTACTGTAAATAATAACCCATCGCTTGTTACAGTAAAAGGAAGATTATTGAATTGCAGCGGCGCACCTGTAACGAAGGGTTTTGCTACAATCAACTACGGAAATGTTATCAGGCATGTAAGTGTTGAAAATAATGGAGAATTTACGTCGACTTTTTATTCCTGTGCAGGAATGCCTTCTGTTTGCGAAATATATGGAACTGATGTAAGTGCCAGCCAACAGGGCACAACGGCTGTGGTTACTGTTACATCGCCCACAACAGATATAGGAAATCTTACCGCATGTGGTACTTCTTCTTTGCAATTTATCAATTACAATATTAATGGGACTAATTATAGTGTTTCCAGTCTTGTTGCAGGCGATAACGTTACAGGCATGTATAGTGATTCTTTAACTTCACAAAGTGTTTATATCAGCGGCTATCATGCTAATACATCCGCTATATCCTTCGAATTTAACGCTGTAAGTACAGTAAGTGGTAATCCTGTCAAATACCTCAGCTTACAGCAATTTGGTTATGCAACAACATTACTACCGCCTTTTAATGTAACGCTTACTAATAATGCAGAGACGACCGGCCAATTTTATGAAGGAATATTCGCGGGTCAATTTAAAGATCAGTCGGGCGCCACTCATGAAATCAATTGCTCATTCCGGGTGCGAAGACAATAGGTCCATAATTCCCGGCTAGCGCTTAGCCAGGACCATAAACCGAAAACCGCTTGTTTAGCGAAGAACAGAAAATAGATAGTATCATCAGCGGCTGCAAAGCCGGGAACCGGAAAGCCCAGGAAGAATTATACAGGAGCTTTTACCGGGCTATGATGAACCTTTGCCTGCGCTATACAAAAAATGAAAGTGATGCGATGGAAGTGCTGAACACAGGTTTTTATAAAGTATTTAAAAGCATAGAGCGGTATGATCCTCTTCGTGCCGCTCTTTCTACCTGGATGCGTACCATTATTATAAACAGTTGCCTGGATTTTATAAAAAGAAAAGAACGAAGTTTTTCAACTGAAGAGCTCGGCGTGGAAACGGAAGTGCATATAGCCCCGGAAGTGATTGAAAGAATGAATATTGGTGAACTGCTTGAACTTATCCGGAAACTGCCCCCCGCAACACAGTACACAGGCTGTATTTAATCTTTATGTGATAGAAGGTTACAAACATGTTGAAATAGCCGAACTATTGACGATCAGTGAAGGCACCAGCAAATGGCATTTAAGCGAAGCAAGAAAAATAATGAAACAATTAATCAAGACATGGTAACTGATGAATAAGAAATTACCATATGAACAAAAATTGGAAGGGCGAATAACTGATCTTCCATTGCCGGATGAAAACCTGGCGTGGGAAGATATGCGCAAAAGGCTGGAAGAAGATGGCGATGACAGGATAATCCCCTTCTGGTTGCGTGGTTGCGGGCTATGGGGTTTGCTGGGTGTACTTCTTTTTGCATTGAGCTGGTGGATTATCCGTCAGGAGAAATGGTGGAATAAAAAACAGGAGACAGAAAGTGTAAGCGACTCTTTAAAAAAAGAAATAAAAACCGATAGTGATGAAAATATAAATTACCGTGACACATCATATAGTATAAATAATACCGACAATACTAACATAGATACGGGCTCTTACAATCAAAATGACTCTAGAATTATTTCTCCGATAATACCAGGCATAAAAAACCAAAATGTACAGGTAAAAAAAAATAAAGATTCGGCGGTACAGGTTATAACTAATAAAACAAGCAGGCAAATTACCGGTAGATTAAATAAGCCCCCAATTAAAAAGAATGAAAAGAACAATCATGAAATCAATCAAAAGGAACAGCCTGTTAAGCCCGTAAAACCAATAACTGAATTCCCACGAGACATAAAAAAAGATTCAACTGAAAATGATTTAATCAAAACAAATAATGAACATTTCATTCCAAAGAAAAATACTTTAGTAGAAGAAGATGATGAACAGGTACAGGCAGATTCAATAAAAAAAGTAATCGATTCTTTGAATAAGCCAGGGACAGAACCCGGAACAAACAAGAAAAAGAAAGATAGCACTACGCAGGAAAAAGTTTTCTTCAGCGCCGGCATAGGATTGCAGCAGCAACTGCCAATAAATGGTCAGAAATTAGTTCCCTATTCCACACTCGGAAGAAAAAATTTATTGACTGATTATATTCCGTCTGTCTATTTCCAGGCGAACAAACCCCGGAAATGGTTTGCCAATATTGGCTTCCGGTATGGCGCCCCTCAATACAATAAAGAATTTATTTATGATCAAAAAATAAATAATGCTGGGTCAAACAATATTGTAACAACAACCACACTTAAAAAATCATTTTATCACCAGGTCCCTCTGAGTTTTAACTATTATGTTCTTCCTGGTTGGTCTGTAGGAACGGGAATCGTATGGAATAAATTTTATGGAGCGGTAGCGGACAGACAAATTATAGAAAGGAACCCTCAAAGAGATTCTCTTTTAAGCAAAGAACTCATTTCAATAAAGAAGGATAGTGCGCAATCCTTCAGCAAATCTCATTTCCAGGGATTGTTGCAAACGGAATATAACTGGAAGCGGTTTTATTTCGGTGTCCGCTATTCATTCGGATTGCAGCCATATATTAAATTCACCTTAAATGGAAATACTTTCCAGAAAGAAAAAAGCAGTTCACTCCAGTTTTTCATCCGTTATGAACTATGGAGGTCAAAGAAAAAATAACAGACTGTTTACATAGGCCAGCCCAACGTTTTAATAATGACAGTAAAGCTATTGAAGTAGTTATGGACAGGTATGAAGAAGAAAGGGATATGGCTATCGCAAAAATTTTATATTGCTTCGTACTGCTCATTGGCACTATCGTGCTAATCATTCTTGCCATTATTTTTATTTGCTGAATCTTACTTTCCAAACATTTTTTCTAGCTGGTCAGCTTTGAATTCTAAGTAAGTAGGATTGCCATCCGGTGTCGTATTCGGTTGCTCGCAGGCAAACAGGTCATTCACCAATTGCCTTATTTCCCTGTCGGTTAACCGCACCCCTGTTTTAATTGCCTGTTGCCGGGCTATTGAACGAACCAGTTTTTCTCTTTTAGAAAATTTCAGGTCGCTGGCAAAATGTTTATACTGTTCCAGCAAAAGATCAATGATTTGTTTTTCATTTCCTGCTTCCAGATCAGCGGGTGTTCCCTGTACGACAAAAGTATTTTTGCCAAAAGGCTCAATCGCATAACCGAGTTGTTGCAGATCATCCATTAATTCATGAAGAACCGCTGTATCGGCCGGCGCTAACTCTATTGTTACCGGGAACATGCTTTGCTGCGTAGCTACAGGCTTGCCTTCAGTCGCAGCTTTTAATTTATCATACAACACTCTTTCATGCGCCGCTTGCTGGTGTATAAGAATAAATCCATTTACAGATGGAGCAACGATATAAGTGTTGAGCAGTTGGGATAGCTCGAGGTCGTCGTGTGGCGTGAGGCTTGAATCGTTAATGGTGAGTGGCGAGTGGTGAATGGGGGCTTCCTCTGACTTCCTACTTCCGACTTCGGGCTTCGGGCTTCCTTCATAAAATTCTTTCCCCACAGGGGTCTGCGACCAGTTCTTCAATTCGCTTTTTTCAATAAAATGCGCCTGGTGTTTTTGAGTAAACCCTTTAAAAATAGAAGTCGATGCAACTGCCTCCTGTTTCTTTTCCGTGAAGGGATGTTGTATCGAAGGTAATTGCTGTATCGAAGCATCGAGATCAAAATCCAGTGTCGGCGTTACGCTGAATTGCGCCAATGCATGTTTAATAGCCGCCTGTACAAAGGCGTAAACAATTTTTTCATCTTCGAATTTTATTTCCTGTTTGGTCGGGTGCACATTCACATCTACCTGCGCCGGGTCAAGATCAATGAACAATACATACATCGGGAAACTATCCCCGGGGATCATTTGCTGGTAAGCATTCATCACCGCATGGTTCAGGTAAGCGCTTTTGATAAAACGGTTATTGACAAAAAAATACTGGTCGCCCCTTGTTTTTTTAGCTGTTTCCGGTTTGCCGACAAAGCCATAGATATTGAGGTAATCCATTTCTTCTTTTACCGTTACCAGTTTTGTATTGTAATTATTACCGAGCAATTGAATAATGCGTTGCTTCAGGCTGCCGGCTTCCAAATGAAATAATTCCTGTCCATTGCTGGTAAGTGAAAAGAAAACCTGTGGAAATGAAAGAGCGACCCTGGTGAATTCATCTACGATATGGCGCAACTCCGCTGCATTGCTTTTCAAAAAATTTCTTCGTGCCGGTACGTTGAAGAATAAATTCTTCATGGCGATGCTCGTACCATTAGGAGCAGCGACAGGTTCCTGCTTTTTTACTTCACTGTTTTCTACTTCAATATAAATACCGGTTTCATCATCCGCTCTCTTTGATTTCAATTCCACCTGCGCTACAGCGGCGATAGACGCCAGCGCCTCACCACGGAAACCCATGGTACGGATATGAAACAGGTCTTCAATCGTCGTGATCTTGGAGGTGGCGTGCCGTTCAAAACACATTCTTGCATCGGTCTCGCTCATACCACTGCCATTATCAATAACTTGTATTAATGATTTTCCTGCATCATTAATAATAAGTTTGATTTCTGATGCGCCTGCATCTACAGCATTTTCCAATAGTTCCTTCACAGCGCTGGCAGGCCGTTGTATGACCTCACCCGCTGCTATCTGGTTGGCGATATTATCCGGAAGTAATAAAATTTTATCTGGCACTATTCATTTCTCCTGCGCCAAAAATAACGATTTGACATTTAAGCAACCTTTGGCAATCGCTTTATAACAAAAGAGTTATTTTTAATGCTCATATTTACTAACCCGCCACCTCTCTATGAATATGCGATTGAAATTTTTTATCCTCTTATCAATTTGTTTTCCTTCTTTTTTATTAGCACAATACAAAAGCAATCTTCCCGCACCTCAATGGGTAGATAGTGTCTTCAACAGTCTCAGCGATGATGAAAAGATCGCACAGTTGATGGTGATCCGTGCACATTCTAATCTTGGGCCAGACCATGTGGCACAGGTAACAAGTGATATTCAAAAATATAATGTCGGCGCTTGTGTTTTTTCCAGGGCGGGCCGGTGAGGCAGGCGAACCTTACTAATTTTTACCAGGGCATTGCCAAAACTCCATTGATGGTAACGATCGATGCGGAATATGGACTTGGCATGCGGCTGGACAGCGTTACCAAGTTTCCTTACCAACTTACCATGGGCGCTTTGAGCGACGAAGAACTTGTTTACCGCATGGGTGTAGCAATAGGTGAACAATGTAAACGCCTCGGGGTGCATGTGAACTATGCGCCGGTGGTAGATATTAATAATAATCCAAAGAATCCTGTAATCGGCTATCGTTCTTTTGGTGAAGACAAAAATAAAGTGACAAGATTTGGTGTTGCCTATATGAAAGGCATGCAGGATGCGGGCATTCTCGCTTGCGCCAAACATTTTCCCGGACATGGTGATGTAAGCGTGGATTCTCATTTTGATTTGCCAGTTATTAATAAAAGCCTTGCGCAACTGGATACAACAGAACTTGTACCTTTTAAAGCTTTGTTCCAGGCGGGTGTTGGCAGTGTAATGACGGCGCATCTTTTTGTACCATCTATAGATACGTCAAAAAACAGGGCTACTTCTATTTCAAAAAACAGTGTAACCGGTCTTTTGCGAAATAATTTAGGTTATGATGGGTTAACGTTCACTGATGCCCTGGAGATGAAAGGCGTAGCGAAATTTTTTCCTAATGGAACAATAAGCTGTTGAAGCATTAGTCGCCGGGAATGATATGCTATGTTTGCCGGCCAGCGTTTCGGAAACCATCGCAGCGGTTAAGCAGGCGATCACTGACAACAAACTCAGTTGGGATGATATCAACAAAAAAGTAAGGAAAGTATTATTAGCGAAATATAATTTGGGATTGAATGAAAGCAAACCTATTAATACCAACAACCTGCTGGCAGATCTGAATGCAAAGACTGACGATATACGTTACGAAGTAGCAATCCGATCATTGACGATGCTCCGCAATGAAACAACTTCCCTTCCTTCTATAACCGGTAAAAAAATTGCATATATCGGTATTGGTACCAGCACACTAAATGATTTTGGAAAAAGAATAAAAGAAGACCTGGATGCGGATACGTATTTATTTTCTTACAATGGCAGCGCTAAAGACGTAGAAAAGATTATCGCTGCGGTAAAGAAAGGCAAGTATGCCTATGTCGTTGTCGGCATTCATGATTATAGCCTTCGTCCTGCCAATAACTACGGCATCAGCAGCGCAGCTATCAATCTATATACCCGGCTGCAGCCTTACCATGCATATAATTATGTTTTTGGAAATGTATTGGCATTATCTAATTTCTGTAAAGCCAAAAACTTAGTCGCCTGTCACCAGGATGATGACATTACGCAAAAGGCAGCCGCTGATTTACTGGAAGGTAAAATTGTTTCGATGGGACGGTTGCCGGTTTCAGTCTGCGGTTTTAAATATGGAGCTGGCATCGTACATGGCGGTATTAAACCGGCAAAAACCAGTCTTTCTCCAAAGGATATATTGAACAGCATTGATTCCATCGCCACGGATGCGATCAGGCAGAAAGCATTTCCCGGTTGTGTGATACTGGCAGCGCATAAAGGCAGTATTATTTATTACAAAGCATTTGGTAATTATACATATGAACCTTCCTCCGCTATGACGCCGGAAAGTATTTTTGACCTGGCTTCTGTTACCAAAACTTCTGCCACTACATTGGCCGTGATGAAGCTCTACGAACAAGGAAAGCTTGATATTAAAAAAAAACTCGGTGACTATCTGCCGTGGGTGAAAGGAACGAATAAAGCCAACCTGTTGCTGTCAGATATTTTAATGCACCAGGCGGGGCTGGTTCCGTTTATTCGGTTTTACCAGGAAACAATTGATCCTACGACCGGAATTTTTTATCCCGGTATTTATTCACCGGTTGATACGCCTGGTTTTTCAGTAAGAGTAGCATCAAATCTTTACCTGCGTAATGATTGGGAAGATACAATTATGAAAAGAATTGTAAAAAGCCCGTTGGGCAGAAGAAACAAATATGTTTACAGCGATAATGATTTTATTTTTTTAGGAAAAATCGTTGAGCAGTTGACAAAAATGCCGTTGGATAAATATGTGCAGCAAACTTTTTATGATAGGATGGGATTAACAACAACGGGTTTTAAACCACTCGCAAGATTTGAGGTAAATAAAATTGTTCCAACCGAACAAGATCATGAGTTTCGGCAGCAATTACTTGTGCATGATGAAGGCGCTGCTTTCCTCGGCGGCGTGGCGGGACATTGCGGGTTTATTTTTCTGATGCGTATGATTTAGCGAAGCTGTACCAGATGTTATTGAACGGTGGCGAATTCAATGGCGAACGATATTTAAAACCGCAAACGATTAATTTATTCACGGCTTATCATAGTAAAACCAGCCGCCGCGGGGTTTGGTTTTGATAAACCTGAAAAGGATAATAAGAAAAGAGATGAGCCTTATCCTTCATTAAGCGCATCACCGCTAGCTTATGGACATACAGGTTTCACCGGCACCAGTGTGTGGGGTGGATCCTAAATATGACCTCGTATATATTTTTCCTTTCCTAACCGGGTTTATCCTACGAGGGAAAATCATAAGTTGGTGCAGATGAATATCAGGTCTAAAATACAGGAAGCTATATATGCAAACTCTAAAATAAAAAGTCTAAACTTTCCTGGTATTGAATAGACAGTGTACTGAGACTATTCAAAGAAATATTGAATGGGGGACGTTGAATATTTCCGAAAATTGTTGAAGCCTGTTAATGTCTATTTTTCTTTTCCCTGATTCCATTTCAGAATAAGCATTTTTGGCTCATATACAATTTTTCCGAAACTTCTAATTGTGTCATTTCTTTCTGTTTTCTCAGGTTCCCTCAAACGGTTTACAAATAAACCCTTTCAGGTCAAGTTCCTTGTGCATAAGAAGAAAAATTAATAGGTGAACGGGAGGATATGGATGAGGGGAATACGAATATCGGAAATTTCCTGAATTTCCTTTATATACACGAAAAATAGCTTTTATTAGGTTGATTTGATAAAGAGAATATATCGGCAAAACGGTTAGGTAGTATAAACCTAATAAGCAAAATTGTACTTGATATCATTTTAGTAAACTCAAAATCAAAATTTATGAAAAAAAACCTTGCTTTTTTTGTGTATGATTTTTTTTTACTTTGGTTACTGTTAACGCAACAAACAATTCAAAAAATGATTTGCCAAAAAATCATGGAGTTGCCAAATTAATTAAAGGAGAGGAATTTAGAAATTTACTGAAGGGCCGTCTCCTTGCTTCAAAAGAAGCTATCGGATTATTTAAATGGAATTGTGTGGAAGTTCATTATACTTGTGCATGTGTAAGTTCATTATACTTGTGCATGTGTAAATATATGCGGAGAATTTTCCTCCACGGCCCAACTTGTAACGTGGTATTATTATTGGGAATCGGTTTGGTGTCCAGAAGAGGTAGAATCTAATTTTGCTTAACGATTGGTTACGTTTGGATCTATTGTAATCAACAGGCTTAATTCTTTCAGAGGCTGTCTGAGAAACCAGACAGCCTATTATTTATTTTTATTCTTTTATTAATGCATAAGAAAAATATTTGTTTATTTATATTTCTCTGTTTATATCAACCATCTCTTTTTTCACAGGTTATTGATTCCGCTTTTTTGAAAGTATCTTATACTTTCAGCCCCAACCGCGATGACAGGACAATTAAAACTGAAAAAAGGTGATAGCCTTATTTTGGAAGCCGGAAGAATTGCTTCCAAATGCTATAGTTATTATCGCAACTACTCCGATTCCTTTTTACTTGAACAGGTTTCCAGAAACTTGTCTTTGGGAATTAATAAAATTGATGGAAGTCAACTAGGCTTGAAGGGAACTTCAGTAAAAATTTATAAGAATTTTCAGGAGAATAGTATAACAGTTTTAGATCAGATAACTCAGCAGCCTTGCATTTACAAAGACAGTTTGTTCCTTTTTAACTGGATTATTCAGAATGACACAATAAGCATTTTAGGATTTACTTGCCAAAAAGCAAACACTTATTTTCGAGGTAGAAACTATACAGCTTGGTTTACAAATGAAATTCCAGTGAATAATGGCCCTTTGAAATTCGGGGGTTTACCCGGTCTCATTTTATCTATTCATGATGATAAGAATAAATTTTATTTTGAATGCAGCTCGGTCGAGTTTTTGAAGCAGAAACTTCCAATAACTTTCGAAGAAAAAAAGTATACCAAATTGACTCGTGAAGAATACAGGAAAACTAATGCAATTTAAAATGGCTGACCCAATTGGTTTTGCCAGGGCGCAAGGCTTTGAGGCTAGTTCGGTCAATGGCGAACAACCTGCAAAACCTGTAAAATATGACCCGATGGAATTAGAATAGCAGATAAACAGGTTTGGGCTCTAAAAGGCGAATAAAATTTAGAAACAGGCTACTTTGATCTATCGCCTGTTTACTATTAAAGCATAAATCTTATGAAAAAAAATCATACTGTTTTTAGTATTTATTATGGTTAATTCCAAAAGCGAAAGTCAACCTATAGATTCTTTCTTTATAAAGTGTACTTATAAATTAACTTATTTGCCCGATTCTAATAATTTAACTAAGAAATTCACGGATGTTTTAAATTTATATGTCGGCAAAAAAACATTTATGTTTTTTAGTCAAACAAAATTTTTAAAAGATTCATCGTTTGAAGCTGCAGTGAAAAATGGATCAATACAAGATTATTTAAAAGACCCTTCTCTCAGAAATCAACATGGAAGCTCATGGCTTTATTCAAATTGTCATCTCTATTTTAACTACCCCGAAGGTAAAATAACCATAACCGATAAAATCGGTGACAAACAATATTATTACGAAGAAAACATTGAAAATATAAATTGGGATATTGTCACTGATACTATATCAATTTTAAATTATAAATGCCAAAAGGCTATCACTTTTTTTAGGGGCAGGAAATATGAAGCTTGGTTTACTAATGAAATTCCTATTAGTTATGGGCCCTATAAATTCAGAGGTTTGCCTGGATTAATTATAAAAATAAGGGATATTAAAAACAACTATATATATGAATGCACTGCTATTCAAAAAAGAGCTTCTGCCATCCCTTTAAATTTCAACAACAGAAATTATTCAAAAACAACAAGATCGAATTTCAGGCAAGCATTTAAAGCTAGTTTTGAAAATCCATGGCAGACATTTTTTTTAAATAATAATGTTTCCATTAGTGGGCCAGATGCAGATAAGGTTAAAGCAATTGTTCAAAGGTCTATTCCTTATAATCCAATAGAATTAGAATAATTTTAAATTATCCCTATCTGATTTCTTAAAATTCATGCGCCTAATCCTATTATTATTATTTTTATTCCTATTCAAGTTGTCCCTTGGACAAACGAAATTCTCAGGTGTAATACTTGACGAACAAGGTCAACCACTTTCTTCAGTCAGCATTACTTTACATAAAAAAACTCAGCCTTCCATTCTCGCATTTGCAATAAGTAATAAGGAAGGGAAGTTTATCATCAATTACTCATCCGAACATTTAGACAGCATGGAGTTAAAGGCTTCTCTGCTGGGTTATGCCAAACAAAGTATTTTCTTCTTTCCTGATAAGCAAATATCGTTTGATTTCATACTTTTACCCACAAGCTATCACGCTACCAGAGGCTAAAGTAAAATCGCCCCCTGTATGGCAACGCAAGGACACGATTAACTACAATGCATCCGAATTTAAGCAACCCCAGGACAGGGTGATCGGTGATATCATTGCCCGCCTGCCAGGAATAGAAGTAAGCCCCAGCGGACAAATAAAATATAATGGTAAGCCTATTAATAAATATTATATCGAAGGTCTTGACCTGTTAGAAGACAAATATGGCATCGCCAACAACAATATACCTGCCGAAACTGTAGATAAGATACAGGTAATGGAAAATCATCAGCCGGTCCGTGTATTAGACAGTGTGGCTTTCAGCGACAGGGCTGCTCTCAATATCAAATTAAAGAGCAATGCACGCCTGAGGCCTATTGTAAGGGCGGGGTTGGGGGTGGGTGTTACGCCATTGTTGAGCGAAGATGAGCTCACCGGCATGTTATTTAAAAAGAATATACAGTTTATTAATACCTATAAATACAATAATACCGGAAAGGATAATACGAAAGAACTTGTATCTCAAAATATACAGGAATACTTTAGTGCTGTACAAAGCGGCGCTGTGAAAAATGATATACTGGCTATCGCACAACCAGCGCCTCCTTCCATCGCCCCGAAAAGATATTTATTTAACAACGCCTATGTATTTTCCCTGAACCAGTTATTGCCATTAAAGAAGGAATTGCAATTGCGCATCAACGCTGATTACGTTAATGATCGCCATAAGCAGCAAAGTGAAGCGTTAACAAAGATCTACCTGCCATCGGATACCCTTATTATACGGGAGAACTCCCGGTACCGTGAAAACACAAATATGCTGCAAACAAGTTTTTCGTTACTGGCAAATACGCATAGGTATTACCTGAAAAATGTATTTAAATTTCAGGGATGGTGGCCCAAGGAAAAAAATTCTTTATTGGCAACTACCGATATCGATCAATTATTAAATAACCCTTTTTACAACGTATCAAACGACTATAGCGTAATACAATCAAAAGGAAAGCATATCACAGAATGGTCGTCTTATATTGGGTACGTATCCACTCCACAGCAACTTCAGGTAGTGCCCGGCCTTTATATTCAACTATTGAATGACAACCGAGCTTACGACGGTCTTTCTCAACAAGCATCCGTTAAAACATTTTACACAGATAATTATTTTTCTTTACGCAATAAAAAAGGGAAGATTAACGGCGAGTATAAAACCGGATTTATTATTCATTCAAAACACATGCTTTCAGACTTACAAATAGAAAGCGGCGGTATCACCAGGTTTGTTGCGGATACTTTTCAAAACAATTTACAATGGCGGCAATATAAATTGTATAATGAAAGCAAATGGACATACCAGGATCAGCGTATCAGAATATCCTTTGCCCTCCCCATTTCTTTCAATCTAATAAAATATGAAGATGAAGTGTTGGCGGTACGGAGACAAAAGAATAAATTATTTTTTGAGCCCTCTCTTATGACAACTATTACTATTTCTCCATTATGGAGTTTCAATACATCAATGTATTATGGACAGTCCTTAGGTGATATGCAAAGTATTACGAAAGGATACATCTTAAAAACCTACCGCAACTTTGCAGCTAATAATACCCCGCTCGGTGAATTTCGGACGATTAGCTCTTCTTTTAATATAACTTATCGCAATCCCTTAAAAATTCAATTTTTTAATGCCGGAATAACTTATAATCGCAACGTGTCAAATCTTTTGTATAGACATGATTACAATGCAAACCTGGAAACTCTGACCGCAATAGTAAAGAAGAATTATACCAACGGCACAACGATCAACAGTCGTTTTTCAAAATATATTATAAGATGGAAAACATCCTTTGCTTTAAACGGTAGTTATACATTTGGGAATTCCGAACAATTGCAGCAAGGGCTCCCGGTAAGGCTAAATAATAAAAATTGGAATGCAGGCCTAGCCATTACTACTAAACTTTCTTCAATGCTTACTGCAGAGTACACTAATTCTTATGCACAGTATATTTTTCGATCCATGATAACAACAAAAAATACTTCTTTTAACAGATTTAGTCAAAATTGTTCAATTAATTATTATCCTTCCCAAAAAATAATAGTAAGGGCGACAGGCGAGCATTATCATTTTGCAAATGAATTATCTTATACAGCGGACTATTATTTTACAGATCTGCTGCTTCGGTTTAAGCCTACCCGTTCAAAGATTGATTATGAACTTTCCTGTCAAAATATAATGAATACACGGTCTTTTATCACAGGCAGCCTTATCAATAACATTGAAACCGTTCTAAATTTCAGCTTCGGCCAAGGCAGTTTTTCTTTAAAATGAGTTTTTCTTTTTAATTATATATACTTTAGTATATTAATAATTTTAGCGAACAAACAAATATCCGTTCTAAAATACAGGAAACGATATACCGGGCTTTGGGTATATAATTAAACAAGAATTTTTTTTATTTTGGCGACTGGTAACCTCACCTAACCTCTCCAAAGGAGAGGAACAACACACAACCCTGGCTTTTAGAAGGGTATGATATAATAATACTTTTCTAAAATGCTGAACAAAGAACCAGAAGCTGAAGTGGTAGTTATGAAGTTTGGATAAGTAATGAAGTGCCGTCCTTCTCTCAGGAGAAGGATAAGAGGATGAGGTTTTGCTGAGTAAAGAACAGGAAGATGAAGAGTGCGACGCAACGAAGATGATCAGGGAACCGCAGTTCGGCTCCGCTCACTACTGGCTAAATAAATTTTTAAACAACCCTATAAAACCTTTCTATGAAATACAGTTTAGTTTTTTGTTCGTTGTTCCTTTCCATACTGGTAATGGCGCAGCCATCGAAAGAAGAGATCATAAAACACCATATTCGTAAAATAGCGAAAACGACGACGATGGGCGAATCCGTCTATGAACAGGCGAGCTGGTATGACAGGGAGGGCAATGACAGCGCACAGTCATTGTATGGTAAGATATCGGTGATCAAAAACACTTTTAACAAAGGGAGATTGATCTCGGTAATTCATGTAAACGATGATGGCAAAGAAGGCGATAAATATCTTTATGTGTACGGCGCAGATGGAAGTTATACCGTAACAGAAACCGATGGGGCTTTTGGTATGAAGAGCTATGAATGGTACAATGCGAAAAAGAAACTGACTAAATCGCAATCTCCGGATGGAAATACGATCACTTATAAATACGATGCGAAAGGAAACCTGACGCATGTAAATTCTGATGGGCAAAATAATGCTGTAAAAATAAAACGTCAGCATTTCTATAACGCACAAGGCCAGTTGATCAGGACAGAAAATGATGAAGAAGGTTTTATACTGAAAACTGTTTATACTTACGATGCCAAAGGCCGTATGACGAAAGCGGATTATGGAGACGGAACTACTTCTTATACGTACAATGATAAAGGAAAATTGATCAACGAATTAACAATGACTGGGACAAAGGAAGAACTAATCGTAAGAACGACCACGAATGAATACAACGATAAAGGCTTGCTGGTAAAAAGAGTGGAAAAACAAAAATATTATAGCGAAGACGAAAGCGTTACAACAATAACTTTCGAATACGAGTATTTCTGAGCAAAGAGATTAAAAGAGAATAGATTTTTTGCGCACTGAGGACGCAGAGAAAAAGAGAAATACATTTTCGCACAGGAAAAAGAAAAGACCATAATCTCCTTTTCCCGGTTAGCTCTGTGCGATTATTTATTATCAGGCCCCGGTTTGTTTGGCGGACGCTGATCTCTCCGCGGTGGCCTGTTTTGATTGGGCCGGCCTCCACTATTATTATTCCCACCACCGCCGCCGGGTTGATCCCTGCGGGGAGGACGATTTTGTTGACCACCGCCACCACCTCTATCTCCTCTATCACCTTGCGGACCACCACCACCTTGTCCTGGTTGACCCGGTCGGTTTCTTTGCTGGTTAGGATTAGGTCGTTGTTGCGGTCCTCTTTGTTGACCACCACCACCACTTCTATCGCCTTGTCCACCACCACCGCCACCACGTTGCTGGTTACCACCACCACCCTGGTGCTGTTGTCTTTGTTGTTGTCTTTTCTTTTGGTCCGCTTTTTCTAATGTACGCAAACTAATTTGTCCAACTACATCCACAAATGCCGGTTCTACTTCTTTCGGTTTGCCAGTTGTTACATCTACTGTTTCCAGTTCTTCCGGTATTACACCCTGCTGGTTTTGCGCTTTTATTTTTAATACCCGTTCTATCGTTACGGGATATTGTTTGCTGCTGTCTGGTAAAGTGTACCACATCAGGTTCCTGAAAATATCTTTCTTTACGAGGAATGCATTTCCTTTCGCCACTTGTATCACATCACAGTTATCGGGGAAGTTCTGTAACGCATCGAGGTAAGTATCGAGTTCATAATTCAAACAACATTTCAAGCGGCCGCACTGGCCGCTGAGTTTTGTTTGATTGATAGAAAGGTTTTGATAACGTGCCGCGGCTGTATTCACCGATTTAAAATCAGTCAGCCATGTAGCGCAGCAAAGTTCGCGGCCGCAACTGCCGATGCCACCTACTTTACCTGCTTCCTGTCTCGCACCGATCTGGCGCATTTCTACTTTCACACGAAACTCTGAAGCGTATATTTTAATCAGTTCACGAAAGTCAACACGTCCGTCGGCGATATAAAAGAAAGTCGCTTTACGTCCATCCGCTTGCATTTCCACCTGGCTGATCTTCATGTCAAGCCGCAATTGCTTGGCGATAGCACGGCTGCGTATCACCGCTTCCGGTTCACGGGCCTTGTTTTGCTTCATGATGTCGATATCACGATCGCTGGCCAGTCGCAATATTTTTTTCATCTCCGGGTTATCTTCCTTCACGCCCCTTTTCTTCATTTGCAGGCGAACGATCTCACCCGTCAACGACACTTCACCCACATCAAAACCGCTCACACCTTCTACCGTTATTAATTCACCTTTATCAAATTCCTGCAACATCGTGTTGCGAAAAAAATCTTTACGGGTGCCTTTATAAAACTCACCTCGATCACTTGCAGTAGCTTTCCAGGTCCGCCATCGGCAGGTTACGCAGCCAGTCGTATGTGTTCATACGATTGCAACCGCCGGTACTGCACCGCCATTGCTTTTACACCCGCCTGGTTTACCGTCTTTCGCGGTACCGCAACTGCTGCAACCCATTATTCAATGAATAATTAATAATAAAATTTGTTACCGGGAGAAAAGGGTCAAAGACAATTGGCCCAGCTGTAGTACTACTATTAAGCTTCCGTTGCGTCGCACTCTTGTACGTTCTGTTCGCTACTCAGCAAACGCAGAACAGTATTATGAATATATGTAGAAGCGATTAACACAAATGAATTATTAGTAATATACATGCTCTTTCCCCTCTCGTCACTCACCATTTCCCACTGGCCTGTTCCTCAATCTGTCAAAAATACAATTTTGTCCTGAATGATGTGATATAGTTTAATGGTCAGGGCATGAAACAGGATTTTGGCGTTCGCATTCCGCTCAATATAATAGGAAGCCCGGTCAAGTTCCTCAATGATAGCCTGTTGCTGCTCAATGCCTGCTACTATTTATTCAACCGGGCGGCGAAGTCTTTTTCCTTCTCCGGCAGGTTGTGCTGATCGGCCAAAGTTCGCAACCTTACACTCTGTTCCAGTAAGTGATTGAAATAACGTAAGAATTGCTTTTGTTTTTCCCTGCCCATGCGGCTTATTTCTTCCACCCATTTGGTCTGGGCGATCGGGCCGGTTTTCATAATGGCGTTCAACCATTCCCGTAAAAGGCTTTGCCAGTCTTCTTCAGCATGCTGCATCATTTGCAGCGGCTTCCCGGTAGTTTCCGTCACTCACGCTGGCTACCTGCCTTGCCACGCGGGCTCCGTTTTATTTCTTGCGATCAGCGCTTCCTCAATTCCTTTGTTTCCAGCGCCGGTATTTTTATCAGTTGGCAGCGGGATTGAATGGTCTGCAATATCAATGATTCATTTTCTGCCACAAAGATGAATAATGTATTGGGCGGCGGCTCTCAATCACTTTTAATAACTTATTGCCTTCATTGCCCAAATATTCCGGCATCCACATCACCAATATCTTGTATTCGCTTTCAAAACTTTTTAAATTTAATTGACGGATAATATCATTGCATTCATTGGCAGTGATATTTCCCTGTTTATTTTCCGCACCTATAAATTGCAGCCAGTCATATACATTTCCGTATGGATAACCTTTGATAAAGTCTCTCCACTCAGCGATATAATCAACGCTGATCGGCGGCGTTCCTGATTTCTTGGTAACAACAGGATAAGAAAAATGAATATCGGGTGTGAACGAGTTGTTGCGCTTTTATACAGGAGGGGCAGATGCCACAAGAGTCAGTTAGCGAGTGGGGAGTGGCGAGTGGCGAGGGAGTAGGTTCATCACCGAATAAGGGTTGATTTGCCTGTTGCTTATTGCCTATTGGAATTTGCCCATTACTTATAGCCCATTGCTTATTCACTTTTTCGCAAACTACGTATTGCGCTAATGCCAATGCCAGTTGCAAACCGCCGTTTCCTTCTTTGCTTAAAAAAAGTAAAGCATGCGCCAGCCTGTTATCCTTCATCAGCTCAGGAAGTTCTTTCTTCAGCAGCGATTGGCCTATGATGTCTTTGAATTGCATGGATAGCAAAAATAAGATATGAATTGCCGGTGATGCCGTTGTTTGAAAACATTTTTCCCACTAAGCCACAAAGGCTATTAATAATCAATAAATACACTTTGTGTTCTTTGTGTCTTTGTGGGAAATTGATACAATACCGAATTGTCCACAAGGTGAAGATTATTCCTTTTCGAAATCATTTGAATAAATGTCTTTTCCGTCCGGCGTCTTTAGAGAAACAAAATCCACTTCCGCCAATCCTTTGGACATAAAACCCAATCCCGTGATCAGGCCGGCGGATATTGTGTATTGAGTAGTAAACTTTTCTCTGTTATTTATTTTAATACTTACTTTTTTATTGATAACAGTGAATTCGATATCCTGCCAGTCGTTTACATCCATCGCCAAAGCAGACAAGTCGGCGGTTTTACCATGAAAAGCAGTATCGCCAAACTGTGCGTTTATTTCATTGGAACAACCTTTAGGCTTACTTTGGAAATACATAAAGTAACGCTGGCAAAATACCTCGCACATTAGCGAAGGGCATACATCATTTTTTACCGCATTCACTTTTACCCTGCATTTTAAAATAAAATTGTCGCTGCTGTTTTCAAACTTTGACGGGAAATACATCATCACGTATTCATTCGTTTTCTCCACATCAATAAGGCTATTCGCCAGGTCTTCTTTCGTTAGCTGCAGGTTCCCATTTTTATATTTAGTTGGAGAAATATATTTAGGCAGGCTGCCGTTTATTTTTTCTTTTGCATAATATACCCACTTATCCGTCGGTATACTTACATCAATCGTTTTAATTATTTGGTCGTTTGCGATCAATTTGGCGACATGATAGCCGCGGCTCATAATAAATATCAGTAAACGTATGCTGATTCTTATCAATTTTTTCCCGGCGGTTTTTATCCCATGATTGCTGGATAAAAAAAACTGTCCGCATTTACTTCATCCAAACTATAATTAAAAACAACTGTATTGGGAATATCATTGTTCGTGGTTTTAACAGCGGAAAATTGGGCTTTATCAAAATTAGGCGGCAACGGTTTTTTAAATTTCAACCAGGCCATTAAGCCAACAGCGATGATTACAAGTAAGGCGGCCGGCATTAAATAATTAAAAGGTTTGATCCGCTGTCCTTTGTTTATTTCAGCGGTATTATTTTCTGCAAAATTTTCAGATGGTTCTTCTTTAAATGAAGATTGCTTTTTTGCGACTTTAAAATCCTGCCAGTTCATGTAACCTATATAAACGCTAATTGCATCCAATGTTGCCACCTGCGGCAAACGGGAGAACTGTTCATTGAACAAACGCTTCATCGTGGAAAGGCTGATCAACACACCGGTTTTTGATTCAATGGCATCGCATAAGAATTCAAAATCCCGCTGCACCAATTTAGTCGGATCATCAAAGCCAGTTTTTTGGCAAAGCTCCGCCATGCAGATTTTCACTAATTCTTTATCCGATAACAGCTTTGATTGCATTTTTAAAAATTTTGAACGCCTTTTGATCGTAAAATTAGGCTTGTAGTTACAATTTTTGAGATTGAAATACTAAAACTAAACCAGCATGAAATCTTTTTTTAGAATCGCCCTGCTTACAGGCCTGTTTGTAGGAACCACCGATATCCTAATGGCATATACCAACAGTTTTATTAAAACCGGCAATTTTGCGGAGAAGATGTTTCATTATATCGCTGGCGGGGCATTGGGTTTGGAAAAATCAATGCAGGGCGGAACAGGCGTAGCGCTGCTTGGCTTGTTCTTTCATTATTTTATCGCCATGTCTTTTACATTTTTCTTCTTCTGGATTTTTCCAAAATTTAAATTCCTGGTGTTCAATAAATATGTTGTGGGCATTCTCTATGCGGTTTTTGTGAACCTGGCGATGCGGTATCTTATACTTCCGCTTACTGCGCTTCCGGCCGGTGGCGCTTTTATTTTAGAAAGGGCCTTTATCGATTGGATATTATTGGGCATAGTACTGGGAATACCAATTGTATATAATACGTATAAATTTTACGGAGTAAAAAAAGACTAAGATGTAAAAAAGACATTGTGAATAGTATACTCAGTTTTTGTGTACACTCTTGATTTCTTTTTAAGGAAACCCACATTCAGGCGTATGGGAAAATAAAACGATGCCGTCTTAAAAGAATACCAGCCCTAGCTTGCTGCAAGTTCCTTTTAAGACGGCATCGTTTTATTAAAAAATTCTTATGCTGTTAATTTAAATACTTCAATAACTCGTCATACGCTTCTTTGCCTTTTGGATCGGGATTGTCTGGAATTAATCTCACTCTATTATGAAAAAACGGTTAAGAGTTCTCCTTTTTCATTAAATAAAACTTTTGTGAAATTCCATTTAATAGGATCCGTAAAACCTTTTTTCTCCGCTTCTTCTGTAAGGTATTTATATATGGGCGCTATGTCATCGCCCTTTACAGATATTTTTTCGGCCATAGGAAATGTAACCCCATAATTCTTTTTACAGAATTCGGCGATCTCTTCATTCGTACCGGGTTCCTGTTCCCTGAAATTATTAGCCGGGAAACCTACAATCACCAGTTTGCCCTTATATTTTTCATATAATTTTTCAAGATCATCATATTGTGGGGTATTGCCGCATTTGGAAGCGGTATTAACAACCAGCACTTTCTTGCCTTTGAATTTTGAAAAATCAATTTCATCACCTGACAACCCGGGAACTTTAAAATCATAGATAGAAGTTCCGCTGAGTATAACAGATAAGATTAACGAGATAAATAATGTTTTCATGATTGATGAGTTTTTGAAGTCGTATAGCAAATAGGACGATAAAGTTAGGACGAATCCTTCCGTTCCGGCTGAAATTTTAAAAAAATATCTGGTTAATGCTTCTCAAAAGCGCCGAGGTCCGGTTGACCCACGGGTCTCGTATTTCCGTCTAAATCAATCGTTACACCAACGTTTGTTCCTTTTTTGATCGCTGGAGAAGAATTTTTCAACCGGAAATTGTAATAATTATTAGGCACATTAATACTATCGAATTGAGGGTTCTGGTCATTGATGACCGCGGTGGAACTGATATTCGCAGGCGCTGTTTTCACTTTCCATAAAGCAGCATTAAAATTTACCGCAAACGTATTGCTTCCTTTTTTATCTACAACCACTTCATTTTCCACCGTTCCGTTTTCGCCCCAGAAAATACAATTAGTGAAAGCAGCCGTAAGATTAGCTGTAACATTTGAAGCGTCATAATTCGTTACCGTCAGCACCGGGTCTTTATGATTGATAAAATTGCTGGAATAAGTAGCAACGGTACAATGAGTGAACTGGTAGATACCGCCTTTAATTAATGCGATATTTTTTCCGCAATTGCTGATCAAACAATTTCTTGCCGTAATACTTGAGTTAGATGCAATAATTCCCGCATCGTATGAATTATCAATCACACATTCATTCAATGTGATTTTCGGGTTTGCATTGGAAGAAGGATCTTCCGCGGCAATAGATTGATACGCATTTTTTATTACCGCATAATTCAGCATATTGTCCTTACTCGTTGCTGTAAAAAAAAGGCCGGGCCATGAAGCGGGATAATTTTTATAAGGTTCATCCATCCTGTCACCCCGGAAATAAACACGATCGATAGAATCTTTTAATCCATTTACCTGCAGAGTCCCGTCAATAACTATTGGTGCAGTGGCATGCACATATATACGGCTGCCTTTGGCAATTGTAAGCGTGGCATTGTGTCTTACATATAAATAACCGAGTATGACATAAGGCAAATCATTGGGCCATGTTTCGTTTGTAGTCACTTCTTTGTTGCGCAGGAAATGCGCATTCTGTCCCCATGCTTCCAGTTGCACTAATCTTTTATTTCCATTATAATTAATCTGTATGCTGTCACGAATGATAAAAGGAAGATTGGCCGCATTGGGATTCACATTTACTTGCACAAAAACATATAAGCTGTCATTAGCTTCAATTTCAAGATTTGTTGCTTCTGGTGTAGCGATGCCATCCACGTTCATTTTATAAGCTGAGCTGCTCCCGCCCATTAACTTGACTGAAGAGATGCGGAGTTTCTGATTGTTATCATTGATGATTTTAAATACTTGTGTAATGGAACCAGCCGTTGGAAATACTGTATCATATTTCAATGAATCAGCGGTAACGGTAATTCTTGCGTCGGGTGATGTGATGAATGATTCTTTCTTGCAGGAAAATACAAGCAACAGGCAGGATAAGAGGATCAAACTGGTAGCTTTCATTCTTTGGTTTTATTGGAAAGGACGGATAACTGAATTTTATATATTCAAAAATACAAGAACAAATCGAGATTAACGACTAGCTGATTATTGCGCCGCATCGCAAAGGCAGGCGATACTTACCTGCACGTTTTCGGCTTTTAACAATTCACTGCCACATGCTTCCAGCGTAGCGCCGGTAGTAATCACATCATCTACCAGCAATACATGTTTGCCGGCAATTGCACTGTGATCAGCCAGTACAAATTTTCCCTCCATATTTTTCCAACGTTCTATTCTTCCTTTTCTCGTTTGTGTTTCCGTATGTTGGGGACGTATAATAACATTTTGTAAAATGGGGATATGCAAATATTCGGCGATACCCTGGCATAAAATAAACGATTGATTAAAGCCCCTCTTTCTTTCTTTATCCGGGAAAAGCGGTAAAGGAATTAACGCATCGGCATCAAACCTGCCCGATTGCTTCAATGCATTTCCCATCATGCGTCCTAATTGCCATCCGAGTTCTTTTTTGTTTTTATATTTAAATTGATGAACGAGGTATTGAATTAATGATTCTCCTGTAAAATAATATTGAGCGGTTGCATTCTTTAAGGGTAATCTTCCCCAGAATTTCTTTTCAATGGGATTACCGGGATGCAATTCGAAATAAGTTACAGGAAGAGCCGCGATACAGCGGATGCATAATGTGCTTTCTTTATCCAGTACATCATTACCACAACCGGCGCAGATATGCGGAAAGAAGAGATGAAGAAACGAATCTTTTATTTCATGGACGGCTGTCATTTTATAGAATTGTTGGATCGCAAAAAGATTGTTGAATGGTTAAATGGTTTTATTGTTAACGGGTGAACAAATTAACCATCGAACCATTTAGCAATTTAACCATTAAAAAGATATTGGTAAACTTCTTCTACCCTCCCCATCGGAACCACTTCAATATCAAATTTTTGTTTCCCCAATCCTTTTTGACTGTACCTGGAAACAAGTATTTTTTCAAACCCTAACTTCTCCGCTTCAGCAATGCGCTGATCAATACGATTGACTGCTCTTATCTCACCACTTAATCCTACTTCACCGGCAAAACAAATATGTTGTGAGAGCGGAACATCTTCGTAAGATGATAATAAAGCACATAGCACTGCAAGGTCAATAGAAGGGTCTTCAACTTTCAAACCGCCGGCGATATTTAAAAAAACATCTTTAACCCCGAAATGAAAGCCACCTCTTTTTTCCAGCACGGCTAATAATAATTGTAAGCGCCGAAGATCAAAACCAGTGACGGTTCTTTGCGGCGTTCCGTAAACTGATTGTGTAACTAACGCCTGCACTTCTATTAATAATGGGCGCATGCCTTCTATCGTAGCTGCAATCGCAATACCGCTGAGCTGTTCTTCTTTTTGCGTGATCAGCATTTCACTTGGGTTGGCAACGCCCCTCATTCCTTCTTCTGTCATTTCATAAATGCCTAATTCGGACGTGCTGCCAAAACGATTCTTTAATGTACGGAGAATGCGATAGGTATAATGGCGATCTCCTTCAAATTGTAAAACCGTATCCACCATGTGTTCGAGGATCTTTGGCCCGGCGATACTTCCGTCTTTGGTAATATGACCGATTAAAAAAACCGGTGTGTTTGTTTCTTTGGCAAAGCGCTGAAACTCGGCGGCGCATTCTCTTATTTGCGATACGGAACCCGGAGATGAATCGATATGTGTGGTGTGTAATGTTTGTATCGAATCAACGATTATTAATTGTGGCCGCAGTTTTTTTATTTCCTGGAAAATAATTTGCGTGGATGTTTCTGTAAGTAAATAGAAATTTTCATTCTTTAATTTCAACCTGTCCGCCCGCATCTTTATTTGTTGTTCACTCTCTTCACCACTGATATATAAAACACTTGTATCTTTTAACCACAATCCGTTTTGTAAAAACAATGTTGATTTACCAATACCGGGTTCACCGGCGATCAATACAATACTACCAGCGACAATACCACCACCCAATACACGGTTCAATTCAACATCGGATGTCAATATTCTTTTTTCATCGCTGGTTTCTATTTCAGATAGTGAAACAGTTTTACTTGTTCTTTTATCTTCATGATAATCTTTCCATCCGTTGTTCTTCGCGGTTTCTTTTTGTATTAACTCTTCAACAAACGTATTCCATTGCCCGCATGATGGACATTGACCAACCCATTTCACACTTTCATATCCGCAATTTTGACAGAAGTATGCGGTTTTAATTTTACTCATGCGATAAAGGTAAACATATCAATCATGTTGAATAAAAAGTGGAATAGAATTTAAAAAAGTGAAGATGAAACAATGAGTAAGAAAACAAACTTATTTAATGGTAAATTTTATAAATGTAAAAGGGGCCAACCTTACGACTGACCCCTTACTTACTAACCCATTAAATTCTATTGCTAAGTTACAATTCTGAATAAGATTTCAAAATAAATTTTTGAGCCTGTGAATAACTTGCAAGACATGTTAGTGGCTTTTGGTAAAACATAAGCCTTTATATAAAAATAAATATAATTAACTGATTATCAATGTTTTAATAGCATTCATATTCTAACCAAAGCTTTAAAACAGTAATGACAAAACGACGTAATTAATAGTAAAAACCCAAATGGAAACAAGTTTGTTATATAATAATTGAACTAAAGAAAAATTGAAAAATGACACCAGGAATTTTAATTGTTTCGTTGATCTTTTTAGGCATAAGTATGCTCGTTTCGATGGTATTAAAAAGTAAGTTTACGAAGTACAGTAAAGTGGCTCTTTCCAACGGTTTAAGTGGTCATGAAATCGCCGAAAAAATGCTGCGGGAAAACGGGATTTATGACGTAAAAGTGGTCTCCTCAAACGGGTTTTTGAGCGACCATTATAACCCTGCCAATAAAACGGTGAACCTGAGCCCGGACGTGTATAATGGCCGGAGCGTGGCCGCCGCCGCAGTAGCCGCCCATGAGTGCGGACACGCCGTGCAGCACGCCACGGCCTACTCGCCCCTGACTATGAGAAGTAGGTTGGTGCCTGTAGTCCAGGTCAGCTCTACACTTGTCAACTGGGTGCTGCTGGCGGGTGTAATTATGGCGGCTTCCGGCAATCCGACAGTCCTGCTGATCGGCATTATTATAATGTCAGTTACGGTGCTGTTCACACTTATTACCCTGCCTGTGGAATTTGACGCCAGCAAACGGGCTTTGGCCTGGCTGAACCGGACGAATGTGACCAATAACCAGGAATACCCGATGGCAAAAGATGCCCTGAAATGGGCGGCGACGACTTACGTGGTTGCGGCATTGGCAGCGGTCGTTACCCTGATACAATACATTATGATATATATGGGAAGCAGGGATAGAAACTAAATTTCCAACGAAGGCAAACTCTTTTCTAAGAATTGTCTTTGCCTTCGTGTTTTTATACCGGAGTCTCCAATAGTTTGCAGTGTTTTTATGTAACCAACTTCGGTTCCCTGATCAGCTTCGTTGCGTCGCACTCTTCAACTTCCTGTCCGGTAATGAGCATTGTCGAATTATCTGCATTTGTTAGCATCAATCCTTACTCAGAATATCTTATTTCACGCAAAGAACGCTAAGAAGCAAAGTTCGCAACGTTAAAACTCTCTTTACTCTGCGGTAACTTTGCGTCTTTACGGGAAGCCTTCATTAAAATAAAAATGCCCCGCCGGTCGGCGGGGCATTTTTTATAACTTGATTTCTTCCTCGTGCTGATCGAAGAATTTGTATTCGGTCAAATGATAATTGGTCGCTGCTTCCACTTTTGTTTTTTGTTTAAACTTCTTATTCCACTTCGCCATTTTTGTTGACCAGGGGAATCCTTTGGTGAGATAAGCGTACATGATGGGGTTCACCACTAGCTTCAGCCCTTTATGCTTATGTGTAATGAGATAACTCATGTTCTTTTCTATCTCATCTTCCAATAATAAAGTAGAAGTTATTTTACCGGTGCCATTACAACTTGGACAAACCTCCAGCGTATTAATATTCATTTCCGGCTTCATCCGCTGACGGGTGATCTGCATCAACCCAAACTTCGAAATAGGAAGAACAGCATGTTTGGCCCTGTCCGGCGCCATGAACTCTTCCATTTTCTCCATCAGCTTCCGTTTATTTTCCGGCAGCTTCATATCTATAAAGTCCGCAACGATAATACCTCCAAGGTCACGAAGGCGCAATTGACGTGCAATCTCCGCGGCAGCTTCCAGGTTTGTTTCCATGGCATTCTGCTCCTGGTTATTGCTTACGCTTTTATAACCGCTGTTAATATCAATAACGTGCAAGGCTTCGGTATGCTCAATGATGAGGTAAGCGCCGCTGTTCAGGTTTACCGTTTTTCCAAATGAAGATTTTACCTGCTTGGTAATACCGAACGAATCGAAAATCGTAGAACCATTTTGATAATAAGAAATGATATCTACTTTTTCAGGCGCAATGCGCTGAAGATAATTTCTTGTATCAGCAAAAATATTTTTATCGTTAACAACGATCTTATTAAAATCAGCATTTAATAAATCACGAAGGATGCTGTTTGTTTTTGTTTGCTCACTCAATATTCTTGTAGGAGCAACGCCGCCTTTCAGGTTTTTCTGAATAGTCTTCCACATTTCAACCAATGCAGAAAGATCTTCATGCAGTTCGGCTGTATTCTTTCCTTCTGCAGCCGTGCGGACAATTACACCAAAGTTTTTTGGCTTAATCGCTTCCACTATTTTCTGCAATCTTTTTCTTTCTTCGGCTGAATGTATTTTCCTGGAAACAGCAACGATATTGTTGAATGGAGTGATGACAACAAAACGGCCTGGCAATGAAATTTCACAGCTTAAGCGTGGCCCTTTTGCCGCGATCGGTTCTTTCAGGATCTGCACCAGTATATTGGGTTTGCCACCCAATACTTCGTTGATCTTTCCCGTCTTGATGATCTCGGGCTCGTTTTCAAATTTGCCAAAATCCGATCCTGTTTCATTTTTCTCCGCCATTGTCATTGCGGTAAATTTCAGGAGAGAGCGGGCATAGGGGCTGAGATCGGTATAATGGAGAAAGGCATCTTTTTCAAAGCCTACATCCACGAATGCAGCATTCAGTCCCGGGATAAGTTTTTTCACTTTTCCCAGGTAAAGGTCGCCTACGGCAAAACGTGCATCCGTTTTTTCGCTATGCAATTCTACCAGCTTCCTGTCTTCCAGCAAGGCTATCTCAACGCCCTGCGGAGCTGCGTTAATAATAAGTTCTTTGTTCATTACAGCTTACATGATTAATGAATCACCTTAGAGTGCTGTAAATACCGGCTACCAGTAATCACGTACAGAATGCGGTAAGGAAATTTGCAGATGATCGGATGGGATGCAAAACAGTACGACGAGCAACCAGTCAACTGAATTTCCCCCGGCGGTCCGGGGGAAAAATAGCTTTGGAAAAGAAACTATTTGTTTCTCTTCTTATGGCGGTTCTTTCTCAGTCTTTTTTTACGCTTGTGCGTCGCAATTTTGTGACGCTTTCTTTTCTTACCACAAGGCATACTCAAGTAATTTTTTAAATATTGTTTATAATAATAAGGTTAGATTCCTAAGGATTTTATTTTTCCAGCTCCCTGATGCGTTTTTCAATCTCTGCTTTTACATCTTCCCTGTCGATATGTAACAAGGTTTTCCTGTACCACCCGATTGCCAGGGGTTTATCATTTTTCTGTTCATATGTGTCGGCCAGCATAAGGGTGGCTTCTATATTATCAGGCTGCAAACGATAAACCGTCATTAAACGATCAATAGCTTTATCAAATTGCCCCGAGATCAATGATCCTTTGGCCAGAGTCATCTGGGCGTAGATATTGGTGCTGTCTTTATCTGTTACTTCGCGGATTTTCGCTATGCCTTCCATCGGCATGGCGGAAATGTTTCCGAAAAGGTAGCAGGCGCCAAGCCCTACTTTGGATGAATCATTATCCGGGTTAATCTTCAAAGACCTCTCAAACAAATCTTTAGCCTGTAGCGCCTCCCATTGCCGAAGTTCCGGGCTTTGCTCCTGTTGCAGGTAGTCTAAAAATAAGCGGGCAGCAAAGGTGAGGGTTTTTTCCGAATTTTCCAATCTTGCTGCTTCCGCCTCATACCAGGCATAAGGTTGAAAAATTCCCATCGAATCGCCCCAGAAATGGGCTAACTGGTGATAAATTTTTAATTGCTGATTTTTTACATCGCCCCGTGAAATGGAATTCTCCAATGTAGCTAACCTGGTGGCCTGCTCTGTATTGAGCTTGGCTTTGGCCATAGTTAATATGGTATCCGTAGAAAGAGCGGCTTTAAATGCGCTTGCATTAACAGGAGCTGTGCTAGCCGAAACTGGTTTCTTGCGGGGAACTGTACGTGCAAAAGCAAAAATAACTACGGTTAAAAGTAAGGCTGATATGATTGTGATCCATTGCGGCTTCTTCACATTAATACAAGTTTGGACGGCGAAGTTACCGCTGTGCGTTCCAATTTCCTAAAGGGAAGAGAATTGCTGAAGTAGGCCGACTAATTAATAACTATTAATTACTAATTTATTATGGAGAATTTTTATGCTGCTCCTTCTTCTCCCGGGCCTTCGTCGGGTTTTACTTCTTTTAATTTTTTCACTTCTGCTACGAATTCTTTGGCAGGTTTGAATGCAGGTATGTAATGTTCCGGGATGTGAACAGCAATGTTTTTCTTGATGTTCCTTCCTATTTTGGCGGCCCTTTTTTTCGTGATGAAACTCCCAAAGCCACGTATATAAATATTTTCTCCTGCGGAAAGTGTGTCTTTCACTTCCTTGAACATAGTTTCAAGAGTAACAAGGACATCCACTTTGGGGATACCTGTTTTTTCTGATATTTGATTAACGAGATCGGCTTTTCTCATTGTTACAGAGGTTTAAGTGGGTTTCAAGAATACTAATTTAATGCAAAATAACGTGATTGTCAATAGGATAGCAAAATTTTTTGTCACAAGTTTCAGGCCGGGTTTATAAAAATGGCGGATATTTAGGCGCAGACAGGCAAGATTATATGAAAAAAAAAGAAAAAGTATCAGCGGGAAAATGGTTTTCGGCAAAGCTGGAGGAGTGGAACAGGAATAAAAATTCACGGTTGATGCCATGGAAGGGGGAAAAAGATCCGTATAAGATTTGGCTGAGCGAAATCATTTTGCAGCAGACAAGAGTGGAGCAGGGATTGAATTATTATCATCGTTTTGTTGATACATTTCCTACCATACATGATTTAGCAAAAGCGCCGGAGGCAAAAGTTTTTAAATTATGGGAAGGTCTTGGTTATTATTCACGCTGCCGCAACCTTATCGCTACCGCTAAATATATTTCAAAAGAGAAGAAAGGAATTTTTCCCAATACATACGAAGACATTCAATCATTAAAAGGAATCGGGCCTTATACTGCTTCGGCTATTTCTTCTTTCGCTTTTAATCTTCCTCATGCGGTTGTGGATGGCAATGTATTCAGGGTGTTGTCAAGGATATTTGGAGTGGCTACACCAATCGATTCCACCGAAGGGAAAAAATATTTTACACAACTGGCGAATGAACTGCTTGATAAAAAACAACCGGGCATCTATAACCAGGCGATCATGGATTTTGGTGCGGTGATCTGCAAACCTGTGGCGCCACTCTGCAGTGATTGTGTATTTAATAAAACCTGTTATGCTTTTTTACATCATAAAATAAATGTACTGCCGGTTAAGGAAAAGAAATTAAAGATCAGGAAAAGATGGTTTTATTATTTGATGATTGAAGCCGACAACAAACTGCTTATTCAACAACGCAATGATAAAGATATCTGGCAGCAATTGTATGAATTTCCATTGATAGAAACGAACGAAGAAGAAAGCATTGAACGGGTTTTATTGCAGGCGGAAAAAGATGGATTGTTGCAAAAGAAAAATTATGAAGTAGTTACAACTTCGCCGGTGCTGAAACAACAATTGTCACACCAGTTGATTAGCGGACAGTTTATTTCTATCCGGTTAAAGCAAAAAGGATTGAAAGAAAACAATAAATTATGGGTGAGTAAAAAAGTGATGAATAAATATCCTTTCCCAAGGTTTATTAATCAATATTTAGAAAGCAAGCATTAATGGGCTAAGAGGCAAAAAGAGAAAATGAGGGAAAGAGAGGGCTTCTCTATAGTACAAGAGCCCGAACGCTTACAGTCCGATGTTAATATCATTGATGAGACCATTCGACTTCGCTCAGAGGAAAATACAACGCTATTGCAGATGCTTCGACAGTGCTCAGTAGAAAACAGAAAGTTGAAGAGTGCGACGCAAGGGACGATGATAGTAGCAATACAGCCGGACCCATAAATTACTTCAAACAGCTTCAGCATTTTATAAGGTTTTGCTAAATGATAACAGCCATCCCTCATTAAAATTTTCCATTCCGGGCAAAACAAATTAACTTTAAAAGGCATTTACGACCCGAAGACGATTTATTTAAAAAAAATGAAAAGCGTATGAGAGGCGTAAACAGAGTTATGCTCATTGGTAACCTTGGTAAAGACCCGGATGTACAATTCCTGGAGGGTAATATTGGCGTTGCAAAATTTCCACTGGCGACGACCGAAACTTTTAAAGACAGATCTGGTAAACTGGTTTCTCAAACCGAGTGGCATACTGTTGTATTATGGCGCGGACTGGCAGAACTGGCGCAAAAATATCTTCATAAAAGCAGCCTTGTATACATTGAAGGACGTTTGCGCACCCGCAGTTGGGATGATAAAGACGGGAACAGAAAATTCGCGACTGAAGTGGTGGGTGATAATCTTATTATGCTTGATAAAAGAACGGATGGTGGCGCTCACACGTCTACAGAAGGTGGCGTGGAGAATATAGGCGGCCCGGATATCCCAATCCCTGATCCGTCGGGCGAACTTCCTTTCTGAATGCCCTGATTAAATAATAACTTTGCGGGAGAAATAATTGGCAGGCCCTATTGACCTGCCTTTATTATAAAATCAAAACCCGTTGTATTGGAGAGTCATTCGATCATCCATTTATTAAATACCAAGCTTGCTTTTATTTTCCTGGCGGCGAATACACAGGGCACAACTTTACTTGTTGTTCTTTTGCTTATTTTATTATTCTTAGCCTTCACACTGTCCGGTGCGGAAGTAGCGATCTTTTCGTTGAATGAAAAAGATATAAATATGCTGAAGACAAAGCAGCATCCCGCGGCAAGGCGCATCCTTAATTTTTTAAAAGAACCAAAAGAAGTATTCGCATCATTGATGATCGCAAGTATTTTAATTAATATTAGTATTATCATCCTTGCTAATTTTTTAATCACCCAGTTTGTTTCCTTCGGCAATATTCATTTTATACTGGAAACGCTTTTCAAAGTTTTGGTCATTACTGTTGTGCTGGTTTTTATCGGCGCTATATTACCAAAAGTGTGGGCCACACAAAATAATCTCCGGTTTGCTTACAGTTCCGCTGTGTTTATTGAAGGCGTGCATTTATTCTTACGCCGTATCAGTAAATGGATAGTTTCTTTGGCAGACAGAATAGGAAAGGGCGCCGGTGGTAACCGCTCGGAAGCGATCAGTATACAAGAGCTGGATGCAGTGATCGATATAAAAACAGATGAAGAAGCGTCGCCGGAAGAGAAAAGTATTATGAAAGGCATTGTGAAGTTTGGCGCTATTTCGGTAAAGCAGATTATGCGGAGCCGCCTCGAAGTAAATGGCATCAGCTATACCGCATCATTTGCTGAGTTAATCAAAAAAGTGGAAGAGTTGCATTACTCACGCCTTCCTGTATATAAAGGCAGCCTGGATGAAGTGACGGGGATTATTAATACAAAAGACCTGATCCCTCTTTTACACGAAGCTGATAATTATGACTGGCGGCCATTGATGCGGCCACCTTATTTCGTCCCTGAATCAAAATTGATTGTCGACCTGATGCGTGACTTTCAAACCAAGCATGTACATTTCGCCGTGGTGGTGGATGAGTTTGGTGGTACCAGCGGTATTGTAACAATGGAAGATATTATGGAAGAAGTGATCGGTGATATCCGTGATGAATTTGATGAAGAAGAAATCAGGGATAAAAAACTTGATGAAAATAATTACATTTTTGAAGGCAGAACGATGATCCATGACCTGTGCAAGGCAATGCACTTGCCTATTGATACGTTTGATGAAGTGAAAGGAGAAAGTGAATCAGTAGGTGGCCTGGTGCTGGAACTTGCCGGTGAATTTCCGGAAGTGAATGATGTGATCAAAACAGGTGATTTTAATTTCACTGTACTGGAAGTAAATAATAACCGCCTCCTTCTTGTAAAAGTGACAATACATCCGAAGCCATAACGAATACAATCTTGTGATGAATAAGCGAACCGTATTTTCTTTTATTTTTTTATTTGCCTTCACCGCTTTTCTTTTTTCCTGCAACAGTGATTATCACCCGGAAAGCAAGCGAAAGGGTTATTTTAAAATAGAATTTCCTGAAAAGAAATACCAGCTTTTTGACCAGCCAAATTATCCTTATCAATTTGAATATCCTGTTTACGCTACTATTGTTAAAGACACAACCTTTTTTGAAACGAAACCTGAAAACCCGTGGTGGATCAATATTGATATCCCCCGCTTTCACGGAAGGATATATATAAGCTATAAAGAAGTGAAGAAAAATAATTTTGATTCATTGGTGAACGATGCTTTTAAAATGGCTTATAAGCAACACGCAGATGTTTCTACCGGTATAGAACCGGAGCAAATACAAACACCAAATGGAGCGGAAGGGTTTTATTTTTCCCTGGCGGGAAATACAGCTACTGCCAACCAATTTTTTCTTACTGACTCCACTGACCATTTTATCCGCGGCGCCTTATATTTTGATGCGGCGCCAAATGAAGACTCATTGGGAATCGTGAATGATTTTTTGAAAAAAGATGTACAGCATTTGATTAATACGCTGAAGTGGAAATAAGTTTGCAACGGAGACACGGAGAGAATATTTTTGAAATGGCACACTGGCAATGAAGAAAAAGAGGTTATTTTTTAAAATATATTTCTACCCTTCGTGCTTCCGTGGCAAAATGAAAATAAAAAATCCCCTGCACACACAAGGGATTCTCCGGGTGGATTTCAACACACTGCTTATTGATTAACTGATTTAGCTTCTTCTGTTTTTATTTCTTTCTTTACAGGCAGAGGATCGTCAACATATTCTCTTAATGGCGCCCGGCTGAAAAGTTTGTAATTAAGTTTTCTTTCCTTCTTTACTTTTTTTGTTTTAAATACTTCACCTGAATTGTCATTCAATTTTTTCTCTTCAATGACCTCTTCATTCATTTCATCCTCTGCTAGTTTCTTTTTGCTGGTAAATTTTTCTTCTTTTAAATTTTTTACTTCGGTGATGTCTTCATTTTTTGCAATAACAGGAATGTTGACTTCTTCAGCAACGGGAGGTTGTTCTTTTTCTTCCTGGTAAAGCGCTTTGAATTCTTTACTGCGGCTTGTTTTTTTATAATCAACAAACCCATAAATACTGGCGCCGACCATGAACACAGCGCCGACATACAAAATTGATTTCATTGTTTTACGTTTTAGATGGTTAATGCTATTATGTGTTGAAAGATTTTAAATAATTTTTGCTTTGCCTGTAAATGATCCATTCGGCGAAAAGCATATTGCCGATAACGCTGATCCATAATGACAGTTCGTAATTTTCCAGGTGTCCCCAATCCAATAAATAGAAAACGATATGATAAACACGGAATGTTACCGCTGTCATAGCCATGGCATAGCTGCGCATCATCCATATTTTATGCGCCAATACATTTTTCTTATGAATGGTTGTCAGCCCATACAAGGTGGTGATAAACCAAAAAGAAGCCATGAACATAAATAAAGCCCTTTCCCAAAAACTTCCTTTGGCAAAAAAAGACATATATAAACCAGTGGGAGCGCCGAGAAACAACACAACGGCGACATACAGTTTGCCTGACCACCGGTGAATGGCTTTTGTTTTCTTTAAAACATATCGTGAAAACTGGATAAGCGCTGTGAGGATGCAAACCGACCCGGCAAATATGTGAATATAAAAACAGGCGTTATAAAAATTGCTTTGGAAAAGAAAGCTTCTTTCTTCAATAAAGGGAAGGTCTTTGCTGAAAGAAAAATAAGGAAGTGTATTATAAACGAGCAGCAGGCTAAACCCGGCGACGGGTACCCAAAATAACATCTGGGAGAAAACTTTTGCTGACTGCTGCAGCGTTAATGCCCGGGAGTTCATTCAGTGTGGTTTGACAAATAGGATGTACCGGTTTGAACTTATTCATAAAACCTGCCTGTTAGATGTTTGTTAAAGAGATTTTCCGTGAATCTTTCCTATTTTAGAAGCTCAACCAGGCAATCACATGAGCAAAATGAAGAAACTGTTTACACTTTTATCATTTCTATCAGCTTTTTTGTACAACTACGGTCAGAACCCTGCGGCTGTAGATTCTTTAAAAGCCAGGATGGAAGCGGCTAAAACCCCTGAAGAGAAGGCGTATTTGCTGGACAATTTATCAAGAACGATGATGAACGTGGACATGCAAAAAGCGGAAGAGTACGGAAAGCAACTTATCGCTTTAGCAGAAGAATCGAGGGACAGGAACCTGATGATAGACGCTTATGTATCCAATGGGGTGAGGTGCAGTTATTTTGCGGGACAGCGGGATTTTATAAATAGGTCGATCGAGTATTATAATAAAGCCCTGGATATCGCCCAGCAAAACAAACTGGAAGATAAAATCGGTGGCGTGCAATTAAGATTATCAGCGGCCTATGTTTTAGTACCTGATAAAGACAAAGCGCTGAGTTATGTAAACCAGGCTTCCGGCATTATCTCGTCTTTAAACAACGATAGCTTAAAAGCTGAAGTATTTAATTCCTATGGCCATGTATACCTGCTGAGAAATGAAAAAACATTGGCACTCCGGAATTATTTGAATGCCCTTCATCTTGCAGAAGATCTCAAAAAAGAATCGAGTAGGAATGAATTAATGCGTTCGTGCTATTTATACTTATCGGGCTTTTACTCAGAAATTGAAGATTTTGATAAAGCCATTGATTATTATACGCTGGCCTATAAAAAACTTGATCTTATAAAACAACCCAATGTTCCCTACCAGCGGGCTATTGATATAAATAATATTGGTAAACTCTTTGCCCAGAAAAAAAGTTACGAGATATCTATCGGTTACTTCGAGAGATCAATAGCCATCGCCGATTCATTAAAATTCGCCACGCTTAAAATTCCGGGTTATATCAGCCTTTTGAACCAATACCTGCAAATGGACCAACCTAAGAAAGCGCTGGATTATATGAATTCCGCTTCCGGGCAAAGTCTTAAAAAATATCTTAGCAATTTTGGGTTTTCGGGAATGATAGACCAGGCTTATGCCATTATTTATACGCAATTAAACCAGTATGATTCGGGCCGTTTTTATTTCGATAAAACGCTTCCCTATTTTGAAACAAATATGAATGAAACTAACAGGATTGGTTTTTACATACAATTGGCTACGTTTTATAAAAAGACGGGAGAGAATAATAAGTCGATAGAATATTTTTTAAAAGTAAAAGAAATGTCTGAAAAGGCCGGTTTATTGGAATACGTAGAAAGGGCTGCGAAAAATTTAGATACCTTATATGTAAGGACAACGAATTATCAATTAGCAAGTCAATACAATGGGATTTACCATGAATACAAAGACAGCGTAGATAAATTGAATAAAGAAAAAGAACTGGCGCAGGTAGAAGCAACTGATGAACAATACCGGCAGAAAAAACTGGAAGAAGAATTAGCGGAAAAAAAGCACCAGCGAAATAATATTCAATACATGGGTATTACTATCGGCATTGTGGCGCTGTTCGTTATGCTGGTGGTATTGGGTATGTTTAAAGTATCGGCTAATACGATCAGGCTGATCGGTTTCTTCGCCTTCCTCATGTTTTTTGAATTTATTTTCCTGATATTTAAAAAGAATATCGCATCTCTTACACAGGGCGAACCATTGAAAGATTTAGCATTCATGATAGCGCTGGCCGCTTTACTGGTGCCGCTGCATCACTGGCTCGAACACAAAGTGATTAAATACCTTACATCACACAACCGGCTCACGTCATCCGGGAAAAACTTCATGTCTAAAGTCTTCGCCCGAAAGAAAATGGATGATAAACAAGGCTTGATTTAACTTTGTCCAAAATTGAACCGTGATAGTCATTGATAATATATTGGTAAGCCAGGATGTAGTAGAAAAACAGTTTGTCTGTGATCTCAGCAAATGCAAAGGCGCCTGCTGCGAAGATGGCGATGCCGGCGCACCCGTTACCAAAGAAGAGCTTAATCTTATCAATGAATATTATGAAAAGGTGAAATCTTTTATGACGAAGGCTGCTATCGAAGAAGTAGAGAAAAAAGGAAAATATAGATACACAAAGGAATATGGATGGGTAACTCCAACCTTGCCCAGTGATAAAGAAATATGTGTGTACGGCACAAGAGATGAAAACGGTGTGATTAAATGTTCTTTTGAGCAAGCTTATTATGCTGGCATTATTCCGTGGAAAAAACCTATCAGTTGTCATTTATACCCTATCATTACTACCAATGGTAAACCCGGTGGTTATGAAAAAGTAAACTACGAACCAAGAAAAAAAACTATGCAAGCCCGCCTGTTCCTTAGGGCAAAAATTAAAGGTGCCTGTTTATGAATTTTTAAAAGAGGCGCTTACCCGCAAATACGGTAAAGATTTTTACGATGCCCTTGATAAGATCGCTAAAGAAGAGTATAGCACTTCGCCATGATCGCTTACAAAGAAGTAAAATCTGTTCTTAATAAACATAAGAAAAGAGATAGTTGGTTTCATGATGACTACTCTATCAATCCCTATGAAGGTTGTGGCTTCAATTGTTCTTATTGCTATATAAGAGGAAGTAAATACGGGGAGAACCTTGCTGAAAAAATTACCGTCAAACAAAATGCTATTGAAATACTTGATAAACAATTAGCGAACCGGGCAAAGAAAAATCAATTTGGTTTTATCGCCGTTGGCTCCGCCACAGATGCCTACATGCAGGTAGAAAAAGATTTACTGCAAACAAGAAAACTGCTGGAAGTGATTTTAAAACACCGCTTTCCTGTTTTTATTTCTACTAAATCCACTTTGATTGTAAGAGATATTGATTTATTAAAACAAATAGATCAATCAGCAATATTACCTGCGGATTTTCCTTCTTCGTTTCATCGCGGGGTTATTTTGTCTTTCTCGTTGTCAACGCTGGATGAAAAGATTGCAAAACAAATTGAACCCGGCGCACTATCGCCGGTTTAAGAGATTGGAAACGTTGCAGGAATGTAAACGACAAGGATTTTTTGCAGGAATAAATGCAATCCCTTTATTACCTTTTATCAGCGATACAGATGAAGAACTGGAAAAGATGGTGGCGGCGGCAAAACAATACGATGCTGATTTTTTATTGGCAGGCGGTTTGACTTTGTTTGGAGAAAACCCCGGAGACAGTAAACCGCTTTATTATCGTTTTCTTCAACAAAACTATCCTGAACTGTCCCGCAAGTATGAAGCAATGTTTGGGAATAATCATTACCAGCCATGGCGCTATCACGAGGAATTAAAAAACAAAGTTTCTCAGTTATGTAATAAATATGGCGTGAAAACAAGTATTCTCTGAAAAGAAATACAGAAGTTCCTTATTACATTTGACTATGTCAGAACATTCCTCCTCTTTTATTGCCAAAAGCACGGAAAAAGCCGCGGACAGGGAGCACCGTCGCAAGATTAATTATAATATCAATAAATATAATTCCGGTGTTCCGCAAGGTAAAGAACAGTTCAGCAATGTGGGCCTGGCAAGAGAAAGGGCGAAGAACCTGAAGTGGAAAGCGATTGAAACACTGGATAAGCAATTGGAAAATTTTGAATTGATGATCACAAGACGTGGTGCTAAAGTGATCTGGGCGGAAAATGCGGAGCAGGCGCTGGATGAAATAAAAAAAATCTGTGACCAGAAAAATTGCAAATCCATCGTGAAAAGCAAGAGCATGGTGACAGAAGAAATTCATCTCAATCATTTTCTTGAAAAAAATAATATCGAAAGTGTAGAAACGGATTTGGGTGAATATATCCAGCAGTTAGATAATGAAGCGCCGTATCATATCGTAACACCGGCGATGCATAAGAGCAAAGAAGATGTCGCAAAGCTTTTTGCAGAAAAATTAGGAACTGATCCTAATCTTACACCGGAGCAATTAACATTGGTAGCAAGGGATATACTTCGTGAAAAATATACAAAAGCGGAGATTGGTGTTACCGGGGCTAATTTTATTATAGCCGATATCGGCGCTATCGCTGTTACGGAAAACGAAGGCAATGCAAGATTAAGTTGTTCCTGGCCGAAGACTCATATTGTTATTGTGGGTATTGAAAAAGTTATTCCTTCATTGACAGATCTCGCTTTGTTCTGGCCGTTGTTATCCACTTACGGAACGGGACAAAGAATTACTGTTTATAATACAATTGTTACAGGCCCAAGACAAGAAAATGAAATTGATGGCCCGGAAGATATGTATGTAGTGCTGCTGGATAATGGCAGGACAAATATTTTGGCAAATGAAAAACAACGTGAAAGTTTGTATTGCATCCGCTGCGGCGCTTGTTTGAATGCATGCCCTGTTTATAAAAATATCGGTGGTCATTCGTATGAAGCAACTTACAGCGGCCCGATTGGTTCCGTCATTACGCCGCATTTAAAAGATATGGGTGAATGGAAACACCTGAGTTATGCTTCGTCACTTTGCGGTAACTGTACGGAAGTGTGTGCGGTGAAAATAAATCTTCACGAATTGTTATTGGAAAATCGTCACGAAGCGGTGGATGAAGGAGAAAGTAATTTCAGCGAACGAATGGCATGGAAGATGTGGCGAACGGCAATGCTGCGCCGGAGTTTTATGAATATGGGTAATGCCCCTATTAAAAATTGGGTGGTGAACAAACTACTGAAAGGATGGAAAGAAAGCCGTGGCAATATGGAATTTCCTAGAAAATCCTTTAATCAAATTTGGAAAGAGAAATACGGTAAGAGCTAGTATCTTCATTGGGTGATTCTTTTTTCCTATACAAAAACACCAAGGCTGCAGTATATCGCGGACTTTATCGGCAAAGAAATTTCCGGGAAAATATTTACTATCACTTCTGATGTTGCCGTTTTCAAAGAAAGTAAAGAAGCCAAGATCAATTACAGTAATGAAAGAATTGCTGATGATGAGTTTTGGATAAACCCACATTCGTTGCTTTTTGAAAGCAATGTCTTGCCGCAGGAACTAACATGCTTTTTATGGAATGATAAAAAAGCATTTTTTAAAACCGGTGGCGACTTTCCTTTTGATATTTTCGCCGCTTGCTTTTACCTGCTTAGCCGTTACGAAGAATACTTGCCACACCAAAAAGATATGTATGGGCGGTATGCATATGAAAATTCATTGGCCTATAAAGAAAATTTTTTAACCCAGCCGTTAGTAAATAATTGGTTGTACCACTTCGAGCTTGCGTTGAAAGAAAAATTTTCAACACTTACTATTCAATATTCAACATTCACCTTTCTGCCTACTTATGATATTGACATGGCATGGTCATACAAGCATAAAGGATCCTGGAGAAATACCGGTGGAATAATAAAATCATTTTTTACAGGTAATTGGAAGCAATTAAAAGAAAGAAGTAACGTATTAAAAGGAAAACAAAAAGACCCTTTTGATGCTTATGGATGGATGAACCAGTTGCACGAAAAGTATAAACTCAAACCTTACTATTTTTTTCTCGTGGCGGAAAAGAAAGGCAAGTATGATAAAAATATTTCTCCCGGTGAAAAAGTAATGCAGGATTTAATTCATGATCATGTTATCCGCTATCCTGTCGGACTTCATCCATCCTGGCAAAGCGGGGATGATGTTTCTCTATTGAAAAAGGAAATTGAAATCATTTCGAAATTTACTGGATCCAAAGTTCAATCCTCACGCCAGCATTATATACGCTTTACATTGCCGGAGAGTTTTCAGCAATTATTAAATAATGGTATTCGTTTCGATTTTCTATGGGTTATGGCAGTATCAATGGGTTCCGGGCTTCTGTTTGTTCACCATTTTATTGGTATGATTTGCAAAATGAAAAACAAACGGAACTTTTACTTTTCCCTTTCTGTTTTATGGAAGCAAATTCTTTTTATGAACAGAAATATTCTGCACAACAAGCATGAAGAAATGAAACATTATTATAATGAAGTAAAATCTGTGAACGGTACTTTTATTATGATATGGCATAATTCATTTTTGGGAACTGACAGGGAGTTTGCAGGATGGAGAGAAGTGTATGAGGAATTTTTAAAAGAAGTGAGTAGTCAAACCTCACCTAGCCTCTCCTAAAGGAGAGGAACAGCACACAGCCCTTGCTTTTCGAAGAGTATGATACAATATTGGTCTTTTCCGACAAACGTCGGGATCTTCAACAATGCTCAATAGAATTACCGAACGATGAAGAGTGCGACCATTCGACTTCGCTCCCACGACTATCGTCGGGGCAGGTATGGTAATCCCGAAGCTATCGGGAACGACGCCCCGACAAACATCGGGATCTTCGACAATTGCTGAGTAAAGAACAGGAAGATGAAGAGTGCGACGCAACAGGCGATGATAGTAGTAATGCAGTTGGGCAAATAAATATTTCTTCCAATCACATGCCTTCTGTTTCCGGTTGCTTTGTGGGCGGAATGGTTTTAAAAGCTTTGTTGACAAGATAGACGCCGAGCAACGTAACTACACCGCCGATACCAATAAAAATGCTGAGATGCTCGCTGAATAATAACCAGCCCAACAATACGGCGACCATTGGATTTACATACGCATAAATAGAAGCCTGCTCCGTTGGTAAATTTTGCAACGCATATAAATAAGCGATGAACGCAATGACGGAACCGAAGACAACAAGGTAACTGATGGCGAGCCATGCCTGTACAGGAATTTCCGCGAATGGAGTAAAAGAATTTAACGTCGGAGAATCGATGATTTTCGTAACGGTTAAAAGCGAAGCACCGGAGATGAGCATTTGCAAACCAAGACTGAAATAGGGATTGAAGTTAGCCGCATTCTTTTTTGTATACAATGTACCAAAGGCCCATGTCCATGTGGCAATCAATGACAACATGATGCCGAAACGGAAATCTGCATTGAAAAAATCATTGAGATGCTCATAAAAAATAATGCACACGCCACTGAAGCCAAGTAATAAACCGATGAGTGCTTTTACAGGAATTTTTTCTTTGGATGAAAATAATCCTATCACCACTATCCATAAAGGAAAAATAGCGGCCATGATAGCGCCGAGGCCGGCGGAAATATATTGAACACCCCAATTGCTGAGGCCGTTGCTCAAAGCAAAATTTAAAATACTGAGGATGATGACGGGAACCCATTCTTTTCCCTTCGGCAACTTAGCGCCTTTGATAATAAAAAAAGTAACGTAGCAAATACCACCAAGTAGCTGTCGGATGCCGGCCATCTGCAATGCAGGCATGTGTTTTACCCCTTCTTTGGCGCCGATCCAGGTAGTGCCCCAAAGAAAACAAACCAATGCCAATGCGAAAATCGCTTTCGTTCTTTTTCCTTTTTTGTGAATGGTTAAAGGATTGAAAGCCGATAATTGCTTGAGTGAATCGCCGGTTTGAGATAAGGTTTTGATGATATCGAAGCGGATCATATAAGTCAGTAAGTGATATAGGTCAATGAGGTCAAATAGTCATAAAAGTCAATGGGTCGTATTAGCCGATCTTTCTTTTTATTAATGTTTAAAGTGGCGCATGCCTGTGATGACAATTGCTAAATTATTTTCTTTACAATAATCAATGGAATCATTATCTCTTATAGAGCCGCCGGGTTGAATAAACGAAGTGATGCCGGCTTCATGTCCCATCTTCACGCAATCATTAAAAGGGAAAAATGCATCGCTGGCCATTACAGCACCATCCAGATCAAAATTGAATTGCTTTGCTTTTTCAATGGCTTGTCTTAATGAATCAATACGGCTTGTTTGCCCGCAACCTTTACCAATCAGTTGTTTGTTTTTCACTAAAGCGATGGCATTTGATTTTAAATGTTTGCAAACGAGGTTAGCAAAACTGAGGTCTTCTTTTTCTTTTGCAGTTGTTGGCCTGCCACCTGCTTCTTTCCATTCTGAAAAATTGCCTTCATCTGTACCCTGAACCAGAACGCCATTTAATAATGAGCGGTACATTTCTGTTGATTTTGAAGCTTGTTCCTTATGCTTTAATAATATCCTGTTCTTCTTTGATTTTAATATAGCTAAAGCGTCTTCATCGAATGCTGGGGCAATCAATACTTCAAAAAATATTTCGTTAATCGCTTCAGCAGTTGTTTTGTCAATAGTCCCGTTACAAACTAGCACACCGCCAAAAGCACTTTCAGGATCGCCGGCCAATGCAGCATCCCAGCTTTCTTTTACAGTTGGTCTCTGTGCAATACCACAAACATTGGTGTGTTTGATGATGGCGAAAGTCGTTAGATTGAACTCCTTAATTATTTGCACAGCGGCATCAACATCTACGAGATTATTATAAGAAAGCTCTTTTCCATTTAATTGTTCAAATAGTTTATTTAAATCGCCATAAAAAACACCGGCCTGGTGCGGGTTTTCACCATAGCGCATTGATTTGGGAGTAGTAATAGATTCCAGGAAATATAATGCTTCAGAAGGATTGAAGTATTTAGCAATAACTACATCATAATGCGCCACTGTTTCAAACGCTTTAGCGGCAAACTGTTTTCTTTGTTCGATAGTAGTCTCACCTTTTTGATCTTTTAGTAATTGTTCTAATGCTGCATAATCCTTTTTGGCGGCTATTACCACAATATCTTTGAAATTTTTTGCAGCGCCACGGATCATGGAGGGGCCGCCGATATCAATTTTTTCAATGATAGCTTTTTCATCATTCGTGGAAGCGACCGTTTCTTCAAATGGATAAAGATCAACGATCACAAGATCGAGCTCAGGGATATTGTATTGTTTCATTTCCTGCACATGCGTCGCATCATCTCTTTTTCCTAAAATGCCGCCGAACACAGAAGGATGTAATGTTTTTACCCTTCCACCAAGAATGGATGGATAAGAGGTTAGGTTTTCAACCGGTATTACTTTTATACCAAGTTGTTCAATGAACTGTTGCGTACCACCAGTGGAATAAATAGTGATACCCAGGTCAGACAGGAGCTTTACTATATTTTCCAGGCCATCTTTATAAAAAACAGAAATAAGTGCAGATTGAATTCGTTTGGTCATAATTGTAAATTAAAGGCAGGCAAATCCTTAGGGAGCGGCAAAGGTAAGTGTCTATAAATTCATTACAAAAGCGCCATTGGTGCTTACATTATGACAGGGAATATGCATCGAATCGCAATCTTTTTTCCAGTAACCGGCTTTCCAGGCAGGCACAGATCCGTCAATAACAATTTGCTTAATATCCAGGGAGGATAAAAGCTTACTGATGTAAATCTTTGGATTATCAGAAAGAACGAGAAGGTCAATTTTTCTTTCTCTATCGGTTGATTAAATCTAATTGATTTGTTTAACAGGAGAATATGTTTTGAGTTATAAGTGATGTAATTATTGGACAGAAAAAAATTATCCAATGATGTCGCCGGGGCGACCCGATGCAGGATGCGTGAGGGTTTTAAATGAAAATTTCTTGCGAAATCATCTTTCAATAATGAGGTATCGCCTAAGAAATAATATTTTCTTCCTTGCAGGAAATCAATCCCTTGTTTTTGAGGAATATTATAAACGATGATACTGTGCTGGCTGGCTACGTGGATAAAAGATAAAGATCGCAACACAGCAAATCCGAGCAAAGCAATCAACCCCGATTTGAGAACAGCTTTGTTTTTCTCTATTAGCCAATAACTGATAGCTGTAACGAATATTGTAAGTAATATCGCCTGTATAATATTTATCTGCAAGCCATCCCACAAAGAAAACGAAGAACTTCTATGCGTTGCACATAACTGTTCATCAACCAGATTAGCCATGTTAATATTTTACCTATAAAAACGGCAACTACCGGAATAAATGAAAGAACACAAAGAATAATTTCCCCTATAAGAATCAGGCTTGATAACGGAACTGCAACAATATTGGTCAGCATAAACCAGATGGGGAATTGATGAAAATGATAAATGCTGATGGGAAGTGTAAGAATTTGAGCAGCGATCGTAACAGCATTTAGCTTCCAGATGAAATCAACTATTTTATTTTTAAAGTAAAAGCAATTATAAACCGGTCGCATAAAAACAATAATACTTAATACCGCGGCATAGGATAACTGGAAGCCGACATCCCAAAGCCAAAAAGGATTAATGCAAAGCAATATGAATGCGGAGAAGGCAAGTGTATTATAAATATTACTTCTTTTAGAAAGCATTTCTCCTATTACAATACCTGAAAACATGACTGCTGACCGAAGAACGGAAGGCTGACCACCAGCCAATAAGCTAAACAGCCATAGACCCGCAATAATTAGTAGGGGGCTCAACCATTTTAGCTTTTTATTTTTCTTCAATGGTTTAAATAAAGCAACCAATAACCAATAGATCAAACCAAGATGTAATCCTGAAATGGCGATGATATGTACCACACCGGTATTGGTGTAAGATTGTACAAGGGTTTGATCCAGGTCATCCTTATAACCGATTAATAATGCTTCTGCTAATCCTAATTCTTTTTCACTTTTAATATTTTGCTGAAGAATACTGAGTACTCTTTCCCTGGCTATGAATAAAAATTTATACAGCCAATTTTCATTCTTGCCTTTTATTATTTCAAACTCACCGGGCTTTAAATATACCTGGTGGGTAATACCATGAAAAAGAGAATATTTTTTATAATCAAAACCACCGGGGTTGCCCGAGTTTTTTATTTCCTGCAATGGTTTTTTAAAAATTATTTGCGAGCCATAAGTGAGCTGTTGTAATGATGAGTCTTTTTGCAGATAAATAATGATCTTTCCCTCTGTTGGCGTGATACTGTCATTTTGTATCAAATAATCAACAGAAGCTTCTGCCTTCAGAGACTTTGCTTTTTCTGTTGGCGGCTCGTTCAATGTCACCCGTAAAACTGTACTGTCTGTATAAAAATGCGAAAACCAGTTAGGGTTGGTCCGCACATCCTTGTGAAAAACAAATAAGGCGCCTAAAGAAATAAATATGAAATTGATGGCCGTTCCATTCACGAACGATAATTTGAATTTATTGAAGAAAGAAAGAAAAAAGAAAGTGATGATGACTATTGCTGAGATGAGAATAAGGTATAGCCATATAATTAAGGAAGGATGGACATACCATTGGATGATAATTCCGGTCGCAAAGGGTAATAACAACCGTAGGAATGGTGTGCTTTTCCAGAAATAAATAACAGGCGCTGGCATCAGGCAACATTTTTTGAAAAATTGCTAATAAAATAATGTTCAGTATTATTGATCTCCAATCAAGTCAGACCTATCCTCTTATCCTCTGCGGCAGGTTACTAAAATTCGAGATACAATATTTTAATGAGAGATACCAGTCCGGTAATTTACTAAAAAGCCTACTTTTTTAAGGGAAAGTTTTAGCAATTTGTAACGGGACTAAAATGATATTAATACGGTATTTTTCAAGTATTTTCCACATTATTATCTGATAATCTTCCTGTTACAAATATATTTAATTTATAATTATTTGATTTGCATTTGCTTACTCACCCGCTGTCCTATATGTATGAATAGCTTTAACTGGTAATAAGGATTCATCACTTTCTAAATTTTAAAGCTATGTTGACAATCGAGAAAAAAGCAGTAAAGGCCGGAAAACTGGTAAACACCAAGCACGTAGACACCGTGATCAAAAATTATAAACAAGAAAGGTGGGTGCAGAATTCTCAACGGCTGGGTAAAGAAGATTCTTTGAGCGTTGGTATAGCGTAGAAGAATTGCAGGAGTATATGGAATTAATAAAAGAACACGGCGGGGATGGTGTACGGCTTTATTTCGGTGCTTATAACAAAGATTTTCCTGAAAAACCATTATATGCAGGCAGGCAAACGGTAGTGTTGGTAGCAACAAGACAAAAAGAAACAGAAAATGGAGTGACAAATAAAGACGTTTACATCACTTCAAAAGAAGGTAATACTATCCTGGCTTATAATGCCGGCAGCCTTTGTCCCCCCTTCTGTAAGCCGCCAATTGATGATGGCGAGGGCGGTATAGGCATTACTATCATTGATAAAGGCGACGAAGGTTTAGCGATTGGTTAAACATTTGTAACAACAATAGAAAAAACCCCTTTCAAGGGGTTTTTCTATTAGATAATACTAAATATAATATTAAATTTAAGCCACAACCTTGATTAGTGGCTTTTTTACCTTCTTATATATATTTCATACTGATTAGTTTCCTGGTTAGCTTGTCTGTCTACTACAAGCAAAGGGTATATTTTCTTTACCTGAGACTTTTTCCTCCCTTCTTATTAATAACACTTGTTATAGAATTAATAGGATTCTACCGGATGTCTTCACAAAAAAACAATCTGGTACTATATAATTTTTTTACAACGTTTGAATTTTGTTTTTATCTCTGGCTGCTAAGTCGTATCGTAGAAGGAATTACTATAAAAAAAGTAATCAAAACCAGCATTATTATATATGCCTTATTGGCTATTATCAATATCCTGTTTATACAAAAAATGCAAACATTTCACACGGTTACTTATTCCCTCGGGTGCTTATTAATAGTAATATTTTGTATTTATTATTTTTTTGAGCTATTCAAAATTCCCAAATCTTTAAATCTTATAAATAATCCTGCATTTTGGATCTGTTCAGGCCTGCTTTTTTTTTATTGCTGTGGTTTTCCATTATACGGGCTCATTAACTCATGGCAGGACATTTCCAGGTTAGTAGTAGATAATTTTAATGAGATTGTCACTATACTAAACATTTTTCTGTATTCATTATTCACTATTGCTTTTTTATGCATAAGAACCAGGAAATATACTTCATCGTAATTATCGGTATTATATTGGGGCTGTTACTGGTTGGGTTCATTGTAACCATGCTCTTTCTTTACCAGCGTCGCCAGCATAAACAGGAGCAGGAAATGGCTATAATAAAAGATAAATATGAAAAAGAGGTGTTGCGTTCGCAACTGGAGATACAGGAAAATACATTTAAAACAATCGCACAGGAATTACATGATAATATAGGCCAAACACTTTCCGTAGTTAAACTTTCCCTCTCTGTTCTACCCCTTGAAAAAGAACATCCAGCTTACGAACAAAGTAAAGGCTTGCAGGAATTGCTTAATAAAGCCGTGTATGATCTTTCTGATCTTACTAAAAGCCTGTATACTGACCGCATCACTGATGTAGGATTGGTAGAATCAATGAAGTTTGAGCTGGCCACAATAAAGAAGACAGGCGTATTGGATATTCAGTTTCATGCAACCGGAATGGAATTTGATCTTTCAGAACAAAAAGCGATCTTTTTATTTCGGATGTTCCAGGAAATGCTGAATAATGTTTTAAAACATTCACAGGCGACAAGAATAAGTGTCAGTGTAAATTATTTTGATGATGAAACATTTACACTAAAAGTAGAAGATAATGGTGTGGGATTTGACGTTACAGCAAAAAGGCAATCCGTTTCTTCGTCGCAGGGAGTTGGCTTGAAAAGTTTATTTAACAGGGCGCAATTAATAGGTGCGAATATTGATATTAAAAGCAGCAAAGGAAATGGAACAACAATAATAGTAAGGCTTTCCCCACAGAACGGATAATTATGAAGACAGTTAAAAAAATTCAGGTCGCCATAGCGGATGATCACGTTTTATTAAGAACGGCGCTGGCAAGGCTGGTCAATTCGTTTGATGGATATAGCGTTTTATTTGAAGCGGACAATGGAAAGGACATAAGGGCTAAAATAATGCAGCACCAGGTGCCTGATGTGGTTTTACTTGATGTCAATATGCCGGAGATGGATGGATTTGAAGCCACGCAATGGCTGCATAAAAATTACCCGCATATCAAAGTATTGGTCTTAACAATGCTGAGCGATGAACGGACGATTATTAAAATGTTCCGTTTAGGAGCAAAAGGATATTTATTAAAGAATGCGGGACCGGAAGAATTTAAAACCGCCCTTGATTCCATTGTCAATAAAGATGTATACCTGTCGGAATATGTTTCTAATAAATTAGTCACCGGTTTGCACAAAGATGCGGACAGGGATGAAAAACCGGTAATATTAAACGAAAAGGAAAAAGATTTTTTACGCTGGGCATGCACTGAATTATCATATAAAGAAATTGCGGAGAAGATGTTCCTCAGTCCCCGCACTATTGATGATTACCGGCAATCACTTTTCACTAAATTAAAAGTGCATAGCCGTGTCGGGCTGGTGATGTATGCGATCAGGAACGGAATGGTTGATATTTAAGAAATTTATTTACTTAAATACATACTCCTGTCCTTATACAATTGCCGGAAATAAGGATCACGTAGATTTTTTATAAACCGTATCGCCTCTCCCGTACTTTTCATTTCAGGCCCTAATTCTTTATTTACATTAGGGAATTTATTGAAACTGAAGACCGGTTCTTTGATGGCAAATCCATCGAGGTATTTTTCTTCCGGTATATCAGGCACTTTTATTTCTCCCAGCATTACCTTGGTTGCATAGTTCAGGTAAGGCTTACCATATGCTTTTGCAATAAATGGTGTTGTCCTCGAAGCTCTGGGGTTCGCTTCAATCACATATACTTTTGTATCCTTGATGGCAAACTGGATATTGATCAATCCTTTCACTTTTAATTCCAGTGCGATCTTTTTTGCATAGTCTACCATATCCTGCACTTCCAGTGGCGACAGGTTGAAGTAAGGTAATACAGCATTGCTATCACCGCTATGAATACCTGCCGGTTCAATATGCTCCATGATACCCATCACATGAAATTTCTCTCCGTCACAAATGGCATCTATCTCCGCTTCCTGGCATCGATCTAAAAAATGATCAACCAATATTTTATTTCCGGGGATATGTTTTAATAAACTAACTACCGCATTTTCCACTTCCTCATCATTCAATACTATTCTCATTCTTTGCCCGCCCAACACATAAGAAGGCCGCACCAAAACAGGATAACCAACTTTGTTCGCCACTTCGATTGCTTCATCTACATCATACGCAGTGCCATAATCAGGATAAGGAATGCCCAGCTCTTTCAGCATATCGCTGAAGCGGCCGCGGTCTTCGGCAATATCCATACTATCGTAAGATGTTCCGATGATTTTGATTCCTTTCGCATGAAGCTTTTCTGCCATCTTCAATGCGGTTTGTCCACCCAACTGTACGATTACTCCTTCTGGTTTTTCATGTTCGATGATTTCCCAAACATGCTCCCAATAAACCGGTTCGAAATAAAGTTTATCAGCCATATCAAAATCAGTACTCACTGTTTCAGGGTTACAATTGATCATGATCGCTTCATAACCGCATTCTTTAATCGCTAATAATCCATGCACACAACAGTAATCAAATTCAATTCCCTGGCCGATACGGTTAGGGCCTGAACCTAAAACAATTATTTTCTTTTTATCAGAAACCTTGCTTTCGTTATCATTACCTTCTTCGAACGTAGAATAGAAGTAAGGTGTCTTTGCTTCAAACTCGGCGCTACAGGTATCTACCATTTTAAATACTCTTGTAATGCCAGCTTCTTTTCTTTTTTTATAAACATCCTCTTCATCGCCATGCTGGGTAATGCGGCTGATCTGCTCATCACTGAAGCCATTCACTTTCGCTTCTCTTAATAATTCTAATGGTAAATTATCGAGATCGTATTTCGCCAGTTCTTTTTCAAGATTGACGATCTTTTGTATCTCGTAAAGAAACCACCGGTCAATGCCATTGGTCGCTTTTGAAATAGTTCCCACCGAAATGCCAGCCATCAATGCATCTTTGATACGGAAGATGCGGTCCCACTTGGGTATTTTAATATATTCCAATAATTCATCCGCATGCATCAGGCTTTTGCCATAATAACCGAGGCCTACCGCATTATTCTCCAAACTTTGACAAGCTTTCTGAACAGCTTCGGTAAAACTTCTGCCGATCGCCATTACTTCACCCACACTTTTCATTTGTAAACCGAGTGTATCATTAGCCCCTTTGAATTTATCAAAATTCCATCTTGGTATTTTCACAATCACATAGTCAAGCGCCGGTTCGAAATAAGCGGATGTTGTTTTAGTGATTTGATTTTGCAATTCATCCAGTGTATAGCCAATAGCTAATTTGGCTGCGATCTTGGCGATAGGATACCCCGTTGCTTTTGATGCCAGCGCCGATGAACGGCTCACTCTCGGGTTAATTTCTATCGCAATAATTTCTTCTGTATTTGGATTGAGCGCAAACTGCACATTGCATCCACCTGCAAAATTTCCGAGGTCACGCATCATCATGATAGCGGTATTCCTCATTAATTGCATAGCAGTATCGCTCAGTGTCATTGCAGGGGCGACCGTAATCGAATCACCGGTATGCACACCCATCGGGTCAAAATTCTCTACCGTACATATTATACATACATTATCCGCCGCATCTCTTAATAACTCCAGTTCAAATTCTTTCCAGCCAAGTACCCGCCTTTTCCACCAGCACTTCGTGAATGGGTGATGCCTGTAAGCCGCGGTTCAATGCTTCATCCAGTTCGTCTTTATCATGCACAAAACCACCACCTGTTCCACCCAAAGTAAAAGACGGCCGGATCACCAATGGAAAACCAATGTCCTGCGCAAATTCTTTTCCTTCTAAAAAAGAATTGGCTGTTTTAGCAGTCGCCACAGGTACGCCGAGACGGATCATCCATTGACGAAATTTTTCCCTGTCTTCCGCTTTATCAATTGCTTTGATATCTACGCCGATCAGCCGTACATTATATTGTTTCCACAAACCGAGGTCTTCCGCTTCTTTCGCAAGGTTCAATGCGGTTTGGCCACCCATCGTAGGCAATACAGCATCCACTTGATTCTCCTGCAATATCTGTTCAATGCTTTCCACGGTTAATGGAAGCAGGTACACCTTATCCGCCATCATCGGGTCTGTCATGATGGTAGCAGGATTGCTGTTAATTAAATAAACTTTGATACCTTCTTCGCGGAGACTTCTTGCTGCCTGGGTTCCGGAGTAATCAAATTCACAGGCTTGTCCGATAATGATAGGCCCTGAACCAATGATCAGGACTGACTGAATAGAATTATCTTTTGGCATTTTTTATTTAGGGTTAGTTCCGAACACCGGAACAAAAAAACAAATTGCGCAAAAGTAAGGGATTGAGAGTTCTTCGCCGTTAAGTTTTCAAAAAATATTCGCCACAGCTTTGTGCAACTTTTTCACATTATTCAAAATCTTTCTCTTTTATATTAACCTTTAAATTTGCATTGTTGAAATACAGGTTACTTCAAATCGTTTTTGTCCGCTATTTTCTTGCAATACTATTGTATTTGCCTGCGATTGCCTTTGCCCAGGATAAAAAGAAATATCCCCAGAATTATTTTCGTTGGCCGCTCAACCTTAAACCTGAAATAGTCGCCAACATGGGTGAGTTGAGGAGCAATCACTGGCATATGGGCCTTGATATCCGTACGGATCAGAAAGTGGATCAATTGGTTTATGCTGCCGCGGAAGGATATATCGCTTATGTGGGCATCCGGGCTTCCAGTTATGGAAGGTTTATTATTATCAACCATCCAAATGGGCTTTCTACTTTATATGGCCACCTGAATGATTTCAATCCAGTATTAGAAAAATATGTAACAGAGCAACAGTATAAAGAGGAATCATGGCCGGTGGAGCTCACCATTCCTAAAGATAAATTCCCGGTAAACAAAGGCAGTTTTATTGCTTACAGCGGAACGACCGGCGGTTCGCAGGGGCCGCATGTCCATTTTGAAATAAGGGATACAAAAACGGATAAATGTTTAAATCCCCTGTTATTCGGCATGCCCTTGCAGGATAATGTAAAACCCGGCATGGTGAAACTTGCCATGTATGACCGCAATTACAGCGTGTATGAACAATCACCAAAATTCTTTGCATTAAAAAATACCGACAGCGGGTATATTATTCCAAAAATGCCTGTGGTAAAAACAGCTTCGCAAAATACCAGCTTTTCCCTTCAACTATTTGATCGTATGACCGGATCTAACAACCAGGACGGTGTTTATTCAGCAAAACTTTTTTTGGATAATATACCACAAGTTGAATTTGTGATCGACAGCATTGATTATAACATCACTGTTTATATAAATGCTCAGATTGATTATAAATACAATGCCAACGGCGGAGCTTATATGCAGCATCTATCCAAAATGCCCGGGGACAATGGCGGCGTTTATCATATAATAAATGGTAATGGCGTATTGCAACTGGCGGATACGAATACCCATGCGGTGAAAGTGGAAGTGAAAGACAGTTATGGAAACAGTTGCTATTTAAACTTCAAAGTTCAATATGATCCTAAGGCTGAAAAGATAAATGCTGGGAGAACTTCAAAAACTATTTTCCCGCCGGGTAATATTAATGTATTAGAAAAGCCGGATTTTGAAGCGTTTCTTCCTGAAAATGCGTTGTACGATTCCATTATACCTTTTTATTATCGTAGCAATTCAAATATTCCATCCTCGGTCAGCGCCATACATCAATTGAATGATGAATCATATCCTGTTCATGGCAACATAACGGTTCGAATCAAACCCGATAAGATCATTCCAGACAGTTGGAAAAATAAATTGGTGATTAAAAGAACATACCGCAATAGCGCCAGTGTAAAAAAAGCGCAATGGCAGGGCGATTGGTTATCGGCGGATTTTGGCGACTTTGGTTACTTCCAGGCTTTTGCAGATACAGAACCGCCAATACTACCTGAGATTGGAAAAGGAGATACGGTTGACCTTAGCCCTGCTTCACGTATTATCATTACACCAACGGATAATTTTGGTATAAAAAATTTCCGGGCGGAATTAGATGGACAATGGTTGCGTTTTACCAATGATAAGAGCCGCTCGTGGATATATATCTTTGATGAACGTTGCCCGGATGGTGTGCATGAATTAAAAGTGAGAGTGGAAGATATCGTAGGAAATGTAACAACAAAGACCTGGCTGTTTAAAAAATATCCTTACACAGCGCCAAAGAAAAAAGCAAAAGCCCCTGTAAGAAAAAAGGTAACTGTCAAAAAGAAAACAACAAAGAAAAAGTAATGGTAACGCTGAAAGAAGGTGATAAAGCCCCGGCATTTACAAGTACCGACCAGGATGGAAAGAAAATTTCACTGGCTGATTATAAAGGTAAAAAGCTGGTATTGTATTTTTATTCCGAAGCCGGTTCACCTACCTGCACTATTGAATCCTGCAACCTCAGAGATAATTATGGATTATTGAAGAAAAGCGGATTTGAAGTAATCGGCGTAAGCCCCGATGATGAAAAGACACAAAAGAAATTTGAAATAAAATATAAATTGCCTTTTCCACTGCTCGCTGATATGTCTCATAATATTTTAGAAAAATATGGCGTGTGGGATCAAAAGAAACTATTCGGCCGGGAATATATGGGTGTGCTCCGCACCACTTTTGTTATTGATGAAAAAGGAATTATCCGTAACATTTTTACAAAGCCTAAAAACAAGGCACATGCGCAGGAAATTATCGCAGCATGGAAATAAAAGCTTGTAATTTTTAAGGCAACTTACTCCACTTTTTATCCGATTAATAAAGCAACTCAAAACATTTTATGAGAAGCTTTATTGTATTAATAGGCTGCTGCATTGCTTTGCAGGGAGTATGCCAGCAGGATAGCACAGCAATCCTTACACCATCTTCTGAAAAGAAAAAAGAAGAAAAAGAACCAGCAAGAATATTCATGTCCACCAAAACGATTAATGCGAATACGGTGAATATGATCGGCAGGGGCATCCTTGAATTTAAAGTAGTACACAACTTCGGCGACCTGGCCGGTAGCGGTGGTGGCGTAAAGAATTTCTTTGGAATTGATAATGCGCAGGATATCCGTATAGGTTTTCAATATGGGTTAAGCAAACGTGTCAACTTAATAGCGTCAAGATATAAAGGCGCTACGCAGGTGCAGCGGTTATACGAGCTCGGGTTTAAATGGCTTGTCGCGGAACAAAGAGAAAAAGATCCTTCGCATCCCCTTTCCATCGCACTGTTTGCGAACGCAGCAGTGGCAACCATGAAAGCGGGTACCAATCCTACGCAGGAAAATTATGTACATGGTTTTTCTGAACGATTGAGTAATACGTTTCAATTAATGATCGCAAAAAAAATGGGCTGGCTTAGTTTGGAATTAAATCCAACGATTGTTACACGGGGCTATGCACTGAGCTATGATGAAAAAACACTATTTGCATTGGGCGGCGCTGCACGTATTCATCTTGGCGGACCTTACAGTTTACTGCTGGATATCTCTCATACATTCCGCAGCAAGAGCAGCATTGATTCATTTAAAGTAAGAAATATCCGATTCTATGATGCGATTGGTGTAGGACTGGAGATATTGACAGCAGGCCACGTATTTCATATCAATTTTACGAATGCAACTGACATTTTGGAAAATCGTTACATACCACGAACTACAAGCACATGGACTAAAGGACAGTTTCGCTGGGGCTTCACGGTTGCAAGAGATTTTGATCTTCTCTGGAAGAAGAGAAGAAATAAATAGCTAAGACAGCACAGTTGGTAAAAGGGCTTTCTTCCCGGGGAAGGGCCCTTTATTTTTTAGTAGACAAAAGATATTGCAAATTTGTTATGAGCATTATTCATTGCTGAATAGCGAATAGGAAGTACCGCCGATATACATCGGGATGCTGCGATATTGTTGAATAGAATTCATGCAGCACAAGAGTGCGACGCAAGGAAGATGATCAGGGAACTGAAGCTGGTTAAATAAATTCTTATCTCTTTACTTCAGTTGTTCTCAAAAAAGGTTTGAAGCTCGCCGTAAATAACACACCTGCGCTATTCAATTTTACTTTTCCAAAACCAATACCGCTTACCGGCATTTTTAAATAAGGTTCCGCCAATAAAGAAAAACGTTTATTAAAGTTATATTGATAGCCGCCGGAGAGATTAATGACAGAGAATAAATGAGAATTTTCATTCCTGAACGTGTACCTGGATTGTCTTACCATGCCGGCATTGTTCTTATAAGTGTAGTCATATTTTTCTTTTTTCATCAGGTAAGAAGAAACGCCGCCGGACAAAAACCAATTGTGATTTTTTGATTTGCCAAAACTATACATCACGTTCACCGGTATCTCGTACACATAGCAATTAGCGTCTATCTTCTGCATATTGGGATAATAATACCAGAAATTATTATCTGCAGGATGATAGTCTGAAGGCTTCGCTGCATATTTTTTACGCCCTGCGAAAAAACCCGTACGTATTGTCCATTTATCAGAAAAAGAATAACCAATTCCTACTCCATACGCTATTTCAGCGTTGCCGGCTTTGGTACCCACGCTGCTGATATCTGTACCAGCAGAAAGATTAATACTGAATTTGCTTCCTTTAGTTTTTGTAGCCTTAGTTTGTTCAGGCTTTTCACTTTCTGTTGATGATGCGACAGAATCCGCTTTGTTTACATTTTCTTCCTTCAAAACAGTCGCATTATTTTCAGCAGTGGTTAATGGATCTGTTGTTGTAACTATCGTAACCTCTTTCTTATTTTCTTGTAAAAAGTTTTCATTGGTTCGGTCAGGATTTATTTTCACAGAGCTAATGTCTTTTGTTTCCTGTTCTTCTTTTTTAGTTGTTGGTATAAAAGAAATATTTTCTTTCGCCGGCACTATAGTTTTTTTAATCGTGTTTATAGTATTCTTATGCTGGGACGTTAAGCCCGGGGTTATAGTAGCAACAGGAGCGGTAATATCGTTTATTGAGTTTACTGAATTGCCGGGCAATGTTTTTTTATCCGGTGACAACTCAACCGTGGTTTTATTTTCCGGCACTGATTCTTGGGTCGTTTGTTCTTTGTTTAATGAAGAGCCCGGAACAGTTTTTTGTTCCTGCTGCGCTGTAGTACTATCCGTACTTTTCGTTGACCATTTTTCCAGCATAAATACCGCGGGTACACCAATCAGCGCCGTAAGCAATAAAATGAAAATAAACCTTCTCCGCTTTTTTTCCTGCGGCAGGTGTTTATCCAGCAATGCTTCCATTTGCTGCCAGTCTTTTTCCTGGAAGCGGGACTTGTTAGCTTCAGCAGCTTTCCTTAGTTTGTTATCCATATCGTTTTCTTCAGACCACATTTCTCTTAACTATTTGGTTTTGCTGAAATAGTATTTTCTGTAATTGTTTTCTCGCTTTGGCAAGGTTCGATTTGGATGTTCCAACGGATATTTCCAATCGCTTCGCTATTTCTTCATGGCTAAAGCCTTCAATGATGAAGAGATTAAGCACTGTCCTGTAACCGGGCGTCAGCTGCCGTACAGCCAACAGTAATTCATCATACGATAATTTGTCAAGCGCATCTTCATGTGAGTCGGGCACATGCATATATGTTTCATTCAACTCGCCTACTACCTGGTGTTTCTTGTTTTTGCGGAAATGGTCAATCGCCGTGTAGATCATAATTTTCCGGAGCCACCCCTTAAAAGAGCTGATCGTATCAGCATAAGCGGGCTTGAAGCGGTATATTTCAACAAATACTTTCAGGAATCCGTCGTTGAGTATCTCAACAGCATCTTCTTCGTGGCTGGTATAGCGGTGGCAAATGGACATGGCATATCCGTAGAAAGAGCCGTAAATTTTTTTCTGGCTCTCCCTATTATTCAGGGACACATCCCCTGATGTTAACTTTCAATTCCTCTGCCGACAGCAAAATCCGGTTGGTTTAAGCTTTAATCGAAAAATTAAGGGGTGAAGGTTGCCTTAAAAGGTACAACTTTCCAGTCCGAAGGCGATTTTTAGGAGCCCGGCTGCAGTACTACTATCATCGCCTGTTGCGTCGCACTCTTGTGCTGCATGAATTCTATTCACCAATATCGCAGCATCCCGATGTATATCGGCGGTACTTCCTATCCGCTATTCAGCATTTTCGAAGTGCCTTTGTGAAGCGTGAGACGTCAGACGTGAGAGCCTCACTTCGCCTCACGTCTCACGCTTCACGGCCGAACATCTGCCACTCCACCTCCCCAAATCCAAACTCCTCTTCCGTACCATGTTCGGTTATCAATCTTCCGGTTTCCGAAACGCCTTTAATTGTCGCTTCAAAAACCCGGCTGCCCTTTTAAGTTTCACTTTCTCATTCCATTTATACAAATGATCATTGTACAATGAAAGAATTTTTTCAAATCCACCAACACCCGCTGAAAGCACATTCAAATTTTTATCAAGCTTCCCGCAGATTTGTTTCGCCAATTCGAGCGGGTCAAACTCCTTTCCCGTAATCTGCCTGAGCGATACCGGGTTTTTTAATTCCTTCGAAAAATGTTCCTGGTTAATATTAATCCCAATCCCAATAACCGACCATTGCCATGCTGACTGGTCATCGGTCATCTGCCCTCGGTCATCCGTTCCACCTCTTACAACGTTTTCAATCAAAATCCCTCCTGCCTTTCTGTCTTGCCAATAAAGATCGTTGGGCCATTTGATAGCAGTATCATCACCCGCATGTGTGCTGAAAAATTCGTAAACACTTACTGCCACGCAGGCGCTTAAATGGAATTGTTGCGATAATAATAATGATTTCGGGTTTACCACCACACTCAGGATCACACTTGTATCTTTTCCCGAGCTCCAGCTTTTACCCCGTTGTCCTTTGCCCTGCACCTGCTCATGGGCGAAAAAGGCCATTCCGTGTTGTGCCAAACCTGCATGAACTTTTGCGAGGGCATAATTGTTGGTGCTGTCAATGGATGGCAGTTCCGTAATTGGCGTTCCAATAGGATTTGAGGCGGAAGGGTGTGACAATTAATTGCTATTTTTGACAAAGTAAAAGAGTTTTAGGTTTATGGTGCATAATTTGTGGCTTTGCTCCAGCTTGCTATAAACCCGAACATTAAACAATAACAATAAACAGTATCATTATTGGAACAACTTGCAGCGTTGGCAAACAGGAAAAGAAAAAGTGCAGCCCGGTTAACAAAGAGTTCAAAGATCATTAAGACCATCATTACCGCGATCCAGGATAAAAAAGGACAGAATATCATTTCCCTTGATCTTCGCAAAATCACTGAAGCCGTTACCGATTTTTTTATTATTTGCGAGGCGGATAACCAGCCACAAGTAAGGGCTATTGCAGAGAATGTAGAGCACATGGTATTGGAAGAGTGCGGAGAAAAGCCTTATCATCACGAAGGGTACGGTACATTACAGTGGGTATTGATTGATTATGTAAATGTCGTGATCCATGTGATGCTGCCGGAAAACAGGAAATTTTACCAGCTCGAAGAAATGTGGAGCGATGCCGCTGCCGAAAATCATAACGATTAGTGTTAAATCAGCATAGTAAGTGAACTTTTTGATCAAATAATTATTAATTAGCAGGTATAGTATGTCGCAGGATCCATCAAATAAGAACGATAAAAATTTGCCACCCCGCTTTGGAAATCGCCAGAACGGTGAAGAACCAGGTGCGCCAAAAAAAGGCCCTAAATTCAGTATTTATTGGATATACGCTATCATCTTCGCCGTGCTCATCGGTGTCCAGATATATAGCCCTTTTTCTACCAGCACTTCTACCATCGGTCAGGATTCATTCCAGGAAATTTTAAAATCCGGTGATGTAGACAGGTATGTAGTTATCTCTAACCGCAACGTTGTCAAAGTTTATCTTACAAAAGCGGCATTAGATTCTCATAAATATGATAAGGAACTGAAGAAAGGAATGAACGGCAAAATAAGTGATGAAGGGCCGCACATGACTTTCAAAATCGTTTCCGGTGATTCTTTTAAAGACGATATGCGTGGGTTTTATATTGCGAATCCCGGCGTGAAAGATGTAGGCAAAGTGGACACGGAAAGCGATTGGTTCAGTAAATCACTTTCATTCTTATTACCTATTCTTCTATTCGTTGGTTTATGGATATTGCTGATGCGCAAAATGGGTGGTGGCGCAGGCGGCGGCGGCGGCCCCGGTGGCATTTTCAATATTGGAAAATCAAAAGCTACATTATTTGATAAAGGCACGAAAGTAAATATCACATTCGCGGATGTTGCCGGTCTCGATGAAGCGAAAGTAGAAGTAATGGAGATCGTTGACTTTTTAAAAAGTCCAAAAAAATATACAGCCTTAGGCGGTAAAATACCAAAAGGCGCATTGCTGATCGGCCCTCCCGGCACAGGTAAAACATTATTGGCGAAAGCTATGGCAGGCGAAGCGCAGGTTCCGTTCTTCAGTCTTAGCGGTTCTGATTTCGTGGAAATGTTTGTAGGTGTGGGCGCCAGCCGTGTAAGAGATTTATTTAAACAAGCAAGGGAAAAAGCGCCTTGTATCATATTCATCGATGAGATAGATGCCATCGGCCGTGCAAGAGGAAAGAATGTAATGATGAGTAATGATGAAAGGGAAAGCACATTGAACCAATTGCTGGTGGAAATGGATGGCTTTGGTACCGATACAGGTATTATTGTATTGGCAGCTACCAACCGTCCCGATGTATTGGATACAGCATTACTTCGCCCGGGCCGTTTCGACAGGCAGATATCTATTGACAAGATTGACAAGCCTGACCTGAAAGGAAGAGAAGCTATTTTTAAAGTGCACCTGAAGCCAATAAAAATTTCTCAAAAACTAGATGTACATAAACTGGCTGAGCAAACTCCGGGTTTTGCCGGCGCTGATATCGCCAACGTATGTAATGAAGCGGCATTGATCGCAGCGAGAAAAGGAAAAGAAGCCGTAGAGATGTCCGACTTCCAGGATGCGGTAGATAGAGTTATCGGTGGATTGGAAAAGAAGAACAAGATTATTTCACCGGACGAAAAGAAAGTGATCGCCTATCATGAAGCAGGCCATGCCATTTGCGGATGGTACCTGGAACATGCTTATCCTTTATTAAAGGTTACGATTGTTCCAAGAGGAACAGCGGCGTTAGGTTATGCGCAATACACACCGAAAGAACAATATTTATATAATACAGACCAGCTTACCGACCAGATATGCATGACACTCGGTGGCAGGGCCAGTGAAGATATTTTCTTTGGTAAAATATCTACCGGTGCGCAGAACGACCTGCAGCAGATCACCCGTATCGCTTATGCGATGGTTACTGTTTACGGTATGAATGATAAAGTGGGCAATGTAAGTTTCTATGATCCGCAGCAGGAAACAAGTTTTACCAAACCTTATTCTGAAGAAACATCCAAGCTGATAGACCAGGAAGTAAGAAAGCTGATTGATGATGCTTACGAAAAGACCAAGAAGATGCTGATGGATAAAAAAGAACAGGTGATAAAATTGGCGGAAGCATTATTGGAAAAAGAAGTTTTATTTCAAAGTGATGTAGAAACACTGATCGGCAAAAGGCCATATGAAGAAAAGAAACCTTTGACAGAAGAAGACCAAACGGATTTAACTCCTGATAATGGAGAAATATCCGCAGGTGTGCCGCCTTACGACAGTGATGTAACTAACAAAGCATTACCATAACAGGTATGAACGTTTCCCCCCTCGAAAGAAAATATTTTAAAAAAGATACGCAAGGCGTTGAGTCACTCAACGCCTCTTCCTTTTCCAAAAAGCGAGGGCAATGATTCTGTATTCCAACCACCCCAACAGGAACCGGAAGTAGAATTCGCGGAACAATTTTCAAAATTGCAGGGCCGTTTTATTTATTGCATTAACCAGCAGGAACTTGCTTTTCAATTAGGTAGCCTGGTAAGAAAAATGGATTGGCAAAAAGTCTTTTGCTTAGAAGATAAATTATTACAGGTAGCGGGTGCACAAATTTCTGAACGCATCGTTAAAACAAATCTCGCTGATTGCGATGTGTCTATTACGGGATGTGAATGTCTCGTGGCAAGAACGGGTTCCGTAGTTATGAGCGCTGCGCAGGAAAGTGGCAGAACGACCAGCGTGTATGCTCCCATTCATATTTGTATTGCCTTTACCAATCAACTGGTATACGATGTGAAAGATGCATTGCAATTAATAAAAGATAAATACCACACGAATATTCCCTCACTTATTACATTTGCGACCGGCCCCAGCCGCACTGCTGATATTGAAAAAACATTGGTAGTAGGTGTACATGGCCCGAAAGAGGCATATGTGTTTTTGGTAGAATCCTAGTATTATTTCTTTCTCCTTTGTACTTTTATAGAATGACAAATACAAACATTCACCACTTATTTGTGTACGGATCACTGCGCAGCGGCTTTCACAGCCCGGCTTATGAATATATCAGCCAATATTTTAATCTGGTGGCGGAAGCAAAAGTGAAAGGTAAACTCTTTGACCTGGGTGAGTATCCCGCGGCTTTACCAACAAATGAAGATGCTTTTATTGTCGGTGAATTGTATTTAATTAAAAATGAAAATGAATTCTCCTGGGCGATAGGCCAGTTGGATGATTACGAAGGTGTGAATGTAGAACAAGGTGAAAAACAATTATACCGCCGCGAACTCGCAGATATTTTTGCAAATAATACAACTGTTCCCGCCTGGATATATTGGTATAACGGCGATGTAGCTGGTAAACCGGAGGTTACTTCGGGGGATATTTTAGATTATATGAATAAAAAATGACCGATACCCTGACAATACCTGCTAGTAAAAAAATCTACTTCCTTTCCGATTTCCATCTCGGCGCTCCCAACCATGCCGCCAGCCTCGAAAGAGAAAAGATCATTGTTCAATTTTTAGATGAAATAAAAAATGACGCAGCGGAAATATTTCTTGTCGGCGACATGTTTGATTTCTGGTATGAGTATCGGAAAGTAGTCCCCAGAGGTTATGTGAGACTGCTGGGTAAATTAGCTGAGTTAACGGATATGAGCATTCCGATGCATTTCTTTGTCGGCAACCATGATATGTGGATGAAAGATTATTTTCAAAAAGAATTGAATATCCCTGTTTATTATCATCCGAAAAATTTGAGAGAAACGGAAAGAAATTTCTCGTCGGTCATGGAGATGGCCTCGGCCCCGGTGATCATGGTTATAAAAGATTAAAAAAAATATTCGCAATCCCGCCTGTAAATGGCTGTTTGGCATTTTACCTCCTATCGCCGGCATGGGACTGGCTAATTACCTGAGCCGCCGCAGCCGTAGGATGACAGGGGCTACGGAAGAAACATTTTTAGGGGAAGACAAAGAATGGCTCATTATTTACGCTAAAGAGGTGCTGAAAAAAGAAAATGTTGATTTTTTTGTGTTTGGGCATAGACACTTACCCGTTGATTTTCGTCTGAATAATCAAAGCCGTTATATCAATTTAGGTGATTGGATTCGTTATTATACTTATGCGGTCTTTGATGGTGAAAATATGGAGCTAAAATCTTTCAAAGGTTACAATGACAAAATAATCCGGAATTGAAAAAATTATATCTCATATTGTTTATTGCATTTGTGTGTGTTGAACATGCGAATGCGCAAACAGATACTTCGTTCCGGGCGATGAACACGATAAAAGGCGATATCATTGCCTTCACCGTAGATAACCTGGATAATATTTACCTGCTCAGCAGTACCAACCAGGTAAAGAAATTAAACAACAAGGGAGATTCCGCGGCTATTTTTAATGATGTAAAAAAATTTGGCAAAGCCACATTGATTGATGTTTCCAATCCTTTAAAAATATTATTGTATTACCGCGACTTTGCAACTATCGTAGTCCTCGACCGGTTTCTTACCATACTGAATACGATTGACCTGCGCAAGCAAAATATCCTGCAAGTCCGGGCCATCGGCCAATCATACGACAATAAAATATGGGTATACGATGAGCTGGAAAATAAGCTCAAGAAAATAGATGAAGACGGTAACTGTTATTGGAAACGCCTGATTTTCGCCAGCTATTTGATAAAACGCCGATGCCTCAAAAGATATTTGACCAGGACCGTTATGTATATCTCTATGATTCCGCACAGGCGATTTTCGTATTTGACTATTACGGGGCGCTAAAAAATAAAATTCCGATAGTAGGCTGGCAAAATTTAAAAGTGACTGGCAAATACATCTTTGGTTCAAAAGGCAATAAACTCTACCGTTATGATATCAGCACTTTCCGGACGGATGAATGGAGAATGCCTGATGAAATCATACAAAGTCAATCCTTCAACTTCACAGCTTCCCGCCTTTATGCTTTAATGAAAGATAGCATTGAAATTTACTCCTTTCAATAACAGATTGCTGTAAAGATTCAATAATTTCGCAGTTTAGTTCATTATAGTATGAATGATTTTCTCGACAGGATATGGTTTGATAATACTGTAAGGAGTTACCTCATTGTTGCAGCTGTCATTCTATTTGTAATAATTGTAAAAAGATACCTGGCGCATTACGTTGCGGCGCTTATTTATTATCCTGTCAAAAGCATCTGGAAAAATGTAGACAGGAAAACTTTCACCAACCTGGTCGCTAAACCTCTTGGCCTTTTTCTCGCGGTTTTCATATCGGTCATTACCTTGTATAAATTAAATTTTCCCGCCCGCCTGGATGTAGAGATCTATAAGATTACATTAAAACAACTTTTTCATGCGCTGGCTTCATTAATTATTATCTTTTCTTTTATCAGGCTTCTGCTCCGCATCATTGATTTTATTGCGCTTATTCTGCACATCAAGGCTGACCTGACGCCTGATACAACCGACAACCAACTGATCGTTTTTTTCAAAGATTTTTTTAAAGTCATAATAGTAATCATCGGTTTGTTGATGATCCTCAAATTCACATTCGGCGCAAATATTGGCAATTTACTCACTGGCCTCAGCCTCGTTGGCGCAGCTATCGCCTTAGCTTTGCGGAAAGTTTAGAAAACCTTATCGCTTCTTTTATTATCTTTTTCGACAAGCCTTTCACGATGGGTGATATTGTAAAAATTCAAACATTTACCGGAACTGTGGAAAAAATCGGGCTGAGGAGCACAAGGATCCGACTGATCAAAAAACATTCATTACCGTGCCGAACAAACAAATGGTGGATAGCATTCTCGACAATCTTTCCTTGCGTACACAACGAAAAGGCGAATTACGATTAGACATCGGCTTAGCCACTAATTCTTCTGCATTGGATCAATTATTAAATGGCATCCGGAAAATAGTAGATCGCAAAGAAGTAGAGAATCTTCTGTTCTATTAAATGACATCACGCATACCGCTTTCCAGGTAGCGGTAGACTATTTTACAGGGCCAGTTACTTTAAGTGAATTCAATACAGTAAAAGAACAAATTAATTTCGCTGTATTAAAATTGATGGAAGAATTGAAAATTGAAATCGCAGGTGCAAGTGCCGATATAAAAATTATCGGCCAACCTAATCAAGGTTCATTGTAAGAACCCTACCGGATTACTTATTCAGTATTTCAGCCAGTTCTTTATCAAACAAACCATACTTTCCATACTCCACCACACGTCCTGTTTCCTTCCCGTTTTTCATCACAATAATAGTAGGCACATTGATCACATTCAATGCTTCAGCCAGGTGGCTCAGAGTTTTCTTATCACGGTCAACGCCGATCAGCGTTACCTTATCATTGGAAAATCCTGCCGTAGTAAGAAGTGTATAAAACTTTGGAATAATATAGTGTGAGTCGTCGCACCATGTTCCCATAAAGACCAATAGTTGTATAGAATCCGCATTCTTTTTTAAACCTGACACAGCATCCGGGTTAGGCGCATATCCTTTCAGGTTATCGGCATACCATGTATAACTTGGTTCGCTTTTGAGTGCTTCTAAAGAAATTATTCCTTTAAAAATTTTCCCACCAGTTTTTGCATCAGGCAAAGTCTCGTATTGATTTTGAGAAAAAGCAGGAAGAGCTATCAGGCCGACAAATAAAATAAGAATGGAGATTTTCTTCATAATTAATAAATAAACAGTCAGTAAAAATAATGAGTAACCGTTAGATGATGAAGCGGGAATCGTTAAAGTTGCAAGAGGGAAATATAAGCGGCTTACAGTTGGGCTTTCAATTCCAGGAAAAAAGCCCTGATTTTTTCAAGCGATTGTATCATCGCAAATTTCTCTTCCACCTTCTTATTTTTTTTCAGGTAATCTTTTGCACCTTCAATGGTGAATTTGCGGCGGCGCAGCAAATCGTAGATCAGCACCAGGTTCTTTATATCAACAGGCCTGAAAAAGCGGTCGCCCTTCTTATTCTTTTTGGGTTGTAAAATATCAAATTCCGTTTCCCAATAGCGGATCAGCGATTGGTTTTCCCGGAACATCGTCGCCACTTCACCAATAGAGTAATATTGTTTTTGAAACAGCACATCATCTTCGGGGATCATGGTAAGGTCAGCGGTCAGGGCGATGTCTTTCAATGACCGCCTGCCACGTTTACCCCCGGATGAATTAGGAATACTAATAGATTTTTTGGAACTACATTCACAATACCAACTTTTTTATCTTCCACCACCACCTCTTCACTTACAGCAATATCCGTACCCATATCGGGTGCGATACTTTTCTCCTCGTCACTGAATTCAAAAGTTATTTGTGTTAGTGTCTTACTCATGAAGGCTCAAAGATACAAATGATGTTTCCTTTGCAGCAAAGCTTATACCATAGTGTGGAAAAATAGAAAGAAGTTCCCATCCCCCTCGCCACTTGCAATTCACTACTCCCTAATCAAGGCTTTGATTCGAAGAAGTAGCCCTGTTTCAGCAACCGGTCAAACTGATCAGGGGAAAGATCATTATAAAAGAAATAAACAGGATCAAGCTTATTTCCGTTTCTTATGCACTTCGTAATGGCAATGCGGCCCGGTTGATTTACCAGTACTGCCTACCCACCCGATTATTTCTCCACGCTTCACCTGCTCACCTGCTCTTGCTTTCACCCGCACCATGTGGCCGTACAATGTTTCATAACCATACCCGTGATTAATCACCACGTGGTTACCATAACCATTACCCGTATTACCACCCGTACTCACCGTACCATCCGCAGTTGCATAGATCGCGGTACCCTGCGGCGCGGCGAAATCAAGGCCCGCATGCATTTTAACCGTTTTATAAACCGGGTCTACACGATAACCAAAGCCGGAAGCGATCCGTGAAAGTTCTTTATTACTTACCGGTTGTATCGCCGGTGTGTGCGACAATAATTTTTCTTTTGTCTTTATTAATCCATCCAGTTCCGAATAAGAAGCGTTCTGCACTTTTATACGGCTGCTCAGTTTATTCAATGTTGAAACGATCGAAGAATACAGTTCATTGTTTTCCATTCCCTCAATCGTCGCTATTTCTTTTTGGTTCTCCATTTCTTTTGCCCTCGCACTGTCCGGTATCGGGTTCGCTTCAAAAATGGAACGGTACACATTATTATCTCTTTTTTCCAGTTCTTTCATTTGCTGTTCCAGCGCTTTCAATTGTTCATCAAGATCACTATAGCGGTCGCTCATCCGGTCGTTTTGCATACGCAAAATCTTTTCATTCGGCGAGCCCACAAACTGGAAAGCGATAAAAGAAATAAATGCGGCGGTAAACAAAGGCGGCAGCTATAAAACCAAAAATGCGCAGCAGTTTTACACGCAGCGGCACCTCGAGTTTTTCATAACGAAGCGTATTGGTATTATAATAATATTTGATCTTTTTCATACTAAAGCAGCAATTGATTTTTCATTAGTAATGCTGCCAGAATCGAATGATCGTCAACTATGTCTGGTAATCTTTTACCTTTGCAACACCCCGCAGGGGGCGGACAAATATAGGCTGTTCACTAGCAAAAATCAACCCATTTGTCCCGGAAATACCTGGATATGAAACAATAATTATGATATCGGCTGCATTACTACTATCATCGCCTGTTGCGTCGCACACTTCAACGTCCAGTAATTCTACTGGGCATTTTCGCAGTTGCGTACAGGAATGTTATTTTCCAAAAAGCGAAGCTCATTGTTCATTGCGCATTGCCTATTGCCCATTGCCTATTGCTTATTGCTCATTGCCCATTGCCCATTCACCACTCACCACTTACTATTCACTATGACCAGCGCAAACATACGCCAGCAATTCCTCGATTTTTTTCGTGACAAAAAACACGAAATCGTTCCGTCCGCACCTATTGTAGTAAAGAATGATCCCACGCTGATGTTTACCAATGCCGGTATGAACCAGTTCAAAGATTATTTCCTGGGAAATAAAAAAGTACTGCACCCATGTGTGGCCGATACACAAAAATGTTTACGTGTCAGCGGCAAGCACAATGACCTCGAAGAAGTAGGCGTGGATACTTATCATCACACCATGTTTGAAATGCTCGGCAACTGGAGCTTTGGCGATTATTTTAAAAAAGAAGCCATCGCCTGGAGCTGGGAATTATTGACACAAGTTTATAAAATTGATAAGAGCAGGTTATACGTTACCATTTTTGAAGGCGATACAAAAGAAGGCCTGCCCAGGGATGAAGAAGCATACAATGAATGGAAAAAATGGATTGCTGAAGACAGGATATTGATGGGTAATAAAAAAGATAATTTCTGGGAAATGGGCGATACAGGCCCTTGCGGGCCATGCACGGAAATACATTATGATTCCCGTCCGGAAGCAAATAACGATGGACATTCTTTTGTCAACAATGATGAAACCGGTAAAGTATTGGAAATTTGGAATAACGTATTCATCCAGTTCAATCGCTCAAAAGACGGCAAGCTCGAACCATTGCCAGCCAAACATGTAGATACAGGAATGGGTTTGGAAAGATTAGTGAGAGTATTACAAAATAAAAAATCAAACTACGATACGGATATTTTCACCGGCACGATCAGTGAAATAGAAAAGATCACCGGTAAGAAATATGATTACAGTGATAGCAAGCAAGCTATAGCGTTTCGTGTCATCGCCGATCATATCCGTGCCATTGCATTTACAATTGCAGATGGGCAATTACCATCAAACACAGGCGCAGGTTATGTAATAAGAAGAATTCTCCGCCGTGCAGTTCGTTATTATTATTCCTATCTCGATTACAAACAGCCTTTATTAAATACCCTCATCGCAGGATTAGCGCTGGAATTCAAATATGTTTTCCATGAGTTGTACGACCAGGCCGAGTTTGTAGCAAAGGTGGTGAAAGAAGAAGAAGATGCTTTTTTGAGAACTATAGATAAAGGTTTCCGTAAGTTTTATGATCTTGAAAATAAATATGTATGGGCACCACTGCTTGTAAATTTTGGCGGGGCAGATTATAATGATCCCAAAAGACGAATATTATATGAAGCTGAAGTGGAAAGACTTAATAAAAATGTAACTATAGAAGGTAAAGATGCTTTCGAATTATATGATACTTATGGATTCCCTATTGACTTAACTGCTCTTATTGCAAATGAGAAGGGTTGGAAAGTGGATCAGAGCGGTTTTGAAACAGAAATGAAAAAACAAAAAGACCGTTCCCGGGTTGCAGCCACGGTAGATACAGAAGACTGGAGTGTTCTTATGACCTTCTCGTCTCAAAATTCAGACACAAAAGAACTAGAAAAATTCACAGGCTACGATAAATTAGAAGATGAAGCCCTACTTTATCGTTACCGAAAAGCGAAAAATAAAGGAAAAGAAATTTTTCAATTAGTATTAGATCATACTCCTTTTTATGCAGAGAGTGGCGGACAAGTTGGAGATACGGGAGTTTTAATTTTTGAAAATGAACAAATAGAAGTTGTTGATACAAAAAAAGAAAATGATACAATTTTTCATATTACCAATAAACTACCTCAAAAGAAAACTGGAAAAATCATTGCTAAAGTAGATTCTGTTAGAAGAAAAAATATTGCCTTGCACCACTCGGCTACACATTTATTACACGCAGCACTAAGAAAAGTATTAGGCACACACGTTGCGCAAAAAGGTTCTTTGGTAAATGAAGAACACCTTCGTTTCGACTTTTCTCATTTCGCAAAAATGACCGATGACGAAATTGCAAAAGTAGAAACGTTGGTCAATGAAAAAATAAGAGAGAATATCCCTGTCGTCATCATGCAAATGCCGAAAGATGAAGCGTTGAAGCTCGGCGCTATGGCGCTGTTCGGTGAGAAATATGGAGATACGGTAAGAGTGGTCATCATTGACCCCAATTATTCCGTTGAACTTTGCGGCGGTACACATGTGGGTTCAACCGGCGAGTTAGGTTTATTTAAAATAATAAGTGAATCGGCTGTAGCTGCCGGTGTACGAAGAATAGAAGCTATTGCAGGCAAACAGGCCGAGCAATATATAAATGAACAGCTGGCTGTTATCCGGGCCGTTAGAGAATCATTGAAGAACCCGAAAGATATCGCCAAAGCAATTGAAACACTTTCAGAAGAAAATGCTGATCTGAAAAAGAAATTAGAAAGGGCTGAAGCAAAACAACTCGTTATAATAAGAAATGAATTGCTGCAAAAAGACGAGATCATTAACGGTGTAACTTTTGTCGGCGATATTATAGAAGTAAGCAATGCGGATGCGCTGAAGAAGATTTGCTTTGATTTGAAAAATAACCTGAATGATTATGTAGCGGTATTATGTTCTAATATTGGCGGGAAACCATTTGTAGCGATTGGTATTTCAGATACAGTAGCCGCGGCAAAGGGATTAGATGCCAATAAAATTATTAAAGAACATATAGCACCCCTGATAAAAGGCGGCGGCGGCGGACAAAAGACGCTGGCGACAGCAGGCGGGCAGGATGCAGGAAAATTAAATGAAGTGATAGAATCGGTTAAAAAGCTGCTATAAACAGCATGCAAAGTGCAGGCAACAAGGCATAAGGGAAAATCATGTCAGCAGTGACTTTTCAGCAACGATGATAGAAATACGGAACGATGAAGCGTGCGACGCAACAGGCGATGCTATGAAAAACCGGAGCCGGGCCCAAAAATTTTATCGACTGCCTTACCAATACATGTCCTTTTTCTTTTCCTCCGGAAACTTTTTAATCTTCGGAGATTCCTTATATATCTTTATTACATAGGCGATTACGACTACACACAGACTGATACAAATGATGGACAATGTCTCTAACATAAGGCCTAATACTTACGATGGGTTGCGATGTCAAATATGCGGAAATAATTGAAAAAACCCACATAAAGAGACATGATAAAGCCCTTAGGATATATACGATAGGGATCGCCCAATAAAGGCGGTTTATTAGTACGTTATGCCTTCAGATAAGCAACCGCTACCTCCGCTTATCAGTCAACTGCGCCTTTCAATTAATTCACTCTATTTAACATTTCCGAAAGATTTCGTATTCCAGAAAATGTCTTTATATTTGGTCTACGAAAATTGACGTAGATAATTATAAAATCAAAAATGTATGAAACAAAGTATTAAAAAAATGTCCTTTGTTCTTCTTGCTTCCGCCCTCATGGCGCCTGTAGCTTTGCTTGCGCAGAAGGAAGATAAAGACAAGGATAAAGTGAAAGAAAAGAAAGAGGCGGAGCAAATCATCATCACCCGCAAAGGAAACAGCGATGAAAAAATGGTCATCGAAGTAAATGGCGATAAAGTGACTGTAAATGGTAAATCCGTTGATGAATTAAAAGATGGTGACGTTACGGTACACAGAAGTAAAGTGAAAGATGTATGGGCTTTTAACGGCGACAACTTTAAATCTTTTAATGGCAATAATAATCTTGCGGCTTTATCTGCTATGGATGAGAACCGTGCGATGCTGGGCGTAACTACAGATAATGACGACCAGGGAGCTGAAATTCAAAGCATCACAAAAGAAGGTGGCGCTGAGAAAGCTGGTTTGAAAAAAGGCGATATCATCACCAAAGTCGGCGATGCAAAAATTTCGGATCCGGATGACCTTACGAAAGCGATCCGTTCTCACAAACCCGGTGATAAAATAGACATTACTTATTTAAGAGATAAAAAAGAACAGAAAGTAAATGCAGAGCTGGGCAAATGGAAAGGTGTAAATGGTTATGCACTGGGACGTGGACAGCAGAACTATGGTTTTACGATGCCGGATGTAAATGTCGAAAACATAATGCCCCGTATTAGAACCACTCCGGGACGTACCTATAATTATAATATGAGCTGGTCGGGCAGCAGCACCAGGCTGGGCTTGTCTGTTCAGGATACAGATGATGGCAAAGGTGTGAAAGTTATTGATGTGGATGAAGATGGTAACGGTGCGAAAGCCGGTATCAAAGAAGATGACATCATCACATCTGTGGATGGCAAGGCTGTAAACAGTACTGATGAGATCACGAAGATCATGAAAGAAAGCAAAGACAAGATTTCTGTAAAATTTCAATTGCAGCGGAAAGGAAAAAGTGAAAGTGTAGACGTGAAAATTCCCCGCAAATTAAAATCAGCAGATCTTTAGTTCATATATATATCAGGCATGTAGTAACCTCTTCCGCTTCCGGAAGAGGTTTTTTTATAGCATCTCCACCCGGCGAAAATGGATTATTTTTGCGGATTCTTAAATATGACAGATCAGCAACAATATGAAATCGTTATAGGCCTGGAAGTACATGCCCGCCTGCTTACGGAAAGCAAACTTTTTTGTGGCGACAGCGCATCGTTTGGCTCCGGCGCTAATACACATATCAGTCCTATCACGTTAGCCCACCCGGGTACTTTGCCTAAAATGAATAAAAAGGCGATTGAATTTGCTATTAAAATGGGCCTGGCTTGTCATTGCGAAATTGAAAAGCATAATTATTTTGCCCGCAAGCATTATTTCTATCCTGATCTTCCAAAAGGTTACCAGGTATCTCAGCATACAACGCCCATTTGTAAAAATGGCTATGTGAAAATAAAAACTAAAGACGGGGAGAGAGAAATACAACTCAACCGCATACACATGGAAGAGGATGCCGGTAAAAGCATTCACGATGCGGATGAAAATAATACCTGTATAGATTATAACCGGGCGGGAACCCCATTAATAGAAATTGTAAGTGAACCCGACCTGCGCAGCGCTGAAGAAACCTATACTTATTTAACCGAATTGCGCAAGCTTGTAAGGTATCTTGATATATGCGATGGTAATATGGAAGAAGGAAGTTTTCGTTGCGATGTAAATATTTCTGTAAGGAAAAAAGGAGAAACGAAGCTGGGCACTAAAGTGGAGATTAAGAACCTTAACTCTATCCGCAACGCAAAACGAGCAGTCGAATTTGAAGCAAAAAGGTTGACCGGCATGCTGGAGAAAGGAGAACCAATAATACAGCAAACAAGAAGCTTTGATGCGAACAATGGAACTACGTTCGCCATTCGTGATAAAGAAGATGCGGATGATTATCGCTATTTCGCTGATCCCGATCTTACCCCATTTCAATTAGAAGATGTATTCATTGAATCTATCCGCAAGACTATTCCAGCTTTACAACAAGAGCGGGTAAAAAAGTATACGACGGAATGGAAACTGACGGAATATGACGCCCTGGTATTAACTGAAGAAAAAGAAACGGCTGATTATTTTGAAACGATAGTACAGCATACCCCGGATTATAAAAATGCATCTAACTGGATGCAGGGACCTGTAAAATCATGGCTGAATGAAAGGAATAAAGAGATCAATGATTTTCCTTTGACGCCAGTAAAAATAGCTGAACTAATAAAACTGGTAGCGTCCGGCAAAGTCAGTCACTCCGCAGCGTCAACGAAATTGTTTTCTTATTTGATGGAGAACCCGGAAGCAGACCCGGAAAAAATTGCTTCGGAATTAAATCTTATTCAGCAATCAGATGCTTCTTCGCTTGAACCATTGATCAATGAAGTGCTGGAAAAACATGCTGAAAAAGTAAAAGAATATAAAAAAGGGAAAAAGGGATTGCTCTCTCTTTTTGTAGGAGAAGTGATGAAACGCTCCAAAGGAAAGGCAGACCCCACGGTAACCAATGAAATGATCCTGGAAAAACTAAAATCATAATCTCGTAACAAAATGTATATCATGCGAAAACTTGCAATGGTTTTTTGTGGAATGGTGTTGCTGGCGTCATGCAATAATAATCCGGCTTCAACAAAAGATTTCACTGTAACCGGCTCTATTGAAAATAATACGGCGAAGATGATCTACCTGGAAGAAGTGCCGGCATCTATGATGCAACCGACAGTGGTTGATTCCGGGAAAATTGAAAAAGACGGCAAGTTCACGTTACATACAGGTATAAGGGAATCAGTAGTATATAATTTACGCCTCGATCAAAATAAATATCCTATTGCTTCCATTATTAATGATGCGGCAAAAATTACGATAAAGATCAAGCTGAATAAAGAGAATAACCAGTTTGCAGAAACGTATGAAGTAGAAGGCTCGCCTGCCAGCCTGCAGATGAAAGATTTTATGGTGGCCATGAATAATGATCTTCAAAAGATTTTTTATAATTCTGTTTATGTTGATAGTCTTCACAAATCTGGTGCGCCGGATAGTGTACTTTTTCCTTTAATGGCGAACCAGCAAGTATTGACTGATAAAATAAAGAACTACTCGATAGAAGCTTTAAGCAAAGCGAATGACCCTGCCCTGATCCTTTTTGAATTGGGCTATTACCAATCAACAGCAAACGGTACAGGCTTTGGGCTGCAGCCATTGGACAATGACTATGTAACAAATGTTATTTCCGAAGGAGTAAAAAAATTTCCTGCGCACAAAGGCATAGCTGATGTTTATAAATCATTGACTACGCAGGTAGAGGAAATGAGTCCTGTAAACTGGGTAGGAAAAGAAGCCCCTGATTTTTCTTTGCCTGATGTAAATGGTAAGGAAGTTAAATTAAGTTCATTCCGAGGGAAATATGTACTGGTTGATTTTTGGGCGAGCTGGTGTATGCCATGCCGCATGGAAAATCCTAACGTTGTGAAAGCATACAATCAATATAAAGACAAAAACTTTACCGTTCTTGGTGTTTCATTAGACAGGCCAGGTCAAAAAGACGCATGGATGAAAGCCATTTATGATGACGGACTTACATGGACACAGGTAAGCGATTTAAAATATTGGGAAAGCAGCGTGATCCCCTTGTATCATTTTAATGGTATTCCTTTTAATGTACTGGTAGATCCGGAGGGAAAAGTGGTGGCGCAGGGATTGAAGGGAAGTGCGCTGGAGGGAAAATTAGCTGAAGTGATAAAATAAATAATAGCGCATTTTATAAGAATACGAATAAAAAAAACGTCCCGGATAATCCGGGACGTTTTTTTTATTTGAAAGAGATGAAATTTATCTCGCCATGGTTGTTACCCATGTGTCAACAGTTCCGGCACTCGTGTAAAGTGTCAATGGAAGTCTTAGCGTTTGTGCGCAATAAACGAATGAACCCGGTGCTGAGGATTTAATAAACATCGGCAAACCGCCATTTGTATATTGTGTTTGCGTAGGGTCAATGTTTATTGTAAACGTTCCCGGGGTAGCACTGTAAGTAAAAGTGGCTACCGCACTTATGCTACTTTCGTAAATGTTATTGATAGTCGCTTTTGCGGAAGTTGCACCAACCCCCGTTGCAGCAGTGATAGTAGATTGATAAGGGCCATAAGAGCCATTTTCAAACGTTTTTGTATAAGTGCCAAGCATATCTACAAAGGCACTGGTAACGTCTTCTTCCAAGCAGGGTCCCCGGATAGCCAATGTAAACGTATTAAAGAGGCTCGGAATACCATCACTTGTATTGGTAAAAGAAAATTTAAGCGTGTCTTTTCTTCCCAGCAGGTATTGTGATTGAACTCCTGTTATAACGATAGTATCCGCTACTTTTTTGCTGTCAAACGTAAACGATGTTTTGTTGATCGTATAGTGTGTGCCTACCGTAGCACCTGTTGTGGTAGTCACCGTAACATTAACAGTTCTGGTACCTTCAGGTATTTTGGTAAGGCCTACCGGTATTTTATAAATAGTAGTAGGCGTAGAGATCCTATATGTAGCAGATGGTCCCGGTACACTAAAAAACGCTACTTCAGTATTGGCCGTTACAACTTTATCTTTCTTACAGCCAAATATTAAAACAGACAAAAGTGAAACCAAAAAAGCTGTTGAGAGAAAGAAACTAATTTTATTTTTCATAATCATTTATTATTAAAAATGAATAATGTATACTGGTTAATAACCAGGATTTTGCTTCAGGTTTGTATTAAAATTTACTTCAGTTTGAGGGAAAGGCAACTGGAATAAAGGACTTGTTGTGGGAAGCGTAGTGAATACATAACGGGTGCCTGACCCATCGGCTACTTCACCTTTTGTTCCATCCCGTACTACCGGTAAGTTTCTTCTTTTCAGGTCCCAAAAACGGTCGCCTTCAAAAGCCAGTTCGAGCCTGCGTTGAAGATAAATTTCATCCAGCAGTGCCTGCCCACTTAGAGTTTCCGCAACGTAACCGCTGTAACGGTTAGATTTTAATAAAACCAGGTCAGCTAATGCAGCAGTAGGGTTTGCATTTTTATAATAAGCTTCCGCCCGGTTAAGCAGGACTTCGGCAGTTCTTAATACTTTACCATCTACTACACCGGCAGGATCACCATTAGTTCTGCCATTGTATTTTATCACATGATTATATTGTAACCCATTAAAAGGGCTTGTAGCAATATAAGAGCTTGTGCGGATATCAGTAGCTGTGAATAATTGTTTTAAGTTATATTCAACAACATATTCTGACTTGCGTTCTCCGCTAACAGTCTGGTAATAATTCACTCCCTGTGCGTTCAAACCATCCAATCTTGTATTTCTTACTTTGAACAATAGACCATTGTTTGAAGCATCATCAGTCCATATACCCGGAAAGTTAGCCCTGGTAGGTACATTTGGAGTAGCTCCCAATGCATCTGTTGACGCTGTTATGCAATTAGCCCAATCCCCTTTGTACAGGTATACTCTCGACAATAAACCAGACACTGCATTTTTGTTGATCTTGTAAATGCCATTTGCGGTACCAATTATCGCCTTTGCCGCTTCCAGGTCAGCAATCACCTTATCATAGAAACCTTTTACAGGTTCTGTTGCAGGCATGATTGTAGGATCGGTAGTTGTTACATACGGCATGGTATAGTCTGTTGCGGAAGCATTCACATACGTTTTGCTATATACCCTTACCATATCAAAATAAATAAGAGCTCTCAAAGCCAGTGCCTGTCCTTTTGCATTGTTTTTAAAAGCGCCGTCGGCGAATTTATCGATGTTTTCCAGTACAGCATTGGCCCGGCGGATAATACCATATCCCCCGGAGAAGAGTCCATAGGTATTTTCTCCTGTATAACGCCATTCACCGTATGTTTTCAGCGTAAGGCGTCCTGTTTGGTTGATAATAAGATTATCAGCCAATGCATCAGCAACAATATTCCAGATGCCATTCACAAAATAAGAGCCTGATGTGCGCAAACCCGCATACATACCATCAATGGCTAATGTAACGTCCGCTTCCGTATTGAAAGCCTGCGTGGTTTCAATCTGGTTATAAGGAAAGAGCTCGAGCTTATCCTTTGAGCAGGAAACCGCCATCATCAAAGAAGAAACAAGTATAAAATATTTTATTTTTTTCATAATCTGATAATTAAGTCGTTTTAAAATCTTACATCCACACCAAACGTCATTGCACGTATCTGGGGCTGCGCATATAAATTATATAAGCCTGGAGTAGCGAATGCACCAGTAGGATCAAGGCCAGTTTCACCATTTGGTTCACCTACTTCTGGTAATCCTTTGAATTTGGTGCCTATCCATAGGTTAGTTCCCTGTACATAGAAGCGGATACTTTTTATTACTTTAAGTTTTTCAGCGATATTGGCAGGAAGTGTATAGCCGATAGTGATGTCTCTTAAAGAAACATAATCCCCTTTTTGAAGATACTTATCTGTATCAAATGTTACACGTTGAGTAGCATCGTTCAGGTTGGCGTGCTGCGCGATATCTCCTGGTTTTTTCCAATAGTTGAAAGCATCGGTAAATTGTTCGTCAGTCAGGCTCTCTCCCTCACTGGCGCCTACCTGGTACATATAATTCATGATGTAGTTACCACCTGAATAATAGAATTGTGTAGTCAGATCAAGACCTTTGTAAGAAGCGTTAACTCCAAAGCTTCCGAAAAATTTCACTTGCGGAGCTTTTCCTTTCAGCAATACGGCATCGCTGGCTAAATAGGTTTCTGTCAATGCGCCGGTAGCTGTATAGAAAAGATTTTTGCCATCTGCGGGATTAATACCTCCCCAGCGGTTCATAAAATAAGTGTAGGCGGCTTCTCCTTCTACAAACCTGGATAAGCTTTGCGGTACATTATCCGAATAAAGCTTTGTAATCTTATTGTCATTATGCGAATAGCTGGCATAAAGGCTGACGACAAGGTCTTTTTGCCTGATCAGGTCGCCGTTAAGTGATATTTCATAACCCTCGTTTTCCATATTGCCGATGTTGCTGGTAAAGCTGGCAAACCCTGTAGTAAGGGATACGTTTTTAGGATAAATCAGGTCGTTTGTTTTCCTGTGGTAATAATCTACTGATCCGTAAATCCTGTTCTTCAGGAAACCGAAATCAAGTCCGAGGTCCCAGTTCTGATTTTCTTCCCATGTCAGGTCAGGGTTAGGAAGACGGGCAGGAACGGCGGTAGGAATATCCTGGTATTTTGTTGTCAATCCATAAGTTCCTAAGTTGTCATATAAACCGTTTGGAACAGTTCCTGCTGTTCCGATCGATGCTCTGAGTTTTAAAGCACTCATAAAATCTACATTCATGAAGTTTTCTTTCATGATATCCCAGGTAGCGCCTACTGCCCAGAAATTGGCAAAACGCTTATTGGCACCGAAACGGGAAGAACCATCGCGGCGACCGCTCAATGTCAGGTAATACTTTTTAGAAAAATCATAAGTGATATTTCCGAAATAAGAAACAAGGCTCCAATCGCTCCGGCTTGTGGTAGCTCTTTGGGCGCTACCGGCATTATCCAATGTACTCACAGAAGCTGTGGGAAAACCACGGCCTTCCAATGTATAGCTATAAAACCTGTTCTTTGTATATTCCTGTCCAACCAATACGTTGATAGAGTGTTTGTCAGAAAAAGTCTGTCTCCAGTTAGCAGTATTAGTGATTACAAAGGTGTAATCCTGGTTACCTGCATCAGTTTTGGAGTTATAACCTAAAATTCCAGCCAGGTTAGAACCAGGTTTCAGGTAATTTTCCTGGTTTAGTGTAGTATAGTTGATACCAACCTGTGATTTCAATGTCAGGTGTTTGAAAAAATTAGCCTCACCGAAGAAAGTACCGAATGTTCCGATCCTGTTCAGGATGCTTGGGTTATTATCTGTTCCTTCCAGTGGTGAATAGCCGGTATGGGTAGTATTATAAGTGCCGTTGGCATTACGAACAGGCTCATACGGGTTAAAAAGAAATAAGGATGCGTAAGAGTTCTGAGTATTGAACAGCGAGCGAACATTGTTTTCTTTAGAATAAGTAACGCCGATATTTGTTCCCATTTTGAACCAATCCAGCGCATTGTATTCTACATTCAACCTTCCGCCTGTTTTATTCCAATAAGAACCATAGAGTACACCATCATTATCGCCTTTATTTACTGAAAAATAATATTTTAATTTTTCAGTAGCTCCTGAAACAGCGATTTCATGGTTCATGGATGTACCATCCTGCAACAGGTAATCACTCCAGTCGCCGGCGCCTTTACTTTCTACCAGGTCCCACAAAGTTTGCCTTTGGGCATCTGAAAGCGTAAACAAGGTGCTGCCAGCCGGGAAAGTTCCCGCGGTAATAGCGGTTGCAAGAGCTGCATTCAATGTAGGGTTAGAAAATTTTCCTTCATATTCATATTGAAGCTTCTGGCGACTGTTCATCAGTGTAAGATTTTTCAGGTCCTGCGCTTCGGAACGGCCATATTGGAATGAATAACGGATTTCCGCTTTTCCCTTACCCTTTTTAGAAGTAATAATGATTACCCCGTTAGCTGCACGTGAACCGTAGATAGCCTGGGAAGATGCATCTTTTAATATAACAATATCCTCAATGTCATTAGGATTCAATAAAGCATACGATGTGACACTGATAGGAATACCATCCAATAGGATGAATGGTTCGTTAGAAGCGTTGATAGATCCTGTACCTCTTACACGGATATAACCAATTGCACCAGGCCGGCCGCTCTGACCTGTTACCTGTACACCAGTTGCTTTTCCCTGTAATAATTGCGTAAAGTTTCCAATTGGCTTTTGAGCCAATTCCTTTCCTGAAACGTTTGCAATACTGCCGGTAACTTCAGATCTCCTGACAGTTTGATACCCTACAACCACAACCTCTGTAAGAGATTTATCCACTCCTTTTAATGCAGGGTTGATTACAGTTTGTGACCCGATTGTCACTTCTTCAGGAACCATATCAACTGAAGAAAAAACAAGAACAGTGGCGCTGGCAGGAGCGGACAATGAATAAGTTCCGTCTGCTTTAGTAACAGTTCCTGAATTTGATCCCTTGATGGTTACAGATACGTTGGCAAGAGGGTTGCCTTTGTCGTCAGTCACCTTACCGGTGATAGTTTTTTGTGCTAACAGCGTCCCTGTAAAAAACAGGAATACTGTCAAACCGAGTAACAGTTTTCTCATGTGAAGTTTAGTTTAAGTATAGAAAATTAACCGTAGCCCTTTTTCAGGGATGAGGTCGCAAAATAAAACAAACTTGTGAATAAAAAATCTTTGGAAATATCTTTCTTTATCTTAATCAAGATCGAACACCGCCATCCATACGGCGCCTTCCTATTCCCCGATTATGACAAGCTATTATAATTATTTGCTGCGCCGCTTATAGAAAAGCTATTTTTTCTTTGTAGATACCAGGCTGATCAGCAGGGCCGGCAGCAACACAAGATTAGTAAATGTGGCCGTAACAAGCGTTAGAGAAGTGAGCCAGCCCAGTGCCTGCGTTCCTCCAAAACCACTGAAACTGAATATGATAAAGCCGGCGATCAGTACCAGTGAAGTGTAGATTATGCTAATGCCGGTGCTATGAATAGTTTCAATCACTGTCTTTTTCATATCGAACTGCTGGTGCGGTAATTCCTGTTTATAATTGACCAAAAAACGGATCGTTATATCGATGGCGATACCAAGGGCAACGCTAAAAACCAAAACGGTCGACGGTTTAAGAGGAATGCCGACCCAGCCCATCACCCCGGCCGTAATAGCCAGCGGGATAATATTAGGGATAAGGGAACATAATAAAATTCTTACCGAACGGAATAAATAAAGCATACAAAGGGCTATTAATAAAAAAGCCCAGCCGATGCTTTCTTTTAATCCATTAATAATAAAGCTGCTCCCTTCCAAAAAAGTAACACTGGTTCCGGTAAGGGTTACTTTGTATTTCGTTGTATCGAAGATGCGGTTGGATATGGCTCTTATGCTGTCAAGAATAAATGGTAGCCTTGCGCTTCCCACATCCGCCATGCTTACGCTGATCCGGGCTTCCTGCCGGCTGCTGTCCATAAATGTTGAAATCAATTTCGAAAAAGAAGTTTTACTAGCAGCACTATCGCCTTTAAAATTTAAATACCCCGCAAGTGCCGGCAATAAATATTCCGCAGGCATAGAGTAATTAGTGCTATCACCTTCAAAGAAAGCCTGTCTTGCGAATTTTAAACCCTCAGTAATACTTAACGGGTGAGCGATGCCCGGCATGGTAGACAAGTAATAAGAAAAAGAATCAATTTTTAATAAGTTACCAAGGTTGCGGGATACACCTTGTTTCTTTTTTGTATCAACAATTATTTCCAGTGGCATCACCCCTTTAAAATTTTTTTCAAAAAACTTCAGGTCGGTATATATCTTATCTGTCTTTGGCAAATCGTCTACGATATAACCTACATTCTTTAATTTAAAAATACCAATGACAGAAAAAGTCATAATAACTATAGTGACAACATAAATTAATTTACGATGATTCAGCGACCATCGTTCCAGCCTGTCCAGCCAACGGTTGAGAGGAGGGTTATCTAAATATTTTGTATGCCTCGCTTTAGGCGGAGGCAATAAACTTAATACCGAAGGAATAATAATAAGTGAAATAAAAAATAACGCCATGATGTTTATACCGGCCACCATACCAAACTCCTGCAACACTTCACTTTTTGTAAATGCAAACACAGCGAAACCAATAGCAGCGGCAAGATTACAAAACAGCGTAACAACACCCATCCTGCCAACCATATTTACAAGGCACAGGCGTTTAACAGAAACAGCATTTCCCTGTTCCATTTTTTTCTGCTCTTCCCAACCAGTATGATATTTATTTAAAAAATAAATGCAATTAGGAATACCGATCACTACGATCAATGGAGGAATCAATGCAGTCAGCAATGTTATTTTAAAACCCAGCAGGTGCATCGTACCGAGGCTCCATAATACGCCAATGATAACAACACTCAATGATAACAACATCGAACTGAAAGAACGGAAGAACAACAATAATATTAATGCGGAAAGAAGAACAGACGCCAGCAGGAACCATTTCATTTCGTTAGCGATCCTTGTTGAAAGTTCTGTACGGATCAGTGGCAAACCACTCAGGTGCACTTCAATATTATTTGATTTACTAAAAGAATCCGTCAGGTTCTTTATACTTTCTGTTACACCGTTTCTTTTGGATGAGTTCATGATTGTTTTCTCAATACTCACCCCCATCATCCACGCATTGGTTTCGGGATTGTACAACAAGTACCTGTAAAAGGGAAGGTTCAGGAACACGTTTTTACTGCTATCAATTTCCTGTTGTGTAAGTTTTTTATCCGCGAATACAGGAACTGAATTTAATTTTTCCGTCGCTGAATCTTTTACAAGGTTAATAGCGGATGGCATCGAAATAACATCTGTAACACCATTCACTTTTCTTAAATCACGGTACAGTTGCGCATAATCGTTGAATATTTTTTCCTGGAACAATTCAGCGGTTTGCACACCAACTACCAATAAGTTTCCATCCTGCCCGTATTTTTGTTTAAAAGCCTGGTAGGTTTTATTGGCCGGGTGATCAGAAGGAATGGCCCGGGAAAATTCATAACTCAACTCCACTTTAGAAGCCCAATAGCCCATTATTGCCGTAGCCGCAACGATAAATAATAAAAGAAGAAAACGGTATTTAAGAATAAACTGTCCGAGAAATCGCCACATAAAGGGGTTGAATTAGTCTGTGTCGTTATTAACACGGTATAGTAACAATAGCTGTACCAACTCTGGCAAGAGCTGCAAAGAAACACAAAATTGAGCAACTAAAGCCTTTCCCTGGCATTATCGCCTGAACGAGGTTAATTTATTTACCCACCTGCATTGCTACTATCATCGTCCCTTGCGACGCTCCGTTCATCGTTCTGTTCATTACTGAACAATTGCGTCGCTCCCGATAACTATCGGGATTACCATGAGCGGAGTCGAATGGTCGCACTCTTCATCTTCAGTAATTCTACTCAGCATTTATGCAGCTTCCCGATGAATCAGAAGTTTCCGTTCATATTGGCACCCATAAAATTTCTTTATCTCCGGGGACATAATGATTTTACTCGTAACTCATAACTCTGAACTCCTCCCCCTGCCTCAGACTTCTTCCCCACAACTCATCTCTTTGCAATAAATTTGAATAGTGAGAATTGCATTTCTTCTGACATGGTTGTTTTTAGGTGCCCATCTTGCCGCACAACAAGCTTTACAGCCCGTTGGCCTCTGGCGGGAGCATCTTCCTTATAACAGCGCTATTGATGTTGCCTACGGCAATGAAAAAATATTTTGCGCCACGCCTTACAGTTTATTTTCCATTGACAAGGATAAAAACATAGAAAGATTAAGCCGGGTAACGGGACTTAGCGAAACCGGCATTTCTACTATTTGCTACGACAATACAAACAATAAACTGGTCATTGCTTACAGCAACAGCAATATTGATATTGTTTACCGCAATGACATTATTAACATCCCCGATATAAAAAGAGATAATGTAATCGGCGATAAAAATATTTATGCCATTTACCCTCTTGGAAAAAATTATTACCTGTCAACGGGATTAGGAATAATAATAATCGACGGCGAAAAAAATGAAATAAAAGATTCCTGGTTTATAGGTAATGGCGGCAATCGTATAAAAGTAAATGGCTTTGCCAGCGATGCGAACTTCTTTTACGCCGCTACGGAAGAAGGTTTAAAAAAAACAGCAACGACTACATCAAATCCCGCTAACCATGCTAACTGGCAATTAGTGAGCGGGACAAATGGATTGTCAGGCGGCAGTTGTCAGAATGTTTTAGGGATCAATAATAAAATGATCATTCAGAAAAACGATTCTTTATTTGTACAAAATGGCACCTCGTGGAATTTGTTTTATGAAAATGGGTGGCCTGTTGTTAACAGCAATATTTCCGAAGGAAAAATTATTTTGTGCCAGCGAAAAACAACCGGAGAAAGTAAAGTAACAATTTTAAACAACGATGGAACTGTTGCCAGAACCCTGGGCCAGTCAAATGCTATTTCATTCCCCCGGAAAGGAATATTAGTGCAGAATGACCCATGGATTGCCGACCAGTTCGGCGGGCTTTCGCATTTCACCTCTTCATCATTCGAACAGTTTAAACCCAATTCCCCCGAGGCTACCGCAAACGGCGAATTGACTGTATATAATAACATATTTTATGCGACAGCAGGCGAAGTAAACGATGCCTGGAACTATCAATACAATGGTAATGGTATCTATATCCTGAAAGATGGAGAATGGACGAATATTAACCGGTATAAATTTTCCAAACTAGATTCCTTGCTTGACTTTGTTACTATTGCTATTAACCCGAGAGATGAAACCGTATGGGCTGGATCCTATGGTGGGGGATTGCTGCATATAAAGGCAGATCAATCATTTGAAATTTTTAAACAAGCTATTATCGGCGCTGCTATTGGCGATCCCACGAGCTATCGCATCTCAGGGTTAGCATTTGATAATGAAAACAATTTATGGGCATCCAATTATGGCGCTGTACAACCTTTACTGGTTAAAAAAAATGATGGTAGCTGGATAAAATTTACACTTCCTTTTTCATTACCGGAAAATGCTTTAACGCAGATCATTGTTGATGATAATAATTATAAATGGATCGTTGCGGTAAAAGGTGGCGGACTTATTTGCTATAACCATGGTGCTTCCATTGAAAATGCTGGTGATGATCGTTGGAAAATTTTCAAACAAGGGGCGGGTAATGGAAATTTACCAGATGGCAATGTAGTGTGTGCTGTAAAAGACAAAAACGGTTTTATCTGGGTCGGTACGGGAAATGGCATTGGTGTCATTCAATGCGCAGAAGATATATTCACCGCCCGGGGCTGTGAGGCGATATGGCCGATAGTGAAAGAAGGAAATTTCGCCGGCTATTTATTTAATGGAGAAGAAGTAAGAAGCATTGCAGTTGATGGCGCCGACAGAAAATGGGTGGCTACAAAGAATGGTGTATGGTTAATTAACTCAACAGGCGAAAAAGTTATTTATCAATTTACTGAAACGAATAGTCCTTTATTAAGTAATGATGTAAAAAAGATCACTATCGATGGAAAAACAGGAGAAGTTTTTTTCGCCACCCAAAAAGGCATTTGTTCTTTTCGCAGTACCGCAACAGAAGCAAATGAAAAAACTGAAAATGTTTTAGTATTTCCCAATCCTGTTCCGCCCGGTTTTGCAGGAACTATTGCTATACGTGGCTTAGTCAATAATGCCATCGTAAAAATTACCGAATTAGACGGAAGATTAGTCTATCAAACAAGGGCGTTGGGTGGACAAGCTGTATGGGACGGCCGCGATTATAAAGGAAGAAAAATTTCAAGCGGTGTTTATTTAATAATAACAGGCAGCGATGATGCTTCTTCATCACGGGCAAAGGCTGCTGCGAAAATTATTTTTTTAAGCAAATAAGGTGGCGGATAAACTACATCATACCACAGGCATTGTATTACGCTCAGTAAAGTATGGAGAAACCAGTTTGATTGTTTCCATCTTCACGAAGTTATTTGGCTTACAGTCTTATTTAATAAACGGTGTAAGAACTTCCAGCAAAAAAGGAAGTGGTAAAGCAAACCTGTTTCAGCCAACTGCTATTTTAGAAATGGTAGTTTATCACAATGAGCTAAAGCAATTGCAGCGAATCAAAGAGTTTAAATGGGCGCATCTTTATCAACATATTTTATCTGATGTTAAAAAAAATGCCGTCGCTCTTTTCATGGTCGAGTTACTCACCAAATGCCTGAAACAACCGGAAGCCAATCCTGATCTGTTTCATTTTGTAGAAGATATTTTTTTACATCTTGATGTAAGTAATGATAGCGTAACAGCTAATTTCCCTTTATTTTTTGCTTTGCATCTTCCCGTATTCTTCGGCTTTCGCATCAATGATCAGTATTCAGCAAAAAATCATTTTCTTGATTTACGGGAAGGAAGTTTTGTAAATGATCAACCGTTGCACCCGTATTATTTAGAAGATAAACAAGCGGAAGTCACTTCGCAATTATTAAAAACAATGCAGCCGGAAGAACTCGCTGATATTAAACTAAACCATGATTTCCGCCGCAATCTTTTATATGCTTATGAGAAATATTATACACTGCATATACAGGATTTCGGATCGATGAAAACATTGCCGGTGTTGAGAGAGATTGTTAGCTGATATAAAGGAAGAGACCGTGTTAAAACACGATCTCTTAAGCTACGGTAGTACTTGAATGAAACGAGAGTACTGAATTTTAGCTATTATCATCCCCACTAATAACTGATCTGGGTAACAGCATGTTTTGCTTGTTAATCTTAATAAAGAAGGGCCGGTTGGCCCTTCTTTGATTACAATAATATTATGGTTTCGGATTTTTAACTGGTGCACTGGTAGCAGACGGCGGGTTCAGAGAAGTTTCATCATCCGGCACATCCCAATAATCAAGAAAGTTATAATTGATAGTAGCATTTGTATTTAAAGCCCCTGTTGTAGAGTTTACTACTACAGCCTTAGTACGGCCACCGCCCTGGGATACATCATCCAGCACACCCCACCTTCTTGCATCATAAAATGCAATGTTTCTGAATACCAGCGCTACTCTTCTTTCTTTTCTTAATTCTTCATATGCCAATGCAGGATCTGTAACCACCCCGGATACTACAGCAACGCCTGCACCCTGGAAAGTCCTTACTGCATCTACACTGGTAAGACCAGTTGCAATGTTTCCTAACTTAATGTTCACTTCCGCTTTCATTAATTCATTTTCTTCATAACTGGCGGCCATAAACAACTCATAAGCCCCGACAGTTCTGCTACTGATAACACTTACACCACTTTGACCCGCGCCTCCATCCAGCAACCGGTACCTCGTACTAAAAGTGAACCCGCCTTTTTGGTTCAGGTAAGTGATAAGCGATGTATAATTATTTGTCAGTCTTTTATCACCAGCTTTGTATTCCTGTATCAATCTCTCGCTTATTTTATAAGTAGTGCTGGTAGGATCGCCTGTAGTTAAAGGCGCTACCGATCCGGTAGTTGCAGAAGAATACCCGCCTACTGAAGCAGAACGCCCGGTAAATACAAGATCGCTGCTGGTTACTCCATTATTAACAAGTGTCAAAATACTATTCCAGTCAGCAGCAGTCATTGCTGATAAACGCTTATTCACCAAAAGGTTTCTTGCCTTCATTGTATTAATACTGTGTACCCACATAGTTGGAGTTAATATACCTCCTTTGCCAACTTTGTTTTGTGAAGGAATAAGGCCAGCGACAATGGTATTATAATCCGGTATATTGGTGACAGCATTGAGAGCGGTAATGGCCTTATCAAAATTGGCATTTGCTTCAGCAATAATATCGGAACTCTTTTTGTATTCATTACTAACAACATCAGGATCTGTTTTTATCAATCCTGCATAATAAGTAGACCCAATTCGGGAATAAGCAAATCCTTTCCACCAATACGCCCAGGCTTTAATAGCATTCTTCTTAGAAGTGGCATCTCCTGTAAAAGCAGTTTGATCTACAAGGGCAAGTACACGGTTGCAGGCGTTATTTAAAAAATACATCCATGTCCATTCGAAATAATACATGTTTGTTCCTGCCTTTGTCCTGGAGTTATTCAGGCGAACGACAGCCTTTGCAGGTGAAGCATTGGTTATTTTAGTACCATCATCAAGTATTACATAATCAGGAACGCTTACCTGGTTAGTAATGTTATTAGCGGCTTCAGAGCTGATAACATCGGCCAACAGATCATGATAAGCCGGGGCGAGAAACCAAAAGCTACCACCTAACCATGAGCCATTATATTTAGTATCTGTAATACCATTAAAACCATTACGATAAACAGCTCCGAGTGCTAATGATACAATGCCCGCCTCACTGGCGGCACTTTCAGGTGTGGGACTGTTTGGGTTTTTTACATCCAATTCTGTTTTGCTACAACTACCGCCTACCAGGAGTATAGTAAGAGATAATATATATGTTAGTTTCTTTTTCATAATAAAATTATTTGGTTTTTTAAACTTAAAATCCAAGGTTTATACCAGCCATGAAGCTTCTTGAATTAGGCATTGTTACATAATCCACACCCCTGTCGAAACCGGAATTGCTTGTACCAGAGTTTGTCTCAGGATCAAAACCCGTATATTTTGTAGCAGTCAGCAGGTTTCTTCCTGTTAATACAATTTCCAGTTTTTTGATCGCCTTAACTTTGATAAGACTTGCGGCATCATAAGAAATGGAGACATTGCGTAACCGCAGGAAAGAAGCATCTTCATAGAAATAATCTTTTACAGTATTTCGGGCGCCATTAATGCTTCCCCACATGTCTGAATAAGCGCTGATATAATAATTAGACCATGCGCCTGTTTGACCGTTAACTGTAATCTCATCTCCAAAATCACCATGTATCCCATCACGGTACATCCATTCTTTGGTTTGATTATATAAATGACTGCCATATATCCAGTCCAATTGAAATGATAAGCCAAATCCTTTATATGAAATGTAATTAATGAAAGACATATTAAACTTAGGATTCGGATCACCAAATGCATAATTTTCATTGGTAAACATCAAACCCTTTGTTGAGGTGTCAACAACATAGCCATTGACCAGTTGATATTTTCCCACATCCGCTTTGGCGATATAGCGTGAACCATCCTGACGTAATTGATCAACGCTGGTAAAAGTTTTTAGCCCATATAGCTGGCCGATTTTTTCACCAGCTCTTAATACATAGTTGCCATAACCGGCACTGCTGGTTATAACGATATCTGCGCCACCTTTAACATCATCTATTTTTGAAGCCTGGTGATTAAAGTTTGTAATAAAGTCCCAATTCATATCTTTTGACTTCATCACATTTAAATTCAGAGAGAAAGTATACCCTTTAGAGGAAAGTGAGTAAGCATTGGTAAGGAGACCGCCACCACCAGAGGATGGAGGCGCATCAATTGTATAAATAATATCCTCGCTTTTCCTGCTCCAAACTGTAGTGCTGAAAGTCAAGCCTGTAAACCAATTTCCCTTGGCCAGTTTTGCAGTTATATCAGCCCCAATTTCTTTCTCTTTAGAAATTTCTACGATTAGGTCAGGGTTTGATTGCGTAGAAGGCGTTACAAATGCGAGACTGCTTCCAACCTGTGCTGTACTAAGTGTAACATATCTATCAAATGCATTGGGTTGAATACCCGCCTCACCATACCCACCGCGTAGCTTGAACTCAGTTATGATGCTGCCAATGCGGCCCTCACTCCAGAATTTCAATTGCGATAATCTGAAATAAGCGTTTCCATTGTAGAATGTTTGGGCTTTAGAACCATTTCCGAAAGCAGAAGAAAAATCACTTCTGAAACCCCCTTTTATTCCCCCTAAATTACCATAGTCGATAGCCTGGTTAAAAAATGTACCAAAGGTTATAAAAGGAGTAACCCTGTCTGTAGAGATAGTACGGGTATCGGTTTGAGTCATATTGTAAATGGGATATAACTGCAAACCATCACCGGTTGTTGTATATGTTTTCGCAACATTTTTACGATAATCATACCCTACTAATGAAACAGTGGTGATCGGTATTTTTAAATTGAAGTCTTTCTGAAGATCGAACCGAACTGTGGCGGTAGATAAAGCATTTTGAAAAGTAGTATTATATGTAGTATTGGAAATACCACCTTTATTGCTACTAAAACCACCGATAAACGAAAGCCTGCTTAGCGCATTGATATTCTGTGATTGGTTTTTGTATACCTGGTTTACATCTTGTTTTTGATAATTGATGCCATATTTAAAATCCAGCTCTACAAACCGGTTTAATTTATAATTCGCCTGTACATTTTGTATAACATCAATAACCTTATTGGAACCGAATGAATATTGATAATAATAATTAGGGTTACGTCCGTTTACACTGACAGGAGAGGCGGGTAATACATACGCATAGTCACCGTTCGCATCTTTCCACTCAAAGTCAATGAAAGGTGAGGTGTTCAGCATCGAAAATATCTGGCTGGGGCCGGCAGTAAAGTAAGGATTGAAATTATCCCTTGAATAGATGAGTTGGGTGCCGACACGAACTTTAAAATTCTTGAATACTTCAACACCAATATTGGAGCTAAAACTTGAACGTTTCAACTCCCCGTTTTTTTTCAGGTTACTTTCCTGTCCGTTATGCGATATGCCAAAAGAATAATCAACCCTGTCGCCACCACCATTGATATTTAAACTGGTCATATGCTGTTGTGCAGATTGCAATACCTGGTCAAGGTGATCATAATATTTAAAATTCTGGCCATACGCTTTATTGCCATTATTGCTGGGACTGGTGCTATTCCAGACAATGCCCCCTTGCGTTACGCCATTGATATTAACGCCTGCTGTATAAGTGCCGTCAGGCTTTACCTGGATGATTACGCCATTAGCATCTACAACATTATTATTAGCATCCGTTTTAAACCCATGCGTCTTCGCTTTGTGCAGGTTACCTTCATTAAGGTAGCTGCTTGTTCCATAACTTGAAGAAACATTGATGGACATACGTCCAGGCTTACCTTTCTTGGAGAATATTTGTATAACTCCATTGGCTCCCTGCGCACCATAGATCGTTGACGAAGCAGCGCCTTCAACGATTTCAATTCTGTCTACATTGCTCATGTCCATTGCACTCAGATCTGTTGCACGGACCTCGATACCATCTAAGAGGATCATTGGATAAGTGCCACCCCGCAATGAGTTAACACCACGTAATAAAATGTTCACTCTTGCACCAGGGGTACCATCCGTACTACTGATCTGTGCACCAGCGACTTTACCTATAAGCGCCTGGGAAAGGGAAGACACTATTGGTAATTTGTCTGCTGTAATCGTCTCTACAGAAATACCAAGCTTCTTTTTGCTGGTAGCGACACCGCTACCTGTAATGACAATTTCAGACATTGTCTGATCACCAGTTTTCATAATCGCATTGAGCACTGATTGTGCACCAATGGTCAATTCTACCGGGTCCATATCAACCGATGAAAAAATAAGGACCTTCCCGGTAGCGGGAACTGTAAGCGAGTACGTTCCGTCCATCTTGGAAATGGTACCCGCATTAGTACCTTTTACAATTACCGAAACATTTGGAATGGGATTGTTTTGATCGTCAGTCACTTTACCAACGACGGTTTTTTGGGCGAGCAGCTTGCCTGTAATAAACAGGAAGGCCGCTGCCATCAGGAGCAGTTTTCTCATGTGCATGTAGTTTTAGTTTAAACAATAAATTGCGTAAATCTTATTTACACAATTAACACTTACAAAGACGCAGATCAACGATGGTAAAATATTTGACCATGAACGATAAACGAACGTCTTAAAAATAATTTTTTGGCAAGTCGCTAGATGTGAAAGATGGCAAGAAGTTAGAGTGCGGAAAAAAAGAAAATTATTTCCTTCGTGTATGAATATAAAGGAATTTTTTGAAACTAAATTTTTTGAAAAAAATAATTTTTATGAAAAAGGTAATGGAAAGAATAGAATATACTGCGAGTATATTCTTTAAAATATTGACCGCTAAGTTTTCATGTAGCCTACATCAGCCTTTCTAATGAAGATAAATTCTTGCTGATTAAAATTATTCCTGGACTTTCAGCTTTTTTTAAGCTTCCAACTATATTATCCATTTGCAGCGCTTTTGCTCCTTGAAAAGTCGCCCAGTTCAGCAACTGTTCTGTTGCAATAAATGGATAACGTTCCTGGATAGTTTTCATTTCTGATAAAATACTGAGCTGGTGATTAGAAGCAAGGCTATCTGTACCCAATACAATGTTACACTTGTTGTCAATAAATGTTTTTACATCCGGCAACTGACCATCGATATAAAGATTAGCGTTGGGACATAAGCACCAATAAAATTCACCGCCGTTGTTTTTTGCAAAAAGGACATCTTCTTCCGAAGTATGTACATTATGTACAAGTATCACCGGTTGATTAGGAAGGAATTTTGGCAAATAAGTTTGCAGGCTGCTTTTAGATGATGATTGAAAAAAGGAAGCATCCATATTCATTGCTTTATACAAATCCATGAATTTTCCTTTTTTATCCATGAACCATTCATTTTCACTTACTGACTCCTGGTTATGTATCGTCATTAAATGATTGCCCGGGAAGTGAATGATTTTTTGCCATAACTCATCCGACACGGAATAAGGCGCATGCGGTACAATGGAATTTGCTTCAACAGGAATAGAATATTGTTTTGCATATTCTTTAAAAATAGTAACAGCCTGCTGAAAACGTATTTCCGCCATCGATGGTATAAAACCACTCGCTTCAATAAAATTATGATACCATATCCTTCCTTTTGTTTTTTGCGGTATCGTAAGCGTATTGTTACATATATCACCAACAGCTACAATTCCATTGGCCAGCATTTCCTCTTCCGCTTTCGCTATGGCTTCAAGAATTATTTCTTCTGAAAAATGACGGTCTTTCACTACCTGCAAAACAAAATCAACCAACCCGGTTTTTTCAGGTATCAATCCACGCATGTGGCTTAATTCAAGATGGCAATGACAATTGACAAAACCGGGAGAAATAATTCCGTTGTAAAAATAAATATCATCGCCTGCTTCATCTAATGGAACAATTCCTTCAACAATACCCTCTTCTGTCATTATTAATACATGCTGATCATCCCACATCTTATGCCCATCAAATAGCTGGTCGGCCCTTAATTTTTTAAATCCCATTTGCTAAAATTCGGTAAAAAAAACTGAGCATGGATTAAGGAAAATTTACAACAATTTATTCTCGTTAACTTTGCACGCATTTTCGAATATGAATTGTTATGATAGATAAGTTAGAGGCGATAAAAGCAAAGTTTGACCAGTTGGGCGTAGCATTGACCAATCCTGAAATAGTCGGGAATAATAAACGGTTTGCCGAAACAAGTAAGGAATACCGCAGCCTTGAAAAAATTGTTACCGGGTATACTGATTATAAAAAAATCCTGGATGATATTTCCTTTTACAAAGAAGCATTAAATGGAGAGGATGAAGAGCTGCGTGAACTGGCAAAACAGGAAGCGCCGGCACTGGAAGAAAAGAAAGAAAAACTTGAATCCTATATCCGGCAATTGCTGATACCAAAAGATCCGCAGGATGAAAAGAACGCCATTTTAGAAATAAGGGCCGGTACCGGTGGTGATGAAGCAAGCCTTTTTGCGGGAGATCTTTTACGCATGTACATCCGGTATTGCGAAAGAAAAGGATGGAAAACCGCTGTGCTCAGCGAGAATGAAGGAACAGTTGGAGGTTATAAAGAAGTGCAACTTGAAGTAACCGGCGATGATGTATATGGCACTATGAAATTTGAAAGTGGTGTGCACCGTGTGCAGCGGGTACCGAACACGGAGTCCAGCGGCCGCATACATACTTCCGCGGCAACAGTGGCGGTAATGCCCGAAGCGGAAGAAGTGGATTTTGAGTTGAACCCTGCTGATGTAAAAATGGAAACAGCCCGTAGTGGTGGCGCCGGTGGTCAAAATGTAAATAAGGTAGAAACAAAAGTCTTACTGACGCATTTGCCAACCGGTACAGTAGTGGTTTGCCAGACAGAACGTTCCCAATTAGGAAACCGCGAAAAAGCTATGCAGATGCTTCGTACAAAATTGTATGAAGAACAAGTAAGAAAGCAGGAAGAAGAAATTTCCCGTCACCGGAAAAGCCTTGTTAGTTCCGGCGACCGCAGCGCCAAGATAAGAACCTATAATTTTCCGCAAGGGCGAGTAACCGATCACCGTATTGGGCTTACATTATATAACCTGCAGGATGTATTAAATGGTAATATAGATGAGATGGTAGAGGCTTTACAGTTCGCTGAAAACTCAGAAAAATTAGCCCGGCAGAATTAGAATTTTTTTCCTCAGGGCAACTACTTTCATGGATGTTTAAAGCTGTGTTTACCTGGACGTTGAAAGTCTTTTCCAATACTATTTATCCTGATTTGCAATTCATTAACCTTCGTCAGAACTCATTGTTATTATCTTTGGTCTGATTTATGTATTTCTCAGTTTATTGTTAGTTCTTTTAAAAAATGTTGATAGGTTTATAAAGCGATTAAGTGAATGGTGAAAATGAGTTGAACGTGGAAAAGAATCCCCAATCTGAAGTTTTACGAAAGCCTGATTAAGGGAAATTACTAATAAAAAGCTTTTAAACTTTCATTAACAACGGACATAACACTAATGGCAGTAAATTTGCGTTATACTAGGTAACAAAGAGATTAAATAGAACAACAGTTCTTCTTTATAAAAGCAGTCAATTTTCTCATAAGCAGTTAGTTTTGGTTGCGACCCCTGTTTCCACAGGGGTCTATTTTTTTATATACTTTTTCAAACTGTATAGCAATCCAATCAAACTTCCCGTTCCATCAGCCACAATATCTGTGATATCAAAAGACCGGTTAGGAATAAGATATTTCTGAACAAACTCTATAGCAATTCCGTAAGCTAAGGCCGCTATTGCACAAAGGATAAAAGTCTTGATCTTCCCCGGCGAATCCTTTTTATAAACTGCCCAGCATAATAAAATAACCATCACGGAAAAGATACCCAGGTGCACCAGCTTATCAAATGATACAACGCTCAGCCAGCTTTCGGTAGGAAAAGCTGTGCCCGGAAGCGTTAAAAAAATAGTGGAAAGGATAAACCAACTAATAGCCGCCTGGAAGTAATTACCCAATAGAAATTTTTTGCAATAATAAGGGGATTAAATGTAGTTTTTGTTATCAACTTCGATACTGAGCGAAGTCGAAGTATCATGGTATCGCCTGTTGCGACGCTCCGTTCATCTTCCTGTTCTCTCTTCAACAAAAGGCTTCTCGCAGAGACGCAAAGTTTCCGCAGCGACGCAAAGTGTATCCTACCCTTGCGGTCTTTGTGTAAATAATCAGGGCCTCGTTCCTATAATTGCTGATACTTCGACAATGCTCAGTAGAATTCATGCAGCACAAGAGTGCGACGCAACGGAAGATGATAGTAGTAATGCAGCCGGGCCCATAATTTTCTTAAAACAAAAGAGCCTCTAAAAGAGGCCCTTCTTAACCAACTATAGAACCAAAGCTACTATAGCGATAGATTTACGAAAAAAGAAGTGGTCCAGATTGGTAAAGAAGGTTACAATTTTCCCATTACGTACATATCGCCCTTGGGTTCTGGATTGCCGCCTTTGGTCTCCAACGTAATAGCGAATGCTTGTGCGGCGGAGGCGTTTTTCATTTTGAGAAGCAATTCTTTTTGGCCGATAAAGAATTCATTTTTTATCATGCCCATATCAACAGGCCTTCCATCCAGCAATGCCCAAAGCTGGTATTGCTTATCGCCGGGGGGCTTGGGAAGATTATTCACCAGCAGGTAAACATCTTTGGAAGTAGTGTCCCAATAAACAGTAGCGAAGGAGGCAGGTGAAGGATCCATTCCTTTCATTGCCGCCATTTTTATATTGGGGTTCTGCGTAATCATACGGATTTGCTCTTCCATATTATCCATCTTTACTACCGTATTCGCATAATCGTTTTTCAATTGTTTGTTACGGTTATAAAGAGAAATATTCCAGTATAAACTTCCGGCGAGTAAAACAAGGCTGGCAGCCACGGCATATTTCAGCCAATTCATTTTTACAACAGGAGTTGATTTGATAGGAACCACTTTGGCGGAACCTATGACAGTCGTCATTATTTTTTCTTTGATTGCTGCCGGTTGCTGGATAGCATTTTGCACCGCCTGCTGCTCTAATGAAATTTCAAATGCAATACGGGCCTGCAATACTTCGGGGTATTGTTCGCACATACTTTCCAGCTCGCTTCTTTCTTCTGCAGAAGCCAGCCCCAGCACATAGCTTTCAATAATCCCGCTTGATATGTATTCCTGTACGTTCACTGTCTATTGAATCATGGTTCTTAAATGCGTTAATGCGCTTCTTATTCTTGTTTTTACTGTTCCTAATGGAATGCTTAATACTTTCGATATTTCTTCATGCGTGTATCCCTGGAAATACGATAAGTCTATTAATACACGATGTTCTTCTTTTAATTTTGTCAACACTTTTTTCAATCCTACATCCACCGTTTGCTGAACGGATACACCGCCTATTGCATTGTCTGCATTGTCCGGCACTGATAAATTTTTCTTTGTATCCTGGTAACCCCGCGATCGTATTTTATCAATCGCTGCGTTTCTTGCTACATTCATCATCCAGGTAAAAAGCCTGCCTTTCGATGGATCATACAGTTCTATTTTTTTCCAGATGTTTACAAACACTTCCTGTAATACATCTCTCACCGTTTCCTGGTCTGGAATAATTGCATGGATCACCGCAGACAAAGAGCCTGAATAATTATCATATAAATAATTAAACGAACTTTCATTTCGTTGTTGCAATAACGCAACAAGCTCCTGCTCACTATATTTTATACCGGGGTTCAACTAGAAGGTTAAGGCACAAAAGCTTTTGTACTGTTAAATATACGGAGAGTTTGCCTGTATGGATTTTAGCTGACTGCCGCTTCATAACCGGCAGCATCAAGTAGTGCATCTACATCTGCGGGGTTATCAACTGTCATTTTTATCATCCATCCTTCGCCGTATGGATCACTGTTTACCAATTCGGGATTACCTGCCAGTGCGGGGTTTAGTTCCTTTACTGTTCCACTTACAGGTAAAAAAAGATCGGATACTGTTTTTACAGCTTCTACCGTTCCGAAAACATCACCTGTGTTTAACGGTTTCCCGATCGTTTCAACTTCTACATATACTATATCGCCTAATTCCCGCTGGGCGAAATCAGTAATGCCGATTGTGGCTACATTTCCTTCGAGGCTGATCCATTCGTGGTCTTTTGTATAACGAAGATTTGCGGGATAACTCATACTGAACGTTTTATATGGCAAATATGAGCAAAAGGACTTTACGAACAGTAAATCCCCTGATTATTTTTCGCAATTCACCGGAATATAAGGGTCGTTCATGCCATATTTTGCACCATTTGTCGGCCTTCGCTTTACCGTTCTATGACACAGCGATATATTTGTGCCCAAATCAAAATTGAGGAAAACGTATATGAGAAAATTATTCACACTCTTTGCAATTGCAATGACCTTATCCGCTGCTGTTTCAGCACAAAAAATTTCAGGAATTGTAAAAGACGACCAGGGCAAAGGCCTGGCCAAGACCACTTTAGGCTTGTTGAGAGCTAAAGACTCTTCCACTGTAAAATACTCTGCCACGGATAACGATGGGAAATTTTCCATCGGCGCAGAACCGGGACAATATATCATCAGCATCACCCATGTAGGATACGCCCCGTTTTACTCCAAGGCATTTGAAGTAGCCGCAACCGGCGACGTAACGGTTGGTGATTTAATCATGATAAAAACAGCAACCGCCATACAAGGCGTAACTGTTACTTCAAAAAAACCGATGATAGAAGTAAAAGCCGACAGAACGATCATGAATGTAGAAGGAACGATCAATGCGACTGGTAACGATGCATTGGAATTGTTGCGTAAATCACCAGGCGTTTCTATTGATAAAGATGATAACATCAGCCTGAGTGGAAAAACAGGTGTACAGGTATTCATCGATGGTAAGCCAAGCCCGTTAAGCGGCACTGACCTGTCCAACTATTTAAAATCACTTCAATCTTCCCAGATAGAATCGATCGAATTAATTACGAACCCTTCTGCTAAGTATGAAGCAGCCGGTAATGCAGGTATCATTAATATTCGTTTAAAGAAAAATAAGACCGTTGGTTTTAATGGTTCAGCAAATGCAGGATACAACATTGGTGTTTATCCAAAATACAATGGTGGCATCAACCTGAACTATCGTAAGAACAAGGTCAATTTATTCGGTAGTTATAATTTTAACGATACGAGGAACCAAAGTGTATTCAACCTGTTCCGCACCAGCTCTGTTGACAGTTCTTTTGATCAGCATTCCGTCAACCTGAATAAGAACAGGAGCCATGGCTTTAAAGCAGGTCTTGATTTTTATGCCAACAGCAAAAGCACTATCGGTGTGATGGTAAACGGCAACCTGTCAGACAATGGTTCTAACAACAACAGCAACACGGATATCGCATATATCCCATCTAAGCTGGTGGACAGGAAACTTATTGCCGGCAATAAAACCAACGGGGACAGGGACAATGTGAATTTCAATGCCAACTATCGTTTCGTAGATACGGCAGGTCACGAATTAAATGTTGACCTCGATTATGGTTTTTATAACAGTAAGAACAACCAGCTCCAGTCTAATTTCACCTATAATGCAAGCGCCACTACTTTGGTCGGAAAAGATATTTATCATAGCGTTACACCTTCCGATATAGATATCTATTCGATTAAAGTCGACTACGAGCAGAATTTTAAAAAAGGCAAACTGGGCTATGGCGGTAAAGTATCTTTTGTGCAGACGGATAATACCTTCAACCGGTATAACGAGACTAATACTCCCACGTTCCAGGACCACCTGAATAATTTCAAGTATAAAGAGAATATCAATGCTGGTTATATCAATTATAACCGCCAGTTCAAAGGTGTAATGCTGCAGGCCGGCGTAAGGGTAGAGAATACAGTGGCCAAAGGTCATTCCCTGGGGTTCAGGTATGATTATAAAACATCCACAATTAAATATATTGATACGACCTTCGACAGGAATTATACAAGTCCTTTCCCAAGCGCAGCGGTCACGTTCAATAAGAACCCGATGAAGCAATGGAGCCTTACCTACAGTCGCAGGATCGACAGGCCTTCTTACCAGAACCTGAACCCCTTCGAGTTTAACCTGGATAAATATACTTTCCAGAAAGGTAATCCTAACCTGACGCCGCAGTACACGAACAGCTTTGGCATCACGCATATTTATAAATACAAACTGACCACTACGCTCAACTATAGCCATATAGCTGATATGTTTGCTACCATTCCGAAAAGCGAAGGAAGCAATGCATTTGTGACCACCGAAAACCTGGCTACACAGAATATCGTGAGTTTAAATGTAAGCATGCCGGTGATGTATAAAAAGTATAGTATGTTCTTCAATGTGAATTCATTCTACATGCATTTAAAAGGCAATGGCCAGGGATTTAACGTAGACCAGGGAATATTCTCTGTCAATGTATATGCGCAGCAGACTTATAAAGTATCAAAAACAGGTACAGCCGAGTTAAGTGCATATTATACTTCTCCGAGTATTTACCAGGGAGGGTTCAAAGCTAAAGCCCTGGGTACGGTCGATGCCGGCTACCAGCAAATATTATTCAAAGGAAAAGTAACAGCTAAGGCTTCATTGACAGACGTATTCAGAACGCTGCGCTTCTATGCAACCAATAATACAACTGGTCAAACAGTACGTGCAAACGGATCATGGGAAAGCAGGCAATTCCGTATCAACTTCAGCTATCGCTTTGGTAATAACAAAACGAGGGCAGCCCGCAACCGTAAGGGCGGGTTGGATGAAGAAAATAAACGTACGCAAGATGGCGGTGGAATTGGAATCGGTGGCGGTGGAAATTAATTAGAGTTAATTAATTATAATAGAAAAGGTCCTGCGTAATGCAGGACCTTTTTTTGTTGTAAGAAGGTTGAAAGAAGTTTATGAGCCCAACTCCATTGCTACTATCATCTTCGTTGCGACGCTCCGTTCATCTTTCTATTCTCTATTCAACAATTGCGTTCGTCCCGATTACTATCGGGAAGCGAAGTCGAAGGGTCGCACTCTTCATCTTCCTGTTCTATACTGAGCAATTTCGAAGTTCATTATTAGCAGCATTTGCTTTTAAAGGATTAGTGTTTTTTTCTCTTAATCAACTTTGTTTTAATAATCCTTACATCTTCCAGCGGTCTGTCCCTGTCGATATCTTTACTGGTTTCACTTGCAGCTATTTTATCAACTACCTCTAATCCTTTTACCACTTCGCCAAACACAGTATAATTCTGATCTAAATGCGGAACACCACCAATTGTTTTATAAACATCTCTTTGGTTTGCCGAAATTTTTCTTTTTAAACGATATGTTTCAACAGAATCCAGTCCACCATCCGTAAATTTTTTTCCCTGTACGATATAAAACTGGCTGCCACTACTGGCTTTTTGTGGGTTATCATCTCTTGCTGCCGCCAGCACACCTTTTTTATGAAACAATGTAACCCTGAACTCCGCCGGAATTCTATCGGGTGGGCCACCATTTCCTAATGGTTGATGTGGTTCCGCATGTTTGCTATCCGGGTCACCACCCTGTATCATAAAGTTTTTAATAACACGATGAAACAACGTGCTATCGTAATAATGCGATTTCACGAGCTTTAAAAAATTATCCCGGTGCATTGGTGTAGAATCCGATAACCGCAAGGTGATATCACCATAATTTGTTTGTAACAGTACATCTCTTTTCCTGTCTTTCTTTTTAAGTATGACATTTTTTTGTGCCATACCGGCAACACCCAGTAAAAAGGCAGTGAACAATAAAATAATTTTCTTCATCCGGAATTGTAATTAGTGTAATTCGAAAAAATTCGTGTTATATGATTTCATGATTTTCAAAATAAAGCAACACATGATCTTTTAAAAAATTTTCTTGTGCAATTGGATCCATATCCGGCATCGGTTTCAATTGTTTGAAATGCGGCCACCCGTCCGCATCTATTCCTTCCATTTCATAATAACCGCTGGGGGTTAAAAGATGACAGATAGCAATATGCATCAGGTCCTGCTTTTCTTCTTTTGTGAATTTTTGTTTGGTATTACCAAATTCCTGTATGCCTATAAGGAACAATATGCTTTCCAAATCCGGTTTCTTATCGAACCTTTCCACCAACTTTGCCTCGAGGCCCCACCAGCGAACCTGTAAATCATCTTTCATTTGTGCCATTTTACAAAGATAGGCTAAGAGTGAAAGTGACTGACAAGTGAACGATAACTTAAAAAGAGAACCGTCCAGGCATTAGCTCTCTTTTTCTCCTTGACCTCTTAGCCCTTTTTCTTCGTTGATCTCTTAGCCTTTATCTTTGCGCAAATTTGAATACAGATGTTGCAGCTACAGGTACTACGGCAAAATCCGGATGGAATAAAGGAAAAATTGGCAATAAAACATTTTGCAGAAACCAATCTTGTTGATACCATTCTTTCATTGGATAATCAAAGAAAAAAACTTCAATTAGAATTTGACAATACACAAGCAAAGGTTAACAGCGCATCAAAGGACATCGGCCAGTTAATGGCTAAAGGACAAAAAGAAGAAGCAGAAAATAAAAAGCAGGAAGTGGCTGCATTGAAATCTTCTTTACAACCTATTTCTGAAAAATTAGCCAGTACTGAAAAACAATTGCACGATGAATTGGTAAAACTTCCTAATCTTCCATCTGATAAAGTACCCGCAGGTAAAACACCGACGGAGAATGTAACAGTCAAAGAAGGAGGAAATAAACCTCAATTAGCAAAGGATGCCGTTCCGCATTGGGACCTTATCAAAAAATATGATATCGTCGATTTTGAAACCGGCGCTAAAATTACCGGGAGTGGTTTTCCAATATACAAAGGCAAAGGAGCAAAACTGCAACGTGCATTAATACAATATTTTTTAGATTATAATACCAAAGCCGGCTATACAGAATACCTGACCCCATTCATGGTGAACGAAGCATCGGCTTATGGCACCGGACAATTACCGGACAAGGAAGGGCAGATGTATTTTATGCCTGCGGATAATTTTTATATGATCCCCACTTCTGAAGTTCCGCTTACTAATATTTATCGTGATGAGATAGTGAAAGAAACTGACTTGCCCATAAAGATGACGGCTTATTCCCCATGCTTTAGAAGAGAAGCCGGAAGTTTTGGTAAAGATGTTCGCGGGCTTAACCGTGTACATCAATTTGAAAAAGTGGAACTAGTACAGTTGGTGCATCCGGATAAAAGTTATGATGTGCTGGAAGAAATGGTAAGCCATGTGGAGAAGCTGGTGCAATCATTGGAATTACCTTATCGTATTTTAAAATTGTGCGGCGGCGATATGAGTTTTGCTTCAGCGCTTACGTATGATTTTGAAGTGTACAGCGCTGCGCAGGAAAGGTGGCTGGAAGTAAGTTCTGTCTCTAATTTTGAAACATTTCAAACAAACCGGATGAAGATCCGTTTTAAAGACGGTGCAGGAAAAATGCAATTGGTTCATTCTCTTAATGGCAGCTCATTGGCATTGCCAAGAATACTCGCCTGCATACTGGAAAACAATCAAACTGCGGAAGGTATTCGCATCCCCCAAATATTATCACAATACTTCGGTGCTTCGTTGCTCGTATAAAATAAAATTCTTTTCTTAGCTGTTTAACAATAATTCACAACTATGAAAAAAATTATTCTTTTAATGCTACCTGTTATTTTTATTTCAATAGCAGGTAATACGCAGATTTCTAAAGGACAAAAAATGATCGGTGGTGAAATTACATTCAGAAGTAGTAAAGATGAAAGCGGTGGTAATTTTGTTGGCCCCATGAAAACCAAAGTGTTCATTATTACCCCGCAGGTCGGGTTTGGATTGGGAAAAAACTGGATCGCAGGTGTTAGCCTTGGCTATGCTTATCAAAACCAGAAGTACGCTATGGGTAACAGCTATTCAAAGACTGACATGAATCTTTTTTCAGCAGGCTTGTTTGCCAGGAAATTTCATCCTTTTACCGATGTCGTGGGAATATTTGGCCAATTGGATGTGGCAACAGGCATTGGTAAATCAAAAGAAACCAATGTTCAAAATGGAACTGTAGTGGGTACAAGTAAAGCAGACGCACTCACTGTTTCAGCCATTGTAAAACCCGGCTTGTATTTTAAGGCAACCAAAAAAATTATTGTTGAAGCCAACCTTGGGGGGCTGGGTTATACTCACTTAACCAATAAACCGGATTCAGGCCCCAAAAGCAAATTAGGTGAATTCAGTTTTACATTGACCAGTACGATTGGACTGGGCGTTCAAATTGTATTTTGATAACACGTAATTAGATTATCCCTTTTATAAATGAAAAAGATTGTTGCAGGATTTTTTATCAGTTCTATAATTCTTATTGCTGCCTGTCATAAAAAATCTGTACCCAATGTGACCAGCAGAAAAAAACAACCATCGGCGCCTTCAAAATCTCACATGGTATATACCGCTGCGGATATCGCCGGGGGAAAAATCGTTTATGAAACAAAATGCGCAAAATGCCATGAACCCAAACCGGTGAATCTATATACAACAGAGCGTTGGGTCGGTCTTTTAAGATCTATGATACCTAAATCAAAATTAGATTCGTTGCAGAAGGTACAGGTGACAGCATATGTAAATACAAATGCGAAAAATAGTAGAAAGGAAATGCTGCACGGATAATTTATTTTTTCTTTTGCTTAAGATAAATCACTGTTAAAGGGAATAAGGTAACACTTTACTCCCTTTTTGCTTTTCATATTTGGGCTGATAAATTATTAAACCAAAAATCAACAAACATGAAAAAGCAATTACTATTTATTTTATTGTCTCTATTTGTTACAATCTTTTCTTACGCACAGGTGAATAAGAACGCAATATTTCTGGGGGGCGACATTGGCGCATCCTCTCAAAAGACGAAAAACAATACTGGCACTACTGTCAATAAGTTGAACAGCGTGTTTGTTTCTCCTGTTTTTGGTAAGGCTGTTAAAGATAACCTGGTAGTTGGGGGCGATGTAAGTTTCAGTTCTTCTAAAGATGAATATACCCTATACAATGTCAGGGATGAAAAAGCACTTGGCGCAGGGATATTTGCCAGAAAATATAAAACATTAGGTAAAAGCAACTTCCTTCTTTTCCTGCAGGGCAGGTTAGGTTATGCATATACTAAAACTGAATCCTATATTTCTACTCCCTATGTTACCACAAGTAAAAGGCATAATATTGGTGTCAATGTATACCCTGGTATTTCGTATGCACTTAGCCGGAAATTGCAATTGGAAACAGGTTTAAATAATCTTTTATCCCTGAATTATTTTACAGAAAAAAGTAATACAGCTCAACCTGTACCTGTTATTGCCAGGACAAATGGAATTAACATCAGCAGCAGCATTGATAATTTTTCTTCTTTGTATATCGGGTTTAGGGTATTGATTAATTAAGGTACTTAAACACAACGAAGCAAGGTTCGGTAGTTATCAGGCTGAGCGCAATAGCTGCTACTTCGACATTGCTCAGTAGCGAACAGGAAGATGAAGAGTGCGACGCAACGAAGATGATAGTAGTACTGCAGCCGGGCTAAAAATATTTATCTTCGGTATGTTATGACTGATGAATACTTTATGATGCGGGCATTGAAAGAAGCGAAACGGGCTTACGAAGAGGGAGAAGTTCCTGTAGGCGCTATCGTGGTGCTGAATGAAAAAATAATTGCGCATGGTTATAACATGACGGAAAAACTGAACGACCCGACGGCGCATGCGGAAATGATCGCATTGACATCGGCTTTTAATTTATTAGGCAGTAAATATTTGCCGGAAGCGAGTTTGTATGTAACGGTGGAGCCTTGCCTGATGTGTGCGGGGGCTGTTTACTGGGCCAAGCTGGGCAGGATTGTGTACGGCGCTGATGACGAAAAGAATGGTTATAAAAAAACAGCGGGTACTAACTGGCCTTTTCATCCAAAAACAGAGTTGATCCGTGGTGTATTGAAAGAGGAGTGTGCGACATTGATGAAAGATTTTTTTAAAAGCAAACGATGATGCTGAAAAAAATAGTTTTCGAAATAAGGAAGAATTCCCGCTTAAATCAACAGTAAGGCGATAATTTTGTTACCCTTTCAGGACTCAGCGAATTTTTAATTTTTAAACCAACAATTATGGCATTTACATTACCTGCGTTACCCTATGCACACGATGCATTGGAACCGCATATTGACAAGCAAACCATGGAAATTCATCACGGCAAACATCACCAGGCTTATGTTGACAATCTTAATAAAGCAATAGCAGGCACCCCAAACGAAGGAAAATCATTGGAAGAATTAGTGGCGAAGGCGGGTTCGATTTCCCCGGCTGTTCGCAATAATGGCGGCGGTCACTGGAACCACAGTTTCTTTTGGGAAATATTAGGGCCAAATGCCGGCGGCAAACCTTCCGGAAAATTAGGTGATGCGATCAATGAAGCATTTGGATCTTTCGAAGCTTTCCAGGAAAAATTGAATGCAGCAGGAACTACACGTTTTGGTTCTGGCTGGGCATGGTTAATCGTAAAAGATGGCAAACTGGAAGTAACATCAACACCAAACCAGGACAACCCATTAATGGATGTGGCGGAAGTAAAAGGGACACCTATTCTTGGAGTAGATGTATGGGAACATGCTTATTATTTAAAATACCAGAACAAACGTCCTGATTATTTAAAAGCGATCTGGAATGCGATTGATTGGAAAAAAGTAGCTGCGCATTATGATGCGGCTGTGAAATAAGACGACCGATCAATAAATATTTTTATTTAACCGTAGCTTATAGTAAGCTGCGGTTTTTTATTTATGGAACAGGATCATAACCGCTTCCGCCCCAGGGATGGCATTTGGCGATTCGTTTTATCGTTAACCACATTCCTTTAAATAGTCCGTGTTTTTTTAATGCTTCCACACCATAATGCGAGCAAGTGGGTGTGAACCGGCACTTCGGCCCCAGCCATGGAGAAATGATCCACTGGTAAATCTTTATCAGTAAAATAAAAGGAAGGCTGAGTATGCGCAGAAAAACTTTCACGTTATTGGTGCGATGATGTTGCCGAGTTTGTTTAAAATCTTACCTGCTTTATCATTCACTTCTTTATAAACAGGCAAGTCTCTCGAAGTATAAATAAGAAAAACATTCAGTTGCTTGTTTTGTTCTTTCGTTATTTGCTGTAATGATAATTTTTGCAAGCGCCACGCTTCTTTTGTTACCCGTTTTACCCGGTTACGGTCAACTGCTTTTTTAAAATTTTTTGTGCTGACGCCTACACCAAATTGAAGATTTACCGGTTTAGTAGTTTCGCTTGGTGCAGTTGAAATCATATAATACACCCTGAACGGAGCGATCACAAAACTTTTTCCCTCTTTGAATAATTGCTCAATCAGCTTCCGGCTTTTGAGCCGCTCGTCTTTTCCAAGTGTAAATTGTTTTGACACTGATTGATTGTACTAATTAAAAAAGCCCCGGGATGAACCAGGGCTCAAAATTATGCGAATCACGCCTTGTGTCGTAAAGACCAGCGTTCTTACTTCAATTTTTTCTCATCAGAAACAGTCAGCTTCCTGCGGCCTTTCGCACGGCGGCTTGCCAATACTTTGCGGCCATTAGCAGTTTGCATACGCTTACGAAAACCGTGTACGGTTTTGCGACGTTTGTTATGAGGTTGAAATGTACGTTTCATAAAATTTCTTTCTTTTTCACTGTTTTTTGAAATAAGACCCGGAGAAAGGTCAAGGTTTCAATTCGCAACAGGTCACCACACCCGTTGTTTGTGAAAGGACGGCAAAGGTAAGGGAATGAGGCCAGAAGTGAGAGGGATGCATTAAGAAATTTAGGCCGGAAATACAGGCCTGATTATCAGGGTTATTATTCCAAATTAACATGGGCGGATTGAACCGCTTCGCCAAAAAAAACGGTGGCGTGGCTGTCAAAATCTTCGGTAGAATCAGTTGTATAGAAACTTCTTTTGCCGCCTTTGCTGCACTTTTCTTCTAGCTCCGGGTGGCGTTTTAAATAGTTTTCCAGGCTCGCCGCTACGATCTCTCCCTGCGAAAGCAATTTCACGGCTATCGGAAGATATTCCTGTATTTTTTCTTTCAGCAATGGGTAATGGGTACAAGCCAGCAATATCACGTCAATATCCTTTCCTTTTTCAAAAATGCTTTGGAGGTTTTTCTTTACAAAAAAATCTGCGCCGGTGCTTTGGTGTTCATTATTCTCCACCAGCGGCACCCACATCGGGCAAGCCTCCTGGTACACTTTTAATTCCGTAAAAAATTTACTGATCTCGATCGGGTAAGAGGTCGATGCCACGGTACCATTTGTTGCTAATATACCTACGCTTTTTGTTTCAGAATAAGTACCGATCACTTCGGAAGTTGGTCTTATCACACCTAGCACTCTTTTTTGCGGCGCTAATTGTGGCAGGTCATTTTGCTGAATGGTGCGCAATGCTTTTGCGGAAGCTGTATTACATGCAAGAATTACAAGCGAACAACCTTGCTCGAAAAACCATTTCACACATTGCAATGTATAATCATAAACCGTTTCGAAAGAACGGTTGCCATACGGCGCCCTTGCATTATCCCCGAGATATATGTAATCATATTGCGGCAACCTGTCTACGATTTCTTTCAATACAGTCAGCCCGCCATATCCGGAATCAAAAACACCAATGGGATTTTTTTGTGAAGGCATAGTGCAAAAATAAGAATGACCCTGCTGATTGCAAGGTCATTCTATTTATAATAAAATCAGGCTGTAATTAATTTCCTGCGTTTAATCCACCAACCGGCGGTTTATAACCAGGCTGTAATTGTGGCGGTAATGTCACGCTTAATTTTTTAGCGACCGCAGGTAACATATTATCTGCATCAGGCCCTATCAGGATGGATTCACGGGAAAGCACATAGGTATATCCTTTTTCTTTTGCCACAGCGGCGATGGCATCGTTAAGTCTTTTCATTACCGGCGCCAGTAAGGTATTTTGCTTTTCCTGTGTAGCTTGCTGAGCTATTTGCTGCCAGTTAGTAAGCGTCTGTCTTAGATCTGCTATGTCTTTTTCATACTGCTTTTTAACAGATACGGGCAACGGATGGGCGCTATCATTGTATATGCTGTCTTTGTATCTATATTGCTCGAGCAGTGAGTTATATTCCTTCCCAACAGTATCTACCTGGTAAAGGCGCACCAGCGAATCAATTTTAGGAACTTCCGGCATCAGGTACAACATGGTTTCCGCATCAATATACCCGATTTTTGCCTGCGCATTACTAGCAGTAGAAGCTATCAAACAAATTGCTATTGCTAAAAATTTCAATTTTTTCATAATCGTTTTTTTCTTTTGCCCTCAAAAGGGTTTATAGTTTTATTTTTAAAGAGTTCTTATACAAAAAATAAGTTGCTCGTTTAGTTTTCTTTAACATCTGGCAGGTACAGAAATAATTATTAGCCCAGCTTCAGTTCCCTGATCATCTTCGTTGCGACGCTCCGTTCATCTTCCTGTTCGCTACTGAGCAATGTCGAAGTATCAGCAATTTCAATTCACTCTTCACCGCATCCATTCTTAATTCTTCACTCCTAATTCTTTCAGCACATCTTCACTCTTGTCTAATTTAGGGTCGGCAAAGATAATGGTAATTCCTTCACTTTTATCGAGTACAAAATCATAGCTTCTTGCCACGGAAATTTTCTGCACGGCATTGTATACTTTGTCCTGTATCGGCTTAATCAGTTCCTGTCTTTTTCTAAACAGATCACCTTCAAAACCAAAGCGTTGCTTTTGTAAATCTCTCAACTCTTTCTCTTTTAAGAAAAGCTGGTCTTCCCTTTTTTTCTTCAGGTCATCCGGCAACATTACCTGCTCAGCATCATAGTCTTTATACATTTTATCCAAAGCGGATTGTTTTTGATCAATATCTTTTTGCCAATCGGCTGCTACATTATCCAATTGCTTTTGCGCCGTCGTGTATTCAGGCATTTTATCAAGAATGTAGCGAGTATCTATAATAGCATACTTCTGTGCATTCACGCTGCATGCCAGCAACAAAAGGCCAAATGCAAGAACAAAAATCTTTTTCATACAGATGGAGTTTATGATTTAATAGTTTGGAGTTTTCTTATTCTGGTTCATAGCCCAGCATAAATGTAAATTTCGATGCATTCTTCAATCCCTGGCCCGGTTGTATCCTGTCTAGGCCTACGCCATAATCAAATCCAAGCAAGCCGAACATCGGAAGGAAGAACCGCATACCCAAGCCCACACTGCGGCGCAAACGGAAAGGATTATATTCTTTATAATCATACCATCCATTCGCCGCTTCAAAGAAGGCAAGACCATAGATAGTGCTTCCGGGATTCGTAACCAACGGATACCTGAGCTCCATCTGGTATTTATTAAAAATAGTAAAAAACCTTGTCGCATTCTGCTGATCGGGGTTAACGGTCGGATCAGATGATTGATATACAGGATAACCACGATGGGCAATGATATCATATCCTAATAAACCGAAGTTATTGGTAAGTCCCGCATCACCTACCTGGAACCTTTCAAACGGAGAGTAATTAAGCTTCCTGTTGAAGCGGCCCATAAATCCATACTTAGCGGCAAGCTTCAATACAAACTGGCGGCTTTTATCCGCACCTGTTGGTTTACCAATAGGCACATACCATTCCGCGTTAAAGCGCCATTTGTGGTATTCCGGGTTTTTATAAGGATTGTTAGAAGTAACAATGTCAGGGTTAAATAAAGAATACGGTATGGTGAACTGAACACTGCTTGTAAAATTTGATCCGCTTCTTGGGAAAACAGGATCATACACCGAAGACCGCTGCAATGCGATTTTAAAACTTAAATTATTGGAAGTACCATTACTCAGGTAGCTACCATCATCTTTTTGGAAGGCATAATAATTTTTCATCTTGTACTGTGTAAAATTCAAAGAATATACAAGGCTGAAATAATCATCCGGCCATTTCAATTGTTTGCCCAATGAAACAGAAAAACCATTTATCTTAAGATAGTTTGTATCTGATCTGGCCTGGTCAATACGACCCGTATAAGGATCAAATGCATTTGAATATTTACTGTTATTATAACCAAGCGTCAGCGAATTTCTTCTCTTACCTCCCAACCATGGTTCTGTAAAAGAAAAACTATAAGAACGGAATGCCCGGCCATTTGACTGAACACGAAGACTTAGCTTTTGGCCATCACCGGTAGGCAATGGGTCCCATGCTGATTTCTTCCAGATATTTTTTATTGAAAAGTTATTGAAGGTAACACCGAGTGTACCCGTCAACCCAATACCACCGCCCCAACCTGCAGACAATTCTAACTGGTCTGAAGATTTTTCTTCCAGCTTCCAGTTAATATCAACTGTACCATCATCGGGGTTAGGCACCACACCAGGATTAATCGTTTCCTGGTTAAAATATTGAAGATTGGCCAACTCACGTTGTGAACGGATAAGATCAGTGCGGCTGAACAATTCTCCCGGTATCGTTCTTAATTCGCGGCGTATTACATGGTCTTTTGTACGTTCATTACCGGATATCGTAACATTTTTAATTCTTGCCTGCGGTCCTTCCACGATTCTTATTTCATGGTCAATCGTATCATTATATACAGCAGTTTCTACCGCTTCCGCACGGAAAAAGAGATATCCATCATCCTGGTAATAACCACTGATATCACCACCTTCCTGCGACATTTCTTTACCTAAACGCTTATTCAGTATTTCGAGGTTGTAAATATCTCCTTTATGAATACCAAGCACAACGTTCAACAGTGAGTCAGGATATTTCGCATTCCCTTTCCAGGTAATATTGCCGAAATAATATTTTCTTCCTTCTTCTACTTTTATATCAATATTTAAATTGCCATTCTTGCTGGCGTAAATAGCCGTGTCTACAATTTGCGCATCACGGTATCCTTTTGAATTATAAAAAGAGATCAGTTTTTCTTTATCCTCTTCAAATTTCTTTGGATCAAATTTGGCGGAGCTGAATAATTTAAAACGGAAATAAGGATCAAGTACCCGTCTTGTTTTGTTGAAAGAAAGGAAACCCCAATCATTAATATATTCTCCAAAACTCTGGTGACGTTTTAAACCAAACCGGCTGGTGTCCCTGGTGGGATACAAAGTAAAACGGCTCTTCTCTTTCGTACCCTTTAGTTGCTTTTTCAATTTCATCTCATCCACACTCTGATTGCCAAAAATGCTCACTTCATTGATGCGTACCTTACCTCCTTTGTTCACATATATCATCAGTGAATTGGAATTGACGTAAACAGGATCAGGCTTTTCATCAATGGTCACTGTAATATTCTGAAATCCTTTATCACGGAAAAATTTACCGGTAATGTCTACAATTTTACGGCGCATGTCCTCCGTAATGATCGTCTGTTTTGTCAAACCAATTTTTCCCTGTAGTTCTTCCGCCTCTGTTTTTTTAATACCAATAAATTTAAAGGTACCCAACCGGGGCCTTTCCGATACATTGATCTCAATGCTCACACGGTCATCCTGGATCTTTGTAATAAAGATCTGAACACCGGAAAATAACTTTTGTCTCCAGAGATTATTAATGGCTTTTGAAAAAATATCGCTGCCGGGGTAAGTAAATTTTTGATTGACCTGCAAACCTGAAATAGAAGAAACAATGGTAGTATCAAGGTGGCGGATTCCTGTTATAGCAATTTCAGCGATCGTATACTCTTTAGGAACCTTTGCGTTTTTCCATTCTAAAATTTTGGGATCAACAGAGGTCGGCTTTGTTGTATCATCCTGCGCATGCAGGTTCAATGCAGCAGTTATCGTAATAATCAAGAAAGCACTGTTCCGTAGTAGAAATCGTTGCATGGTTGATCTTTCAAGTCAGTCCTAAATTCCCTGTTTCCGCCTGCGGCGAAACGCAATTAATTTGTTGTCTGTTGTTTATAAAATATGCCGCAAATCTGTTGCGGCAGCAAATTAAAGGTAAATATCGAAAGGCTTTGTTAAAGAAGTCGGTCTAAATGGTCATAAAATTCATGAAGGTCAAAAAGTCAAATACTCCTCTATGCGGCTAATGACTTATTTGGCTGATATGACTTTTATGACTGATTTATCTGCTCCTTCATCTGCTCTCCCGTTTTTCCAAATCGTCTTTCCCGGCCCTGGTAATCCAAAATCGCTTCATACAAATTTTCCTTACGGAAATCCGGCCAGCGCACATTGGTAAAATACAATTCCGCATAAGCAAGCTGGTACAATAAGAAATTGCTGATGCGAAATTCACCACTGGTACGGATCATCAATTCCGGGTCAGGAAATTCGCTCGTACAAAGATATTTCTGCAAAATACCCTGGTCAATCGCTTCTACATTCAGTTTACCCAACTTCACTTCGTGAGCTATATTTTTAACCGCATTCAATAATTCCCAACGGCCACTATAGCTTAAAGCCATTATCAAATTCAAGCCAGTATTGTTCTTCGTGATGTCCAGTGCTTCATTCAATTCTTGTCTCGCATATTCAGGCAACATGGTCATATCACCTATCACATGCAGCTTGATTTTATTTTTATGCAGGCTTTCAACTTCCTGGCGGATGGTGCTGACCAATAACTCCATTAATCCCACTACTTCATATTCAGGCCTGTCCCAATTTTCGGTGGAAAATGCATAAAGAGTAAGATAGCCAACACCGAGTTCAGCGCATCCTTCCACAATATTGCGTACGCTTTCTACTCCATGAAAATGACCATAGAGGCGGTCCTGCCCCTGCTCTTTCGCCCAACGCCCATTTCCATCCATGATGATGGCGATGTGCCTTGGCAATCTTTCTTTATCAATTTGTTGCAATAGTCCTGACATACGGTTCATCCCCGCGGGATGCCTCTAAAGGGGAGCAAAGGTATTAATTTATATAAACGCCCTGAGGATTTTTAATAAGCGGTCGGGCACCTGTACGACTGAATGTTGAAAGTAATATGGATCATAGCCGTTACAAACTGGTCTTTTTGCCTGCTGTTTCCTCTTTGACGGCCGGGAACACCAATAGATTCGCCAATTTCATAAGAGCGGTCGCTCAGTAACTGGGCTTGGGAAGGACTGCCATCCGGGTTAAGCGGGAATACAGAAGGGTCTACATATGTTTTACTTACATCATCTAAATAATCTGTATTGGTAAAGCGGTGCAGTATCTCAAAGCCGATATTAAACCTCTCATTTAATGAGTATTTAATTCCTGCGCCAAAAGGAAAACATATTCCCATGGTGCTGTACTGCTTCCTGTCGGGGTATAAACTGCTTTCCTGGCCTTCGGTACCGAGCGTACGCAGAAAAATCTTTTCGCCGGCCAAATAAGCAAAAGGATCATAACTGAATATTCCAGCTCCGAACGTGACATAAGGAGTAAAACTATACAACGGCTCACCCGGCATAAAACGGAAAAAATTAAAATCCCCCTGCAAAGACAGTTCCCACACATTGCTGTTGAAACTAAGGTTGCGGCGGTACATATATTCGTTGCGGGAATTATAAATATCAGAATAGCCGAGGCGGGCAAACGAAGCGCCGAGCCTGGCTGCCACATAATTGTTGAAATTCTTGCGGAAAAAGACTGAAGCGGCCATTTTAGGCCTGTTAAGGTAGGCACGGGTGTTCAGGTCGCCAAAATAATGACCGGCGCCGAGGCCAATACCAAATTCTCCTTCCTGGACAATCTCATTCTGAGAAAAAGACGTAGCCGGAAAAAAGACAACCGTCAAACTCAGTAAAGCAGCAGCAAAAATTTTCTTCATCATAACCTGTAAATGAGGTTTGGGATAAACTAGAACGGGAAAATAGTAATTTTCTTTTATGAAAAGGCCTTTTTAATTTCGTTTATCAAGGCCCCAGGTAAGCTTATCGTGCAGTGTTTGCAGGAAGCTGTTCTCGCTCAGACGGAGAAGGTTAATGTTAAACCTCTCTTTTCTGACCGCCAGGGCTACATTTTTACCTACAATTTCTCTCCGTGAATCAAGGGCGCAAATAATATGGTCTGACCGGCTCTCTATTTCAAAAGAGATAACATTGTCATCGGGGACAACGATCGGCCTTGCATTTAAATTATGCGGAGCCACGGGTGTAATGACCAAACTACCAGAATCCGGGAAAACGATAGGGCCGCCGCAGCTTAAGGAATAACCCGTTGACCCTGTTGGCGTAGCCACTATTAATCCATCGGCCCAATAAGTATTTAAAAATTCACCATTGAGATAGGTATGGATTTTTATCATGGCCGCTATATCCTGCTTGTGCAAAGCAAATTCATTTAAACCATACGGCACATTTCCAAACAATGGAAGATCAGCATCAAGGTGAATCATCGTTCTTTTATCTACCACGAATGATCTTTTCACCAGCGCTTTGACTGCTGTTTTTATTTCATCTTTCCCGATACTTGCCAGGAAACCCAGGCGGCCGAAATTGATACCCATTACCGAAATATTCTTGTCTTTTACCAGCGTAATTGTATCCAGTAACGTACCATCACCACCGAGGCTGATGATGAATTCAACTTCACCTGTTAAATGTTCTGAAAGAGAAAAGGTAACCGTGTTTTCAGGAAGCTGTATACTATTCCTGATCTGTTCAAAAAAATTATCAAAGATCAGTGGCTGTATCTTCTCCCTGGCGAGCTCGTCAAAAAAAAATTGCACATACTCCCGCTGATCTTCTTCCATTATCCTGCTATAGATGGCTGCTTTCATCAAAATTTTTTATTTAAAATAAAAAGCAAGGTTTGTTTTAGCTCATTGCTTCTATTTTCATGCGATATCAGAAGAGTGACCTTCGGTGTAAAAATAACCCGTTTTGGCCTAACTGGTTAAATGACCATTCCAGCTTCAATGTAAAATCATAGATAGAGATAATGTCAAGCCCGATGCCGGAAGAGAACAACATTTTGTTGGATAAAGAATTATTGCCGGGATTAGGATTATATATGTAGCCCGTATTACCATATACTTTACCGTAAATTTTTATCGGGATGCGCATCGGCGCTAATTTTTTTATGCCCGGAATTCTGAAATCAAAATTTAAAAGTCTTCTCGAAAAAGAAGCTTTAACATAGGCGCCGGCCGTTCCATCCACCACATAATATTCATACCCCTGCATAAAAACATCCTGGTATCCTAACAACCGCTGGTTGAAATAAGGTTGTGAAAAGGGTAACTTAAGCACTCCAACAGTACTCAAGCTAAAAAAAGATCTCTTTCCTGTAGGCCAGTATCCGGAACCTTTAAAGTAAACCTGCCACATATTAACAGCTTTGCTGAGGCCTCTTTTACTGGCGCCAATCTCCGCCGCATAGCCTTTGGTAGGATAAGGAATATAATCTAGGTCATAATAGTTCATGATATAATACAACTCCGGGAATTCGACACGTTTTCTACCGGTCTGAAAATAAGAAGGGTTTAGTTTTACAATAGTATCGGCTATCGTTTCTCTTGTATAAGCGAGGCCAAAGCGATGTCTTGTCCGTATCGCTCTTCTATAGGTAAGTTCCGTATAAGTACTGAAAAAATTTCTTACATAATTTTCGTTGTCCCTGAAAAAAACCTGCTTATCGTCTATTGAATTATAATTCATCTCACGGTTCTTACCAATCGCCAGTCCTGTATTGATTCCCCACTTCATACCCTTATCAAAATAGAGGCGGTCATAACTGAAAGAAAATTGTTTGGTATATCCATTGATAAGAAAAATACGGAGCTTATCGTTCCTGCCGGTTACATTATTATATAAAAGCTTGGCGCCATAATTCACTCTTTTGAAACTGGCTTTCTGTTCTACCAGCCATTGATTCAGGTTCCTGTCCACCGGCCGGAAGTAGGGAACGGGAAAAATATACCACCGTTCTTTCACCTGCACCAGCACATCTACATTGTATCCTTCAAAACTTTTCAACGCTACAATCACTTCATGAAACAAAGCCGTGTTCATCAATTGTTTTCTGCCTGTTTCAAATTTCTTTACGATATCCTGGAGCAAATATTTATCACCCGAACGAAAAGGAAGCTCACGAAGTAGAATACTTTCTTTGGTTTTTTTATTCCCAACAATAACAATATTCCTGACAATGAAAAGAGATTCATTCGGAACATGCGAAGTATCAACCGGGGGTATAACAATAGATTGATGTAGAGAAGAATCCCCTGTACCCGTATTCTGTGCAACCAGGTGTTGACAGAAAGCAATCGCTAGCACGAGCCATAAACAATATTTTTTTCCGCTCAACATTCAGGGGAGCCCAAGATCATCTAAATTAACGGGATTTTTCTATCAATATTGAAAAAGCTGTGCCGGGAATTATCAGATTTTAAGATAATTCATGAGGTTGTCATAGTTATTTCGCAATTCGTTTACATATAGCTCTTCGCCAAAGTAATATTTAACATTATACTCATAGCGTTGAAACGTAGCGACTATATCAGACACTTCAGGTTTATTAACCCTGATGGTGACCTGCATCATTCCTGTTGCAGGATCATTGGATGTATTGAGTTGGGTAATTTGCGCATCATTTGTTTCTACCAGTTTACTTATTTCGTTAAATGAGTAATGGTTGCTTTCCACTTCGAGCACAATGAGACCGCCGGGTTCATTAAGGCTCATAAATTCGGATGCATGTTTCAGCAAATCCGTGTAAGCAACAGCGCCTGTCAGGTCATTATCTTCATCCACCACCGGCACTACGGTTAAACCATTTTCTGTTGCTACCTGTATTGCTTTTAAAAAATGTTCGGTAGTTTTTACCGCATTATTTCCAAACGATTGCTGCAGGGTACTCAATTCTACATGATCATTATCCACCACTAACAAATCATCTTCGCTGATGATACCTACATATTTTTCACCATCCACTACAGGTAAATGAGTGACATGGTTATCATTCATCAACTGAAGCGCCTGGTATACCTTGTCACCAAGGTGCAGGTAAGGAAGATTTTGTGTTTGTAGTTCGCCTGTTAACATGGATCGCGGCTCCTTATTTTTATTGAAGACCCAAATGATCAGGCAACTGTTGCAGGTTCATTGAGTTTTTTCAAAAATTTATGAAGGATGGCATTAAATTCATCGGGCACCTCCATCATCGGTGCATGGCCACACTTGTCAATAAAATACAATTCACTGTTGGGGATCAGTTTATTAAACTCCCTTGCCACGAAAGGCGGAGTAATGGTATCGTTATTTCCCCATACTAATAACGTTGGCTTTGTGATTTGATTGAGTTCTTCCCCCAAATTATTTCTGATCGCACTTTTAGCAAGCGCAATAATTTTAATCACTTTCAGGCGATTGTTAGTAATACCAAAGACTTCATCCACTAATTCTTTCGTCGCCATTTTCGGATCATAGAAAGTCAGCTCGGATTTGCGGCGGATATATTCATAATCACCTCTTTTGGGATAAGAATCTCCCATACCATTTTCAAATAAACCGGAACTACCTGTAAGAATGATTGATTTAATACAATCGGGCTTATTTTTTAAAACATACACGAGGCCTACATGCCCACCAAGTGAATTGCCTAACAGGTGAACATTTTTGTATCCTCTGGCTTCAATGAATTTATTGACAAATTTTGCGAGATCGCTAACGGAAGTATGCAGCAAATCCATCTCCAGCAGCGGCAACATCGGCACCACTACTTTATTATACTGTTTGAAATATTCAATAAGGCTTTGAAAATTACTCAGGGCGCCAAACAGGCCATGCAATAACACAAGCGGTTCACCCTCGCCTTCTTCAATGTATTTGAACTTGTTATCCTGTTTGATTTCGTAACTCATTTCCCCGGTTCTGTTAATTTTTGCTAAAATAATCGTTTTGCTGCAAATATTTTAGCCCACATTTGAAGTATTAATAGGATATACGCAAAGATAACAAGTTGAGTGCCTTTTAAGTAGATTTTAAGCACTCTTATTATAAAACATCAATACTTGTTGAATAACAAACAAAAAGAAAGGGTTTATTGACCGGGCTGCATTGCTACTATCATCGTCCCTTGCGGCGCTCCGTTCATCTTCCTGTTCTTTATTCAGCATTTGCGGAAGATCCGGACGTTTTCGGGGCAACATTCCCATTGAATATTGGAAATAATGGTCATGTTTCATTTCCGGAAAACTAATGTCACCCCTTCGGGGTTTTAATATCCTCGACAATCCATTTCTTGTCTATATAAATTACACCCTTTCAGGGTTAAAATCCCGAAGGGATGATATTAATATAGAAACAAGACAAATTGAATTTCACCAAACCCCGAAGGGGTGACATTAGATAAAAATTAATCTAATGACATTCCCCGCAGGGAACGAAACAATACGATAGAAATAAAATACAATCAATAAAGAAATTTCAATACACGATGAGTAGAGAACCGGAAGATGAAGAGTGCGACGCAACGAAGATGATCAGGGAACCGAAGCCGGGCTACAAAATATCTCTCTATAATTTGTGTGCTACGCCATCAAAAAAGTTTTCTAATTGCGTAAACATGTCTTTGAAAAAAGGAATGACAGCGCCAAGGCTGTTGATAGCTTTTGGCCCCCAGGGCTGCACGAAAGAATAGGTCACTGATTTTTCAATAGTGGCGGGTTGTATAAGTTTTACCTGCCCCGCATAAAAAAGTAATACACTGAATACAATGGTATAAATAGCTATATAAAAAACAATTCCACCGATGCGGTTCACCCATCCGAGCATAGTTAACTCAACGGTGCGCTGCAGCAATTTTGCACCCCAGCGAATGAGCAATACTACAATTATAAAAACAACGATGAAGGAAATAACGGGCAACCATTCTTTTGAAACATTTACGTTGTCCCCAATGTAATTGGCAACAACTGCGGAAAGTTTCATGGCGGCGGCAAGACCGATGATGATAGCGATGAAAGAAAAAACGCCGAGAATCAACCCACGCTGGTAACCTTTGAAAATTGCAAGGATAAGTACAACTGCGAATACAAGATCAAGTAGCATGGTGGTGAATAAATGGTTGTAAAAACAAACGGATGACCACTTAAGAAAGTATCCGGGACGTTATATTAGTTATTTATTTAACAACTCCTTTACCATGGCGGAAATAGTTTTGCCATCTGCTTTGCCCGCTAATTTTTTAGTAGCAGCGCCCATTACTTTTCCTATGTCGGCAGGTGAGCTGGCGCCTGTTTCCGCAATGATCACTGTTAACATTTCTTTTAACTCATCACCGGAAAGTTGTTTGGGCAAAAACTTTTCGATCACTTCTATTTCTTCTTGTTCTTTTTGAGCCAGGTCAGCACGGTTTTGCTGCTGGTATATTTCTAATGAATCTTTTCTTTGTTTCACGAGCTTCTGCAACATTTTTACTTCATCTTCTTCTTTTAATTCGCCGCCAGCGCCTTCAGAAGTTTTTGCAAGTAATATCGCAGCTTTGATAGCACGCAGGCTGCGCAATGTTTTTTCATCTTTTGCAAGCATCGCTGTTTTCAGGTCAGCCATTATTTTTTGTTCGAGTGCCATAATAATTTATGGTTTATAATTTTTATATTATTGTTTGTCGTACATCTAACATCGTACCTCGTACATTCCTACGCTTTATTTTCTTTCAATTGTTTTTCCCGGAACTTTTGATAAAAATCCTGGGCGAAAGTTTTCATTTCGCCTACCATTTCTTTGTGATTGGTGGCCCTGCCGTATGTATCGGCCATTGTCATCATGGTTTGATAAAAAAAGTCGGCCATTTCATCCACCATCATATCTTTTGTCCAGAGATCAATGCGCAACGCGGTTTTCTCAGCGCTATCCCAAAAAGATAGCATCATCGCTTTTGCTTTTTGCGGGTTACCGTCTGTTGCATCAGAAGCATTCCATGTAATAGCATCGGGAACACGGTTTTCATCCGTATGAACATTGATTACAATATTTGAATCGGGCATAGTTTATTTTAATTAGGGCGCAAAGATAATTAAATCATTTTGCCGCTTTCAGGATACAGTCCCACAGCAGAGCAGCCGTTTTATCCCAACTGTATTGCGTTGAAATTTGTTTTCCTTTTTCAATTAAACGATTACGCAGCGCTTCATCTTTATATATCATCATCATTTTATCAGCGATATCATGATGCTCGTTCGCTTGCGCATACAACGCCGCATCGCCGGCTATTTCCTGCATGGATGAATTAGCAGAAGTAATCACAGGTACATTACATTTCATTGCTTCGAGCACGGGCACACCAAACCCTTCCCACACGGATGGATAAATTAACGCATAAGCTGAGCCGATAATATTAACCAACTCATTTTCCTCTACATATCCCGTTAGTACCACATCATTTCTATACTTGTAAGATTCAAGACTTTTGACAAACTGATCATATTTCCATGCAAGCCTTCCGGCCAATACTAATTTCCAATTACTCTTTTGTCGTTTTTTAAAAATGGAAAATGCTTTCAGCAGGTTAGTAAGATTTTTTCGCGGGTGAATGGCCCCAGCATAAACAAAATAATTTTGTCCGTTGGTATATTTTTCTTTCGCCTCTTCTTTCGTATGCTCATCAAGGGGATGAAAAATGTCTTTCGCAGCGCTGTAGACAACATCAATTTTCGCAGCATCCGTTTTATAATGAGCAATAATATCCTGTTTTGAAAATTCGGACACCGTAGCTACTGATTTAGCCCTTTGTAAAAATTTTGGCGTGTACCTTTTATAGAAAAGTAAATGTGATTTTTTAATAAAAGAAGGATAGTGCAAAAAAGCAAGATCATGGACTACCAGGCACTGCGGAATTTTTGTGGTTAATGAACAAAAACCATCGCAGGACACAAATAGTTCCGCTTTGTGTTTTTTTAGAACGACCGGTAGTTTTATATCGTACCACCACTTCCATAATAAAGGGTGGCGTGCGGCCGGTCCTGCAACCACCGGAGTGACATTTTTTCCGAAAATAAAGCGCATGTCATAAGGTCGGTCGAAGATGAAGACGAACTGGTGTTCGGGATGATCGTTCACTATTCTTCTCCATGTCTCGTAAAGAAAATAACCATAGCCTTCCAGGTTATTACTTAGTAAAAATCTTGTGTTGACAGCTATTTTCATCAGTCGCAAAGGTAACCGCTTCGTTATATCCCTATTCCTTTTAGGTTTTTATAAGAGTAAAATAATACTTTTCAAACCGCATAATTTTTCGCAATGGTTTTCCACGATTAATAACCGGTGTTACTACCTATTAATTTATTTATACAAAACAAGAAGAATCCCCGGCTTGCTTCACTTAATACTGTAAATAAAATCGAGCATTAATACAATTGGATGCGCCTCTGCGTGTGTCTATCTTTATAATTGTTGAATCAGTGAAATCCGACTTATGAAAAACCAAAAAAGTAGCCTATGAAACAGTTGTACCTACGTTTATTCAGTGGTGCGCTACCTTTATTCTTTCTTCTTTTTGTTCATCAATCCAGCGCACAAACCTGTGCCGACGGAAGCCCGCAGCAAGGAACATCTTTTGATACAACCATAAGGGTAGCATCAGGAGTAGTGAACACCAGCGTTAAATTTCCAAAATTCAACCCTGGTAATGGGCGAATGGTCACTTGTGTTAATCTCTGCATTACTATCAAAGGAATTATCGACACGACAGCGGTGGAAAATTATGAAACTAGTTCGAATACTTATAGCTATACTTATACAAGAAAGGATACGATTACCGGACCAGGCATTCCTACTTTCCTTAACAGCAATGCGAATATTGTCTCTCCAACATATCCATTATCACCGACCAATGGAGTACCCGGTTCAGGACCCGATTTTTATTCACACGGACCTGATACGATTTTGACAAGAGTTATATGTTCCAATATCAGCGATTCCGCATCCATCGTACAATTCTATGGTGTGAATGACAGTGTAACTTATAATTATAAAGTAGATGCCAGTTTATCGGCCGCATTCAGTGGGGCAAGTGTATCACAATTTATCCTAAGCTCTGCATTGGTTAATTTTCATTTCTCCTATTGTTCTTGCCCGGCTTTATCACTTCCATTAAGTATAGATAAATTCAACCTAAAAAAGTTGCTGAAACAAAAGCGGAATTAGAATGGACGGAGTTTGATGATCCCTTTACTAAATATCATTATGAAACGGAAATGAGCAGGAACGGCCGTTCTTTCACCAGCATTGGTTCGTTTGAAAAGAATACAACATCAGATGCGCCTTATAAAATGTTATATACAGCGCCCAATGGTCAAAACGGAACTTATTATTTCCGCATCAAACAGGTTTATGCCAATGGGTATGTTCGCTATAGTAATACTAAACAAGTGCTATTGGGAAATTCCGTAGCAACAAAATTTTCGGTATATCCTAACCCTTCGACAGGTGTTGTTGGTATTAAATTTGATAATAATTCAGCCGGACATTATTCTATACAGATTTATAATACGCAGGGACAGGTGATCGTGAACAAGACAATTGTAGTAAGTGATTCACCTTATGTGGAGTTAGCGAATTTGAAGAGTGGAAGCTATTGGGTAAGGCTTACAGATGAAAAAAGCCAAACCTCCTGCGTCAATCAACTTTTAATTAAATGACCTCTTAGGTGGAAGAGGATGGTGGCTTGTAAAAGGGGCCTTGGTTCGGGGCCCCTTTCTTTTTCCTTCTAACTTCAGCGATTCCACCCTTTATTTTTCAAATTATTTAAGGTTCTCCTGGCTAACTGCTTGCATTATAAAGCTTAATTTCCTTCAAATTTTTAGTTACATTTGTCTTACTATCTCTTTTTTTTATGGAAATGGAATATAACACAACGAGAAACGGCCTCGCTATGAGGGAGTACGGCCGGCATGTGCAGAAAATGATCGAGCACCTTGTAAGCATTGAAGACCCTGAAAGACGCCAGCAAAATGCACATTCGGTAATAGAATTAATGGGGTTTTTAAACCCGCATTTAAAAAATGTGGAAGATTTTCGCCACAAATTGTGGGATCATCTATTCCTCATCTCCGATTTTAAGCTACAGGTAAAATCTCCTTACCCGATCCCCACCCGGGAATCGCTAAGTGAAAGACCTGCACCGCTTCCTTACCCGAAACGCCATCCCAAGCATTCACATCTTGGTAAAAACCTGGAAATAGTTATTAAGAAAGCATTGAAAGAAGAAGATACCGACAAACGTGCCGGCTTCGCCAATGCGATCGCTTACTATATGAAGCTAGCCTACAGCAACTGGCATAAAGAAATGGTGCATGATGATGCCATTCAAAGCGAATTAACAGGCATAACAGACGGCCAGTTAACCTTCACCAATACGCCATATGTAAAAGCGTTCCGTCCACAGGAAAACAGGGACCGTGATCGTGGCGGCTATGGCAAACCACGCGGAAAATTTCAGCACCGAAACAATGGCGGCGGCGGTAGCGGCGGAAGAAGAAATGATGGCAGGGATAATCGTGGTGGCGGCGGAGGCGGATTTAAGAAGAAGCGCTATTAAAATTTTTAAGCTTCAGTACTGAGCGAAGTCGAAGTATCATGGCATCGCCTGTTGTGTCACTCACTTGTATGTCCAGTTTTCATGGCATCTTTTCGGCGTCCTACTATGTTGTAAAAACTAAATTTTAATTACACTCAAAGTCATTTATAAAATTAATTAAGAAAGGTTGGCAAGCAATTGCCAGCCTTTTTCATTTTTTAAAACGCATTTCTATTACTTTGCATTCCATTCGCACATTTGTCCCGGCTTGTCGGGAATTGTATATTTTCAAACTTTCAATTTGCTATGAATTCATTTGAAGTAAAAGGCGGAAAAAAATTAAACGGCGAGATCATTCCCCAGGGCGCCAAGAACGAAGCCCTGCAAATCATCAGTGCTGTTTTACTAACGCCGGAAAAAGTTACTGTTTCCAATATTCCCGATATACTCGATGTGAACCTGCTGATAGAATTGCTGGGAGAAATGAATGTAAAAATTGAAAGGCCGCAACGTGATACCTGCATCTTCCAGGCGGACAATGTAAATATTGATTACCTGCACAGTGAACCTTATAAAAAGAAAAGCGGAAAATTGCGTGGTTCGGTAATGCTGGCAGGGCCGATGCTTTCAAGATATCGCAAAGCATTTATTCCAAAACCGGGTGGCGATAAAATAGGAAGGCGACGATTGGATACACATATTATTGGCTTTGAAAAATTAGGCGCTTCTTTTAACTATCATCCTGAGGATGGGTTCTTTCACCTGGGAGCGCCGCACCTGCAGGGAACAAATATGTTGCTGGATGAACCTTCGGTAACAGGCACTGCTAACATCGTAATGGCGGCAGCGATGGCAACAGGAATCACTACCATTTATAATGCTGCCTGCGAGCCCTACATCCAACAGCTTTGTAAAATGCTCAACCGCATGGGGGCAAAGATCAGCGGCATTGGCAGTAATATGCTAACGATCGAAGGCGTCACGTATCTTGCCGGCACGGAACATCGTATGCTGCCCGATATGATCGAAGTAGGATCTTTTATTGGTTTAGCGGCGATGACGCAAAGTGACATCACTATAAAAAATGTTGGCCTCGAACATCTCGGCATTATCCCCGAAAAATTTCAGCAGCTCGGTATTCAAATGAATTTTAACGGTGATGATATTCATATTCCTTCACAGGAAATTTATGAAGTACACCGCTATCTCGACGGTGGTGTATTAACAATGTATGATCATCCCTGGCCTGGCTTCACGCCTGATTTATTAAGCATCGTTTTAGTAACAGCGATACAGGCAAAAGGAAGTGTATTGATCCACCAGAAGATGTTTGAAAGCCGTTTGTTCTTTGTAGATAAGCTGATAGACATGGGTGCACAAATTATTCTTTGCGATCCGCACCGTGCGGTGGTGATCGGTTTGGAAAGGGAACAAAAATTAAGGGGCATTACCATGAGCAGCCCGGATATACGTGCCGGTGTAGCTTTGCTGATAGCGGCCTTAAGCGCCGAAGGAAAAAGCATCATTCAAAATATAGAACAGATAGACCGGGGATATCAATACATAGATGAACGCCTTAAAAAATTGGGTGCCGAAATAAAAAGAGTACCAGGTTAAATGATAAATTTTCTTATCATAAAATATCTCCTTATTGGCCTTGTCCTGATTACACTGATTGACATTGGAGGATCAATACTATCAAGGCGTTTACATTTCAACTATACATTCTTAAGTGTACTTTCATTTTTTGTATACACACTGGTTGGATATTTATCTTCCAAACAATTTGAATTAAATACCGCTATTTTTCTTACCGGGTTTCTTGGATTGTACGACAGCACAATAGGTCATAAATTAGCCATTCGTTTTAAAGCAAATACGGGCATGGAGGAATATAAAAAGACAGCAACCGTCGCAACAATTATAGTTATGATTGTTATAGCCATGTTATTCGGGTTGTTGGGTTATTTTATAAATCAGTTCTAGCTTAGAGCAATTTCTTTAATACATGAATTCTTTTACGGCCAAAATTTATAAAATTGGTATCAACCCATACGTTCTTCTTCCTGCGGCGGTATTAAAAGAATTGTTTAAAGAAGCGGGGAAAAATAAAGGCCCGATACCGGTGCATGGAACATTAAACGGGCATCCGTTCATACAACATCTTATAAAATACAGTGGCAAATGGCGTTTATATTTAAATACGCCGATGCGCAAAGGCGCCGGCATTGATGTAGGTGATATGGCCAACGTGAAAATTGAATACGATCCGGAAAAAAGAATAATTCCGGTACACCCCAAATTACAATCAGCATTTAATCAAAATAAAAAAGCGAAGGCGGTTTTTGACAAATTAATCCCCTCCCGCCAAAAAGAAATTGTACGGTATATCGGTAATTTGAAAAGCGATGAAGCCATTGAAAAGAACATCAAAAGGGCCATCGCATTTTTGTCTGGCAAAGAAAGGTTCATCGGTCGTGATAAACCATAAAAATCATCATCGAATATTACTTTTCTTCGTGTTCCATTTACCTAAGTATTTAATTAGTTTTGCCGCTTTACACATCATGGCTACTTACCAGGATAAAATAATTATTATAACAGCGCCGTCAGGCGCCGGCAAAACTTTCATTACCCGTCATTTGCTGAAAACATTTCCGCAAATGGCTTTTTCTATTTCCGCGGCTACACGTCAGGCCAGGAGCTATGAAAAAGATGGAGTGGATTATTATTTCCTGGCGCTTGACGATTTTAAACAAAAGATCAGAACAATGAATTCATAGAATGGGAAATGGTGTATGAAGGAAAATATTATGGCACATTAAAAAATGAATTGCAGCGCATCTGGGACAATGGGCAATGTCCTTTACTTGGATATTGATGTTAAGGCGCTATTCATATAAAACAGCAATATCCCGACACTTCCTTAACTATTTTTATTGAACCGCCTTCTGTGGAAGAATTAAAAAGAAGGTTGGAATCAAGAGGAACAGAAACGTCTGAATCTTTACAAGCAAGAGTCAACAAAGCCTCTTATGAATTATCATTCAAAGATCATTTCATAAAAGCATCGTGAACGATGACTTTAAGCAAGCCTGCGCCACAGCAGAATCGATTATAAAAGAATTCCTCGGGAAAAGTTTATAGTATTTATTGTTGCTCTTACTCAGCAACTGCCTCTGTTGCAAGCAATCATAAACTATAAATCGTGAACTATAAACTCTTATTATCTTTACTATATGATGCAATGGCAAACGATACCTGGTTTGTTATTACCCTGCTGTTAATGGGGTTTTTCTCGGGAATCGAAATGGCTTATTACAGCGGCTAACCGGCTGAATATTGAGTTGCGAATAAAAACAAGGCGGCACTTCCGGCCACTTATTAGCTAAGTTTATTGACGCCCCCGCTGGTTTTATCGGAACAACTGTAATCGGCTCTGCGCTTTTCCTTGTGTTTTTTTCTCTACAGATAAGCACGGTGATGAAACCCGTATGGACATACCTGCACATCGGCTCCGATCTTGTAACATCTCCTTGTCGAAATTGTAATCGCCACATTCGTGGTATTAGTATTCGCGGAATTTATCCCCCGCGCCATATTCAGGGCGAAAAGTAATAGTTTACTCAGCAGGCTGGCATTGGTAACTGATTTTTTTACCAATTGTTTTCGCCAGTCGCAAAAGTCTTCATCCGTTTCGCCCGAATGGATGCTCAAATATGTTTTTAATGTGCGGTTAGATAAAAACAAAGAACCGCTGACACACGATGAATTAAAAAATCTTTTTCAAAAAGAAGTGGACGAACGTCATGACCACAGCACACAATTGCTCGAGAACGCCCAGGAATTTCCCAAAATAAAAATAAGGCAGTGCCTGGTGCCTCGTAAAGAGATTATCGGCATCGATATCCAATCTTCCATTGAAGAGATAAAGAAAAAATTTGAAGAAACAAGGTTGAGCAAACTGGTTGTTTATGAAAATAATATTGATCATATCACCGGTTATGTGCACCAACTTGATCTTTTTAAAAAGCCGGCTTCCATTCAATCTGTTTTGTTGCCCATTCCCGCCGTGCCGGAAAGTATGAGCGCCGCCCATCTTATCAGCAAAATTCAGTACGGAAAGAAAAAGTATAGCCTGGGTAGTGGATGAATTTGGGGGCACGGCCGGCATCATCACGATGGAAGATGTGCTGGAAGAACTTTTTGGAGAAATAGAAGATGAATACGACCGGGAAAAATTTGTAGAAAAACAAATCGCCGAAAACGAATATATTTTCTCAGGCAGGCTGGAATTGGATTACCTGGAAGAAATATATGGTTTTGATTTTCCTGAAAACGAATCAGAGACCCTTTCCGGATATATTATTAATTTTTACGAAACCATTTCCTCCAGCAAAAAGAACGTATTATTATTGAAGATTATGAGTTTGATATCATGAGCGTAAGCGATACGAGGATAGAGACAGTAAAGATGAAGAAATTAAAGTAAGGCTTTAACACGAATTAAGGCGAATTACACGAATTGGTCGTTCGCCACTAAAGCTGCCCATTGACTCATTTGACCTATCTGATTTCTGACTATAGCCCCATTCACTACTTCTCCCTCACCACTCGCTGCTATCCATTATCTTTGCTCCCCACTTATTAAACAGCGCTGATGGCCCTTTTGGATTTTTTGAATCGCAGGAAAAAGATAGCAATTCCGAAATGTCATTTATTGACCATTTGGAAGCATTGCGCTGGCATCTTATCCGTTCAGTTATCGCCATTTTAGTTGGGTCTATTGTCTTCTTCATTTTTGTAAAAGATATCGTCAACGATATATTACTTGCCCCGGCAAGGGACACTTTTGTTACATACGGATGGTTTTGCAAGATGAGCCATGCGTTAGGACTGGGTGATGCGGTTTGCATGGGCGGCGTTAAAGTAAGTTTTTTGAGCACCGAGATGACATCACATTCATTTCGTCGTTCACCATTTCTTTTGTGGGTGGTTTTATTGTTGCCTTCCCTTATATATTCTGGGAATTTTGGCGCTTTGTAAAACCTGCATTGTCTCAGAAAGAGTGAAAAAAACAAGAGGCGTTATTTTCATTGTATCCTTCCTGTTTTTTTTAGGAATTGCTTTCGGTATTTTATACTTACCCCTTTCATGGTTAATTTCTATTTCTCGTATTCACCTAAGCCCTTTAATTGAAATAAGCCTACGTTCTCTGACTTTCTTGAAAACCTTATTTATACTACAGTCGGCATTGGTGTGCTTTTTCAAATGCCGCTGCTGGGTGATGATATTGGCAAGGATCGGTATTGTAAACGCAAAATTTTTAAGAAAATACAGACGACATGCTTTTGTAATTATACTTATCGCGGCGGCTATTATCACTCCTTCTACTGATCCTTTCAGTTTAACAATCGTCACCATTCCGCTGTATATTCTTTACGAAGCGAGCATCGCTGTTGCTTCACGCATCAATAAAAGACAGCAAAAAGAAATGAATGAATGGAGCTGATAAAGAAGTACTGAGTTGTGAGTTATGAGCCGGGAATACGCAATCAAAAGTTAATTACCTTTACATTGTTGATACTCTGAACTCATCACTATTAACTCTGAACTCTATATGAATTCCCCCTTTGATCTCAGCAAACCTGTAGCTATCGCAGCGATCATGCGATTTGATTATAAAGAAGACCTGATCTCTTTTTTGGAAGGTAAAGGCATTCCGTTTAAAGATTTTGGCGCTCCATTCAAAAGACTCCGTTGATTATCCTGATTATGCGCATCCTGTCGGCCGAAGCGGTTGAAAAAGGGGAAGCCTCTTTTGGCATTCTATTGTGTGGCACCGCAAACGGTGTAGCCATTACTGCCAATAAACATCAGCATATCCGCGCCGCCATCTGCTGGGGCGAGGAAATTGTCACCCTGGTAAGGGAACATAATGATGCCAATATCATTTGCATCCCGGCCCGCTTTGTCCGCGAAGGCGATGCTGAAAAAATGGTGGATTTATTTATGACTACTGCATTTTGAAGGCGGCCGTCACCAAAGACGGGGTGGATAAGATGGCGTGCATGTAATATAATTACCAGTCATACATTTTATTCCTTCCTTTCGCCTGAACGCTTTATTTTTAATTTTTATCAATCCCTCAAATCTATATGAGAAGAATAATTACATGCCTGTTGCTATGCATTTCCCTGTTTTCACAAGCGCAAAAAAAGATAAGAATGCGGAAAAGATAGCGAAGACGATTACCGCCGAAGACATGAAAAAGCATCTTTACATTATCGCCAGTAAAGAAATGGGTGGCAGGGATACGCCTTCACCCGGCCAGGAGAAAGCAGCTAATTATATTGAAGATCATTTTAAATCACTTGGATTACTGCCAGGAAATAAAGGCAGTTATCGCCAATACTTTCCTCTGTATAAAGATTCGGTAGTAACTACCGCATTTAAAATAAATGGTGTCGGTTATGAACTCAACAAAGATTTTTCAACCGCAACTTGCTAACTATTCCGGGGAAATGCGTTTTTCTGAAATCGTATTTGTTGGCTTTGGTATCACTGATGATAAAAGAGATGATTATAAAGATATAAAAGTAGCCGGTAAATTAGTGGTGGTATTAGATGGTGTGCCTGAAGGTTATACAAACAGTCAACCGGGGGCCAGGGCGCTGACAACGATCAATGGTAAAATGACTACCGCTATGAATAAAGGTGCGGTTGCATTAATTGTTGTTAATACTAATTTTCCCCGCACTACTTTCAATGCTGTTTCCAATTGGAGCATGAATAGTTATAAGGCATCCAATCGCTTTTTACATTTAGTATTTCGCCTGGCCGTTGCCGCAGCAATGATGGGAGAAGATGGTAAAAATATTCATTGATAAGACGAAAGCAGCATTGCTTACTCCCAAAACATACAAAGCAGATATTGATCTTGGTTTTTCAAAAGCTTCAGTCACCACAAAAGTTTCCAATGTAATGGCGATGCTGGAAGGAACGGATAAAAAAGATGAATACGTTTTCATCACGGCGCATTATGACCATGTAGGCAAAAGAGGCGACAGCGTTATTTATTATGGCGCTGATGATGATGGCAGCGGCACGACAGGTGTATTGGAACTGGCCGAAGCATTCGCCAAAGCAAAAGCCACAGGCAAAGGCCCGCGCCGCAATATTGTTTTTATGACAGTATGTGGTGAAGAAAAAGGTTTATGGGGAAGTGAATATTACACTAACCACCCCGTGTTCCGTTGAATAAAACATCTGTTGACCTCAACATTGATATGATTGGCAGGGTAGGATCTGAATACGTTGGAAAAAAAGATTCCGCGGATTATATCTATGTTGTCGGTGATGATAAATTGAGCAGCGATCTTACGCCAATCACTGAGCAAGTAAATAGTACTTATTCAAAACTGAAGCTCGACAGGAAATACAATGACCCTAAAGATCCGGAAGAGAATTTATTTTCCGCAGTGATCATTACAATTTTGCTGATAAAGGTGTTCCCATCATTTTTTATTTCAATGGCGTACACGCCGATTATCACCGTCCTACCGATACACCGGATAAAATAAATTATTCATTGATGGCGAGAAGAGGACAGCTTGTTTTTTATACTGCATGGGAAATGGCGAACCGGGAAGCATGCTGAAAAGAGATTTGAAGCTTGACCGGCCGAAAGGATTTTAAGTAACCCCACTTAATCTCTTCATCCCGATAGTTATCGGAGAAACGAACAGCACACAGCCTTCGCTTTTAGAATATTCATGGGATTCAATATTTTCTAAAATGCTGAGTAGAATTCATGCAGTACAAGAGTGCGACGCAACAGGCGATGATAGTCCACGGGATGCTGCGCATAGCAATGTCGCCGGGTAACTAATTCTTTCTTATAGCGACATAAAGAATTGCAAGTGACTTGCATAAAATAAAAAAACCGGTATCAATGATACCGGTTCCTGTTTGTGAAATAAGCTATCATCACGCTTTTCTCAATAAGCCTTTTACAAAACCGACAATGGCCAGCAGCACTCCGCCACCCGCCGTACCACCGAGAATGCTGGTGAGAATACCTGCTACATCCATGCCGCCGGTGCCGATGCCGAGGAGGCCGAGCAACTGGCCACCAATGCCGCCACCAAGGATACCAGTGATCGAATTGCCAAGAGTGCCCAATGAAAACTTAGGCATTAATTTACCCGCAATGTTGCCACCGACCGCGCCGGAAGCCAATTGAATAACTAAAGGTAGAATGTCCATAAAATGCGTTTTATAGGTTAATTAATAGCCGATAAAGTAGTGAAATAGCTGAACGGATGAAATAGAAAAGCAGCTAGTGTTATGCATTGGTCTTCAGGAGTTTGGTTTTATAAGCTACTTTTAAAACGACTAGTATCTTCTATTTAACCGGCGGTCTATTCGATTACGGCCTGCTATAAAATAATCCGGGTCGTTGGTCATGTCTGTATTTTTTTTACTTTGGTAGTAAAACCAACCCATTATGACCAACGATACAAACCACATCAACCACCACCACCACCACCACCGCCACCACAACAAAATGTTATCGCCGATTTCCTTGAAGGCAATCAACAGTTACAGTTACGGGAAGTGGAAAGCAACCTTAGAAAAACAAGAAATACATTTTTGTTATTGCAGGTTTATTGGTATTGGGTGGAATTCTCACGATGGCGATTGCAGATGAATTTATTATAGAAGTGTTACTGGTGTATGTTGTTTTAGCACTTGTGTTTGTTGGGCTCGGATTTTTAACCAAAAAGCAGCCGCTCACCGCTATTATTATTGCCCTCGTATTATACCTGGCTTTGTGGGGGCTTACGATTGCGTTTGAAGGGGTGCAATATGCTTACAAGGGTATAATAGTAAGAATTGTTATTGTTGTTTTTCTTATTAGAGGTATTTAAGTATGCCGTGGAGGCAGAGCGGATAAAAAAAGAGATGAGAAAATAGTTGTTTGCCCAACAACATTGCTATGCGCAGCATCCTGTGGACTATCATCGGCTGTTGTTGAGCGAAGCGAAATCCCGATGTAATCGGGACGGCGCATTATTAACCCAACTGCATTACTATGCGCAGCATCCCGTGGACTATCATCGGCTGTTGCGACGCTCCGTTCATCTTCCTGTTCTCTACTGAGCATTGTCGAAGTATCAGCAATTGCGTCGCTCCCGATAGCTTATCGGGATTACCCTGCTTTGCCCCGACGAAATGTCGTGGGAGCGAAGTCGAATGGTCGCACTCTTGTGCTGCATGAATTCTACTCAGCATTATTGCCGCATCCGTAATATATCTGCATTTTCCTTCAAGGGCTGTGTGCTGTTCCTCTCCTTTAGGAGAGCCTGCCTGCCGGTAGGCAGGGTTAGGTGAGGTTCTATTCAGCATTTGCGATGTGGTTTACGGATCGGGGTACGGTTTTGGATACGATAGGCTAAACTATTTATGACTCAAAAGAACAAAAAGCAATTCGGCGTGTGGATGGATACGCACCAGGCTACAGTAATAGGAAGGGCGACTGCGGAAACTGAAGATTTCAGTTATACTAGGCTCTGCAGGCAATGCAGGCGCTGAACATAATACCAGCGAAAAGAATGAACATAATGATGAACGGACATTGCAGCACAAATTTTTTAAAGAGATATTATCCTTTATGCCCAATGCGGAAGAAGTGCATATAACAGGCACGGGCACTTCGCAGGAACAGCTTATACATTTTATGGCGGATACACCACAGTTTAAAATACGGTGACAAAGGAAAGCACGGCCAATAAAATGAGCGATGAAAAATTGGTTGAGTATATTGGTGCGAAGTTTAATTAAGATTTGTTGAAAGCGGCGGAAATGGTGTGTAGGATATGCACCATGCCGTTAGTATATTTATAATCGTGCAGCACAATACTTGCAGTACACTGCATCCTTGTCATGCCCTTCTCTTCCGCAGCCCGGGCAGTTTTCAGATCCTCCTTTTCTTTTACGCACAGCAATAGCCATTTCTGTAGTAATGATGCCGGTTGGTACGGCAATAATGCCATAACCAATAAACATCATAATAGAAGCGATGAACTTACCTAGTGGTGTAACAGGTGAGATATCGCCATACCCTACTGTCGTGATCGTTACAATCGCCCCAATAAATACTGTCGGGGATACTTTGAAAACCATTCTTTCCATCTTCAACAAGGTACATGATGGAGCCGAGTATAATAACAAGGCTCAACACTACCAGCATGAAGATGCTTACTTTTTTTAAACTGCCCCGTACAGCGATCTTTAAAAATTCCATCTCTGTAAGAAATGAGATAGTTTAAAAATGCGGAAGATGCGCAACAGGCGCAGTGCCCGGAACACCAATAGAAGATTGAGCGCCTACAAAGAATATACTCAGGTAAGAAGGTATGATGGCCAGCAAATCTATTATTCCTAAAAAAGAAGTGACGTAGCGCCAGGGTTTTTTTATACTTATCAATCGAAGATATATTCTATTGTAAACAAGCCGGTGAAAGTCCATTCGAGTATATCAAAAACATGTCCGTAGCGGTGGTAACTTTTTATACTATCGAGCATCACTGTTACAATGCTGGCAATGATGAGCAGGAGAAGCATGATGTCAAACGCTTTGCCTGCTCTTGTATTTGACTCATAAATGATTTCATGAAGCCGGCTGCGCCAGTTGCTGGGTTTTGTTTCATCCATTAGTATAAAATTAGGAATAAATCAGCGGGGGTTGGGAATTGGGCAAACGGATTAACGCCACCAATTATCATTATCCTCTTCATCGTTATCTTCAAATCCATAATTATAAGGATTGCTGTTTTCATCATCATAGTTCGCATCGAGATGATAAGGATAATATTTCATCCAATCCTTTCCATATTTTTTTTGATATGTTTGACTTCTATTTCTAATTCTCGTACACGTTCTTCATGGGGACTAAGTTCTTCGTCGATGAAACCGGAAAAAAATTCCTTGAAAAATGCACACTGGCAATAGTCGCCTAAAGCACATTTCTTATGCTCTGTACCAGGCACACAAAGCTCAAAGAAGCCCATGTGCCAGCGTTTTACTTTTACGGGCTGGTTAAAATTGCTACGGATAGCAGCGTATTGAATACGATCAGGTACTTCAGTTTGCCAAAACGAAGAACAGTTATACGCATCGAGCATCTGCTTTAATGCAGTCAAAACTTTGTTCACCTGTTCATCATTAAGCTTTTCCTGTGGAGGAAGCATTTCTTCGCTGATACCTGACCACTCTTGCAAATTGCGGATGGGTGCGGTTTTATTTTCCTCCTCATCAGTAATCCAATCCTGTAATTGTAATTCCTTTTCAACAAAGAGCAGGCTCACATTTTCAGTTGCGTATGTGATGTCTGCAAGAAGTTGGTTGATGTAGGCTTGCATAATTTTACCATTGCTATGCTGTTATGTGAAGTTACGCATTGAAATATATAATCTTGGCCACGAAAGAACACTAATTGACACGAAGGATTTTTCTTCCAATAAATTGGCTCGAGTTATAAGATGCAACACAATTGCTGATACTTCGACAATGCTCAGTAGAGAACAGGAAGATGAACGGAGCGTCGCAACAGGCGATGATAGTAGCACTGAAGCCGGGCTAATGCTTCGACTAGCTCAGCATGACAAACCCATCACCAACCCAACACCCACGCAAAGATCAATGGCGCTACAATGGTAGCATCACTTTCTACAATGAACTTGGGTGTATGGATATCGAGTTTGCCCCAGGTAATTTTTTCGTTGGGCACGGCGCCGGAATAAGAACCATACGACGTGGTGGAATCGCTGATCTGGCAGAAATAACTCCAGAAAGGTACGTCGTGCCACTCGAGGTCCTGGTACATCATGGGCACTACGCAAATGGGAAAGTCGCCGGCGATGCCGCCGCCGATCTGGAAAAACCCAACACCTTTGTTGAAGAATTGTTGCGGTACCATTCGGTTAACCACACCATGTATTCAATCCCATTCTTCACCGTACTTGCTTTTATTCTCCTTTGATAACATAGCTGGCGAAAATATTGCGGTGGTGCTGTCTTCCCAACCCGGAACTACGATCGGAATATTTTTTTCAGCGGCGGCTACGACCCAACTGTCTTTGGGATCTATTTCATAATATTGTTGAGGTCGCCGCTCAATATGGTCTTGTATATAAACTCATGCGGGAAATAACGTTCGCCGCTGGCTTCGGCGTCTTTCCATTGCTTTACCAAATGTTTTTGTAAACGACGGAAGGCTTCTTCTTCGGGTATGCAGGTATCGGTAACACGGTTATAATGATTTTCCAAAAGTTCCCATTCCTGTTGCGGGGTAAGGTCGCGGTAGTTGGGCACTCTTTATAATGTGAATGGGCCCACGAGGTTCATCACATCTTCTTCGAGGTTGGCGCCAGTGCAACTGATGATGTCTACTTTCCCTGGCGTATCATTTCCGCTAATGAAATACCGAGCTCACCTGTGCTCATGGCACCCTGCAAGGGTGATCATCATTTTTCCGCCTTCGAGCAAATGCTGTTCGTAACCTTTGGCTGCATCCATTAATGCGGCAGCGTTGAAGTGGCGGTAGTGATGCTGAATAAATTGGGAAACCGGGCCTTTGTTCATTGTGATTTTTGAGCGCAAAGATAGGAGATAGAGGCGAGTGGGAAGTGGTGAGTGGCGAGAGGGTAAAGTCATTAAAGTCAATGGGTCATATAAGTCAAAACGGCTCCCTGACCTATTTGACCTTTATAACTTCTATGACTAATCTTATTTACGGTTCTTTCAAAAGAGAAACCCTGTTCTTACGGAGAACAGGGCTTGTTTTACCACACACTAAAACTAACTGCTTATGCTTGAAATTTATGATTTAGCTGTTTTCGTCCAGCTATTATAGTCTGTTGATTGCAGGATGATTTTTGTATCCGCATCTTCTACAGTGATGTAATATTTTGTTCCATCATTATTTGATACTTCAAACAAATCAGAAATCCAGTAATTGGAATAACTCTTTTTAAGTTTGGTTTGCAATTTAATTGGCAACTGCAAAGAGCTGATATTCCTGGTAAGGCCCATCATTTCGCCATCTGCACTGTAGAAAGCGGAAACATACTGGTCGTTGAATACAAAATTCGCCCTGAAGTAATTATCCCTTGATGTCCATTGAACATCTGTTGCACCCGTAAATTCTTTGTTAAAGGCATTTAACACTTCTGCGTTTACGACATTTCCTTCCCCGGCGAAAGCAAACAAACTGCTTACTGCAACTGCCAGTGTGATGATCATCTTTTTCATTTCTTAAAACTATTTTCGGTTATGGTTTAAAAATTTTTTATTCGTTATCTATGACGCACCAAAAGTATATAAGGTTACACTTGCTGACAAGGCAATTGTGATTAAAGGGAAGCTTTGTTAACCACTGTTAACGGTTGCTAATCACAGCTTACGATTCACCGGCGGAAAATGCAGTTCACACCCATAAATCGACAGTTGGCTCAAAAGTGATTTTGTAGAATGAGAAAGTATTTAGATATTTGTCTAAATATGTAATGGATCAATTGTACTATGAATGCAGTTTTTAAAGCCCTGAATGACACGACCCGCCGGGATATTCTCGAGTTATTGCAGGAAAAAGATATGACAGCGGGTGAAATAGCCGGCGAATTCAATATGTCGTGGCCGAGTATATCGCACCACCTTGACCTGCTGAAGCAGGCAAAGCTGGTGACTTCCGTAAAAGAAGGGCAGTATATATACTATTCATTAAATACAACCGTGGTGGATGAGATCATGAAGTGGTTATTACAATTCAAAGCAAAAAAGAAATAACATGAATAAATTACTAAGCAAGATCGTGTGGCTGGTAATACTGGCCCCGGTCATTTACCTCGCTATTATTTGGGGTAGCCTGCCTGCCAGGATAGCTATTCATTATAATATACATGGAGAACCGGACGGGTATGGAAGTAAAGTAACCCTGGTCGGGATGACGTTGTTCCTTGTATTTATTAATGCAGGAGCATACCTGTTGCTGGTAAATGCACATCGCATTGATCCCAGAAAGAATGCGATAGAAAATAAAGACAAAATGCAGCGCCTGGGTTTTGCCGTAACTGTTTTTATATCCGCTATACTTTTCATGATCATCCACAGCAGCAGCAACACGGGAATGAAATTTGAAGCAACGTGGGTATTGGCAGGAGTTGGTTTATTATTCGCCATAATGGGTAATTACCTGTACACGATCAAACCAAGTTACTTCGCCGGTTTCCGCCTGCCATGGGCAATGCAAAATGCAGAGAACTGGAGAAAGACACATTTGCTTGCAGGCAAACTTTGGTTTGGCGGCGGGTTACTAATAGCGGTTGTTAGTTTATTCGCACCGGCGCTGGTATCTATTATTTGTTTTGGTATTGTTATCGCTATAATAACGGTTGTGCCCTGTATCTATTCTTATAATTTACACAAGGAGACGAAAACATTATAACGTTTCATTAAATAAATTTGATACTTGAATTATCTCGCCCATGCATATCTTTCCTTTAACGACCCGGAAACACTGGTGGGCAATCTTACAAGTGATTTTATAAAAGGGAAAAAGAAATTTGATTACCCACCGGGAATACAAAAAGGCATTACGCTTCATCGAATGATAGATACATTCACCGATGAGCATGAAACGACTAAAGAAGCTAAAAATATTTTCCGTCCCGCCTACCGGTTATACAGCGGTGCATTTACCGATGTAGTGTACGATCATTTCCTGGCTACGGATGAAAACGAATTCACCGAAAGTTCTTTATTTGATTTTACACAACAAGTGTATGTTTCGCTTGCTCAATACAAACAATGGTTCCCTGAAAAGTTCACTGGTATGTTTCCTTATATGCAATCGCATAATTGGTTATTTAACTACAGGACCAAAGAAGGCACGGGAAAAAGTTTGCAGGGCGTAGTGCGCCGTTCGGCCTACCTCACGGAAAGTAAAACTGCTTATGATTTATTTGAACAGCATTACCAACTTTTCCGGCAATGCTATCGTCAATTCTGGAAAGATCTGAAGCCCTATGCGAAAAAGCAATATGAATTATTGAAGGAAATAAACGATTGACAGCTTATCTCTTCTAAAACCACAGCTTCTTTTATAATGAAAAAACTGGTCATCTTTGATATAGATGGTGTTTTACTGGATAGTGAAAAAGTATACCTGGATATTAACCAGGCATGGTTTAAAGAAATCGGTATTAAATTATCTGTGGAGAAGCACCAGACTTTTATCGGCAGCTCGGCCAAAAGGTTCTGGCAATATTTAAAAGAAGAGAATAACCTGGACGGAGAAATTGATACTTATATAGAATTAGAGAAAGAACTTAAAAATAAAGCCCTGCGGGAACAAGATTTATTACCGACAGAACATGTGATTGATTTTCTCGACTTCCTGGAAAAGAATGGTAACATTATTGGTATTGCATCGTCTGGATTAAAAAAGAATATTGACCTGATCCTTACAAAATTGAACATTGGTCATTATTTTGATTTAGTAGTCAGTGGTGAGCAGGTGATAAAAGGAAAACCGGAACCGGATATATTTTTAAAAGTAGCGGACCATTTCAATTATCAACCGGCAGACTGCATCGTGATTGAAGACAGCACCAATGGCGTGACAGCAGCAAAGGCTGCGGGAATGTTTTGCGTTGGTTTTTATAATCCGAACTCCGGCAACCAGGATTTATCAAAAGCGGATTTGATTATTGATAGTTTTAAAGACCAGCGTTTGTTTGCTATTGCGGAAACTTTATAAAATCCGTCCTTCAACAGCTGAATCATTTATTTTGTAAAAAGTATATACAGATTATGAAAAGAGTTATTTCTTCGATGATTGCCGTTCTGTTAATTTCAGCAGTAACACATGCACAAGCAGGCTTACCTGCTGTAGATAAATCGCCGATGGACATGTCCTATTGCCCCGCCAACTATCCCGTAGTGAAAATGCAGGGAAAAACAACGGAAGCCCCCATTGCAAGAGTAGTGTACAGCCGCCCAAAAAAAGAAGGAAGAGCTGTTTTCGGCGGATTGATTCCCTATGGAAAAGTTTGGCGCCTGGGAGCAAACGAAGCGACCGAGATCGAATTTTTTAAGCCGGTGACGATTGGTGATAAAAAGATCCCCGCCGGACGTTATACATTATATGCATTGGTAAATGAAAAAAGCTGGACATTCATTTTAAATAAAGAGCTCGATATATGGGGTGCTTTTAAATACGATGAAACAAAAGATGTAGTAAGGGTGGATGTGAATACAGAAGCAAGTGCCGATATGTTTGAATCATTATCTATGGCATTTGTGCAATCAGGTAATAGCTTTAACCTCGTCGTTGGCTGGGAAAACATAAAAGCAACATTGCCCATCAGTTTATAATTATTGCCGTATGAAAGGGATCAACCTGTCTTTATTATTTATAACTCTTTGCTGTTTGTTCTCCTGTAAGGAAGCTAAAAAGCCGCCAACGGGTGAAACTAAATTTGTACCCGATTCAAATAATATTACGATACCGCACAACATACCGGCAAACCCTTATGCTGACGTGGACCGCTCCCCGATGGACATGAGTTACTTCCCGGTTGATTATCCGCAGGTAAAAATGACCAACATCACTGCCGTACCGCCGCTTATCGCAAGGGTCATCTATAGCCGGCCGCAGTTGCAGAAACGACATTTATTCCGTGATCTTTTAAAATACAATGAACCCTGGCGGCTCGGCGCTAACGAATCCACTGAAATAGATTTTTATAAACCGGTAACGATACAGGAAAAGAAAATCGAGCCGGGACGTTATATAATATATTGTATTCCTCACCTGGAAACATGGACGCTTGTTCTTAATTCCAATATTGATTCATGGGGATTGCACCAGGATTCTACTAAAGATGTGCACCGCTTTACTATTCCTATTGCCAGCATCAATACTTCACAGGAATATTTTACAATGGTGTTTGAAAAATCAGATGATGGCGCCGACCTTGTTATTACCTGGGACAATTTATTAGCAAGATTGCCTTTCAAGTTTTAAGATAGCCGTAGATTACAGAGAGTAATTCCTTTCGTGCAATTTCGTGTGCTTGCGTGGCTAAAGAATTCGTATTAAACGTGTAATTAGTGTCAAAAAAAATGTCCCGCACTACGCAGGACATCAAGATCAGGAAAAAATCACTAAACACAATTGAGTCAACTCTTTTATTATTTATCTGCTCTCTTAAATTTCTGGTTCAATTCGAGATTACCATACACATCCGATTTCACCACGTACCAGTTATCACTATCTTTTAATGTAACAACAAAGCTTACTTCAGAATCAGAACTTGTTTCCGTAACGCCTTCTATTTGTTTGCCCGCATATTTCTTTTTCAGCTTGGAAACGATGTTCGGCAGCAATTGTTTTTCGTTATAATAGCGGATCGTCTTCAACAACTTTCCTTCTTCATCATACTGCGCCCTTACCTGGATATCATCCTGCCGGAAGTTCGCTTGTACATAATCGTCGTACTCCTGCCAGGTTACATCCTGCGCTACGCTGAATGTTTCTTTAAATGCTTTTAAAACTTTCTCTCCCACTTCACTGGGTGTTGGTGTAGCTGCTGCAACAAGTCCTGTAAGCAGAACAGCTATGGTTAATAATTTTTTCATACTATACTTTTAGGTTATTTAAATGTTCGATGTAAATCTAGCAGGCTAACCCGCCAAAGGCAAGCGATTCTCTACCATCGGTAAGCCGACAAACAATGAGTGAAGCATATATACGATTATAAAACTTGCCGAAACCGCTTAAATATCTTCCCAAATGAATGATTAGCCTGATGAAATACCAATCATCAACCATAGTAAAAGACATTAAGAATATGTTAAAGGAAATAGATGTCGGATGAGTGGTAAACAGGTTTTTCAATTCAAGCTTTTTATTAACCCAGCTTCAGTATTTCATGGCATCGCCTGTTGCGTCGCACTCTTCATCTTCCTGTTCTTTATTCAGCATTGTCGACATATCCTTCTATTATCAGTCATCATTAGAGAGTAGACCCCTCGTACCTCTGGGTGACAAGGAAGAGGTTATTTATCCAACCCTTCTATTTAAAACGAGGTGCAATAACAATAATTCTTTCCTTTGTCATAGTTTATCCCGCTTGCGGGAGCGAGGTACGAGCCATCTATTCGTATTTTGTTTCTAAACAAAGGCGAGGAGAGGTTTATTTATACAGTATAGAGAAAAGTGAATCCGTGTTAATCATTTAATCTGTGGCTAGACTCTTCTTTTTTCACATCTTTGCACCCTATTCACCAGTAATATTATTTCATTATGAAACTTGCGACGAAATTTATTCATGCCGGGGCCGAACCCGACCCTTCTACCGGTGCTATTATGACGCCGATCTATCAAACGTCCACTTATGTACAGGAAGCGCCGGGAAAAAATAAAGGTTTTGAATATGCAAGAAGCCAGAACCCTACCCGCAAAGCATTGGAAGAAGCACTGGCCATTATTGAAAATGGAAAATATGGCCTTGCTTTCAGCAGCGGGGTCGCGGCCACGGATGCTGTTATTAAATTATTGCAGCCCGGCGATGAAGTAATTGCGGGTAATGATATGTATGGCGGCACTTATCGCCTCTTCTCTAAAATATTTGAGAAGTTCGGTATCAAGTTTCATTATATAGATATGCAGGATGCTGCGAATATTAAAAAATATATTTCAGCAAAAACCAAACTGGTCTGGCTGGAGACACCCACCAATCCGTTGATGAATATTTGTGACATTGCCGCTGTTGCCGCTCTCGCTAAAGATCAGAAGATATTAGTTTGCGTTGACAACACATTTGCTTCCCCTTACTTACAAAACCCACTTGATCTTGGCGCTGATATCGTCATGCATTCTTCCACCAAATATCTCGGCGGTCACAGCGATGTGATACAAGGCGCTTTAATCATGAATGATACTTCATTGCGGGAGCAATTATATTTTATTCAAAAAAGTTGCGGCGCCGTTCCGGGCCCGATGGATTGCTTTTTGGTGTTGCGGGGCATTAAGACTTTACACTTACGCATGAAGCAGCACAGTGAAAATGGGAAGATCATCGCCAACTGGTTGCGCAATCATAAAAAGATCGGAAAGGTTTACTGGCCGGGTTTTGAAGATCATCCAGGTCATTCTATAGCTAAAAAACAAATGCGTGATTTTGGCGGCATGTTAAGTTTTACTTTAAAAGATGACAGCGTGGAAAATGCGATGCGGGTGCTTTCCTCCACGAAATTATTTTCCCTCGCCGAAAGCCTCGGCGGCGTAGAATCACTGATCAATCATCCTGCATCAATGACGCATGCCTCTATTCCCAAAGAAGAAAGGATCAAAAACGGGCTGACGGATTCATTGATACGATTAAGTGTAGGCATCGAAGATGCGGATGATTTGATGGAAGATCTGCAGCAAGCCATCGGCTAGGAGGCCAGGAGATCAAACGAGAAAAAGAGAGAAAGAGAAAACATTCTTCAGCGTTGACCTAACCTCATTTGCGACATTTAATATTTAGCTAAGCGAAAAGCGAGTTCCACTAACTCTTTTCCTTCTTTTCTCTTTTTTACTCTTAGTCTGTCCGTTTTTTTCCACGATAAGCCTCTCCCTTTCCCCATTTTTACTTCTATAAAAGGCACTTACTTAATAGATAAGAAATTTTAGGTGAATTTTTTCCATTGGCATAGTATTGGCAAAATGAACAATGTGTTGAATGAACAGGGAGAATTGCTAACATAAAAAATATTGGCCATGCTTTATCTAATAGCGATCATTTTACTTATCGGCTGGGCGTTAGGGTTTTTTGTATTTTCAGCAGGACAACTAATTCATATTTTGCTCGTCGTTGCAATTATTGCGATCTTGCTCAGGTTGATCAGGGGCGATAAGGCGCTCTGACGGCCTTGAATGAATAAAAAAAATCTTAAAGAATTTCTTGATAAGAAGGTTGATGAATACAATCAACCTTCTTTTATTAAAAGCGATCCTGTTTCGATTCCTCACCTCTTTACCAGTAAACAGGATATTGAAATCGCCGGCTTCTTCGCCGCTATTTTTTCCTGGGGCAACCGCACTACCATTATTCAAAAATCGAAAGAGTTGATGCTGCTGATGGATATGCAGCCCTATAAGTTTTGCCTGGATGCTACTGAAACAGGATTAAAAAAATTATTGGAATTCAAGCACCGCACTTTCAACACCACCGATCTTTTATATTTTATAGAATTCTTTAAACATCATTACAAAAAGCACAAAAGCCTCGAAACAGCTTTTACTATGCACGGATCTTCTATAGAAGAAATGCTTACCGGTTTTCATTATTATTTTTTTTCGTTGGAAGATGCACCCAACCGGACTAAAAAACATATTTCCTCACCGGAAAAAAATTCATCCTGCAAAAGATTAAATATGTTCCTGCGATGGATGGTACGAAAAGATAACAAAGGCGTTGATTTTGGGATATGGAAAAACATTTCCCCCGCTGATCTTATTTGCCCGATAGACGTGCATGTGGCCAGAGTAGCCAGACGTTTTGGTTTATTAAAACGAAAACAAACCGACTGGACTGCAGCATTGGAACTTACGGATCAATTGCGGAAATTTGATACAAGCGACCCGGTGAAATATGACTTTGCCTTATTTACTCTTGGCATTGCAGAACGGTTTTAAAACAGCAGGAACCTTTCGCGGCCACCTACTTTACCTCCGAAACTGCGGATATTATACGTAAACGTCAGCAGGAAATACCGGCGCAGGATAATCGTTTCCGTATCGCGGATAAAATTTTCCTGTACACTCCTCTGTACGGAAATATTCTGGTTCAATAGGTCGTATACAGATAATTTAAATTGTCCTTTATCCTGTTTCAGGAAGAGCAGGTTAACAGCGGCATTCCAGCGGAATACATTTTTTTGGATACCGGCGGCCACCTGCGGATTATAGCTATAATCCACCGAAGATTCCCATACAATATGTTTGGGCATGCGGATCACAAAATCGGTACCAGCTGTATGGCGCCAGACTTTAAGACTGGGATATACATCGGATTCATACGTGCTTTTGATGTATGATGGACCGTAGCGTTGGTTGATCTCGATCTTATCGGCCCAGTTGAGCGACCAGTTCAGCGATGGGCCGGCATTAATATTTTTGGTCGTGCTGCGATTCTGGTTGATGATCACCAGCGCCTGGTTGTATTGGGCATACACAGATGCCCCAAGCGAAAAAAGTAATTTCTGCGTAAACTTGTATTGCTTGCGGATACTACCACTGATATACCCACGCCATACACCATCTGCATTGATCGGACGGGACACCTGGACACCATTTGCATCCACGGTACGCATACGGATCACCGCATCTTCGCTGATCGATCCATTCATATTTAAATTGTAATTGATTGAATTCTTTACATTGTAATTGTAAGCGCTGATGCTTACGGAGTGAGAAACAGTTGGCTTTAGCGAAGGATTTCCCTGCTGAACGAAAAGCGGGTTTGTATTATTTACTACAGGTTGCAGATCGGAAACCTGTGGTTCTGTTGCAGTGACCTGGTAATTCAAACTCCATTTATCCCAGGTAATATTCATCGAAGGAAACAGGAAGAGGAAATGCTGGTTGATAGCAGCGTCTTTGCGGAACCTGTTATCAATGTTTAATGCACGCAGGGCTACACCAGGTATAATGGCAAATTTTTTATGAACATACCGGAACCCAACAGAAGAGCTGCTGCGCAAACCACTTCTTTTGAGCCCGTTGGTGAGAAGTTGATCTGGTACGATGTATTCTCCTGTTACAGGATCGTATTCGTATGTATCTATATAATCTTTATTACTAAAAAGTTCTATGTTTTGTGATAACCGCAGCGACCATGCTTTGGACAATGGCTGGTTGTAATTAACTAACATCCTTCCATTCCAATTATCCTGCTCCTGGCTGCGCAACTGGCGTAAGACAGAGCTATACCCGGCTTTATAAAAAATATTGTTCGCATTGTTGTATTGGTTTGCGTCATTGCTGTTGAGCGTGAAGTTGGCGGTTGCATAAAGCGTTTTGCCTGCTTTTTTAAAAGCACGGTTATAAGAAAGATCATGACTCGTGGAAAAACCATTCCTTTTTCTCCTTTGTTCATTCACACTTTCGTTTAACTGCTGATCAAAATTGCTGAAAGAAAAAGAGGAACTGTTGCTATAATCACGGCCACTGGTAAAACTAAACGAAGGCCTGTACTCAATGGTAGTAAGGGCGTTAGGTTTGTTGCGCAACAAACCGGATATGCGATGAGAGAAATCATCGTTATCTGCCTGACTGCTATTGCGGATCGTAAGCGTTGTATCATTAAAAAATTGTTGTGTATTGATACGCTGTCCTATTTGCGAATTATTATTGCCATAAAAATATTGAAAACTTAGTGTTGTCTTTTTACTGAGCAGGGTATTCAGATTCATACCGCCACCGCTGGAACGCTGGATGCCCGCGCCCAAGCCACCGAAAGAAATATCATTAAGAGCGAAGCCGCCATCCGAACTGACCGAAATGCTATTAACATTATTGCGGCTAAACCCTCCAATGCTCATTACATCCTGTACACTGAAGCCTGACCTGTTGAGATTATTTGAAAAGCCAAGTACACTTATTTGCAGCGTATCCCGAAACATATTTACAATACCGCCAGCTTCATAACGATTTCTTGTTCCCGCGCCTGCATATAATTTTCCAAACCATCCCTGCTTAATGCTTTTCTTCAGTTTTAGATTGATCACTTGTCCCAGTTCGCCTGTAGAAATATCAGGATTACGCAACTGTTCTTCTTTATCATCGGCTATCTGTACTTTATCGATCAGGTTAGCGGGCAGGTTTTTAGAAGCGATCTTAGGATCGCTGCCAAAAAATTCCTTTCCTTCTACCAGCATTTTGTTCACTTTACGGCCGTTGACAGTAATATTTCCCTGTGCATCTACTTCTACGCCGGGAAGTTTTTTAAGCAAGTCCTCAACCAACGCAGTGGGTAATGTTTTAAATGCTGTAGCATTAAATTCGATCGTGTCTTTTCTCACTACTACCGGAGGCCTTTCGGAAGTGACTATTACTTCCTCCAGCTCTTTCGTGGAGATGAGCATTTTTATCCTTCCCATATCCAGCATTGACGCATTAGCAGTAAGGGTAAATTCTTTGCGCCACCCCTGGAAACCAGATGCAGTAATTACTACCCGCAATTCTTTATCAAACGGAAGACCCGGGACTTTAAACTTACCTTCGTCATCGCTCAGTCGATAGGTAATAATAGAAGTATCTTTTGCATTAAACACTGTAAGGGTAGCATATGGAACTGGTTTTTTTCCTGATGTGTCGGTAAGACTGCCGCTAATTTGCCCTTTATTTTGGGCGATAGCTGAAAATGAAAAGAAGAGGGCTGCAAAAAAAGCAGTAAGCAATTTTATTAAATTCATGGCTTTGGTTCTACTCTATAAAAAAATATGGCTTGTTCCTGGATTCCTTACCAGTTTATTTATTGCTGGCATCTCCAATAAACTTCAAATCTACGAACATAAGATTATAACTAAAAATTTAGTTATGTTAATAATCCTTTATAAACGTTAATTATAAAAATGGATCAAGCGGCAATCCTTATCTCTCTTGCCACCGATTGGCAGTTCCATATTACAGATCAACAGCGGCTGTCCGTACAATTATTGGAGGAACGTATTAACCACTTGCTGACAAATGATTTTGATAAATTAATCTCACTGCTTTACCGCATGGATGTGAGTGAAAAAAAATTACGTACGGAATTGCAACAACATCCACAAGAAGATGCTGCCCGAATAATAACCGCCCTGGTGATGGAACGTGAATGGCAGAAGATACAATCACGCAAACAATTTTCCGGTAAAGAGGAGGATGAAATTCCGGATGAGGAAAAATGGTAAGTCGGAGATCGGAAGTCAAGACTGAAGACCTAGGAAGGGAACAATTGGTATAAGTTTCAATAATCCGTGTTAAAAAATTAGCCTTTCTTCCTTTCAAACATCAGCTCCTGTACTTTTTCTTTATCTTCTTTTTCTCTTTTCAGATCGAACATAGTGCCGAAGACGTGGTCCCAGATAGTGGAGCTTACGCCGAAACCGTTGTGTTCATTTTTATAATGATGCAGGTGGTGGTTTCTCCACAATCCTTTCATCCATTTGAAAGGTGGGTTCCATGCGTGAATTGCATAATGCATGGTGCCATACATGAGGTAACCGAGAATGAAGCCGGGAAAAAACATAAATGTATTTTGCCGCATTGCCAGGTACAATAGACCAAAAACAGCTGAAGCTATAATGATGCTTGGTACCGGCGGCATGAATAACCGCTGTTTATCTCTTGGGTAATGATGGTGATTGCCGTGCAGCGTATAAGCAAACTTTTGTATTCGCGGTTGTTCACTCACCCAATGAAAAATAAAACGATGGGCAAAGTATTCAAAAAACGTCCAGAAAAGCATGCCCCCGATAAAAGTGAGGACAATACGCAAAAGCGAATAATCCAGGGTTGCATTACTATAATAAAGCATATAGCCGATGACAGGCGTATATATGCCCCATATCACCAAAGGGTGGGTTTTGGTGAGCATTTCCAGGTAATCGCTTTTGAATAAACGTGCCTGGCCTTTGTTATGAATTTTTTCAAATTCCATGCGCCAAAGATAATAAAAAGTGGATGGGAAGATGGCAAAAATCAATTACAAAAATGTCATAAAATGGTTATCCTGTAAAGAGGTATTATAAATACAAGTCTTTGGAAATCTTATGGTTCTTTTCATGAAAAGAGCTTGTTACAAAGGCACCAAGCGGTCAAATTAATTACCTTAGAGCGGTTAATGTCTGAACCACGATTTGAGGGAGAGACTTCGGCAATGTTAGTAGAATTACAGAACGTTGAAGTCCCGATAGCTATCGGGAGCGACCCCCCGACAAACATCGGTGTCTTCGACAAGTGCTGAGTAAAGAACAGAAAGATGAAGAGTGCGACGCAACAGACGATGATAGTCCACGGGATGCTGCGCATAGTAATGCAGTTGGGTTAATAATGCGCCGTCCCGATTGCATCGGGATTTCGCTTCGCTCAACAACAGACGATGATAGTAGTAATACAGCCGGGCTTAAAAAAATATTTCAAACAATAGTTATTCTTAATTCATGAAATTAATTTCTTACCTGAAAGACGAACGGGAACAATTGGGCGTGCTGATTAATGAAACAGTGTATGATATGGAAGTGCTGCACCCCGACCTGCCGAATTCGATGAATATGTTTTTGACGTATTGGGAAGATAGTTACCCGGTGGCGCAGGCGGGTGAGCTGTTGTTGAAAGAAGGAACGAGAACGAGTAACAAAGGTGTTTCGATAAAAAATATTCAATTGCTGGCGCCGGTTCCTTTCCCAGTAAGTTGCCGCGATGGTTATGCGTTTCGCCAGCATGTGGAAGCGGCGAGAAGAAACCGCAAGGTAGAGATGATACCGGAATTTGATGAGTACCCGATTTTTTATTTTACTAATCATCACAGCATACAGGGGCAGGGCGATGTGAGGTGTATGCCGGATCATTTTGAAAAATTAGATTTTGAACTGGAGGCGGCGATTGTTATTTGCAAATACGGGAGAAATATAAAAGCGGCTGATGCGCATGAACATATTGCGGGATTGATGATCATGAATGATATCAGCGCAAGAACATTGCAGATGGAAGAAATGAAACTGAACCTGGGGCCGGCTAAAGGAAAAGATTTCGCAACGGCTATCGGCCCGTGGCTGGTGACTTTGGATGAACTCGTGGATTTTGAAATAGCTGCAAAAGAAAATCATACTGGTACTAACTGGAATTTATCGATGAAATGCCGGGTGAATGGCGTGGAAGTGAGTAATGGAAATCTTGGCGATATGGATTGGACGTTTGCGGAAATTATTGAAAGGGCTTCTTACGGCGCTGATCTTTATCCCGGTGATGTGATTGGAAGCGGTACCGTTGGTACGGGATGTTTTTTAGAATTAAATGGAACCGGCAAATTCAATGATGTCAACTATATTGAACAATGGCTGCAGGCCGGTGATGTAGTGGAAATGGAAATCGGCAACTTAGGAAAACTGGTGAATACAATGGTAGCTGAAGAAAGCGAACCGACCGGGTGGAGCATTCTACAACAGAAGAAGGCCAGGTAAACAAAAGGGCCGCCCGGCGTTATTTATTGATCAAACTACATGCACGTAGAAAACTCAAAAAAATAGCATAACCGGGACGACCTTCTTGCTCTATAATCAGATGCGTACTTTATTTATTGTACGAACCGTGGCTTTGCCTTTATTGTTCACTTTGCCAAGGAAACTGTCTTTCACTTTTAATTCTTTCTCCGCATTCACATCCGCATTGCCTACGCCACTATTTTCAATATCCATGTTCTGCACGATAAAGTCGGCTGCCTGTACGCTCCCTACCCCTTTATTCCTAATCACAACGCTTTCCGCTTTTCCATTCAGCTTTACATTGCCTACGCTTTTATTGTCTACATCGAGGTTGTGAGCCGTCATCTTCAGGTCAACAGAGCCAACACTTTTATTATTTATTTTGATATCATCAAACTTCAAATTTTCTTCTGAAGAAACATCGCCGACGGTTTTCAGGTCCATGCTTTTCAGGTTTTTGAAAGTAACATATACTTTCATTTTTTTCTTGCTGTTGAAATTGAGATCTTTCTTCATCGTGATGTTCAGTTTTGAACCATCATTCTTCACTTCAAAAAACTCCTGCAGGTTATCGTCTGCTTCTATTTTTACTGTTTCCGCATTCCCCTGTATGAGCAATACGCTAAAAACACCGCTTACATTCAATTCATTAAAAGAACTGACGGCGACATTCTTGGTGATTACATTTCCACTGCCTTCGACACGTGGTTTGTCTTTATCATTCTTATTCTTTTTTTCATCCTGTGCATGGATGGCTGCGGAGAGCATAATAATAGACGCTGAAAGAAGAAAGAACCTTCTCATGATTATTGGTTTTAGGTGTTAAGTTAATATGATTTAGAACGAAGTCTTTCGTAGAACGAATATGCCTTTAATCTGTTACTTTATGGTTGACGTTATTGATGAGTGGTAGAAAACACAAGTTGAGTGGTTGCCATAGACGAACAATGTTTTTTGCTGATATTTGCCCCACTTCTTTTTTATGATTATTGACCTGTCAGACCTGAAGACTATTGAAAAGCAATATTACCTGCAACATCTTGTAGGGCCAAGGCCTATTTGCTTCGCCTCCACTATCGATAAAGCCGGGAATGTAAACCTGAGCCCTTTTAGTTTTTTTAATTTATTCTCCAGCAACCCGCCCATTCTTATTTTCTCCGTGGTAAGGAGAATAAGAGATGGCAGCACCAAACACACTTTACAAAACATATTGGAAGTACCGGAAGTAGTTATCAATATTGTTACTGATGATATGGTGCAACAAGTTTCACTCGCCAGTTGCGAATACCCGAAGGGTACAAATGAATTTATAAAAAGTGGTTTTACCCACGAGCCCGCTACATTAGTAAAGCCACCGATGGTAAAAGAGAGTAAGGCGAAATTTGAATGCAAAGTACTTGAGGTAAAAACGCTGGGCGATGAGGGGGGCGCCGGTAATTTAATTATCTGCGAAGTGATGAGAATGCATATTGATGATGCATTGCTGGATGCGAATAAAATGTTGGATCAGCGGAAACTTCATCATGTAGCAAGACTGGGCGGTAATTGGTATTCCAAAGTGGATGAAACGAATTTATTTGAAGTGGAAAAGCCGAATGTGCAATTGGGCATTGGCGTAGATGCATTGCCATTATCTATACGCAATAGCAAAATACTTACTGGCAATAATTTAGGACAGTTGGGAAATGTATTAGAAATACCATCGATTGATCCTTCATTTGACGACTCTCATTTAAAACAGATCATTCAATACTATAACATCAGCCCGGATGAAATGGAAAGAGAACTGCACAACTATGCAAAGAAATTGCTGGATGATGGACGAGTGAATGATGCGTGGCAGGTGCTGTTATCTTCTATCTAAGAATAACTCTTTACTTACCTCCAAACACTTTCTTCAAAATATCGCTTGTTCTTGCTAATGGATTAGCCCTGATATTCGCTTCTTCCTTCGCTACCTGGTCAAATAATGCATCTACTGCTTTACCAACCACATAAGATGTCAGGTCGGGATTAACTTTATTAAACGTAGTAGGAAGTTTATTGTAAGTAGTTACAATATCAGTATAGTATTTTGTAGCATCCACTTTGTCCAACGATGTTTTAACGGATGGTGTGAATGCAGCCGTTAATTTTTCAGTTGTTTTTTGTTTGAAATAAAGTGTAGCGGCATCTTTAGAACCCCGGACAATATTCAACGCATCTGTCAGTGTCATTCCTTTGATAGCATCGATGAAGATCGGTTTAGCAAAAGCCACCGCGTCTTCAGCGCCACGGTTGATAGCCAGTACAGCTTTATCTACCTGTGCACCCATCCCGATTTTACGCAAGGTTGTTTCTACCTTTTGCGCATCAGGGGGCAACAGCATTTTATAAATATTACTTCCAAAAAAGCCATCGGTTTTATTAAGGTTCAAAACAGCATTCGTCACACCTTGTGACAATGCTTCTTTAATGCCCATACCCGCTTCGTTCTCAGTAATATTCCCGGAAGAATTCTTTTGAAGAATTTTTGGCAGTTTTAACTGCGAGTAAGATTCATTGCAAATCAATGTTCCCAAAAAGGCAAACAGGATAAAATAAGTTTTCATAATATACTATTAACGATCAAATATCGCTAAAATTATACGGGGGAAAGAAGAGGCGGGGTTTCTTTTGTAAAATTATAACACTATAGCCGTAAAGCTTCCTTGCGGTTTTGTATCCTTTCCCTTAATATCCTGAAAAATTTCGACCGTTCTTTTTCGCTTACCTCGCTTATGAGTGTAGAACGTTTGGCCAGGCTTTGAATATAACTATACATATTTTCACAAAAAGTTACATCCCTTGTACCCATATAATTAATGACGGTGTGGGTCATGAACGCTGTTTTTACACCGTCCAGTATCGCCATCATGCTGTTATCGCCAAGAATCACTTCATTAAAATAAACCTTGTAACTGCTGATCGCTTTCTTTTCTTTGTCACCATATTTATATTTATAGCCCCGCTCCGCCTGGCTTTCTACATGATCAATCACTTTTTCCCATGCTTCATATATACGCAGCGCATCTTTGTCGGAATGAAACATATGGCTGTCCCTGTAAAATTCCACCTGGCGGATGGCTATATTAATATTCTCCACATTCCAGAATTCAACGCTGGGAATTTGATTATAGCATTCCAGGATTTTTTCACCTGTCTGCGCTATTTCTACAGGATACAAATCAAAGCTGAATTTTTTATTGGCATAGTCGGGAAAAGCGAAAATCGATTTCATCCAGAAAAAATATTTGAAGGCTGCAATCTCGCTGGAAAGAAAATGATAAAACATCGGTACATCCTTACTTAAATAATAATATTCCTTTTCTTTAAAGCTGTTGAAATACGTAACATTCTGAAGCATGCCTTTAAAGTAGGCGTCAAAACGAAAAGTATCACGGTGCAGCAAATTGCCCTGGAACATAAAAGCTCCTGTATCAATATTCATCAATTGGTCAAGTGAAATGCGATAGTGAAGACTTAATGTATATACTTCATCAAACGTCATTATTTTTTCACCCCGCATGCGCCTGTAAGCGCTGTCCGTACTGATAGCAAGTAAGCGGGCAACTTCGTCAGCCACCGATGCATCAACAGCAAGTTTGCTTTTGATAACCTGGAATAACTGCTGCTGAATACTGGCTACATCCATACTAGATTGGTTTAATTAAAGACGTTTCTTTCTTTCTTCAATTTTGTTAAGTAAAATGCCAAAGAAAATATTCCGGTGCCGCTCACCTGTTTGACTGATTAATGTCGCCCTTCGCATCAGGTTCTGCATATCGTCGTAACAGGGGTTACAAAAAGATTCATCCCTTGTTATAATATAATTCAGCACATCATAATTAAGAAAACAGGTTTTCACATTATCCGTCACCACCATAATCGTATTATCCCCCAGCACAACCCGGTTATAAAAAAAACGGAAATTATGTTTCCGCATCTCATGACTTTCACCGGGCATGAATTTACATCCGTGCTCCACCTGCTCTTTTAAATGAAGAATGGATGCTTCGAGGGATTCATATACGGTTTTGATATCAGAGGAAGAAGAAAAATAACCGGAGTCTTTATAAAATTCTATTTGTGAAATAACAGCATTAATACATTCCGTATTCCAGATTTCTACAGAAGGTATTTGACTGTAGGCCAGTGTAAGTTTCTTACTGAGCTCTTCAATTTCGGGTGAAACACAATCCAACTCAAAATCCCTGTCGGTAAATTCCGGTTTTTGAATAATCGTTTTCATCCAAAAAAAATAGCGGAAGGCTATTAACGGGCTGTAATAAAAATTATGAAAGAGCGACATGTCTTTCGTCAGGTAAATAATTTCTTTATGAACAAAGCTGTTAACATACTCTACCTGCTTGAGCAAATCCTGCAGGTACATTTCATAAGAATAGGTATGAATGTCAATACGGACATTTTGAAAAAGCGTGGAGCCTCTTTTAATATTCAATATTTGATCAAGCGATACTTTATAATGCTGGCACAGTTCATTCACTTCATCCAAAACCATGGGTGTTTCACCCCGAATGCGTCGATAAGCGCTGTCATTGCTCAGATTTAATATTTCCGCCACCGCTTCTACCAAAGAAACATGAGGCGGCAAAAGCTCCTTAATCCGCTGGAATAAGAATTCCTGTGTTTTAACAGACATGAAGGTGAGAAGGTAGTGGTTAAAGGAAAGAGTTGGTTCATAGGGAAGATAAACCAATTTGGCCAAAGACCAATCCTGCCAGTTGCAAAATTTGCAAATCGCAAGCCCCCTCATGCAAAATTCAATTATGAATCGCTTACCTGGTGTAATAATTTGGCAGTAACAAGCGACCGAAACATGAGACCACAAACCACCTGTCAGAACAGCCACAGCCTTTTAAAAGAAATCTCTACATTTTTTTTACCTCAATTACCTATTAACAATTAAACCTTTTCTTATGCTGCCGATACTCATTTATTACCTGCTAAAACGTTTTCATCCTGTAGCTGCCGGGCAATTTGCAAGGTTTATAAGCAAATTCGGAAAGCCCGTTTTGCTGCTCGTGTTATTTGCCGCCATCGCTTTACTCGCATTTAACCGGTAGACTTAAAAAATAAACCACCATGTCATCCACATTTATTACATACTTCCTCATCTTTTCAGGTTTTGCTTTATTGCTCATTTCAGAAGCAATAGGGCATGCCAGCAAAAGTCTGAAGTTTGAAGATATTTTGTGCGGCCGTGGTGACATGAATACTCTTATCAGAAAACATTTGTTCGCCAGCGTTGTGCTTGGTTTTGCAATTTTGTTTTTAAATCTTTTACTGAAAAATGAAAACCGGTGGCTATTACCGGCTGGTAACGATGAGTGGTTTGTTATTTGGATAATAGCAATGTTCGCTGCTTTTTTCGCAGGGTCATTTGCAGCCAAAGAAAAATTACGTGGTTTTTATAAGTCTACTCCTGTTATTTTTCTGCCTGGTCATCTTACCAATTACTATTTTTTAAGCCGTGCCCTTTTTCTTATTGTTTATGAATTTTTCTTCCGGGGCGTGTTGCTGGAAAATATGATTAAATCGACTGGTATAATATTGGCTATCATAATTAATATTATTTTTTATGCACTGGCCCATGCATTCAGTAACAAAAAAGAGATCATTGGAACGATTCCCTTCGGTTTTTTACTGTGTATCATCACGATACATTTACAGTCTGTATGGCCGGCCACAGGCATCCATTTAGTATTATCCTTCGCTTATGAAATAAAGCTTTCTTACCGCTATTCTCATTTCATTAAAAAAATGAACACATGAAGATTTTAGTAACAGGGGCGTCCGGGTATGTTGGCAATAACCTTTCTCATGCGCTTGCAGGGATGGGAAATGAAGTACATGCTCTTGTTCGTTCAGGGGCTGCAAATAAACTATTGCAACACCCGAACATAATTATTCATAAAGGCGACATATTGGATAAAGAAAGTTTATTAACTGCGATGAAGGGTTGCCAGCAGGTGTATCACACTGCGGCTATGGTAGCGCCATGGGCTAAGGACAATTCTGTCTATTATGCGGTAAATGTCGATGGCACGCGGAATGTACTCGATGTTGCTTTGCAAACCGGGGTAGAAAAACTAGTGTTTACAAGTAGCGGGGGAGTGATCGGGCCATCACTTAATGAACCCATGACTGAAAAAGATCCACGTATTATAGGTTTTAAAATGGATTATGAGCTATCGAAAAAAATGGGAGAGGATTTAGTTCTTCAATATGCCAAAGAAGGAATGGAAGCCGTTGTCGTATCCCCGTCAAAAGTTTATGGCCCCGGCAATGTATCTCATGCGCTAACATCCAATGCTGTTATAGAAAAATTTCTAAAAAAAGGAATTGTATTTATTCCTTCGCCTGGTACCTATAAAGCTTGTTTCGCATTCGTAGACGATATTGTAAAAGGGCATTTGCTGGCCATGGAGAAAGGAAAACGTGGAGAGAAATACATCCTCGGCGGTGCCAATATTTCATACTATAATTTTTTTGACGAGATACGCAAGCTCTCTGGTGGCAAAGGAAAGATTATTAAATTTTCAAAAGCCGTTGTAAAATCATGGGCGATCCTACAAATGTTGGTTTATAAAATAACAGGCATTCATCCCAGGTTTACGATAAAGGCAGTCGATACTGTTTTCAGCAATTATACTTTTTCCAGTGAAAAAGCAATACGAGAATTGGGCTACACCATTACCCCGCTAAAAGAAGCATTACAAAAAACAATTCACCATTTAAAACCTCCACCTCATGCATAATAATTTTTATACGCTGATTACCGGCGCCAGCGAAGGATTTGGCAAAGCCCTGGCTATTGAATGCGCCCAACGTGAAATGAACCTTATACTCGTTGCATTACCGGGACCTGAATTACATCCTTTAGCTGATTTTATCAGGAGAAATTATTGTGTTGATGTCGTTAGCATAGAGAAAGATCTCTGCGAAGATGAAAGCTGCTCGGGTTTGTTCAATGAAATAAATGCATTGAAGCTGCGTGTAAATATGCTTATCAACAATGCGGGAATTGGCAGTACGGTACCGTTTGCCGATGGTAATGTTAGCATGTATGAAAAACAAATCAAACTAAATGTGCTCGCCACTACATTAATCACAAGATTGTTTTTGGGTATGCTGAAACAAAACAGCCCTTCGCATATTTTGAATGTCGGAAGCCTGGCCTCTTTTTTCTGTCTGCCCAAAAAACAAGTGTATGCCGCTACAAAATCCTTTGTTTATCTTTTTTTCAAAAAGTTTGCACGATGAATTGCAGAAAGATAATATTCATGTAAGTGTATTATGCCCGGGCGGAATGAATACTAATCTCAGCATTACTTTAATGAATAAAACCGGCAATTTTCTTTCACGCCTTTCTATTATGAACCCTGAAGAGGTAGTGTCCGTAGCTATGGATGGATTATTAATGAAAAAGAAAGTCATCATTCCGGGTGGGATCAATAAATCATTTTTATTGCTCGATAAAATTTTACCGGAATTTATTAAAAAGACGATCAGGAATAAAGCAATGAAAAGACTAAATCCCACCAGCAGGTTTGTTGACTACCTGGACAAACCTGTCGACGCACCCATTATCAAAAAAATCGCCTGATTTATTCACCGGATAAACTATTAAGCCATGTTTACATTCGATGTAATAGGAGCCGTTTTGCTGTTTACTGCTTTTCTTATTGAATTTATTTTAACACTGCTGCACAGCTTTGATAACAAAAAAGCTAAAGATATGATGGCGAATTGCTCGCTTGGGTTGCTGCTTATTTTAACGGGCTTATTTGAAAAAGGATTGAATTTAGTTTTTTCTCATTGGTATACAGTTTTGCAATTTTCACCCCCGATCTGTCGTGGTGGTTATGGATCCTTGGTTTTTTAAGTTGTGATTTTATTCACTATGCTTATCACTGGCTTGGACACAAAACAAGGATATTCTGGGCGGCCCATGTAACACATCATTCCTCAGAATTTTTAAATCTTTCGACCGGCCTTCGTACTAATTTTTTGCACCTTTTTTATCGCTTCCTGTTTTGGTCACCGCTTTGTTTTTTAGGACTTCCGCCGCAAATGGTTATGCTTTTTGAATCTGTCACCGCTATACAAAATTATTTAGTGCATACGGAAAGAGTGGGAAAGCTGGGCATACTGGATTGGTTGTTCAATACGCCATCTAATCATCGTGTGCATCATGGAAGCAACCCGGAGTACATTGATAAAAACCTCGGCGGTATACTAATGATATATGATCATCTCTTCGGAACCTATGCAAAAGAAACAATAAAACCAGTTTATGGCATCACCCATAACATTCATACAACTAATCCAATAAAAATTTTATTGCACGAATATGTACACATGGCGAGAGAAGTTCCAAAGATCAAAGGTGTCCTGGCGAAGCTTCGCTATTTATTTTCGCCGCCGCAATAATCAGTGGCTTTACACGGGCTTTCATAAGTGGCATCATTTATAATAGATATATAAACAACCGGTATGAAAAAAAGCTTTCTTATTGCAATTATCCTGTCTTTTGCCGTTGCCGGTCGTGGTTATTCGCAGCCTTACCTGGATATTGCGAAAGTTTACTATACCCATTCTCCGGAAAAGGTATTGAATGAGAAAAAAAATCCCCTGCTTTCGGATAATTACAATATTAGCGTCACCTTACCTATCGAACTAAAAAGGGCGGTGATGCCTTCCTGCTGAACCCTTTTTTTGATCATAACCAGGGAACAATAGCCGGTCGTTCTTTTCATGTAATAAGCGAAGGATTGGGTGCGGGTTTTTAAAAAAATTTAATAAGAATGAATGGAGTGTATTGTCCGTCTTTTTTTACGCCGCAATAAAGAAGCTGGCAAAAAAGTAAACGACCTGATGCAATATGGCGGTGCTGTCATTACAACATGGGTTAAAAGCCCTGCTCTTTCTCTTAAGCTTGGCGTTTATTATAATAAGGAATATTATCGAAGTTTATTTATACCCCTTGTTGGAATCGACTGGAAGATGGATGATAAAAATGATTTGTTTGGCTTGCTCCCAAGCAATTTGGTTTATCAACATAAAGTCAATAAGATTTTTTATTGGGGCGCCACTTTCCATGCCGTTACAAATGCCTATCGTATGGAAACTGTTGATCCCTGTGCAAAAGGGGATTGCAGTGGCAAAAATTATTTGCGTGTAAATGATAACCAGGCGGGCCTTTTCGCTGATACATACATCACCCCGAAAATTGTTTTTACCGCTGAAGCAGGTTATACCATACTTCGCAAATACAGGTACGGCTTCAAAGGAGATGACTTACATACTTATATGGACTATAAAAATGATAACTTTTATATAAGAGCTTCGCTGGCTACCGGCTGCGTTTCCGATATAATTTTTATAACAACCAAAACTACATTTATGAGAAATCTTTCTGCATGGGGAAGAAATCACAAATGGTCTGCCCGTTTCTTAATTATTCTTTCTTATGTTTTATTAAATTGGCTTGGTATTAAGACCGGGATATTACTTAATGATACCGGCTTCAATTTTTCTCCTCTTGCACTTTTCGCCTTCATCGCTGTTTTTTCTTACCGGTATTTCATGTACCCTTTTAAAAGTGAAAAGAGGAACAGCATCAGCGCCCGCCGCATTTTACGTAAAACAAAAAACCTGCGATCTTCTTCTTGCTGTTTCTTCATTTGCATGATCGTGTACATGGCTAATCACCACAATGACCTCTTTACTGCTGCGC
>JBBCIG010000009.1:0-93459 GCA_037200685.1 Chitinophagaceae bacterium
ATGAAAGAACTTAATATATTATACCTGGAAGATTCGGCGCAGGATGCAGAGCTGGCAGGTCGTATATTAAAGACCGCCAATATTGATTTCAAATTTAAATTGGTCGATACAAGAGAAGAATACAAAGGGGCATTGGATGAATATATTCCTGATGTTATTCTTGCTGATCACTCTTTATTTCAATTCAATTCTTTCGAAGCGTTAGAAATTTTTAAATCAACCGGATTAAAAATCCCTTTCATTCTCGTTACCGGCACTGTTTCTGAAGAGTTCGCCGTAAATATATTAAAAGAAGGCGCCGATGACTACCTTTTAAAAAGTAATCTTGTTCGCTTACCCAATGCCATTCTTAACAGTATAGAAAAATACAAGCTGGACAGGGAGCGGCAGCAATATTTCAATAATATTATTGCCAATGAAGCTTTGATGAAAGAAGCTGAACAACTGGCGCACTTCGGAAGCTGGGAATCGGATGTCATCACCGGGGAAATGAAATGGTCGGATGAAATGTTCCGCATCTATGGTTACCATCCCGGCGAAGTAAAGCCCGGCCATGATATAATTCTGCAACATATTCATGCTGATGAGAGGGCATCTTACCAAAATGCAATATCCACTTATTTATTAAGTCATGACACGTATGCATCAGAGAGCAGGATAGTTGATAAGAATGGTAAGGTTAAATTTATTTTTTTAAAAATAGTCGTGACCCGTAATAATGAAGGACAACCCCACCGCCTTGTAGGTTTTGTGCAGGATGTTACCGAAACAAGAAAATTAGAAAAGGAATTGGCGGACCAGGCGCTGCACCAGCAAAAGCTCATTACGGAAGTAACGATACAAGCGCAGGAAAAAGAAAGAAATGAACTTGGAAGAGAATTGCATGATAACATCAACCAGGTACTTGCCACCGTAAAGATGCTGCTCGGAATGGCGGTGGAAAATGCGGCTAAGCGGGAACAATTCATGAACCGCGGCATCACCAATATCAATTATGCTATTGAAGAAATCAGGAAGTTATCCAAATCATTAGTAGCGCCTTCGCTGGGTGATATGGGCTTGGTAGAAGCATTGAAGGAGCTGATGGCAGAAATAAACCTTGACAACAACTTACAGGTAACGCTGAGAACACACCTGAACACTGAAAAGAAGATTGACAAAAACATGGAACTGATGCTATACCGCATCGCACAGGAGCAATTGAATAATATCCGCAAATATGCCAACGCTGAAAAAGCCGTTATCACGCTTAAAACCGAAGAAGACAATTTGTTATTTTCTATCGCTGACAATGGAGTAGGTTTTGATACAAAGCAAAAGGCGCACGGTATCGGCTTGAAGAACATCAGCAGCCGGGTTGATTTTTATTCCGGGAAAATGGACATAATTTCAGCTCCCGGCAAGGGATGCACCATTAACATAAATATTCCTTTTAAAAAATGATATTCCTATGAGTAAAATCTCCGTTATAGTAGTTGAAGATCACAAATTAGTAAGGGAAATGTGGATCAGTCTTTTCTCGGACAATGAAGAAATAGAAGTAATAGGTGAAAGCGGTGTGTTTGATGAAGCTATTGAACTGATAAAAACAAAACGACCTGATATTGTATTGCTGGATATTAATTTACCGCAGGCTTCCGGTCTTGATGCCGTACCATTGATCAGGAAATTCGCACCCGGCACCCGCATTATCGCAGTTTCTATGCACAATCAACCGGCCTATGCGAAAAAGATGTTACAGCTCGGAGCGAAAGGGTATGTTACCAAAAATTCATCTCACCAGGAAATTTTGCAAGCTGTTGATGAAGTAATGAATGGCAGGACTTATGTCTGTAATGAAATAAAGAACAGTTTATCCGACCAGATGATGAATGAAGAACCGGGTGCGCCGGATATAAAAGATCTTTCCGTAAGGGAAGTGGAGATTATAAAACTTATCAAGGATGGCCTTTCATCAAAAGAGATTGCGTCGAACCTGGATATCGCTGTGCGTACGGTGGAAGTTCACCGCCATAATATTTTAAAAAAACTAGGGCTGAAGAACACCGCATCACTTATCAATTTCATTAACACTACAGACCTGAGTTTCCGGTAGTATTTTGTTTTGACGATTCCTAGCAGTTAATACGTAGTCAGGAAAAGTATATCCATTAATAGTATTGCGGATGCAGCCCACACATTATTTTTACACCTAATCTTACCTATACACCTTTAAACCCTTTTATTAGCTCCTGGCAGTGGCGGTGAATTGCGAAACCATTTTTCTTTTATGGAAAAGCAAGTCACTATTTTGATTGCCGACGATAATAATTTTGTCCGGGAGAGCCTGCGATTACTTTTAGGGGGAATAAATAATTTCACCCTTACGCGGGATGCAAAGAATGGCGAAGAGGCTATTGCTTTAGCAATAGAACTTTGTCCCGATATCATCATCATGGACATTAATATGGCTCCGGTTAATGGATTTGAAGCCACACGGAAAATACTCAAACACAATCCTGCTATTAAAATTATTGGCCTGTCCCTGCACCGGGAAGCTTCTTATTGTAAAAACCTGATGCGGTTAGGAGCAAGAGGATATGTTAGTAAAAGCGCCCCGCATACGGAAATTATAGCAGCCATCAGGGAAATAGCTGCGGGAGGAAAATATATTGATAAAGACCTGATAGGCGCTTAGTATTAAAACTGCAAATAGATCGGCATCACCGGCGTCGCCGATTTGAAATAGCCATATACAATTACAAAAACAAAGAAGACTGCGATATAAGCAACCAGCGGTACCCGCTGAAAGCGGCCGATCATTTTATCCGCATAATTGTCAGGAATGGCATGAAACAAATAAGCCAGCAACATCATCATCAACACCGGCCAATAATTATTGAAAAAGCCCGTCCACACAGAGAAGCTGAAATCATGGGTTATCTGGTACAGCATGTCAGTCGCTATTCCAAAATCCGCCGCTTTGAAAAACACCCAGCAGAAACATACGAAATGAAAAGTGATAAGAACAGCAAGTACATTAAACCATTTCTTATTACTCACCTTAGCCAATGATTTTCCTGTAAGCAGCATCCATATTTTATGAATGGCCAACGCAATACCATGCATGGCTCCCCAGATAATAAAATTCCAGCTTGCGCCATGCCAGAAACCCCCTAGTAACATCGTCGTCAGTAAATTCATATTGGTGGCAATCCCTTTTTTCTCTTTGTTCAGAAGGGCCGGGAGTAGAAACAACAATAAAATAACTGCGCTTAATAATACCGCCATCCACCAGGCGAGGCCGAGTAAATAAATACCAGACAGCAATACACCTGCAAAAAATAAAGTAGAGAAAAACCATGTACCGAACGAGCTTTTCTTATTTCCTCCCAATGGTATGTATAAATAATCCCGCAGCCAGGAAGAAAGTGAAATATGCCATCGCCGCCAGAACTCGGTTATATTTTTACTCTGGTATGGCGATAAAAAGTTAGTAGGTATGCTAAAGCCCAGCCATTTACCAATACCAATCGTAACGTCACTGTAACCACTGAAGTCGCAATAAATAACTACGGCGTAACCATACACTGCGAATAAATTTTCCAATCCAGTATAGCGTGACGGGTCATCAAAAATATAATTGACGAAATTCAGCGTGATATAATCGGAGATGATCAGTTTTTTAAAAAGCCCGGAGATGATTAAATAAAACCCTTTGGCGAAATCATTATCCGAAATAACATAAGGCTTATTGATCTGCGGCACGAAATCATGCGCCCTTACAATCGGCCCCATCACCAGCTTGGGAAAAAAGGAAAGAAACAAAAGATAATCACTGAATTTCTTCGCAGGTTCAAACTGTCCCCGGTACACATCCATTGTGTAGCTCAGGTTTTCAAACGTATAAAAAGAAATACCGACAGGCAAAAGAATATTCAACGGGTTAAAGCCGGTATGCAGCAGGTCATTACTAAGCGAAATAAAAAAGTTAGTGTACTTAAAATAAACGAGCATGCCGAGGTTAAAGACAATGCTGCAGATCAGTAACACCTTTTTCTTTCGTTTATCATTTTGTCGGTAAATAGCATTGGACAAAACAAAATCCACGATGGCGGAAATAATCACCAGCACCACGAAAAAACCACTCGCCTTATAAAAAAAATACAAAGAGAAAAAACAAAAGATATAACGTCTTAGCTTAAAATTATTCCTGAACTTATAATACAGCGAAATGAAAACAGTAAAGAAGAAAACAAAGAACCCATTATTAAACAACAAAGGATTATCTCTGTCATATAAGAACTGTTGAAAAAAAGCATGTATGTCGAATGATGGCATGTATTATTTCTTAGGTTGGGCTTGTTGTAGCTTGCTGGTGTATTTCTTATATTCATTCATCATCGCTTCAAAAAGATAATTAGCCAGTATTTCCGCTCCGCGATGATTGGGATGCACATAATCCCTGTTGGCCAGCGAAGGTTTCATATTCGCCCATTCCACGATGGAATTTCTGCCACCCATACTTTCATACTGGTTATAAAAACTGCTGCCGGTTTCATACGCCAGCAACGCTTGTATTTTTATCAATGAATCTATTCCGATCGCAGATTGATAGGCGCCGCCGTAACGAAAAGCCCGGTCGGCGCAACTCGCCACGATAAAATCACTGGAAGGAAAACAATGTTTTAATTTCCGGATGATCGGCAGCATCGCCTTTGCATACCAGTTAAAATTTTTATCGTTGGGGCGAAACAGCAGGTTAACGCCGTATTGAAAGATGATCAGGTCATAAGGATTATTTTGCGCAACGGCGCTCAAAAAAGTAGAATCAATTCTTGCGAATTCAATTCCCGTAATACCACGGAAAGAGAAATTATCGACAAAAATTCCGCTTTCAGATTCAAAGGAAACACCATACACCGGCAACTGCTCATTCGCAACAGATAATTTTAATAAAGTGGATTTATCTTTTGCAATCACTATCCTGTTACATAAATTATCTGCATGCACAGGAAATGATCCGCCATTTACCGTTACATTTATTGTTTGAGATGTATTACCGCAGATCAAACTTTTTTCAAGCACCACAGAATCAGTTGGAATGGTTTGGTCCCTGATCTGCACCCAGTCACCACTGCTCCTGAATAAATGTCCGGATAAATAAAGTTTATTCGTTTTTCCTTCTTTAAAATTTTCATCTTGCCAGCCGGAAGAATAATCCGCCGTTGCTGTTTGTCGGAATTTGGAAACCTGTGAGGTGATGGGCACAAAGCCGACACCATTGCCGCCAAACATTTGCTGCAATAATTTGCGGAGTGTTTGTGTCAGCAGGTCACCTTCTATCATGCTGTCGCCGAAGTAAGCGATACGGACTTTTCTTTTTTGCCCATGCTTCAGCTCATCCAGTTTTTGTAAAAACCCATTTATGGATGATTGCGCCGTATCCGCATTAAAGTTGGTGATGAACCGCGGCTGATGGTACAGTGCGAAATTTTCTTTTGGTTTATTTTCTATAATAATCGGCTCATCTATTTTTCCCGCTGTATCATCATCGTTTGCGGTAGAGTCTGATGGAGAACGATAAACATCCGAAATAAGGTTCACTCTTTTAAAAGGCATCCAGCTAAAGCCGGCCAAAGAGCCAACGAGCGAAATAATGAATAAAAGCCCCACGCTGTATAGTACAAAAAGAAGTACCCGGCGATTACTGTTCATAGATTATTTAGCAACAGCAAGTTTGTGTTTCTTAATAACGGAGGTGATCCGTTGTTTCCATTCCACCGGCGCTTCAGAATATTTAGATTTAACCATCGCATCCAGCCACAGGTTATAATCCTTGTTTCCTTTGAGCTTTTTATAAAATTTTTTTCTCGTCAATAAGCCGCAGAAAAAAATATAAGAAGCCGCCACATCAGGAAATTGTTTATACCTCGTCTTCACTCCCTTTGTTTTTAAAAGATCGTTTTTACCCACGATCCCGAAATGATTGTTCAGCATTTTCGCATTCCGGCTGCTACCGGAACCGGATTCAATAATCGCCACGCCCAGTATCACCGCCGACGGTACGCCGTATTCCTCCGACAGCGAATCAGCCAGCGGCCTGTATTTATGAATGTATTTTGTCTGGCAAAAGCTTTGCTGGAGGGTAAACGTAAAAATGACCGCCAGTAGTACACGCAGACAGCCGTTTAGGTGCGGTTTTATGTTGGATGTTGGAATCATTGCCCGGTAAATATAATACGCAGTTTTCTTTTTTTAGAATCGTTAATTTGCAAAAAAGTTAGCACCCGATGAGTACAAAATGGACCGTAAACGAGAGCAGCCGGATAGAGGAATACAGGGAAACGGGGTCTCAGCCCAAAAATCCTGCGGTCCGCCTGGCAGCCACTATTATTTCTTATATTTTTCATCCTTTATTTATCCCGGTTTATATCGTTTGGTTCCTCATCACGTACCAGCCCTATATGTTCAGCGGTTTTTCCCCTTTTGAAAAAACAATAACCCTGCTGCGTTTTTTTATCATGTACACATTTTTCCCATTGGTGACGGTTTTGCTCGCCAAAGGGTTGGGCTTTCTCGATTCCGTTTATTTAAAAACACAGAAAGAACGTATCATTCCCTACATCGCTTCGATGATTTTCTATTTCTGGATGGCGTATGTACTGCGTCACCAGCCGGAATTTTCAAAAGAAATAATTTATCTCACGCTGGCTATTTTCATCGCATCCATCTTCGGCCTCATGCTTAATATTTATATGAAGGTTAGCATGCATGCATTATCCATCGGCATATTGCTCGTTTTCGCGGGAATAATCGCTGGCGGCCAGCCATCAAATGCTACCGTTTATTTATCTATCGCCATTCTCATCGCCGGTCTTGTTTGCACCGCCCGTTTCATCGTTTCGGATCATACACAAAAAGAAATTTATATTGGCTTATTAGCAGGCGCCGCTTCGCAAATCATCGCAGTTTGGGCGGATGGTGTATTACCTTAATGGGTTACTGTTTCTTTATTGATAGTTTTTATTAGTAGCCCGGCTGCATTACTACTATGATCGTCTGTTGCGTCGCACTCTTGTACTTTCTGTTCGCTATTCAGCATTTGTGAGGCCCCCGTAATTCTTTGCTTTTCATTAATCAGGGCTGTGTGCTGTTCCTCTCCTTTAGGAGAGGCTAGGTGAGGTTCTATTCAGCATTTTCGAAGCGTCTTTTTACAAATTGAAACATCAATATGCGGGAATATTTTTAAACCATTAAAATGGTTGAGGAAAAATAGGACATTCTTCCAGCCCACGGTTTAAACCGTGGGCTACAAATATCATTTTAATGTTCGGAAATGGTTTTAACCATTTATATAACCAATCACCATATAAAATTCAATCTTCGGAGGTCTTTGAATTATCCAACCAAATTTAATGTCACCCCTTCGGGGTTTGAAATGACCGGGTAATTTTTTCTATATTAATATCATCCCTTCGGGATTTCTTAACCCTGAAAGGGTGCAATTAATATAGAAATTTAACATGAAGATTAAACAAAACCCCGAAGGGGTGACATACTATTCCCGGATAGTGACTTTGTTATTAGTTAAAATATTTTCAAACAAGATGAGTAACGAATTGGAGATACAGCCGATATTCATCGGGATGCTTCCATAATGCCGAGTAGAATTCCTGCAGTACAAGTGTGCGACGCAAGGGACGATGACCAGGGAACCGAAGCTGGTATCCAAAAAATAATTTTAAAATAAAACGCCTCACGACAAATTAAAGTAGCTTTATACAAATAACGATCTATGAAATTCCTGAGATGGCTTGCCGTCATTCTGCTAATTTTTATCATCGTTTACTTTCTTGGCCCCAGCCCGGCCACACCCAAATACACTATAGATCTCCCTACAGTGCCTGCTGAAGTATCGGCATTGGAAAATTATGTTCGCAGCAATGAAGCGGCGCATAAATTAAAACCCGATAACGAAGCAAGGATCATTTGGGCGAATGATTCATTGAAAACAAAAACAGAGTACGCTGTTGTATACCTGCATGGTTTTTCCGCCAGCCAGGAAGAAGGTGATCCTGTTCATTATGAATTCGCACAGAAGTTTGGTTGCAATCTTTATTTATCACGCCTGGCGGAGCATGGCATTGATACCATTGAGCAAATGGTAAATATTACGGTTGATAAATTATGGAACTCGGCGAAAGAAGCCTATGCCATCGGGAAACAGCTCGGCAAGAAAGTGATATTGATGGGCACTTCTACCGGCGGCACACTCGCATTAAAATTAGCGACGGAATACCCCGACATCGCAGGATTGATCTTACTTTCTCCCAACATTGCGATCAACGACGGCAATGCATGGTTGCTGAATAATCCATGGGGATTGCAGGTAGCGCATATTGTAAAAGGAGAATACAATACTGCAGCGGACACAACAACTATCTACAAACAATATTGGTATCAGAAATACCGGATGGAATCGGTGGTGCAACTGGAAGAATTATTAGAGACAACGATGAAAGCTTCGGTATTTGAAAAAGTAAAACAACCCGTGCTGCTATTATATTATTACAAAGATGAAAAACACCAGGACGCCGTAGTAAAAGTATCCGCGATGAAAAGAATGTACCGGCAACTGGGCACACCCGCTAATTTAAAAAGAGAAATACCCGTTCCAAATGCCGGCGACCATGTGATCGGCTCCTACATTAAATCAAAAGATTTGCAACCCGTAGAGAATGAAGTAGAAAAGTTTGCCAAAGAAATATTGCATATGGGCAATTAAGCTATAAAAGGCTCGTTTTTTGCAAGAGGTTATTTTGTAAAAGAATTGATCGGTATCCTGCTGTTAAAACAATTGTATCATGGCTTCTTCCTCGCGATGGTCACGCCGTAAAATATTAAAAGCCTTTGGTATCACCGTCGGCGGTACATTTTTCCCCTTTTCGTTATGGGCAAAAAATGAGACTGGCGAACCATTGATACTTCCTGATAATCCTTTACACAAACAGATTGTAAAACCAGTTACAGCTATTACACTTGGTGCCGGCGCACGGGGAAATGTATATGGCGACTATGCGATTGAATACCCGGAACAATTAGATATCGTGGGTGTGGCGGAACCAATCGCATTACGCAATGAACGCTATACACAAAAACATAAGATACCAGAAGTAAACCGCTTTACTACATGGGAAGATGTTTTTAAAAAACCAAAATTCGCGGATGCTGTCATTATATCCACGCCTGATCAAATGCACTATGAGCCATGTATGGCCGCATTAAAAATGGGTTATGATATTTTATTAGAAAAACCTATTTCTCCTTCGGAAAAGGAATGCCGTGATATCCTGGAGCTGACTAAAAAATCAGGGCGCATCGTTGCGGTATGCCATGTGCTTCGTTATGCGCCTTATTTCATCAAGCTGCGTGAGCTGATGCAAAATGGATCTATCGGTGAGATCATCAGCATGCAGCATATGGAACCGATAGAACATACACATATGGCGCATTCCTATGTTCGTGGTAACTGGCATAGCAGCAAAACAACTACGCCGATACTTTTAGCTAAATCATGTCATGATCTCGACATCATTAAATGGATGCTGGGAAAAGAATCTCAAAAGATACAGGCCTTCGGTGATTTAAAATGGTTTAAAAAAGAAAATGCTCCGAAGGGAAGTACCGAAAGATGCACGGATGGTTGCGCTATCGAAAATATTTGTCCTTACTCCGCATTAAAAATTTATTACCGGGAACGGGACAGGACTTATGTATTCGACCTGCCGGAAGAAAAAAGCAAACAGGGCGATGCTATTTTGAATTATCTGAAAACAACAGATTATGGCCGTTGCGTATACCGGATGAACAATGATCAATGCGACCATTACACCACCAATATTTTATTTAAAGACAATATCACCGCTACCTTCAACATGGAAGCATTTACCCCATGGGGAGGCCGTCGAACGAGGGTGATGGGCAGCATGGGTTTTATTGAAGGCGACATGAGCCAGTTTACTATTTATGATTTTCGCACAGAAAAATCTAAAACGTATAAATCGAAAGCGCTGGATGTAGAGAATTATAAAAATGAAGGACATGGCGGCGGCGATTGGCGGTTGGTGGCGGATTGGATACAGGCGGTATCTCAACATAATCCCAACTTACTTACTTCAACTATTGATGCTTCTATCGAAAGCCATGTGATGTGCTTTGCCGCGGAGAAGAGCAGGGAGGAGAATGTGGTAGCGGGTATAAAGATGTAGAGCTAACGGAGAAAGAGAAAAGGATTGACGAATGGTTTTTTGCCATTTCAATCACTTTTTTTAATGCCCTGGTAGCAAAAAACATCCCTTGGCTATTTTTGGATGTTCTTCTGTGGTCTTACTTCGAATTGTCTTTTAGCTTGGAATTTTATTAATCTAAAACCAAGCAATGATCCCTATTCACCGGAATGCACGGAGGCCTGGGAGCCGATGGAAGAGGATCAATTAGTGGCAAATGAACAAGAAGTGGGTCTAAGTGATAACGATCCAAATCTAATTTGGTGGGATGAAAATACAAGTGATCCCAACACCACCTATTTTCAACAAAATAAACCTTCTTACCAAAATATGTATGCAAATTATCCCAAATCAGGATATGATGACATGTCTGCAAAAGATGTATGCACAATGATTGGCGGGGAAATGCTAGTAGAATATAATGCTGGGCGACTAAAAAATGCCTGTGCATTAAGAGTTTCGAGAGCATTGAATTATTCAGGAATTATTATACCAAACATTCAAGGCCAAACAGGGCAAGGCGGAGATGGAAAAAATTATTTTTACAAGGCAGAAATGCTATATAATTGGCTGGTACATACTTTTGGACCAGCAGACATACATAAAACTGCCACAGATGGAGCGCCTAATGGAACAAAATTTAGAAATCAACTCTCAGGCATTCAAAATAAAGGAATCTATATTATGAAGCCAAAATCACAACTTGCTTTCGGAGCATCTGGTCATGCAACGCTTTGGGGTGGACTTGATTGTATTGGTGGACATAATTTCTTTGCAGCTGCAAATGATATTTATATATGGAAATTAAATTAATTAACCCATAACATGAAAATCATTATTTTCTTTACAAATTTTGCTGTGTTTATTTTTCTTCTGAGTTGCTCTGCTGGGAAAAAAATTAAAGAAAACAGAAGGCTCTTAAAGGAATATGCTTATTGCAGGTGTTTTGAATACGCTTCAAAAGATACCGCATTTTTTAATAAGGATATAAGTGTCGCAGTATATGCAGATATTTCTAATTATCCTGTGGATGTATTCAATATAATAGATACTCTTGCAAAAAAAGCTGCCTCTGAAATAAAACCTTCTGAGATCCCCGACCATGAAGGGAAAAAATCCGTTCTTTTAAATTGTTTTCTTTTTTATAATAGTAAAAAATTAGATTCGCTGATTAAAAGGATGGATAAAAAAATAATGGAAGGGTGGTAGTTTTTGTAAAAAGAGGTGCAAGAAAAATAGGTGTGGCGAACTTAGAAAACTCTTTCTCTCTTTTGACCTCTTAGCCCTTAAAATGGATACCCTATCCCCAAATTATATACGATATTTTCTTTTCTCCATTCGGCGCTTCCGAAATTGATTTTATTAACCACCCATCTTTCTCCATCCGGCAAATAAGGTTTGCGCAAAGGAAACGCTACATCGAAGCGTATCACTAAAAATGAAATATCGAAGCGGAGGCCGGCCCCGGCGCCGACTGCGATTTCCTTTAAGAATGTTTTCGAATCAAACCTTGCTCCCGGTTTTAAAGGGTCTGCATTATACAACCAGATATTTCCCGCATCAATAAATATAGCGCCATGCACCAGGCCGGCGATCTGTGCCCGCAATTCCGAATTGAACTCCAACTTTATATCCCCTGATTGATCGGGCAGGAAAGTAGTTGTCGACACATCACGGTAAGTGCCCGGCCCCAGCGACCTGCTGCGGAATGCACGGATGCTATTGGTGCCACCTACAAAAAATTGTTTAATATAAGGTAATGCTGTTGAGTTACCATAAGGAAGCCCGAGACCAGCGATAATGCGATTCGCCCAAACAGCTTTATTTGATATCTTAAAATAAAAACGTGAATCAGCTTCGAATTTTACATACTGTGAAAACTGCCCGCCTAAAATTTTAACGGTGTCTCCTTTCTGCAGGTTGGCGCCAGTTACCAATCCCGCTACATTTCCTGAAAGGTCCAGGTTACCATTAAAATAAATACCGCCGCTCATCGCTGGTCTTCCTTCCAGTTCATTGTAATTATAATTATAACTGCTACCGAGTATGAATTGCTTTTCGATCGCTTTCAGCAATGTCTTATTTTTATTCGCACTGTCTTTGTATTCCTGTGTCACCTGCAAAGGCTGCACATAGGTGATGCTGATCGGGTTTAACTGGTGTTCTTTGCGAATATTTTCTTTCCATACATAACCAAATCCCGCACGGAAAGATTGCATCGTATACAGCTTTCGTTTATTCAAAATATCATAAGCCAATGAAATATTTGTTTTAGGGACAAAGCTGCCTGTTGTATTCAATGGAAAGAAAGGAATTAAAAACCTGGGGAAATCAAGTTTGGCTTCGATGCCTGCACGGTACGTGTTATACCCCCGCATTCTACTGCTGTACTGTACTTCAAAACCGCCGGTTCCTTCGATAGAAAAAAGTTCGCCGCCGCGAAAGGTATTGCGGTTACGCCAACCTAATGTCAAAGATGAACCTGTTAAGTTATTTGATTTGGTACTTGCATTTACTTCTGCACGAATTGATTTCTTTGGAAAAGGAGTCAGGTAATAATAGACATTCAATTTAGGAGAATCCACATTGGCAGCAGGTTCAAACCTGTTTTTTACAAATTTGAAAAGATTAAGGTTCACCAACCTGCTGACTGATTGGCTCTGGTCTGTCCTGTTATAAATATCACCCGGCACAAAGCGCATCGTCTGGCTGAACATTTTTGGCTTGTACAATTTTCGCCTGTCCACCACATAATATCCTTTATAAAATTCCGCCTGGCTTTTCAGCGTATCTGCATCAGCCGTCTGCAAACGGTAATTAGTAAAAATGAAAATATCATTGATATAATAAACATCCCTCGCTTCCGCCGGGGCGTTTGGTTTTACTTTCACATACAAATTGACTTTATCATTACCAATGGTACTATCCACCTGCACGATAATCAAGTCAGGATCGAAATAATAAAAGCCCCGTTCTTTCACATACGCATCAATGCGTTCCCTTTCACCTTTTATTACATTCAGGTTAAAAGGCTCACCTGTTTTGAGAAAAGTTTTTTCAGATGACTCCTTTACCGTTTTTTGCAAAATAGCAGCCGTATCGGGAAACTGTATTTCATTTATTAAATATTGATGCCCCGCCCTTACTGTATAAATCGCTTTTCCTTTCCTGTTTTTCACCACCGTATCTCCTTGCACCGAAGCACGGAAATAACCCTGGTTTTCCAATGAGCTTTGCAGCACTTTTACATTATGGTCAACATTCACGTCGCTCAGTAATACCGGCGCTTCACTCATTTTATTTCTCAACCCGATATTATAGAAAAATAATTTCCAGCGAATGCCCAGGAATTTTTTATTGGGCCGTGGCCTTGTCAAATCTTCAAGGTCACCGCTCAAACTTTTTCTTTTCTTTTTGCTGAGATCGCTATCTCCCACTTTTACCGTGGCGCCTGTGTACAACGCATCATCCGGCGGCACTTTATGCAACGGGCTACAGGATGCCATAGCCGCGACGATAAAAACAATAAAAATAATATAGGCCCGGTTTCGAAATATCATTTATTCTCCGTTTGCTTAACTGTCGGTAATGATTCTTTTTTTTCCTGTTCCTTTTTAGCTTCCTGTTCCTTTCTGCGCTGCTCTGGTGTTTTCTTCTTTTTAAATATCTGGCTGAAGCGGTTGTAATCGATAGTGATGATAAAGCCCACGCCTGTTTCAATCACATAGCCATCAATCACACCCTGGTATTCGTTTTTACGATAAGCCCTTAATAAATAACGATTGTCCTTACTCAGGCGGTAATCAACCGCTACGTTCCCTGCAATATTGCTTCCCTGGTTAGAACTTTGCGGGCCTTCTAGTTCAAAATTGCTGCCGACAGAAACAGTGAGGCGATCATTTAATAATCGTTTAGAAATACCAACGTTGAGGTCAGTCCTGTCTTTCCGTTCGCCGGTTGTATAATCCTCGGATGACAATACATCGAAATTGAGATCAACACCGGAAACGAGATCGGTAGCGAGCCGGTTTAATTGCTCAGTCAATAATTTACTGGCGCTCTGGCGGGCAAATGTTTCTGGTGTAGGGCCGCCGCCACTGCTTTCAAATGGATTTTCGGCAACAAACCGGTTTAATAACAATAAAGAGAAAACCTGTTTATTCATTTCACCTTCTTCCTGCCGCAGTTGATCCAACCTCGTTCTTACATTGGTGATGATGTCGTTTGAAACGATATAACTTTTGTTATCAGGCAATACAATATCAAATGATATTTGAGGCTTCAACAGTTTGCCTTCCATTTTCAATATCACTTCAAAAGGAAGCTTTTGCAAATAAGTGTTCCGCTCCGATCCTGTCGCATTATCTAATTGATTTTTTACGAGGTCAAGCGGGGCTGTATTTGCAATATATTTCGCAGTTACATCCACATTCGCCGCCGTGGGTTCACCTTCCCAAACGATCCGGCTTCCTTTCTGAATATCGAATTTGCGGCGAAGAAAATTAAAAGAAAGTTCATACGAACCTTCATCTAACTCGTAAGATCCCGCCAATGAAATTTTACCACTGGGATCAATACCAGCGTTCAGCAACGCTTCACCTTTTACTTTCAGGAAGTCACCATTGCCTTCATCAATAACCAAACTGAATTCCGCTTCTCTTTTTACTTCAATGTTCACGGAAATATCCAGCCCTCTAAAACCGGCAGTATTAAACGAATCATATACCGCTAAAAAGAGAGAGTCATTCAACGGCGCATCCATATCAATAAATTCCACAACGCCTTCCCGTTCCGCAATGCCCGGTTCTTTCTGCGGCAACACGACAGTCATTTTTGTTTTTTCATTGATCACCAACCTGCCATCTACTATAGGCGCCGCTTCTGTTCCATTGATTTTTAAATCGGTATTGAAATAAAGTTGGCCATAAAATAATTTGTTGTCTTTCTTCGTACTGTTCAACGCACGGAAATTATTGGCCCGTACATCCAGATCGAATTTATAGTTACTGAAATTACTGGTAGCGGCAACGCCATCTATCGTTAATGAATTCTGCGCCGAATCTTTTACCTCGAAGCGGTCGAAGTGAATACCAGTACCATCTATCTTTATTTTTTCCTGGTCAATCGTGAAATAGCTGTTCAGCATTTTAAAATTGAAACCAGCTTTATTAAAGTTCAAATCACCGTTCACTACAGGTTGCGCAAAAGTTCCCGTCACATCAAATTTTCCATTTACAGAACCAGTTGCTTGTTTAATAGCGCCTCCGGAAAACGCTTGCGCTGTAGCCACCGGCATTTCCCTGATATCAAGGTCAAGATCGAAATTGCTGTTGCCATTTGGTTTTACAAAATAATTACCGGTGATCTTTACGTCATTACCACGACCACTTAAGGTTATATCAGCCGCATAGGTATTTTGTGTTTTATTATCAATTAGTACATGTACATTACCAATCGTGTCCTGTTTTAAACTAAGATCATTAATTGTAAGATCGCCGATGAATACCGGCTCGGTAGCGAGATCAGTAAAGGTAATTTTTCCGTTGAGCGTTCCGTTTGCAAACGTTGAATCTGTTTGTATAAAACCGGTCAGTGTAGAAAGCCGGAAATTATCAAATTTTACTTCCATCGGCGCATCGCCATTGCCGGAAACACTGTTAATACTCATCTGCTGCCCATCTTTGCTGAGTACAAAATTCTCTGCATTGATCCCTTTCTTTGCAATAATGATTTTATTGTTGTTTGAAATAGTCCATGCTTTATAATTCAACAATAAGCTATCAGGTTTTAACGAAAGTTGATAATCGCCATTGGCGGGTTGCTGGATCAGACCACTTACATTGTATTTATCTTTTGATGCCTTATCTTTTATATTTAAATTAAAATCTACATTGTTGTTGGATAAGGTCGCCGCAAGGGTTGTATTATCCAATTGAATATTGGTACCACTGGAAAATTGTTTAACTGTTGCACGGATATCAATCGCTTTTTCTTTCGTGCTTGCCTCTACATCAAAATTCCGGATTTTATTAGAACCCATATCAATGACCGGCGCTTTTAGTGAAGCTGTAAATCCTGCGCTGTCAGAAAAATGACTGCGAAGCGATACTGAATCCATCCTGTCAAGGCTTGGAACAAAAACACGGAGTGCAGGGTTATCTAGTATATATGCATTCAAATAAAAATCATAAGGCTCACGGGTGATGATAGAATCACCCGGGGCAATGGCAAAGTAAGGCTGAATAGCCTGCTGGAAAATGATGCCCAGCTCAGTTATTTTATACTGGCCGTATAATTCTGCATTTGCCACATCACTTTTCAAGCGTACATAACGGCCGCTGTCATTACTACCCGCCACCAACTGCACCGTATCTAATTTCAACCTTCTTTCTTTTTGTACAAATAAAGACTGGGTGATAAATAATTTCCCTTGCAAACTATCCATATTAGGCACCGGGAAGTCGGCTTCTATCTTTCCCCGGTAGATCATTATTTCGGGAGTAAGATGCAGGTTATGCATTTTAATACTGTCGATCATGGCATCCATTTGTACCGCAGGATATTTACCGGAAAGATCAGCGGCGGCATTCAATGCGAAATGAATATTTGGATCAACAATGCCCGCCTCCAATGTTGCTCTTTGGTTGACTATCGCCCCATTTATTTTTAAATTATTATACCTGTATTCTTTATAAACAGCTGAATGTATTTCACCATTGATTATTGCATTGGTGGTTTTTACATCATAGCCTGTTCCTTTTGCGGTAAAGGTGGCCGAGACCGGCCCGTATGTTTTCTTATCCTGCAAAATCGTTCCAAGATCAAGCGACTTTGTTTCTACCACTGCATCATACTTTGCAGTTTTCGCATTATTTATATTTTGAAAACTTCCTTTCACATTGGCATTACCTAAATCAGTAGTCAATGCGATATTGGTATTGATCGATGCGGTATTGCCTTTTATATTTCCCCTTATTGTTAATGCATTGGGCAGTGTAATATTTTGCGGCAATGTATTTTTAGGAACAAATAAATTTATATCCCTGCGGGAGCTGCTGATATTTCTTATGTTGATGTCCGCATTTATCCTGTTCATATCAGGTAATCCGGCAAGCCTGCCGCTGATATCAATTTTCGTATCCTGCAATCCCTGTATTTGTAATTCATCAACTTTTAAATCCACTACACGTCCTGTTATTTTGCTATTAATATACCAGGTGGTATTGGGATCAGCGAATGCCGGTTGCTGGCGAAGTGCGGGAACGAACGTCAATATATCTTTTACTAATAATTTACTTTCCTGCAAATCCAGGTCAATCTCCATATTACCGATATCATTTTTCAACGACTCGATAGATGCGTAATGAATAGCGGCGCTTCTCTTCAGTTCGGTACCTGGTGTTTTTATAGATAAATTTTTTAAATAAGCTTCGTTGGCGCTATATAAAAATTCTGTTTGCAATTCATCCAACACAAAACCACTTTGTTCTTTGAATTCACCTTTCGTGATTTTACCGGCATAAGAATCTTGTTTGATAACGATATCATCCGCTTTTAGTGTAAATGAATCCGCTTTGATATGCGCATAGTCTATCGCATTTTTTATCCGCGGACTGTTATCATTATCAAATTGAATATTGTTGTTATCGAGGTCAAGAGAAGTTAATGAAATTTGCCACCCCGCTTCCGCCTGGCTTTTTACTTCCTGCTCCGTTTGTTGCTCTACCACTTTTGCCTGTTGTGTTTTACCCAGGCGAATCGCGGCGGTTGTATTACTCAGCGAAAAATTCTTTAAATCAATGATCCGGTTATCGAGATCGATTTTTTTGGATTGAATATTGGCCGCCCCTAAATCAAGGTTCGCATAAGTAGCGGAAACATCATTGCGATAATCCGCTTTGATATTTTTTAAATTCACTTTACCAATATTCAATTGTAGAGTAGCCGGCTGTTTTGCTTCCACCACATCTTTCGCCGCCGGCTCATCTTTCATCAATGGCTTGGTTTGATAAGCCCTTGCTACCAGTCCATCGATATTCGTTTCAGGAACATTAAAAATCATATGCTCAAGGTCAAACTTATCAATCTTTATATCGAAATGGTTCAGCCATGTTTCCATGTCATTGCCCGTAATAACATCTTTGTAGACTAATCGTACCCTGTTTAATTCAACTGCACGAATATTAACAGAAGAAGAGGATGATGTAGCTGTATCCTTTGGTTCATCGTCATCCTTTGATGCAAAGGCATCAATGATAAATTGAAAATTATAAGTAGTATCAGGAAGCTGGCGTTTTACTTTTGCAGTGATATCATTCAGCTCTATATCTTTAAAATCAGTCTCACCATTAAAAATCAACCGCAGTAAATTCAAATTAATTTTCATACTACCGCTGGAAAGCAATGTGTCTTTTTGCTGGTCTTCTATGTAAACATTTTCAATGATTATTTTCTTGGGAAGGCCTACATAAATTCTACCGATCTCTACATTGGTATGCAATTTCTTTTCCAGCCAGGTCACTGCTTTTTTGCGGAGAAAATTTTGAACCGGGGGCGTTTGAATCAGGATAATAACCAGTAGTAAAAATGCAATGATGAACAAAAATGTCTTTACCACAATACGGAATATCCGTCGTCCTATGCTCCTTTTTTTGGGTGACTTGTCCATGCCGTGCTTCAATTGCTCTGTGGGGATGTAAATGCTTTCCCCTATCTAAGAAAATATCGTGCTATAGTGTTTAAGAACAGAGAATTAAGAAGGCGTGTAGCGTTTTTTTCCCATTTTTCTCTCTTTTTCTACGCTGTTAAATTAGTGATTATTATGGCGATATCTCTTTCCCGCACATTTCCTATCTTTCTCGGTAAAATTGCTTGTTATGTCACGAACGAAAATCGCCGGTATTGGTATGTATGTTCCCCCGCAGGTGGTGAAGAATAACGACCTTTTAAAATACATGGATACCAGCGACGAGTGGATACAGGAACGCACCGGTATTAAAGAAAGAAGGTATGCCGAACGCACTACCGAAACCACTACTACAATGGGAGTGGAAGCTGCAAAAATTGCGATTGAAAGGGCCGGCATTACCGCACAGGATATTGACTTTATCATCTTCGCTACATTAAGTCCCGATTATTATTTTCCGGGTTGTGGTGTATTGCTGCAACGGGCCATGAAGATGAAAGAAATTGGCGCATTAGATATACGTAATCAATGCAGCGGTTTTATTTATGCCTTGAGTGTGGCCGATCAATTTATCAAAACAGGTATGTATAAAAATATACTTGTCGTCGGTTCGGAAAAACATTCTTTTGGTTTAGACTTTAGTACAAGAGGAAGAAATGTATCAGTGATATTTGGCGATGGCGCAGGGGCCGTTGTACTGCAACCAACAGAAAAAAATAACCAGGGAATACTTTCAACGCATTTACATAGTGATGGCGAAAGCGCTGAACTGTTAGCAATGTTTAACCCCGGCACACATGCCAATCATTGGTTGGATCGACCCATTGCTGATTTTGAAAATGCAGAAATTGGTGAAATGTTTTTCAGCCATGCAATGATTGATAAAGCGCAGGTGTTTCCCAACATGGATGGCCCCGCTGTTTTTAAAAAAGCTGTTATAAAATTCCCTGAAGTAATTATGGAAGCGCTTGCCGCCAATGGACATCAACCATCGGATATTTCGCTGTTAGTTCCTCACCAGGCAAACTTGCGCATTGCGCAATTTGTACAGCAAAAATTAAAATTAAGAGATGAACAGGTGTATAACAATATTGAAAAATATGGCAACACAACGGCGGCCTCTGTCCCTATTGCTTTATGCGAAGCATGGGAGAATGGAAAAATAAAAGAAGGCGATTTAGTTTGTCTCGCTGCATTTGGAAGTGGTTTTACATGGGGCAGCGCTTTATTGAGATGGTAAAATTTTTCTTTGCATCAATTAAGATATAATGTTTCGTGTTAGCCTGATGGGATTACTTTTGTGCACCTTTTGATTAAACAGTAAATGCAACGGAACATCATTTATATCATCAACCCTATTTCAGGTTCAAAGACCAAGAAAGGCCTGCGCCAGCTTATCGAAGAAAAAACAACTGAACAAAAAATACCTTTTCAAATATTTCCTTCCGTTGCCAGCGGTGATTATTCTTTTCTTGATCCCATCATTAAAGAACAAAAGATAACAGATGTCGTTATCGCTGGTGGTGATGGTACCGTAAGCCAGGTAGCCGCCACACTCATGAACAGTGATGTGAACTTTGGTATTCTTCCATTTGGTTCGGGGAATGGCCTGGCTTTTTCTGCGAAAATTCCGAAAGAACCGGCAAAGGCGTTAAAAGTCATCTTTACTGGTAAAGCATCTGCGATAGATGGCTTTTATATAAACGGACAATTTGCCTGCATGCTCTGTGGTTTAGGATTTGATGCAAAAGTAGCGCATGAATTTGCCAGGCAACCCAAAAGGGGATTGGCTACTTACGCTTCGTTGGTCAGCAGAAATTTTTTCTCCGCCGAACCTTATCATTTCACCATCGAAGCAAATGGATTAAATTTTTCAACAGAAGCGTTTTTTATCAGCATTGCGAACAGCAACCAATTTGGAAATAATTTTACCATCGCCCCTAAAGCGCTTTTGGCAGATGGGTTGTTAGATATTGTTATCGCTAAAAAAACAGCCAAGCCGCTATTATTATTTAATCTTATCAAACAAATACTGGCGGGCAAGCTGGATAAAATCGAAAACTCGTTGAATAATCCCATCATTTATTTTCAAACAAAAAAACTCGTGATTGAAAATAAAAGCAATGCGCCTATGCATATTGATGGTGATCCTGCGGAAACACCTGAACAATTAATTATTGAAATAAAGAAAAAATGTTTCAGGTTGATACAGCCTGATTAGTTTTTATTGCCACGAAGGCAACACGAGCCTCACCTAGCCTCTCCTAAAGGAGAGGAACCGCACACAGCCCTTGCTTTTAGAATAGTATAATTGAAACAGACTATTTCTGACTTGCTGAGTAGAATTACCGAACGATGAAGAGTGCGACGCAACAGAAGATGATAGTAGTAACCTGCCTGCCGGCAGGCAGGTGCAGTTGGGCTAATAAGCTTACTTGTTTTTCCTTAACAACTCCAACAATTGCTCAAAACTTTTAGCATTGGTAGCAGATGTTACCGAAGAAAGGATATTTAATTTTTCCCTGCGGCTCAAATGAAAATTCAGGGCCGCTTTATTTTCCGCTTTATCCGCGGCGTATTGAAATAATACTTTGTGAACGGCTGTGCCGCGGCGCTTACTGTAATAACTCAGCATATCATTCTGAAAATACTCCATCATCTTAAACCAATTATGCTGCAGCAACAGGAATGGTTTGGTAACATGATCGGTGATATCATCCGATAAATAAGGAGAGTCCCAACCGCCGGGACTGCGGTCTCTTATTTGAATGATCAGCACGCCGCTTGTATTCTGGCTGATCCAGTCATCGAATGTTTCTAAAAAACGCAATGTTGTTTCCTGTCCATAATTATCACGCAAACCGGCATCCATCACATCGATGACGGGATTAGAGGGCAACCATACATTCGGTAACACGATCGGGAATGTTGCATTCATCCGCAATGCGGTTAATACCCGCAAACTTGTTGGATCTTGCTTCGCAAAAAAAGAAGTGAAGTCAATAACATCGGGATCCATCTCCGGCATTCTCGTGGTATCCTGCCAGCCCTGCATCATAAAACTTAAGGGTTGTGTGCTGACGAGCATTTTACGGCTGTCCCTTGTCACCACGGAATTAAAAAAGATCAATGGAATATTCGCCGCTTTTTCATCAGCCGCATAATCTTTCAATTGTTTATCCAATACACCTTCGGTATTCGTATTTAGTTTTTCTTCAAATGCATATCCCCTGTCTTTTACATAGGTATAATTATTCACCTTAAAGCGTTGGGCCGGTGCGATCAGGTCCCTCGCTACAAAAGAAGAGAACAATGGATTTAATAAATCGCTGGCGATATTGTCAACATATTTCTCATCCTGCAGGTGTATTTTTTTTCCCTGCTGCCGCTCCAAATACAATTCCCTGAAATAAGTGGCGCCGATCATGCCGCCCGAAGCGCCATTAATAAGAAAAATGTTTTTCATAATGGAACCGTTGGTGGCGCTATCCAAATGTTGCAGCATGCTTATCGTAAACGTAGCACTGCGATGGCCACCACCACTTGTATTCAACACAACGAACAAAGGCTTGTCAACTCCTTGTTTGCTTTTCCATGTATTTAATATACCGACCATGTTGAGGCTGTCGGCCTTTTTCTTTTCAGCAGTACATAATGACAATAATCCTTCCCTGGTATAGAATGGCCTTTCGATCTTGTTTTCATAATTAAGGCCATACGCTTTATTGCGGGGGTCTATCCAATCGAGTTGATAAAAAATATTCAGAAGTATAATTAATAAAATAAGATAGACAACACTCCAGCTCTGCAGGAAATAAGAAAAAGCGCCGGCCACACCAATCAAAATCGCAAATAATACTGTAATACTTGCAGCGGCCGGTATTTGGAAAAAAGGTATTTCCAGGAAAAACCCTACAATGATCAAAAATATAAATGCGGCGAATACACAAATGATCGCCGCGAAGTGATGCCGCTTAAAAAGTGAATCAATAAACTGCGGTGTATAGTGCCTTACATCCCTGGCGGCACGGATATGAAATGGCGTATCAAAATATGATTTCGTTTTTATTAAACTTTCATGATGAAAGGTTTCCGGTACAGGCTGTAAATGGGTGATGTATTCGCTGGGGTTACTGATCACCGGCATCATGCGCCGCATGATAGAACGGTCGGCACGGAAAAAATAGAAAAGCGAAACAGCGAGTATAAAAACAAGCCCTGTCAAAAAACCAATCGCCAGGAAAATAATATCTGCATCCGCCATCAATTCTTTATAATGGGTAAACTCGTATGCCCTGAAAAAATAAAACAAAATAAAAAGTAGCGGAATAACAGAATTATTGGTGCAATATTTTAAAAAAGGATTTGTAGTAGCAGCAAGAAACTGGAAATTCTTACTAAAAAGAATAAAAGAGCTGATATTCCAGCTCATGATGAACATGCCGATGGAAATGCCTACAAGCACAGCGCTGAGAAAATTGACATTGCCCAAATATTCCGGCGCTAAGTAAAGTGAGTCGGCACCGAATGTATGCATGAAAGAACCATTGACCGTACTGAACAGGAGAAACCAGAAAAGCAACATCACCTGGTATTTCCTGAAATGCAGGAACAACAATTGTATAGGGAAAGAAAAATAAAAACCTTTAAGCCATGCCTTCATGAATAAAATAACTGGTAATGGTTAAAATTACTATTAAATGTATGCAAAGCAAATAACTTACCTATTCATTAACGTTTCTATTGCTGCGAATGATATAAAACATCCAGGTAAGTGATAATAATAATAGCATAGCGAAAAACTGGTGAGCAATCCCCAGCCAAATAAAATTATCTGCATCAGCAGCATGTAAAACAGTAAATATTCCCAACATTACCTGCGTTACTACAATGAGCAGGGGCCACCACCTTGTTTTAGTAAAAAGTGTTGTTGCCTGGCTATGGTACGCTTTCCAACACCATATTATAATAAGAAAAGTAATTAAATACGCAAGGTTGCGATGAATAAAATGGATAACAACGGGATTATCGAATAAGAAACTAATGCCTTTAAATTCTTTACTTCCGAAAGAGTAAAAAGACGGCCACCACGAACCATTGATAGTGGGCCATGTGGGTGCAGCAGGAGCGGCTTTCAATCCCGCCATGAATGCCCCGTATATTAACTGAAGAGTTAATAAGGCTATCAGCCATCCGGTAAATCTTCGCAAGGGTTTATTAATAACCAATTGCTGATCCGGCACCAATATTTGCAAGGCAAACCATAGTGTATAGCACAACAGCCCCAATGCAAAAACAAAATGGATAGCCAGCTTATAATGACTTACAAAAATTAATTCGGAATCTTCCAGCCCGCTTTGCACCATAATCCAGCCCACCATCCCCTGTAATATCCCTAAGAGAAAAAGAATGAGTAAAGGCCGGATCATTTCTTTCCGGAATCTTTTTTGAACAATAAAAACGCTAAAAGGAATAATAAATACCACCCCTATCAATCTTGCCCACAAACGATGAAACCATTCCCAGAAAAAGATAAATTTGAAATCGGACAGGGCGAAATGCGCATTGAGGTATTTATATTGGGCGATTTGTTTATATTTTTCAAATGCACTGTTCCAATCTTGTTCATTCATCGGCGGCAATGCACCCATGATCGGCTTCCATTCCGTAATAGAAAGGCCGGAACCCGTTAGCCGGGTAATACCTCCGAGTAAAATCTGTATGACGATCATGAAAACGCCTACCAGCAACCAGGCGGCGATAGGCTTTGAAGATTGGATCTGCGGTAAATCATTTTTCATTCCGGGAGGCAAAGTTAGGCTGCCTGTGGGCAAAATAATTTTTGAAAAAACCTTTTTCTGAAGATATTGCAGCATGCTTCGTTCGTATTACCAGAAGAATTGATGGAAGCCGGCTGTGATGAAGCCGGTCGCGGCTGCTTCGCCGGGCCTGTATTCGCCGCGGCTGTTATTTTGCCAAGAGATTTTCAGCATTCTGTATTAAATGATAGCAAGCAACTTTCCGCCAAACAGCGGGATGAATTAAAGCCTTACATTAAAGCGCATGCGATTGCTTATGCCGTGGCGATGGTCGATAATGATGAAATAGACAGCATTAATATCCTTCGTGCTTCTTTCAAAGCCATGCATCTTGCCTTGGATAAATTAAAAAAACGTCCGGCTTTTTTACTGATTGACGGCAATCGTTTTCATCCTTATAAAACCCTGAAGCATGAATGCATCATTGAAGGCGATGGCCTGTATGCCAGCATCGCCGCGGCAAGTATTTTAGCCAAAACACACCGTGATGCATATATGAAAAAGCTGCACAAAGAATTTCCTCATTACAACTGGAAGCAGAATAAAGGTTATGGCACCGAGGCGCACCGCAATGCCATCAAAGAACATGGCATTTGTAAATACCATCGTAAAAGTTTTCGCATGGGCGAAGAGCAGCCCGAACTCTTCACAACCGTCGAAAATATCCTTCAACCGTGATTCTATCGTAGTTTCCCGTTGTTAATTAATGTTAGCGGTTTAAACCCTGCGAATCCTTTCACGTCCTATATCCCAAACAATTTAATAACAGAAAAATTTACAGCCATGAAAAAGATAATGTTCCTGGGAATCGTTTTCGCCCTTTTTGCAGTCACAGCTTCCGCCCAACAAAGAGACGGTATCCAACGTCAACGCATCCAACGCGGATTTGAAACACATCAATTAACCCGCGGCGAAAAATTCAAATTGAAGAAAGGCCAATTTCACTATCGCCATGAAAAACGAAGGGCTATGCGTGACGGCAGGGTAGGCCCGATGGAAAAAAGACGGTTGCACAAAATGAGAATGCACAACAACCGCGAAACATTCCGCATGAGACATAATGGCCGCAGAAGAGTTATATAATCTCCACTAATATATACGGGATGAGTTTGTGATGAGGATGAAGCATCGTTCAAAAGACGATGCTTTTTTTATTGATAATTTTTTTTGATCCCAGCGAAATTGCTACTATGATCTTCCGTTGCGTCGCACACTTGTGCTGCATGAATTCTACTCAGCATTATGGCAACACCCCGATGAATATCGGCGGTACGTCCGGTATCCCGATAGCTATCGGGACTACCCAGCATTTGCGAAGTGCCTTTCTCTCTTTTTCTCTTTTAACCTCTTAGCCTAGTCATTCCATTTCCCCAATCCTTCTCTTATCATCAATGGCCCATCACCCGTACAATCAATAATAGTAGAAGGAACGATGCCACCGATACCGCCATCCACTACGATATCCACTTCCTTCCTGAAGTTTTCATACATAATCTCAGGATCAGTATAATCTTCTACCATTTCACCCGGCAATGATGCACTGAGAATTGGCCTTCCCAATTCTTCCACGATAGCCGCGGCTATTTTATTATTGGGAATACGAAGACCGATCGTATCTTTTTTACTTTGTAAAATTTTAGGCACCATCTTACTTGCGGGTAATATAAAAGTATAAGGCCCCGGTAAATATTCTTTTAATAAACGGTAAGTAGCATTGGGAACCTGTTTGGCATATTCGCTTAAATGGCTGAGATCGGAACATATAAAGGAAAGTTGTGCTTTCTTCGGATCTACATTTTTAATACGGCATATTTTTTCAACGGCCTTTTGTTGCAGTATATCACAACCCAGTCCATATATGGTATCTGTTGGATATATGATGATGCCGCCACGCTGTAAACAGTCTACTACAGACCTTATTAGCCTAAGTTGAGGGTTATCTGGATGAATGTGAAGTAACATAGATGAACGGCTATACCTATTTAACGTAAAAATTGAAAAATATTTTACAAAACTATTTCATCTTAATCCTATTTCCGCTACAATTTATTTTTTACCGTTACTATCTTTGTGCAAACTTCATTAGTATGCACCTTAAGCCGGTTACTATTGTTGATACGATTGATCCAGGAGTGTTTAGAAAAGAGTTTTACGAACCGGGCATCCCGGTCATTATCCGGGACCTTGCAAAAAGCTGGCCCGCCTATACAAAATGGAATTGGGAGTATTTCAAACAATTGGTAGGAGATAAAAAAGTACCGCTGTACAACAATGTAAAAAGCGATGCGTATACGCCCATCAACACAGCCGATGACTACAAAACTTTTGGCGAATATATTGATATGATCAGCCAGGGCCCGGCGGGCTGGAGAATATTCCTTTTCAACATTTTTGATCATGCACCGCAACTCATCAATGATTTTACATGGCCCGAACACTTGATGAAAGGCTTTGTAAAAAAATACCCGATGCTTTTTACCGGCGGCGCTACCAGTATCACCCATATGCATTTCGATATTGACCTCTCCAATATTTTACATACGCAATTCGGCGGGAGAAAAAGAGTGCTCTTATTTCCTCATAAAGAGCAGCATAAGCTTTACCGCAAACCATTTGAAGTATTGAGCCTTGCTGATTTTTCTCATTATCATGAAGAGAATGGCACACCGGACTATAAAAAATTTCCTGCGTTAAAATTGGCCGAAGGTTATGATTTCATTTTAAATCCTGGTGATACATTATTTATGCCTGCGGGTTATTGGCACCACATGGAATATTTAGACAGCGGCTTTGCCATGAGCTTACGGGCACTGCAACCATCATTAGGTGGTAAATTAAATGGTGTATGGAATTTATTCGGCATGCGCAGCATTGATACAGTAATGAAAAAAACAATGCCAAAGCCGTGGTATAACTGGAAGCAGAAAAAAATAAAACGAAATGCGGAGAAAGAATTGAATTCCGTTAATTAATATTATTCACAGTAATAAAAAAAGACACCTTTTATGAGGTGTCTTTTTTTTTATGAGAAATTTTATTATTTATTTTTTAGGATCCAATGCATTGTCAATTCTCTGCGCAATATCCTGCAAATGATATTTACTCATCGGGTCGGCAATAGATCCTTTTGCCGCATTCACTTCATTCTTTAAAGATTGCAGGTGCACTTTTATCACACTGATAATATCTGATCTTTTTATATTCGAAGAACTAGATCCACCTAACAATGCTGCCAGGCCACCTGCTGCCGGGGCAGCCGCTGGCGGAGGGTTTATGAGGTTGTCCAGGTTATTGATGTAAGATTTTTGCAAATTCCTTCTGTACACATCAATAGTTTTTTTGCTGCTTAATTCACTCCATATTCCTTTCTTAAGGTCATTGAGCAGGTCGGTCATCTTATAGGCATCATTACCGGCCGTTGCTTCCTGCATGATCAGTTTATTAAAAAGTGTGGCGCTTAACAAAGTTCCCAATGTGTTATCCTGCAGGTTGCCGATGATCGTAAGCGGATTGCCTCCTGTCTTTGAATAAACTTCGTTATTGATCAGCCAGGTTGGTGTAGCAAAAAGTTGCTGGTTTAAAAAGGCAACCGATGCCGCCTGCTTTGCTTTCGGTATAAATTCATATACTGCCCCGGGATCTTCTACCACCTTTGGCGTTTTATAAGTAGAACCAATATTCTTAGACACATGTCCCAGATACCGGCCAAATTGTTGCGTCACCTGGCTATAAATTTCACCCAGGCTTTCATAATCACTGTTGGCTTCTTTTGTCCATTGTGTTAATTGCGGCACGATACGCTGTAAATTTTTAATCCCATATTGACTTGCTTTTACCGCATCGTCACCGAGATCCTCTGTTTGGTTACGTGGCTCATCCCTGTTCCCTTCTCCATCTCCAAACCATAACCGATGATCTTTTAATTTACCAATCGTCCATTTATTCAAATAACCTTTCTCCGCTTCAGCATTTTTATATTCAGGTAAATAACGATAACCCCATTCAATCGCCCATTTATCATAATCACCAATGCGTGGGAATAAACCCACAGGCGATATATTATCTTCCGGTTGTGCTACATAATTAAACCGTGCATAATCCATGATAGATGGAGTATGTCCATTTGCTTCCACCCATGCTTTATTGCGAAGGTTCTCTACCGGTACTGAAGAACTTGAACCAAAATTATGACGAAGGCCAAGTGTATGTCCTACTTCGTGTGAAGAAACGAAACGGATCAGTTGTCCCATCAGTTCATCAGGAAACTCCATTGTTCTTGCACGTGCATCACTCAGCCCCGCCTGTATCATGTACCAGTTACGGATCAGTTCCATTACGTTGTGATACCAGTTGATATGGCTTTCAATTATTTCACCACTTCGTGGGTCAGCGATACTCGGGCCACTGGCATTTGAAATATCAGAAGGTTTATAAACGATCGCTGAATTGCGTGCATCTTCCAGGCTCCATGTACTATCTTCTTGTTTTGTTGGCGCCATTTTTCCAAAAATCGCATTTTTAAATCCAGCCTTTTCAAAAGCGATCTGCCAATCGTTCACACCTTGTATAAGATACGGTATCCATTTTTTGGGTGTAGCGGGATCGATATAAAAAACAACAGGTTTCTTCGGCTCTACCAATTCACCTCTTTTATATTTTTCAAGATCTTCATCTTTAGGTTCCAGTCTCCAGCGTTTAATAAGGCTAATGGACTTAACTCCCTGTGGGTTTGCATCGAAATCAGTATAACCAACCGCAAAGTATCCTACCCGAGGATCAAAATATCTTGACTGCAATGGAACTTCGGGTAACAAAACCAATGAACTGTTTAATTCAACAGTAAGGTTACTTGAACCGCTTCCACCACTTAATAGAGCCGCCAACGCATTAGCGCCACCTGCCTGCGATCTACCGTATGTTTTTACAGCCGTGATTTCAATATTAAGAGGATAGGCATTTACACCAACCGTATATGATTTATCAGCTTGTAATGCTCCTACTCTTGCCTGCGATTTCGCCGAACTGCTGAAATAAAGTATTTCATTATCACCATTGATGTAATCGGTCATTTCAATTACACAACCTGGTTTTTCAATAGCAAATGCTTTTATATCAAATGCCGCGGCGATCGGCTGCACATTCGAATTGCTTACAGAAGAAAACATCGGCGATGTAGAATCTTTGGAATAAACCGCGTAAGAAATAGAACGCAGGAATATTTTATTGTTAGGGCCTTTTTCAAAACGGATTACATTTTGTCCAATTTGGTCGCCACCATAACCAGTGCCCGCCTGCGTTTTAGAAATCCTGTTTACGACAAGGATATCCCTGCCTAAAAGATTGTCCGGTATTTCAAAAAAATATTTCTCTTCTACTTTGTGTACTTTAAAAAAACCTACTCTTGTCACTGCTTTCGAAGTGATCACATCTTTATAAGGTTTAGGCACAGCGGGGGTGCCCGGCCTTGTTATCCCCGGCAAGTTGGGCCTGGCCGTGCTGTCTTGTGCTGTCGCAGCAAAACTCCATCCAATCGTTATTAACACAACAACGATCTTCGATACATTTTTAAACATTACTGATTTTATTTTTTGTGAGTAATTCATTTTTCTCTCATGTGATTAGAAGAGATTAGTGAAAGTAAAGGGTTTGAAATTTTTTGCAAAACCGTTTATAAAATAAAGGACGATTTTCTTAACCCTCATACTATCCTGCGAAAAAAAATTGCACAAACATTAGAAGTATAAAAAGAATATATTTTATACATCCTGATAAAAATTCCTTTTAAAAAACTATTTCAGCGCAATACTGAATGGAAGTGATTTTGGAGGAAGGCACATTTTATCATTACATACCATAAACTTTACAGTGCCGGATATATTTGTTTTGACATTCGCCTTAAACACCACCACCTGTACAAAATCCACTTTATCTGAAAACTGTTTTACTTCTACACCAAACAAGTCTTCAAAATGTTTTTCCAATTTGCCGACTTCTGCAACAGCCCCATCCATTGAAGCTAATGGATTTGCAGCAAAAGTAATAGTGGTGGCAACCGGGCCGCCATCCGGTGTAGTTTGCGAATAAATATGCCACTCCCTTTCAATAGTTGCGGTGAGGTGTACCTCGTATTTTTTATCCGCGATCTTCTTTGCGGTAAAAGACCATTTAACTGGCTCGGGACTATTTTGTGCAAAGCCAGTTAATGATAAAGACAATACAAGAAAAAATAAAACGTTTCTTTTCATTTTAATTATTATTTAGAACCATCTATCAATTGCATATCTCTTTCACTTTATCATCCAGGTCTTTTCCACGAAGATTTCTTGCAATGATCACCCCATTTCCATCCACTAAAAAAGTTTGCGGTACAGCAGATACATTATATAATTTGGCAACGCTGTTCGCCCAACCACCCAAATCAGAAACATGTGTCCAGGTAAGCTTGTCATCCGCTATTGCTTTCAACCATGCATCTTTTTTATCGTCTAATGAGACGCCTATGATTTCAAAACCCTTTGCTTTATACTCATTATATAATGCTACAACATTGGGGTTTTCTTTTCTGCAGGGGCCACACCAGGACGCCCAGAAATCAATCATCACTAACTTTTTCCCTTTTACAAAACTTGCAAAGTCTACGTTAGCGCCTTCCGTATTTGGTTGTGCAAATGCAGGCGCTTTCACTCCTACTTCCAGGTTATTCATTTTATCCAACAGCGTTTTAAAGTTGACGCCGTATTGTGACGTTTTTACATACCCATCCATTTTTTTATAAATAGCATTCAACTCCGGTATAGTAAATTCACTGGAGGCACCGGTTGCCAGCACATACGCCGCTGCAAAATCATTGCGTGAGCCAATAGACTTGCTGTATTCTTTACGTGATGCCGTCAGCCTGTCCAATGATGTCACGAATTGCTTTACTAAAGAATCAGGCATTTCTTTTCCTTCATCTTTATATTTTTTACTCATAAGGCCCACGCCCAACTGTGTTAAAGCAATACCTGTTTGAATGCCGTCAAATTTCTTAATCAGCGAATCGGTAATATTACCAGTAATCTTTGCCCGCATGAACATAGAATCGATGACAATATTTGTCTGGCAATAATCCAGGTAAACAGAGAAAGACTGACCGGCTGTATTCACGATTTCGTATTTGCCGGGTTGTTTTTTTTTAAGATTAAAAGAAAAATGGTTGTCTTTTACATTTACCGAATCAAGTAATTGTTTTGTTCTTTTTTTCGCATCAAGGGTAATGGCGAGATAGATCTTTTCTCCTGCCTTTGGAGTCCGGAGATACGTTCCGTTTATCTTCATTTCTTTTTTGCCGCCTGCCGCCATTGAGAGGAATGCGACAAGAATGATGGTATAAAATTTCATGGCGAATTCAATTATTTATTTTGTTTCTAAAAAGTCTTTTAATTTTTCCCTGAGATCAGCTTGCTTTTTATCAGCGATCGCATAATATTCTTTCGCTTTTGTTTTCTCACCCATTTTATCTACGATATACGCATAGTTGCGGATATCATCCGGACGGGTGAGCATACTCACCATGTCCGGGTGCAAGAGGTCGAGATATTGTTTCAGCCTAGCCTTATCATTCGTTTTTTCCGCCAATCGTTTGGCTGCATCACCGAGGAAAGTCTGATCGTAACGCAACAGGCCGAACTCATATGCCGCTTTACTTGTTTTTATAAAATTGTCGCCATCATTTTTCACTACCGCCTGGCTGAGCAGCACCAGTGCGATCATATTTTCTCTTGATGAAACATTTAGCTTGCGAAGATCATCCAACAATTTTTTTGCCTTAGCTGCATTGTAGGTAGCTGGTGAATCAATGCTCGCTCTTGTGTATACATCCACCGCTCTTTTAAAAAGACGGCCGCCCCATTCATTCACATCTCTTTCCGGGTCTTTATTTTTCCGGTAAATTCCGGGGCTGGCGAGATAGGTAATAAGCACTGGCGATTCCGCATTTGTCCAATACTTTCTAAAAACCCGGAAAGCGGAAGAATCTTTGCTGATAGCATCAATGGTTAACTTTGGTAACATTTCATCTGTTACTTCTTTTATCGTTGTTGACTGGTAAGCATCTTCCAGAAAGCCGAGATAAGTTCTTATGAACGCCCAATCTCTCTGGCCTGCTTCATATTTATTTGAATAAGGGATCCATGAACGCTGTTCCAACCCGTCATTTATTTTAGCGATAAATTTATCGGCTGCATTGTAACCCGCCACCTGGTGTACTACTTCTCCTTTTGAATTGATCAGTAAGTAGGTTGGAAAACCAGGGATAAATTTTTTGTACTTATTATTCAGCTCGATCCCTTCTCCTTTTTCCATATCAAACTTGGTGCTGATGAAATGCGCATTCATAAAAGCGCCTACCTGCGGAAGCGGGAAAACTTCCTTCGACATAGCCTTACAGGGGCCGCACCATGTTGTATAGCAATCAAGAAATATTAATTTATCTTTTTCACCTGCCATGGATAGCAGGTCCTTCCATGGTTTATCTTCTATAAATGTTATTCCTTTATCCTGTGCCCACACGCCTGTGCAAGTCAGCAAGTAAAACGCAACCGTTAAAAATCTCCGTTTCATCTTTACTTTTTTATTTTATTAATAGCTATTCATACATCCTCTATGGGTTAGTAGGAATGTATGGAAGGGTAATGCCGAAATTTGTTTTAAAATAGTCTTTCACAATGTTCACTTTGCTGAGGATAGCCGCATTCTTATTATAGGCTAATTGCTTTTCCGCATCGGGTGTATAAACAATGAAGGCTACGAAATCACCAAAGTCCTGTGCAACAGATGACTTATTCCATGCCGATGTAGCCGTGCCGGTGGTTTGTTTGGTCCTTCCTTTTTTCAATAACGCATATAATGTCATTACATCTTCCGCATTGGTAAAGCTTGCCTTGGCATAACCTGTTGCGCTCAGCGCCGCAAAGTCAGCTATAGATGGAAGCTTGGGAAGTATTTTTTCAATAAACAAAGAAAGCCAGCTATCCCTTAAAAGTCTTTTTGTTTTTTCTGCATCAAACCTTGCAGAAACATAAGGAATAAGAATGTAGTTGGTAGCAATATATCCTTCATACAGGCGATGCACGATGGTAGTACCGCTGAGCTGTTTATTTTCCATTGTATCGGTCATCAATATATTCAGCGGCATATATTTTTTAGTAAATGCGGCCCCGAGCACTTTGAACACCCAGCTATCAACAGAATCGATCACCGGTATCACATAATTTTCTTTGGCGGGTGTGTAGCGAACCCCTACAACAGTCGCTTCTGTTTGTGGCACACTGGTTTCCCAATTATAGGTGTACTCTATCAGATCAAATGTTGGTTTAAAAATCACGCCATACGTATTGAACATCTGCTTCACTTTCGCCTGGTTGGGCGTAGCATCGGAAAATACAGGAGGGTCAAAGACAGTAATCGTTCCGTCAAAGCCGTCCTTTTTATTGCAAGACAGGAAAATGATGCCTGTCAGCAGTGTTATTATTATTGATTGTAGTTTCATTATAATAAATTTTATGTGTTAAGGGGTTCTTACAGGTCTTGGGTTAGGCACCAGGTCAGGATTGAATTCCAGCTCATACCTTGGGAAATTCAATACATAAGCCGGGTCTTTTGCATTGAGCTTATATGTATCAGCCAGCCATGCATGTTCCAGTTTGGGTTGGCCATTGCGGCGGAGGTCCCACCAGCGATGGAACTCTTCAAAACAAAGTTCCCTCCGGCGTTCTTCCAGTATGAAAGTGACCAATGCAGGCTGGTCCGCAAAGTTGGCGGCTGTAAGGTTTGTGTAAGATCCGATACGTTTGCTGCGAAGTTGATTGAGCAGGCTTATCGCCTTAGTATTATCCGGGGCTGCTTTTTTTTGCATACGCTTCGGCAAGGTTCAGGTAAACTTCACCGCTTCTCATGTATTCACTCGTTCTGCAACCTTCGTAGTAATTTACTTTCATCGGCGTATAAGAGGGAGAGCTTAATATAACACCCGGTGAGCCGGAAGGCTGACCAAACCAATATGTCTTTCTTCTGTCATTAGTACCGTAACTATTGATCAGCGGTGAAAAAACATTCGATGAAACGCTGTAGGTTACCGGGGCGAGCCCTACTACTTCACGGGTATAATATAAATATCCACCTTCTCCGGAAGCAGAACCAAATTTGCTGAAAGTAAAAACGATCTCGGGATTGTAGTTTATAAGAAGAAAGACCTTGCTGGCAATTGTACCAGCCGTATTTGGTGATGCAGTAAATGTTGAAATATCAAATAATGTCGGCTGTATCAGCATGAATTTTTCACCATACGTAATCGCTTTATCATATTCTTCTTTATATAAAAACACCCTGGATGCCAGCAACAATGCCGCTTTATAGTTTATTTCATACGCTGAGCGGGGCACATTATCTGTCGCCAGGTTTTCCACAGCTCCTTCAATGTCGCTGCTGATCAGGTCCCATACTTCTTTTATCGTACCCCGGTTATATTTTTTCAGTGAAGGAGATGTTTCGTAAGTAACAGGAACCCCGGGATCATCTTTACCCGCTACATTATAAGCCTGTGCATATAAATTAGCCAGGCAAAAATAGCCGTAGGCTCTTGTGAATAAAGCTTGTCCTCTCAGCACCTTGCGGGCCGCTTCCGTTCCATCCATTTTATCCAGCGCTTCAATACAGGTATTGGCCGCAAGAATATTCTTATACAATGTTTGAAACAGTTTGTCGGTAAAAGTGCCGGTAAGTGCTTCCAGGTCCTGCGCCCATTGATAAGCATATTTGGTGTATTCTGTTTTTGTATTAACGACAGTTGTGGGATACTGCAAATCCATCGCCGTAATATCATCGGTCATCACATCCACAAACCAACCGTACCTGTACAGGTCTTTAAAATAAGCTTCGCCCTGCAACAACTCCTTATAATGATCTATTGAAACCGGGCGGATCAAATCCTGGGAATCCTGCTGAAGAAATTTTTTGCAAGAAGGTAACACTGAGATAACCCCCGCAAATAATATTATGTTTATAATACGTTTCATAAATAATTTATTTAAAGGTTAAAAACCTGCATTAACTCCGAACGTGAATACTTTAGGTATAGGCGTATTGGAAGCGCCGCTTTCAGGATCTCTTCCCTGCCATTTTTTATCAGCAATCAGGAAAAGGTTTTCCGCCTGTAAGTTGAATGAGAGTGATTCAAATCCAAGTTTTTTCAACGACCTGGGCTGCACTACATAGTTCAGGTTAATATTGCGCAACCTGATATTGTCCGTTTTAGCAACACGGATATCACTTTGGTCATACATTTTAAGTGGCCCGTCGGATGTAGTTAATTGTGCAGGCACTCCTAACGCTGCTTTAGCAGCAGCATACTTTCCATTATCATACAGCACGGGGATGATCGTATTTAATGCATCTCCGGCCATTCTCCACCTGTTGTTCAATTCTTTTGAAACATTCGCCAGGGCATCGAATACATTAAAGTAATTGGCCCTGTAAAAATTCGGCAGCCTCGCTACACCACCTGCTGCATATTGCAAACCAACTGACAGGTAGAGATTTTTATACCGGAATGAAAGATCGGCACCTCCTGATACAGTAGGAGTACTCGAACCCGAGTAAACCAGGCTCTGTTCATTAGTATATAACTCGTATCTTTTTTCTCCTTTATTATTATAAAACATCGGGTAGCCATAGGTGTCATTCAAACCTGCGAAAGGATAGGAATAAAAAGAGCCTATCGGTTTTCCTTCAACCAATGCATTGCCTGCGATTTTGTTAGCATTAGTGATACCGATCTCACGATTGGCTTCCACCAGTTCATTTTTATTATAAGAAGCAATCAATCTAACTGATACCGTAATGTCCTTTGTCTGGTAAGGAACAATGCGAAGACTTCCTTCAATTCCGTTGTTATTTACTTTACCGCCATTTACTTTTACCTGGTCAAGTCCTAATACTTGTGAAACCTGGCGGGCAACGATGATGGCTGTTCCTTTTTTAGAATACATGTCAACAGTACCGGAGATGATGTCGAGGAACTGTGACCCGCTCCTGGGCAATAAAGAAAAATCCAGACCAAGATTGAAAGATCTTGTTTCTTCCCAACGCAGATCAGGATTTCCCAGGTACTGAAAATATGATTCATTTAATCCTGTAGTTCCATCCCTTGATCCAACACGGATGATAAGATCGGGAGAAGTGGCTTTGTCAATATTACCCTGCAAACCATAAGAAGCCCTTACGGCGAGATAGGATATTATTTTAGACTTTTCAAGAAATGATTCATTGGACAATGTGTACTTACCGGCAACAGACCATACAGGCATAAAACGATACTTTGGATTTTCACCAAAATTGTTAGAGCCGTCCGCCCTTATGTTTCCATTAAAAGTAAGCTTGTCTTTATAAGAATAAGTGGCCGTACCCAACCAGGATACGTTGTTGTTTACTTTGTCAGTAATAATAGGGCGCAGTGAACCTAATATTCCAGAATACCCTGTTGTAAGCGCTGGCGAAATAGTATTACCTCTTTCCGGTTGCCATCCGTAATAGGTGGCTAATAAACCTTCATACTTCAGGCTTCTTATTTCCTGTGACGCCATTACGTTAATAAGATGACCTCCTTTTAGCATACTATTATATTCAACACTATTTCTCAGCGTATAAGATGTTTTGCGCTGATCGCTGTTGGACAATATGCCGCCCCATGGTATTACGGAATTGTCGAAGTCAGGTGTTCCCTGTACCAACACACCTGCATTCCACAATCTTTTTGTTGATACATAATTTGAATTCTCTTCCGCCCATGAGGAAGAATTGGTATTGGACTGATCGAAACCACCGAAAAATTTATAGCGGAAACCTGTGAGAAAAAGATACTCAAGGTTCAACTGTGCTGTAAGATTGGTAATGTCGCTGTTGGCCCCTGTGCGTTTTGTTTCATTTAGAATATTATAAAGCATATCCTCTTTTGGCGCTGAGTTTGCCGGGAACTCCTGCGATTTTTGCTGCGTCTGGTAAAAGAAATAACTACCATCATCATTATAAGCAGGTATAGTGCGGGCTGTTTCATACGCATATTTATTCGGGTTCACCGAACTGTGAAATCCTTTTCCTTTTGTACTCGAAGCATTGATCTGGAGACCAGCGAAAATTTTCTTATCCAGCCATGAATTAATTTTTACCATGCCGGAGTAGCGTTTCTGTTCACTTCCTTTTGCAGCTCCCTGAACATCCGTATATCCAAGAGAGGCATAATAGGTGGTGCGGTCACTTCCCCCGCTGATATTTACAAATTGATTGTTGGTGATAGAGTTCCTGAACAACAGGTCATACCAGTCAGTATTATTGTCTACCATTTTCTGTACGCCGGTTTTGAACTGGTCATAGCTGATATTATTATCTAAATAATCAAGATACAAACCTTCATATCCCAATCTCCTCGGTACCCTGCTGTATAGAATATTCTCACGGAGGATATCCTGCGAAAGCTGTATCCTTTCACCTGCATTCATCAGGTTAAGGTCACCATAAGATACCCGTTGGTTCATACTCAGGCTTCCTGAATAATTTACTTGTGGTTTTCCAACACGTCCTCTTTTTGTAGTCACTACGATCACACCATTGGCGGCACGTGAACCATAAATAGCGCTGGCGGATGCATCTTTTAAAACTGTGATAGATTCAATATCTCTTGCATTTACACCTGCGATAGCATTACCAACAAGATATTGTGCATCTGGTGAAGTAAGATTAGAAAGATCCACGTTTACAGGATCTTCCAGGATAATACCATCCAACACCCATAAGGGAGCGCTTCCACCAACGATCGAGGAAGTTCCCCGGATACGTATCTTGGGAGTAGAGCCCGGCTCACCGGATGTTTGCAATGACATCAAACCGGGCACTACACCGGCCAGCATCTGGTCAACTGAGAATTTTGAGGGCAGCTCTATATCTTTCATTTTCACCTGCACGACTGAACTGGCCATTTCACGTTGTGTGAGACTTTGATAACCTGTATTAACTGTAATATCATTTAATGCGCTGTTAGTCCTTCTTAGCAAAACAGTAAGAACAGCCTTTGCGTTCTCCGGCACTTTTATTTCTCTTCTTTCATGTCCTATATAACTAATCACAAGAATATCTCCCGGATCAGCCATGATGTTAAAGACCCCATCCTTATCAGTGATCGCAATTGTTTTTGTTCCTTTTACGGTGATCGTCGCCCCAAAAAGAACTACACCAGCTGAATCGATAACTAACCCCGTTATTTTTACAGGAGGCGGAGGTTTTTGCTCTGCCATTGTCTCCGCATCAGCACTGGGCCTGGGGCCGATGATAACTGTTTTTTCAACTATATTATATACAAGGGGTTGCTCTGCGAAACATTTGTCAAGGGCCTGCTCCAATGTTGCATCCTTTAAACTAATGGTTACAGGCTTCCCAAGCTGCAAAGTTTTGCTGCCGTACAGGAACCCGTACCCTGTTTGCTTTTTTATTTCCTGGAAAACAGTTTCCAGCGGAACATTCTGGACAACCAGGGTGACCCGCTGTGAGTAACCTTTGGCGCTGGCCGTAAAGCACGCAGCTACTAAGAGTAGGAATGTGAGCTTCATAATCAAAAGCAGTTTTTTTACCTTACCCCGTTCCGTAACGGCCTCATAAGGTGTAGTTGTTTTAGTAATTAAACCAGTAAGCGCTGGTTTAATACAAAGAGCATTTAGCATAACTTTGTTTTGTTTTGGTTAAGCAATGATCAATCTCCGCAGATTGTAGAATTAAACTGACCTTAACTTCCACCGCCCTGATTGCCGTCGGGGCGGCTTTAGTTACTTCTTTTAATTATTTCCAGAATACAATTCCTGTTCTTTAATAGTTTGCTCAGCGTTTCACCACGATTTTCCTGCCTTCCACATTAAAGTGTACTTCTCCCGTCATTTGCAGCATCTTTAATGTTTTTGAAATATTTTCATTTCTTGAAATGGTCCCGTTGAAAAAACCATTCACATTCTCATCATAAGAAATTTCAACATCATACCATCTTGCAAGCTGTCGCATCGTCGTTTGTACATCTGTTTTATCAAATAAAAATTTCCCGTTTTTCCACGCAACTACTTCTTCAATATTAGCTCCGTTTACTATCATTACTTTGTCTGTAACCTGTGCCTGTTGCCCGGGTTTTAAAAAATGAACGGTATTGTTTTTTATAACTTTTACTAACCCTTCGAGCAATGTTATTTTACTGCTGCTTTCGTCATCGTATGAATTAATATTAAAGTGGGTACCCAAAACTTCAACCATTCCTTTACCCGCCACATTTACCCTGAATGGTTTTGATGTATTATGAGCAACTTCAAAATAAGCCTCACCAGTTATTTCCACTTTTCTTTCTTTGGCCGGGAATGAAGCGGGGAAACGAAGAGAAGATGACGCATTCAACCAAACTTTTGTTCCATCAGATAAGACCAATTGATATTGTCCTCCTCTCGGCGTACTAATGGTATTATATAAAATATCCGGCGAGCCGCCTGTTCCGTTATAAGCGAGTTGTCCGTCCAGCTTCACCAATTTCACATTTCCCTGTTGGGCAACATCGCCATTGGCTGCATTATCAAGAACAACCAGGCTATTGTCAGCCAGCGTTAGTATCGCTTTATTTCCACCGGGAACAATTTCCGGAACAACTTGCTGCTGTTTCGCTATGGGTTGCTGTTCTGTTTTTCTATTTAAAAAAATAAATGCAGCACCTGCTATCAGTACAAAAAGAGCAGCGATGCGAAACCATGTACGCTTATACAGTGGTACGACAATCGCAGGACTGTCTATCTTCTTCCACACGGTAGCTAACATTTCCTTTTCCAGCTTTGCTTTCTCATCAGTGGAAAAATGATCAGCGATCCCCGGTTCCCTATCAAAATATTGGTAATATTTTTCAAGGAATTCCATTTCCTGCGGGGAGGCCCCGCCATCCAGGTATTTCCTGGTAAGCTGGATAATTTCTTCTTCTTTCATTTTTAAATCTGGCATATGGCAGTCGTTTAAGGGTATTAAGGTTTATACTATAATATGTACCGGGAAAATGAAAATCTCCCAAATCAATAAAAAATTTCTTTTTAAACCAGTTGCAGGAGTTCACTGATGCCTGTTAATCAGGCAAGGAAAGAATTGATCTTACCCAAAAAACTCTTCCGGGCGGAACCGAGTTGATTTTGTACTGTTTTTTGAGAAATGTGGAGGCGGTCTGCAATCTCTTTAGTAGTAAGATTTTGAACGAGATGAAGGACAACTATTTCTTTTCGTTTTCCGGGCAGGCTTTCTAACCAGGCTTGGGCCACCGCAGCAAGTTCTTCCTCCGCCACTTTGTTATCCGCACTAAAAGAAAAAGAAGCGATGGATTCAAAAAGTTCAAAAAAAGAAGCGGCTGCTTTTCCCTTCGCAATTATTTTAAATACCTGGTAACGTACGGCGGTATGCAAATAAGCGGACAGGTTGTTGATCTCGGATGTATGCCTTCTTACCCATAGATCAGTGAACACATCCTGGATAACATCTTTACTTTGTTCGGTACTTCTCAGGCGTTTATAAGCGGTATTGAACAAAGGTTCCCAGTAGCGGCGGTATAATTCTTCAAACGCCTGCCTGTCATCCTGCAACAATAGCCGCAACAGCTCTTCCTCGTGATATGAAGATAACGGTGTCAAAAATATCAGAACCTTAATTGAACGCTGAAATTAAAAAAAGAAAGGTAAAGAAACGTTAGTTGATAAAAAGAAAAGTGCCTCATTACTGAAGCACTTTTTATTCTTTTAGTTTGATCTTCTTTTAATTAATTACCCAAACCTCATTTCCACGCAGCAATTTATCCAAATCAGCAACCTTTCTTGCTTTCGCATCTTCGATCTGCAATGCCATTACTTCTTCATAACAAGGCCTGTCTGTCTGATAAAACACACCAAACGGTCTTGGGAGATGTCCCTCAATTTTAGGATCATCAAAAATGCGGGCAAGGATTTGCGCTTTATAAATATCATGTTCATCATGCACCCACAGATCATCTGCGCTAACACCTTCATTCATATTTACCACTCTTGGCGTAAAGCCATCCAGTTTTATTCCTTTATCATTACCAGTGCCGAATGTCAATGGTTTTCCCTGTTCGAGGAATAATGTTTCCTGTGGCTTACTTCCTTTTTCTGTAAAAACTTCAAAAGCACCATCGTTGAAGATGTTGCAATTCTGGTATATTTCTAAGAATGAAGCACCCTGGTGCAGGTTGGTCCTTATCAGCATCGCCTGCAAATGTTTCGGGTCACGGTCCATTGTTCTTGCAACAAATGTCGCATCAGCGCCCAATGCCAATGCTAATGGATTAAAGGATGATCAATACTTCCGAACGGTGTTGATTTCGTTACTTTATTTTTCTTCTGATGTAGGAGAATATTGCCCTTTTGGTTAAACCATATATCTGGTTATTGAACAACAAAACATTTACATTAAAATTCCTGCGCAGCAAATGAATGGTATGATTACCACCAATGCTTAAACCATCACCATCACCGGTAACGATCCATACACTTAATTCAGGACGTGATGCTTTCAATCCACTCGCAACTGCTGTTGCACGGCCATGGATAGAATGCATACCATACGTATTCATATAATAGGGAAAGCGACTACTACAGCCGATCCCTGAAATGATCACAATATTTTCTCTCGGAATGCCTAATGTAGGCATCACTTTTTGAACCTGCGCAAGTATGGAATAATCCCCGCAACCCGGGCACCAGCGTACTTCCTGGTCGGTGGAAAAATCCTTGGCGGTCAATGGCGGCAATGTGGTTGTTTCACTCATTTTCTTAATACATTACAAAGTCTACAAAATTAGATGATTATTGCGAAAGGCAAAGTCCTTTTGCAACTATTTAACCAGTCGTGATATGATGTTATTATTTGCAATAACTTACAAGCTAATTACTTATTGTTATGGCTGGTTTATACGATTTTGGAATGATCGGTCTCGGCACCATGGGCCGCAACCTTTTATTAAATATGGCTGATCACGGTTTTGCCGCTATCGGCTTCGACAGGGATGCAACAAAAACAGCGGCTTTGGAATCCACGGCTACGCCAGGCACGACTGTAAAGGGCGCCGCAAGCCTTGCTGATAATGGTGCAACAATTAAAAACACCACGTAAAATGTTGATGCTGGTACCCGCCGGAACAGCGGTTGACAGTGTGATCCGGGATTTATTACCATTATTGGAAAAAGGTGATATCGTTATTGATGGTGGCAATTCTCATTACACTGATACATTAAAAAGAATAGAATATTTAAAAGATAAGAATATCCATTTACCGGCATGGGAATAAGCGGCGGTGAGCATGGCGCAAGATCGGGCCCGAGTATCATGCCCGGTGGGGATATAGAAGCATGGCACCAGTTGAAACCAATACTAGAGGCCGTATCAGCCAAAGTAAACAATGAACCATGTGTTGCCTATATGGGCAAAAGCGCCGCAGGCCATTATGTAAAAATGGTACACAATGGTATTGAATACGCCATTATGCAACTCATCAGCGAAGTATATGATATTTTAAAAAGACATGCAGGATTAAACAATGATGAATTGCATGCCACTTTTAAAAAATGGAATAAAGGTGATCTCCGGTCTTTTTTAATTGAAATAACAACTGATATTTTTTCAAAAGAAGATGAAATAACAAAAGGAAGATTAGTTGATGTGATATTAGATAAAGCGGGTTCAAAAGGAACCGGCAAATGGACATCGCAGGATGCAATGGATATCGGTATGCCGGTGCCTACGATTGATATGGCGGTGATCATGCGGTCTATTTCCGCATTAAAAGATGAAAGAAAAGAAGCCGCTGAATTATACAAACCCGTAACGAAACAAATAAGTGCGGGGGAAAGAAAAGATTGTTGACCAGTTGCATGATGCACTTTACTGCGCCACCATCATTTGCTATGCACAGGGATTAGCCATGCTGCACACAGCATCTACGGATTTGAAAATGGATATCCCCTTGAAATATGTAGTAAAGATCTGGCGGGGCGGTTGCATTATCCGCTCTTCTTTGCTTGAATTATTTATGAAAGCTTATTCCGGTAAAACAATTCCTTTGAATATTTTACTGAATAAAAAAATCGCGGCGCTGGTGAAAAGAAAATCAGCGAACCTTAGAAAAATAATAAAGCTGGCTGCAGGCAATAAAATTCCTGCTATGGGATTGATGAGTGCACTTTCTTATCTCGATGCATATAGCAGCGAAGAACTTCCGGTTAACCTGATACAGGCCCAACGGGATTATTTTGGCGCACATACTTACCAGCGCATTGATAAAGAGGGAAGTTTTCATACGGAGTGGTAAGGGGTAGCGAACATGAAGTATGATGCCAGAGATAGGATAGAAACTTTAATAGAAGAGCAGACATTTTTAATTCAAAATCAATGGAAACAAAAACAAATACACACCCAACCATTCTTTTCATTTTTGGTGGCAGCGGCGATCTTGCCAACCGCAAACTGATACCAGCACTGTATAATTTATATTTAGATAATTATATGCCCGATAAATTTTGAAATCATCGGGATTGGCCGCACCGCTTTCGCTTCTAATGAAGAATACAGGAATAAACTGCTGGAAGGCGTGCAGCAATTTTCCCGGCGCAAAGCCGAGATCAATGAAAAATGGAAACCATTCGCGGAGAACATATTATATTTTGAAAAAGATTTAGCGGAAGATAAAACCTATAGCGAGATCATTGGATGGATAGATGAGAAAGCAAAAGAATGGAACACGGCGCCGACAGCTATATTTTATTTAGCGGTAGCGCCTCAACTCGCCCCTGTTATTGCGAAAAAATTATCTGAACAAAAAAATATGCAATGACCCTTCCCGGACAAGAATCGTTTTTGAAAAGCCATTTGGTCATGATCAGCAAAGTGCGCATGATCTGAACCAATTGCTAATAGGAATGTTGAAGAAAACCAGATATTCCGCATTGATCATTATCTCGGTAAAGAGACTGTTCAAAACATTCTTGCATTCCGTTTCGCCAATGTATTATTTGAACCAATATGGAACAGTAATTACATCGATCATGTGCAAATAACCGCTGCTGAAACAGTAGGAGTGGAGGACAGGGGAAGTTATTATGAACAAGCAGGTGCACTGAGGGACATGGTGCAAAATCATATTCTTCAATTGCTATGTATGATCGCTATGGAAGCGCCGACATCTTTGAAGCGGATGAAATAAGAAATAAAAAAGCGGATGTGTTGAATGCGATCCGGAAATTAAACCCTGAAGATGTGCACGCTAATATGGTGCGTGGTCAATATACCGACGGGTGGATGAAAGGAAAAGAGGTAAAGGCCTATAGAAAAGAAAAAAGTGTAGATCCAAAATCTACTGCGGATACTTTTGTCGCCGCTAAATTTTATGTAGATAACTGGCGATGGAAAGATGTACCATTTTACGTTCGCACCGGCAAACATTTATATGAAAAAACAACACTCATCACTATCCAGTTTAAAGATGCGCCGCAATATGCATTTCCAAAAGAAGCAACCGCATCATGGCGGCCCAACCGTTTAATATTTAGTATACAACCACAATCGGATATTCGCATCCGCTTCCAGGCAAAAAGACGCGGCCCGAAAATGGCGTTGAACCCGGTGGATATGGTATTCACTTATACAGATGAACATGACGGACCGGAACCAGAAGCATATGAAACATTACTGGAAGATGTGATCGAAGGAAACCCTACTTTATTTATGCGGGGCCGACCAGGTAGAAGCCGCATGGAAGGTGATTATGCCCATATTGGATGCATGGCAACAAAGACCTCCGGTTGATTTTCCTAATTATGCCCCAGGATCGTGGGGACCTGAAGATGCAGAAGCATTAATAGCAAGAGACGGACACAATTGGGTAACCTTACCTTCGAAAAGTAATGAGCAACAGACGCTGACAATAAAATCATGAAACTGCATATAACCAATGATGTTGAAGAATTAAGCAAATATGTTGCTGACTGGCTTGTCAACTATATACAGGAAGTATTATTTAATCACCATCGTTTTACTATTGCCCTCTCCGGGGGAAGTACGCCGAAAAAGCTTTACCAGCTTCTCGCCACTGAGGAATACAAAAACAAAATTGACTGGAAACGGATGCATTTCTTTTGGGGAGATGAACGCTATGTACCTTTTACAGATGACAGTAACAATGCGAAAATGGCTTTTGAAAATTTATTATCGCTTGTACCGGTGAGGAAAGAAAATATTCACATAATGCAAACGGGTATCGATCCTGAATCCGCTGCTGTTAGCTATGAAAAGATTTTGCATAACTATTTCGATAAGCAATTATATACATTCGACCTGGTATTGTTGGGACTTGGCGATAATTCGCATACACTGTCATTGTTTCCCGGTTATGATACTATCATTTTTGAAAAAGAAAAACGGGTAACTTCTTTTTATCTTGAAGAACAAAAAATGTATCGCATTACATTAACTGCTGCTGTGGTAAACAATGCCGCCTGTATTGCTTTTTTAGTAACAGGCAAGGATAAATCGCCGGCATTGCAGCAGATTATTTCAGGGAAATATGATCCTTCTCTTTATCCTGCGCAAATCATTAAAACCATTGAACGGAGAGCTATATTGGTTTCTTGATAAAGCCGCGGCAGCAGGCTTACAGTATGCGGTGTGAGTGGGATGGAGAGAGGCGCAAGTGGTGAATGGGAAGAGGCAAGAAGTAAGAGATATGAACATAGTTGCTGAATAATACGAGCATAACCCTTGGAGAGTTTTGAAACTCTCCAAGGGTTATTATAATGTCTGTGGACTTGCTCAATAGCGAACAGGAAGTTGAAGAGTGCGACGCAACGAAGCTGATAGTCCACAGGATGCTGCGCATAGCACTGAAGCCGGGCAACTAAAAAATAATTTTCAACCTTGCGGCAACTAACTATCCTGTTAACTTCGTCGTGATTTAGCATCAAAAATGTATTAGAGGCATGATAGCAAAAAAACAACTGACTGCTTTATTGATCCTTACCGGCCTGGTACTCGCCGGCGTGGCTTCAGTACAACTTCCGAAGGGGCGATATAAAAATTTAGAAATACTTCCGCAGGATATCAGCGAGCATAAATTAGACTCCATCATGAATTCTTACAACAAAGCGTTGGGTGTTACTTGTGGTTTCTGTCATGTAAAGATTTGCAGGCGTTCCTCCTGATACGCTTGATTTTGCGCTGGACACTAACCATATGAAAGAAGATGCAAGAGATATGATGCGGATGACGATCGGCATCAATAAAGATTATTTCTACTATAACAAAAATATAATACCTGAGTACCTGAATGTGGTGAACTGTATGACCTGCCACCGGGGTGAGCCTTATCCCGATGAACCAACGGCAATGAAACACGATAAGTAAGTGTTTATGCCTATTCAAAAAAGAGGTAATCGTAACATCGCATAAAATCGACTCAAAAACACTCGAAGGCCATTTCAGTAGATTTACTGAATAAGTGCTAGGTTTTACTGAATTTTAGCATAAACCATTAGAATCAAGCACTATATACCAATAATGCTCGTTAGATTTACAGTGAAAAAATCCGATTTCGTAAAAATGATGAAACCTTTATCCTACAAACCGACCGTATGACCATCTTTAATGTGGTGGGACTAATTTCAACGATAGCCTTATTCCTGCCTTTCATATTGCTCTTAATCTTAAAGCTTTCTTTTTACAGAAGCTTTCCAGCACTTTTGTTTTATTATCTTTTTGTTTTTACCTATAATCTTTTAAATCTCGGTTATATTAATATCGACCGTTCCTTTATTTTTTACCACGGAACGATCAGCAACCTGCTGGATGCGCCACTTATTCTTTTATTCTTAACCTATTTCAGTCAAACGGCTTCGTTTAGAAAAAAATTATTAATTGGCATTGGCGCTTTTATAGTTTTTGAAATTATTTCTTAACCGGGATGCCAATACATTTGCCCATACTTAATCTTTTTATGAAGAAAACCGCACTAATTGTTCTGAGTTGTTTGATGATCACTTCATTATTAGCACAGGAAACGCCAGCTAAAAAAGAACCGATCAATCTTTCGGGCCGTGATAATGATCATTTCATGATACAGTTAGGCTATGCAGGTTGGTCCGGCGCACCGGATTCCATTAACCTGGGCGGTTTTTCAAAAAGTTTCAATGTTTATTTCATGCTCGACTTCCCGTTTAAGTCGAACCAAAGCTGAGCATGGCTTTTGGCCCGGGCATCGCATCGGATCAAATGAAATTTAAGAAAACGTATATCGGCATTAAAGAAACGACAACGACTTTACCCTTCATTGATCAATCAGCGACGAATCATTTTAAAAAGACCAAATTAGCAACGGTATATCTTGAAGCTCCCATTGAATTTCGCTATACATCTAACCCGATGGAAAGTGGCAAGAGTTTCAAATTCGCTATCGGCGTTAAGATAGGAACGATGATCAATGCGCATACACGCTATAAAACACTTCAAAGCAGTTCAGGTGGCACCATTAATGACTACCTGTTAAAAGAAGGAAGTAAAAAATATTTCAATACCACCAGGTTGTCGGGTATGGTAAGAGTGGGATTGGGCCATTTTACCCTTTTTGGAAGTTACCAGATCACTTCGTTATTTAAAGAAGGAGTAGCGGCGGATATTAAACCTTTCTCGATCGGGCTTAACCTAAGCGGGCTATAACAATAATATTATTAAAGTATTTTTATAAAGCGGCCTTTTAAAAGCGGCCGCTTTTATTTTTGCATTCTATGCTGGACAAGAAACATATTATCGAAAAGGAAGAAAGAGCAGTGCTGGTAGGATTGGTGCATAAGGACCAGACCGAGCCTCAGGCACAGGAATATTTAGATGAATTAGCTTTTTTAGCTGAGACGGCTGGTGCTGTCGCGGTAAAACGTTTTACACAAAAACTACAACACCCGGACAGTAGGACGTTTGTCGGCAAAGGAAAACTGGAAGAAATAAAAAATTATATAAAGGACAAAGATATCCGCATCGTCATTTTTGATGATGAACTCAGCGGTGCACAGATCAACAATATTGAAAAAGTGCTGGAGGCGAAAACGATTGACCGCAGCGATTTGATCCTTGACATTTTTGCGAGGCGGGCAAAAACAGCACAAGCCAAAGCACAGGTAGAACTGGCGCAATACCAATATATATTACCAAGGTTGAGAGGAATGTGGAAACACCTTGAACGGTTAGGTGGCGGTATCGGTACGAGAGGCCCGGGTGAAAGTGAAATTGAAACCGACCGTCGTATAGTAAGAGATAAAATTTCATTGTTAAGAAAAAAATTACTGGAGATAGATAAGCAGGCGTTTACGCAACGGAAAGACCGTGGTGAATTTATTCGTGTGGCGCTGGTAGGTTATACCAATGTAGGCAAATCAACGATCATGAATTTGTTGAGTAAACGGGATGTGTTTGCGGAAAATAAATTATTTGCGACGCTTGATACGACTACCAGTAAAGTAGTTTTTGAAACCACTCCTTTTTTTATTAAGTGATACGGTTGGGTTCATCCGGAAATTACCGCATCATTTGGTAGAAAGTTTTAAAAGCACATTGGATGAAGTGAGAGAAGCGGATATATTATTGCACGTAGTAGTATTTCACATCCGGGTTATGAAGAGCAACTCGGTGTTGTCAATAAAACGTTGCAGGAATTAAAAGTATTGGACAAACCAACGCTTACCATTTTTAATAAAATGGACCTGTATGAAGAAAAGACATTTGATGAATGGCTGGAAGAAGATACAAAGAAAGAAATATTAAATGACCTGTACGAACGCTGGCAACGGGAAACAAACGGCAACGCCATCTTTGTAGCGGCTACAGAAAGAAGAAACCTTGAGCAATTGCGCCAGACCATACTTCAAAAAGTAAGAGAAATGTATCGGATACGTTATCCTTATAAAACAGAGTTTCTTTACTAAGAGATTAAAAGAGGAAAAGAGTTTGTCGAAAATGCTTTTTTATCTTTACTCTTCTCTTCGATGAAAGTAAATCAAGACTTCTGTTATGAAAAGAAACAAAATGGAACTGGCTGAAGTCCCTCTTTTTCTTTTTCTCTCTTTTATCCTCTTAGCACATGACATGGTATAAAATAGCAGACAACATCCATGAAATTGATTTTGCGACTAACAACATCGCTGTTGTGGAAGTAAAAGGTAAAAAATCTGCCTCGGGAAATTCAAAGAATCCATTTTAGCTTTTGCCTATAAATGCCCGCATGCGGGCGGTATCCTTGCGGATGGCTTTATTGATGTTTTGGGAAATGTGGTTTGTCCCCTGCACCGATATAAATATGATATGAATAACGGAAGAAATGTGAGCGGCGAGGGTTATTACTTAAAACATTGGCCGACGGAACTGCGGGAAGATGGCCTGTTTGTGGGGATGGAAGATAAAGCTGGTTTCTGGAATATTTTCAGCTAAAATGATTGTGAACGGGTGGCGAAAATCCTTATTTTTGCTGCCCCAAAAGGGAATTAACATTCCTCCTTAGCTCAGTTGGTTAGAGCATCTGACTGTTAATCAGAGGGTCGTCCGTTCAAGTCGGACAGGAGGAGCGAAAGGTTCTGAGTAATCAGGGCCTTTTTTTATGTATTATATCTATATTCTTTATTCTCAAACATCAGGCTTGTATTATATCGGGTATTCAGATAATCCCGTTTGAAGGTTGTATTGTCTATAACCGGACAGTTTTTGTCCGGAAATGAACAATCGGTTTATACAGTAAAGTTCTTTTAACTTGTAAGTCAGGCAGATAGTGAAGTGGCACCGGCTTTGTCGTCAAAAACCTATTCTATACTTCCATCAGCTTATGTTTATTATTTATTTCAAATCCGCCTGGCGAAACCTGCTTAAACACAAATTTTTTTCATTTATTTCTGTTGCGGGACTTGCTATCGGGTTATGCGCCTGTATCCTGATCATTCAGTATGTAAATGTGGAACTAAGTGTTGACCGTTTCCATACAAAACTGGATAACCTGTATAGAGTGGTGAATGACCGTTACCAGCAGGGTTCATTAGTGCAACATAGCCCCATGACTTATTCCGGAATCGGTAAGGCCATGAAAGAGGAGATACCTGAAGTAGAGACATACTGCCGTGTAACGCCTTACCGGGTAGAGGTTATTTCATGGTCGGATAAGAAAATAGCTGACATGCGCACCATTGCAGTGGACGCATCTTTCCTTTCCCATGTTTACCTACACACTGCTTGCAGGTGATCCAAAGAATGCTTTGCAGGAACCTAATAGTGTTATTGTTTCGGAAAAAATGGCAAGAGTACAGATGGGCGTGAAAGACCCGCAATCGTTGGTTGGGCAAATGATGGTATTCGATACGGATACCCTTCCTTATAAAATAACAGGTATCTGCAAGGATGCACCTGCTAATTCACAGTTGCACTTCGATCTCCTGCTCTCGTATATTTCACTCTACAGCAACAGTGGCAACAACCGGCTGGAGCAGGGCCGATCATGATTTCACACGGGCTTCTTTCTGGCAATATATCCAGTTGAAAAAGGCACCAAGCCTGAAACAGTCGAACAGAAATTTGCAGCACTGAACGCAAAATATTTTCCGAAAGCTACAGCCTCGGGTATCAAAGAGGTGTTTTTCCCTGCAGCCCCTGAAAAAAGCCTATCTCTATTCCGATTTTGAATATGAGATCGGTAAAACAGGCAATTACCGTATTGTATGGAGCCTGTTGGTGATCGCATTGTTTATACTTGTATTAGCCTGGATAAATTATATCAACTTGTCGACTGCCCGATCATTGGAAAGAGCAAAAGAAGTAGGTATAAGAAAAGCAACAGGCGCATCCAGGCTACAACTGATCAAACAGTTCCTGACGGAAGCGCTGTTAGTAAATATAGTGGCGATTATCATAGCAGTTGTCCTTACAGTGTTGCTGCAGCATGGGTTTAACCAATTGGTGAACCGAGAACTTTCTATCGGCATGCTGTTTTCAAAACAAACTACAGATACCGGCGTTACCATCCTGTTTGTGCTGTTTTCGGTTGCTGGGATTTTCTTATCCGGTTTTTATCCTGCATTTGTCCTTTCTGCGTACGACCCGATGAAAGTATTGAAAGGAAAGTTTAAGCGATCTGTGTCCGGTGTATTTCTCAGGAAAAGCATGGTCACTGCACAATTCGCTATCAGCATATTATTGATCATTGGTTCTTTTGTTGTGTACAAGCAACTCCGATATATGACCGGCCAATCGCTGGGATATAATATGGAGCAGATGATGATCCTGCGTAAACCTGTACTCAGTAATCAGGGTACAGCATTTATGAACACTGCGGATGGATTTATCAATACGATACAACAGCTTGCACATGTGAAAGGTGCGGCTGTTTCCGGCCGGATACCGGGGGATGACCCTGGTCAGGATCAACAACGTGAACAGAACGGATATTGCCATAAAAGTCAGGGCACCATGGCAAATATGGTGTGGATCCGCGTTTCATCAACTTATACCAGATGAAGTTGCTGGCAGGCAGGAATTTTTCTCCACTGGATTATAATGCAGATTTTTCCAAACTGCATAACCTTATCATTAATGAAACCGCTTTACGGCAACTCGCTTTTGCCTTACCAGAAGATGCCGTCGGTAAATCGATAACAGCATTCAACCGCACATGGGATATCATTGGTGTTGTAGCTGACTTTCACCAGCAATCATTGAAGAGCGGCATTGAACCAGTATTGTTGTTGCCTAACCTGCTGGGACAATACAGCCAGTTCTCTGTAAAAATAGATCCGCAGCAATTACCCGCCACCCTCGAGGCCATTCAGAAAGCATATGCCAACTACTTCCCCGGGAATGTTTTTGATTACTATTTCCTTGATGAAAAATTCAACAAGCAATACAACAACGATTATCTTTTCGGTAAGGTGTTCGGTTTGTTTGCAGCATTAGCTATACTGATTGCCTGTTTGGGTTTATCGGGTTTATCGTTGCTTACTTCTTCCCAGCGTACCAGGGAGATCGGTATACGAAAAGTGCTGGGCGCTTCCGTAACGGGTATTGTATTGTTGCTGTCGAAGGATTTTATCAAACTGGTGCTCCTGGCAATCATCATCGCTTCACCTGTTGCCTGGTATATGATGCAACTCTGGCTACAGGATTTTGCTTACCGTGTTGATATCAGTTGGTGGATATTTGCCTCAGCGGGTTTGCTGTCATTGGTTATTGCACTCCTGGTGATCGGTTTTCATACCGTACGATCAGCCATTGCAAATCCCACCAAAAGTCTCAAGACCGAATAAAAACATCATTACAAAATTCAAACGATCATTATGTTTTCATCAATCCTTCCCCTGCTGCGTAGCGCCACCATGGGTATATTGTTATTATCTTCTTCCGGTTTCCTGTTTGCCCAAGACACCATTTTCGAAAAATATCGGCTGGAAACCGGTGATGGTAAATATGTCCATTGCAACCATCAATGGCAAGAAAGCTGTAAGGGTATTCAGGGACACGGCCACAAAAGGATCCGATCTGCCCACCTTCGTGCGGCTGAAAAACACCGATGGTTTCAGCAACGGCACCATTGAAGTAATGCTGTTGAGCCGGCTGCTGCCAACCGCCGATGCCGGCGCAAGGGGCTTTATCGGTTTAGCCTTCAGGATCAATAAGGACAACAGTAAGTTTGAATCCATTTACATCAGACCTACCAACGGAAGGGCAGACGACCAGCTACGCAGGAATCATTCCACGCAATATTTTTCCTATCCCGATTATTCCTTCGACAGGTTGCGGAAAGAAGCAGAGGGAAAATATGAATCTTATGCCGACATGGGATTGAATCAATGGATCAAACTGAAGATCGTGGTAAAAGATGCCCAGGCCAAACTTTACCTGGACAATAACCCGCAGCCGGTCCTGATTGTTAACGACCTGAAACTAGGCGCAGCCAACAACGGCGCTATCGGTCTTTGGGTGGATGGGGGTACGGACGCATATTTCCGGGATATTAAAGTGGTGAAGGGAAATTAGTTTAAACCAAGAAGGGGAAAGACTATCTTATTTGTACCATGGTTTGACGTTACAGTTTTTGTTACAGTGATATAATTGAAATTGAGATATGTTCCCTCAGAAAGGGAAGCTGAAGGTTCTGAGCAATCAGGACCTTTTTTATTTCATACGATCAATAGCACCAGCAGAAAAAACTTCGATGATTACAATTTCTTCAACCTTTACAGAGTTAAAAACTAATAATTTTAATATTAAATTACAGGCAGTTTCTTTATTTGTGAAATCTCCTTATTTTTTTATCCAAGCGATAGGAATAATACGCTGAATATAATAATTCTAAAAAAATTTTCTTGCTGATTTCGATGGTCAGAAAAAAGCAAGTACTCTGCAAAAGATGCAGAGAAAATAAAAGTGCTATTAAAAAAGCAATACAATGTTTTTACATAACCTGAAGTTTTTCTTATTTACCCTTTTATCTCTTTTTCTTATTTCAAATACAATAACCGCACAAACAAAACTCGCAGGCTATGTAGTAGAAATCAATTCAGGAAAAGCAAGAGTGCCCGGCGTAAATGTAAAATCGTTAGGCGCCAATAATATCATTACTACCAACCAGGGTTTATTTACTCTCGTATTTCCCAATGCGCAACCGGGCAACCCTGTACTCATCAGCGCACAGAAAGAAGGGTGGCAGGTAGTAAACCCAAAAGAACTAAACACCATTTTGCCGGAAAAACCGGATGCATTGCCTCTAAAAATAACAGTGTGCAAGGCCGGCTATTTAGAAAATGCCAGGAAAGAATATTACAAAATCACCGACGACTACATCGTAAAAGAATACAAGAGGCGCCTGCAATCAATAAACAAAGAAAAAGAAGGTTGGCAGAAAGAAGTAGCGGAACTGGAAGAAAAACTGCAATCGCTGAATAAGCAAATAAGCGAAATGGCAGAAGATTTTAGTATAATAAATCTCGATGATTTGAATGAAACTGAAAGAAAAGCCATTAAATTATTTAAACAGGGCTATATTGATTCCAGCATCAGCCTGAGAGAAAGTTTACACTCTGGAGAAAAAATAAGAAATGCGTTGGTTGTAAAAAAACAACAAGATTCTGTTATCACAGCTAGTGAAAATAATTTAAAGCAATTATCGAAAGAATATATTCTTAAATATGATTTTGCCAATGCAGAAAAAACATTGAAAGAATTGGCAAATGCAGATACTACTAGTTATAATAACGCACTTGAATTTGCTTATTTTTTGGGCAAGCAGCGCAACCATGATAAAGCCATTGAATACTATCGTTTATGCGTAAGGATTGCAAGACGGTCAATAAAGACTGAACCCCTGGTGGCGGAATTCAAGTTGGCTTCTGCCCTAAACTTCTTAGGCGTGGAATATCATTCGAACAACAATTATGCTGCGGCAGAAGATGCCTTATCAGCGTCTTTAGAAATTCGCAGGCGACAGGCAAAAAATTATCCGAATTTTTTTGAACCAGGTATAGCTGAAACCCAAAATAATTTGGGAACCTTATATGCTGATAAGAAAATTTATCCTGCAGCTGAGGCCGCTTTTTTAGAAGCATTGGACATTCGCAAGAGATTATCAAAAACCGATTCTCTTAAGTACGAATACGAGATAGCGATGGTACAAACTAATTTAGGAAATTTTTATGCGTTAAAAAAAAATTACCCCGCTGCCGAATCTGCCTACCTTGAAGCATTAGCAAAATATAAGAAATCAGCCGAAGCCAATCCTGCTTCTTTTGAAACTTATGTAGCCATTGCTCAGAACAATTTGGGAATAATATACGTGGCAACTAAAAATTTCCGTGCGGCAAAAGCAGCTTACCTGCAAGCATTGGATATTCGCAGGAGAGCTGCCAAAACAAATCCTGCAGCTTATGAAGCAGATGTTGCTTCTACTCAAAATAACCTGGGCCTTTTTTATAGTACAATACAAGACTACTCGGCGGCAGAAACAGCTTATATGGAGGCTTTAAAAATACGCCAGCAATTATCCAAAAACAATCCTGATACTTATGAAATTGAGGTTGCCAGGACAAAAAACAATTTGGGGAATTTATATACGGATGAAAAAAAATATCCGTCAGCCAATACCGCTTACCTGGAAGCCCTTACTATTTATAAAAAGAAAGTTGCCGCCGGTGCTGATGAATATAGCTCTGCTCTTTGCCGCATTATTCTTTTAATGGCCGTTTTAGAAAAAGAACACGGGCAATTGAACAATCAAGCATTCATTGCTAATCATCTCGCCCTTGCACGTTCCATACTTATTTCCCGTATAGAATTTCCTGAAAAGGATGATTATTTGTATCTCTTACAAAACCTGGAAAATACTTTTTACATTGGCAAAAAGCTAATACCAATAAATGAACTGAAGCAAAAGATTGATGAAGCTGCCGATAATGGAGTCAAGATTACTCTTAGCCAGCAACTTATCAGGAATTACCAATCATTGATCGATAGCGGCTATACTCAACTGGCCGGTGAGCTGGGAAGTAGTTATGGAAACCTTGCATGGTATTTATTATTTGAAAAAAAATTTGCTGATGCAGAACGATCAGCCCGCGAAGCGCTGGAGCCACGAACGTTTAAAAAGAATGTGGATTATGATATTTCAATAAATTGGGTAAATACTAATCTTGCTCTTGCATTATTGTTCCAGGGAAAATATGCGGAAGCGGAAAAGATATATCTTTCTTTTAAAGATAGACCCAATGGCAAAGGGACTTATAAAGACACATTTCTGGGTGATATTGATGAAATGGAAAAAGCAGGTATTACACATAAAGATGTAAAGAAAATAAGAGAGTTATTGAAAAAATAAATATGCTTAAGCGTTGCTCACAATTATTACTGGTAGCATTTACCTTTCTTCATATTGCAACTGCGCAAACAAAACTTGCGGGTTACGTAGTAGAAATTAATTCCGGAAAAGCGAGAGTGCCTGGCGTAAATGTAAAATCGTTAGGCGCCAATAATATCATCACTACCAACCAGGGTTTGTTTACTCTTGTATTTCCCAATGCTCAACCGGGCAAACCAGTACTCATCAATGCACAAAAAGAAGGATGGCAGGTAGTAAACCCAAAAGAATTAAACACCATTCTGCCAGAAAAACCGGATGCGCTGTCTTTAAAAATAACAATGTGTAAGGCCGGCTACCTTGAAAATGCGAAGAAAGAATATTATCAAATCACTGACAATTATATAGTAAAAGAGTTTAACAAGCGCCTGCAGACTATCAATAAAGAAAAAGAAGGCTGGCAAAAAGAAGCGGCCGAACTCGAAGAAAAATTGCAATTGCTGAATAAGCAAATAAATGAAATGGCCGAAGAGTTCAGCATCATTAACCTGGATGATTTGAATGAAACAGAAAGAAAAGCTGTTGAACTATTTAAGACGGGCCATATCGATTCAAGCATAAAACTGCGTGAAAGCCTGCATTCCGGTGAAGAAATAAGAAAAGCAGTAGCCACTAAAAAGCAATTGGATTCAACCATCGCAGCCAATGCATACAATTTAAAACAACTCGCCAACGAATATATTTTAAAATATGATTTTACCCGGGCGGAAAAAACCCTGGAAGAACTGGCCCTCGCAGACACTAGTAATTATCAAAATGCATCTTCGCTGGCTGATTTTCTTGCACACCAAAATAGACACGATAAAGCCATACAATGGAACCTGGTATGCCTGAGAATAGCAAGGAAAATGAACAAATCAAATCCCGCCATTTATGAAACTGAAATAGCCGCAGCGCTAAACGACCTTGGCCTTTTATATAACAAGAAAAACAATTACACCGCCGCCGAAACCGCATATAAAGAAGCATTGAATATCCGCAGGCGATTAGTTAAAACAAATCCCGAAACCTATGAAGACGGAGTTGCATTAATACTGAACAACTCCGGGAATTTATATAAAGACAAAAACAATTACACCGCCGCCGAAGCTGCATATAAAGAAGCATTAGATATCCGCAAGCAGTTGGCTAAAACGAAGCCGGAAATTTATGAAAAGGAAGTCGCCCTAATTCAAAACAACCTGGGAACCTTATACCTGGATAAAAATAATTATTCCACTGCTGAAGCTGCATTTAAAGAATCGCTGGAAATATTCAGGCAACTGGCAAAAAACAACCCGGCAACCTATGAACCTGAACTGGCCATGGCCCAAAATAATCTTGGTATCTTATATAAAGACAATAACAATTACATAGCGGCGGAAGCCGCTTATAAAGAATCATTGGAAATCCGCCGTCGATTGGCGAAATTAAACCCGGCAATGCATGAACCCGACTTGGCCACTGTTCAAAATAACCTGGGACTCTTGTACTATGATAATAATAACCCTCTTGCTGAAGCCGCTTTCAACGAAGCATTGACCATTTATTCACGATTAGCTAAAACAAATCCCGAAACCTATGAATCCGATATAGCCGTAGTGCAAAACAATTTAGGAATTCTATATCAAAAATTAAGAAATTACCTGGCCGCTGAAGCTGCTCATATTAAATCACTGGAAATTGGAAGACGGCTGGCTAAAACAAATCCCGAAACCTATGAGCCGCATATAGCAATTGCTCAAACCAACCTGGGACAGTTATACAATAATTACAATAAATATGAAGCCTCAGAGTTAGCATATCTTGAAGCGCTGGAAATTCGCAAACGATTGGCCAAAACAAACCCGGAAATTTATGAACCTGACCTTGCTATTGTCTTTAACAATCTTGGAAATCTATATAGCGATCAGAAAAATTATCCCGCGGCTAAAAAGGCATACGAAGCTGCATTGGAAATCAGGAAACGTTTTGCACAAAGGAATTACTCTGTTTATGGTCCATTTGTCGCAATAACGCTTAACAATTTAGGCGGGCTGTATTATGTAGAGCAGCAATATGATTTTGCCGAAAAGGCCTACCTTGAAGCACTTGAAATCTTTTCAAATTTTGAAAAAAATAATCCCGCCAAATTCAAACATTATATAGATGGCATACAGATTAATTTGAGGGCCTTATACTATAAAACAGATCCGGAAATACCGCGAATAGAGTTTCTTCGACAAAAAAAGAATGAGCCTTTATCAAACACAGATAAAATAAATGTGCAGCAGGAAATAGTGACACTTGGGAAAAAGCTTGCCGTTAAAAAAGAAAAAAAATATATACTTGATCTTGGAAATGACCTTGGAAGCCTTGCCTGGTACCTGATTTTTGATAAACAATTTGAAGCTGCTGAAAGCGCAGCCCGGCAAGCGCTTTTTCCTTCTTATAAAGAACTCCCTGTTAATTATGCAAAGGAAACAGAATGGGTCAATACCAACCTCGCAATTGCTTTACTATTCCAGGGCAAATATGCAGAAGCTGAAAAAATATATTCATCTTTAAAAAATAACCCCTATGAAAATACAACGTTTAAAGAAATTTTTTTGGCCGACCTGGATGAATTGGAAAAAGCAGGCATTACACATAAAGATGTAGAAAAAATCAGGGCATTCTTAAGAAAATAAAAAACATGGATGTTGCTCAAAATCATATTGACGTTTTTATCTCCCGCAAAAGCGCCGATGCCGCCATCGCAAAGGAACTGTATCATTATCTTACCGATAAAGGATTGAAAGTTTTTGAATCAGACGAAACACTACCAAAACTTGGCAATAGTAATTTCAGTGATGCTATTGATCATGCGCTTGACAAGTGCAGGCACATGATAGTAGTTGGTTCCTCTGTTGAGAACATCATGTCTTCCTGGGTAAAATCGGAATGGAGCTTTTATATAGGAGAAAAAAGAGCTGACAGAAAACACGGCAATATTCTTTCTGTGATAACAGGCAATATAGAAATAAAAGATTTGCCGCCAGCTTTGCGAAGCTATGAAGTGATTGCTTTTGATAAAAAGAATTTAGAACGTATTGCTGCCTATGTTGGAAAGAACTATGAAGACCCCAAGTTTAAAGCGCCGCGAAAAAATCCTTTAAAATCAAAATGGCTGCTGCCGCTTATTTCTGTATTGGTACTTATGGCTGTCGCATGGTATTTTATTAATGAAAGCAATAAACCTTTCGATGCCACCCTTTTTATAAAATCATCGCCTGAAATTAAATTGGACCCAAGCTATCCTGCATTTGAAGGCGGTGAGTTGTCATTATGGCTGGATGATAAAGAAGAAAAAAGAACAATACTCCCTGATGGAGAAACTATGTTTAAACAAATACCAGTTTCGTTCCGCGATAAAAAAGTAATTGCGAAGCTAACAGCAAAAAACTGGAAACTACAACAGGATACCATTGAACTTGGCAAATCTGTCACACTTTCAATAATACCAGATGAAAGCCTGGCCATTATTTATGGAAATGTAAGGGATGACAACGGAAACGGGATCAGCAATTGCCAAATCATTATTGACAATAATGACACGACCATATTTACAAAAGCCGACGGTTCTTTTAAAATAAACTTACCTTATCAAATGCAAAAACCACAATATGTGTTGAATGTAAGTAAAGAAGAATATAAACCAGTGAAAGAATACTATTATGCAAAATCTGGTAATATTGATATTGAATTGAAAAAATGATTACACTCTTGCTCCTACTTCTTTCTCATAATAACGGATAGTCCAGTCATTATTTTCGAGCTCCAGTATATTTCGCAGGTTTTTTGTTTCCGCTTGTAAGGATATTTCATCCTTACAGGATAGAATATTTCCTTTAATTTTTTCCAGGTCGCTTACAATTTTCTTAGATACCGCGATATCCCTTTTCCATTCGCTGAAATATTTTATCCCTTCGAGGGCCGCATACAACGGCGGTAGGATCAGTGCTAAAAATAACAGGTAAGGCAACAGTATTTTTATATTTTCTACGGAATAGATTTCGTAATGTTCTATAATTTCAAAAATAAAATTCAAAGGTGTGGCTATAAAAAAAACAATTTTGAGAAAGTTCAACCACCATTCCAATCTTTCTAATCTAGCTTCAAAAGGTTTTATCCGTAATTGTTTGTGGTAATCTATTTGCTCCTGTGCCAGGCACCATGCTATCCGCTTCGCATTGGGAATATTTTTAATCTCGCCTATACCTGCCGCGATCTTTTTCTCAATATCCAATATTTCCGTTCCTGGTTTATATTCAATTTTTTCTGCCTGCGGAATCGGGATGCCTGCATTTCTATACCAAATAACTGCACGCAGGTATTCTGCATTTCGTCTTTTTTGCAGAAATATAGATTTCCATTTTTTTGCATACACTGCCAGCGATACAAAAGAAATAATTAAAAAAGTAAATTCTATTACCGTAAATAAAAATCCTGCTTGCGGAAATGCTTGCTTTATTGCAAAACTAAAAACAGCCACTAACCCCGTGATAATACCTGTCACCCATGCCCTTTCAAATTTTTGTTTTTTATATTTAATGGCCTCTCTGTCGAGCTTGTCAAAAGTTTCCAATATTTCATCGGGCTCAGTTAATTCACCTCTGTGTGATTTTCTTATCACCTTAATAACATGCAATTCTTTCTTTTTAGAAATTGCATATGTAACTATGTCTCCTGTTCCTCCAGTACCCGCTGCCTGTTTACCATCCCATACTGCTAAAACAATGTCCGAATCCTCCACCATCATTTGTCCCGTTTCCAGGTAAGCTTTATTACGGGTTTCGGGATTTTTTATATCGCCTTCCTGAACTATTTTATATGTTGTTTGGTGTAAAATTCTTTCCAGTGAGTGAAGGTCAGGTCCGGAGAAATCTTTTTTATATTCATCAAGGTCAAAAGGCAATATAACCTGCAATGGTATTTGCAGACTTAATGCGGCGTCCGCAAATAGTATGTCCGCACCTGCGGCTACCGCTGAAATAGCGATAAGATTATTGTCGATTTGTTTGAAGTATTTCAAACTATTTATAATATCCGTTTTTACACTTTTCAGGTTTACTAAATCCCGGTGGCCTGTAATGCAGATCTTTAGCATGAATGACTGTTGGTTTCATAGCAAACATAAAGTAAATCATGAAGATTCTAAAACAACAACCTCTTCAAAATGAAGTATCTCTTTAATACTAAATGGAATAAAAATAAATTTGCGCAATCGAACAGTTGCACATATATTTGCAACTGAACAGTTGCAAATTAGAAATTATGAGACGTGATGTATTCCAGGCTATTGCTGACCCAAGCCGAAGAACAATTATCAGCTTGCTGATGATGCAGGCCATGACCCCCAATGCGCTGGCTGAACATTTCGACAGCAGCCGGCAAGCGATATCGAAACATATTAAAATCCTTGCCGAATGTGAACTGGTAAAACAAGAGCTGTCCGGCCGGGAGATATATTATCATTTTAACCCTAAAAAATTAAAAGAAGTGGACAAATGGCTACAACCTTTCCGGGTTATGTGGGATGCCCGGTTTTCCCAATTAGATAACGTATTAAAGAACCTCAAAAACAAAAAATCATGATCATTAACAAAGAAACGATCTACACGAAAGATCTTGCCAACAAAAAAATAAAGGTCACGAGGGAATTTGACGCCCCTGCAGAAAAAGTATGGAAAGCATGGACAGAAAGTGAATTACTCGATCAATGGTGGGCGCCGAAACCATGGAAAGCTAATACACAAAGCATGGATTTTCGCAAGGGGGGAACATGGCGGTATTATATGGAAGGACCAGACGGCTCACGGCATTATTGTTTGGTAAATTATACCTCTATTACACCCAATAAGGTTTTTGAAGGTCTCGATGCTTTCTGTGATGAGAAAGGAAAGATCAATACCGAATTTCCAAGCATGCAATGGAAAGTCGAGTTCATCCCTGTTGATTCATCTACAAGGGTGCAGGTGGAGATCACTTTTGCGAGTGAAGAAGACCTTGAAAAGATCGTTGAAATGGGATTCAAAGAAGGTTTTGCTGCAGCGCATACAAATCTTGACAAAATTCTTGCAGCATAATTGTTACCTGTTAAAGAGAAGCAGGGATATTATTTTACAAATAGAAATGAGAGGGTTGGCCTGGCCAGCCTTTTCGTTTTTGTATAACCTATCGCTTTTACCATTTAATAAATTGGAAGCTTTCAAGACTATTGTTCGCTGCGGAAGAAGGTAATAACAATTTAAGAATATAATTCCCTCTTGGTAATTGGCCAACATTAATAGATTGCTGATCCCGTTCGAGAGTAGTGGAGTAGGCCAATACGCCACGCTGATCAAAAACCTGGACCATGGATTTAGTGGATATATCTTTATTATAAAAAGTAATTACATCTTTCACTGGGTTTGGCCCGATATACATTTTATTGCCCATTTTTGTATTAACCGGTTTCACAGCTGATATACTTCTTTGACCGGAAGATGAAATTGCAACAATCCTGTAATAGTTCACGCCAGTATTGTATCCTTTATGGTTATACTCATACATCTCTAATGCACCAGGTGCAGAATTATTAGCCCGGACATGATCAATTGTTTGCCAATGTTCACTATCCCTGCTGTATTCTATATTATATCCGGACACATTATCATCTTCGTTTACTTTCCATGATAATTTAATTGAATTATTATTCTGCAATGCTGCTGTAAAATTCACCCAGGTAACAGGAAGTACGCCGACAGGGTATACACAAGAACTAAGATCATCCCCATAACCATTTACAGGCAATGTTCCTTTTAGCGTTAACACTCCCGGCGTAGCCATTTCATAAAGTTTGTTATAACCAGCCGTACAGGGAGGCGAGGTACATGAGCCGGTTGAGAGATACATTTTACCTGCAGAATTAAAAGCGATTCCTGTAAAACTGACCCCGCTAATGGGGTTTGAAGTTACAGGAACGATTACATCAACAGTGACCTTTGCTACCGCAGTAGTGGGCAGGGATGCATTTATTCTATACAATGCATATTGAGTAGAACTTGAAGCGAGCAACCATAAATTATTGTTGCCATCAAACGCCATATCACCGGAATTAAGACTTTGAATAGCGGTAACTGTAGCGTTAGAAACATCTTTAAATGATTGTGTAATCAATGTCCATGAATTAGCTCCTATATTAAAATAATAAAATGCCGGGGCCGTACTCGCATAACCCATAGCTGTTGTCGCCCCGGGAAAAATCATATAATAGCCCGCGCCGTTTTTTGTAACAGTACCTGACCTGATTTTACCAGTAGTGGCCGTTGGCAATGCAGGACTGGAAGGTATGGCCCTTGCCGTTTTAATGCCTGTGAGCGGATTATAGGCCACGAATTCAGTTGTGCCGGAGCCGGTTTGATTAAAAAAATAAAACAACCCGGTTATCTGGCTAAAGCCTAATCCATTTGCATTTGCAGAGCTGGATGCGGGACTCCCAATGGCAGCAGCGCCGGCAGTGTTGACATTAACCCCAACAATCTGACCCGATCCGGATCCCGTGATAGAATTCAGGCCATACACAGAATCAGTAGGGTGCAGGCAAAGTTGTGCCTGCCCATCTGTACGTACGGTTATAATAAAAAGAACAATAAAAAATATTCTAATCGTTTTCATTTAAGGAATTTGGTAGGGGACAAATGATCCTTTATAAACTATTTTTAATTAACCATTATCATTTTATTTATAATTGAATTTTTTCCTTTCAATTGCATGTAATAAACACCATGACTCACTTTTGCTGGAAGAAATAATGCTTTTACAACATTTGTTTCATCCCCGATAGAAAAAGAAGTTGTTTCTACTATAGTACCGCCAGCGCTGATAATTTTTACGCTATAATTGCCCGCATCGATATTATTTAAAACAATATTTAACTGACCATCCTTTACAGGATTGGGAGAAACGTATACACTCTGTCCCGTATTTTTTTGCTTTATGGATAATATGGGGCTATAATAAAATGATTTATCATCATCAACCGCTTTTATCCTGTAATACACTCTTGAAGTATTAACGCTATTATCTATCCAGTTATAATAAGATATACCTGTTGCATTTACATTGCCGATAGTTGTAAACTCATTCCCATTGTTTGATTTTTGAATTTCGTAATGGTGGGTTCCATTTTCATCTGCGCTTTGCCATGACAATTTTATATTGCCAGTATTTTCTTTAGCAGTAAAGCTTACAAATTTTACTGGTAATGTAGACATCGTAAACTCCATCGCCGAAGCCGCCATTAATATGGCCGCATAACCGTGCGGGTGCTGAGTGCCCGTTGCCACAGGGCAATCTACAGGTTGGAAAGATGTCAGCACATAATTAGCCGCGGAAGATTGTACAGTCATAGCAGGCGCAAAGTCATTTATCATTGGCTTACCATCAGAATAAGTACCAATCTTATTTTGCAATCCTGTCCAGCCACTTTGTACTGTAGCTAAATATGTAGCTGAACTGATCCAGCCATTATTAATCGCCGTTTTCAATGCATATACAAACATGGCGCTGCCAGATGTTTCCAGGTAATTATTGGTAAGGCTTGTACCTCTATCTACTACCTGGTACCATAATCCTGATGTAGCGTCCTGGTAATTTTTTATTCCAACGGCAAGATTGCTTAACGCTGTCAGCAGGTTAGCACGTTTGGGGTGCGCCGCCGGAACATATTTTAAAATATCAACCAATGCCATCATGTACCAGCCCATCGCCCTTGACCATACTTCACTGGAATTACCGGTGGTCCCATTGGCCCATCCGTAAGAAACGGGAGTTGATGTCCATGCATGTTTTATTAAATGAGTCGTATTATCATAAAGCTGGTTGTAGGCAAATAAAGTTTGGTTAACAGCAGTATCTATCGCTGCGTTGTCATTAAACAGGCTTCCATATTTTGCAAGAAAAGGATGGGCCATGTACATGCCATCCAGCATCATAATATTATTATACCCTGATAATTTATGCCAAAGAATACCATTGCTTGTTTTTGAATAAGTAGCGGATGGCCCTACTAGTTTATTTCTTAAAAAAGTAGCAGCGGTCTTATATTTTAAAAGTCCTGTTTTCTCATACAAGAAAAGGCAGGTAATGCCGGGATGAATTTTATCGAGGCTGTTTATTGTCTGAGAAATTGCACCGGCTGGGTTCACATACAGGTCTATATAAGCCTGTATGTACGATAAATAAGATGCTGTTGGTACATTATCATATACTTTTTCCATTCCGTGCATAATAATCGTATTGGAATATTCCCATCCTTTACTGGTCATATTATCGATGGTAGGAGTATAGCGGCTCATTATCGCATTAGAAAATTTTACAGACCAGGTATTGGACTGGCTAAATGAGGAAAGCGTTATAAAGAACAAGGCAAGACTTGTAAAAAAGCTTTTCATGATACGGATTTAAAATTGGTGGCGGGAACCCGAAGACTTCCTGCATTTCTACTTACTAAGTATTACATTTTAATAGGAATTACTTCTTATTAAAAATGATAATGCAAGAAACTAAAATAAACGCTAATCCAGAATGTCATATATTAAATTATCGCAGATATAAGTAAATTTTCTGCCAAAACTGAGTAGATACCGCAGTTTTTTACTCATTGGAGAAAACAAGAAACAACAAGCAGCCGTTAGAAGAGGAGATTCAAACTATGTCATTCTTCAATTATACATTGAGGCTAATAATGCCGGTACCTTATCAAAATCATTCGTTTTATCGAGAAAATATTTTGCGCCGAGACGTTTACATTCCTTTTCGTAATAGGGACTGTTTTGATTGGAAATCATTATCACTTCACAGTTCCTTTTCTTTACCGGGTCTTTTATTTCCTTTAAAAGGTTTATGCCGTTACCATCCGGTAAATTGATATCCAATAGTACAAAGTCATGTTCTTCCGTGCTAAGTTTAGAAGTAGCTTCCTCGTAATTGCCGGCGGTATGTATTTTATCAATAATTTCTATTTCATAAAGAAGCGTCTGCATTCTTTTTACATAATGCCCGTTATCATCAACAATCAAAATAGAAAATGTCCTGGATTTCATAAACTTTACCCTCCACACAAAGAAAGAATAAGCTGCCGGAGGAAAAAATAGCAACCTCTATTATTCAATTGTAATAAATAATGTTAGTGCCTTGTAGAGAAAGCACTACGGAATAAGATAAATAAGGTGCTAACTATGCTGGGGCAATTGGAGAATACGCCGGATACTGGGTATCAGGCGTTCGGGAAGATTGCTTTTATTAATAAATTCTTCCGCACCTGCGGCCACCACCAGCTTCGCATATTGATCGGAAGGATGCGTACTGACAATAAGTATAGGTATAGATGGTTTCTTTTTCTTTATTTGTTCCAACGCATATAACCCACCACCACCGGGCATAACAAGATCAGAAATGATAAGGTCCCAATCCCCGGCAAAAGCTTTATCAATAAGTGTAAATGTATTGTCGGCCTCTTCAACATGCGCAAGAGGAAATTCGTCGAGTAATATATTTTTTAATATTTGCCTGATGGTTTGGTGGTCATCGGCAATAAGAATTCGATGCATGTATTTATTTATTCAGGGTGTACAGATAATAATACACCGAAACTACATCCGGTAAAAAGAAGAAATTGTAGGAAAGCATATAGAATCCTTGTAGAATATACTCTACAGGTCAAATCAGTTGTTTCTCAAGCGCATATCTCGTTAATTCAGCGTTTGACTTCAACCCCATTTTTTCCATAATACGTGAGCGGTAAGTGCTTACCGTTGTGGTACTAAGTGATAATTGGGCGGCGATTTCAGAAACTGATTTTCCGGAAGCAAGTAATTTAAAAACATCAAACTCCCTGTCCGATAAAGATTCGTGTGGTTGCAAATGAGTGTCATCGCCCAGCGCCGCTGCAAGTTTTTCAGCAATAGAAGGTGTAATGAATTTTTTTCCTAATTGCAGTGTTTGAACCGCCTTTATAATATTCTCATGTATCGTATCTTTTCCCAGGTAACCCGCAGCGCCTGCTTTTAATACCCGCAATGCATATTGATCTTCGGGATACATGCTCATAATAAGTACGGGCAATTGCGGCGCCGCTTGTTTTATCTGGCTCAATGCATCGAGCCCGCTGCGGCCCGGCATATTCATATCGCAGATCACCATATCCCATTCGTGGTTGATCACTTCCGTTAATAAGCCTTCGGCATCTTCCACCTCGCCCACTTGAGCAGATGGATATTCATCGATAAGAATTTGTTTTAATCCTTTGCGAACAATAGCATGATCGTCTGCAATCAATATTTTAAGCATTGGTTACGTGTTTCAATTTTATGAAATATTAATTCGCACCCGGCACAGGTATAATAACTTCTACAGTCGTTCCCTTGCCCGGTATGCTGATAATATGATATTTGCCCCCCATCATTGATGTTCTTTCTTTCATTCCTAACACACCTAGTGTATGAGAAGGGGTATCATTTTTATCAAACCCCTTCCCGTTATCTTCAATTTTTAAAACAATCTGTGCATTTTCCTGTTCAAGATTTACAGTCACTTTATCAGCGCCGGAATGCCTCGCTACATTCGTCAATGACTCCTGTAATATCCGGAATAAACCGATCTTTAACGAATCAGGAATACTTAATTCCGCTTCAGGAAGGTCCAGTTGTTTTTTAATCCCTGATCTTTTCTCAAATTCTTCCAGGTGCCATTCCATGGCGGCCACCAATCCAAGATCATCCAGCAAAGTTGGCCTTAATTCTGATGATATCTTACGAACAGTTCTTACTGTTTTATCAATTAATCCCAGGAGGTCCGATAATTTTTCTTTTACCGCTTCAGAAACCGTACCTATTTTCTTATCCAACCAGGACACATCCATTTTCAATACAGTCAGTAATTGACCCAGTTCATCATGAATTTCCCTGGCGATATGCCGTCTTTCTTCCTCTCTTACATTTTGCAGGTGGCCTGTCAATTGCCTGACGGCTTCATAGGATTCTTTGAGCTTTTCTTCCGCATTTTTATTTTCAGTTACATCCTGCAAAACAAGTATTACTTCCAGCAACTCCCCGCTTTCACTTTTTAGCGGGTAAAGGGTCATCACCATCCATTTCTTTTCCGCCTGGTGCCCGATCACTTTGGGGTCATACAAATAAGCAGGGGAAATAGCCACTTCCCCGTTAAATGCTTTTTCTATATAATCAGAAAGCCCGGATGCAATCATTTGCGGATCTTTCCTGATATTATATTCTTTTACATCTTCTCTTTTATATTGCCACATGGTTTCCCACGCCTTATTCACGGTAGTGAAATCACCGTTTCTTTCGTAAGTGACAACGGGATAAGGGAATTGTTCAATAATGGCACGAAATCTTTTCTCACTCCTTTCCAATAACATCTCATTCTTCTTCTGTTTTGAAATATCTCTTATAAAAACAGATAAACCTTCGGGTGAAGGATAAATATGATTCTCCTGCCAGAGATCAAGCGGCTCAAAATAATCAGTATTACACACATACTGCTGTTCCTTCATGGCTTTATTAAATGCATGATAGGTGGAAGAACCCATCGCTTCAGGAAATTCATTCCAGATATTTTTACCAATCAGCGCCACAGGGTCACGATGCGTTAGTTGACTAATTCTTTTATTTGCGTATGTATAATTAAAATTTTTATCCAGTGCGATAAAACCATCTGTCACCCGTTCAAAAATTTCTTTCAGCTCTTTTGTTTTATCATCCACTTGTTTCACTAATTCTTTATTGAATGATTCCAGTTTAGCTTCCATCTTTTTCCTCTCCCTTATATCTCTTACAAAACCCACGAAAAATTGTTTATTGTTCAACATCATTGGCGAAATTCGCAAGGAGATATCTATATCAGTAGTATCTTTTTTCAACGCCCATACATCCATGTTTTTACCGATAATATCACTTTCACCTGTATATAAATAATTCTGTAAACCTTTTTGATAGGTTTCCCTGAATTCTGAGGGAAGGATTGTTTCGCTTAATGTCTTATTAATAACCTCCTCCTGGCGCCAGCCGAAAAGTTTCTCCGCTTCCGGGTTCCATTTAATAATACGTCCGTCACTACCAATAACAACAACACCATCCGGCGCATTTTCAAATATCGCGGTGATCTGCTCTTCGCTGTCGAGCAAAGCATTTTCGGTATACTTTTTTTGCAAATCCCGCTTATTCAATAATGAGGTGTTATACCATATTAATAATAAAAAAATAATAATGATACTCAATGTATAAATAGCAATACCAAACTCATTATCATAGAGGCCGGCACGGTTACCCGACAAGCGCAACAGCCCTAAAACGATTGGTATAATAATCGCAGCAGGTACCAGCATCCTGGCCATGACGCTGCCACTGAAGACGCTGGTAAAATTTTTCATCAATCCTTTATCAGCATCAGCAAAGAAAATAGCTATGGAAAATAAAAGAAAACAGATGGCTGTATGAATAGCCATAGGAATATAGGCAAGGAACCCATAAAATGTTTTCACCTGGTAAATATAACCGAGCAGGGAAAGTAACCCGAGCAACCCGGTAATAAGCGCCAGGTATTGCGAAGGCCTTCTTCCTTTACTTGTTTCATAATTAAAAAGCAATAGTGAAACGGATAAAAAAATAAAACAGGCCGCGGTATTCGGCGCCATGCTGTTGGATACATTTCCAACGATATCATTCTTTATTTTCTCATTATATAACCAATGATCAATGCCTGGATCAAAGCCGGCGAAAAGAGCAACTATTTTAAGCAAGGCGACAATCGATACAATGGCCGCCATCAACATACCGGCTGTAAACTCTTTTTTTACCCTTGTCCTTTTTGTTATCAATAAAAAAGCACCTCCTATTAATAAAAAAGATAAGGCAGTCATTGGGTTCATGGCTACCAGGTTAGGCAATGGCCTTTTAAAGGCAATGACATCAAATTGCCAGCCCAGGAGTACAATAAAGCCTACCAGCATCACTGCAATGATCAATACCTTCGACCATCGCCGAAGTTTTTGCTGAAGTAATATATTCGGCTGTATTTCCATAGCAGGTTTAGCTACTAATCAGGGCCTGTTTTGCAATAAATTTTTAGTAATTGTGTAGTGTTTCTCTTGCTTTTGAGAAATTAAAAGCAAATCGTCAGCATTTTTTTCATAAGTATCAGGCTCTCAAGTTATAAAAAAATCGCAGCAACATATCTTTTCAAAATCAATAATCCCGGATCACTAAGTAAATACACTTACCTATTTTTACATTATCAATGATTAATTGATTTATTCTTGTTTTTATTTTCCTTTTACTATTTAAAAATAAATGTTCCAAGGGCATTCAAAAATAACTGATGTATTGCAGACCAGCATTATAAACATTCATTTTAAAATGAAATTGGCAACGCTTATTTTTGCGCATCATTCAAGCACACGAATATGAAAATGTCTTAAGGTTCGGCTCCTCATTATAATAAGAACCTGCCCATTTACAATCTCATTCGATTATACATTTTCGTTGTCATCTCATTTATTTATTTTTCAAAGCTTTTAAAACATGTCACAACCGGCTTATACAAATAAGGTATCTCATTTTTTTTCATTGCTAAAACAATCGCTAAAGGGCGGAGAACATGATTACACACAGGGCAGTATTAAAACAGCCATCGTGCTATTGGCTATTCCCATGATACTGGAGCTTAGTCTTGAATCTGTCTTCGCAGTAGTGGACATCTATTTCGTGGGCCATTTGCCCAACAGCAAAAACGCCATCGCCACCGTTGGATTGACGGAATCTGTTATCACCATCGTTTATTCTATCGCTATCGGCCTGAGTACCGCAGCCACCGCTATGGTAGCAAGGAGAATTGGTGAAAAGAATCCGGAAGGCGCCGCACACGCCGGGGCGCAGGCTATTCTTATTTCACTGGTAACAACCATCATTATAAGTAGTATAGGTGTTGTATTTGCCCCCGATATTTTAAAAATCATGGGAGCTGAGCCCGAAGTAGTGAAAGAAGGCGTTGTATTCACCCGCATCATGCTGGGAGGAAGTGTTGTTATTATTTTATTATTCCTTATAAATGGAATTTTTCGCGGCGCTGGTAATGCCGCTATTGCCATGCGCAGCCTATGGATCGCCAGTATCATTAATATCTTTCTATGCCCGTCGCTGATCTATGGTTTCGGCCCGTTTCCTGAATTAGGATTAAAAGGAGCGGCCATTGCAACCACCATCGGACGTGGAATCGGTGTTCTCTATCAATGCTATTATTTATTTAAAGGAAATAAAACGGTTAATTTAAAAGCAAGCCATTTCAAATGGGATTGGCCAGTATCAAAAGCAATAATAAAAATAGCATGGCCTGCCACGTTCCAGTTCATCATTGCTTCCGGAAGCTGGATTGTATTGGCGCAGTTGGTTGCAACAACAGGAAGCACCAATGCAACAGCAGGTTTCCAGATAGCCTTAAGAAATATGGTCTTTTTTATTTTGCCTGCATGGGGATTAAGTAATGCAGCCGCTACATTGGTGGGACAAAACCTTGGCGCCAAACAGCCGGAACGTGCTGAACAAAGTGTGATGCTGACAGCGAAATACAATGTCATTTTTATGGCTTTTGTCACATTACTGTTTGTCTTATTCGCCTCTTTTATCGTTAATATTTATACTAAAGACCCCGAAGTGCGGGCTGTTGGTACGCTTGCATTACAAGTTATTGGTTCTGGTTTTATTTTTTATGGAATAGGCATGGTGATGATCCAGGCATTGAATGGTGCAGGCGATACACGAAAGCCAACGATTATCAATCTCGCAGGTTTTTGGTTTTTTCAAATTCCGCTTGCTTATTTACTTACCAAAGGAATTAACTGGGGGCCTACTGGTGCATTCATTTCCATCCCTGTTGCTGAAACAGCTATTGCTATCGCCGCCTTTCTTGTTTTCAAAAAAGGAAAATGGAAGCAGGTGAAAGTCTGATGAATCGTTTTTGTCGTTCTTTTACTACATAGAAGAAGGTATTATTCTTACAAGCATAATACCTTCTTACTACCCTGCATTTCGCATTCAACTACAAATAGTATTTCTTCCTGTATAGAAGATTCTGACAACACCGTATTTGTTCGCAATAACTTTAAAACAAGTGATGAAAGCTTGCATGAATTGAAGACGGATATTATTTTTACATCCGTATCCGTTTATTGATTCTAAAAATCCGTATCTACTTGAAAAACCGATCTTCGTTATCTGTTTATGGCCTGCTGTTGGCATGCCTGAGCATCTCCTGGTTATCCCCGTCAAAGACTGTTAAACCGTCTTCAGCGGATTCTTCAATAACCAAATCAATAGAGAATAATACCGTAGAAAGTAAAGCATCCCAGTTATATACTGCACTTGGGCTGGAAGAAAAAGGCTTATCAAAAGATGCATTTGAATATGCTTACAAAGGCTATAATAAATTAATCGACAAGCATATTATTAAAAGACCTGAATTGCTTACGATTTGCGATTTCAGCCAATCATCAAACAATAAAAGATTGTACATCGTAAACCTCAATAGCAATGAATTGGTGGTGAACACTTATGTCGCCCACGGCCGTAACTCAGGCGGTGAATTTGCTACAAAATTTTCTAATAAAATGTCTTCGCTGCAAAGCAGTCTTGGATTTTATATCACACAAAACACATATTTCGGGGAGCATGGTCTTTCTTTAAAAGTATCCGGACTGGAAGCTGGTTATAATGATAAAGCTTACAGCAGGGCGATCGTTGTGCACGGCGCAGGCTATATCGGCGGATCATGGTTATCGCACAGCAGCTACATGGGCCGCAGCTATGGCTGTCCCGCAATACCGGAAAATGAAAAAAATTTAATCATCAATACTATTAAAAACGGAACCTGTTTATTTATCTACCATCCTTCAAAAAATTATCTGAAAGGATCTAAACTTCTAAATGGTTGATTGGACAAACAACAAGGATGGATGAAGAAGAATAAGGCTCAACATATTTATTATGGTTGAGCTTTTTCTTTTTTATAATTTCATGAGGCTCTCTTCAACCACCACAAATCCCATCCAACTCATTACCGCCACTACTGCCCAACCTGCTAATTGCATCCACAACGGGTGCTGGTAATCTTTCATAATTCTTTTTTTCGTAGCTGCGATTAAAATAATGCTAAGGGCGACAGGTAATATTAATCCATTGACGGCCCCTGCAAGCAGCAACAATTCTCTCGGTCTACCAATAAAAACAAAGATGCAGGTGGTAAGAATAATAAAAATAGAAATGCATAACCGTTCATATTTTGCCAGCAGCGGGTGAAATGTTTTAAAAAAAGAAACAGAAGTATAAGAAGCGCCGACGACTGAAGAAATAGCAGCGCTCCAGAGCACTATCCCGAAAATCCGCAAGCCTGCTTCACCAGCGGCGGATTGAAACACTGTTGCTGCCGGGTTATCTTTATCTAATAAAACTCCTTTGCTCAACACACCTACCGCAGCAAAGAAGAGAATGAAACGCATGATGGTGGAAATGATGATACCACTCACTGCGCTCCTGTTTACCTGCCCGAGATTTTCTTTTCCTTTAATGCCGGCATCTAATAAACGATGTGCGCCGGAGAAAGTGAGATAGCCGCCAACTGTTCCACCCACAATGGTCACAATAGCGATCATACTTATTTTTTCAGGGACAATCGTGTGCTGAACAGCTTCGAGCAATGGCGGATGGGCGCTGAAAGCAATAAACAAAGTCAATGATATTTTAAGAACGCCGAGGATCTTTGTAAATCCATCCAGCATTTTACCTATTTCTTTTATCCAAAATAATAGCAATGCGATTACGCCGCTAATAATGGCGCCTTGTTGAAACGAAAGTCCTGTCAATACATTCACTCCCAAACCGCAGCCTGCAATATTTCCTATATTAAATGCAAAGCCGCCTATCACTACCAATACGGATAAAAAGTAACCAAGTCCCGGTAATAGGTGGTTGGAGATATCCTGTGCCCTTAATTCACTTACGGCCAAAACCCGCCATGTATTTAACTGCGCCCCTATATCTATCAATACAGAAACTAAAATCACGAAGCCAAAACTCGTCATGAGTTGTTGCGTGAAAACCGTTGTTTGTGTAAGGAACCCCGGGCCGATGGATGAATTCGCCATCAAAAAAGCAGCGCCGAGGCCAACGCCGCCAAACGACCGGAGCTTAGAGGGCTTTGATGACAATATTGTTTTTCTTTAAGTTCTCAGAAATGATTTTTGCAAATTCAACAGCGTGTTTGCCATCGCCATGAATGCAAATGGTATCCGCAAGAATAGCTATTTTTTTTCGTGTTCCAGATGTGATCGTTTTTTCTTTTATCATTTGTAATACTTGACCTGCCGCCCTGACTGCATCTTCAATTAATGCATTTGGTTCTTTCCTTGGCGTTAATGATCCATCATCCTGGTAAGTCCTGTCAGCAAATACTTCGTTAGCCGTTTTTAATCCCGCAGCTTTTGCTTCGCTGATTGAATGGCTTCCGCTTAATCCAAACAACACAAGCTCTTTATTAAAATCTTTTACAGTGTGAGCGATCGTTTTCGCAATTGTTTTATTCTTCGCCGACATATTATACAAAGCGCCGTGTGGCTTTACATGAGAAATTGTCGCATCGAAGGTGTCCGCAATTTCATTGATTATAAATAATTGCTGGGTGATCAAATCATACATTTCACTTTCCGCAATATCCATTTCATGTCGACCAAAATTTTCCCTGTCAAAAAAAGAAGGGTGCGCCCCGATAGCCACATTGTATTTTAAACATAATTCTATTGTTCGTTTCATCGTGTCCGCATCGCCGGCGTGGTAACCGCAAGCTATATTAGCACTGCCGATATAAGGCATGATCGCTTCATCAGTCGCCATGCCTTCACCCATATCACAATTGATGTCGATGGAAACCATAATTAATTTTTCAAAAAATCCTGCAACCTGAATTTACATGCATTTTCCAGTTGCCGCAAATGTTGATGCTGTTTCAGCAATAATTCTTCCGCTGTTTTTATATCGGTAAACCTGAAACTGATCTTTTCTTCCGGCCGCATTTGCGCCAGGCGGGAATGATGCGCCGTTATTACATGTGCGATTTTCGGATAGCCGCCGCTTGTTTGATGGTCGGCCATAAGGATGATCAATTGTCCATCCGGCAAAAGCTGGACCGTACCAAAACTGACGGCGGATGAAACCAATTCATCTTCACTGGTCGACCAAAGACCCGGCCCGCTCAGGCGATACCCCATCCTGTCAGATAAAGAAGAAATTTTGAACAGGTCACTGATGAAATGCCTCTTTGATTCTTCCTCCAACCGGTTCAATTCATTTCCCGGCAATACATAAATGGAGTCAACGGAAAAAATATCCCAGTTCACATCCGCTTTCCATGGCGTGATGCGTGTATCTTTTCCATTTAAAATGCTGGTATAATCATTCGGTGTTTTAAAATGAATGCGATCATTTTGCTGCAATGATTTCCCCAAAAATCCTTCGATACCTATTTTAAGATTGGCGCTGCAGCTATTTAACCAGGAAGGCAGTTGTAACCCATCTTTTACAGCAAGGTAACACCGTGCCCCTTTTTTCAATTCCCGGAATTGAAGAACACTATTCTTATTTATTATAACAGGGCGGTGGAGGGGAATTGCTTCGCCATTTATCATTGGTAAAAAATCAGCGCCGCTTATAGCAATGATCGCATCTTGTTCAAACAAAAAAGCGGATGCAGGGAAATGTATTTCTATCGCGGCTTCATTCGCATCATTGCCCAGCAGGATATTCGCCACCTGCATTGAAAAAACATCCATCGCACCGCCGGGGTTTATGCCAAGATGCTGGTAACCGTATCGTCCTTTGTCCTGTACAGTATCTAAAATGCCCGCCTTAACGATTTTTAAACTCATCTTTTGTAATTGAATAAAATTGTACCATATCCCCTGCCTTTAATAATGTTGGATTTTCTTTTGTTGCATCGAATAATTTTAACGGCGTTCGGCCAATGATCTGCCATCCACCTGGAGACGCCGATGGATAAATGCCTGTTTGTTTCCCGGCAATACCTACGCTGCCTGCTTCCACTTTTAACCTTGGTTGTTGTTTTCTCGGCGCTGCAATTCTTTCATCCACTTCTCCCATATAAGCGAAACCTGGAAGAAACCCGAGCATATAAACACGGTAGTTCGTCGCACTATGAATTTGAATTATTTCATCAACGGTAATATTTTTTTCCTGCGAAATAAATAGTAAGTCCTCCCCATCATACAATACTGGTATCCTGGTTACGGTTGATGCATCATTTTCCCCCGGGATATTTTTTAGCAGAATTTCTTCAAGCGTTTTTTTCATCAGCTCGCAGGCCCTTTGTCCAGGATATTTCTTTTTTATGCCCAAAACATCATAATAAATGGTAAGTGAACTGTAGGCGGGAACAACTTCCAGGATATTCTCTAATTTCTCTTTTTGCAAGTAATTAAAGAGAGAAATGACCTTTTTATTGACTGAAATATCAATAAAGTTGCCGAAATCGATAGTAAATGCTGAATCCCCAAGGGGAAAAACCCGGTATGTAGCAGTTGTGTCATTCATCTGGTCTATTTGAAGATACCAACTTAACTTTACTTCCTGATGTCACGGTTTAACAGGAACGATAGTGTCAATTTATTATCCAAACTCAGTTTTCGCAGGGCGTGGAATGGTGTGAAAGTATTGAGCAGTTATTATCTCAGCAAGTGGACAAAGAAACCCGTTCAATGGGGTTTCCCTGTCTCTATTTCATTTGAGCCCACTACGTCCTGTAACTTGCGCTGCCCGGAATGTCCCAGTGGTCTGCGGGCTTTTACAAGACCGACCGGCATGTTGCAAAAAGATTTTTTTTCGCAAACAATAGATGAGCTATACAAAGATCTTTTATACCTCGTTTTCTATTTCCAGGGCGAGCCTTATCTCAATCCTTCTTTTTTAGACATGGTCGAATATGCGTCAAAAAAGAAAATTTACACCGCCACTTCTACCAATGCCCATTATTTAAATGATAATAACGCAAAAAGGACGATTGAAAGCGGCCTCGACCGCCTGATTATTTCCATTGACGGCACTACACAGGAAGTGTACCAGCAATACCGTGTCGGCGGCCAGTTGAGCAAAGTGATCGAAGGCGCAAAGAATATTGTAAAATGGAAAAAGGAATTAAAAAGTAAAACGCCGTTTGTGGTATTCCAGTTTTTGGTAGTAAAACCAAATGAACACCAGATCGAAGATGTAAAAAAACTGGCGAAAGAAGTGGGCGTTGATGATGTATGGTTCAAAACAGCGCAGGTATATGATTATGAAAAAGACCCGAACAATTTAATTCCTACCATTGATAAATACAGCCGCTACCGCAAAACGGATAATGGTCATGCCTTCAAAGGAAAATTATCCAATCATTGCTGGCGGCTTTGGAACGATCCTGTCATTACCTGGGATGGATTGGTGGCGCCCTGTTGTTTTGATAAAGATGCGCAACACAAGTTGGGCGATCTTAAGAAAAAATCTTTCAAAGAGATCTGGAAAAACGGGGAATACACTAAATTCAGAACTAAAATTTTAAAAGGAAGAAAAAACATTGACATCTGCGCCAACTGTTCCGAAGGAACAAAAGTGTGGAGCAATGACTGACATTAACCCTCTCACTATGCAAATGCCCACTTCGGTTTCCACCCGGCTGCAATACCAGCACAAATCTTTACTTGATATCATTGACAGCCTCTCAGATGAACAAATCCGCATGGCGGTCATTCCCGGCAAATGGTCGGTGTTTGAAAACATCGTTCACCTCGCCACTTACCAGCATGTATTTATAGAACGTATCAAACTAATAAAGGGAAATACCAATCCTTCCTTTGATCGTTACACCGCGGAGGCCGATCCACTCTTTGCAGAGAACTGCACCAAAATCTCCCACGAGATCATACATGACCTCCTCACCACCCGCAAAGAAATGGCGGCACTGGTATTGACCTTTTCAGAAGAAGACCTCGATAAAACCGGCATCCACCCTGTCTTTGGTCAAATGAATATGATACAATGGCTGAATTTTTTCCTGCTGCACGAAGCGCATCATCTCTTTACGATATTTAAGATGGCGGCCATGCTAAGAAACTAAGAGATTAAAAGAGAAAAGGAGGAGAAAGAGTTTGTTGAAAACACTTGATTTTTTGGATCATTACCAGTTCGGGATAAAAAATAAATTGGAATAAAAAGAAATTTACAAACAGCAAGGCTCTTTTGTCTTTTTTTCTCTTTCTTCCTCTTAGCTCACCATTTAATCCCCTCGTAAATAGATTTATAAAAAGAAACAAATCCCTCGCAGAAGTTACGGATGGATTCAGAAAACAATTTCATGGCGAAAAGTTTAAAGGTTACGATTACAAAACTGGTTTGTTTCTTTGATATACGGTAAACAGCGCCACCGGGATTTTTACACAAATGCTACACACTCATTGCAAATACGTTAGCGGCCCGGTTGTTATTGAATACAGCACCCGAAACAACAAACCCTTAACAGCTTTTCTCCACCGCCGGTTGTTATATATGTACAATCCATGCAACTAATACATGGGATTATCAGGAATCTTTTTACTTTTATTCTCCGGATCGATTATGGGCATAGACAAAGACATACTACAGGATAAATTTCGCAATGAGCACCAGAAGGCTGCCATCAACCTCATGTACACCTATGGTTGGATCACCGAACGCTCCAAAGAAGTGTTTGCTTCGGAGGACATCACCCCGCAGCAATTCAATATTCTCCGCATTTTGCGGGGCAGTTTTCCCGAGCCATTGTCCACATTGCAGATCCGCGAACGCATGCTTGATAAAATGAGCGACACCAGCCGCATCGTCGATCGCCTTATCAACAAAGGCCTCGTAAAAAAAGGCACTTGCAAAAAAGATCGCCGCCTCGTGGATGTCATGATCACCGACAAAGGCAAAAAAGTGTTGGAACGACTGGACATTCGTGAGGATGAGTTGGATAATATCATGGGCAACCTTACTAAAAAAGAAGCCGCCATACTAAGCGAACTGCTTGATAAAATAAGAACAGCCAACCCATAGCCTGTTAATTTTTTTGCCCAACTGCATTGCTACTATCATCGTCTGTTGCGGCGCTCCGTTCATCTTTCTGTTCTCTATTCAGCATTTGTCGAAGAACCCGATGTTTGTCAGGGCGAAGCTCTTTATAGATATATTGTACCTATTTTTCAATATGAAGCATGAGAACCCGGATGACACTGATTAGATGGATAAAAAGGATTTTTTTGAAATTTTTTTAAGACATCCATTGAGTATTAAAAAATCTGTGAAAATCCAACCCATCCGTGTGTCATCCGTGTTCTAAAATATTTATCTACTATACAGCATTTCGTAAGTAATAACAACTACGAATAGTCGTCATAACCGAAATTTTCTTTAACGTTTTCAATACTGCAATCAATTTTCCACAAAAATCATCCGCTGTTAACATCTCTTATACTTTTACTTCGCATATATTAAGTTATTTTTACGTTCTGTTCATCCATCTTTTGAAAACAATGAAGTACTCGCCGTTTTGTATAGCCCTCTTACTCGCATTATCATCATTTTCCCAACCGAAATATGAGTTCCGTGGCGTATGGATCGCTACTGTAGATAATATTGACTGGCCGCAAAGGGGCGTAGTGAACGTGGCAAAACAAAAAGCGGATTTCATCCGTCAGCTGGATTTGCATAAGAAAAATGGAATGAACGCTGTCATCGTACAGGTCCGCCCATCCGCCGATGCTTTTTATCCATCACCTTACGAACCGTGGAGCCAATGGCTTACCGGCACACAGGGAAAAGCGCCAACACCTTATTACGATCCGCTGGAGTTTATGGTAGAAGAAGCACATAAAAGAGGAATGGAATTTCACGCATGGCTCAATCCTTACCGGGCCAACTTCAATATTAATACAGCATCCATTGCACCATCGCATATTACCCGCAAACACCCGGAATGGTTTTTAACCTACGGCGATAAAAAATATTTCGACCCGTCTGATAAAGAAGCGCAGCAGTTCGTAGTGAACGTTGTAAAAGATATTGTCAAGCGTTATGATATTGACGGCATTCACATGGATGATTATTTTTATCCTTATCCTATAGCCAAAAAAGAATTTCCCGATGCGGCTTCTTATAAAAAATCAGGAACTCATTTGTCCCGCGACGATTGGCGCAGGAGTAATGTCGATTCAATTATCAAACAATTGGATGCTGTTATAAAAAAGGAAAAGCCCTATTGCAAATTCGGCATCTCTCCTTACAGCGTTTGGCGCAATAAAATACAGGATGATGAAGGAAGCGATACAAAAGCATGGCAAACCAATTACGATGATCTTTATGCAGATGTATTGCTGTGGTTGAAAAAAGGATGGATTGATTATGTAGCGCCGCAATTATATAACGAGATCGGCCATAAAAGTTTAGCGTATGAAAAACTGCTGGACTGGTGGAGTAAACATAGCTATGGCAAACATGTTTATATCGGTCATGCATTATACCGTACGACAGAAAGCCGCGGCCCATGGAGAAACCCGCATGAATTACCCAACCAGGTAAAATTGATAAGAGAAAATTCCAATATACAGGGCAGTATTTATTTCAGCAGCTCCTCTTTTGAAAAGAATACGAACGGGTGGGGTGACAGCCTTCGCAATAATTATTATAAGAAACCGGCGCTGATACCACCGATGAATTGGATAGTCAGCCGGAAGCCGCAATCAAATTTGAAAGAAATAAACGTTGCTGCAAACAAGAACCTTACAGCAAATAAAGAAGAAGAATCTTCTTCTTACTCTTCTAAATAAAATCCTTCTATTTTTTTAAACCAGCATTCGGTTTTCCCTCCAGGTAGTTGGTGTAGTCCAATGATCCTAACCGGAAGCGTAAGGGAATGGATGTAGCTTTTTCTATTTGCCATTCTTTTTTGCAAAAGAAGCTGAGATTGCTGCAATAATAATTCGCCGCGAGAGGTGAGAAATTTTTGAATGAGAGGCTAAACTCTACCTCTTTTTTAGGTTCAGTTAAGGCTGAATATTTTAAAGGCAATAAGTACTTAATACCCGTTTCTTTTTTTACAAAAAACTGCGGATTTACGCTAAAGATGGAAATTTTTTCCACACTTTTTTGTTGCCCTGAAATTTTACAGTTAAACAGGAAAACCAGTGCAACAACTAATAAAAAATTCCGTTGCGTCATATGTATCGCTTTCTTCCGTAAATTTAGGCCTGATTTTTGATAAATGGCCGGATTTTTGAAAAAATAACAACCACAAGTCACAAGAATATTATTATGGCCTTAAGCCAATCGTTACAACAGAAATTATTACAGAAGTTATCGCCCCAGCAAATTCAGTTGATGAAATTGCTGCAGGTCCCTACTGCCAATCTTGAAGAACGCATCAAAGAAGAATTGGAGGAAAATCCTGCATTAGAATTAGACGAAGAAAAGCACGAGGATAATGGCGAAGACGCAAAAGATGAGTTTACTGAAACCCCCGAAGCTGAATTTGAAGAGCAAAGCGGCAGCGAAGAAGAATATGGGAACGTAGACGTAAGCGAATACGTGCAGGAAGGCGATGATGAAATAGCTGATTACAAATTGCGGGATGATAATTATTCAGATGAAGAACAAAAACAGGTTCCCTTTAAAACGGAAACGAGTTTTTATGAAACATTGCTGCTGCAGTTAGGTTTGCTAAAGCTGGATGAAAGGGAACAAAAAATTTCAGAACAAATAGTAGGCAGTATTGATGAGGATGGTTATCTAAGGCGTGAGACTTCGGCTATTGTAGATGATCTCGCTTTTCGCCAGAATATTATTGCGACGGAGCAGGAAGTGGAAATGATCATCAAGGGAATACAATCTTTCGATCCCCCCGGTGTGGCCGCAAGGGATTTGCAGGAATGTTTGCTGTTGCAATTGCACCGCCAGAAAAATGAAGGCAAAAATGTAGATACCGCTATCCTCGCCATTACAAAATACTTTGACGAGTTTACCAAAAAGCATTATGAAAAAATTCAACGCGGATTAAATATCAGTGAAGATGAACTGAAGGAAGTGATGATGCAGATCGTCAAATTAAATCCCAAGCCCGGTGGAAATGTTGGCGGCATCAATAAAGCGGAGAGCTATATCGTTCCGGATTTTTTCATTCTTAATAATAACAGCAAACTTGAACTGACCCTGAACTCCCGCAATGCGCCGGAATTGCGCATCAGCGAAGGCTACAGGGATATGATGAAGGAATATGACCGCGGGGCTAAAAAAGATAAGCGCCAGAAAGAAGCTGTTATTTTTATTAAACAAAAAATTGACGCCGCTAAATGGTTTATCGATGCAATCAAACAGCGGCAACATACATTACTCAGTACGATGACGGCTATCATGAACCACCAGCATGATTTCTTTTTAACAGGTGATGAAACAACACTCCGCCCAATGATCCTGAAAGACATCGCGGAAAAAACAGGATTGGATATATCTACCGTCAGCCGTGTAGCCAACAGTAAATTCGTTCAAACAGAATTTGGCACTTATCGCTTGAAATTTTTCTTCAGTGAATCATTAAGCACTGATAGCGGTGAAGAAGTATCGACAAGAGAAGTGAAGAAAATATTAAGCGATTTAATCGAAGGAGAAAATAAAAAGCACCCATTGAGTGATGAACGCCTTACAGAACTGCTTCAGGAAAAAGGCTATAATATTGCACGCCGTACCGTTGCGAAATACCGGGAACAACTCACTATTCCTGTTGCCCGGCTGAGAAAAGAGCTCTGATTGCCATAATGAAAAAATGCTTACTTAATATTATTGCCTGCGTTTGTTTTATTTTACCTGCCGCGGCACAAACAGCGTCCATGCCGGCAAATGATAATGCACTTTCCCAAAAATATCCATTCGTCAGGTCCGTATTCAACCGCATTTTAAATACCGGCGGCCTTGATTCTTTTTATAAAAAATTATATCAATTAAAAACAACGGGTACAGGAACGATTTCTGTTGTTCATATTGGTGATTCTCATATACAAGCTGACTTTCTTTCTGATGTGGTAAGAGATGGCTTGCAGGATTTTTTTGGCGATGCCGGACGTGGCCTTGTATTTCCTTATCAACTGGCGCAATCCAATGCGCCGGATGATATTAGCAGTTCATCAAACACCTTTTGGCAATTCAACCGTATAGCGCATCCTGAAATTGATATTTCCTATGGTGTGTCAGGCTATGGAATAAGAAGCACCAATTCCGGTGCGGATATTAATTTATCATTGAGGCCTTCCGTATCCAACAGTTCTTTTACCCGGTTAAAATTTTTTTTAGACACGAGCAGTTCTAACTCGTGGATATTACATGCCGGTATCACAGAAACACCTTACCTGCTGAAAAAAGAACAAGGTGATTCATTAGCATATCAACAAGTGAACCTTGATCAGCCTGCTACTAATTTTTCTATTTCTTCCTTGCCTTCAGGTAATACAAAAGAATTTTATGGTGTATCGCTTGAAAATTCCAATGCCGGTGTTATCTATCATACCATTGGCGTAAACGGGGCGAGGTATGAGCAATATAACATCGCTTCTCTTTTTTGGGAACAGCTACCTGCTTTAAAAGCCGATCTCTATATTGTTTCATTGGGAACAAATGAAGCGCAAATGGCCGGTTTCGTCGATCCTGTTTTTACAAAAGAGCTGGACATTTTTATGCAAAAGTTGAAACAAACTTCACCCGGCGCATCTGTATTAATTACTACTGCACCGGATTCATACAAAGGGCGCCGCTTCAATACCGTATTGCGGGATGTAAATGCATCACTCACCAATTATTGCAACAAAAATTATATACCACTTTGGGACTTATACCGCATCACCAACGGTTATGGCTCCGCCAATAGCTGGGCGAGAAGAGGCCTCATGAGCCGCGACCGTGTACATTTTACTTCTGAAGGTTACCGGCTGCAGGGCAATCTTTTATTAATGGCTCTGGCGAAAGGCTACAATACTTATACAAGCAGTTATTAATTATCTTTTAAGATCACCTCGGCTTTTACCAGCCACGAAATACCAAAACTTTCAAGGGCGATAACTTCCATCCAAAAAGTAAGATGGTAGTTGGAAAATGTTTCATTAGAAATCCATCCAAATACATTAGCGAGCATAATAAGTATCGCCAGTATCATAATAACACCGCAAGTCCTGAACACCCTGTTTCTTCTTCGCTTTTCCTTACCCCGCTTCTCAGGTGGTTTATCTGATTTTGTAAAAAGAAAAATAGACATGTAGGCGAGGCTGGAAAGAAAAATAGCAGCGGATACATAATGAAAAACTGTACGAAACCCGCTTTCTTTTAAAACTGTTACCGAGTAAACTTTGGTTGTGTCACAACAGACGTTGGATATATTATTTGTAGGAAATACGATAAGGCACAAAGCAAAAAATCCCGCAATAGCGGATAAAATAAAATCGATTGGCTCTTTACCTTTATAAATAAGCAGGAAAATAGCAAGCAGGCTGACAATAATTATAAAAATACTGCTGGCCCTTGTAAAATAATAATGGCTGATAGAAAACATAGGGCTGGTGTAACCGGTATCAATATACAACACCAGGAAAAGCAGCACCGGCAAACAAACACCGAGTATTCCAATCAGTTTACGTAAACTATGCTGGCTCGTGAGCCAGATATTATCTTGTTCAGTGTTGTAATCAAGCTTTAACGCTTTTTCAATTTTGGATGAAGGTTTATGTGGCATATAATCAATTTTAGCGCTGACAAAGGGCGGGACTATGGTTGCAGGAATAATTGAGTAAACAGGAGGACGGAGGCGGGCATCTGATGAATGAAAGGTAGAAAGAAGAAATGGGATTCTTAGTATTGGAAAACTCTTACCGGCGAATTCTTCCCAAAAACGCTATCCCCTGATTTCCACCACGGAAAGAAGTAATTATGCTGTTTTTTTGTAAATTTCCAGATTATAAGAAAAAGAAGGTTTGCTTCACCACCCACCATTTCCATATAAGAGTTAGCCTTCTTCGCAATTGATCCAATTTATCTCAGGAAAGACGCGGACCAACTCTGCGATGGCAACTATGCCATGACCAGAATTTATTACTGCTAATCACAAGGAAATTTATTATGTAACACCATGCTGAACAGCGGAATTGTTATGTTATAAAATGCGCTTGGAACGCAGCAATCAAAATTTATACTATCTCAAAATACATAGAATAAAATGACGCTAAGCCAGAAAATTCTCGCCGGGTTCATTTCCTGCACCATGATACTTGTAGCAGTTGCTGTATTTTCGTTCCGCAACAGCCAGAAATTTATTGATACCAGCCAGCTCGTCGCCCACACACATGAAGTACTGGAGGAGCTTAGCCAGGTGTTAACAGCCACTGTTGATGCAGAAACTGGAGTAAGGGGTTTTGTTATCAGCGGCAACGAAACTTTTCTCGAGCCTTACAATAGCTCAAGACAAAATATACAGGAACATATTGGGCGAATAACCAGACTTACGATAGACAATCCCATCCAACAAAAAAATATCCAGACATTACAAGACCAATTAAAACAACACTGGAGATATTTTGAAAACCTGATCATCATCAGAAGAAAAAACGCCGATTCAGCAAGGGCAATTGTAAGTGCCGGCGAAGGAAAACGCATCCAGGATGAAATCCGCAGGATAATAGGTAATTCGAAACAAGTTGAAAATACATTGCTGGCAGAGCGCAAACAATCCAGCGAAGAAGATGGCCGCAATTTCAACATCATCTTTACCGTGCTGATGGTGGTGATTGCAATTGTACTCATTACTGTTTATCTTATTATAAATACCAACCTTCGGGCATTAAAGAAAGCGGAAAAAGAAACCGCTAATAAAAACTGGTTACTCTCGGGCAGTTTTGAGCTGAATGAAGTAACAAGAGGAGAAAGAGAAGCGAAAGAGCTTTCGCAGGCGATCATCACACAACTATGTAATTACCTAAAAGCGCAGGCCGGCGCTATGTATCTTTTTGACAACGGGCAATTACATCTTGCCGGCACTTATGCTTTAGAGCCGGGAAAACAAGTTGCAACTATTATTAAACCTGGTGAAGGACTGGTGGGCCAGGCGGCTTTGGAAAAAAAGGCCATCCTGTTTACGGATGTGCCGGCGGATTATATTAAAATCAATTCCGGGCTTGGAAATACTACACCAAAAAATATCCTGCTTCTTCCTTTATTATTAGATGGCACGCTAAAAGGTGTGATAGAGATCGGCACCGTGCTGAATATGACTGACCTCGATACCCAATTCCTTGACCTGATCAGCGAAAATCTTGCGATTGTGGTAAACGCAGCGCAATCGAGAACCAAGCTAAAAGAATTATTAGAAGAAACACAGCGGCAGGCGGAAGAACTCGAAGCGCAACAGGAAGAATTAAAACAATCTAACGAAGAATTACAGGAAAAAACAGAATTGCTTGAACGATCAGAAGAAGAATTGAAGTCACAGCAGGAAGAACTGCAACAGAGCAACGAAGAGTTGGAAGAAAAAGCTAACCAGTTAGAAGAACAAAAAGAGAAACTGGAAAATGCAAAGATGGATATTGAAAACAAAGCGAGAGAATTGGAAATAACGGGAAAATATAAATCGGAATTCCTGGCGAATATGTCCCATGAATTGCGTACTCCGCTCAATAGTATCCTTATTCTTTCACAATTGCTTTCTGAAAATAAAAATAAAACGCTGGGGAATAAAGAAGTTGAATTTGCGAAAAACGTTTATAATTCCGGCGCCGACCTGCTTAATCTAATCAATGAAATTCTCGACCTTTCTAAAGTGGAAGCGGGCAGAATGGAATTGGACGTCGTCGATGTTCCATTATCGGAAATCAATGACCAGGTCACCGCCATGTTCTCGGAAATTGCAAAAAATAAATCTATTGATTTCACGATCATCAATAAAGAAGGCGAACTGGCGACACTTCTTACTGATAAGCAACGCCTGGAACAAATCCTGCGTAACCTTTTATCCAATGCATTCAAGTTTACTGGCAAAGGCGGAAAGGTTTCATTGAATATTTATAAAGTGACTTCGAATATTATATTTAAAAACAGGAAACTAAATAGCATCGCTGATATGATTGCCTTCGAGGTAAAAGATACCGGCATCGGTATTCCCGAAGATAAATTGGGTATTGTGTTCGAAGCATTCCAGCAAGCGGACGGTTCTACCAAAAGAAAATATGGCGGCACCGGCCTTGGCCTTTCCATCAGCCGTGAACTGGCCAATGCATTGGGTGGAGAAATTCATTTACAAAGCAAAGAAGGAAGTGGCAGCACGTTCACACTGTATTTGCCTGCTACCTATGATGCATCTATCATGACAGTATCTCCGAGTGATCGAAAAGTGGAAGTAAAAAGTAAGGAACCGGCACGAAAGCAAAAAACAGGCATTGAAAAATTACCTGTAGAAGAAGGAGAATTAAATGATGACCGTAATAACATTCTTGAAAACGACAAGGTCATTCTTATCATGGAAGATGACACGGAGTTTATGAAGATTTTGCTTGATTTTGTAAGAGAAAGAAATTATAAAGGCATTACCGCCAAACAGGGAAACACTGGTCTGAGTTATGCAAGACAATATAAACCCGATGCGATTTTGCTGGATATGAAATTGCCCGTGATGGATGGCGCCGAAGTATTGAAACACATGAAGAATGATCCCGATCTGCGGCATATTCCCGTGCAGGTAATTTCAGGTTATGACCGCAGGAAAGAAGGCCTCGAACTCGGCGCATTTGATTTTATTCAAAAACCCGTTGCAAAAAATGACCTGCAAAACGCATTTGATAAGATCGAAGATTTTGTCAATAAGAAATTAAAAAAATTACTTATCGTTGAAGATAACGCACAACATAACAAAGCCATCCGTGAATTGATCGGCAATGGTGATGTAAAATCTTTCTCCGCTTATTCAGGCAAAGAGGCGCATGAAATGATGAGCAAGGAAAATTTTGATTGCGTTATCGTTGACCTGGGTTTACCTGATATGACGGGCTTTGATTTATTAGAAAAAATAAAAGCGGATCCCAAATTAAATAAAGTACCGATCATTGTTTATACTGGTAAGGATTTATCTAAAGAAGAAAATGCGAGGCTTCTGAAATTTGCCAATACCGTGGTACTTAAAACCGCCGATTCGCAAGAACGCCTCCTGGATGAAACCATGCTCTTCCTGCACCGGGTTGAATCAAAACTGCCAAAAGAAAAACAAAATATCATCCGCAAGCTGCATAAAACAGATGAAGTGCTGAAGAATAAAAAAGTGCTGGTGGTGGATGATGATATCCGAAATATCTATTCCCTCACCAATGCGCTGGAAGAAGAAGGCATGACCTGCCTGACGGCGGAGAATGGAAAACTGGCGTTGAATGCATTAAAAGAAAATCCCGGTATTGAAATTGTATTAATGGATGTAATGATGCCCGAAATGGATGGCTATGAGGCTACAAAGGAAATAAGGGGCATGAATAAATTCAATAAACTTCCTATCATTGCACTCACGGCAAAAGCGATGAAAGGCGACAGGGAAAAATGTTTAAATGCAGGTATGTCGGATTATATTTCAAAACCTGTGAATATTGAACAACTTTTGTCTTTGATGAGAGTATGGTTATATCGTTAAATAAAAAAGCAGAATTGTAAAATGGATAAGTTAGCAAACAAACTGGTATTAATTGTAGATGATGATGACAGGAACATTTTTGCACTCAGCAGTTACCTGGGATCGTTTGACCTGCGGATCATTTCGGCGGAAAATGGGGAAGATGCGATAACCTTATTACGTGAAGGGGCCAGGCCCGACATCATCCTGCTGGATATTATGATGCCCATCATGGATGGTTATGAAACGCTGGCGGTATTAAAACAAGATGATGAGTTAAAAAAAATTCCCGTGGTAGCCGTCACTGCAAGGGCCATGAAAGGTGACCGGGAAAAATGTATGGAAGCCGGCGCCTGGGATTATGTGTCAAAGCCCGTTGATTTGACGATACTGATGGAGAAAATAAATAAATGGATTTTATAAGCTGTAATTGAATGGCACAAATAATTATTAATTAGTAATTATTTGTTGAGCAATGGACAGAACGATGAACGGAGCGTCGCAACGGACGATGCCATGAAAAACTGAAGCTGGTATCCTGATAAAATTTGCCCCCAGATGAATTTTGACAACAAAGAATTCAAAGATCTTTTGGAATCGATCCGTTTTGTTTACGGGTATGATTTTACGGATTATGCTGAAGCATCTGTGAAGCGAAGGATCGATCATTTTATGAATTCGCATAAGATAGATGAGTTGGAGAAATTGGGGAAGATGATTTTGCAGGATGAAAAAATCTTTGAAGAGTTTGTACAGGAAGTGTCCGTGACTGTTACGGAAATGTTCCGTGATCCCCTCTTTTATAAAAGCCTTCGTGAAAATGTAATGAAGCGGCTGGGCACTTATCCTTTCATTAAAGTTTGGATTGCGGGATGCGCTACAGGTGAAGAAATTTATTCTATCGCCATCATGCTGCAGGAAGAAGGATTGCTGAACCGTTCTGTTATCTATGCAACGGACATTAACCAGAAGTCGTTGCAGATTGCGAAAGATGCGATGTACGCCGTGGGCAATATGAAAGCGTATACCTCTAATTATCAAAAAGCGGGTGGCACTAAATCATTTTCAGAATACTATAAGGCGAAATACAACTCGGTGATGTTTGATAAATCATTGAGGCAAAACATTGTTTTTTCACCACACAATCTCGCTGTTGACAAATCGTTCAATGAATTCCAGATGATTATTTGCCGCAATGTGCTGATCTATTTTAACCAGCAGTTGCAGAATAAAGTAATTAATCTTTTTTATGAAAGCTTATGCCCTTTCGGATTTTTAGGACTGGGTAATAAAGAATCGCTGTTGTTTTCTGACAAACAAAAATATTTTGATGACATTGACCGGAAAGAAAAAATATTTATAAAAAATAAATAAATGCCGGCCACCCTTGAAAAATATAAAGCTATTGTAGTCGGCACTTCCGCCGGCGGATTGTATGCGCTTACTGAATTGCTCCAGGGGTTGCCGGTTAACTACCCCGTCCCTGTCATCGTGGTGCAGCACCGTTCAAAAGATCAGCGGGATTTGTTGGAGGAAGTACTGCAAAGTAAATGCGTAATTAAAATCAAGCAGGCGGATGAAAAAGAAAATATCAACAGTGGTTATGTATATATAGCGCCTCCTGATTATCATTTGTTGGTAGAAGATGATAAAACATTTTCATTATCGGCGGATGAAGCGGTGCGCTACAGCAGGCCTTCTATTGATGTATTATTTCAATCAGCGGCGATGGCATTTAAAAATTCGTTGATCGGCATTATTCTCACCGGTGCAAACAGCGACGGCGCAACAGGAATGATGACGATTAAAAAATATGGCGGGCTGACGATCGCACAGGATCCCGGGGAAGCGCAATTTCCTGTAATGCCAAGGGCATCTATTGAAAACGGAGTTGACCATACATGGACATTAAAAGATATCCATCAATTCTTATTAAAAATCATGGAACAATAAAAATGGAAAAAACCACCACCGAAGCGGTCATTTTAATTGTGGATGATAAATCAGCCAATATACTTGTATTGGATAGCTTGCTGACGGCCAATGACAGGACATTGCTCCATGCTACCAGCGGGCAGGAAGCGCTGAAGATGACATTGAACAATGATGTTGACCTTATTATTCTTGATGTGCAAATGCCGGACATGGATGGCTTTGAAGTGGCACAAATCCTGAAAACAAATAAACGGACAAAAAACATCCCGATCATTTTCGCAACCGCAGAAAGCAGGGAACGAACACTGATGATGAAAGGTTATGATGAAGGCGCTGTGGATTATTTATTAAAACCACTTGACCCTGATGTAGTGAAAGCAAAAGTGGATGTACTGTTGAAAATTCAATTGCAAAAAAAAGAGTTAGTAGAAAAGAATTTATCCCTGGAAAAAAGCGCATTACTGATTCATAACTCAGCGGACATCATCGGTATTATTGATGCCGGGGATTTCACGATAGAAGAGATCAATAATGCTTTTACCGTTATACTCGGTTATTCACAGGAAGAAACAAAAGGAAAAGCGTTAACTTCTTTCCTTGGTGAAGAAGACGAGTTGTCATTAAAAAAATTATCAGAACAAAAAAAGGATCAATTTTCTTTTGAAACAAAAATTTATTGCAAAGACAAAAGCATAAAATGGTTGCAATGGAAAGTGACCGTAAAAAACGGGAAATGGTTTGTGAACGCAAGGGATATTTCCGAAGTGAAACAATTGAATGCCGACCTGCAAAATAATTTACTGCAACTGGAAGCGACGAATAAAGAGCTTGAATCATTTTCCTATTCCGTATCGCATGATTTGCGGGCGCCGCTAAGGGCATTGAATGGATTTTCTAAAATAATTGAAGAAGATTACGAAAATGTATTGGACGCCGAAGGAAAAAGATTGTTGGGAAATATACAAACCAACGCAAGAAAAATGGGAATGCTGATTGATGACCTGCTGGCTTTTTCACGATTAGGAAGAAAAGAAGTGCAGAAATCCAAAACAGATATGACGAAAATGGTAGAACATATTTTACAGGAAATTGATAAATCGGCGACAAAACACCCTGTGATAAAAGTGGGCGCCTTACCTCCCGCTTATGTAGACCATACATTGTTGCAACAGGTTTGGATAAATCTTATTTCTAATGGAATAAAATATTCGGCAAAAAAAGAAAACCCGGAAGTGGAAATAGGTGCTGCGGATTCCGAAAATGAAATAACTTATTTTGTAAAAGATAATGGTTCCGGCTTTGATATGAAATACGCTGATAAATTATTTGGTGTGTTTCAGCGGCTGCATAATCCAAACGAATTTGAAGGGACAGGCGTTGGGCTGGCTATCGTACAACGTATTATTAATAAGCATGGCGGAAAAATATGGGCCCATGCAAAAGTGAATGAAGGAGCTACTTTTTATTTCACTATTCCCAAAAATGAAAAGCAACTGCCATGAGCGACGTTATTGATATTATATTAGTAGAAGATAACCAGAGTGACGCGGAACTAACAATAAGGGCATTGAGAAAAAATAATATCGCCAATAAATTACTGCACCTGCAGGATGGTGAAGAAGCGCTTGACTATATTTTTGCTACAGGTAAATATGCCGGCAGGGATATGAATGAAATCCCGAAAGTGGTTTTGCTCGACCTGAAAATGCCAAAAGTAAGTGGACTGGAAGTTTTGAAAAAAATAAAATCTGATGAAAGAACGAAAGTCATTCCCGTTGTACTCCTGACCTCTTCCAAAGAAGACAGTGACATAAAAGAAGGCTATAAGCTCGGGGTGAATAGCTATATTGTAAAACCGGTAGGATTTGACAACTTTGTAAAAGCCGTTTCCGATATTGGTTTGTATTGGTTACTCACCAATCAGCCACCTAAATAAACCTATTCAAC
>JBBCIG010000010.1:0-192035 GCA_037200685.1 Chitinophagaceae bacterium
ATGACAGTTTTAAAAGGAGCTACCGCCGCCGCCTTATATGGGGCAAGGGCTTCTAACGGCGCTATTATCATTACTACTAAAAGTGGTAATAAATCTACCGGGATCGGTGTTGAGATTACCTCTGGTGCTAATGTTGATGAAGTACTGGACCTTACCGATTTTCAGTATGAATATGGACAGGGGGATAATAGTGGAGCAACCCCACTGAAAGGCAGCCGGCCGGGTGTAAATGGTGTAGTCGCGGTTCTTACCGGTCAGCTTGGTTGGGGTGAAAGGTATGACGGCGTACCTACTATTCAGTTTGATGGTGTATCGAGACCTTATTCTCCTGAGAAAAACCGTATAAAAAAGTTTTATAATACAGGAGTAACTTATAATAACTCTATAGCTGTTTCAAGCGGGGGACCCAAGGGAAGCTTCCGGGTTTCTTATTCTGATATGAGCGCTAAGGGCATTACGCCTGCCAATACATACAAAAGAAAAATTTTTAATTTCGGCACCAACCAGAACCTGAGTGATAAATTGTCCGTATCACTCAATGTAAATTATACAAACGATAAAAATTTAAACGCCCCGCAGGGAGGTATCCAGGGACAAAACTATTATAACTTCCTGGTAAGAATGTCCCCTGTTATTCCTTTATCAGTATATAAGGACAGGGCGGTAACTGCTACAGGCACCGAAACCCAGGTAAATAATTTTGCTACAACGGTTTTGAACCCCTACTTCTATATTCCAAGAGAGTTTTACGTAGATCGTGGTGACCGGCTATTAGCTACGGCTACCATAAAATACCAATTCTTTAAATGGCTGTATTTGCAGGGACGGGTAAATGCGAATTATAGCGCCACCTCTAACGAATATAATAATCCTACAGGGGGGGGCGGGTTTGGTACCGGTAATCAACAACTCTTTACCGATGGAACATTTGCATACTACAATGGTACCTACAATACAGGCCAGTCACAAAACAGGGATATGAACTATGATTTCATATTGGGTGGCAATCATTCATTTGGTAATTTTTCAGTTGACATGGGTTTTTCCGGCAACAGGCGTACTACCCTGACCCGTGGCGTTAATGCACAGTCCCAGGCTTTTAATACAAAGGACATATATACCATTGGAAATGGATCACAGTTTAACCAGGGAGCGGGATTTAATGTGCAACCTTATAGCCGAACACAAACAAATTCTTTGTTTGGCTGGGCTGAGTTGGGTTGGAAAAATCTTATTTACGTGAATGTAACCGGCAGAAATGATTGGTTTTCGCTATTGAACGAGGGATTTGACTCCTATTTCTACCCATCAGTAAGTGGTAGTTTTGTTTTCTCAGAATTACAACCAATAAAAAACACTTTTAAATGGTTAAATTATGGCAAGCTTCGTGCCTCATGGGCGGAAGTAGGCCAGCTTAATAATGTAGGCTTTGCAAGCTTTGATAATACCTACGGCTATGGTACTAATAAATATTTAAATCGCACCATTGGGAATGCCAATATATCTACGTCCAATCCAAAAATTACCCCTTATAGCTTACAGGAACAAGAAATTGGTTTGGAACTCAGGATGTTTGGCAGCAGGGTGAATGTGGATATGGCTTTTTATAAGAAAAAGACCACCGACCAAATATTGAGCGTGCCCGTTGACGGAGCTTCAGGTCAAAACAATGTAAATCAAAATATCGCCACATTGCAAAACAAGGGTTTTGAATTTCTTTTAGACGTAAACCCGGTCAGGACCCGCAATTTTTCATGGAATTCCGCCTTTAATGCCGCTTATAATATAAGCAAAGTGCTAGACCTGGCCGGCCAGACAAGAATAACACGTGTTGATTGGTATAATAATGGGAGCAGCAACGAGTTTATCGGTAAGCTGATATATGAAGTAGGTAAACCTATAGCGCAAATTGGGGCAAGAACATATAAAAGAAATGCTAAAGGAGAAATTCTTTTAACTGCCGCAGGCACACTTCAAGACAATGGAACTGATGTTCTTTTTGGCAGCGCTTTGCCAAAATGGACAGGTGGGTGGAACAATACGTTTACTTACAAAAAATTAAGCCTTTTAGTACATATTGATGGCAAGTTCGGGGGCAAAATGATCTCCGGCACTGCTATTAATGGATTAAGACAAGGCCATTCCAAAGCATCCTTAGTGGGCCGCCGCGACGGTGAGAACGGGGTAGTGTTCCCGGGTGTATTTGAAACAGGTCCTAACGCAGGATTGGTAAATGGATCCACTCCTGCGGCAACAGTAGCTGTGTTTGGAAGGGTGTTTTACACGGATTATCGTGGAAAGCAAATTGCAGACCCTTTTATTTTCAAATCCGATTATGTCAAATTGAGGAATATTACATTGAGCTATGACCTTACCAGCCTGATAGGGTCACAGGTTAAATTCGTCAAAGGTTTGCAGTTATCCGCATCTGTACGCAACGTTGCTATTTTAAAGAAATATGTTCCCGATATCGATCCTGAGCAAATTGCATCTTCCGGTGACGACAGAGCCGGCTATGAGGCGGTTGCCTTACCTACTACACGTACATGGGGTGTTAATTTAAATGTGAAATTCTAAAACAAAGACATTTATGAAAAAAATAAAACGAATAATAATAGCGGCATCCGCCCTGGCTTTTATGGCGGGTTGTAATAAAGATTTTAAAGAAATAAATACAAACCCGTATGCTATTACATCCATTAATGATCCGGGCCTGATATTAACTAATATATTACGGGGTACCTCCGTAGGAGGAGACTGGGCTGCGGAGTCGACCATCATTCAACACTTTGTACTCCCTTATAATTTAGGAGCTACACTTGGTTTCAATTTCAATGATGCTTCTCCTGGTCTCAATGCTGCTCCTTATAATCTATATACCGGAACCCTCAGGACAATTACTTTCCTGATGAATACTGTAAAAAATGATCCTGCACGCAGCAACCTGTATAATATGACCAGGATATGGAAAGCATATCACTACATGTACCTGGTAGACCATTATGGCGATGTCCCTTATTCCGAGGCGGAGCGTGGTTCCTCCGAGGGTATTTTTTTCCCAAAATTCGACAAAGCTTCCGCCATATATGATGATCTGCGCAAAGAAATCAAGGAAGCTACTGACGCATTAGATGCTACCAAGGATAATAATTCCAAGTTTGACATTTTTGTTCCGGCTACCGGCGCTGCTGCAACGGAAATAACACTCTGGAAAAAATTGGGCTATTCCTTATTGCTGAGACTGGGAATGCGTTATTCAAAAGCAGATGTTAATAAAGCCAAGGCTATTGTACTGGAGGCCTATACCGGGGGTGTAATGCAAAGTAATGCTGACAATATCTACGTAAAAAATACCACTGATGCCGGAGCAGCGGACGCTAACTTTACCAATGGCAGAAACGCAGGAATTCGCACTACTAATCCCTATACTTATCTTCTGCTGAACCCATCGTTACTACATTAAAAAACCTGACTGATCCGCGTTTGAAATTTATAGCAGCTTATTATTCTCCTTCACAACTCACCGCTCCAAGCGTTGCAAACCCGGATACTATTACCTCACATCAATTTGGTTTCCCTATTGGTTACCAGGTCGGTCTAAACTGGAACGCTAGTTCTCCCGGCTACAGGGCCCCTTCAGGAAACGGAGAATCTTTTTCCCAGCTTAATTATAATGTGTCGTTGCTAATTCAACAGCTCCCGGACTTATAATAACCAATGCGCAAACTAAATTGCTTTTAGCTGAAGCGCTTTCAAAGGCTGGCTTCCCGCAGGTGCAAAAACTCCCAAGGAATACTATGAAGAAGGCATCATTGCACGATGGATGGATACTCTGTCTTCCCGGGTACAGCAGGCGCATTGCCGACTGCTACTGAAAAAGCGAATTATCTGCTACTTCCAGCTGTGGCTTATAATGCAAACAGATGCTTTAAAAGCTTATCAATACCCACTATTGGATCGAGTGCTTCAATAATGGTCATGAAGCATGGTCCAACTGGAGAAGAAGCGGCTTTCCCTGTTTCTACAACCCAATACCTTAAACAATTTCCTCGGTGGTGGTTTTATCAGGAGGTTTACTTACCCGATCAATTTGCAGACAATTACTCCTGCTAATTACGCCGCAGCTGTCGCTAGTTTGGGTGGACCAGATTTGATGACAACACGTATTTTTCTGGGATACACCTTAATAACACACCTAGACCTTTTCATATAGTGTCGTTGGTTTACACACGGGCCTCTTTTATAAGAGGCCCTCTTTAATTTTTTTTACGATCAAAATCTATTAAGGTGTTAGCCGCATTTATTTTTAAAATTTATAATGTAACAGGTTAACTGCTGTATGATTTATTTCATGTAGAAACTGAAAATTACTTATAATGAAAATCAAAATTATCACCTTCCTTTTGCTGGAATTTTTTTTATCAGGTGCGGCCTTTTCGCAGGACAAAAATTTTTACATTTTCCTGTGCCTTCGGCCAGTCAAACATGGAAGGCAATGCACGGCCTGAAGCGCAGGACACATCTGCGGTTGATAATCGTTTCCAGGTGTTGGAAGCGGTAGATTGTCCTAACCTCGGCAGGACAAAAGGTAACTGGTACCCCGGCACTGCCTCCTTTATGCAGGTGCAGGACGGGCCCTGAGTCCCGCTGATTATTTTGGAAGGGACGATGGTCGCAAATCTCCCGTCAAATGTAAGAGTGGGTATTATAAATGTTTCTGTAGCAGGTTGCAAGGATTGAGTTGTTTGAAAAGGATAGTATGTCTTCCTATGTAGCAAAAGCCTCCGGCATGGATGAAAAAGTATTGTTGCTGAATATGGTGGAGATCCGTATGAACGTCTTGCAGAGATGGCGAAGCTGGCTAAAAAGGATGGTGTGATCAAAGGGTTTCTTTTGCCACCAGGGAGAATCAAATACAAAAGATAAGTCTTTGGCCGCAAAAGGTAAAAGCTATTTACAAAAGATTACTAAAAGATTTAAAAACTAAAAGCAAAAGTCTGTACCCCTGCTGGCCGGAGAACTTGTCAACGAAGACCAGGGGGGTGCGTGTGCAAGCATGAATAAAATTATTGCAAAACTGCCTGAATCAATTCCGACTCGCTCATGTAATTTCCTCCTCTGCAGGGCTGTACTGATTCAAGGGACAATTTGCATTTCAATGCACAAGGGTACAGGTTACTTGGAGAACGGTATGCGGAGAAAATGCTCGCCATCTTAGGTTTTAGATCCGGCACAAGTAAATAATAGTCGACGGTCTTGAATACATGAAAAAAAAATCTCGGTAAGCTTCGTCGGATAGTATTGACAAGCGGCTGGTCAACATTATCACATGTTACTTTTGATATACTCAACTAATTTTTAAGGAATATACTATAAGCATGAAAAGTAAAACATTGTTGCTGGGAATGGGGTTAGCTATTATGGCCGGATTAGCATTACAAGGATGTTCCCCTGCATCAAAGGTAAAATTAATAGTGCCGCAAAAAAGCGATACCACACGAACGCGTCGCAGCATATTTCACACCGGCCACAACATCAAAAAAAACACCGGATGCTGAAGGATTTATCCAACGTTGGTTACTATTAGAACCAATAAACAAACCCAACCGCAGCAATACTGGTTTTTACAGATAGTTACATAAGGAAAGCATTTGAATACTATCTATTTTCCAAACCAGTTTACGGTTCTTCCGCGGGATGGAGAAAAAGGTAAAAGTTGGCGAGCAGGAATTATACCTGGCATGCATAGGACAGCAGAAATTTCAATGTTAAACTATTTCGTTTCGCCTATGGATTAAATAGCAGGTATACGGAGTTTTGTTTTGGGCTGTAACTATCATTAACAGTCCGCAAGAAATGAAAAATATAAAGGATGGCGGTAGGGTCAAATTCAGCATCGATGTGGTGGCTGATTGATAAGGAAGCCGTGGTGCTTTCAGGAGACAGGCGCATGGTAATGGATGATGGTGTCTCTGCACGTTTAACACTTAATAAAGGAAAGAATATTATCCGTGGAGCAGTTATCAATGGTCCTGGCATGAGTGATTTCTGTGTTCGTTTCCTCGATGAAAAAGGACAGCCGGTAAAAGATATCACTATTAGCTATGAATGAAAATTGTTAATCAGCTTATGAACATTTAATGTAGAAACTGGAATTATTATGAAGACAAGAATTAAAATATTGGTCACAATAGCGTTGTTATCGTTATTCAAAACGACAATAGCACAAGTCGGGAAGCCCTTTATACACGATCCATCAACCATAATGGAATGCGAAGGCAAGTATTATACATTTGGCACAGGTAGTGGCGGACTAATTTCCGAAGACGGATGGACATGGAGCAGTGGTGCAGTAAGACCTGGTGGAGGGGCCGCCCCTGATGTGGTAAAAATTGGCGATCGTTACCTTATAGCCTATGGTGCAACGGGTGGTGGCCTGGGAGGCGGACATAATGGAAGAATACTTACCATGTGGAATAAAACGCTTGACCCAAAATCTTCCGATTTTAAATATTCTGAAGCTGTCGTAGTTGCATCATCCGATGGTATGGAAGATAATGATGCAATCGATCCGGGACTTCTTTTGGATCCAACAGACGGACGCTTATGGTTATCATACGGTACCTATTTTGGTTTCATTCGCCTGGTAGAACTTGATCCTAAAACTGGTAAACGTGCAGAAGGTAATAAAGCAATAAATATTGCAATTGATTGTGAAGCTACAGATTTGATGTACCAGGACGGATGGTATTATCTTCTCGGTACACATGGCACCTGCTGCGATGGCTCCAACTCAACTTATAATATAGTTGTTGGCCGCTCTAAAAAAGTAACAGGCCCATACCTTGATAATATGGGAAGATACATGTTAAAAGGTGGCGGCAAATTGGTTGTTGCCGCAGGCGGAAGATTAATAGGGCCCGGACATTTTGGACGTTTGGTCCTCGGAAATGGAGTGGAAAAGATGTCTTGTCATTATGAAGCAGATTTAGATCAGAGTGGCCGTAGCGTATTAGGCATTCGCTCATTACTTTGGAAAAATGGATGGCCAGTGGCAGGAGATAATTTCAAAGAAGGGACTTATGAAATTCAATCTGAGAGAAGAGGATATGCATTAGAATTAGCAGTTGATTTTACAAGAATGGCGGGCGGCCCACGTGGATTTAATCGTAATAATGATGAACCAATAAAACCAGTTCCATCCCAGGAATTAGCAGATGTAATTAAAACCTGGCCCGCCGGAAATATTAGTGTAAGAATTGGAGATTACATGTTTCGCCCCCATCAAAAATGGACGATTACAACTGTTCCGGATGCAGGCGGATATTTGGGTGGTGCGTATTATAAAATAATAATAGCGGGAACAGACAGGGCTTTAGCAGCAACAGCATCAGCTGAAGTAATAACGGTTCCGGTATTTACCGGCGCCCCGGAACAATTATGGCGAATTGACCAATTGACTGATGGAACATATAAAATAATGCCTAAGGTAGTTCCAAATTCAAAAGAGCAATTAGTGCTGGTATCGTCAGGGGACAGCACACCGACTCTTGCAGCATTTGATATGAACAGCGATAATTCCAAATGGAACTTTAAAGCTCACTAAACAAATAAAAAGAAATCTACTATGAATAGAAAACGCAGGCTCTCGTTGCCAGTTATGGCTTTTGTCGTTTTATCGTTAGGTACTATTACAGTTTTGGGGCAAGGTCCGGGCCAGGGACAGAGACCAAGTCTGCCCCCCATACCTGTAAAAGGCGATACCACACATACTCTGTCAAGACATTTTATCCTGGCTTCTGCCGCAAAAAAGGCACCAGACACAAAGGGATTCATTCAACGCTGGGTGGTGCTGGAACCAGTGAAGAAAGATATTGCCAGGAATAGCATATTCACCGATAGCTATCTCAGAACAACTTTTTCCGCCGATAATTTTTCCAGCGATTACACCACAGTTCCTAAAAATGGTGAAACCGTAAAAGTGGGGAACCAGGAACTGAAATGGTATGCTTTGGAAAGCAAGACATTCAACTTTAATTTATATCATTTTAATTATGCAATAAAAAAACCGCCATACGGCATACTTGTTTGGCTTGTCACTGTCATCGATTGCCCGCAAGAAATCAAAAACGTCAGGATGGCTGCCGGATGTAATTCCGGAAGCATGTGGTGGTTGAATGGCACCGAAGCGCTTATGCTTTCCGGTGACAGGGATATGATTGCGGATAATGTCACCTCTTCGCTTTTAACACTTAAAAAGGGAAAGAACATCATCCGTGGCGTAGTAATAAATGGACCGGGTATGGCTAACTTCTGCGTTCGTTTTTTAGACGAGAAAGGATTACCGGTAAAGAACCTCAGTATTAGTTACGAATAAAATTTGTTACTCTATTTAAGGAATCAATTATTCTGAAATCGAAATTATTATGAAAATAAAAATAATCAACATAGCTGCTCTCTTAGCAGTATTGATAACACAAACAGTGACAGCACAAGTTGGAAAACCATTTATCCATGATCCGTCCACCATCGTTGAATGTGATGGAAAGTATTATACATTTGGCACAGGCGGTGGCGGATTAATATCCGAAGATGGTTGGACGTGGAATGGCGGTGGTGTAAGACCGGGTGGTGGTGCGGCCCCCGATGCCATCAAAATTGGTGATCGCTATCTTGTAATATATGGAGCAACGGGCGGTGGAAGCAACCACAAAGGCGCCATTCTTACCATGTGGAATAAAACACTGGACCCAAAGTCCCCTGACTTTAAATATTCTGAACCGGTTGTTGTTGCTACATCTGATGGTTATGAAGAAAATGACGCCATCGACCCCGGTGTAATGTTAGATCCTGTTACAAGACGCCTTTGGCTAACATACGGTACCTATTTTGGGTTCATTCGTCTCATTGAATTGGATCCTAAAACAGGAAAACTCAAAGCAGGTAATAAACCAGTAGATGTCGCCATTGTATGTGAAGCAAGCACTTTAGTTTATCGTGATGGTTGGTACTACCTGCTTGCTACGCATGGTAGCTGTTGCGATGGCGCCAACTCTACTTACAATGTAGTAGTAGGCCGCTCCAAACAAATAACAGGTCCTTACATCGATAACGTAGGAAGAAGCATGTTGGAAGGTGGCGGTAAAATGGTAGCTGCTACCCGCGGCGGATTAATAGGCCCCGGTCATTTTGGACATATGATTCTTGAGAAAGGAGTGGAGAAAATGTCTATCCATTATGAAGCGGATTTAGAGCAGGGTGGCCGTAGCGTATTGGGCATTCTCCCGGTGATTTGGAAAGATGGATGGCCTGTTGCAGGAGAAAAGTTTAAAGAGAGTACATATGAAATTGAATCTGTAAGAAGAGGATATGCTTTAGAGCTGGCAGTTGATTTTCCAAGAATGACAGGTGCACAGCGGGGATTTGGCCAGGCCAACAACGAACCAGTAAAACCTGTTCCCGCCCAGCAATTAGCAGATGTAAATAAAAACTGGCCAACAGGCAATATTGCTGCACGCATTGGTGATTATATGTCTCGTCCTCATCAACAATGGACGATTACAGATGCCCCTGATACAACAGGGTATTTAGGCGGACCTTATTATAAAATTGTACTGGCAGGAACGGAGAGGGCATTAGCAGCAACTGCCGATGCAGAAGTAATAACAGTACCTACATTTACCGGCGCACCGGAACAGTTATGGCGCATCGATCAATTAACGGATGGTACTTACAGAATAATGCCTAAGATTGTTCCAGGTTCTAATAAGAAGTTAGCACTGGTATCTTCCGGGGATAGCACACCGGCACTTGCAGCATTTGATTTTAATAGTGATAATTCTAAATGGAATTTTAAGGCTCAGTAAATATATCTTATACTGGTAGGTCACATACTATTTGCTGGTGTTTCTGCTAATTGGAATTTTTTTATTAAATTTTATTTGTAAAAGAAAAAAACAATGTCATTTAAAACGCCGTAGCATGACTTACTGCATCTGCCAACTGAAATACTGTTAAATTATGAGAATTAAAAACATTTCGATTGCCGCTTTACTGCTGCTTATAAATACTATAGTAAGTAATGCGCAGGACATTCCTCCGGCTACATCCCTGGTGTACCCGGGCATGGATGGCAAACTCGTTTATATTGCCGATAGCCTTGGTAATAAAATACCTGATTTTTCAAACGCTGGTTATAAAGGCGGAGGTGTATCAATTCCATTTGTACCCATCAAAGCAACCGTATGGCCCGTGAAAGGAGATAATGCGGAAAAAATACAAAAAGTGATAGACAGCGTCTCGGCTTTACCTGTTGATGCGTATGGCTTCAGGGGTGCGGTATTATTAAAAATGGGATATTACCAGTTAGACAAACCACTTTATATAAAAGCATCAGGCGTGATTCTCCATGGTGAAGGCATGAGCGATGTGGGAACCATTTTATTCGGTAAAACTGTTCCGGTAACACCCGGGCAGGGACAAGGCCCCGGTCGTGGTGGAAGACCGGCATTAATAAATGTTATTGGCGATTCAGGTGTAGTGGTGCAAGAAGAAACGAAGCAGCTGATCACAGATAATTATGTACCGGTTGGGGCGATGAGTATAAATGTGGTATCAGCCAAAGCATTTAAAAAAGGTGATAAAATTATCATTCGCCGTTATAGTAATGATGCCTGGATAAAAGAGATTGGAGAAGATAGTGTAAGTGTAGGAAGAAACAGGTGGAGACCTTTTACGATTACTTATGACAGGACCATAACGGATATAAAAGGGAATACAATTATTTTAGATGCTACTATATTTACTGCAATAGAAACACGCTGGGGCGGTGGCGATGTTTTAAAATACAATGATAAAAGAATAGAGCAGGTGGGAGTAGAGAACCTGCGTGGCGAATCTGAATACGATCCTACAGTACGTACAAGGACGTATGGCAACATGGACAGGGATAAGCTGGATCCTAAATACCAGTACCAGGGCGATGAATACTTTTCAGATGAAAATCATTATTCCAACTTTATAAACTTTACCAATGCAAAAAATGGTTGGGTAAGAAATATGACGGCCCTTCATTTTGTGAGTAGTGTGGTGCAGACCAATGCGGGTACAAAATGGATAACCGTGCAGGATTGTGAATCACGGGAACCTGTATCTGTAAGGGCGGGGGGTAGAAGATTTACTTACCAGATGAATGGCCAGTTTTGTCTTGTGCAAAGATGTTTTTCACAAAAAGGAAGGCACTCATTTGTATTGCAGCAATCAGAAGCCAGCGGAAATGTATTTTTAGATTGCAGGGCGGTTAATCCTTATTCCACCAGCGAGCCACATAATCATTGGGTAAATGGTATTTTATATGATAATATAAAAGCGCCGCTTACAGCAAGGTTTTGGGATTATATTATCGGGTGGGCAGGCGCCAATATTGTTTTCTGGAATTGTGAAGGGGATTTCCTGGTGCAGAAACCACCTACTGCGCAAAATTATTCATTTGGTCACATCGGTGTAAATGCGGTTATTTTCAATGCGGGCTTGCAAGATCTTACAAAGCCGAACGGTCATGTAGAATCAATGGATAAACATGTTACACCAAGAAGCTTATATCTTACACAATTGAAAGAACGCTTAGGTATGGATGCTGTAAGAAATGTATTGAAAGAAGTAGCGCTACAGGATTAAAATACGGATCAATACAAGTATAGATGTAAATAAAAACAGCCGCTTTAATAAGGCGGCTGTTTTTATTTATCAGGTTATTGGTGAATCGTTATTTCAAATAATTCACATACCCTTCCATATTCGTTTTTATCTTAAACACTTTGGTATAGCTTACAATATATAATGTTTTCATATCGCTGTCACCAAAGCAAAGGCTTACCGGGAAAGAAGGCAGGTTGATCATGCCAACAAATTCCCCTTTATTATTAAATATCTGTATGCCGTAATAGGTGCCAATATAAATGTTGCCTTGTTTATCGATAGCCATACCATCAGCGCTGGAAGATCTTCCTTTCCTGTCAAGTACATTTCCCGGCAGGAATAAGGTTGCGAATTTGCGGCCATTGCTGATCGTACCATCAGCACTTACATCATACGCCCATAAAAAATTATCTTTCTCACTTTTTACCGGGAACCATGATTCATCATCATAGCAATTGTTAATATAAAGTGTTTTTCCATCGGGTGATAACAAAATTCCATTTGGCATGGCGAACTCATTCGGTGCTGTCAATCTTGTTACTTTTCCTTCGGGAGAAACATAATATACCGCCCGGCCCGGCTGGGATTTTACAGGTTCCATGGTGAACTGCGGATCAGTAAAGTAAAACCCGCCTTTCGCATCTGTTATTACATCATTAGGCCCGTCAACTGATTTTCCATCATATTTATCAGCCAATACTTTTACTACTTCTCCCCTGGTAGTCATTTCAACCACACGATGCCCCATCATATCACAAACAATGAGATTGCCATTTTTATAGGGATACAACCCGTTGGTTTGCATTTTTCCCTGCGTGATATATTTATAATTGCCAGCGGGATCCAATTCAACAGTTGAGCTTTTCTTCGGGCTCGCATTAAAGCTTTGATCAAAATACATGTTGGAAAAATAGATCTTGCCATTCATCCATTTCGGGCCTTCGCTAAATGTTAAGCCGGGGTTTGTTTTCTTACCATCAACTAATAATTCCAGTTTTGCATCCTCAGGAATGATGGCATGATAAGCAGCCAATGCTGCTTTTTGTTTATCTAAATAATCAGTACGGGCGGGCCAGAAAATGTCCAGGGCGTCGCAACCTAATTCGCCAATTTTTGCGCCATGCACCATGTTGGAAGGAAGACGGACCACGCTGTTTGCTTTCATCGGCTGCTCCCCATCAAGAATAATTTCGTTGCATTCTCCCCGTAATACAAACATCATTTGTTCTTCAGGATGTATATGATGAGGAAAAATAGAACCAGGGTCCATAGAAATAAAGCTCAATTGTGTATTTTTTCCTGAAACCAATCTTGTATGTGCGCCTTCAGCAATTTTTGTAAGCTGGATATCGTACAGGTCATATATGGTATTTGATTTTATATTAGGTTCCAGCGTAGCTGTAATATCTTTTATTTCCGCAGGAAGGTCCTTTACCCCGGCTTTTTGTAAATAATCAAGACGCAACGGGCTGTATACTTCTAAAAGTTTTGCACCCGATGCACCAGCTGTTACTGCATTTTTGCTTCCTTTTTCCAGGTAAACAAAATCAGTTCTTGGAGTACCGCTGTGAATGCCATCAGGGTCCTCTCTTTTTATATTAACCATGGTTACAGGTGTGCCATTCACCAATTGATCAACGGACCCTTCCATTACAAATAAAAACTTGTCGGCTGTTAACGTTTCTTCAGGAATTTTTGCGCCAGGTGCTAACTCCAGTTTGCTGACCATAGTACCTGTTCCCCAGAATATTTTGGCAGTTATCCCGGGGTACAGTTCAATGACAGGGAGGGTATCAATGCTCTGTACTTTTCCAAGAGCCAGGTTTGATTGAATTTTATTTTCGGGAAGTCCTGATATTTCTCTTTTTGTCAGTTCATGTTGTTCTATGAGCCCTTCATTTTTTTTCTCCCACTCCGCTGCGGGCCCTGAGGAACAACTGGAGAAACATATTACAACTGTGGCAAGCAGCATGCTATATACAGGCATGTCAAATAATTTGAATTTCATAACTCGTTTGGTTTGAATTTAAGTGTCAAACTTACATTTATTTTCACATGTTTGGCGTTGCAAATGGACATTTGTTGGTGTATACTCCCACATTAGTACGGAGGTGTAAATTATAATGATGATTACGACTACTCTTATTACTGTGTTGCCAAATTGCAAAATGTATAACAAGTATTTTTATTGATTATTATCTACAAATGTCAGGTTCGATTCTTTACAGGGAACCGAACTTATCGCATTTAAATATTGACAACGAAATTTGTATTGCTGAATTGAAAAACTGTAAACGGGTTACTACATTGCACAACCATGAAAATTCAGCCAAAAGCCTTTAATTGTTTATTTTTAGAAACACTTCAGTTCCGGTTATTTCCTGATAGACTTAGCTGACGAAATAATACAGAACTGACACAAACCCTCAAACATGCACCAACACCGTTCTGTTCTTTGCTGCCTGGCAGCTTTTATACTAATGACTTTTCTATCGTCGTGCAATTCCAAACCTGCTGACATGAAAGAAAACAATTCTGACAGCCTGAGCCAGTCCAGTCAACTAATGGGAGCGGGAATAGGAATTATCAGTACGACAATCCTGGTAAAAAATCTTGACAGTGCTCTCAAATATTATAATGATGTACTTGGCTTCAAATTGCCAGTTGCAGATACATCGGCGATTCCGATGTATGAAGGGACCATCAGTTCGTATACCAATTTTCCCGACTGGTCGTCGCTGGAATTGCTCGCTATAAAAGACTCAGCAATCGTTGCTCAAAAAAATTCGTTTATCAGCTCCTTTCTCCATCAGTACGAGGGAGTGAGATGGTACACTCTGTCCACTTCATCAGCCGATACTACTATGAAATGGCTCCAATCTCGAGGATTCAAAACTGACACTATCGTTTCTGGCCGCAACAGTAAAAAGCCCGTCAAAGGTTGGCAGTGGGATGATGGCGCTGCTCAATGGCACGATATATCTTTCAATCATAAATTTCCACCCGCCCAATTTCCTGATTTTATTGAATTCGCCGGTACATCATTATATGAGTATAAAGATGAATGGAGACCATACGCCGGGCGCAAATATTACGACAGCCTGAATAACGGTGTAGTCGCAATGTCTTCGCTGCAAATTGTAGTGAACGACATCAATGCAGCGAGAATAGAATTTAAAAAAATGGGATTCCAGGAAATGCAGTCAAGCGACAGCTCAGTTCGATTTAAAATAGCGCATGATCAATATTTGCATTTGACCGGCTCCGGGTCACCGGAAAGCGATGCAGCCAAATTTCTCAAGTTGCGTGGGGAAGGAGTCTTTGCAATTGGTTTTGAAGTAAAAAATCTTCAGAACACCTACGACTTCCTCAAGAAGAAATTAAACAGTAAAGCGTTGGTTATGGATTCGGCTGCAAAAAAATTAAGTGTGTTAAAAGAATATGCCCTGGGTGTGCAGCTCCAGTTCGTTCAAGAATCAAAACAAAATTCAGCGATGGCAGCTATTTACAATTACAAAGATGATAAGAAGCTGGATAGCGTTTCAGCGAAGTATACACAGAACTTATATCTTAAATATTGTGCGCTTTGTCATGGAAATAACCGGGAAGGTTATGCTGCGGATAATGCTCCGTCTTTAAAATCAAAAGCGCTGCTGGCAGTCACGCAAACTCCACGATCAGCTTATAATTATCTCGTGCATACAATATCTTATGGCCGGACAGGAACAGCGATGGCCCCTTATTCAAAATCCCAGGGAGGGCCGCTCGATATTGATCAGATCGATCTGATCATAAAATGGCTTTATGATGAAAGCGGTGTGAAAAAAACCTGTTGAACTATCAACAAAACCTGTGATTGGTAATGTAGTGCTGGGAAAAACAATTTATGCCAAACACTGTGCAATCTGTCACGGTGCAAATGGAGAAGGTGTTCGGGCGCCGGCGCTCGCAAATCCAATGTTCCTCGCAACGGCCAGTGACGCATTCATACAATATACCATCACCCAGGGCAGGGACAGTACACAGATGCCTTCGTTTAAAGATAGCTTGAAAAAAACAGAAATAGCCGCTTTAACGGCTTTTCTGCGAAGCAGGGCAACAGGTTGGAACGCACCAGCGCCGGTCACAGTCAAAGAACCCGACCCGAAAGATTATGTACTCAATCCAAAACACAAAGCACCTACATTTAAATTGAGGGAGACTCGTTATGTACAGGCTGAACAAGTATTGAAAGCGATAAAAGACAGTTCGAGGCTAATAATATTAGATGCACGGTCCAAGGCCGCCTGGAACCAAACGCATATTCCGGGCGCCGTACCCGTACCATATTACGATGAACCCGATACATTTATTAAGAACATTCCAAACGATGACACCTGGATAGTTGTGTACTGCGCTTGTCCGCATGCTGCTTCGGAAAGAGTGTTAAATACCTTACGCAGGTTCAACTATAAAAACACAGCAATTCTTGATGAAGGTATTTTGGTATGGGCGCAGCGTGGTTATCCTGTTCAGTACGGTCAGGATGATAAAACAAAAAAAGCGAAGTGACTGGTGCTTTAGTTACCCGATCAGGACTCGAACCTGAACTATCAGAGTCAGAATCTGAGGTACTACCATTATACTATCGGGCAATGGAGCCGCAAAAGTAAAAATAATGAGGCTAATTTCCCGGTTCAATTGGGAAGAATAAAAGGATTTTTGAAAGATTTATTGCCCGCCCCTGTATCCCCGGTCCCAGGCGCTATTTTTTTAGATGGTGTTATCAACAAAAATTTCACAAGCAGGTACCTGTTATAAATTATTATTTTTTTGTTCCCGATCTGTAACATTTTTCCATATCTTCAAACGCCAGTGTGTTGATGTGATTAGAAGGGGTCGATTTTCTTGCCACTTGTAAATGATTCTCCAATTCCTTTACTGAAGATCTTCACGTTTGTATACCCTTGCCGGGTTGACAAACTTATCTTTCGAAACGTTCATTTTTGATCCTATCTGCTCCCTAAGAAAGATAAATAACCTGTTATTTTATTTTATCATTGTTCTTTTGGTGTTTCTTCAATGAGACCGAAAAATGACTATTAATTGCTTAGTTATGAGAAATGTAATCCAGGCACTGCAAAAGTGTTTGTTTCTGTCTTTGTTTATTATTGTTGTAAAGACTTCGCAGGCGCAGAACACACCTGTACAATTAAAGATAAAAGATTTCGCAGTCTGGGGCGGAAGCGTCTCCCCGTCTTCTTATAATAGCTCGCAAGGAGTGTTTATTGGCAATATCGTTGCCATTGAAGGCAATGTGGGAAGTAGCCAGCTTGTGAATGCTAAAAATCTTTTTAGCATCACGGGGAATATCTACAGCGGCAATATTGTTTCTCTCGGTAATCTCGGAAAAGTTACCGGGAATATTTTTGCAGCTAAAACTGCTCCTAATAGCCCGGTAAATGTAATCGAAGGTGATTATAAAGTTAATTTTACCGGCAATCTTACAGCCAACGGAAAGATTGTTTTGAAAAGCCTGGGTGGCAATAATGCTACCAGCGTAACGGGTCAGGTTGCAGTACCTGCACCTTCTTCTACAAATTATTCGGGGCCTGCACCCAGCGGAGGAATCACTAATACATTGTCGCTACCCTTATTACCCACCATGCCTACCAGCAACGCATTCGATAACCAGGCAGGTACTACAAATATTACAGGTACTCAAACCATTTCCCCCGGAAAATTTAAAAAACTTGCTCTTACAGGCAGTAAGGTACTTACGTTTAATGGCCCTGGAAATTATATCTTCAGCGAGGTTGATAATGACCTTACCTCTAATAAACTGGTGTTTGATTTTAAAAATACAACCACCGGGTCTATTAATATATTTATCATCGGCAACGCCAAATGGGGACGTCTTACAGTAAGCACCGTCAATGGAAATTTTACGGACCGTATCTATACAGAAATACATGGTACGGGTACGGGAAATGACGGCAATGCATTTGATATTGTCGGGGCCTCTGTTATGCCGGCTAATAATTATGTATGGCTGGGAAATGTTTGGGCTCCCAACGGAGGAATATCTTTCAAAAGTATCAACCCATTTAACACACCACATGTTTTGGGCGCATTGTGGAGTGCCAAAAAAGTAGAATTAGATCAGGAATATAAAATTGGTTTATAAAGCGCCTGCAGTGGGTACCGGCCCGGATTATATCGCTCCTTACTATCCACCTCCTGCTAATGGAAAAGTGGCTACAGCCAATAACGTCATTGGTGCGGAATTGACTTCGTTATCTCAAAACACCTCAGTAGTAACAACTATCCCGGACAACGAAATTTTTATTTTAAACAATGCGGGAAAGTAATGATGAAGTGATCAGCAAGCAACCTAATGATAATACGCTGAAGGCACAGTTAGCTACTTTGGGAATGACGGATACAATCAATAATGGCCGCATACGTATATCATCACAGGCTTTTTCCCAATTAATAAATTAACCCAGCTTAATACGAATACACGGATCGATTATGTCCGTCCCCTGTATCCACCCATTAGTAATACAGGACAGGTGACGACGCAGGGTGATCTTACTATGCGTTCTAACAGTGTGAGGGAAAGATTTGGATTAGATGGCAGTGGCGTAAAAATCGGGGTTATTTCAGATAGTTATGACAACAAACATGCAGCACAGGTTGATATAGATGAAGGAGAACTTCCCGGAACAAAATCAAACGGAACGGCAGGCGATAACCCGGATCCTGTGCAGGTAGTGCAGGACCTTGCGCTGCGTGGTAATGATGAAGGCCGGGCGATGTTGCAAATTGTGCATGACATTGCTCCAAAAGCAAAATTGGCATTTCATACCGGCTTCCAGAGTGCGGGGCCAGTTTGCCTGCTGCCAATCCAAAAGTTGGCTTCACCATCATTGCCTGGTGGCCCATGTAATATTATCGTGATGATTTAACTTATATAGCAGAACCATTCCAAAGAGATGGTGTGATAGCACAGGCGGTAAACCAGGTAGTGGCGAACGGGTTACTTATGTTACTTCGGCGGGAAACTTTGGCAACAAATCTTACGAAGCTGTTTTATACCGGTGTTACGAATACGGCTGTCATCCCTACGGACAGATACACCGCTTTGGAACTGCTGCTGCGGATATTTATCAAACGATCAATCTTAAACCAGGTTCTTATACCATCGTATTACAATGGAGTGATGAATTCACTTCGTTGGGAAGCGTTGCAGGCGTTCAGACAGATATGGATCTTTATCTTGTTAATGCAAATGGTTTCCAGTTGTTTTGGTTTTAACAGGAGCAATCTTTCAGGTGATCCTTTTGAAGTTTGCGCTTTTAATGTAAGCGAAGAAACGAATGCGAAACTGATGGTCGTAAGAGCATCAGGAACAGCTAATGTACGGTTCAAGTATATCATATTCCGCGGCGATGCAACGATACTCGATTATCAAGCAGGTACCTCTTCTATTGTGGGCCATCCTAATGCTGCAGGTTCTATTACTGTTGGTGCAATGTTATATGCGGATGTTCCGCCGTTTACACCTGTATGGCCGGGTGTAGCTTCTTTCTCTTCAAGAGGAGGAACATCTACATTGCAAAACAATGCATTCGTTACACGCAATAAACCTGACCTGATCGCTCCGAATGGTGTCAATACAACTGTAAACCTGGGTGGTCCCGGGTTTAATGATGGTGATACTTATCCCAACTTTTTCGGTACCTCGGCTGCCGCACCACATGTGGCTGCCGTTAGTGCTTTGATCATGCAGGGAAGAAAGGAAATATGGTTTGCAAACAACGGTAACTCCTGCCCAGATACGTCAGCAATTACAATCATCGGCTGGAAAATTTTCTTACCTGCCCGGTAGTTTTCTTATGAAGGCGGCTATGGTTATGTGCAGGCCGATTCTGCGATCGCACAAATTGCGAATGCAAGGCCGATCATATCAGCATTAGAAGCGGTTACTCCCGGCGCACAAAACGGAAACCAAGCCTTCGCGGTAAAAATAACAGGTAAGTACCTGGCCAGCACGTCAAAGATTTATGTAAATAATTTGCCCGTCACTACTACTGTTTCGATCAATGCAACCACAGGTATTGGAACAGCTACTGCAACTGTGCCTGATATTCCTACCGGCCAGGATCCGGCATCCAATTATTTAACCCGGCAAAAATCCAAGTGGTTTGGATGGCGGCATGTCTGAAGCGTTGCGTTTCTTCAGCGCAGGAATTAAAGTGTTAGTGAAGGCGGAAAATAAAAGCCGTAAGTACGGACAGGAAAACCCTGCTTTTACACCAAAATTTCTATCGTTATTGGTTCAGATACAACGGATATCAGTCAAACCAGTCTTACACCGGCATCATTAAAGCTGGATAATTGGTTATGACAACAAATGCTGAAACATTCAGCAGTCCCCGTTCCTATGGTATTTCTATTGCACGTGCAGTTGCTTTACCAGCTAATGACCCGCTTTTACAAACATATATTTTTCAATTTTTTAGCGGGAACGCTGGAAGTGCAAAAAATGACGCTGAAGATTACACCTTCCGATAAAATTATAAAATATGGCGATGATCTTACCGGTATCACTTATAATTACGAGTTTGATCAATCAGGTGTTGTTTCTCCTCATTTACTTGAAGAAGTGAAATCATTACATAAAAAATATTTGTCTGAAAATGGATTGATTGTGTTGAATGGGTTCAACAACCAAGATGCTGCCTTGCTGGATGATATTAATAACATGAGTACGCTGGCAAGCTTCCAGTCGTTGCGTAACGCAAGAAAATTTATAGCACAAAACGGCCAGTTGCAGCCATTAGCCGGTAATATTCCTGTCACGCAAATCGGGGACCAGCGATTTTTTATTGATGCATCATTCCAATCATTGCAACAGTATAAAGCAAACCCGGCGCAGTCAACGATGATCGATGCAACAAGTACTGCCAATGCAAGGGCTTTCCTCAGCATTAAATCATTAGCGGGCGGAAATGCTAAATCCGCCATTCCGGGGGGACAATTACAACCAATGGTGAATGGCCAGTTAATAGCGATGGTCAATGGACAATTGCAGGCATTGGTGAATGGCCAGTTATTAGCTATGATCAATGGTGTTATGACTTCGCAGGAAGTCAGGGATATCGCTTTTCAGAACGGTCAACTGCTGGCGCTCGTCAATGGCGCATGGATAGCTACTACTAATGCACAAATACTGGCGACGGTGAACGGCCAGCAGGTTGTTATAGATTTATCTGTTACAAATGGTCAATTGCAGGCGATGGTAAATGGTCAGCTGATGGCTCTTGTGAATGGACAATTACAAGCGCTGGTCAATGGGCAATTACTCGCTATCGTAATGGCCAGTTAAAAGCATTGGTCAACGGGCAATTAACCCAATGGTGAATGGTCAATTGATGGCGATCGTCAACGGCCAGCTGCAAGCAATGGTGAATGGTCAATTGATAGCTATGGTGAATGGCAGCTAATGGCATTGGTAAATGGTCAATTGCAACTGGTAGATGATGTTATACTGGTGAATGGGCAATTGCAGGCAGTGGTGAACGGCCAGTTACAAGCGCTGGTGAACGGCAATTAAAAGCAATGGTAAATGGTGTGGTAACGGATGTGCCAACCACCAGCTTTAACCTGGTGAACGGACAATTGCAGGCCATGGTGAATGGTCAGTTGGTGGCTATGGTTAATGGCCAGTTGATGGCAGTGGTAAACGGACAACTACAGGCATTAGTAAATGGAGCTGGAGTATCTGTTCAAAGTGTGACACAGTTAGCCAATGGCCAGTTGATGGCATTGGTAAATGGCGTAAATATTCCTATCGCTAATGGCCAGTTGCAGGCGCTTGTCAATGGTCAGTTATTAGCCATGGTGAATGGTCAGTTGATGGCTGTTGTCAACGGCCAACTGACTTTTGCAGTGTTCCAAAACGGACAATTGCAGGCATTGGTGAACGGACAATTACAAGCCCTTGTCAATGGACAATTGCTGGCGATGGTGAACGGTCAGCTACAGGCAGTGAACAGCTACAGTATTGTCAATGGTCAGTTGCAGGCCATTGTAAATGGGGAAGTATGGATTTATCCGAATGGGCAATTGAAAGCGTTGGTCAATGGACAATTGCAACCTTTAGTAAATAATTTTGATGTAAGCGGGTCGAATAACAATATAAAAACACTGGTATTGGTGGATGAGGATGATATCAACCTGCAGGCCGGTGACCTGGGCGGTATGTTTGCAATGAATATGATAACTGGTCTCAGTGCAGGTTATCAAAGATTAATACCCGCTGCATTTGTAGATGAGAATTACGAAGTGACATACGGGTACGGAACAGTGTTGATCAACAAAAAACCGGTGATCCTTACTGCCGATAATAAAACAAAAAATACGGGAGAAGCCAATCCGCCTTTCACGGTACAGTATAATGGGCTTGCATTCGGCCGAAACAACGGCGTCTTTGACTGGGCCGATCCCGATCCCCACGTCACCCAAATATATTGACCAGTCGGAAAGGAGAACAACCTATTATTGATGTAAAAGTCAATGGCGGCACAAATGTTTATTATGCTATGCTGGCGAAACACTTACACTGACAGGTACCTGGAACATGAACCATTTGGTGAATGTTATTCCTGGATATGTGGCTTATTGTCCGGGCTGTATTACGCAGAATTATGTAGGTATGACCAATGGCGAATTCACGGCAATACGTTTGATATTTGTTTTGATGTTAGCGGTACCGGTTCTTTTGGAGGATCGCTCAACCAAACTTTCAATGCGCCTGCAAGACCAGGTGTTTATTATATCACCCAGGAATCGACCTGGTGGTATTCTTGCTATCAATTTGGTCATCTGCTGCAGGACCAGGTGATACAAAATGCAATTGCGATGGTGATTGTTAACCCGGTAACCATCGGGATTACTACCAATACAACAGCAACAGATGCATCACCGGCGGGTGATTACCCGATTGTAATCGGCGGAGGTTACTTTAATCCTAATTACAGGATCATCTATAAGGATGGTACATTGACTGTATCAAATTTCGAAGCGCCAACTGCGGCAAGAGGCGCGGTGACACAAGTTCAGTCAATACAGGAAGCGACTGTAACGAGAGTCAGAAAAGATATCCTGTATCCCAACCCGGCATCTTCGTCAATCAGGCTGCAACTTAAAGATGACCTGCAAACGGCGAATGGTATAACCGTATATGACGTGGTAGGAAAAATAAATGTGCCGTCGGTTAAGAAGATCAATGACGGGGACTATGAACTAAATGTTTCATCATTACCGAAAGGCATATATATTATAGAAGCAAAGACAGTCAGCGGTATTAAAACCTTTAAGTTTTATTAAAATATAAAAACAAAAAAGAAAGAGGCTGCGGCCTCTTTCTTTTAACTTGAAGTACCTTAATGGCAAATTCCATCTTAAAGACTGCCACCATGAATACGAAACTATTTTTTTTACTATTGATTTTTATTCACGGTTTTGCCGCTTATGGACAAACAAAGTTGAAAAAAGATACGGCCACCGTTAACGCAATTAATAGCGAAAGCAGGACCCTTGCGGCAAGCGACTCCGCGAAAGCGATTCATCTTGCAACCCAAGCCAGGGAGATAGCCAGCGAAATAAAATACCGAAAAGGAGAAGCCAATGCGCTGAAATATATCGGTAATGGTATATTATGGGAAAGGGATGTATGGAGAAACGCTGGATTACTGAGCCAATCATTGAAAGTTTTTGAAAGCGCCGGTGATGATATCGGTATTTCCAATATGCTCAATAATATCGGCGCTATCTATCTTAACCAGGGTGCGGATGATAAGCATTGGAGTATATTCTTAAATCCCTGCAGATCGCGGAAAAACTCCGGGGATACATTAAGAATGTATTCAGCGCTTACCAACGTCGGGTCTATCTACCATAATAAACGTGACCCCGCAGCTTTGAATTACCTGCTGAAGGCTGTTCCGTTGGTGGAAGGCAGGCGGTAATAAAGATTCATACATTGTTCTCGCCGGAAATATCGGTGAAGTTTATTTTGATAACAATAACAATGCAAAGGCGCTTGAATATTTTCAGAAAGCTATTAAAAGTTCAAAAAATGATTCCGCCGCTGCGTTTGCTTACAATGGCATCGGCAAGATTTACCTGGAAGAAGGGAATTTTGAAAAGGCGCTTGAAAATCATAATAAAGCTTTACAGCTTGCAGAAAAAGAAGATGATAAATTCCAGCTTGTCCGCAGCCAGAGGGGGCCCTTGCGGATGTGTATGAAAAACAGGGCAAAACAGCGCTTGCTATTGAATACTACAACAAGGCGAGAGTGGTTGCCGAACAAATTGGATGATATTAAAGTGGAATTGAAAGACCTGTACAAGGAAATGTCGCTTGCTTATCAAAGAAAAAAGATTTTTCAAACGCCTATCTCTATAGGACGCTCTACAGCGATATAAAAGACACACTATATAACATTGAGACAAAAAAGAAATTAAACCAGCTTCAATTCGATTCTGAACTATCGAAGAAAGAGGGAGAAATTGTACTCCAGAATGCCAGGATAAAATCAGAAAAACAAGTAAGGCTGGGAATGACCATTGGCCTGGGCCTGATATTGCTTATCGCTTTTATCATTTATCGTAACTACCTGCAAAAAGCAAAAACAAAATAAAATTTTAGATAAACAAAAAGATGAGATTGAAGGGCCTGTTGCTGAATATCCTTCCACAGGAAGTCGCTTCAGAATTACAGGTTAGCGGCAAAGCGACACCCCCGTCATTTTGAACAAGTTTCAGTTTTGTTCACCGATTTTAAAGGTTCACCACCATTGCGGATAAACTGTCTCGGCAAAGGTGGTGCAGGAATTAAACGAATGTTTCATTGGCTTTGACACCATCATAGAAAATATGATCTCGAAAAAATTAAAACGATCGGTGATGCTTACATGTGTGCGGGAAATATTCCTTCACCTGATCCGGACCATGCTTATAAAATAATCAAAGCAGCGATAGAGATAGCGGAGTTGATGGAAAAGAATAATGCCAGGCGCATAGAAAGGGGCGAGGAAACATGGGAGATAAGAAATTGGTGTGCATGTGGGGCCATTGGTCGGCAGGAGTGGTTGGTAAAAAGAAATATGCGTATGATATCTGGGGCAGCACGGGTGAATATCGCAAGCCGGATGGAAAGTAACGGCATTCCGGGCCGGGTAAATATTTCATCTGAAACGTACGACATGATTGACAAACATTTTCAATGCAGTCACCGCGGAAAAATATATGCGAAAAACCTGGAGAACTGGATATGTATATCGTAGAGTATGAAAGATCCAATATACCGGTTATCGGACCTGGATGCTATAAAAAAAGTAATACCAGGAACAGGGACTGTAATTATTGATTCGTGATATCATTGACATTCTTTGTCGAGCACTTCAATGATTTTTGTATAAAAAATCTTTTGCCCGCTGGGGTGTGCTGCCAACGCAAACGACTCCCATCTTTCCATACTGTGATAATGCTCCAATTAAATGGAACATCACGCCTTCCTGTACGGTGCCGTCAAAATGCAGGTCATTCATCATAGCGATATCAATGAGGTCATGAGGGGTGAGGCCAATATATTTATCACTCTTCAGGTTATCCGAAGTGAAATAATACCTGACAAGGTTTCCTTTTGATACATAATACTTCCCCTCGCCGGGATTATATATTCCATCTGTCAAAAACTGCAGCATCAGGAACGGATGTGTGGTGCCGCCCTTGCGAAGATTAATCTCTATCGGGTAATGTTTCCAGCCGTCATTTTCTTTTACAGAAATAAAATCGATAGCAAACCTCCCCAGCACTCCTTGTTTCAGTAAAGCATCAGAAATTTCTTTCCCATATTACCGATTTCCACCGCATATCATCCGACGCCGGAAATTGAGCGCCGAGATAAACCTGCCCGCTCTCACCACCTAACACCTGGTCATGGGTGGAAAGCACTTCACTGACACTTACCCGTTGGCGTAATCCTGCATTGCACGGAAGGAGATTCTTTTATTTCACCGTCAACAAAGCTTCCACTATTCCTTTCATCTGTTTAAACTTATTGAGGAACGCATCATAAGTAATTTCCCCCGCAACCATTTTTAATTTTTCACGAAGGTTATCGCTGATCCATTGTTTTACATTAGCCGTATTTTCCATTTCCGCATAACTGAATATTGCATTGCCGTCGCCCGAGAAACCATCATTCACTTTCACTACGGCTTTACGAAGTTGCGGAAATTGTTTTTTCAATGCGGTCAGCGAATCAATGATGTCTTCTTCAGAAGCGAGGTCTTCAAAACCCGGCGGAACCGTTAAACCGCATTCCGGAAAATCTTTCGGCTATTGCTTTTACTTCCCAACTCGCATAAATCAGGATCGCAGCCAAAATGGGAATTTGTAACCTTGTCGCTAATGTTCGTTCATAAGCCGTCACATTAAAACAGGCCATGTGTGTATTATCGTGCGCCGGGATAAGCTCACGAATGCGGTCCATTAATCTCGGCCTCTCCAAAATTTTCCTCGTTAATGATTTTGATGAGGAAATCATGGCAGCTTAACATCGTGAGCCTGCGCAGCGAATGATAACCGGTGATGCCGGGAAGCATGTGCAGGTAGTAATCAATAATAACCGGGTCAATGGTCTGCTTGTAACATATATTACGTTGGTGCGTGGCAGGCGCAGCAACATCAGCAGGCAAAGCATTCTTTCTTCATAATGATTAATGCCGCTGACCTTCGAAAGGATTTCTTCATCCATGGTAAGGGGAAGGAATAACCACCACTGTTCTTGGCGCCAGCTTATCAGGAAATATATGTTCAAATTGACGGCGAAGGCTTTCCTGTAGTTTCCCCGAACATTTTTATTTCCGCGGCTGATCCGGGTTCGGGAAAATCACTGAAACTACTTTCTGCAACATTGTGAACGCCGTTTTCTCCAATGAGTGTACTCATACATATTTTTTTACCGATGAAACCAACTTAATTACCCACTTACAAAATCTTACTTGTAAATCGGCTGTTAAGTTGCCTGCAAACTAAAGATATGTATAAAAAAGACCAAACATTGGCGTACGAAATTTTTCGCTGGCAAATATAAGCAGGTCAAATTCACTCCTAAAACATTCTGTTCCCCCTGCAGCGGGCTACTCATTCCCTAACTGACAGATTGCATTTAATTATCACCGGAGATTTGCTTAGACGGTGGCACACGTACTTCCTTTTTCCCAATTTTATAAGTAATGCTGAATTTGAAGAAGCGGTAAATATTTCTTGTTTTTGTTTGCTGAAAAAATGATTCGTTTGCTGTTTCTTCTGTGATATATTGATAACGGGTAAAAAAATTATCCAGCCTGACGGCGGCGCTTAATTTTCCATCCTTATAATTTTTAATTAAAAGAATATTATACCAGTAGGTAGCGCTGCTGTATCCCTGTAAACTGATATTGCGTGAATTTACACTTGTATAGCTGGCGAGTGTATATCCATTTTGAATTGGTAAGAGAAATAACCACCGTGTGAAAAGACAATCCCTTTCTTTTCAGGAAATGTTCCATCCGTATTAAAAAATACGGACCGCAATGTATTATTGAGCCGGAATGTAAAATGTTTTCCCTGCCGGAAAAATTGAAAGTTGCGCCATAAACAGTATAGTTGGAAATATTGAACCAACTGCTTTCTGTTACGCCACTTGGTTTGATCGTTCGTACATATTCTATATTGTCAGCAGACCGGCTTACAAAGACGGATCCATCTAGCAATGCTTTTCTTTTTTGATAACTATAAGTAAGTGTGTAGTTGTGATTAATGACAGGAGACAGGGTTGGGTTACCGTATTCTATATTCAGCGAATCTATATAGTTCACAACAGGATTGAGATAAACGGTATAAGGTCTTTGATTTCTTTTGGCGTACCCATGCGGTAATGTAAGTGAATTAATAAATGTCCGGCTAACAAGGAAATTGGGCAAAAAGTTACCATATCGTGGAGTAGTAATGCGGCTCTCATTCGCTGTTAACGCAAGGAATGTATTTTCATAGCGAATGCCTGTTCTTAGCTTATAATTTCCCAGGCTAAAACCATAGCTAAAATATAATGCAGCAATGCCAATACGCTGACCGAACGTCGAGGATCGCCGATTATCCCGGTAATACGATCCTGTTTGATAGTCAAGCACATCAAAATTGTTTTCATTATACATTTTTTTGTAGCCATACCGCATACTGTTTCAATGGTTGCCTTTTTCAACTCTTTCGAATAATCAGCCTGTACCACCACTTCACGGATCATTGCTTCGTTGTTGTTCTCTTCTTTATATGTTTCAATTTGTGTTTTTTCTTCCCGTAAATAATACCTGTTTTTTAAAGGGGTTTGAGTTGCCAGCAACGTGAGGTTGAATTCCGCTTTTTTATCCCGTGACTCCCTTGTATAGCCGCCTGTCAGGTTATGCGCCCAACGACGTATGGGATTATCAGTAATGCGGGTAGAAGATTCAGAAGACGGTCCTGTCTTTAATGTATTTTCATAAGTGTGGTACAGGTTATCATGATACCAGGTAGCACGATAGCCAAGATTAAATGAACTCAGCGAATCTGCTAAAAAGATAAAACGCATACCGCCATATTCGTTTCTCCTGTTAACTTCAGAAAATCGTTCCTGCTTTAAGCTGACGCCGGATAAACTTCCCAATCCGTTTCGTTGAGTATTGGCGAGTACGTTAATGTTAAGATCATAATGCCCGAGATCAGTACTGATGATCCAGTTTTTCCGCCGCATCAGCAAGTTCACACTTGCCGTGTTATTCCTGTTGGCAGCCATTAGGTTTATGTTACCGGAAGTTCCATTCTGTAACGGCCGGATAGTTATAATATTAATGACACCATCCACACCTTCTGCTTCATATTTTGCGGAAGGATGTGTAATGATTTCTATGCTCGCTATATTTTCTGAAGCCACCTGCTTCAATGCATCCGCAACAGTGGCGGCATAACTCTCCGATGGTTTTCCATCAATAAAAACTTTGATGCGGTTGCTTCCTCTCATCGAAGGCACACCATCGGGGCTCACCATTACTTCCGGAAGTTTGCGTAATACATCATCAGCTCTTTCTCCTGCCACTGCTATATCGTTTTTCGCATTATATATAAATCCGTCTATTTTCGGAGTGACCAATGATCGTTGAGAGATCACGGCAACTGTTGTTAATTCTTTGTACGATGATGATAAAAAATAATCCGGTAATTGTATCACCCCGCTATCCTGTACAACAAAAACAGGTGATTCAAATGCAGTAAAGCCCGTCATCGTAAACTGCAAAACATATTGCCCATATTTTACCACACGAAAATTATAAGTTCCTGTGCTGTCTGAAATAACACTTTGGAAAAGTGATTTCTTTTGATTCACCAGGCTTACAGTTACTAACGCCAGCGGTTTTCGTGTGTTTGAGTCAAGTATCTTTCCGGAGATACTCTGTGCCATCAAAAACGCCGGCAATTGCAGTAACACGACTGTTATAACGAGTGCTTTTATTTTTCGCTGCATGAACACAATTGATAAACCTGTTGGTGAATTTATTATGCTGCGTAAAATAGGGCCAACCACTTATATACTATTGTCTTTTACACCATCCGGTGTCCGGGCTTGATAAAAGGTAGTGAGGAGAGTGCAATGAGGCGATTGCTGGTCGGCAGCAAAATAAAAAAGGAAAGGCAATTTCACCTTTCCTTTCCCTGTTGACCCATAAGGATTCGAACCTTAAATGACTGGACCAAAACCAGTAGTGTTACCATTACACCATGGGTCAAAACCTTCCCAAACCTTTCGGAATGGGGAGTGCAAAAATAAGGTTTAACCGCTTTTCACCCAAAAGGATTTAAGGTAACCATCAATAAAAATACTTATTTACCCAGCTGTATTGCTACTATCAGCTTCGTTGCGGCGCTCCGTTCATCTTCCTGTTCTCTACTGAGCACTGTCGTCGAAGATCCCGACGTTTGTCGGGAAAGGATCAGCAATTGTCGAAGACCCCGATGTTTGTCGGGAAAGGATCAGCAATTGTCGAAGACCCCGATGTTTGTCGGGGCGAAGCTTTTTTTTAATCTGTGTCAATTCATGTAATCCGTGGCAAAAAATGAAATCATGCCGGAAAACTCACCGGCATATAGAATTGTTTAAATTTGAATGCACATCAATTTTCGTACAGCCAAAACACACTATCATGAGACTGTCCCGCCTGCTTTCATTTCTATTTATTATTCCATCCTTATTGTTCGCTCAAAAAGAGACCGAATGGAAAGACAAAAATCTTTCTGTGACGAAACATCAATTGAAACTGGAAAGTGGCATGCTTAATTATACAGCAACCACCGGCTACATGGAAATGAAAGATGAGAAAGACACATTGAAAGCAAACTTATTTTTTATCGCTTATACAAAAGATGGCGAACCCGATCCGGCCAAACGACCAATACTTTTTTCATTTAATGGCGGCCCCGGTTCTTCTTCCGTTTGGCTGCACATGGGTGCATTGGGACCGAAAGTTGTGTTGATGACGGATGAAGGAAATACATTACCGCCGCCTTATAAATATGCAGACAATCCTAACACATGGCTCGATAAAGCCGATATTGTTTTTATTGACCCGATGATGACGGGCTTTACAAGACCAGCAGGAAAAAATCCACTAGGTGAATTTACCGGGTATGAAAATGATCTTCGCTTTGTCGGCGATTTCATTCGTTTATATATATCAAAATATGCAAGATGGAGTTCTCCCAAATTCATTGCGGGTGAAAGTTATGGTACTACAAGGGCTGCGGGATTATCCGGCTATTTACAGGAACGGCATAACCTGAATGTAAATGGTATCATTCTTATCTCGGCAATTCTTGATTTTGGTACGGTAAGAACAGATCGTGGTAATGATGTTCCTTTCCCGCTTGGTCTTCCCACATTCGCCGCTACTTCCTGGTATCATAAAAAACTGGACGGCCGTTATGCTAATCTCAATTCTTTATTGCAGGAAGTGCAGCAATTTGCATCAACCGATTATGCAACAGCGTTAATGAAAGGAGATAAAATTTCTGAAACCGAACGAAACGCTATTATTACTAAACTTCATGATTATACCGGCTTATCCAAAGAATATCTTGACCAAATAAACCTGCGGTTGACGGTAGGACGTTATAATAAAGAACTATTACGAACAGAAAAGAAAACAGTAGGCCGTCTTGATTCCCGCATCATCGGGCAGGATTATGATAATGCAGGTGAAGAGTTTGATTATGACCCCAGTCTTGACATTGCAATTTATGGCGGTTACACGGCAGCGATCAACGATTATATTAAAAGAGATTTAAAATATGACAATGATCTTCCTTATGAAATGCTAACCGGCCGTGTAGGAAGATGGGTGAACAGTGAGAACCGTTATTTAAATGTAGCGGAAGCATTGCGTGACGCCATCGTAAAAAACCCTTATTTAAAAGTATGGATCTGCAATGGCTATTTTGATATGGCCACACCTTTCTTCGCCACCGATTATGTCATCCATCATATGTTCCTGCCAAAGAACCTGCAAAAAAATATCAGCTTTACCTATTATGAAGCCGGGCACATGATGTATATACACAAGCCATCTTTGCTGAAACTGAAAAAGGATTATGATCTGTTCATGAATGAGGTACTTTCGGGAAAGTAAAAAGTAAAAAATCAAAACATGATCTTGATGAAAGGTTTTTTTGCATTTTGACTTTTGAATTTTTAATTAATCACATGACAAAAAACAACCGGCGTAATTTTTTACAAAGAGCTGGTGCCTTAACAGCAACCGCTTTTTTTTCTTCACTGGCAAAGCCTGCGTGGGCAAGAAACCTGGATAAAGCATTGAAAGATGCGGAAGGAATTAATGCGGCTGACCTCGCTACCGAAGAAGATTTCTGGTACTACATACAACAATCATTTACAGTATCGCCAGGGTTGATCAATCTCAACAATGGCGGCGTTTCACCTGCTCCCAAAACAGTGCAGGATGCCATGAAACGGTATTACGATTACAGCAATGAAGCGCCGAGTTATTATATGTGGCGTATTCTTGACCAGGGCCGTGAACCATTAAGGAAAAATTTGGCGAGACTGGCTGGTTGTGAGGCGGAAGAAATCGCCATCAACAGGAATTCATCCGAAGGATTAGAGACAGTCATCTTCGGTTTGCAGTTGAAGGCAGGGGATGAAGTGGTGGCGGCCAAACAGGATTATCCTAATATAATAAACGCCTATAAGCAAAGGGAAAAAAGGGATGGTATAAAAATGGTATGGATCAATTTGGAGTTGCCCTCTGAAGATGAAAACTATTTAGTGAATCAGTATATAAAGGCGTTCACTTCCAAAACAAAAGTGGTCCATATCACGCATATCATCAACTGGAACGGGCAGATATTACCTGTAAAAAAGATCGCACAGGAAGCGCATAAAAAAGGAATAGAAGTAATCGTTGACGGTGCCCATTCATTCGCCCATTTTGATTTTAAAATACCGGATCTCAGTTGCGATTACTTTGCCAGCAGTTTGCACAAATGGTTATATGCACCCATCGGTAGCGGTATGCTATATATAAAGAAAGAAAAGATAAAAACTATTTACCCATTATTCGCCACCAGTGATGACCCGTTAAAAGATGACATTCGCAAGTTTGAAAATTTAGGCACCCGACCTTTCTTTATTGAACAAGCCATCGGCAAAGCGCTGAATTTCACGACATGATCGGCAGCGAACGAAAAGAAAAGCGGCTGCATTACCTGAAGAATTACTGGATGGAAAAAGTAAAAAACATTCCCAAGGTGAAACTAAATACATCTCTCAGCCCGAAATGGGGCTGCGCCATTGGCAATGTAGCTATTGAAGGCAAAAAGCCCGGCGAACTGGATAGCTTTCTTTTTAATAACTATAAAATCCACACTGTCGGCATTGAATGGGAAAATATTCACGGCGTAAGAATTACTCCCAATGTTTATACAACAATTCAAAACCTTGATGTGTTAATAGAGGGGATCAGCACTTTTGCAAAAACATAAACAGCAATGCCGCGGTAGTGACCGTGGTATTCTTTAGCAGGCTCTGTCAATAAATGTCATTACTGCAAACCAACCGCAAGATCAATTTACTGCAGGCTACTTCTATCAACATGATAGACATGGTGGGCATCGGGCCATTCGTCGTCATGCCTTTTGTTGTAGCGCAGTTCAACAATGGCTTATTTATCTGGGCATGGATATTCGGCGCTTTCACGGCATTGGTCGACGGTATGATATGGAGCGAACTTGGCGCAAAATATCCGTTAGCAGGCGGCACTTATAATTTTCACCGCATTGCTTTCGGGGAGAAAGGCGGCAAGCTGATGAGCTTTCTTTTTGTGTGGCAAACTTCCATACAAGCCCCACTAGTCGTAGCTTCCGCTGCCATCGGTTTTGCGCAATACCTTACTTATATTGTTGATCTGAATGAATGGCAGCAAAAAATGGTTTCTGCAGGCCTCATCATTTTCGTACTGGTATTATTATATAGAAAGATCGAAACAGTGGGAAAGATATCCGTCATTTTTGGATCGATCGTTATCCTTACTATCATCTGGATTATTGTTAGCGGTTTATCGCACCAGCAACATGCTATAAAAATATGGCCGGAAGGAAATGAATCTTTTTTCAGTTTTGCATTTTGGACAGCGGTAGCGCATGGTTCCATTAAATCAGTGTACAGTTACCTGGGTTATTATAATGTATGTCATCTCGGTGGCGAAATAAAAAAACCGGAGATAAATATTCCCCGCAGCATTTTTATATCCATTGCAGGCATCGCAGTATTATACCTGCTCATGAATATCGCCGTGATGGGAGTGATCCCATGGCAATCAGTAAAGGCCGATGATAAATATCTTGTCAGCACGTTCATGGAACAATTGTATGGACATAACGCCGCTGTTCTCGTCACCGTTCTTATTCTTTGTATAGCTATGTCATCGTTGTTTGCAGTGTTGCTTGGTTATTCAAGGGTTCCTTATGCAGCTGCACTGGATGGAAATTTCTTCAAAATATTCAGCAAGTTGCACCCTACAAGAAATTTTCCTTACATCTCGTTACTCATTCTTTGCGGATCAGGTTTGATCTTAAGTCTATTTATGAAATTGACTGATGCCATCACAGCGATACTCGCCATGAGAATCGTGGTGCAGTTCATGGCACAGGCAGTTGGTGTAGCATTATTGCGAAAACAATTCGGATCAACAAACCTTCCATTTAAAATGTGGCTTTATCCAATGCCCGTTATTTTATCCATTCTTATCTGGATATTCTTACTTTCTTATAATGAATTTGCCTTGTACGGCGGGTTAATCGCTATAGCTGGTGTGTTGGTTTTCTACATTATCAATTCCCGAAAGAACAGGGTTGTAAAAAAATAAATTATTAGTCCGGCTGTAGTGCTACTATCAGCTTCGTTGCGTCGCACTCTTGTACGTTCTGTTCTATACTGAGCATTTTAGTAGTGTCTTAGATCTTTGTACTTGTGTCTGATCGCAGACCCCTCGTTCCTCGGGGTGACAAGGGAAGAGTTTATTATTTTGAACCTTTCGTTTTAAACGATATGTTAACAGGAGTTCTTCTCTTTGTCATAGTTTATCCCGTTTGCGGGAGCGAGGAACGAGCCATCTATTTCCTGTCACGAAATATTACCATAGTTAAGTGAAACTTCCAAAGTGCTGAATAGTGAACAGGAAGTTGAAGTGAGCGCCTATTCGACTTCGCTCATGGTAAACTGCGACGCCATTGCTGAATAAAGAACAGAAAGATGAACGGAGCGTCGCAACGAAGATGATCAGGGAACCGAAGCTGGTAACAAAAAATATTTTAAGCATCTAATGTTGTAGAAATGCAAATAATTAAAATTTCAATTTTCGCTTTCTAAAACTTATTACCTTCAACATTCTTCTTTAAAATACAAACCAACGAACATGAGAACCTTTCTACAAAAATTAATTGCGATTATTGCATTTGCAATGCTGCTGCTTTCAGCCTGCAAATCAAAAGATGCAACCGAAGAAAAACCACCGCTTATTGCAGTCGAAGATTTTTTTAAAAACCCGGAGAAATTTTCCTGGCGTATTTCACCCGACGGAGAATATATTTCCTACCTGTCGCCTTACAAAGGACATACAAATGTATTTGTAAGAAAAATATCCGACACAGTTGCCGTGCCCGTTACCAATGATACAGCCCGCAATATTTATAACTATCAATGGAAAGAAAACCGCATACTTTACCTGCAGGATGTGGGAGGTGATGAAAATTTTCAATTATTTTCTGTTTCGCAACAAGGAACAGATTTAAAAGCGCTGACCCCTTTTCCAAAAGTAAGAACAGAAATATTGGATAACTGGGGTAATGTAACAGGGAAAGAAAAAGAAGTGATGATTGGAATGAATAAAAGAGATCCGCGTTTCTTCGATCCTTATAGCATTAATATTGAAACTGGTGAAATGAAAGTCTTGTATCAAAATGATAAGAATTATGATAGTTGGTTTACGGATCATACTGGAATCATTCGTATCGCTACAAAAACAGATGGTGTTAATACCACGTATTATCATCGTGCTACAGAAGCCGATCCGTTTGATTCATTGCTCACGACTTCGTATAAAGATAATTTTGGTATCCAGTTCTTCACATTCGATAATAAAAATATCTATGTTTCATCTAACATTGGCCGCGATAAAACAGCTATTGTTGAATACGATCTTGCTGCAAGAAAAGAAATAAAAGAAATTTACAGCAACCCGGATTATGATGTAGATGGCCTGAGTTTTTCGGAAAAAAGAAAAGTGCTGACGATGGCCAACTATACTTCCTGGAAGCAGGATGGCCATTTTCTTGATAAAGAAACCGAAGAGGAATATAAGAAGATGATGGATAAATTCGAAGGATATGAAATCGGTATTTATGGTAATAATAAAGAAGAAGACAAGTTTGTTGTGTGGACGGGAAGTGATAAGCTGGCGGCTAAATATTATTTCTATGATAAAAAACGGGGGAAACAAAATTTTTAGCCGATGCGTTTCCATGGCTGAAAGAAGAAAACATGGCGCCGATGAAACCAGTGGAGTATAAATCAAGAGATGGATTAACGATTCACGGGTATCTTACATTACCCAAAGGTGTGGAAGCAAAAAATCTTTCTGTGGTAATTAATCCGCATGGCGGACCATGGGCGAGAGATAGCTGGGGATATAACCAGGAAGCGCAATTTTTAGCGAATCGTGGTTATGCTGTTTTGCAAATGAATTTTCGTGGATCTACAGGTTATGGAAAAGAATTTTGGTTAAAAGGTTCGAAAGAGTGGGGAAAGAAAATGCAGGATGATATTTCTGATGGCGTAGCTTATTTAATAAAGGAAGGAATAGCGAATCCAAAGAAAGTAGCTATCTACGGAGGCAGTTATGGTGGTTATGCTACATTAGCGGGTATCACTTTTACACCTGATCTTTATTGTTGTGCGGTGGATTATGTTGGTGTTTCCAACATGTTCACTTTTATGAAAACAATACCGCCTTATTGGGAACCATACAAAGCGATGTTCCAGGAATTGGTTGGCGACCCGGTAAAAGATAGTTTGTTGCTGGCCGAAGTCTCTCCTGTTTTTCATGTTGATAAAATAAAAGCGCCTTTGTTCATTGCGCAGGGAGCTAATGACCCCCGTGTAAATAAAGCGGAAAGCGACCAGATGGTGGAAGCATTAAAGAAAAGGGGAGTGGAAGTAGAATACATGGTGAAAAATGATGAAGGGCACGGGTTCGCCAATGAAAAGAATTCTATTGATTTTTATAAATCAATGGATACTTTTTTTGCAAAACATTTGGCGGAACAGAAACCGGTATCGGGAAAACAATAATCAGTTAATTATTTATATCTTAAAGTCCCGTTTACGGGACTTTTTATTTACTTTAAAATTCAAACTTGTTATATGAATAAGCTTTTTGTTCTTTCGATTTTAGTTTTTGCCATGTCTTTTGCCAACCCTAAAAAAAATAAAGTTATTTTCTTTGGTGATTCAATAACGCAGCAAGGTGTGCAACCGGGCGGCTATGTGATCCGTGTGGACAGCATGTGCAAGAAAGAAGGATTGGGGGATAGCTATGAGTTTGTTGGTGCCGGGATTGGCGGCAATAAAGTGTATGACCTGTATTTGCGAATGGAAGATGATGTGCTTGCAAAAAGCCCCGATATCGTTGTTATTTATATTGGTGTAAACGATGTGTGGCATAAAGCAACTTCTGGTACTGGAACAGATGCGGATAAGTTTCAAAAGTTTTACCAGGCGATTATTGACAAATTAAAAGCAAAAAATATTAAACTCATTCTTTGTACGCCTGCAGCAATAGGAGAGAAGACGGACTTCAGTAATCAGCAGGATGGTGACATGAACCAATACAGCAACATCATCCGGGATATTGCAGCAAAAAATAGTTTACGCCTTATTGATCTCCGAAAAGCTTTTTTAAATTATGATTTGAAGAATAACCCCGAGAATAAAGACCGTGGTATTTTAACGACTGACCGGGTGCATTTAAATCCTACGGGCAATCAATTGGTGGCGGATGAGATGTGGAAAGCGATTAAATTATTGAATTAGCTTTTTTAGCAGTACAGAAATTTCCTGGTGTTTATCCAGTGGCATTACATGTTTACCGCCTTTAATGGTATAGTCGGCTTTTACCAAACGATATGGCAACAGGATATCTGCTGTACCATGAATATGAATTATGTTCCCCGGCGTATCATTATTCTTCCAATGAAGTATCGACCGGATGGCCCACTTTATAAAATGCGGATCAGAATCAGCAATAATCTGCTTTAATAATTTTTTTCTTCCTGACCTTTTGTTCCGAATACCCAACTGTAAACGGTATGGGTGCTTTTCATTAACTTAAAAGGCATCCATTTATACAAAGGAAGATATTTGCCAATCCGTAAATAAGACGGAAATTCTTTACTGCTTTTATTGCTGGAGATAATAATGGCTTTTATACCCGGTTCCGCTTTTGCCATTTCTGAAGCCAACATGCCGCCAAAGGACATTCCTATTATCAAAGGATTTTTTTCCGAAATAGTTTGCCTTAACCTGAGAGCATAATGCTGAAGTGATTCTTTTTTTTCCGGAGTCATCCAGTCAATAAAGACAGGTTCACAAAACGATAAGTCAACAAAGGAGAATATTCTTTTGTCTGCTCCAAGCCCACTGATAAAATAAACTTTTTTCAACTTTTGATGCTTAGTTAACCTTTACCAGGTAATAGTTCTTCTTCCCTTTTTGCACCAGCAAATATTGATTATGAAGTAAAAGACTGATCTCTATTTTGAAATCAATTCCTTCTATTTTATTCTTGTTAATACTAACGCCACCTCCCTGCACCGTTTTTCTTGCTTCTCCTTTACTAGGGAAAATATTTGTTTCCGCAAGAAATGAAACGATGTCAATACCCGCGACAATTTTTTCTTTTGCAAAGTCTGATTTCACTACACCTTCCATCGCTTCCAAATCTTCGAGGCTTAAACTTTCCGCCGGCGCATTTTGATTTGCAAAAAGCTTTTGTGTTGTTTCAATGGCCTTTTCATATTCTTCTTTGCCATGAACAAAAGAAGTTATTTCCTGTGCCAATGTTTTTTGCAGCGATCTTTCCGCGGCATTAGATGTGTGTTCGCTAATAAGCGTATCAATTTTTTCTTTCGATAAAAAAGTAAATATCTTAATCCATTTCCCCGCATCTTCATCACTTGCATTTAACCAAAACTGGTAAAATTGGTAAGGAGAAGTTTTTTGCGGATCAAGCCATATATTCCCTTTTTCTGTTTTGCCAAATTTGCCGCCGTCGGCTTTTGTAATCAATGGGCAAGTGAATGCAAATGCTTCACCACCGTCTTTTCTTCTGATCAATTCCGTGCCGGTAACGATATTGCCCCATTGATCGCTGCCGCCCATCTGCAGTTTGCAGTTTTTATTTTTATAAAGCCAGTAAAAATCATAGCCCTGTACTAATTGGTAAGTGAATTCTGTAAAGCTCATGCCTGCATCACCTTCAATTCTTTTTTTCACGCTGTCTTTCGCCATCATATAATTGACTGTGATATGTTTGCCTACATCACGAATAAATTCAAGAAAAGTAAAATCTTTAAACCAATCATAGTTGTTTACCATTTCTGCGGCGTTAGGTTTCGATTTGTCAAAATCGAGATACTGCATCAATTGTTTTTTCACACCTTCCTGGTTATGGCGCAATACATCTTCGCTTAGCAGGTTTCTTTCTTCACTTTTACCACTTGGGTCGCCGACCATGCCCGTGGCGCCACCTACCAGTGCAAAAGGTTTATGTCCAGCCTTCTGTAAATGAACTAGTAATAAAATGGGAACTAGACTCCCGATATGAAGGCTATCGGCTGTCGGATCAAAACCAATATAAGCGGAAGTCATTTCCTTGCTTAGCTGCTCTTCAGTACCGGGCATAATATCCCGGATCATTCCGCGCCACCGCAATTCTTCGATGAAATTCATTGTTTTATATCAAAATTTTGCGACAAAAGTAAGCCAGAAGAAGAAAGCTGCGTTTTAAATGCAATATTTTTCTAACTTCTTCGTTTTCAGGCGTTAGCTTTTCTCCCTGCGAAACTATGTTTTTAGGGGTGGAAAGACTATTTTTACAGGCAGCCCGAACCTTAGAAAAGCTGTCTTCTAATTGCTTATTAGAAATTATATCCGAATGAAACTACTCAAAGCACACCTCACCCTATTTACAACTGTTATTCTTTGCATTACAGCCACCGCTCAGTTCCGTAAATATTCCAACGAATTTTTAAATATTGGTGCAGGCGCCAGGGGTTTAGCCATGGGCAGCTCGCAGGTTGCTTCTGTAAATGATGGAACAGCCGGGTATTGGAACCCCGCCGGGCTTGTGGGTGTAAAAGATAATCCGCAGATCAACATCATGCATGCTGAATATTTTGCTGGTATCGGTAAATATGATTTCGCCAGCATTGCATTTCCTTCTGCAAATAATAAAAGAACAATTGGGATAACAGGGTTGCGATTTGCGGTAGATGATATCATGAACACATTATTCCTGGTGGAACCTGACGGTTCGCTTAATTATAATAACATCCAGGCATTCTCTTCTGCTGATTATGCTTTTCTCCTTTCCTTTTCACAGAAATTAAAAGAAACTGAAAAGAAGAAAGTTCAATTTGGCATCAATGCAAAAGTGATTCACCGCAATGTGGGCAAATTTGCGAAAGCATGGGGATTTGGTCTTGATGCGGGATTGCAGATATTCCAGGGAAAATGGCGGTTCGGCATTGTAGGCCGTGATATCAGCACCACTTTCAATTCATGGGCGTTCACATTTACTGAAAGAGAAAAAGAAGCACTATATCTTACCAAGAATGAAATTCCGGTGAAGTCAACAGAGATGACTGCACCAAGACTTGTGTTAGGCATAGCACGGGAATTTAAATTGGGCCAAAAATCAAGCCTCCTTGCGGAAGCGAATTTCGATGTAACATTTGACGGGCAAAGAAATACATTGATCAGCGCCGAACCTGTGAGTGCGGACCCTAAAATAGGGTTGGAATGTAATATCAGCAATGTATTCTTTTTACGTGCGGGTATCAACAATTTTCAAAGAGCATTGGCTGATGGTGATACATTAAACCAGAAGCGGGTATGGATTTACCAGCCCAGTGCAGGAGCAGGATTTAAAATACATAATCTAACTGTTGATTATGCATTTACGAACCTTGCCAACCAATCAAACCCTTTGTTTACACATGTATTTTCTTTACGTCTGAATATGGTGGGTGATAAGAAAAAGAAAAAATAATCCGTCCTATTGAAAAAAATAGTTATGAAACGAATTTTACTTTTATTGTTAACTATGGTTGCGCTAAAATCTGAGGCGCAGCTTTATAATAACGAATGGATCGACTATAGTAAAACATACTATAAGTTTAAAATCGGTTCTACCGGTTTATGCCGAATCAGTCAATCAACTATTGCTACTTTGGGATTAGGCGCTACTAACGCTGATCATTTTCAACTATGGAGAAATGGTCAGCAGGTTCCCATTTATACTTCTGTACAAAATGCACCACTCGGAAGTGGTGATTATATTGAATTCTGGGGCGAAATGAACGATGGTAAACTTGACAAAGACATGTACAGGTTGCCGGATTATCAATTGAATGATAAATGGAGCTTGCAGACGGACTCGGCAGCGTTTTTCTTAACAGTTAATACTGCAGGAGGGAATCTGCATTTAATGCCGGCAACTAACAATGTAGCAGGTAATGTACTTTCTCCCGAGCCGTTCTTTATGCATACGGCCGGCATCTATTACAAAAACAGGATGAACCCCGGTCGTTCGGAAATAGTAGGGACTTCTTACACTTATTCTTCTTCTTACGATTATGGTGAAGGATGGTCAACCGGTGACATCGGTACAGGTGCTACTTTACCACTTAACTTACCAAATCTTTTTGTATATACCGGGGTGGGTGCTCCCGATCCTTCTATTAAAATAAATGCTGCAGGTAATGCTGTATTTGGCCGGTATTTCAAAGTGAATTTGAATGCCGATTCTATCTGGGGCCAGGAGATGAATTATTATGATTATTCAAAGATCGATATTCCAATTACTATAGCACAGATCAGTAGTAATACAGCTAACATTGATATTATAAACAAATGTGCTAGCGCTAATGACAGAATGATAGTTGCTACCACACATCTTTTATACCCGCGGTTGTTCAACTTCGGCGGAGCAAGCAATTTTTCTTTCGAATTACCGGCTAATACTGCTGGTAATTACCTGGAGATAGCAGGGTTTAATTATAGCGGGCCTGCGCCGGTATTATATGATCTTACTAATGGTAAACGTTATGTTGTTGATATTACAAACCCTTCACTACTTAAAATAGCGCTGCTTCCATCAGCTGTTGACCGGAAGCTAATTCTTATAAATGAAGGAGGAGTTTTTTCAACGATTACATCTTTTCAGCAACGAAATTTTGTGAATTACGGACTTGCCGCCAACCAGGGAAATTATTTGATTATAACTAATGCAGCTTTAACAGCGGCTTCCGGACCAGGCGACCCTACCGAAGATTATAGGGCTTATCGCAATTCTGCCGCCGGGGGAAGTTATAATAGTAAAGTATATGTTATTGATCAACTTACCGATCAATTTGCATTTGGGATAAAAATGCACCCTTTGTCCATACGAAATTTTTTAAGATGGGCGAGGGCTACTTATAGCGCCCCTATAAAAAATGTATTATTGATTGGAAAGGGTGTTGCGTATACTGCATTCTACGCAAGCCAAAGTAATGTCAATATGGATAAGTTGGAATTGGTGCCCACGTTTGGTTATCCCGCATCTGATATTTTATTATCAGCCGTCGGTAGCAGTTCAGTACCACTTACACCAATTGGCCGGCTTTCTGCTGTCAGCAAAGATGAAGTGACTGCTTATCTTAATAAGGTAAAGCAATATGAACAAGTGGAGAATGTGTCTTCGCCATTGATTGCTGATATGGCCTGGAAGAAGAATGTAATACATGTGACGGGGGCAAGCGATGATATAACTACCGATATTCTTCTCACTGCATTAAATGGTCATAAAGAGATAATTGAGGACACATTATATGGGGGGAATGTCTATACTTTTACAAAAACTTCTTCTTACGCAGTTCAGCAATTTAGCAGCAGCCTGTTGACATCTTTGTTTAATAATGGGCATAGCCTGCTCACTTATTTTGGTCACTCCTCAGCTTCAACTCTTGAATTTAGCCTTGAGAACCCGCAGAATTATGATAATCCCGGCAAATACCCTGTGTTTATTGTAATGGGATGTAATGCCGGAAATTTTTATGGCTTTAGTCCTATCAGGCTATCAACAAAGGAAACTATATCTGAGAAATATATATTTGAGCCTAACAAGGGTTCAATAGCTTTTTTTGCCAGCACTTTCCTTGGAATAGTCCACTACCTGGATATTTACAATACGTTTATGTACGAAGGCATTTCACGGACACATTACGGAGGCACTTTAGGGGAAATCATGGATAATGCAATCAACAAAGTATTTGGCATTACAACGGAGGATGATTTTTATGCACGTTTTCAATGCGAACAATTTACACTGCATGGAGACCCTGCGGTACGCATGTATAATTTTGCTAAACCGGATTATGCTATCGAATCCCAGTTAATAAAAACCTCTCCGGCGACTATTACCGTGGCAGATGCGAGCTTCCAGGTAAAAGCCAGTTTTATGAACCTTGGCAAAGCTCCTAACAAAACTTTTGTTGTAGAAATGAAACGAACTTTTCCTGATAGAACATTTGAAATAAGAAGAGATACTGTAAAAGCCCCGGATTTTATGGATTCTCTTACATATACTCTTCCTATTGTTGCCACCAGGGACAAAGGTTTGAATACAATAACTATTACGGTTGATGTGGATAATGAAGTAGATGAAAAATATGAAACCAATAATTCAGTAAGTAAAGACATTTTTATATATGAGGATGAGGCCAGGCCTATATTCCCCTACAATTTTGCGATAGTCAACCAGCAAAATACCAAACTTTATGCATCTTCCGCTAATGCTTTTGCGGTAATGAGGGATTATATAATGGAGATGGATACGACGGAACTATTTAATTCTGCATTTAAAATAATAAGAACGACAAGTACAACAGGCGGTGTCATCGAATTTAACCCGGGCGTTACCTATACTGATAACAAGGTTTATTATTGGCGGGTAGCTCCTAAACCCGTTACTACTGATACTGTATGGAATAAGTATTCATTTGTTTTTATCGCTAATCACCCCAAAGGGTTTAATCAATCTCATTTTTACCAGGAGACTAAAAGTAATGCGGAAAGAATATCAATAGATAGCACAAGTCGTGATTGGAAGTATAGAAAAATTCTTAAAAATCTATTTGTAAGACAAGGTTCATATTCTACAAGTGGAGCTACGCAACCGCTTAACCTGGGAGTTAGTCTTGATGGTACCTTTTTATTTGGCTTCATGTCGTGGTTTCAATCGGTCATTTTTAATGTGTTTGATCCAAACACATTTAAAACAATGAAGAACCAGATAATAACTCCGGGTGTTTCTGTACCTAACGCTTTAGGCCAGGGACTTTATGGCAGTGCCGCATCACAGAATCCAAGCCAGGCGACTCCATTTTTGGACAATTTTGAATATAGATTTACTGACTCTACCTGGAGAAGAAAAGCAATGCAGTTTATGCGTGATGCAGTTCCAAACGGTTCATATGTCATTGTTAGAAGTTTTCTTTTGGATTCAACAGTATTCGGCAGCGCACCTAATTATCCTCAAAAATTTGCTGCAGATTGGGCACAGGATGAAGCTGTATATGGCCCGGGGCAAAGTTTTTACAGTTATCTTAAAAATATTGCGGGATTTGCTGATATAGATTCTTTTAACCGGTCACGCAATTGGGCTTTTATATATAAAAAGGGTGATCCGTCGTTTACTCCTAAGTGGGTATTTACAGAAGGAACCTATGACAATGTTACATTATCCGTAGATTGTCCTTCAACAGATTCTCTTGGATTTATAACTTCTCCTTTATTTGGACCTTCTAAAGGCTGGAAGGAGCTTCAATGGAGAGGTCATAGTGTAGATGCAAACCCAGGTGATAATCCATTGGTAAGTGTAATTGGAGTTACATACGCAGGAGCGGAGACTTCATTGATTAGTAACCTTAATATATCTCAGCAGACAGTTGATATTTCTTCAATTGATTCCAAACAATACCCGTTTCTGAAATTGAAAATGAGAAATATTGATTCAATTCATTATACACCGTATCAATTGGATTCCTGGCGGGTCATTTATGATCCCGCACCGGAAGGGGGCGTAAATCCTGATGTTACTTTCCGTTTTAAGGATACTGTTGAAGTAGGCGAGCCTGCTGATTTCAAAATGTCTTTTAAAAATATAAGTGATATTGATTTTGATAGTCTTCGTGTAAAATTGATAGCTATCGATCATGATAATGTACCCCATGTGCTAATTAATGAAAAGAAAAAACCACTGATCGTTGGGGATACTGTTCAGATTTTCCATACCATGCAAACAACCGGCTTCCCGGGTAGTAACCAGCTATATTTTGAATTTAATCCAAACGATGATCAGCCGGAACAACAGCATTTTAATAACCTTGCATACCGGAGTTTATATGTTAAGGGCGATTCTTTGAATCCTTTATTAGATGTTACTTTTGACGGTGTACATATTCTTAACCGTGATATTGTTTCTTCAAGGCCTGATATCCTGATCAAATTAAAAGATGAAGCGAAATGGCTGCGGCTGAATGATTCTTCGCTTACGACCATCAAACTTAAATACCCGGATGGAAATACCAGGCAGTTTTACTTTGATGGAAATGATACATTGAAATTTATACCTGCCGGGCAGTCTACTACGGCTGATAATCTAGCCACTATTAATTTTAATCCCGCACTTTTCCAGGATGGTGATTATGAATTGACAGTGAATGCAAAAGACCGTAGTGATAATATGGCTGGTGTAGGTTATAGAGTCGCTTTCCAGGTTATTAATAAGCCTATGATATCGAATATGCTTAATTATCCGAATCCATTTACAACTTCTACAGCTTTTGTATTTACGCTTACGGGAAGCCAGGTGCCTCAAAACATACGGATACAGATATTGACCATTACGGGTAAAGTAGTCAGGGAAATAACCAAGGACGAATTAGGCCCGCTGCATATCGGAAGAAATATCACTGAATTTAAATGGGACGGTACTGATCAATACGGACAAAAACTTGCAAATGGTATTTACTTATATCGTGTCATTACCAATTTGAATGGAAACTCACTGGATAAGTATAAATCTTCCAGTGATAATACAGATAAGTTCTTTAATAATGGTTACGGTAAAATGTACCTGATGCGATAAAAAGAAATGAAATAATTTTTAAAAAAACTGCCTTTTATGGCAGTTTTTTATTTTGCGTAATATTTTCCAGGATAAAATTGCTTACATCAATCGATAATAATTTTGATCCGGACATATTTACGTGGAAGTTATCTGCAAAATACTTGGGTAAATAAACGGAAGAAGTATCCAGCCTCATAACAGGTATTTTATATTCTGCTGCAACCGATAAGAAAAAAGAATCAAAAATTGATTTATCATTTATTTTATCATGAAGGGTATTATTTTTACCGGGCAAAAATAGAAATATCATGCGGGTACCTTTTTTCATAAATATTTCAGTAATCTGTTTGATCGTTGCTGCTGAAGTATCATTTATTTTTTGAGGTTGAGGAAGTATGCCTAAGGAAAAGGGTTGTTTTTTAGTACTATCAACTTCAAAAAACGAAGGATCTGGAAATGCATTTATAAAACCTTTAAAAAAACTATATTTAGATTCAGGGGTGTATATGTTTTTAGAAACAATTGAAATTCTGTTATATTCATCAAAAAAGCTATACTTAATAAAAGGGAAATATTTTATAATTGTTGTCGGGAACCCATTTTTTTTCATATAGCCGGCAACAGTATCATTATTTAAAAAATAAAGAAAAGGATAACGATCTTTTAACCCATGATAGTTCTGGAGCATGGGTCCGTCAATTCCAAAAACGACTACTTTGGGAGCGTGATGTTTTTGGAGATATAATGTGCTCAGAAGCTTTATTTCCTGCTCATCGCCGCCACCTATGGCAAGATTGTATGAACTGAGATGCGTTATTGAATCAACATACCAGGGATTTATGCCAGAATGAATTTTTGAATTGCCAATAAATAAAATATCGTACTCATCACTATTACTCAAGGCGGTCTGTATTTTGTCAAAGAAAAAATCTTGCCATTTTTTTTTATACAAATGATCAAAGTATTTTCCGATCGTAAAGGCAATCGAAAATGTAGAAATAAGGACGATTATCAATCGGTTCAAAAACATATTTTAGAATTGAAAATAGATGAAACTTGTTTTATGAAATACGCCATAAAATATTATCAGGAGTATACTTGTTGTAAACAAAGCAACGTCTATAATGCTTTTACTGTTAAGCTTTGTTAGCAAAGGGTCAGTAAAATTTTCTGTAATAAATACATATAGAATAATAATAAAAGTAAAAAACAATGTGAAGTTTCCAAATGGTATTGAAGGTGTTGTGATGCAGTAAAACTTTGAAATGTAATGTTATTAATAACCAGCCCTTTCCTAATAATAGCGAACGCATTTTGTAAAGAACCTGCTCTAAAAAATATCCACGCAAAGCCCACACAGGAGCACGTTGCGAGCCACCCTACAGCGACAGCAATTTTTATTTTACCTGTTATTTTTTTTATTTGCTCATATATCCACATATAGGCACCGTGCAATGCCCCCCATATAACAAATGTCCATCCAGCGCCATGCCAAAGACCACTAAGTATAAAAGTGATCATCATATTGATATTCTTGCGAAGTTTACCTTTCCTGTTCCCTCCTAAAGGAATATAGACATAATCTCTAAACCATGAGGAAAGGGAAATATGCCACTTCTTCCAAAAGTCGCGGATATTGGTAGCAGAATAAGGGCGATTAAAGTTTATCATCAGGTTGTAACCCATACATCTTGCTGATCCAGTGGCAATATCAGAATATCCCGAAAAGTCAGCATATATCTGGATGGAAAAAAATAAAATGCCCAACCAGATATTAGCGGCATTCATAGAGGACGGGTTAGTAAATACGGCATCGACATAATCTCCCACCCGGTCAGCTATCACTGTTTTCTTTAAAAAACCCCAGGTCATCAAACGAAGGCCTTCATAGATATGTTGCCATGAGAAACGTTGAGGACGAAAGAATTGCGGAAACATGTTATATGGCCGTTCTATTGGGCCGGCTACCAATTGTGGATAAAACATTACGTATAAAGCATAATATCCAAAATGTCTTACGGCTTTTTGGTTACCCCTATAAACTTCAATTGTATAACTAATAGATTGAAAAGTATGAAATGAAAGCCCTATAGGCAATATCCAATGCAGGAGTACAAAATGCGACCCACTAATCTCGTTAAAATTAGTAATAAAAAAATTATAGTATTTAAAAACCGAGAGTAACCCTATATTAGCTGCAATACTAATGAGGAGCCATATTTTTTTTGTTTTTTCTTTTCTATTAATAAACCTGCGCAATAATCAATAATAATAAGTAATAAAAGAATGAACAGATAGGAAGGAATAAAAGCTGCATAAAATATGCAACTTGCTATTAATAGATGTAACCATCGAAAACGATGAGGGAATAAAAAAAATAGAAGGGTCACTACAGGAAAGAAAATAATAAATTCAATAGAATTAAATAACATAAAGCAATTCAGAAGTAGTTGTTATCAAGTATTGTTTATTCACCGGGCGGTAAATTATTTACCTGTTTATACTGAAATTTTTTAAATAAAGGATTAATTTCAAAAGACCTTGCTAGCAAAGGCACGAATAATGCAGAGCCAAGATAAAACATTCTTGCCAGCTCTGTGGATAATAGCATGTGAAGAATAATAGTGAGCAGGAAGACTATAAATAATTTATTGAACCAAGGGGCTATTTTTTTTCTGAACGATCTATAGAATAACCCGGAAAAGAAAACGAGGTTAAAAAAACCATAGACAGAAAAAAGGTCACCTAAGCCTTTGAAAGAAGTCAATTTTATCGCAGATATGCTGATGCTGTTTACTGTTTCTATTGCGTTATTTACACTTTCGCCTGCAGATGACCCGGCAGAACGGTCAATAAAATATTTTAAAAAGAAATAAAATAGCAGTGCTATTGGAATGCTTATAAAGGCTGTTAACCTTATTTTTTTATTGGCAAATAGTAAAATCATCGGAAAAAAAAAAGCCAACTGATTCTTTACTAAGCAGGCCCAGAATAATTCCTGCCGCCAATAAAATTTTTTGAGATGCAATCAATCCATAAACGATAGCTGCGATGCATACTATGGTAAGGCTGTCTGTTGTGGGATGGCCTGCAATAAAACTGGCCCATCGGCCCCCTGTCAGAAATATACATAACCCGACAATACATCCTAATTCTCCAATTTCTTTAAATTTCATTATCCTGTAAATAAGGACCGTTGCAAGTGATAAGAGCAGCGAATTAATTAAAAAAAAACCTGTTAGCAGGGGCCAGTCATATTTATCTCTTTTGTCTTTGAACACATTGTAATAAACTTTACTGATGGGTTGAGATACGAAATAAGCGAGAGCGGGAATAATTACACGGTACCTTCGTATTAAACTTTGTTCTTTAAAATCAAACTTTGCAATATTCATGTATGTTTCAGAGTCGGCATTATAGAACCTTTCATAAGACAGGTAAGTATTATAACTGCTTCCCATAATAATGGAAAAAGATAAAAAGAAAATAAAAAAATAATTAGAAAGCAGGGTTTTTGAAAACAACTTCATTTAAAACAAATTTGAAGACTTCAGTTAATTTTGCTGAAAATTGAAGATAAACATAATGGCAAAGATTTCAATAAACATAGGAACGGGCAGTTTGCAGCAACAGGAAATGATTGTTGGTATTGATCTTGGGACTACCAACAGCCTGGTGGCGATTATTCATCCGGACACCAGGCAACCCGTCGCATTAAAAGAACATGATAGCAGCACATTGGTGCCTTCTATCGTTCATTTTGGTCCCGCTAATACGATTACAATAGGGGATAAAGCAAAATCTTTTTTAGTAGCTGAGCCAGGCAATACTATATTTTCTGTAAAAAGATTAATGGGTAAATCTTACAATGATGTAAAAGACAAAACTACTTTTTTTACTTATAAGATTATTGACGACAATACAGAAAGCCTTGCAAAAATACAGGTCGGTGAAAAATTTTATTCTCCTATTGAACTTTCGTCTTTTATCCTGAAAGAACTTAAGAGCAGGGCGGAACATATTTTGAAAACGCCGATAAACAAAGCGGTAATTACCGTTCCCGCTTATTTTAATGATGCACAACGGCAAGCTACAAGAGATGCAGGGAAACTTGCCGGGCTCGATGTTTTAAGAATAATAAATGAACCGACAGCGGCCAGCCTTGCTTATGGTATTGGTCTGAATAAAGAGGAAGAAAAAACTATAGCGGTTTACGATCTTGGTGGTGGAACGTTTGATATATCTATTCTTCGTATTGCTCAGGGAGTTTTTGAAGTATTGTCTACTAATGGCGATACTTATCTTGGTGGTGATGATTTCGATGAATACATAGTAAATCATTGGATGACTGATTTAGGAATTACTAAAGAACAATTATGGGGCAATAAGAATCTATTACAAGAATTTCGGTTAAATGCTGAAAATGCAAAAAGGCAATTAAGCACGGAAGAAATATTTACGGGAAAAATTAATAACTATTCCTTGGAATTGACAAAGTCAATGTTGGAATCGCTGGTACAACCATTAATAGATAAAACAATTAATAGTTGTAAAATGGCGTTGCAGGATGCGCAACTTACTATTACAGATATTGACGAAGTAATAATGGTAGGCGGATCGACAAGAATGCCTTTAGTAAAAAATAAAGTCAGTCATTTTTTTAAAAAAAACGTTCATGATTCTTTGAATCCTGATGAAACAGTGGCACTAGGAGCAGCTGTGCAAGCTGATATCCTTGCAGGTAATAATAAAGATTTGTTGTTGTTGGATATTACACCGCTCTCCTTAGGTATTGAGACTATGGGCGGACTGATGGATATATTGATACCAAGAAATTCTAAAATACCTGCAAAAGCATCCCGTCAATATACTACCCAGAAAGATGGGCAGAGCGGTATAAGAATAGCGGTGTTCCAGGGTGAACGTGACCTGGTGAAAGATAATCGAAAACTAGGCGAATTTAACCTGGCTAATATCCCAGGTATGCCAGCGGGAATACCAAAAGTAGAAGTTTCGTTTTTAGTGGATGCAGATGGCATTTTAGTTGTAAAGGCAAAGGAACTGCGAAGCGGAGTGGAACAAAGCATTGAAGTAAAGCCTCAATACGGGCTTACAGATGCAGAAGTAGAGAAGATGTTAATGGATTCAATTCAAAATGCTAAAGATGATATCGCAATACGGGCTTTAGTCGAAGCAAAAACAGAAGCACAACAGTTGATCGATACAACAAACAGCTTTATTAAGAAGAATGAAAAATTTCTCTCAAAAGAAGAACTCGCTATTACGAATAATTCAATTAAAGAACTTTCTGATAAGATAAGCGTAGGGACAAAAGATGAAATACAAACCGCCCTTGAAAAATTAAATGAAATTTCGAGGCCTTATGCAGAAAGAGTGATGGATGAAGCTATATCATCTGCGATGCGGGGGAAAAATATTGGTAAATAATCAGCGGATCCAGGCGCTTACTATTTTATAGTTTGCCGTTTCAAGAATGGTGGTTTTGCTATATGGAAAGGATAGAGATCTTTCCCATTCTGCCGCATCATTTTTCCTGAATATAAATACTGCATCTCTTTCTCTCCATGCTGTGTCAATGATCCCCTGTTGTATAAATAAATTATAAGCGATCCTTTTTTTTGCAGCAAAAGGTGTGGTGAATGTATGTGATGTCCATGTATATGCTTTGGTGTAAATAGTAGCGAGGTATGGAATTGTTTCAACTCTTTCATCGCTAAATCCTATTATAAGAGTCTTATTGGTACAAATTTTATTCAATGCAGTAAGAATATCTTTTTCTTCTGTATTGATGTAAGAAGTCGATTTCCCATTGTGATAATAAATGCTGTATTGAAAGATCCACATAAAATTGTCCAGGAGAAAAAGAGAAACAAAAATCCCTATAATGTACTTTTTGTATTTTACTTTTTGCAATTGATGAAAAAGATATTCTAGCCCCGGTAGCCCAATGAGAAATAAGCTTGTCCATATATATCCCCTTGTAAAATGAATAGGTTGCATGGGCTTCATAAACAATTCATGTTTCGCAAGCAGGAATGCAGTAATAAACCAGCAGGTAAAAAGACGGTTATAAAAAGAATGAAAGAAATTCTTCTTTAACAGTCGTATTGAACAGAAACTAAGTGCAAAAACAATAGCGTATGCCGGGATCATTCTTACAATCTTTATATACCAGTTTAAAGAATATTGCTCACTGACGGACTTATGATCGCTGAATTGATTTAAATAATATAAATAATACCATGCATGAAAGGTAAGAATCAATACCAGGCCGAAAATGAAAAACCAGGGAATATTTTTGTTACGAACAATTATTTTTTCTACTGTAGTCCATACACAAAGAATTGAAATCAGTTCAATGCCCGAGAATGGATGCGATATTGAAAGCAAGAAAATAAGAAGTAATGCAAACTTCCATTTCTTTTTTAAAATAAATAATATCGAAGCCATGAAAAGCAGATGGTAATATGCTTCGCATGAAAAGAAAAGCGATCGACCAAAACTAAGTCCCCACGATCCACCCCCCGGATCAATTAAAAACAAGTTATTCCAAATGGTTTCACCACTTATGGGAGATGCAATTTGGAATAGTATACTACTGACCACAAATAGGCCTCCTCCCCATGCAAATAAAATGATCGAAAGGCGCCTGTATACAGGCTTTGGAATCAGGTGATCGAAAATGGCAATCAGAATACGGAAACAAAAAAAACTGCATATCAATGTAAATGGAATAAGAATCACATTTGCGGATATGCCGATCCAGATTAAAAAAGCGAAAAAAAGACTTTGCGTTTGAAAGTAAATAAGAGGATATTGGCCTGAATCATTAAATGGATTTGAATAAAAAAAAGAAAAGTTGTCAGCGTCCAGATATTGCTTCGCATATGCTATATACCCTACGTTATCATATTGAGTAAAGCCAGTAGGTGTTAAATAAGATGGGTGATATAACCAATAAGATCCGAAAAAAATAATCATAGGGACAGTAAGTAAACCCGCAAAGAGCCAATTTTTTGTTTGCCTGCTCATTAAATATTTTTTTTGAATCTATGTGGCAAAACTAAAAGTAATATTAATAATAGGAGTATAATAAAACTGCTAATCATCATGAGTTTAATTGTCTTCCCAGGATCATATTTAAATTCAACGATCGAAGATCCTGCCTGAACAGGGACCTTCATAAAAGTGATAAGAGATTTTTCTACTTTAATGGGTTGCTTGTTTACCGCAACTTTCCAGTTGTGGTTATATTGCTGTATGAGATTAAAATAACCTGGTGTAATGGTTGTTATTGTGAAATTAAAGCCAGAGGCGGAAAATTCATTCAAATTTATTGTTGCAGTACTGTCCCGGAAGTGGTCCGGGGTAGAAATAAAAGCAAAAGGGACTTTGCTCATACTGTCCCGCAAAGAGCGGTTAGATAAATAAGAATGATAGTCAGTGCTGACAGTTGGAGTATAAATATCTTCCTGTATCACTATTTTTTTATCAAAAAAGAAATTTATAGCATAAGCTGCATTTGAAGAATCTTCTTTATAGTGAGATTCAACGGGCTCATGTAAGCCAGGTTTAGGAAATCCTTTTGGAAATGAATGAATGTAATTGTCAATCGTATTCGTGCTGAATTGTGATACAAAAGTGAACGGAAGTGCCATCCATGCTAAAAGGATCACATTGGACGCCATTAAAATAAAAACAAATTTCTTTTTTTTAATAAATACCAGGAAAGCTGTTATGAAAAAAAGCTGGATAATTCCCTGGATGACGGCGATGTCCCCCATGGTTAATCCATCAAGTATATTTTTAAAACCGCTTCCATTCTGCATTATTTTTTTTATGGAAAAACCTGATAATAAATAATAGCATACCAATGAAGTAATAAATAACCCCAATACAAGCAAAAACTTCTTTGTTTTCTTTCTTATATTTTCTTTTTCTGTCAGAAAGAAGTTGACTCCGCCGGCGGCAAGAAGCAGCAAACCAATTGTTGTAAAGACACGGATGATGGCGGGGTGACGAAAGCTGTCCATTAAAGGCAATAAGTAATAACACCATTTTCTTAATGGAGTATAATCACCTAGTGAAAATAAAAATGAAAAAATAGTTACACCTAAAATAAATTTCTGAATCGGGGAGAGCCGTTTAGTTAACGTAATAAAAAAGAATGCCAGCATAAATATGCCGATCGAACCATTTCTCATGGCAATATCCGTATCTATCCATGGGTGCGGTTTTATTACGGCTGAAGGCAATAAATACGAAAGGCTACAAAAAGGACTGAAAGGGTCAGCCATCGCCTGTTGTATAGTTGCGCCGGTCCCTCTTTGATAATAAGGCAAAAAATCATAAAACGATAGAAGGACGGGAGATGAAAGTGCGAGAAATAGTAGCCCGGAAATAAAAAGAAATTTTGTACAACTGAAAATTAATTTTTTATCATGCCTGCTTTTTATCAGCCAATAAATATATCCCGCTAATAAAATATACGATACATAGATAAGATAACTGGGATATCCTGCGGTTAATAGCAGGAATAACGATAAACTCAATTTAATACAATCGGTAAGCCGTGGACTTTTTAATACCCTTAGAAAATAGAGAAAAACAAATGGTAAATAAGCTGCGCAGGTAATCCACGGTATAAATGAGCCGTTATCTGTCATATAACCACAGCAGATGTAGGATAAAGCTGTTATGAAAGCGGTTGCGCTAATATACCCGAGTTCTTTAACAAGCTTGTACATGCCTGCACCGGCAATAAAAATATAAAACAGAAGTTCCCATTGCAATACCTGCATGCTATACCTGGTAAAGATGGAAACTATAAGAACTACTGGGTTCCATGTGCCACTTTGCATGTCACTGTATAATGGTGTGCCAGTATAGAGATAAGGACTCCAGAAAGGAAATTCGCCATGTTGTATTGTCTCACTGATATGATAACGCCACGGAAGAAAGTAAACGTAAGCATCGTTCTTTAAACTAAAAGTTCCGATAACGAGCGGCCAGAAAACAATGCAGGTAAGGATGAACAACAGCAAATAATGCCACTTTGATTTTTGATGTAAGAAAAAATTATGCAGCATGCGTTTCAGGTCTTTTGCCAGATGCCTAAAATACTTTTACCGAAAGAATGAAAAAATAGTTTATCTGTAAACTTTGAAACAGGTATCATCCATTTATCCCACAAATGTACTTGTTTGATGCTAGGGGAAGATTGTTTCAACATCATTCTATTGGCGGCAGATGCGAAAAAACCTATCGAGTCAAGATATTGCAGCTTTACAAGACGAAGCAGCCGGGGTGTTATTTTTCTTAATTGCTTTTTTGTATAGCGCCTGTAGTGGCCAATCTCTTTATCAAAAGGACTGTATAAGGATTGAAATGCAGGAGATAGAACCACGAGGTGTCCATTTGGTTTTAATAGGGAAACTGCTTTCATCATTTCTTCCCTGTCTTTTTCAATATGCTCGAGCACATCAATATAAAGGATGGCATCAAATCGCTGATCAGTGACTTCGTTTAAGGTGCCATTTATTACAGTAATATTTTTTTTAGTCTTATCACTTTCAACCTTTTCTTTTAAGAGCAGGCTCATTTCTGTATCGGGCTCAAGCAATACTAAATGAGTGATCTTATTATTGTATAACCATTTGGTATTTGCTCCCAACCCTGCGCCTGCTTCCAGTACGTCACCCTTAACATAAGGCATTAAACGGGAGAAAAAATATTTCTTCCAGTTGGTTGCATGTTGAAAGAGCGATAGTTCATCCCCGGGGTATGTATATTGGTCACTCATTTAATAGTTTCGAAATTTCCTGTATAATCTTTATAATGATAAGCAGGGATGAATTTTCGCTGGGATTGTGATGATAAATAAAGAAACATGGTAAATAAGGACAATAAAAAACCCTGCAATAAAACAATTAATAGAAGTGAGGCAAGTGTGGATGCCCAGCCTGGAATGGCCAGGTCAGTAAATGTCCTGATGGCGAAAATAGCCAGGATGGAAAGTAATGAAAAAGTGATAGTGATAATGGAAAAAAACAAAAGCCGGACGGTTATTCTATCAATAAAAACCGCAATAGCCCCGAAGCCATGAAGGAATAACGCAGTGAAATTCATCTTTGAAGTTCCGGCATATCTTTTTCCCCTATGAGTTTCAATTGTTGTATACGGCAATCCTGATTTAATAATTCCACCAACTACATGGTTCCATATTTCACTGTAATAAACAATTTTTTCAAGTATGGAATAAGGCATGATAAGGAAATGGCCGAAACTGATAGTTCGCCCGATCAATAATTTAAAAAGAAACTTATAAAGAAAGTAGAAGAAAATAAAGTGACTATTTTCTGTTCTTGATTGACGTTTGCCAAAAATAATTTTATCAGGCTGTGAAGCAGACGCATCTATTAATTTAATGGCGTCTTCCGGCCTGTCTTCTCCATCACAATCCATTATCAGTACTTTATCACACTTAAGATTATCTTTTATATAAGCAAGCCCGATACATATTGCCTTTTGGTGGCCAAGGTTACGCTGGAGGTGTAAAATATTTATATCATAGTTATTGCCGGTCTTTGCTTGTAAAGTCTCGGAAGAACCATCGTTGATAATCAAAAAAGAAAAATGATTGTTTTTCGATGAGCCCAATCGTTCATCAAATTCTTTTAAAAGCAGCGTTAATGAAGCGCTGTCATTATAAAAAGGACAAAGTATAATTATCTTACCAGGCATAGGTTATATAAAACGCAGTTATTCAGGTTACTGATGGTTTGAAGGTATAATTTTTTTTAAGCCGGAGGAAATATCGTTCAATCGTGTAATAACTTAATATACTTAGCAGCAGACTTATTAAAGTAGTGAGTAAAGCCATAAGAATATTTGAATAATTACCGATATCCAATTTTTGTATTGACGGCTTTAAAAGTGGGCCTAAGCAAAGATGTACCGGCCAATGAAAAATATAAAAAGCATACGATATTTTTCCAAAGAACTGTAAAAGAGGGAAAGTAAAAATAAGATTGACGATTTTGTTTTTCCCCTGCACGGCTTCATGAACTAATAGTCCAAACATCATGGCAAATGTGGTATAACCCACAATGGCCAGGTAAGGAAAACTGAAATCATATTCTTTGTTGAAAAAATAGAAGATGAAATTCATGGCGGCCAGGGTCAGCACTATTATTGTTGAATATTTATTGAGGAAATTAATATTGATCTTGTAGATTAATGCGATCATGCAGCCGATACATATTCCATCGATACGGCTGAACGTATAAAGATTGAAGTAGGCCAGTTCTTTAATCTCATACATCCATAACCAGGCCCGGATGCCCATAACAGCTAATAACACAAAAAGCATGAAAAAAAGTAAATGTTTTGGCTTTTTTAAAAGTACTATCACAAATGGCCACAGCAAATAAAATTGTTCTTCTACTGCCAGCGACCAAAAATGATTCAGCGCTTGCCCTTGCCTGTTAGGTTTAAAAATATACAACCAGTTTTCAAGGTATGTCCATAGCCACCATTGATTTTCCTTGTAATAAGAAATATCAGTTGGTAAATTAACCACGGCGGGAAGAAGTAAAAGGAAAGCAATCAACGTGATATAGTAAAGCGGGAATATTCTTAATATTCTTCGGGCAAAAAAATTACGTAAATAGCCGGAAGTTCCTTGTGTTTCTAATAATATACCGGTGATCAGGAAGCCTGATAAAACAAAAAATAAATCAACACCAAGCCATCCAAAAAAAAAGTAATTGATAAATCCGAAATTATGATAAACCACTACCAGCAGTATCGCTAATCCACGCAAGCCGTCGAGGGCAGGATAATGCTTCCTGGTCTGGTTTGCGGCATTCATTGAATGGTTGGTTATTTCGTTTTTAAAGATAAACTTCTCTGCAGGTACTTACCCACTATATCAAATTCGATGTTGACCTCATCTTTTTCTTTCAGCTCTTTCAAATTTGTATGCTCAATCGTGTAAGGAATAATACCAACACAAAAACTTTTCTTCTTTACATTAAATGCGGTAAGACTAACACCATTCACACAAACAGATCCTTTTTCAATAATCAGTTCAGCGAATTTTTTAGGAAACTCAAATTCAAACTCCCAACTACCATTCTTCTCTTTTTTCTTAATACAGGTTCCAGTAGCGTCCACATGGCCTTGCACAATATGACCATCCAGCCGTTGTTGAAGGGTCAGGCTCCGCTCCAGGTTCACCCGCACACCCGGTATCCATGATCCAAGATTGGTCTTTTGCAAAGTTTCGTCTATAGCCGTGATCCGATGCCGCCCATTTTTTATTTCTTCAATAGTCAGGCAGGCGCCGCTGTGGCTCACACTCTGATCTACTTTAAATTCGCCGGAAAGGCTGGATTCCACCCAAAAAGTCCTGTTGGAGCCATTGGAAATGACCTCTTTAACCGTACCGACCGCTTCAATAATACCAGTAAACATGCAGCAAAATAAGTAATTTCCTTTTCTCAATTTTCACTCTTATCTTTGCCTCCCTAAAAACATACCAAGGAGGTATATAAGTTATGCTGATCATCGATTCAAAAGATTGCGAAAACATTGACAAAGCGCTGAAGAAATACAAGAAGAAATTCGAAAAATCTAAAGTATTGCTGCAGTTGCGTGAACGCCAAAGTTTCATCAAGCCTTCTGTAAGACGCAGGGGCCAGGTGCTGAAAGCAATTTACAAGCAGCAAATAGCCAGCGGCAAAATCGAAATTTAATTTTCGTTTAATAATAATATTGTAAAGCTGTCCGGTAATACCGGGCGGCTTTTTTATTTATAAAGATGTAGCTTTATTCAAGTTTATGACAGCATCTGCCCAGGCCGTCCAATCCTTTCTTGATTACCTCAAATTTGAAAAAAGGTATTCACCGCATACCCTTATCTCTTACCAGGCCGATATCAATTCCTTCTTTGTTTATTTACAGGAAAATTATGGCGACATAAAACTGGAGGAAATTTCTCTCAGTTTTATCAGGAGCTGGCTGGCCGGTCTCAAAGAAAAAAAGCTCACGTCAAAATCAATTAATCGCAAAATATCCAGTCTCCGGTCTTTTTTTAAGTATCATTTAAAAAGGGGCGCCATCAAAGCAACGCCGATGGCGAATGTGATCACCCCGAAAATAAGCAAGCGGCTTCCTGTATTTATAAAAGAATCCGACACGAAGCAATTAATAGAAAACCTGGATCATACATCGGAAGATTGGAAAAGTCTCAATGCGAAAATGCTCATCACACTTTTTTATTCGACCGGCATGCGCCTGAGTGAATTAATAAACCTGAAAGAAAAACAAATCGATACGGCCCGTTCGCAAATAAAAGTTTTGGGCAAGGGAAATAAAGAACGGATTCTCCCGGTAAATAAAGAATTGATGGAATCAATAAAAGAATACCAGCAATTAAAAAGAAAAGAAATTGTTACTACCGAAGAATTATTGCTTGTTACTGACAAAGGGAAAAAACTATATCCCAAGTATGCATGGCTGCTCGTCAATCATTATCTCGGCCAGGCCACAACCCTCGACAAAAAAAGTCCCCACGTACTTCGCCACACTTTCGCCACGCATCTAATGAACAATGGCGCTGATCTCAATGCGGTCAAGGAATTACTTGGTCACAGCAGCCTTGCCGCCACGCAGGTGTATACGCATAATACGATCGAAAAGTTAAAAGATGTCCATAAAAAGGCGCATCCCAAAGCGTAAGCAGTAATCCTTAAAGGAGTTAAATTTTATATAACCAGCTTCGGTTCCTTGAGCATCTTCGTTGCGACGCTCCGTTCATCTTCCTGTTCTCTACTCAGCTATTCAAAATCGTCACGGTTTCACAGGATTTAACAGCTGGTAAAGCAAATCTGTGTTAATTCGTCTCATCTTTCAAACACTTGAACTAAATAAGATTTTTCTTATGTGGAAAACAATAAGTTTTTTTCTAAGAAATGTTTGCAAAAAAGTTTTCAATGACGTAACTTGAAAGTATAAACCAAACCTCTCATCTATGAAGCAAATCACGTAGCAATCTCCTCTCCACACTCAAGTTCTTTATTTATTGTTTTATTTATTAAAAATGTGATGATCATGAACGTAAACATTCAAACTGTACGGTTTGATGCGGACGCAAAGCTGACCGATTACGTCAGCCGGAAATTACAAAAGCTAAGTACTTTCCACGACCGCATCATTAAAGTAAACGTGTTTCTTAAACTAGACAATGTAGTTCATAACATTAAAGACAAGATCGCCGAGATCCGGATACATGTACCGCGGCATGAGTTCTTTGTAAAATCAACCAGTAAATCCTTCCAGGAATCTTTTGATGATGCATTTGATTCCATCGTAAACCAACTAAAAAGAAAAAAACAAAAGCAAGCAGCATAAGAAATTACAGATCCCGCAATTTGCGGGATCTTTTTTTATCCTGATTTTCAGCAGAAAATTCCCTTCTCAAAATTTTTACCGTATTTAAATTCCCTTACCTTTGCCTTCCCAAATTTTGGGGGTAGTTCTTTATTGTCTTTTCTGTGGCATAACCTTGTGAGATACAGCGGAAAGATAAACTGATAATAAGCCGAAGCAGCTCTCCCGATAATTATCGGGATGGCAGAGCATCCCGGTGTTATCGGGAAGGTCGGGGAACGAAAGAAGATATTTGAAGTAATAAGCCGAAGTAGCTCAGTTGGTAGAGCAACTGATTTGTAATCAGTAGGTCGGGGGTTCGACTCCCTTCTTCGGCTCATTGGGCAGATGGCCGAGTGGCTAAAGGCGACAGACTGTAAATCTGTTCTCTCACGAGTACGGAGGTTCGAATCCTTCTCTGCCCACAGTTCTTTGGAAAATGGAACTCTGTTCCGTTAAACGAATTGATTACCGGAACAGAGTTCCGGTATCCGCGGAAGTAGCTCATTTGGTAGAGCGATAGCCTTCCAAGCTATAGGTGGCGAGTTCGAGCCTCGTCTTCCGCTCAGAAGACCGGGTCAAATAAGTCAATCCCGATAGTTATCGGGAGGTCAGTAGGTCAGTGCCTGTTGACTTATTTGACCACTGACTTCAATGACTGAATCAGCCGTTGTAGCTCAGTGGTAGAGCACTTCCTTGGTAAGGAAGAGGTCAAGGGTTCAATTCCCTTTAACGGCTCTATAAGAAAGCTGTGAGCTGCGAGTTATGGATCGCTAAACTTGAAACTCGTACCTTGTTGGGTAACGAACAGGAAGTAGTGAATAATTACTAATTATTAATTACTAATTATTGTTGAAGAGACATCATGCTGAATAGCGAACAGAAAGATGAAGAGTGCGACGCAACAGACGATGATAGTAGTAATACAGCTTGGTAAAATTTTTTAAAGACCAATAATTATAAAAACACAACTTAAAAACAGATAAAGATGGCAACTAAAGAAACATTTAAGAGGGACAAACCTCACGTTAACGTTGGTACCATTGGCCACATTGACCACGGTAAAACAACCTTGACTGCCGCTATTACTACCATCTTGGCTAGTAAGGGTATGGGCAATACCGCGAAAAAATATGACGAAATTGACGCTGCGCCTGAAGAAAAAGAGCGTGGTATCACTATTAATACTGCCCACGTTGAGTACCAGACGGCGAACCGCCACTATGCTCACGTTGACTGTCCCGGCCATGCTGACTATGTGAAGAACATGATCACTGGTGCCGCGCAGATGGACGGCGCTATCCTTGTTGTGGCTGCCACTGATGGCCCGATGCCGCAAACAAAGGAGCACATCCTGCTTGCCCGCCAGGTAGGTGTACCTAAAATAGTTGTGTTCATGAATAAAGTTGACCTGGTTGACGATCCTGAATTGCTTGACCTGGTTGAAATGGAAATCCGCGACCTGCTAACCTTCTATGGTTTTGACGGCGCTAATGTTCCTATCATACAAGGTTCCGCTACCGGCGCATTAGCTGGTGAAGCGAAATGGGTAAAGGCTGTAGAAGATCTGATGGAAGCTGTTGACAGTTACATCCCACTTCCTCCACGCCCGGTTGACCAACCATTCCTGATGTCTGTTGAAGATGTGTTCTCTATCACAGGTCGTGGTACAGTTGCTACAGGTCGTATCGAAAGAGGCCGTGTAAAAACAGGTGAAGGTGTTGAAATCGTTGGTTTGATTGAAGCGCCATTGACTTCTACTGTAACAGGTGTTGAAATGTTCCGCAAGATCCTTGATGAAGGTGAAGCTGGTGATAATGCAGGTTTATTGCTCCGTGGTATTGAAAAAACCCAGATCCGTCGTGGTATGGTTATTTGCAAACCCGGTTCTATCACTCCGCACACTGAATTCAAATGTGAAGTATACGTACTGAGCAAAGAAGAAGGCGGACGTCACACTCCATTCTTCCAGAAATACCGTCCCCAGTTCTATTTCCGTACTACGGACGTAACTGGTGAAGTGGAACTGGCTGCTGGTACTGAAATGGTGATGCCTGGTGATAACACTTCATTGACTGTGAAGCTGATCCAGCCGATAGCGATGGAAAAAGGGTTGAAATTCGCTATTCGTGAAGGTGGCCGTACGGTTGGTGCCGGACAGGTAACTGAGATTTTGAAATAAGAACCCCTAAATCCCCTAAAGGGGACTTTTCGGGCATTTTGATAACTTTACAAAGTACTTGGGCTGCGAAGCTTAAGTGCTTTGTTCTTTAAGAATCTTCCTAAGTCCCTTTAGGGATTTAGGGTAAACGGGCGTAGTTCAATGGCAGAATTGTGGTCTCCAAAACCTCCGATGGGAGTTCGAATCTCTCCGCCCGTGCTGATTATAAATTAATGATATGAATAAGATAGCAACTTACTTCAAGGAGTCGTATAAGGAAATGACTGAAAAAGTGACCTGGCCTAACTGGGCGCAGTTGCAGCAATCAACCATGATTGTGCTGGTGTCTACATTGGTGATCACCGGCCTTGTATGGTTGATGGATGCAGGAACAGGCCTGGTTCTAAACCAACTTTATAAAATGCTTTTTCCAACAACTTAATTAATGGAACCAACAACAGCAAATACAGAAAACGCCCAGAAAGAAACCAAATGGTTTGTTTTACGGGTAGTGAGCGGTAAGGAACGCAAAGTGAAGGAATATCTTGATAAAGAGATATCCCGAGGCGGCTGGAGCGAAGTGGTGAAGCAGGTTTTCCTTCCTGTTGAGAAAGTGTATAAAGTACTGAACGGGAAAAAAGTGATGCGTGAACGTAACTATTATCCCGGTTATGTAATGATCGAGGTGACGGAAGGTAAACTCAACGATGACCTGCGTGATACGATAAAGAATACGAATAGTGTTATTCATTTCTTAGGAAAAGAAAACCCTATCGCCCTGCGCAAAGCGGAAGTGAATAAGATGCTGGGTAAAATGGATGAAATGGCGGAAGCCGGCGGTTTGAGTATGAGCGAGCCATTCATTGTAGGAGAAACGATCAAGATCATAGAAGGGCCGTTTAATGACTTCAATGGTGTGATAGAAGAAGTGAACGATGAAAAGAAAAAATTAAAAGTAACTGTAAAAATATTCGGCCGTTCTACACCTGTAGAGTTGAACTATATGCAGGTGGAAAAGATCAGCTAAGTTTTTTATAAAACTGTTTTGCAAAAGTCATTCTTGTATAAAGGGTGACTTTTTGTTTATTTTGCCTCTTATGCTTCAGAAGTTACGGTTCTTGCTATTGTATTTTCTTAGCTGGATCATCTTTTTTGATCTGATGCGCATTGTATTTCTCCTGTATCATTTCGGTAAAACAAAGCAGCTTTCTTTTTCAACGATCTTATCTACGTTCTGGCATGGCCTCAGAATGGATATGTCGGTGAGTGCTTACATCATCCTGCCCGTCTTTCTTTTTGTCTTACTTGCATTGGTCATTCCTTTCTTTAACAGGCGAATTGTTTATATTATTTATACAGGCCTCGTTTTATTTTTTGTTGTGTTGATTTCGCTGTGTGATCTTGAAATATATACAACCTGGGGTTTCCGGATAGATGCTACGCCGCTTAAGTTTTTATCTACACCAAAAGAAGCGCTGGCATCTATAAGTCATTTTCCATTATTATTAATCCTTGCCATATTTATTGCCTGCTTTGTCGCTTTGTTCTGGATTTTTCGTGTGGTTATAAGAAAAATATTTTTTCAACCACTGCGAAAACAAAGAATCGTTACAGCTTTCTTCTTATTTGTTTTAATGGCCGCTATGATCATACCGATAAGAGGGGGTTTTCAATTAGCGCCTTTGAACCAGAGCAGCGTTTATTTCTCTACGAATAATTATGCAAATCATACGGCGATCAATGCTTCCTGGAATTTCTTGCACAGCCTTTTCAGTAAAGGAAGTTCAGGGAAAAATCCCTATCAATATTTAACAGCACAACGGGAAAAAGAAGTGATTGATAGTTTGTATGCGGGCAATTCGGGAACAGCACAGCTCATTGATTTTTCATCGACAACTGCTACGAATGTAATTATTATTGTTTGGGAAAGTTTTACGGAAAAAGCGACACATGTTTCTATTGATAATAAAGAAGTGACGCCGCAGTTCAACCGGCTGAAGCAGGAAGGAATTTATTTCAGTAATGTATACGCCAGCGGCGACCGAACGAATAAAGGATTGCCTGCTATTTTAAGCGGTTACCCGGCTATGCCCAACACAACAGTCATTCATTCCCCGGCAAAGTCTGCGAAGCTGAAAGTGCTGTCGCAGTTATTTAAAGAAAAAGGATATGTCACGCCATTTTTCTATGGTGGTGAGCCGGAGTTTGCGAATATAAAATCTTACCTGCTTCATGGCGGCTTTGATCCTATTGTGGGTAAAAATGATTTTTCTTCAAAAGACATGAATTCTAAATGGGGGGCACATGATGGCATAGTAATGAAACGTGTTGCTGATGATCTGAATAAATCTGCGAAACCTTTTTTTGCTGTATGGCTTACCTTAAGCAGTCATGAACCTTTTGAAACACCGGTGCCTGCAGCATTCAATGGCGATGATATCACGACTAAGTTTTTAAATTCTCTTCATTATACAGATCAAAGTGTCGGGGATTTTATTGATGTATGCAGTAAGCAACCCTGGTGGAATAATACAGTTGTAATTATTACTGGCGATCATGGCCACCGGCTTCCTGAAACAGATAATAAAGCGGATGAATTCCGCATACCAATGTTGTGGACAGGCGGCGCTATTAAACAAAAAGGTATAGTGATTGATAAAGTAATTTCACAAGTTGATATTGCGGCGATGCTTTCCAGGCAAGCCGGGCTAGATGCAACTAATTTTCCATTCAGCCGGAATATGCTTGATTCCGCAGTGAAGCCCTGGGCCTTCTTTTCTTTTAATGATGGCTTTGGTTTTATCGATAGCTCGGGCCGGCTGGTATTTGATAATGTGGGCAAACAGGTTATCAAACAGGAAGGTGATACCGGGGCAAAAGAGATAGAAGCAGGAAAAGCGATGCAGCATTTTACTTATGAAGATTTTATAAAGAAATAGAACCTCTTCCTTTCAAATAATCTTCCGTTGTTAAGACTTTCTTAAACCAATTATTTTTCGGTGATAAACGATTATTGTTTTGATAAGCGGTAACAAAACGCTGTTGTCATACGTATATCTTCGTAATCAACTTTTAGACCAGCAAACCAACCACATCATGAGGAGAAAGCTGATACTGCTACCAGGCTTTGCCTTGCTATTTTCATTTTATAGTTTTTCCCAGGAAACGATCATGAAGGCCTTACCGGCGAAAAGAACGACCGCCAATTTTAAAATTGACGGCAGCCTGGATGAAAAGGCGTGGAAAGAAGCCATCCCCGCAACCAACTTTGTAGAATGGCGCCCCAACTTCGGCGCTATTGAAGATTCTGCTTCCGGAACAGAAATATACCTGCTTTACGATAACACTTCTATTTATGTGGGCGGCTATTGCCATGAAATAACAAGTGACAGCATATCAAAAGAGTTGGTTGGCCGTGACAGGATTGGCGTTAATGATTATGTAGGCGTAATCTTCGATACTTATCTCGATAAAATAAATGGTTTTGGATTTTATATAACTCCCCTGGGAGAGCAATTTGATGCGAAATATTCCAATACCGCAGGAGAAGATGCCTCGTGGGATGCTGTGTGGAACAGCAATGCTAAAATAGTAGCAGACGGATGGACATTTGAAATGCGGATACCTTATTCTGCTATCCGGTTTATAAGCAGGGAAAACCAGACATGGGGCTTGAATATTACCCGTAACAGGAAAAAAGCCGGCCACCAGTTTATGTGGAACCCGGTTGATCCAAAAGTAAATGGTTTTTTAAACCAGGCAGGGCAATGGACAGCAATTGAAAAAATAGAAGCGCCTGTTCGGCTTTCTTTCTCACCTTATTTTTCGACATATCTTAATCATTATCCCAACAAAACGAAAGGAACAAAAGATTTCACCTCTTCTGTGAATGGCGGTATGGATGTAAAGTATGGCATCAGTGATGCGTTTACGTTGGACATGACACTGATCCCGGATTTTGGCCAGGTGCAAAGTGATAACCGTATATTAAACCTTTCGCCTTTTGAAGTGCGGTATACAGAGAACCGGCCCTTCTTTACAGAAGGAACAGAACTGTTCAGCAAAGGAAATTTATTTTATTCAAGAAGAGTGGGAGGCCAGCCATTGCATTATTATGAGGCAGATGGAAAATTAAATGCTAATGAAAAAATTATAGAAAACCCGTTGCAGTCAAAATTAATCAATGCTACTAAGGTTTCAGGTCGCACAAAAAAAGGTTTTGGATTGGGGGTGTTCAATGCGATCACCCAAACAATGTATGCGACGGCACAAGACGAGCTGACAGAAGAAAACCGGAAAATAGAAACAGGGCCACTAACCAATTATAACATCGTCGTGTTTGACCAGACGCTAAAGAATAACTCCGCTATTTCATTTATTAATACAAATGTGATGCGCAGTGGCAAGGAGTATGATGCCAATGTCAGCGCCGGGTTATTTGAGTTTAATAATAAAAAGAATACCTACCGCTTTAATGGCAAACTGGCGATGAGCCAATTAATGAAACCGGGTGATAATGTACAGGGCTATTCTCACAACTTTAATATTACGAAGACTGGTAAATGGAATTTCCAGGTCGGGCAGGAGCTGGCTGATGAGAAGTATAATATTAACGACATGGGCCTTTTGAATAACAGCAATTTTGTCGATCATTTTTTATGGACAGGTTATCGCTGGTTGACGCCGACGAATTGGTATAACCGTATACAGTTGAACTATAATGCTTATCACAGCACATTATTCAAAGAAATTTCCGGGCAAAAGATCAAAGACAATTTCCAGTCATTTAATACCAACGTGAACGCGAATATTCAAATGAAAAATCTCTGGTGGGCGGGAATGTTTGTCGGTTATGGATCAGAAGGAAATAATTTTTATGAACCACGTACCGCCGGTTATTCTTATCGTACCCCCAGCAGGTGGCAGTTCAACCCCTGGTTTGAAACAAACTTTACAAGAAGTATTACCTCACCTTGATTATTACGTAGCAATAAGAAGTTTATTCAATAGTGCCAAGCCATGAAGGTGAGGTTGAACCACCGTTACCCGGTTCAATGATAAATTTTCTATCAGTCATAATATCTTTTATAACCCGGCGAAGAATGATGCCGGGTATTATAAAAAGTATTATGAAAGTGTGAATGGGTTGATGTATTTAAAGATGTGATCTTTTCACGCCGGGACAGAATGACCGTAGAAAACATAGTGACATTTAAATATAGCCTGAGCAATAAAGCCGGCATCACTGTTCGTTTAAGACATTACTGGAGCGAAGTGACCATTAAACAATTATACGATTTGCAACAGACGGAACACTTCTGCCGACTACACATACGGGCCTGGGGGTAAATCACCAGAATTACAACATCTTTAATGTGGATGCGGTATATACCTGGCAATTTGCACCGGGAAGTTTTATCAATCTTGTTTGGAAAGACCAGTCGGATACTTACAATGATGCGGTACAATACAGGTATTTCAAAATTTCGGCAAAACGGTAGATGCGCCGCAAAACAATAATCTTTCCCTGAAAGTGATTTACTTTTTAGATATTTGTCGCTGAAGAAGAAAAAGAAGTGAGGAGGGAAGTGGCGAGTTCAGAGTTATGAGTAAGCAATTGGCAACAGGCAATGAGCAATCGGCAATGGACCATCAACTGTATGAACAGGTGCTTCGAAATTGCTGAATAGAATCCTGAAGTACAAGAGTGCGACGCAACAGACGATGCTAGTAGTAATGCAGATGAGTTAATAATGCGCCGTCCCGATTTCATCGGGATTTCGCTTCGCTCAACAACGGACGATGATAAGGGCTCAAGAGCCGGGAAAATAAATCCCTCAAAACCTCTGAAAATTGACTTCTTTCCCTTAATTTTGCCGCCCCAATTAGTTCTTTCTTTAATCGCTCTGGTTTAACAAAGGCAGGATTGCTAATGCTAAAACAGGCGTTTGATGGAATCCCGACACGTCGGGATTGGGAGATTAAGTAACCGCCCTGGCGGAGAAAGGTCGCTAACACCAAAAAGTATTAAAAAATGGCAAAAGAAGTCTCCGGCTTTGTAAAGCTGCAATGTAAGGGTGGACAGGCTAATCCTGCACCTCCGATCGGCCCTGCGCTGGGTTCCAAGGGTATCAATATCATGGAATTCTGCAAACAGTTCAACGCAAGAACGCAGGACAAAATGGGAAAAGTGCTTCCCGTGTTAATCACTGTTTATACTGACAAAAGTTTTGATTTCGTTATCAAGACACCTCCCGCAGCCATTCAACTGATGGAAGCTGCCAAAATTCAAAAAGGTTCCAAAGAGAGCAATCGTATCAAATCAGGTAAAGTAAACTGGGAACAGGTAGAAGCTATCGCAAAAGATAAGATGCCTGACCTGAATTGTTTTACTGTTGAAAGTGCCATGAAAATGGTAGCCGGTACTGCCCGCAGTATGGGTTTAACAGTAGAAGGTAAAGCTCCCTGGGAAAATTAATCCTTGACAATTAAAACGAATTATCATGGCATTCATCAGCAAGAAAAGAAAATTAGCCGACGCTAAAATAGATAAGAACAAATCTTATTCACTTAAAGAAGCATCTTCTTTAGTGAAAGAAATCAATACAACAAAGTTTGACGCTTCTGTTGATCTGCATATCCGTTTGGGAGTAGATCCTAAAAAAGCTGACCAGGCTATCCGCGGTACGGTTTCATTACCGCACGGTACTGGTAAAACAAAAAAAGTGTTAGTGCTTTGCCCGCCCGAAAAAGAAGCGGAAGCGAAAGCAGCCGGCGCTGACTATGTTGGCCTGGAAGAATATGTAACCAAGATCGAAGGCGGATGGGTAGATGTAGATGTGATCATCGCTACTCCGTCTGTGATGCCGAAGATTGGTAAACTGGGTAAAGTATTAGGGCCACGTAACCTGATGCCGAATCCTAAAACAGGAACGGTTACTAATGATGTGGCGAATGCTATCAATGATGTAAAAGGCGGTAAGATCGCTTTCAAGGTAGATAAAGTAGGTATCATCCATGCTTCTATCGGCCGTGTAAGTTTTGCTGCTGATAAAATAGCGGAAAATAGCCAGGAATTGCTCAATGCGATTATCAAAGCGAAGCCATCTTCTTCAAAAGGTATTTACCTTAAAGGAATCAGCATGGCGAGCTCAATGAGCCCCGGTATCGTTATCGACACAAAAGGATTCGTTCACTAAACACCTGTATCCCTGCCTTAGTGGCCGGGACGCCGGAAGAAACAATTAATCGAACAGTCAAACTTTAATATAATGACTAAAGATCAAAAACAAGAAGTAATAGAAGCGCTGAAAGGAAAATTCTCTCAGTATACAAACTTCTATGTTGCCGATACAGAATCGCTGAGTGTGGCACAAGTAACTAAGTTGCGCCGTGCTTGCTTTAGCAAACAGGTAGAAATGAAAGTGGCGAAGAACACGCTGATTAAAAAAGCATTGGAATCTTTGGATGATGCGAAGTATTCAGGCATGTATGACTCACTTCACAAAGTGACTGCATTGATGTTTTCTGAAAATCCGAAAGAACCAGCTTTGATCATCAGTTCTTTCCGTAAAGAAAGCAACAGTGAAAAGACCTGTATTAAAAGCGGCTTTCATTAATGGGTGATGTATACATGGGGCGATAACCAGCTTGTTGCCTTAACGAAGATCAAAACGAAGAATGAGTTGATCGGCGAAGTGATCGGCTTGTTGCAATCTCCTGCGAAGAGAGTGATCGCTGCATTGTTGCATAATTCTGAAAAGAAAAATGCACCTGCTCCTGAAGTAAAAGCAGAAGCAGCGGTGGAAGCGCCAGCAAGAGCAGCACCTGCGGCAGTAGCTGAAGAAAAGCCTGCAGCACCGGTAGAAGCAGCAAAACCAGCGGAAGATGCCGAGGTAAAACCGGCTGACGACGCGGAAGTAAAACCAACTGAATAAGTAAAAAATCAAAAGTCAAAAGCAATAGTTTCAATTTTGACTTTTTAATTTTGACTTTTAATAAAAAACAATTTTTTTAATCGCTCCGGCGGATTGATGTCTTTTAGTTTCAAACTAAAGACAACAAAATGAAGTCGGTAAAAATTTAAATCAAATGGCAGACGTAAAAGCATTAGCTGAAAATTTAGTAAGCTTAACAGTAAAAGAAGTACAGGAATTAGCTGATTTCTTAAAATCAGAATACGGTATCGAACCAGCAGCAGCAGCGGTAGTAATGGGCGGCGGCGATGGCGGTGGTGCAGCAGCAGTTGAAGAAAAAACAGCTTTCAATGTAGTATTGAAGAGCGGTGGCGCTTCTAAACTGAACGTAGTTAAGATCGTAAAAGACTTGACTGGTTTAGGTTTGAAAGAAGCGAAAGAACTGGTTGACGGCGCACCAAAGAACATCAAGGAAGGGCATTTCTAAAGTAGAAGCTGAAGAAATCGTAGCAAGGCTGAAAGAAGCTGGCGCTGATGTTGAGATCGCTTAAGTAGCAATATTTCCAGGCAATAAATAGCTTGATTAAATCCCGGCAATCCACCGGGATTTTTTATTTTAATTGAAGAATTGTAAATTATGCTAAGTATGAAAAAATGGATAAAATTTTTTGCTGGTATATCGTTTATTCTTTTCCCAGGTGTAATAGCTGCTCAGGATAATTTTTCAAAAGACTTGGCAGCATTAGTTAAGGATACTATATATGAATTTCATAACCTTCAGGGCAAAAATATTGAAGATAGCGGCTATTATTCAGCTCTTCATGAGATTGTAGGGGACGAAAAATGGAAAAGTTTATTCCATTTATACAAACTTTTATTATTATGCGGAGATCATAGGTTCGGAATCGGAAGATTCTGTTTTTGCAGGAAAAATTCTTGAAACATGGAAAAGTAAACTGATTGGTGCCTTGGGTTCTTCTTTTTCTTTAGAACCAGGGACCGTACCTATAGGATTTAAAGCATATTTTGGAAAAGGGTATTTATTCAAACATGGCCGTTTATCTATTTCCCTCGAACATTGGAAGAGGTTTACTCAAAATAAACGATTCATTTTGTAAGACTATTCATTGTTTATAGAAAATAATGATATACAGATTTTTCCTTCCAAATTATAAAGTAAAATAAGGTGAGAGCTTATTATAAACTTCATCTGTCACCGCCATTACTTTCTTAATATCTTCTACTTTAGAGAAAGGCCCGTGCTCATTTCGATAAGCGATGAGAGGATTGGCAATAGTATATTTGATATAAGGGTGCGCTTTTAGTTCATCAATAGTTGCGGTGTTGATATTGATCTTCTTTATTGCTTCATTGTTTAGTTTCAAATACGTTTTTATCTTTTGAAATGTCGAATCAGGCAAGCCGTAGATTTCTTTTATTTGGTCAATGGAATAAAAGCCGCCGAGTTTGTCCCTGAAGTTTACAATCCTTGCGGCAAGTTTTGCTCCCGATACCGGGTAATGCAATAAACGCTGATGTATCAGAAGTGTTGATATCCACGATGGAAACAGCATTGAAACGCGGTTTGATTTCGCGGTGCCAATATTTTTTCAGCAGTTGCATTTTTGTTTTCTATTTGAATGTAGGGAAACAACCTTTCAAATTCATCCGGGTATAAACCGTAGATTTTTTTAAGATCATCTGGTTTGTAAAAATGTCCGCCTTTGCTGAGAAAATTTTGTATGGTGTGAATGGTCTTCTCTTTTAATCCTAATTTCTTCCATTCATCTGTTGCAATAGTATTGGGGTCAAAATAAAATAGCTCTCCATGGACTGTCTTGTTGTAAGTGCTCGCAGAACGGTCGTATTGATAAGCGTAAACATTTTCATTATCTGAATTGTTCTGATATTCATTAGCCGTCGACTGCATTTCCAGTTTTTTAACTGCTGCTACCCAGGTTGTATCACTGGCGGTAATTGGTAAAGGAGCGGTGTGCTTTGATAAAAGCCCGGGTAAGAAGAATACCATGAAAATCAATAAAATAAGGATCAATATCGCAATTCTGTCCTTGCGGGTAGAAAGTGAGATAGTCCGCGGCTATTTTTTTTCCAGTTCATTAGGAAGTATTTATCCCCAATAGTATTTTATTGTGGATGAATAAGCCCTCAATAAACATCTATTTATTCTCAGTTTGGCGGGATTTTTGGGGGCAAACTTTTCTTGGCGGGAACTTAGAAATCCTTACCTTTGCTGTCCTTTATTTTGGCCAATAAAATTTTGACGTCCCAATCATGTTTAAGTAGTTGAACTTCATCAGCTTTTATTTTAAAATGAAAGCCTGAATGTGATTTGTACGTCCTTAATGTAGTTAAACCGGTTTTATACGCATATGTCTTCAACAAAAGTGAACTCAAGAGTGGATTTCGGTAAGATTAAGCACCTGGCTGAAACTCCCGATCTGCTTGAAGTGCAGATTCAGTCATTTAAAGAATTTTTCCAGTTAGAAACAACACCTGACAAACGTAACATTGAAGGTTTGTTCCGTGTGTTCAAAGACAATTTCCCGATCACTGATACGAGGAACATCTTTGTGCTGGAGTTTCTTGATTATTTCATTGATCCGCCCCGCTACACCATCGAAGAGTGTATGGAACGTGGATTGACTTATGCCGTTCCCCTGAAAGCGAAACTCAGATTAAGTTGTAATGATGAAGAACACGTGGATTTCCAAACCATCGTACAGGATGTGTTTTTGGGAAACATCCCCTACATGACACCCCGCGGTACATTTGTTATCAACGGCGCTGAACGTGTAGTTGTTTCCCAGTTGCATCGTTCTCCCGGTGTATTCTTCGGTCAGTCTATTCACCCCAATGGAACAAAGATTTACTCTGCAAGGGTAATTCCTTTCAAAGGTGCATGGATGGAATTTGCTACAGACATCAACAATGTGATGTATGCATACATTGACCGTAAGAAAAAATTCCCTGTTACAACCTTATTACGTTCTATCGGCTACGAAACAGATAAAGATATTCTTGAACTGTTTGGTATGGCTGATGAAGTAAAAACAGATAAAAAGACTTTAGGTAAATATGTTGGTCGCCGTTTGGCTGCCCGTGTATTGAGAACCTGGGTAGAAGATTTCGTAGATGAAGATACCGGTGAAGTAGTATCCATCGAAAGAAACGAGATCGTGATGGAGCGTGACACCGTGCTGGATGAAGAAGCGATCACAACCATTGCAGAAATGGATGTGAAGAGTGTATTTATCCAGAGAGAAGATGTGGGTGGTGATTATGCGATCATTTATAATACCTTAAATAAAGATACTTCTAACAGTGAGCTGGAAGCGGTTCAGTTCATCTATCGCCAATTACGTGGCGCTGATGCACCGGACAACGAAACAGCCCGCGGTATCATTGATAAATTGTTCTTCAGCGATAAACGTTATGACCTCGGTGAAGTGGGCCGTTATAAAATCAACCGCAAGTTGAATTTAGAAGCGCCGCTTACCCAAAAGACGTTGACAAGAGAAGATATCATTCTTATCATTAAATACTTAGTACGCCTTACCAATGGTAAAGCGGAAATCGATGATATTGATCACCTGAGCAATCGTCGTGTACGTACAGTGGGGTGAACAATTATATGCTCAGTTCGGTGTTGGTCTTGCACGTATGGCAAGGACAATCCGTGAAAGAATGAACGTAAGAGATAACGAAGTATTCACGCCGGTTGATTTGATCAATGCAAGAACGCTTTCTTCTGTGATCAATTCCTTCTTTGGAACTTCACAGTTATCGCAGTTCCTTGATCAGACAAACCCATTGTCTGAGATTACACACAAACGTCGTATTTCAGCGCTCGGGCCCGGCGGTTTTAAGTCGTGAAAGAGCAGGCTTCGAAGTACGTGACGTACACTATTCTCACTATGGCCGTCTGTGTACGATTGAAACACCGGAAGGTCCGAACATTGGTTTGATCTCCACACTTTGTGTGCATGCGAAGATCAATGAGATGGGCTTTATCGAAACGCCTTACCGTAAAGTTCATGATGGTAAGGTAAATATGAAAGAACTGGAATTCCTGAGTGCGGAAGAAGAAGATGAAGCGAAAATCGCACAGGCGAACGTTCCGCTTTCTGACAAAGGAGAATTCATTGATGAAAAAAATCGCATCCCGTCAAACGGGCGATTTCCCGATATTGGATAGAACTGAAGTGGAGTTTATGGATGTGGCCCCGAACCAGATCGTTGGTTTGAGCGCTTCATTGATTCCGTTCTTAGAACATGATGATGCCAACCGTGCTTTGATGGGATCAAACATGCAACGCCAGGCTGTGCCTTTGATCCGTCCTGACGTGCCTGTAGTAGGTACAGGACTGGAAGGAAAAGCTGCCCGCGATGCAAGGATCCAGATCCACTCTGACGGTAATGGTATTGTTGAGTTTGTTGATGCAAATGAAATTCATGTTCGTTATGACAGGGATGATTCTGAAAAGCTGGTAAGCTTTGAAGAAGACCTCAGGGTTTACAGGCTTACTAAGTTTATCAAAACAAACCAGGAAACTTGTATCAACTTGAAACCTGCGGTGAAGAAAGGCCAAAAAGTAAAGAAAGGTGATTTCTTAACTGAAGGTTACGCTACGCAGAATGGTGAACTGGCTTTGGGTAAAAACCTGAAAGTGGCCTTCATGCCATGGAAGGGTTACAACTTCGAAGATGCCATCGTTATCAGTGAAAGAGTGGTTCGTGAAGATTTGTTTACTTCTGTTCACATTTCTGAATATGAACTGGAAGTTCGTGATACAAAACTCGGTGAAGAAGAATTGACACCGGATATCCCGAACGTTTCAGAAGAAGCGACAAAAGACCTTGATGAAAATGGTATCATTCGTATTGGTGCACACATCAAAGAAGGAGATATATTAATTGGTAAGATCACACCGAAAGGGGAAAGCGATCCTACACCGGAAGAAAAATTGTTGCGTGCGATCTTTGGTGATAAAGCCGGTGATGCGAAAGATGCTTCTTTGAAAGCGCCGAATGGTGTGGAAGGTATCGTAATCGGGAAGAAATTATTCCAGAGAGCGAAGAAAGATAAGAATGCGAAGGTGAGAGAGAAAGCGGCTATCGAGAAGCTGGAAAAAATGCACGAGAAGAATGAAGCTGACCTGATGGAAGTGTTGCTCGAAAAATTGAGCACCTTGCTGAAAGATCATAATTCCGCTGGTGTAAGCAACAACTTTGGTGAAGTACAGATTGGTAAAGGGGTGAAATTCACTTCTAAAAACCTGACTGGGCTGGATTATGCGAACATCAACCCGCTTGGCTGGACGGCTGACAGGAAAGTGGATGACCAGATCAACACCTTGTTGCATAACTACAGTATTAAGTTTAATGAAGAATTAGGCCGTTATAAGAGAGAGAAATTCAATATTTCTATCGGGGACGAATTACCTGCTGGTGTATTGAAACTCGCTAAAGTTTATCTTGCTGTAAAACGTAAGTTGAAAGTGGGAGATAAAATGGCCGGCCGCCATGGTAATAAAGGTATCGTTGCGAAGATCGTTCGTGCGGAAGATATGCCGTTCCTCGAAGATGGAACACCGGTGGATGTTGTATTGAATCCATTGGGTGTACCAAGCCGTATGAACCTCGGACAGATTTACGAAACTGTTTTAGGTTGGGCCGGTGAGAAACTGGGATTGAAATTCGCCACGCCGATTTTTGACGGTGCGACTACTGAAGAGATTGCTCAGCATATTGAAGATGCTGGTTTACCTAAATTCGGGCACACCTATTTATATGATGGTGAAACCGGTGACCGCTTCCACCAGAAAGCAACCGTAGGTATCATCTATATTATCAAACTTCACCACATGGTGGATGATAAGATGCATGCACGTTCGATCGGGCCATACAGCTTGATCACGCAGCAGCCGCTTGGTGGTAAAGCCCAGTTTGGTGGTCAGCGTTTTGGTGAAATGGAAGTATGGGCATTGGAAGCATACGGTGCTTCTAATATCCTGCAGGAATTGCTGACGTTGAAATCAGATGATATTATCGGCCGTGCGAAGACATACGAAGCGATCGTGAAGGGGTGATAATATTCCAAGACCTGGTATTCCTGAATCATTCAATGTATTGGTGCATGAGTTGCGTGGATTGGGATTGGATCTGAAATTCGAATAAGACATATTTTGTCCTGTAGAGACAAGGCATGCCTTGTCTCTACAGGGATAAAAAATATTAGAGCAAAAAATTTAAAACCTGCAATAGCAATATGGCTATCAAAAAAGAAAATCGTCCAAGGCCTGCATTTTCGCAGATCACTATCGGTCTTGCTTCTCCGGATAATATCCTGGAAAGAAGTTATGGTGAAGTGCTGAAGCCTGAAACCATTAACTATCGTACTTACAAACCTGAACGTGATGGCTTGTTTTGCGAAAGGATCTTCGGGCCGGTAAAGGATTATGAATGCGCCTGCGGTAAATACAAACGTATCCGTTATAAAGGAATCGTCTGCGATCGTTGCGGTGTGGAAGTAACGGAGAAAAAAGTTCGTCGTGAAAGAATGGGCCACATCAAACTGGTGGTGCCTGTTGTACATATCTGGTATTTTAAATCATTACCGAATAAGATCGGTTACCTGCTGGGTGTAAGCTCTAAGAAATTAGAGACCATCATCTATTATGAAAGATTTGTAGTAATACAAACTGGTATCCGTGCTGATAAAGGTCAGAATGTAGGTGATCTTTTAACAGAAGAAGAATACCTCGATATCCTGGAGGCGTTACCAAAAGATAACCAGTACCTGCCGGATGATGATCCGAATAAATTCATTGCGAAGATGGGTGCGGAAGCGGTGCATGATATGTTGCAGCGCATCGACCTCGATCAATTGTCATTTGATCTTCGTAATGCAGCGGCTACTGAAACATCGCAGCAGCGTAAAGCGGATGCGTTGAAACGTTTGAGTGTAGTAGAAGCTTTCCGTGATGCTAACTTAAGAATTACGAACCGTCCTGAATGGATGGTAATGCAATATATTCCTGTTATTCCTCCGGAACTGCGTCCGCTTGTTCCATTGGATGGCGGTCGTTTCGCTTCTTCAGATCTGAATGATCTTTATCGCCGTGTTATTATCCGTAATAACCGTTTGAAAAGATTGTTAGAGATTTAAAGCGCCTGAAGTAATCTTACGTAATGAAAAACGTATGTTACAGGAAGCGATTGATTCTTTGTTTGACAATAGCAGGAAATCAAATGCTGTAAAAGCAGAAGGTGGCCGGGCATTGAAATCACTGAGCGATGTATTGAAAGGTAAACAAGGCCGTTTCCGCCAGAACCTTCTTGGTAAACGTGTTGACTACTCTGGTCGTTCCGTTATCGTAGTAGGGCCTGAATTGAAATTGCATGAGTGCGGGTTACCAAAAGATATGGCTGCGGAATTGTTCAAGCCCTTTATCATTAGAAAATTAATTGAAAGAGGTATCGTAAAAACGGTGAAATCCGCAAGGAAACTTGTTGATAAAAAAGAAGCCATCGTTTGGGATATCCTTGAAAATATTTTGAAGGGTCACCCGATCATGCTGAACCGTGCCCCCACGCTTCACCGTTTGTCTATCCAGGCTTTCCAGCCAAAATTGATTGAAGGTAAAGCGATACAATTGCACCCGTTGGTAACGACGGCGTTCAATGCGGATTTTGACGGTGACCAGATGGCGGTCCACGTTCCATTGAGCAATGCGGCTGTTTTGGAAGCGCAATTGCTGATGTTGGCGAGCCATAACATTTTGAACCCTCAGAATGGACAGCCGATCACCCTTCCTTCACAGGACATGGTATTGGGACTGTATTATATTTCCAAAGGGAAAAAATCAACTCCTGAAGAACCAATCAGGGGAGAAGGCAAAGCTTTCTATTCGAACGAAGAAGTGATCATCGCTTATAACGAAGCAAAGATTGATTTGCATGCATGGATAAAAGTGAAAGTAAACATCCGTAATCAGGATGGATTGCTGGAACATAAGATGATTGAAACAACGGTTGGCCGTGTGATATTTAACCAGCACGTTCCTGCGGAAGTTGGTTTCGTAAATGCTTTGTTGACGAAGAAGAACCTGCGTGAGATCATCGGAGATATCATTAAGATCACCAATGTTCCGAAGACAGCGAAGTTCCTTGATGATATTAAAACATTAGGGTTTCGCACAGCCTTCCAGGGTGGGTTGTCATTCAGTATTAATGACCTGATCATCCCTGCTATTAAAGAAGAATTGCTGGATAATGCAAAAGGTGAAGTAGATGAGGTGTGGGACAACTATAACATGGGTCTTATCACTAATAACGAAAGATATAACCAGATCGTTGATATCTGGAGCCGTGTGGATACAAGGATCACAGAAACATTGATACGTGAATTAAGCAATGATAAGCAAGGTTTCAATTCCGTATTCATGATGCTTGATTCCGGCGCCCGTGGCTCTAAACAGCAGATCAAACAGCTGGCTGGTATCAGGGGGTCTGATGGCGAAGCCAAGAAAATCAGGTTCTACAGGATCTGAGATCATTGAGAACCCGATCCTTTCTAACTTCAAAGGCGGTCTGAATGTATTGGATTACTTTATCTCTACACACGGTGCCCGTAAGGGTCTTGCCGATACGGCGTTGAAAACAGCGGATGCTGGTTATTTGACAAGACGTCTGGTGGATGTGGCCCAGGATGTTGTAATTACAGAAGAAGATTGCGGCACATTGCGTGGTATCGCTACTTCCGCATTAAAAGATAATGAAGACATCATCGAACCATTGTCCGATCGTATCGCAGGCCGTACATCATTGCATGATGTATATAACCCGCTGAACGAAGAGTTACTGATTGGTGCTGGTGAAGAAATCACTGTTGATGTTTCCAAGAAGATTGAAGATGCAGGTATTGATATAGTGGAAATTCGTTCAGTACTGACTTGCGAAAGCAAACGTGGTTGCTGCGTGAAATGTTATGGTAAGAACCTGGCCTCAGGTATTCTTGCACAGAGAGGTGATGCGGTTGGTATCATCGCGGCGCAGTCAATCGGTGAACCGGGAACACAGTTAACACTCCGTACATTCCACGTGGGTGGTGTGGCAGGTTCGGCGACTGTTGATTCTACACTTGTTGCGAAATTCGATGGTACTGTTCAGTTCGACGGTCTTCGTGCGGTAATAACAGAAAATAATGACGGTGAGAAAGTACAGACCGTTATCGGCCGTACCGGCGAGGTGCGTCTCATTGATGCCAAGAATGACAGGTTACTGATCACTAATAATATACCTTATGGCGCTACGCTGCAGGTAAAAGATGGACAGAAAGTACGCAAGGGAGATGTGATCTGTCTTTGGGATCCTTACAACAACGTTATCATGGCGGAAATCAATGGTAAGTTGAAATTCGAGAACGTTGCAGAAGGTATTACTTACCGTGAAGAAGCAGATGAGCAAACCGGTCACCGTGAAAAAGTGGTTATTGAAACCCGTGATAAAACAAGAATTCCTTCTATCGTAGTTGAAGGAAAGGAAAATAAATCATACAACCTGCCTACAGGCAGCCATATCATCCTTGAAGAAGGAGATGATGTGAAAGCCGGACAGGTGTTGGTGAAAATCCCACGTGTACTGGGTAAATTAAGAGATATCACCGGTGGTCTTCCCCGTGTTACGGAATTGTTTGAAGCAAGGAATCCGAGCAATCCTGCTGTTGTATCTGAAATTGATGGTGTGGTTTCTATGGGTGCTATCAAACGTGGTAACCGTGAGATACTCATCGAAGCAAAAGATGGTGTACAGAAAAAATATCTCGTTCCGTTGACAAGACAGATCCTTGCACAGGAAGGTGACTTCGTAAAAGCCGGATCGTCTCTTTCTGACGGACAGACATCACCGCAGGATATCTTATCTATACAAGGGCCATTTGCCGTTCAGCAATACGTTGTAAATGAAATACAGGAAGTATATCGTTTACAGGGTGTGAAGATCAATGATAAGCACATTGAAGTTATCGTACGTCAAATGATGCGTAAAGTAGTGATCGTTGATCCGGGTGATACTAAATTCCTTGAAGATGATTCAGTAGATAAATTTGAATTCCTTGAAGAGAATGATTTCATCTTTGATAAGAAAGTGGTAACAGAACCCGGCGATTCAGGCAAGCTGCGTGCAGGACAGATCATCAGTCTTCGTGAATTGAGAGAAGAAAATTCAATCTTACGCCGTAACGATAAAAAACTGGTGGAATACCGTGATGCAATGCCTGCTACTTCCGCGCCGACATTGTTGGGTATTACCAAAGCATCGTTGGGTGTACAAAGCTGGATATCTGCCGCATCGTTCCAGGAAACAACCAAAGTGTTGTCTTCCGCTGCGATCCACGGTAAAACCGATGCAATGCTGGGATTGAAGGAAAACGTAATCACAGGTCACCCGATACCGGCTGGTACAGGTTTGCGTGAGTTTGAAAACATGATCGTTGGTAGCAAGGAAGAATATGAATTGCTGCAAACGACCAGGGAAGCGATGGCGTTTGACGAAGAGGAATAATCGATTGGCAATAAGCAATAAGCAATTTACAAGGAGTAAGAGTGATCTTGCTCCTTTTTTACATTTACTGACGGAAGTTTTGCTAATTGCCAATTGCCTATTATTCTTGTTGTTAAGGCTTTCATAAAGTAATCTGAATTATTATATTTGCCCGCCTGTTCGTGTTTAATTTTATAAGTATGAAAAATGGTTTATTGATCTGGAATGTGCTCTTAACCCTGCTTGTTGGTTATTTACTTTTTTTACATTTTGGCAAAAAAGGAAATGATAGCAAAAAGGGCAATTCTTCCGCAAGGGATACAGCGAGCTCTGCTTTTCGTATCGCTTATTTTGAAATGGATTCTGTTGAGAATAATTTCAGCATGGTAAAAGATGTGAAGGCCGAAATCAGTAAGAAGGATGAAGAGTATTCATCCAGTCTTTCAAGACTTGACCAGACCTATCAAAAACGAGTGCAGGATTACCAGCAAAAAAGCGGTACGATGACACAGGCCGATTATGAAAAAGCACAGACCGACCTGAAGCAACTAAGCGAAACCCTGAAATTTCAGAAACAGGATATTGATAATAAATACCAGGAATTTGTAACAAGGCTTAACCTGAACCTCAAGAAAGAAATAGAAGATTTTATTACGAAATACAACGAGGACAGGAAATACAATTACATCGTTGTGTATGAGCCCGGCTTGTTTTATTATAAAGACACAGCCTATAATATCACCGGTGATGTTATAAAGGGGTTGAATGAAATGTATAAAGACAAAAAGAAGTAACGCACAAATAGCATAAAGTAAAGCTTCCGGGAAACCGGGAGCTTTTTTGTTTAAGTGAAAAATCGGGCGAAATACTTATCTTGATGAATAAATCATCTCACATGGCGGAACATGCAACTTCCTTTAAGCCTACGCTTGGATTATTTGATGGCACCATGATCGTGGCCGGCTCCATGATCGGCTCCGGGATATTTATTGTAAGCGCTGACATTACAAGAAATGTCGGTAGCGCAGGCTGGCTGATAGCAGTATGGCTCATCACGGGCTTTATGACATTGACGGCAGCACTCAGCTATGGTGAATTGAGTGGTATGTTTCCCAAGGCCGGCGGCCAGTATGTTTATTTAAAAGAAGCCTACAATCCGCTTATTGGGTTTTTATATGGATGGAGTTTTTTTGCGGTGATACAAACAGCGACGATCGCGGCGGTTGGTGTAGCATTCTCCAAGTTTCTTTCTTACATGGTTCCCGAATTGAGTAATACTTATTTTTTATTTGATGCGGGCATTGTAAAAGTATATTCAGGACAATTGGTTTCCATCGTCATTATTTGCCTGTTGACTTATATAAATTCACGAGGGGTTAAAGAAGGCAAATTCATACAAACCATTTTTACATCGGCGAAACTATTGGCCTTGTTTGGTTTAATTGTATTCGGATTTTTGCTGGTAAAGCAAAGTTACTGGTCACAAAACCTCGCAACAGGTTTTAATGCGATGCAGCCTGTTAAAGATGCAACAGGTGCAGTAATTCCTGGTGCATGGGCGCCGATTGGTGTATCCGCATTAATGGGTGCTATCGCAGCGGCCATGGTCGGTTCTATCTTCAGCAGCGATGCATGGAACAATGTCACGTTCATCGCCGGTGAAATGAAAAACCCAAAACGCAATATCGGCATGAGTTTATTTCTCGGCACACTGATCGTTACTGTCATATATGTGCTCACCAACCTGATGTACCTGAATGTAATGCCGTTGAATGAACTTGCTTTTGCTGAGAACGATCGTGTGGCGGTTGCTGCTGCTAATAAAATATTTCCAGAGTTCGGTACTATTATGATCGCCGCATTGATCATGGTATCCACTTTTGGTTGCAATAATGGATTGATCCTCGCCGGTGCAAGGGTTTATTATACCATGGCCAAAGACGGCCTGTTCTTTAAAAAAGTAGGAGAGCTGAATAAAAATGCGGTACCACAATATGCCTTATGGATTCAATGTATCATCGCTTCTTTATGGAGCTTAAGCGGTAAGTATGGCGACCTGTTAGATATGATTTCATTTGTCGTTGTATTATTTTACATGCTCACGATTATTGGCATTTTCATACTTCGAAAGAAAAGACCTGATGCCGACAGGCCTTATAAAGCGTTTGGTTATCCTGTATTGCCGATTATATATATATTGATGGGAGCGGCCTTCTGCATTTTGCTTGTTATGTATAAACCGCAGTATACCTGGCCCGGGTTTATTATTGTATTAATAGGAGTGCCTTTGTATTACATAGCGATAGCCAATAAAGGAAAGGTTCAACCAACAGAAGTATAAAAGATCACTGTTTCTTCCCGGCTTCTTTTTCCATATCCGTCATTGATTTATCAATGATGCCTTCGAAATTGATATAAATCTCAAAGAATATTTTTATTAAAGCGAATACCAGGATAAAACCTTTCCCGCCACCATTACCAAATGTCAGGAACATGCTGCCGAGTATCACGGTAAACTGCTGTATGAATATTCTTCCATAAGGCTGAAACATCAGCTTCATCATCGATACCGTTTTATATTCGGCATTCAATACAAAAGGAACAAAGCTTTTCCATAAGTATCCGATAACAAAAGCTCCAAGCATGATAGCAATGTCTCTGTTAATATAATCATACCAGTGAAAAAAGAAATGCAATAAACCGCCGCCTGCGGGTACGATGCCCGCCGCGTTTGAAAAAATACTTGTTTGCACCGCGGCGAACAAACCAAAATGAACTGTAAAGAATGCCATGAAGAAAAGCCCGCTTACCCGGGTGGAAGTTCCCTGGTTGTACCATGTATCTTTTCCCCGCACGATCGTTACAATCAGCATCTTCAATAAAGCGATGGCGCCGATGATCAATGTTTCCAATGCGTATACGATAAATGCCTCAACGCCGCTCCAGCCAAGAAACCATACGCCATACACAGGCACAAGGTTCGCCGCTATCAATAATACGTCAGCCTGGGTTAGTTTTCGTTTCAGCATTTGCAATAATTCGACTACAAAATAGAAATTTTTTGCTGTGAAAGAAATACCCCGTAACACGTAGGATGTTTATATAACCAGTTTCTCCCGATAGCTCTCGGCGCTTTTGCATATTGGAAATGTTATTATTTACCCAGCTGTATTGCTACTATCAGCTTTGTTGCCCGTCCGAATGGCAAGGCCGGGCGGACGTCGCACTCTTCATCTTCCTGTTCTCTATTGAGCACTGTCGAAGTATCTGCAATTGTCGAAGACCCCAATGTTTGTCCGGGTAGCTTCCGATAATTATCAGGATACTTTGAGCGAGTCGAAGAGCCGCACTCTTATACTATAGAAATCTCCTCTTTTCCTCCTTTTCTCTTTTTGTCTCTTAGCTTCAAACCCACGTACATTTGCATTCATGAAAAAGTTTGCTGTTATAGTAGCAGGGGGTACAGGTACAAGAATGGGAAGCGATTTGCCCAAACAATTCATGCTATTGAAGAATAAGCCCGTGCTTTATTATTCACTCAAAACTTTTGTAGACGCTTATCAAGACCTCGAAGTAATATTGGTATTGCCTGCTGAGCATATTAAAAAAGGACAGGAGATCATTGACGCTTATTTTGATAAGAACCGGGTGCAGATTACAGAAGGTGGTGATACCCGTTTCCAATCTGTAAAGAATGGCTTAAAATTAATTGAAGAAGAGTCCATCATCTTCGTTCATGATGCGGTACGTTGCCTCGCCAGTGAAAACCTGGTACAACGTTGTTACGAGTCAGCATTAGAAACAGGAACCGCCATTCCCGTGATCGCCAGTAAAGACAGCGTGCGGTTGATCAATGATGAAGGCAGCGAAGTCATTAACCGGGATAAAGTAATGCTGGTACAAACCCCGCAAACTTTTCACAGCAAAATATTATTACCGGCTTACCAGATAGATTATAAAGAACAGTTTACCGATGAAGCCACCGTTGTGGAGGCATTCGGATTAAAAGTCTCATTGGTGAAAGGAGAGGACACCAATATCAAAATAACAAAGCCCATTGATTTGCTAATTGCTGAAAAAGTTCTCGATGAAATAATTGGAGGGTAATATTATTTCTTTAACCATTTTAAGAAGAAGGGAAGACGGTTCAATTTTATAGCGGAAAAATCTTCTTCAATCGCCCCAAAGCTGCTATAAAAATTTGCCAGCCCGGGAATATCAGAACCTTCAAAATCCAGTAACATTTTTTCCCCCGCATGATCTTTTATAAATGAATCAATCAATGCATGCGAAGCGCCGCTTGTTCTGCCACCAGGATGATTGCCAACCAATATATAATAAACCCTGTTATGCGAAAAAAGAAATATGCAGGAAGCGATCAGTTCGTCTTTCGCTGATAATATACCATAAGTGATCGCTTTTTTTTGTTGGTATAGCTGTTCATACAATTTGCTGAACCTTTCTACATTCTCCGCTGATTCATTAGTATAGGTTTTCATTTGAGCTGCGGCCATTCGAATCACTTTTTCTCCTTCAAAATCTTTTGTGGCCCTGCAACCTGCTTGTTCTGCCTTGCGGATATTGCGCTGGATATTTTCACTATAGTTTTTATTAAGAATTTCATAAGGCTTATTTAAATCAAGCACAAAGTTTCTCCTGCTATATAATTGAAACTTTTCCAGTTGAAAATTATTTCCGTGGTTCAGGTTGAAATCCCAATACTGGAATTTTTTGGGAATAGTTTCAAGGAACGATTCCAGCAGGCTGGCTGAAATATTTTTTCTAAAAACTCCTAGCTGCGCTGTGAGAAAAGGCGGGTATATATAATGAATGCCGTATTTTTTGTTCCATGTAAGTGGCATCACGGCTTCGTAATCGTTTAACACTAATGCATCCCAGTGTTTAGCCATATGATCGAGATAAAGTGAATAGCCGTAGATCAAACCATTATCGGCATTAGTAATACAATTGTCCCATTTCGCTTTATCAATTTCATGGTGTGGCAGGTAACGTATGTTGCGGTCATTGTCCATGTCAGAGTGGAATGTTGCGGTCAAATTTCCGGAAGCTGAAATTGGAAATATCAATGGAGAAAGAAATCGTTCTCAAAAACCGGTTCTTTTTTGGTAAATACGATTGCACATAATCTTTAAATTCCCTGCTATAGATCAAGGGTACATAAATGTTAATCGTTTCTTTGAATAAAGGAATGTGTATACCGGCATCAAAAAGAAAGCGGTTTGTATTTGCATTCCTGTCCCACGCTTCCGCATAAGTGCCAATATCCGCGAACACTTTTAATGGAATTTTAAAAGGCAGCAAGCTGAATGGATTTATTTTGGAGGGAATTGATGAACTAAAATTAATAGCGATAAGCCAGTCATCTGTTTTGCCGATTTTATCACCCAGCAGATTGGTTCTTATTTTAAAACCGCCATCTCTTTCCATAATTTGCTGGCTGGCGGCCCCTTCAAATTTATTTCGCCCAATAAAGTAATCGCTGTACGTATAATCTTCATACCCATTTGCACCCGTAAGGTTTAAATGATAACGGTCCGTTGAGAATTGTTTTGTAAGCGTTTTTGAACCGGAGTAAAAGAATTTTCCTGCGAATAACCTTACATTCAATCCGCCTTCTTTCGCATAATTTAAAAAAATATTTCCCGGTAAATGCAGTGCGGAGAAAATTATCGCCTTGTTCAATTTTTAATTCACCGCGGTAAGGATATAATGCCCGGTAATTTTCAATCACCGCCATAAATTGGTTCAGCGTTCTGCTGGCACTTTGCTTATTGACATGTTGGGTAATAATTGTATCGGGCGGGTTAAATACGGAATCATACCTGACACGATAAGATTGCTCCGAAATCAAATACGTTTTCCATTGCAGGAAATGGTGCATCGTACTGCGAGGGTTCTTTTCTTTTAGAGTGAGACGTATACCCGGCGCCGCTTTTTTAAAATTGAAAAATACTTTGCCGCCATCTTCTTTTTTAAATTCATTCATAGAAAAGGTGGAAGCGCTTACACCTAAGTCAATTTTCCTAAAAACTCCATCTGGATAAAAACTATAATTCATAAATCCCAAACCCGTAAATGATTTTGACCCTATTGCATACATCGGGGCAAGAAAAAATTGGAAACGGCTAGGGGGCATTTTAAGATTAGTGATAACTGCGCCGATCATTATTTTATCATAACTATTGATGCCAATAGCCGGCCCGATAGTAATAAGATTTTTAGGCGGATCTGTCGTATAACTATCTAATGAATGAATATTTGGAAAAAATGCCAGTTTCGTTTTTTTATTTTGTTGACCCGGCAACAATCCTTTTTTGTTTAAAAGAGAAAAAACAGAATCAAGGTTTTTACCGCTTGTTTCTTCCATTATTTGTTTCAAATCTTGCGGTGCCGGGTGACGTGATTGCCAGCGCCGGTAATATTCCTGCATCGCCTTATTGAAAATGTCATCACCTAATTGTGAACGCAGGTATTTTATCCATTCACTGGCTTTATAATAAGTGACCAGGCCATAATTGTGTTCGCTGAATTTTTCAGATACAGTTTCTATCGGTTGATCAGTCTTTTCAACTACCGTTGTTTCAAAATGAATTTTATCTCTTGAAACCAGGTTGATATGATAAGTTTCTTTGTACAGGTTTTCATAAAAGGTATTGATTCCTTCATCCATCCAGGCATGGTCTCTTTCATTATTTCCAATGGCAGAATAAAACCAGTTGTGCCCGATCTCGTGAGCAATCAATAAATCAAGTTCGGGTGCAGTTTTAACGGGAGATAAAATCGTGATACCCGGGTATTCCATGCCGCCGCCAAAACTAATTGGTCCTTGCACCACATTGACAGTAGTATATGGGTAATCACCCAACTGTACCGAATAAAAGCGTACCGCCTGCTTAGTATATTGAATACTTTTTTGCCACGTATCTTTCTCTGCGGATGTGACGTAGTTAGAGACAGCCACTATTTTGCCGGAAGGCAATTTGCATGTATCCTGTGCAACAATGAAACGTTTATCCGCAAACCATGCGAAATCATGAACATTATTTTGTTTAAAATGAACCGTCTTTGTTTTCGCAAAAGAAGCTGGAAATTTTTCAATAATAGTTTTTACCTGTCCGCCTTTTGTTTTTTCTTTTCTTTTCACCGGCTTCCATGTAAAAGATGATCTACTCTTCAACCATTCTTTTTCTTCTTCGTTTTGTAATTCACCCGTCGCCGCTACAACATAATTAGCAGGAAGATTAATAGTCACATCAAAATTGCCGAACTCACTGTAATATTCTCCCTGGTCAAGATAAGGCATCGGGTGCCAACCTTTACTATCGTAAACTGCAGGTTTGGGAAACCATTGCGTCACCTGGTAGCTTTGTCCCTCATGTCCACCACGTGAAAAATTATAAGGTAGCTTAACATGAAATGGCGTGGTGATAGTAATGGATTTTTTGGAGCAAGCGGTCCAGGCAACATTACTTTGATAATATCAATATGCTGCGGATGGTCTTGTATTTCAGCGGTTGCGCCATCTATTTTAAAATCCAACCGGTTGATATAACCCTTATCTTCTTTATTGGAGAAATAAAATTTCGTACTTCCATTTTCTAGTAGTTGGTCGCTGAAAGCAGTTTTATCATTCTTATAAGCATTTGGCCAAATGTGAAACCAGATGAAGTGAAGTGTGTCAGGGGAGTTATTAATGTATTCTATTTTTTCAAAACCATCCAGCGTATTTTCTTTATCATTTAATGAAACATCAATCGTGAAGTTGACCTGCTGTTGCCAATAGTTGACCTGGCAATCGGCGCCGGGCAACAGGCAATTAGAAAACACAAAAAGAGCGAGTAATTTTCTCACAAGGGGTTGGTATTTTATCAAAAATAAACTCTAATCCTGATATTTCATATTGTGCTTTATAAACGTGTTTTACATCTATAAAGATTATTTGCCCGGCTTCAGTGCTACTATCATCGTCCCTTGCGACGCTCCGTTCAGGGTTCTGTTCGCTATTCAGCAAGGTCGCGGTCTTTCTTACTATTATTCATTACTAATATTACTTGCCTATTGCCCATCCCTCATTTCCCATTGCCAATTGCTTATTGCCTATTGTTCACTGCCCACTCGCCACTTCCCATTTACCACTCACTACATCTTACTTTCCTTTTCTTTTCAAAATGATCCGTAGGGTGTGCATCATTATTTTGAAATCAAGCACCAACGATACATTTTCAATATATAGTAAATCAAATTTACTGCGTTCGATCATTGCATCTACATTTTCCGCATAGCCAAATTGCACCATTCCCCAACTGGTTAATCCCGGCTTTACTTTCAACAAGTATTTATAATAAGGAAAACGGGCGATGATCTGGTTAATATAAAATCTTCGCTCCGGCCTGGGGCCAACAAGGCTCATATCACCGATTATAATATTCCATAATTGCGGCAATTCATCCAATCTCCATTTACGCATCACTTTTCCCCATTTTGTAATGCGGGGATCATTGTCAGAAGAAAGGGCCGGTCCTTTCTTTTCCGCATTTTGTACCATAGACCGGAATTTATACAAGCGAAATTCTTTTCCTTTATAGCCCACACGAAACTGCGAATAAAAGATAGGTCCTTTGGAAGAAAATCTTACACGGATGATAACATATAACAAGAGCGGGGATAATAAAACAAAGCCAAGCAATGCGCAGAGGACATCTATTAATCGTTTGATGTGCTGTTGCCATTGCGGCATCAACCCGGTGTGCAGGTCAATAAGTACGGCGCCAAGAACATTATTGGTTTTTACAGAGCCTGATAAAATATCCAGCGTATCCGGGTGGATTTTTATTTCTACATCTTTTTCGCTGAGCCGGTTGATAATATTTTCCAGTAAAGGCTTCTCTGATTTTTCCATCGCTAAGACGATCTGCCGGATATCATTTTTATCAATGATGGATTCTATATCGTCGGCAGAGCCAAGCTTGGGAATTAACTTTTCAAATCCATTGGTAACATTTAAACCGCCCGGCGATATATATCCTGTGTAGCGATAGCCACCGTCACGAAGGTGCTGCTTCGTTTCTTTATATACTTTAATCGCATTCTCCCTGCTGCCGATCAATAATGTATTAAAGAAAACTTCACCGTTCAGTATTTGCTTTTTCACTTTATTTAATACAATTATCCGCCCGGTAGAAATTAAAATAAAATGAATAAGGAAAAGAGCGGAAAAGGCGATATAATAATAGGAATAGTTTCCTTTTACATCATCCAGTATAAAAGCGAAAAAAGGATGATGGAGCCGGCGAGCGTGCAAACAAACGTGGTAGTAAATTCAAGCAACCTCGATTTTTTATACAGCGAATGATAAGCGCCGGTAAGCGCATATAATATCAGCCAGCCGACGGGGATGAACAGTATTCCTAACCAGAAGATAGAATTGACCTGTACTTCCCCTGCGTCTTCAATGGTTTCTTTTAGTATTAACTTGCGGATAAAATAAAAACACCCCCACGCTAATGCTGCTGTGATGAAATCTGTCACGGCATACCAGGCAACGGGTATTTGTTTGCTTTTGCCCATCAGCCAGTGATAGCATTGTTGCCGATCTTTTTCAATATCTGGTGGGCTACTTCCATGGCCATCAGTCCATCTACTTCCGATACGATGGTTTTTGTATTATTTAGAATTGCATTTTTAAATTCCTCCAGTTCTCTTTTGATAGCATTTACTTCCGGTACCACGGGGTTTGTCATCGCAATGGTTTTTTTCCCGGAAGGTGTTTCGATATCAAACGAAAAAGTGTTCGCATCTTCCTGTCCTTTCATTTTAATGATCTCGGCTTTTTTATTCAGGAAATCAATACCGATATAAGCATCTTTTTGGAAGAGCCTGATCTTTCTCATTTTTTTCATCGATATCCGGCTCGATGTAAGATTGGCGACACAACCATTATCAAATTCAATGCGAACGTTGGCGATATCCGGCGTATCCGTCATTACAGCAACACCGCTGGCCGAAATACTTTTTACATCGCTTTTTACAATACTCAAAATGATATCAATATCATGGATCATCAGGTCAAGAATCACACTTACTTCCGTTCCCCTTGGGTTGAATTGCGCAAGCCGGTGCACTTCAATAAACATCGGGTTTAAATGCAAATCCTTCACAGAGAGAAAAGCAGGATTGAACCGCTCTACATGCCCTACCTGGAATTTAATACCGGATTCCTCGGCCAGTTTTACCAATTGCCTCGCTTCCGCCATCGTATTGGCCAACGGTTTTTCTACAAAAACATGTTTACCTTTTTTAATGGCTTTTTCGCACCATTGAAAATGATACGTCGTCGGGGCGACAACATCAATGGCATCACATCCATCGATAAGTAAATCAGGATCCGAAAAACGGGTGATCTGATATTTTTCAGAAACTTCGTTAGCGGTGTCATTATCAGGATCATAAAAGCCGACAATCTCAACGCCGGGAATTTCTTTCCAGTTATTCAGGTGAAATTTTCCCAGATGACCTACGCCAAAAATACCTATCCTGAGCATGCCCATTTGTTTAATTGTCAAAGATAATGTAGTGATACAGTAACCTGACTTTCAGCAGGTAATTAACCACCCGAATGGGGAAAAATGGAAAAAACTTTTTGCCTGTAAGGGGGTATTTCCCCTATCTTTGCCATCCCAAAAATGGCAGTAATGTCATGCTTGAGGATCGGTAGTTCAGTTGGTTAGAATGCCGCCCTGTCACGGCGGAGGTCGCGGGTTCGAGTCCCGTCCGGTCCGCAAAATTAAAGCCCACTCGGAGAGTGGGTTTTTTAATTGATGAACATCGTTAATAATTAAGTTAATGGCTGGCAAATTAGGCCGCCTTCAAAATCTCCCCTCCAAATTTTATAAGTAATTTTAAACCTTGTAATTACCTGATGTGTTGGTAATTTGAACTGACCTATAGGTTTGAATTTTTTATCTCATTTTTAGAAGTTTATAATAAGCCAGATTGATGAACATTAGGATATTTTTTAACCTGCTATTACTATTTTCCTTTGCAATGTCGCAAGGTAAATCTCAGCAGCAGGGCTTTGATAAGTCAGCTTTTTATACCGCAATAGCGGCCGGCAAAGTGGATGCTGTAGATGCCCAGTTAAGCAGCTTGAAGGAATCTTCGATGGCGGAAAAAGAAGCCTATGAAGGAGCGTTATTGATGAAGAAAGCCGGACTGGTCAGTAAAATAAGAGATAAATTAAATTTCTTCAAATCCGGGCGTTCGAAATTGGAGTCTTCCATATCAAAAGACAAGAATAATACGGAGTACCGCTTTCTCCGGCTCATTATACAGGAACATGCCCCTGGTATTGTTAATTATCGAAATGACCTTGATGAAGACAGTAAATTGATCAATAAAAATTTTAAAAACCTTTCCCCATTTCTCCAGCAACAAATTACTGATTACAGCAAAAAATCAAAGGTCTTAAAAACCCCATAGACACAATCTTCTATTGCATGAATAAAAAAGTTTTGGTCATTTATTATTCCCAATCAGGACAACTTGGCGACATTGTCAATAACCTTAGCGACCCGTTGGTAGCAACGGGCAATAGTGTTGAAATCGTGCGTGTGCAACCGGCAAAAGCTTATCCTTTTCCCTGGTCGGGAAAAAGTTTTTTTGCAGTCATGCCGGATTGCGTTTTAGGTGTGCCTGCGGAATTGCAGCCCATTCAATTAAAAGAAACAAAATACGATCTCATCATATTGGGTTACCAGGCATGGTTTCTTTCACCCAGCATCCCTTCGAATTCTATCTTGAACCATCCTTCCGTAAAAGCCATTTTAAAAGATACGCCTGTGGTAACTATTACCGGTGCCCGCAATATGTGGATCAGCGCCATGGAACGCATCAGGAAAATGTTGAAAACATTGGAAGCAAAACATGTTGGAAATATTGTATTGGTAGATAAACATGCAAACCCTATAAGTTTTGTTACCATTCTTTACTGGATGTTTACAGGAAAGAGGGACCGTTATTTAAATATTTTTCCGAAGCCCGGCGTGTCGGATGCAGATATCGAAAATTGTAAAGTATTTGGTGAAGTAGTGGGACAATATCTTGATAAAGGAAATTACGACGGCATGCAGGAAAAACTCGTGGAGAAAAAAGCCGTTGTAGTGAAATATAATTTAATGTTTATCGAATCGAAAGCGAAACGCATTTTTGCGCTATGGGCGAATTTTATTGTGAAAAGAAAAAAAAGAACAGCGTGGCTTGTTGCATTCAAATATTATCTTATAATTGCGTTGTTTATAGCAGCACCAATCATATTGACGGTAGATGCAATATTTTTTAAACCTTTTTTATCAAAGCGCATTAAAAGGCAAAAACAATATTACTCAGGAGTAAATTAATCAATTGAATGTCGTTTAAAGAAGTCTATATTAATAATACATCCTCTTTTTTTCCTAATGATCCCGTGAGCAATGATGAGATGGAAGAGTACCTGGGCTATATCAACGGTTCACCTTCCCGGTCAAAAGGAATTGTGTTAAGAAACAATGGCATCAAACGCAGGTTTTATGCACTCAAAAAAGGAGGAGCTTCTACACATACCAATGCGCAGATGACGGCGATGGCGGTAAAAGATTTATTTAAGAATAACCCTGAAGACATAAAATCAATAGAACTGCTGAGCTGCGGAACTTCTTCTCCTGATCAGATGATGCCTTCTCATGGCGTAATGGTGCACGGCTGGTTACCTGAAACCAATGCAGTAGAAGTTGTTTCGCCTTCGGGTGTATGTTGTGCGGGTATGCATGCTTTCAAATATGCTTATTTGTCTACCAAGACAGGAAGTGTTCAGCAATCAGTTGCTACCGGTTCGGAAAGGATGTCTGTTTCGCTGGTATCATCCAATTTCGAGGATGAAGCGCAAAAATTAAAAGAGCTTGCCGCTGATCCGTATATCGGTTTTGAAAAGAATTTTTGAGATGGATGTTGTCAGACGGCGCCGCGGCTTTTTTAATCTCGGATAAGAAAAACGAAGAGGGGATCAGCCTTCGGGTAGAATGGATAGAAGGGTATTCCTATGCACATGAGCTGGAAGCATGTATGTATATGGGAAGCGAAAAACAGAAAGATGGTACGTTGAAAGGTTACATGGATTTTTCGCCGCATGAATTAATGGCGCAGTCCATCCTTAGTATTAAACAGGATGTAAAATTATTAAGTAAAAATATAGTTTTATACGGTGGTTATGGTGTAACCGCTGCATTAAATAAGCATGGCGTAAAATCAGAAGAGATCGATTATTTCCTGCCGCACATGTCGAGTGAGTTTTTTAAAGACAAAATTTACCAGCAGTTGATTGCAAACGGAACCGGCATTATGTATGATAAATGGTTTGTAAATTTAAGCCAGGTTGGAAATGTAGGCGCCGCTTCTGTTTACCTGATGGTGGATGAATTATTCCATAGCGGAAAATTAAAGAAGGGAGATAAAATATTTCTTCTGGTTCCGGAAAGTGCCCGGTTTTCTTACATGTATAGCCTGCTGACAGTTTGCTGATACTGTTGAAAAGCAATTAAAAGCTGGTGATATTATTTCTTTCGTCTTTATTCATTTCTTAAGCCCAGGAGTTATAATATGAAAAAAGAAGATATCCCTCAAGATGGTGGCGCCCTTAATAAATTAACCAAAGAAGTGGTGTATGCTGTTGATAGTTCCGGTAACTATACCACCGAACTAAGCACCGGCTGGGAAGTAAAAGCTACAGCGCTGGATGTGGCATGGAAAGACATTGAAGAAAGGATTGAGAATGCACGTCAAAAAGTATTGAAGAATGAAGCAAGCCCGCTATTATATTTTATGGAATTAAAATTAATGGATATTGGTATTGTAGCTGCTTATACCGGGTTTTGGAAATGGACCGTCAAACAACATATGAAGGCGGATGTGTTTAAAAAGTTATCAGATAAAAAACTACAGAAATATGCTGAATTGTTTGAAATAAGTATAGATAAACTAAAAAATATAAGCTGATAATATAATAATGGTTATGAAAGAAAAGATTTTAGGATTATTGTTTATGCTTTTCCTGTTTTCTGATAGTAAAAGCCAGGACACAATTCTTACGTCTGCGAAGGATACGATAGCTAATGATGAGGGGCCAATTCAAAAAGAGCCAAGCCTTGATCTGCTTGCAAAAAAAGGAAACAGGGTTTTTGTCGATGGCTCGGATAAGAGTGTTATTATACATGCAAAAAAGGAGTTTCACTCGTGGGGATATTGGAGTATCGTAGAAGATAAATCAAAGGCGGATTTTATTTTGTATGTAAATATCAGGTACGCAGGAATTGGCGACAGCTTTGGTTCCGCACAATTTATTGATCCCCAAAGCGAGAAAGTAATTCAGACTACCGGGGAAGTAAATACAGTCATGTCAATGGGCTTTAATACAAAAAAAGCAGCTGTTGAGAAAGTTGTACGGAAAAAAATAAAACCACTTTTTAGATAGTTAAAAAAGTATTTTATTATTTAAAAATGAAAATAGAAAATTTCAAACATATACAGGCGGCTCATTGTGAAAACGGCGTGACCACGAATTTATTAAGGGGAATTGGAATAGATAAAATGACGGAACCTCTTGCCTTTGGCATCGGCTCGGGTTTATTCTTTGTATACCTTCCTTTTCTTAAAATAAATAAAGGCCCTGCCATTGCTTTTCGCACCATGCCCGGGCTTATATTTAAAAGAACATGTAACTCTCTTAATATTCCTGTTGTAAGAAAAAAGTTCAGCTCAAAAGAATCGGCGGAGAAGTACCTGCAGGAATGTATACAGTCGGGCCAGCCCGTAGGATGCCAGGTAGGCGTTTATTATCTCACCTATTTTCCAAAAGAATATCGTTTCCATTTTAATGCACATAATATAATAGTATATGGAAAAGAAGATGACAGGTACCTTGTTAGTGATCCGGTAATGGAAAATGTTACTTCCCTTTCAGGGTTTGAACTGGAAAGAGTTCGTTTTGCAAAAGGGGCATTAGCGCCAAAGGGACAAATTTATTATCCCAAAGAACAGAAGATAGTTACCGATCAACAGTTAAAGAAAGCAATTGAAACCGGTATCAAAAGAAATGTGACACACATGATCCGTATCCCCGGTAACATCGCCGGTGTAAATGGTTTGCCATGGCAAAGCGTTTGGCGCTATTGGTACGGCTACCGGCGAGATATTGTTTTAATACAGGAATGACCGGCTACCAGAAGTGTTTACCGACCCGAGTTATTACGGGCAGATATTAATTATGAATACGGTGCATGTGGGTAACTACGGCGTGAAGGATGAAGATGTGGAATCATCTTCGGTGAAGATCCGCGGATTGATCGGGAGGAACCTGGAAGAAACGTATTCGAGGAAATTGGCGCAGGGTTCGATGCAGGAATATTTGAAAGCGATAAAATCGTTTCAATTGAAGGGTGGATACGAGGGCGTTGGTATCGCATGTTCGTACCAAAGGCGCTATGAATTGCATCATTTCTTCTGAGACGACGGATATAACTGTTTGAAAAAACAATTGGATGCAGTGCCGGATATGTCGGGTTTGGAACTGGCATCGGAAGTGAGTACCAAAGAAGCATATGAAAGAGGCGATGCGAATTCTAAAGTACGGATCGCGGTGATGGATTACGGCATCAAACAACATATTCTTGATTGCATGGTAGAACGCGGGGCTTATGTGAAAGTGTTTCCTGCGAAAACAAAACTGGAAGAAGTAAAGAAATTTAACCCCGCTGGTTATTTTATTTCTAATGGCCGGGCGATCCTGCGGCGATGGATTATGCGGTTGATACGGTGAAAGGAATTATGAAAGAAAATAAACCGGTGTTTGGTATTTGTCTCGGTCACCAGTTGCTGGCATTGGCCAATGATATCCCTACTTTTAAAATGCATCACGGACACAGGGGATTGAACCACCCCGTAAAGAATTTAGTGACGGCAGAAGTGAGATCACTACGCAGAACCATGGCTTTGGTGTAAACCCGGATGCGGTGAAAAAAGCGAATCATATTGAAATAACACATGTGAACCTGAATGATCAATCGATAGAAGGTATCCGCATAAAAGGCAAACCTGCTTTTTCCGTGCAATATCACCCGGAGAGTACGCCGGGGCCGCATGACAGCCGGTATTTGTTTGATGAGTTTATCGCACTTATCAACACGAATGCTGACTAATTGCACGAATTAGTTTTGCGTTATTCAAAATTTAAAAGCGAAAGTGAAATAGTATATCTCTTTTTGATTTTTTACTTTTGACTTTATCATGTTCCCAGAATTAAGTACGCAACGTTTCCTGCTTAAGCAAATAATGCCGGATGACCAGGCTTTTATTTTTAAAGGGCTGAGTGATCCGCAGGTGATCTCTTTTATGGAGTAAGCTATAGCAGCTTTGAAGAAACAAAAGCGCAGATGGATTTTTATAAAAAAATATGGTTCGATAAAACAGGTTGCTGGTGGAAAATAATTGATAAGGAAACTTTGCAACCCACAGGAGCCTGCGGTATGAACGGCTATACCGGCAAACATGAAAAAGCCGAAACAGGCTATTGGCTATTACCAGAATTTTGGAAAAAAGGAATTGTGCAGGAAGTAATGCCGGTTATGATCAGTCATCTTTTCGAGAGCTGGAAATTGCATCGTCTTGAAGCGGTTATTGAAGAAGGGAATACGGCAGTCGCCGTGCAGTTGAAAAGTTGGGATTTAAATTGGAAGGAAAACTCCGCGAAAGCGAAATCAAAAACGGTAAGTACATCAATTTATATATGTACAGTTTATTAGTAACGGACACCAATCGTGGTTGATAACTAATCACTAAATTCGCCAGTATGAAAATCGTCATCATCAATGGGCCTAATCTTAACCTGCTTGGCAAACGGGAAACAGACATCTATGGCAATATGCCGTTTGAATCTTTTCTTGAAAAACTACAAGCTAAATATCCTCATATACATTTTACCTATTATCAAAGTAATGTGGAAGGCGAATTGGTGAACGAGATACAACGTGTCGGTTTTGATCATGATGGCATCATCTTCAATCCCGGCGGCTATACACATACTTCAGTAGCGATAGGTGATGCTATTGCTGCTATTAAGACTCCTGTTATTGAAGTGCATATCTCCAATGTGCATGCACGGGAAGATTTCCGCAAACTTTCTCATGTATCCGGTAAAGCGGTGGGCAGTATTTTTGGTTTGGGTTTAAAAGGGTATGAGTTGGCTTTGGAATATTTAATATCGCTGGAAGCGAAATGATATCACGCAGAGAACGCTGAGCTCACAGAGAATATTTAACTCAGCGCACCCTTGCGAACTCTGCGTGGAAATCAATTAATACTTCGTATTGCTGATAAACGCAATCTTCTTACTATCCGGTGACCAGCTTGGCACATTGATCGTTCCCTGCCCGCCATATAAATAAGCAATTGTTTTGGGAACGCTGCCGCTTGTCTTCATGAGACGCAAATAAACTTTCTGGTAAAATGGATGAGTTGTCGGTTCGATCTCTTTTGGAAAAGAGATATACACGATCCATTTGCCATCGGGTGAAATGTGCGGGAACCAGTCATTGTATTCGTCATACGTCACTTGTTCAGGGGCACTGCCATCCGCTTTCATGCGCCAGATCTTCATCGTGCCGGTGCGGGTGGAATTGAAATAAATATATTTTCCATCGGGAGTATATTCCGCGCCGTCATCTAGTGTAGGTGTATTTGTCAGTGGTATTTCTTTTTTTGTAGCCACATCCATTTGATAAATATCCCACTGGTTTTTTCGCTGCGCTGTATAAATAATTTTCTTTTTATCCGGCGACCAGCCATGCAGGTAAGATGGCCCCCATGATTCCTGTGTCATTTGCACCGGTTATCAGAACCGGTTGTAGGCATGGTGTAAATAGTAGATTTGCCGCCGAGATGATTACTGATACCAATCATTTTTCCATCGAAGGATAATATATGATCGTTGTTGAGGTCGTTAACAGGGCCGCTGTTGATCTTTGTGATAGCGCTGGTCTTTAGATCAAAACGATACAACAACCCTTCAGCGCTATAGAGAAGCGATTTATTGTCCGGCATCCAGTTGGGAGCTTGTAAAGAGTTAGGCGCTTTGTGTAATATTTTGCGAAGCCCTGTTGCCACATCCATCACTTCTAAATTGCTCCCGATATAATCTGTATAAGGTTTGTAACCGTATGCGGCGGAATGATGATGCGTACATTGCTGAACTTTGCCTGCTCCATCACGGTATCATTATGTGAGCATACGAAAAGACCCACATACACTTCATCATTCAGTTTTACTTCTTTTGTTACTGTTTTATAATTCTCTCCGTACACTGCCGCGGAAAAACTGAAAACATTTCCTGTTCTTGCAAATTCTATTTCTGTTGGGTGTTCTGTTGGTATCAGTACTTGTCCGGTAGTATCTCCATCCACGAACCTGTATTGTATCGAAGTGATCTGCGGCGCTCCGCCGTGCAAGGCGGCGTCTGCATAGCGTGAATCCGTCGTGAGTTTATCCCTTGCCATGACGCGATCTTCCTGTGCCCGTCTACACCTTTACAAGGAATACGGCTGTCGCTTTAATAATAAAATCTCTTTTATCTTTTTCCAGGCGAATTGAAATTGGTCCTGCTTCGCCCAGATATTTTTTCCCGAACCAGACATCAGGAAAGTTTGATCAGCTGCATTGTATACCGTGTTCCCTTTTAATGTTGGGTCACCCACATCCTGGTGATGTTCAAAGTCACCAACGGGGCTCATTTGACTGAAAGAAAAAAATGATTGAAAAATTATTGCGATCACTAATAATGTGCGCAATGATTGATTCTTGTTCATAGTAGCAAGCATTAGGTTATATATTATTTAGGTTCTTGTGCGATTTCGATGATATGCGGTGCAAGGCCTTTTACATTTACTGTTATTCTTGCAGTTCGTTTAGCGCCTGTTGTATTTTCTGTCGCGGTAATAGATACATTCCTGAAACCGGAAGCCCCTGATTCAACATTGGCTTTTAACCACGGTTCAGAATTTACAATCGACCAGTTGGTATTGGCTATCACAAAAAAAGAAAATGAACTTCCAGCCGCTCCGGCAAGGTTAGCGGATGTAGTCGCGATGTTTAAAGTCGGCGGCCCTTCTTTCTGCGTTACGATTATTGTTTGCGAAGGAACACCTGTTGCAGCGATGGTAAGGGTATCCATTCTTTTTTCCGTGCCGGGATTAGCAGTCGCGGTAATGTTTACTGTTTTTGAATTCACACCGCCTTCATCCACATTCAACCAGTTGCCTGCGCCTGATACCGTCCATGCGGTATTAGAATTAACAGGAAGGGTAGTAGTGCTGTTATCTTTTTCAGCAATTAATATATCAGTTTTCGCTAATGATAATGTTGGTTTAGCGGAGGCCTGGTTCACAACAATTGTCAGCTTACGTCCTTTTGAGGTTATCAAAATGGTGGCGCTTCTGCCGGATGCGCCGGTATTTTTTGCAGCGGTCAATACGACTTCATCACTTTGCGAAGAGGACGTTTTGCTTAACGTTAACCATTTAGCCGTATTGGTGATTTTCCAATCTTCATTCGCTGTAATTTTTAATGCAGAAGAATTATTTCCTTCGTCACTCAATATTATTTGTGAAGACGAAGCTTGTAATATTGATGCTTTAATATGTTTCGCGGCAAATTCAAAAAAAGCGGACCAATCCGGTGCATCGGTATGTCCACCAATATGATTTCTATATCCGACCGTTCCATCGATATAAGCTGTATTGGGAACAGGAATTGCATCATTCATGATGATCCCCTTTTTTCCGAGCAATTCATATACAGGTGTCACCGCTTTGCCTGTTAAATAAGTTCCGTACGGATCGCTCCATCCATCTTCCGTACCGCCATTTAAAAATACCGGCTTCGGCGCACACAAAGCCACCAGTGAATGTGCATCTACAGTAAGCAATTCTACTTTGCGTGGTTTGTAAGTTCCTTCTTTTAATGGCCCCATGTATTTGAAAAAATTACCCGCTGCCCAATGGTATTCCCTGTCCCAACCAATATTTTCCAAATCCTGTCCCCAATGTCTTCTTATCATCGATGGGCCTAATGCGCCACCGCAACTTGGATAAGAAATAGCGACTCTTGGTTCATACGCCATCGCTACTATCGCACCTTTGCCATAACGTGAATGACCGGCAACACCAACATTCTTTGCATCTACCAGTTTATCCGTTTCAAAATAATCGATCAGTTTACCAACGCCCCATGCCCATGCCGCCAGCGTTCCCCAGTCAGTTGGTTTGCGCCAGTTACCTTTATTTACTAAGCCAATCAAATAACTTGTAAGGCCTACTCCGTTGTCCGGTTGTAACGCCGTTGGATTATAAATGCAAACGCCCCAGCCATTCGGGTTGGTGCGTGCCCAATAAGCATCCACTGCATTTCCAAAACCACCATATACGATCATCACCGGCACGGGGCCAGTTGCATTCGCAGGTGTTCTTAATATCGCGGATATCACCGGTGTATCTTTCACTTGCGGATAGCGGGAGAGATCGATCTTGCCTGTGATCTCTTTTTGTATGTAAGCATTGTTTCCTTTGCCACCGGTCGTCGTCTTCACCGAAAATTTTACGGATGGCAAAACACTTTTATCGGGTGTAAATCCCCAGATTTCATTTTGTATATCATAAAACATTTCGGGCCTGCGCTTCGTCCACCAATCATTCGCCGTCGTGATGATCGTGCCGTTTTTCATTTTCAATAAATTGATCGGCGTATAGTTTCCCGCTAATGCTTCATCGTAATTATTCCACATACCAAAGCTGGATCGTGATATCACATGGGCGCCGGAATCAGTCCAGTTGCCTTCAGGATTTTTCGGATCAACGGGCCAGCTATTCTTTGCTGCGTTTTTATCTTCTAACCGGGGTAGTACTTTTGGAAAAAACACACCCACCTGCGACATCATCTGGTCGCGGTCTACTGTAGCGGTCACATTCTTTGGAGGAAAAGATGGGAAACTGCTTTGTGCTTTTGCAGGTAATTGAAAAAGAATAGCAGCACAAAAGATGATAATACTATCCAAGTATAAATATCTTTTCATGGCGTTAGTTTTTGGTAAACCACGAGCAATCATTTAAATAAAATTGACGTTGCAACCGATTGCAGACGGTCGCTGAAGGTAAGGAGGAATTCTGAAAAAAAATTAATAGCGCTGAAAAGCCTGTGAATAGTATGAATTAATTACAGCCAGTATTATAGGCGAGTAAAATTCCCTTTCGTGTTTTGTTCGTGGAATTTCGTGGCCATAAAAATTATACTTTCGCCGCCAACAAAGATTGTTGCTTCCGTCTTTTCAATTCTTCTTCATTCGTAAGATCAAGCCGCAACGGCGTAATAGAAATGAAATTATTTTCAATCGCCCAGCGGTCTGTGCCTTCTTCTGCAGGTTCCAGCGGTACCACGGTAAACCAATAATGTTTTCTTCCCATCGGGTCCATACCGGGCATGATGCGGCCATCGTATAACCGCACCGATTGTCTCGTCCATTTAACTTCGGTAGGATCAGGTGGAAAGTTTACATTGAAAAGACTTAATTCATTTGTCTCGAACAACAATGCCAATACTTTTTCAACAAAAGGTTCGAGCTTATCAAAATCGGGTGCGGTTGCATTCACGATCGTACTCAATGCAATTCCTTTTATTCCCAACAATACAGCTTGCTTCGCAGCCGCCAATGTTCCTGAGTGCCACATTGAGTTACCGAGGTTCGGTCCCATGTTGATACCGGAGAGCACCACATCCGTCTTTGCGTATAAGTGTGTACCTAATGCCACACAATCGGCAGGTGTGCCGTTCACTTTCAATGTCTCTATTCCTTTTAAATTGATCGGCGCTTTTTTAAAAGACAGCGGCCGTGTATGAGTAACCGCATGGCCCATAGACGATTGTTCCATGTCCGGTGCTATCACCGTTACTTCTCCGAATTTCGATGCTGCTTTCGCCAATGCAGCGATGCCGGGGCTGTAGATGCCATCGTCATTTGTTATTAAGATTCTCATGCTTCTATTCCCGCATTTTCATGCCAATAAATAACTGGTACAGTTTTTTACAGGTAACAGGTAAATAATTTTTATGAGCCCGGCTGCATTGCTACTATCATCGTCCGTTGTTGAGCGAAGCGAAATCCCGATGCAATCGGGACGGCGCAATATTTGCCCAACTGCATTACTACTAGCACCGCCTGTTGCGTCGCACTCTTCATCGTTCTGTAATTCTATTCAGCAATATCGAAGCTTCAGCCTTTTAATGGATACTAATAACTCTGGAAATATATTGAAAGAGTGGTGTGTTGTATCCCTCTCTCCCGATAGCTATCGGGATGGAGAGGGATAAAGGGTGAGGTACTGACGCATAAATAAATACTGATACTATCAAGCTATAAATGTTATATATCATTAAGTAAAATAATCATGAAACAAGCCCAACTATTCCACAATCCCGGCGCCGGCGGCGGTGAACACGATATCGAAGAATTAATAGCTTCAATAAAAGCCAACGGATTTGAATGCCACTATTCATCCGTAAAAGAAAAAGGCTGGGAAGAAATAAAAGAAGGAACTGATTTTTTAATAATAGCCGGCGGCGATGGAACAGTGAAGAAAGTGGCGAGAATGGTATTGGAAAAGGAAATAAAATTACCGCTTGCTCTCTTGCCATTGGGCACAGCCAATAACGTAGCCGTTTCATTAAAATTAAAAGATGAAAAGGAAGAAGATATCATCCGTGCATGGCATCATGATAAACGTATAAAATATGATACCGGTAAATTAACCAATGCCGGTGAAGCCAATTTCTTTTTCGAAAGTTTTGGCTACGGCATCTTTCCTCACCTGATTACTAAAATGAGGAAACGAAAATTAAAAGAACCGGAAACGCCGGAGCAAAATATATTTTCAACACTGAAAATGCTGGAACAGGTAATTTCTACTTATAATGCTGTTGATTGTCGCATTGCTGCGGATGGAAACGATCTTTCAGGGAAATTCTTTTTGGCGGAAATAATGCTCACCCGTTCCATCGGCCCTAATTTAGTGCTGGCTCCTTACAGCCATCTCGATGATGGTGTATTCGATGTGGTATTACTTTCCGAAAGTGACAAAGAAAAATTCGCTGAACAGGTTTCCGATAAATTAAATGATAAGACTGACGAAAAAAATTTCACGACGGTAAAAGCAAAAGAACTAACGGTGAATTGGGCGGGCACGCATGTGCATGCCGACGATGAATTGATCGAGCTGATCCCCGATTCAGAAGTGAAAATTGAAATAATGCCGGGCGCCCTGGAGTTTTTAATCGTATAAAAATTATTTCGTTGCATATACCTTCTTCGCAAACCGTTCTCCCATTATCCGCTGCGACCGAGAATCAAAATGAATTGTATCTGCTTTTGGTGTCAGGTCACCTGTTTTAATGACGTATGTATTTTTCAAACTAGAAGAAAGCGCATACATATCCTTGTTCACTGCATCCGCATTCGGATTGGTAGTTCTGTTAAGAAAAGAAGATAATTCTCCCATATAAATCGGTAGCTCCGGGTGACCTAAATCATTTCTCAATTTTGTAAAAAAATTTTCCAGTTTCTGTGGGTAATTTCTATAACTATTAGCACCGGCATTACTTTCCCCCTGGTGCCAGAGAATACCTTTGAATGTTCCGTATTTCGCCGCCACTTTTACTTTCGCCATCAGGTTTGAATAAAGTTTTACGCCACGATAGGTAGAATCATACAACCATTGCTCAATCGAACTGCCACCAATAGCACAGGGTACTAAACCAATCGTGATATTTTTTCCATATAACGCTGATAATTTTTTACCAAATGAAAGGCCGCAATCCATTCCCGTTCTTCCCGGCTCGTAGTAATGCAACGGTTCTTTGGCATATACCCATTCATTGTTTTTATCCATTGCTAATACCTGCATGGAAATAACGGTATCCTGCGGCTGCACAAATCCCCGGCTCGCCATATTCGACTGGCCTGCCATAATATAGATATAGAAATTTTCTTTCGCCGGTAGCGACGACGGTTTTTCCACGGCAACAGGAAAATAATTTTTCCCATCATCGGACTGCATTTTTTTAGGACTGGCGCAGGAAATAAATAAAACTAAAAGAAAAATGATTTTTGATTTCATGTGTTGAAGTTAAGAATTGAAAAGATAACTAAGATCATTCTTAAACCACCAAAACTCTAAGAACACAAACAAACACAAAGAAAGCTTCGTGGAAGCCTTTGTGTTTTTGTGTCTTAGTGGTTCAAATCTGTCCACAAAACAGCGAATCAGCTTTTTTTTATAATTTGCTGCTAAGTTTCCTCTTAACAACCTAATTTGAGTGCTATGCCAACAAAAAAAATACTGATCATTACCGGCGATGCCGGCGAAAGTTTCGAAATCCTGTATGCATGCCATCGTTTGAAAGAAGCAGGTTACCAGCCTGTCATAGCAGCGCCGGATGTGAAAAGACTTAATCTTGTCATTCATGATTTTGAACCAGGATGGGATACTTATGTAGAACGCAAAGGCTATATCCTTGAATCGGAAATCCCATTTGATGAAGTGAACCCCGCCGACTACAAAGCGGTGCTTTGCCCCGGTGGACGTGCGCCTGAATACCTCCGCAATGATCAGCGTGTCATTAATATTGTAAAAGAATTTTATGACAGTGGTAAATACGTGTTTGCTATTTGTCACGGCGTGCAGATATTAATCACCTGTGGTTTAGTGGATAAAAGAAATATCGCCTGTTACTATAACATCAAGTTTGAAGTAGAATCCTGCGGTGGTGTTTATGTTGAATCCGATGAAGCAGTGAAAGACGGTAGGGTAGTATCGGGTAAAACATGGCAATCGCAACCTGAGTTTTATAAAATCGTTCTTAATTGCTTAAAAGAAACAGAAAGAGCAACGGCATTGTAGAGTTTAATGCTGATCTATAAGCAATACGACCAGGCCGCTCTTGACAGGCAATACAATAATCGTTTGCAGGTTCCTGGACATGCCGATCATACAGCAAAATGGGAAACTTGGAGCCGTGAAACTGAATCAGCCTATAATGTATTCAAAGACATTCAGTACGGCGATCTGTCAAGAGAACGATTGGATATTTATCTTTCTTCTAAACCAAATTCAAAAACGCTGATCTTTATTCACGGTGGTTATTGGCGTAACCTTGATAAATCGTTGTTTCATTTTGTCGCCAAAGCTTTTCATCAATATGATATAACAACTGTTCTTATTACTTATCCATTAGCGCCGGAAGCTTCTGTCGGCCAAATAGTTTCTTCTTGCCGCAAATCCGTTCGGTGGGTGCATGAAAATATTTCCCGCTACAATGGTGATCCGGAGCAAATTTATATAGCAGGTCACAGCGCCGGTGGTCATTTGGCGGTGATGATGATGACGGCGGATGAAAAGTTTCCACCTGTTCCTGTTAAAGGTGTTTGTTCGATGAGCGGTTTATTTAATTTAACTCCCATACAGCTTATCGAGGTTAATGAAACATTGCAGATGGACGAGGCGATGGCCTTGCAAAATAGCCCTGTTCAATTACAGCCTATTGTTTCCTGTCCATTGATATTAACAGTGGGAGAGAAAGAAACGGATGAATACAAAGCACAAAGCGATGAACTGTATGTCAACTGGAAAGAAAAAATTCCTGTACGGTTAATGGCATTGCCCGGTCTCAATCATTATTCCATCGTGGAAGAATTATTGAATGTGAATTCCACTCTTCACCATACTATGTGTGAACTTATGCAAATAGCATAAAGGATGTAGCTGCTTTCCTATTATTTATTTTCCGTTTGCGAGATTAAAAAACTCATCAGTTCAATAGCGGCATTGATAACAGGCCCGCCCATGGCATCTTTATGCAATACCTCAAATGGCCCTTCGCCAAAATAGAAACCGTCAGAAACAAGGAAAGTTAACCGCACCATTCCGTTTGCCGGCGGTGGTTTTCTTTCCTTATCCCATGGGCCGATACGGGTGATAACATTTTCACCTGCCGCGAAAAGGTTATAGATTAATTCATTTGACTGGACTGTTTGTGTATCCCAAACAATCATTTTGCCGGATTGATTGATATACCGGGCCGTCCCGTCTTTATAAGCCGCGATAACATCCAATCCGTTATCCAGCCCCACTTCAATGATCACACCCAGCAGTTCTTTGGATGTTGATTGCACGCCATGTGCAATCAACAGGTTGTGAGCTAATATTTTTGGTCTTGTTTCAAGCGAACTGTCGAAAATTATTTTTTCCAGCTCGGGTTTATCAATTTTATCAGCAAAAAGGCTTTTCCACGGATACACACCCGGGGAACTGTTTTCATTTTTGTATAAGTTGATATCGTCGCAGAAAAGAAGATTGTAGATTTTATTTAATCCTTCGTTGTTGTAGGGGGACATATTGTGGTTTTATTTTTTTGCTAATTGCAGAATATCTTTTACTTCCAATATTTGTTTTTCATATCCTTTTGAGGATGCATTGATCATTGCCAGTCCCAATTCTTTTAATGTTGTAACAGCGCTTTTGGAAAACAATTTAATTACTGGTATCAGCCAGCTAAAGTATTTATAAAAGCCCAATGTATTTTTTAATCCTTTTGTAGGCTTGAGAATGCCCGGCCGGAAATTATATACCTTCTTAAATGGTAATTTCATCAAATCATTTTCTGTTTTGCCTTTTACCCTCGCCCACATGGATTTTCCTTTCTCCGTACTATCCGTACTTGCACCAGAAATATAGCAGAAGACCATATCGGAATTTAGTTTGCATAATGTGGTGGCGACATGCATCGTCAGTTGATACGTTATTTTATAATACTCCGGTTCTTTCTTGCCAATAGAAGTAGTGCCGAGACAAAACAAACAGGCATTATAACCTTTCAACTGATCTTCAATAGAAGACAAGTCATATAAATCAGCATGAACGATTTCTTTTAATTTGGGATGAGTAATACCGCAGGATTTTCTTCCTAACACCAATACTTCTTCTACATGTTGGTGTAGTAAACATTCATGCAGCACACCTTCACCTACCATGCCGGTTACTCCTGTAACGATCACTTTTAATTTCATAGCGTTAAATTATCGGTTATTTTTTCAATACGTTGCCGATATTTTCCCATACCATCCAATGGTCGTTTAAATGTTGTGCACCATTTTTTTTATAAAATTGTTCATCATCGGGATCTACGCAAACGCGAAAAGCATTCTGTTCAACAAACCAGGTAGCCAGCAACCGCAGCAGTTCCGAAGCAATACCTTTCAGCCGGTATTCAACAGCGACATTGATCCATTGCAGCTCAGCTTCACATTCAAAACGGCGGGTGAGATGCCCGGCAATGAATCCTATGACCGTCTTGCCGTTCAGCGCCACATACATAATACGTGGAAGCAATGCCAGGTGGGGATGCAGTTCTCCGTTCATGTAACCTGTAATGCGTATGTTCCAATATTCTTCCTCTCCCCATTCCGCCGAACGAATTTTTGCCATAGCCGGTATATCCAGGTTATCAGCTTTCCTGTATTGTATCGCCGGGATCAAGAGAGAAATGCTTTCTTGAATTTTGGGGCTATCCTATTCTTCGATGCCTGTTCATACGCATAAGCGATGGCGAGCAAAGTTGGTTCACTGTAAGGGGATCCAAAAAATGAAAGACCAACAGGTAATTCGTAAATTAATCCACAGGGAACAGAAATATGCGGGTAGCCGGTTACTGCGGCGGGCATGGTCAAAAAAACATCGCCCCACCTGTCGCCGTATATTGTATCGATGCTGCAGGCAGGCCCCATCGTCAACCCGCAAATCGCATCAAGTTTATTTTCTTTAATAACATTATCGAGTATTTGTTTAGATGTGGTATGGCTTTTATGCAATGCTTCTTTATAGCCCTTACTATCCAATCCATCCATTTTGTCTGAGTTGACCAATGTTTCCTGCTTAAAATAAGGCATTGCTTTGTCTTCATTCTGTTTATTGAATGCAATTACATCCGCCAGCGTTTTCATTTTTGCGTTGGTAGCAGCCAGGTATTTATTCAGGCCATCTTTGAATTCATATTTTAATACATGAAATTCTGCATCGCCCAGTTCATTTATTTTATCGTTGTATTCTATTTCGATGATTTCGGCGCCTTTTTGTTTCAGCAGGTCAGTTGCTTTTTTTATTAATGCCAACATGTATTGATTTTCACCCTGCGGTTTTTTATCAATGCCAATCCGTTTCCCTTTTAATGCATTTGCATCTAAGAATTTTGTGTAGTCAGTTGATGCCTTGCCTTCGCTTTCTTTGGTGATTGCATCTGATTTATCAATGCCTGTCATTATGCCTAATAATATAGCAACATCTTTTACTGTTCTGCCCATCGGCCCTGCTGTATCCTGCGTTGCGGAAATAGGAATGATGCCGGTGCGACTGACCAAACCAACTGTTGGTTTCAAGCCAACAATACCATTGACCGAAGCGGGACAGGTCACCGAACCATCGGTTTCCGTACCAACAGCGACGGTGCAAAGATTAGCGGCGACTGCTACACCAGAACCTGAACTTGATCCGCATGGATTGTGATCGAGTATGTAAGGATTTTTTGTTTGACCGCCGCGGCTGCTCCATCCCGAAGAGGAATGAGAAGAACGGAAATTGGCCCATTCACTTAAATTGGTTTTACCCAAAATAACCGCACCGGCCTCTCTTAATTTTTTTACAACGAATGAATCTTTTGTGGCGATATGTCCCGCCATCGCCAATGCCCCCGCGGTGGTTTGCATTTTATCGGCTGTATCGATATTATCTTTTATTAAGACAGGAATGCCATGTAATGGCCCTCTTGTTTTTCCTGCCTTTCTTTCATCATCCATTGCTTTTGCAATTGTCAGCGCATCGGGATTTATTTCGATTACTGAATTCAGCACCGGCCCGCTTTTATCTATTGCTTTGATGCGGTCGAGATATAATTGGGTGAGTTGCTCTGAACTATATTTCCCTGCATTTATTTTTTCCTGCAATGAAGCGATGCTTTCTTCATCCAGTTCAAAAGCGGGAACAGTACCGGAGGTCGTTACGGGTTCAGTTGTTTTTGTTGGCGAAGGATTCGTATTGCAGGAAGCAGCCAGTAATGAACTTAGCCCGGCAGTTGCCAATGTGCCGGTGGTAAGGAAATCCCTTCTTTTCATGTAAGTGGTTGTTAGTTTTGCGAATGGTTAAAGTTAATGGATAAAGAAAGAAGTACAATGAGCATTTGGCAATCGACAATGAGCAAGGACGCAATTGCTGAATAGAGAACAGAAAGTACAAGAGTGCGACGCAACAGGCGATGCCATGAAAAACTGAAGCTGGGTAAATAAAAAAGCTCCGTATGAAACGAAGCTTCGCTGATGATTTTATTTTCAAATAATCACTTAACGCCTTCCGTATATTTCTTGAAGTTATTCAGTATCGCCTGCCATCCACCACGCTGCATTTCTTCAGGGTTGATGTCTTCGGGGTCGAATGTTTCTATCACTTTTGTTTCGTTGGCGCCGTTCTTTTTAAATTGTATGCTTACTTGTCTTCCATCAGCCATATCATACGCCATTGCTTCATTTTCTTTTATAGCTGTATATACGCCACCGAAATCAAAACTAAAACTGCCATCTTTCGCAGCCATTACTGTTTTGAATTTGCCGCCCACTTTTACATCATTTTCCGCAAGCGGCGCATGCCAATCATCAGATGCCTGGCACCATTGCATGATGTGTTCCGGCTTTGTCCATGTTTCCCAAACTTTTTCAACCGGTGCATTTACCACGGCCTCTACGGTGATGGGCTTCGCTTTTGTTTCGGCTAATTCTTTTACATTCTTCAGCGCATTGGGCCACATCTTGGTGAACATATCTTTGAATTCTTCGGTGATGTCCATATCAATCAGCAGTTCCGTTTTTCCGTTAGTATCTTTCAATGTATAATTTTCCGTGGAGCCAGCCCATGCTTTCACTTTATCGCTGGTCGTATCTTCCACGCCATTGTGTATTTCGCCGAGGTGTTTGAACGACATGAATTCGTTCGGTTTGTTCGCGGCAACAGTGCTTACCATGCCACTGTCTTCTGAACCAAGAAATAAAACTTTACTGCCTTCTTTCCAATTATCTGTTTTTGCATGCGAGCCTTCTCCGAAGGCGCTTGTCCATTTGCGGTAAGTCGCATCGTTCCAGAGTGTTTGCCAAACTTTTTCTTTTGGTGCATTGATGTTGATAGAGAAATGAAGCTTTTCCATAAAATTGTTTTTGATCGTTAAAGAGTTTATTTATTTTTTAAGTTCATGTAATGTTCTTTCTTCTTCTTGTCGAAATGTTCGATAGAATAACGCAATAATGTTCTCGGCATCGTCGATGCATATTTATCTAAAAAAGTTAATAATTGTTTAGGATTTTTTGTTCCTGCAAAACGCAACATCCATCCTGTGGCTTTGTGTACTAAATCTTCTTTGTCTTTCACCAGCAGTTCAGCGATTTTAAAAGTGTCACCTGTTTCTCCCTGCCGGATAAAATAACAGGTGCTTAATATCGCTGTGCGCCGCTCCCAAATAATTTTTGATTTCGCCAGCTTATATAGTATAGTATGCGGCTTATCAAACAAATAACTTCCTGTCATGTATAAGCAACCGAGATCAACGAGGTCCCAGTTATTGATCCGGTCATGCCGTTTCATATATAAATCAAAGAACTCTTTCTTCCGGGCTTCCGTTATTTTTTTATTCCGTGATTCTTTATCCATGATGCTGATGGCGCCGGCCCTTACTTCGTGTATGGGGCTTTCCAATAATTTTTCAATTTCCTTTATTGGCATTCCTTCAAATTCTTTTGCCAGTGCGAACAACTGTCCCATTTTTACTCCTATAAATTTATCGCCTTCGCCATACTGACCTTCACCTGATTTAAAATAGCGTTGTATCTTTTTTAATTCTTCATCGGATTGCAATGCCTTTAACCGTTCAATAAAACTTTTGGCGGCAAGGTCTTTTGTCATAGCAATTTTCCTGCCTTTTATTGCTGAGGACTTCACTGTTTTTTTTATCGCCTTACTCTTCACCATTTTAATTAGCATTATTTTTTAAACGACAACCCTTTTTCCTTTAAAGCCGCACGAAGTTTTGGTAAAGAACCAGGCCCCATGCCATGCAATTTTAAAATAGCCGCTTCACTTGTTTTAGAAAGTTTTGCAAACGAAGTAATGCCTGCATTTTCCAATGCCCTTCTCGCCGGTGCTGACAATTTTACAAACAACGCTTCACTATCGTTTCGCAATTTCTCACAAAAAGGACATACAGGGCATTCACTGCTTTTATAAAATATGTGACCGTTGGGGCAAATTTTTCGTATACCTTTTTTTACAGCCATTATCCTTTCGCTGCTTTTTCAAGGTCAGCGATGATGATCTTTTTCATTTGCATCATCGCCTGCATCACCCTTCCTGCTTTAGCTTTGTCTTTATCACCCATCAGTTGCATCAACCTGGTTGGTGTGATCTGCCACGACAAACCAAATTTATCTTTCAGCCAGCCGCACTCACTTTCCTGTCCGCCATCCGCAGTGAGTTTATTCCAAAAATGATCAACCTCTTCTTGTGTATCGCAACTAACCATAAACGATGTTGCTTCCGTGAATTTGAATTGCGGGCCCGCATCGAACGCATAAAATGTTTGTCCATCCAGTTCAAACACACCGGTCTTCACCTGGTCTTTTGGGAACGGCGTTCCTTCGCCCCAATATTTTATATCAATAATCTTCGAATTTTTAAAAACAGAAGTGTATAGTTTCATAGCTTCTTCCGCTTTGCCATCAAACCAAAGGAATGGAGTTATCTTTTTTTGCATGTCGTTAAATTTTATTTATTTAAAAAATTTTGTTACCAGCTGTATTGCTACTATCGGCTTCGTTGCGTCGCACTCTTCATCTTCCTGTTCTTTACTCAGCAATTGTCGAAGATTCCCATAGCTATTTGGATATTCTTCCTGTTCGTTATCGAACACATAGCCCCTTATTCATGAACATTTGCCTATTGCTTATTGCTAATTGCTCTCTTTTTTACAGCAACTTTCTTGGCTGCCTTTTTTTTATTTTTCGCAGCGAAATGTGCTTCGTTCTCTTTCGCCCTGAATTTTGTGATCTTTGTTATGAGGTCATAAGGCATTGCTTCATCCAACGGAATTTGAATAGTTCCTTTTCCTCCTTTATATTTCGCCAGGGCTTTTTTAAAAGCTTCATGTCCCCGTGGTGCGGGATATACACTGATATGATCTTTCCATGCCGCGAAGAAAATCAGCATACCGTGGTATTTATATCCCGGTATACCATAGCTGATCACTTCTTCCGCTTTGGGCGTCGCTGCCTTAATTGTTTTGCGCAGCTTTTGCATAATGGCCTGCACTTTTGCAGGATATCTTTTGATGTATTCATCAACCGTTGCGGCAGTAAGCATTTTAGCCATGGTTTACTAATTAAATGATGATAATTATTTTTCTAAATTCCTTTTTAAATTTTCCAGGTTTGTCTGCATATCCTTGCCCACCAGTTTATCCATAAACAGGTTCATGATATTCATCGGGAATTTTGATTTACCTGAAAACGTTTGGGTCAGCAATGTCTTTCCGTCTGCGGTAGTTGTTAATTTATTAGCTGCCCAACTTGTTCCTTCAAAAGGTTTTTTGAAACGTATCTCTACTTCGGTACTGTCGCCATCTGTTATTTTTTTCAATTCCTGTTCACCGACGCCTACATTTTTGTTATTACTTTCCCAGGCTGATTTAAAACCAACGGTTCCGTCCGTGCCGGTATACACCAGTTTTATATTCGGGTCTTTCGTCACCCACACGCTATACTGCTCCTGGTTTTTTATCAGCTTCATGTAATTAAAGACTTCCTGTTTTGGCGCATTGATGATAACTTGTTTTTGGAGAGTATATGCTTTCTTCGTAAGCGATGCGATGATCAGGAATAAAGCGATGATACTGCCAATCACCAATAAAATAATAATGAAGATGTTCATATAGATATTTTTGATTTTTTAATGTGATAAATATAAGATAATGTTCCTACTAGTATAGGTAGTAGCATAAACACCCAGTCCTTAAAACCAGCGCCTATGGCTATTACCGAATAAGTGGCACCAATGAGATCAAACATCAGCCCGGCATAAGCCCATTCCTTGAGCCGGTTTAATCCAGGAATAAGGATGACGATACCGCCGATTATTTTCGCCACGCCGATAAAAGCGATGAAATAAACAGGGTAACCGAGTGCAGTATGTATCAGTTCCACCGAATCTTTCGACGTGAGCATATTCGGTACCGCCGAGAAGATCATGAACCCGGCGAACAGGATAGTAAAAATCCAATAAAGGATAGTTGTGCTTTTTTTCATAAATATTATATTTTTTGTTTTTTAGCGAAATGAAGTAACCATTGATTGCCGAATTTATCTGTGAGGTCTCCGAACAAGGCGCCCCAGAATGAATTTTCCAGGGGGTGAGTGGCGTCGCCTCCGTCAGATAATTTTTTATAAAAATTCCTGATCTCTTTTTCACTGCTGCAGTTAAGCATCAGGGAAATGCTGTTGCCTTTTGTGAAACCCTTATCGCTTATCATATCTGAGCCCATCAATATTATTTTTTTATTGATAAGCATAGCATGCAAAATGCTTTTCTTCATTTTGGCGGGCATCTTATCAGATAATGGCGATTCGCCGATTGTTTGCAGGGTTAATTCTCCACCAAGGCATTCTTTATAAAACGTCATTGCTTCGCGGCAGTTGCCATTGAATGTTAAGTAGGAATTAATCTGTGTCATTGTTGCTGCTTATTTTTTTTAGTTTTTTTTCTCTTCAACACCACAAACCTACAGTCATTAAAAAGAAATGAAGGTCGGTAAAAACGACAATCTGGAGGGTTGATTGCGACAGCGGCTTTCCTTATCTTTATTCAGCGAAACGAAATAATTATATGAAACATATTTCCATACTTATTCCCGAGACAGCCGTAATAGAAGCCGTCGCTGATCCACGCTATGCATTCACCGCAGTCAACCAATTTTTAGAAGAGGATGGAAAGCGGCCGTTATTCACAGTGCAATTAGTAGCGATGAAAAAAGAAGTGAAACTGGAAAAAAGTTTATTCTCTGTTCATGCGGATGCATTATTAAAGGATGTGAAAAAAACGGATCTCATTTTTATACCAGCCATCAGCGGGGATATTAAAAATGCATTGGCGTTAAATAAAAATTTAATTCCCTGGATCGTGGAGCAATATAAGAACGGGGCGGAAGTGGCATCACTTTGTATCGGCGCTTTTTTACTGGCATCAACAGGGTTGCTGGATGGAAAAAAATGTTCTACGCACTGGAACTCCGCCAATGAATTCAGGAGCATGTTCCCAGATGTAGAGTTAGTGGATGGAAGCATTATCACCGAAGCGCATGGGCTGTACACAAGCGGTGGCGCTAATTCTTACTGGAACCTGCTTTTATATTTAGTAGAAAAATATACAGACCGCTCTACCGCTATCAGGATTGCGAAATATTTCGCTATCGAAATAGACCGTACAAGCCAGAATGCATTCGTTATATTCCAGGGACAGCGTGAGCATGAAGACGAAGCCATTCGCAAAGCGCAGGATTTTATAGAAAAGAATTTTTCTGATAAGATTACAGTAGATCAACTCGCTGATAAATTTTCTATTGGCAGAAGAAGTTTTGAAAGAAGATTTAAGAAAGCCACCAATAATACGGTGGTGGAATATATGCAGCGTGTAAAAATGGAAGCCGCTAAAAGAAGTTTCGAAACCAGCCGGAAGAATATTAACGAGGTAATGTTTGATGTAGGCTATACAGATACAAAAGCGTTTCGTACTATTTTTAAAAAAATTACCGGGCTAACGCCTATCGAATACAGAAATAAATACAACAGGCAGGCGATGGTAGCGTAGAGTTTATTGTAGTAACGTTTCAGCGGACCAAGTTTATCTATAATCGGCTTATTTCTTGAATTTAAAAAGGGTGTTGTCAATCAGCTGATCTATTTCTAAGAAATTATTTACAAGTTTCAATATTTCTTTCTGAAAGTTTTCCGGGTTTATTTTTATCCAACCTTCGAATAATGTTAGCGGGCCAAATTTTGTGCTTAAGTTTTTCCAATTATGTTCAAATTCTTTAAAACTGTTTCGAAAATCATCCGCGAATTTCCTGCTTTGTATAGAATAACCATTTAGCTTCCTGAGTTTCAATGCATGTATATTATAAAATATTTTTTGTTCTTCTAAAGAGGCGTCATTTACCCAGGTAGAAAAGAAGATGCGTGATTCAGCATTTAATGGATCTTGTGAAGAACTTGTCCACGACTTTTTATAAAGTTTCAAAAAGACAGAGTTTAAAACCACGCCGACTGCAACTTCAATATTTTTTTTATGCAGGAGCTTTATATCAAGTTCACCTGCAGCTTTCCGAAATTTATCTAGGTATTTTTCAAAATTCATTTTATTTTTCTTGGATGCGAATAATATTAATAAAGCTATTCTTTTTTAAGAAATAATGAGGATGGACAAAAATGAAAATAATCCTGTGATAATTAAAGTTGCCATCATTTTATTTTCGCTTACAAAAAACACATCCCTTACATCTTTTTTACAAATTGAATAGATGGAACCACTGAAGAAGATAAGTTGAATAACCAAGTGAAGTGTTTGTGGTTTGGGGAAAAAAGCTATCAAAAAAATAATTTCCGGAATTTTTTCGTAAAAAAAATTGAAGCAACATCCATAAAATCCCAACAGTTGTATATAGCATAAAAATTGTGAGCAAATGCCATCCAATGTTTTTTCTTTTCCAAAAAAGAATTAATGCGATCGGTAAGATTACTATTGGAAGGAAAAGCAAAGAAGTAGTGAATGGATATTGATTGAAATCTTGTAACATAGCCCTGTACATACCAAAATCTTTTAGCAACCAGAATAGGAATAGTATTCCAAAAATTGCGATAATAAACCGAATGATTTTTTCAGTGGAGGGTATACCTGATTGAATAGGGTTCAGGCTTTCAAGTACATTATTACCTGCGTTTTTTATTTTTTCTTCTATTTCTTTCCCTTTCTGCCTTTGTTTTTCTTTTCGAATTTTCGTGGCAGTCAGTGTTTCTTTTACTTCATTGATTTCATTGTCAGAGAGTTTTCGGTTGGCAAATTCTTCGTTAGCTGAATGAATGGCTTCAGGTTGATAATCATCTGCGTTTTCAAGAATATCCAAAAGCTCTGTATTGGTGATGGTCTTGTAATATTCACTAAAGTCTTTTGAAGCTGGCATATATAGAATGTGTTGGTCGTATAGTTGTAAGGCTTAAAATTACTAAACTAGGAAACACCACAGTCCGCTTAATAAAACCCACCACACTTATACTTCGGATAACTACTTTTTCGTTATGAATTTTCCCCCGGTTTCCGTCCGGGGCTTGATATTTGTTATCTCTCTTAAACTTTTTGATAAAACTAATATCACAGGAAAACCATCCTGCTTCAGCGGGAAAAACCAAAACAATATGGACAGACGTGATTTTCTCACAGCCACCAGCACCCGGAAAAAATCTTCTGTAACACCAGCGCAAAACTTCCGCACCCAGTCCGGTCTCAATCCTTATGCAGGGCCGTGGACAAGGAACGAAGTACAGCATTTGCTGAAGCGTACTATGTTCGGCAGCCGCAAAGCCGATATTGATTATTTCGCTGCCCGTACACTCGACCAGGCGGTAAATGAATTACTGACACCAACAGCGGCATTACCTTCACCACCACTCAACGATTATAATACAGATGACCCCGATCCTAATATTCCTGCCGGGGCTACATGGATCAATGATCTTAGCATCAATCCTGATATAAATAATGCACGTCGCGTATCTTTTAAAAGATGGTGGGCTGGTGTATTGCTAAACCAGGACAGGAGCATCCGTGAAAAACTGACTTTATTCTGGGCCGATCATTTCGGTACCGAAACAAACACGATTGGCCTTTCGCATTTTGTATACAAGCATAATGATCTTTTACGCAACGGCTGTTTAGGTAATTTCAAAGCATTAGTAAAAAACGTTACCATAGATCCCGGTATGCTGATTTACCTGAACGGTTATCTCAATTCAGCTTCAGCGCCGGATGAAAATTATGCCCGTGAGTTGCTCGAATTATTTACACTCGGCAAAGGGCCAACTGTTGCTTACACGGAAGATGATGTAAGAAAAGTGGCCAGGATACTCACCGGCTGGCGCATTAACACAACTAACGGGCAGGTATTGTTTGATGCTACCAAGCACGATATAAACAGCAAACAATTCTCTTCTTATTTCGGTGGCGCCACTATTGCCGGGCAGAGCGGTGCGAATGGTGCATTGGAAACAGATGCTCTTATTACGATGTTGTTTGCAAAAGATGAAGTATCGAAATATATCTGTCGTTCTATTTATCGCTGGTTCGTGTATTATACATTAGACGCTGCGGCCGAAACAAATGTGATAGAACCGCTGGCTGTTATTTTCCGTACTAATAATTATGATATCAAGCCTGTATTGGCCGCACTCTTCAAAAGCGAACATTTTTTTGATGTGCTCAACCAGGGTTGTTTAATAAAAAGCCCTGCTGACCAGGTGATCGGTTGCATGCGGGAATTTGGTGTAACATTTCCTCCTGTGGCGACAGAGTATGTAGATTCATATAATATGTGGAACTACATCCGTAACTGGATGTTCGTAATGGGACAGGATATCGGTGATCCGCCCAACGTATCAGGATGGCCGGCTTATTACCAGGAACCCGCCTTTCATGAAATATGGATCAATCATGATACGCTTCCAAAACGAAACCAGTTTACAGATATCATGACATGGAACGGTTACACCCGTAATAATAAAAAGATCATGATCGATACGATTGCATTTACCCAAACTTTTTCTAATCCCGGCGATCCGAATATATTGCTGAATGATGCCCTGGCGGTAATCTATCGTGTACCCCTTTCTGATACGGCGAAACAAAACATCAAACAATCCATATTACTCAGCGGACAGACGCAGGATTATTACTGGACAAATGCATGGAATGGTTATCTCGCCGATCCGTCTAATATGTCGAATGCGGCAATCATCGCAAACCGGTTGAAAAGTTTGTACCAATATTTAATGAATTTATCCGAATACCAATTATCGTGAAAACCAGTTGTGAGTTAGTAGTTGCGGGCTATAGGCCGTATGGCTTTACTCGTAATTCGTAGCTCAAAGCTCAAACCTGTTATTATGAGAAGAAGAGAATTTTTAAGAAATACAATCCCTGTCGCCGCAATCATCCCGGCGATAGTAGATGGTTATTCTGTGAAAGCGTTCAATGGTAATTCACCATTGATGCAGGCGTTATTGAACCCCGTTATTGATACAGACCATGTATTGGTCATCGTGCAGCTCAGCGGTGGTAATGATGGATTAAATATGGTGATCCCTATTTCAACTTACAATGATTATTATAATGCAAGAACGAATGTAGCCGTTGCGCAAAATAAAATTCTGACCTTAAACGGTTATTCACAAACGGGGTTACACCCCGCGATGACGGGCATGCGTACTTTATATAATGAAGGAAAATTAAATATCGTGCAGGCCGTTGGTTATCCTTCGCCTAACTTTTCGCATTTCCGTGCAACGGATATATGGATGAGCGGATCATCAAGTACGGAAGTAGTAAATACCGGTTGGGCGGGCCGTTATTTAAATACGGAATATCCCAACTTCCCGGAAGGTTATCCTAATAGTACGATGACCGATCCTCTTGCGATACAAATTGGTTCCGTCGCATCATTAACATTACAGGGCCCTGCTATCAACATGGGCATGAGTATTACAAACCCAACGAGTTTTTATAATCTTATTAATAATGTACTCGACCCGGCGCCTAACAATCCCATGGGGAAAGAATTGACCTATATAAGAACGATTTCCAAACAGACCAATGCATTTGCCCAGCGCATCGTCGCTGCTGCTACACAAGTACCGCAGCAAGGAGCTTACCCGGCGAACAACTCATTAGCTGATCAATTAAAGATTGTTGCACGACTGGTAAAAGGTGGATTGAAAACAAGAATATACATGGTGGGCATGGGTGGGTTTGATACACACTCTGCGCAAACGGATGCAGCGGATACATCGGTTGGCAACCATGCAAGTCTTTTAAAAGAATTATCAGATGCGGTAAAAGCGTTCGTTGACGATTGCCAGTTCCTCGGCGTACAGGACAGGGTGATGGGCTTAACGTTTTCTGAATTTGGAAGACGTATCAAATCCAATTCCAGCCAGGGTACCGATCATGGAGCGGCGGCGCCGATGTTTATTTTTGGTAAACAGGCGATACCTGGTGTTACCGGAACAAATCCTGCCATTCCTGCCGGTGCTTCGGTTAATGACAATATTCCTTTTCAGTATGATTTCAGGAGTATCTATGCTTCTGTTTTAGAAAAATGGTTTTGTGTTCCACCGGCGACTTTGCAAACTATTTTATTCCAGAATTTTCAAAGCCTCAATATTATCAATGATGCATCGTGCAAAGGCACATCGATCAACGATCCCAATCAAACCGCCGGTGATCAACTGATCGTTAACTATCCCAATCCATTTACAGAAAGCACGACGATTAAATATAAAACAAAAGGCAATCATACACTCGTGCAGGTGATCGATATGCTCGGCCGTGTGATAAGAACACTGGTTGACCAGGATGTTCGTCAGCCCGGAGAGTACACGACTACATTCGACAGTGGTGGTTTACCGCCCGGCGTTTATTATGCAAGATTGCAAAATGGCCCGGTGCAACAAGTACGTCCGATGCTGAAAGTGAGGTAACAGTTTTCTTTCATTACTTTTTATTAATTGCCCAACAATAGTGCTACTATCATCGTCCCTTGCGTCGCACACTTGTACTGTAGTAATTCTATTCAGCATTTGCGATGTTTAATTATTATTTCCAATTTTTATTTCACACGAAGACGCAAAGAGTTATTCGAGCCATCTTAAGGCAGGCCCCTCGTGCCTCGGGGTGACAAGGAAAAGTATGACTGCTTTGTGATTTCAATTAGTAAGAAGATTCAGTACAATAGTTCCTTTCCTTGTCATAGTTTACCCCGCTTGCGGGGGCGGGGAACGACCCATCTAAAATCAGGACACTTTTTGCGTCAAAGAGCGTTCATTCAAACCATTAAAATGGTTATGGGAAAAATTATTACTCTTTTTACCCATGGTTGAAACCATGGGCTATTTAATGCCACCTCCCCGGGGTTTGAATATTTTCAACCCTTGTTACTTATATTAATACCACCCCTTCAGGGTTTGAAATATTTTCGAAAATTGTTTATCTATAGTAATATCACCTTTTCAGGGGTTAAAATAATCCCGAAGGGATAGTATTAATATAGAATGCAAACACAAAACAACGAGGCGAACCCCGAAGGGGTGATATTATTCTTTATATCATCCATTCATCATTATCATTTCACATGAATGAATATTCCTGAGAATAATAGCCTTCGCAAATGCTGAATAGCGAACAGGAAGTACCGCCGATATTCATCGGGGTGCTGCCATAATGCTGAGTAGAATTCATGCAGCACAAGAGTGCGACGCAACAGGCGATGATAGTAGTACTGAAGCCGGGTAAATAAAATTGTTCATTATTAATTACTGATTATTATCCATCGGCATCTTCGATTGCATATTGCTTATTGTCCATTGCCAATTGCCTGCTTTCTCAACTGAAACCTTTCTTACCTTTGCAGGCCATGCCTGAACCGTTACCGCACGATCATATTATTCCTTACAAGGATTCTGAAAAAAGCAAGAAAGAACAAGTGGCCGAAATGTTTGACCGCATTGCCGGACGCTATGATTTTATGAACCGGTTTTTGTCTGCGAGGATCGATGTAAGCTGGCGCAAAAAAGCGATCCGGACGTTGAAAGACGATCCGAAAAAAATACTGGACGTGGCGACGGGAACGGGTGATATGGCGATTATGGCGTGTAAATTGTTAAATCCTGATTTTGTCACAGGCATTGATATATCCACGCAAATGCTGGAAGCCGGTAAAAAGAAGATTGAGAAAGAAGGACTTGGGGATAAAATCCACTTACAAAGCGGTGATTCAGAGACAATAAATTTTGAGGCGAATTCGTTTGATGCCGGGATGGTGGCGTTCGGTGTGCGGAATTTTGAAAACCTGGAAAAAGGATTGGCTGAAATATTGCGGGTGTTGAAGCCCGGTGGTCAATTGGTGATCCTTGAATTTTCAAAACCGCGGCAACCGGTCCGGAGTTTACATAACCTGTATTTGGGAATTGTAGCCCCGCAAATGGCACGCTGGTTCAAACAAAATAAGGAAGCTTATCAATATTTATGTGAATCGGCGAATGCGTTTCCCCACCGGGATGGTTTTGTTGATATTTTAAACAAAGTTGGTTACGTTGATACCCGCTATAAATCGCTAAGCTTAGGAATATGTTGCATTTACACCGGCAGAAAACCCGTACACTGATACCTGGATTATTTTTCATCTTTGGTTTTATTTTCATGAGTCAAACAGTTGTAGCGCAGCAGCGTGAAATGAATTTGTATGACCATGATTTAAAGCCTTATTATTTCGGTATTACGATTGGCTACAATTCGGCCCGTTTTCAAACACAAATGGACCCCCGTTTTTTGCAATACGACAGTGTATTCGTGGCGGAACCGCTTAATTCCGGTGGTTTTAATTTAGGCCTTTTGGCATCGGCGAGAATATCAGATCGTTTTCAATTACGGTTTAACCCGCAACTGATGTTCTTTGAACGCAGCATCTTTTATAAATTAAAATATCCCGACGGTGATTCTAAAGATGTAACAAAGACGGTAGAATCTGTTACGGTTTCATTTCCCATACAAATAAAATTACAGTCTGACCGCATCAATAATTTTCGTGTGTACATGATGACCGGTATCAAAGGTGATATTGATATGGCGAGTAATGCCAGGGCGAAAAGAGCGGAAGATCTTGTTAAGATCAATAAATATGATTATGGCTTTGAATTGGGTCTTGGCTTCAATTTGTTTTTCAAAAGTTTTATTTTATCTCCTGAAATAAAAGTGAGTAATGGGCTCTCTAACATTCACAGCCGCGATGAAAATTTGAAATACTCTAACGTGTTTGATAAGATTAATTCGAGGATGGTGGTGTTTAGTATTCATATTGAGGGATAACCCCTGTCCCCTAAAGGGGAACTTAGGTCGAGAACTTCTTTCCTTGTAATTATTCTTTTTTTAATAACCCTATACGAATAACGTAACTATTCAACTATGAGGTTATGTGTGTTGGCAAGCCCCTTTAGGGGTTTTGGGTTTTAGAAATCGAACTCCCTCCTGTGCATATTCCACCTCACGCCCAATGAAAGAATAGTTGTATTCGTAGAAGTAATCGGCGCTGTCTTTGTTTCCTGTTTTCGGTGAACGCCGAATAATTCAAGGAATAAATTTTCTCTTAATTCATATGACACGAGCAACGAAGCATACATCACATTTGTTTTCCACCCGGAGCCGATGTCAAATCCATAATCCATGTTGCGGTAGGAGTTGGGTAAAAAAATGTTGCTGCCATAGCTGACGCTGCTTGAATCACGACCCTGCTGGTAATAAATTGCTTTCGCTTGCACCAGCCATTTTGGCGCCGGCTGATAACGTGCAATACCAATAAACTCCTTGAAGTTGGCCATAAGCGGGTGCGCCAGTGGTTGATTGTAATGCGTATAGTTAGCAACAGAATCATTATGCGAATACGTGAAAGGGCGAACACGGTTGTGTTCAAATTGCAGGTCAAGATTTTTGATACCAAATGCATCAATGTATTTTGCGCCAAGTTGAATACCGAATTTATTCGCCCACCAGCCATTACCTGCTTTTATTTGTGAGAGGTTGAACTCATCTAATAATAATTGACCATAGAACTGGAACTTCTTAGCCACGTTAGCCTTTGCATCGAAACCGATGACGGCATTATCAAAACTTCCGTTTTGCTGCTCAATAGAACGGTAAAAAATAACAGGATTGAGATAACCAAAATCAAACCGGTTTTGCCTGCCGAATATAATGCCCTCAAACAAACCGATATTCAACCATTTGGTGATATTGATATCGAGATGGTGCATGGCGGCGTATTTCTTTCCAATCAATTTATCTCCTACCCGCCTGTCTGCATTGTGTAATTCCATGAAAAGATTCTGGTAATTGAATTTCCAGATGCGGGTATTCAATTTTAAAAACAAGTTGCTGTTGCCAAAATCACTCAGGAATAAACTACGGTAACCATTGCCGATAAAATTTTTATCATAGCCAAAAGCTACATCAATGTATTTAGTGACATTAAAAGTAAAATATCCTCTTGCGTCAAAGTAATCAACCCCGCCGGCGCTTTTAAAATCTTTATAAAAGCCTTCTCCGGGCGTAGCTTTACGATCGTTGATCCATTGCTGAACATACAGCGGGTCTCTTTCCTGGTTATCCGTCATATACATAGCAAAGCCGATCTTATTAGCGATCCTGCCACGCAACGTCAACCCTCTTGTATTTAAAAATAAATTCTGATCATTGCCTTTTTCTTTGGAAACAACATATTGTATGACCGGGTTGATGATAAGGTCAAAGTCTTTTACATGTGCTTCGTATAAGTTGGCAGGTGTTTTGTAAAAATTTTTTAGAATGGCTTTTTTGCTTTTGTATTGTTCCCTTTGGTCTGGTGCAATCCATTCCAGGTTATTTAAATAAAGCCTACGAAGATTATAAAGATCAGTTTTCGAGAGATTACGCAACAACGCTGCTCTTATACTTTTTTTCTCCCCATGCATTTCAGTGGTAGTGCTGATGCCACTAAGAAATTTACTATAATTGTTGGCTCCATTTACCACATATGCCCGGCTAAAAGGTCTTGTTTTGGAAAAATTCAATATGGAGTCTGTTTGTGCTTTTATCTCCAGCCTTTCCAATAAAATATTTTGCTTATCGCCTTGTGGTAAAAAGGTGGTCTGAGAAGATGCCACCACGGGAAAAAGAAATACAAGCAGTCTTACAAGGGTTTTTTTAAATTGCATAGGTCGTTTTTAGGATAATAGCCAACAAATTATGCAAATATACCTGATAAAGAATATACAAGTCGTCAATGAAGGACAGATTAAATCCGCTGATGTATTGCTAAGAAATGGAAGAATAGAAAAGATTGGAACACGAATTACACTAAAGGACACGAATTACTCAGAGATCAATGGCGAAGGAAAATATTTGCTGCCGGGTTGTATTGATGACCAGGTACATTTTCGTGAACCGGGGTTGACACATAAAGCTACTATTTACACGGAATCAAAAGCGGCGGTGGCAGGCGGTGTCACCAGTTTTATGGAAATGCCGAATACAGTTCCTCCTGCTTTTACATTGGAATTGTTAGAGCAGAAATATGAAATAGCCCGGAACACTTCCTTGGCGAATTATTCTTTTTATATTGGCACTTCCAATGAAAATGCTGCCGAAGCATTGAAGGCAAATGCCCATAAAGAAGATATCTGCGGTATCAAAATATTTATGGGCTCTTCTACTGGAAATTTATTAGTGGATAATCCATTGACGCTTGAAAAAGTTTTTAGTGAAAGCGAAATACTGATCGCTACGCATTGTGAAAGTGAAAAAATCATCAGGGACAACCTGGCCAAAGCAAAAGCCGAAGGCAGAACACTGACCGCAAAGGACCATCCATTAATAAGAAATGAAGAAGCTTGTTTTGAATCTTCTTTTTATGCTATTCAATTGGCAAAAAAATATGACTCACGGTTACATATCCTGCATATCAGTACCGAAAAAGAATTACAGCTTTTCTCCAATATGCTGCCGCTAAAAGACAAGCGCATCACAGCGGAAGTTTGCGTACATCATTTACATTTTACCAGTGATGAATATGACCAGCTGGGAAATCTTATTAAATGCAATCCCGCCATCAAAGCCCCGCATAATAAAGAAGCTTTATGGAAAGCATTGCTTGATGACAGGCTGGATGTGATCGCCACCGATCATGCGCCGCATACGTGGGAAGAAAAACACCTCAACCCCAACCTTTCTCCACAAGTGGAGAAGGGGGATAAAAGTCCTTATGAGCTGGCTCACGCCGGTTTGCCTTTGGTGCAGCATCCATTATTATTAATGCTATACTATTATAAACAAGGGAGAATTCCTTTGGAAAAAATTGTTGAAAAGATGAGCCATGCGGTAGCTGATTGTTTTCAAATAAAAGAAAGAGGCTATATCCGGGAAGGGTATTACGCTGACCTTGTCATTGCTGATCTCCATGCTACAACGAAAGTGTCAAAAGGTTCTATTTTATATAAATGCGGCTGGAGCCCGCTGGAAAACTTTGAATTTCCGGCAATGATCTCGCATACATTTGTAAACGGTAATTTAGTTTATGGAAATGGGCATTGGGATGAATCAAATAGAGGCGAAAGACTTAAATTTAACAGGTAAGGCTCTTGGGTGATGATAAAAAAGATTGTATTCCCTCTAGCCACTTACCATTCGCCACCCGCTATCAAATATGCAGATAGACAATATATCATTTAACGATATCTCCATCTTTCACCAGGAAGAGGAGTTTTCTATTTTTCATAAATTGAATTTTACCCGCACCAGTGGCGGCAAGGAATGGCTAAAGAAATTTTTTACAGAGCCGCATGGCGACCTTAAAAAAATTATCGGTACGCAAAAAGTTATCCGCACATTGATGGAGCATGTGAAGGACTGGCCGACGGATATTACCAATGGCACTATACTGATGATGGACAAGTTCCTGGATTATGCGCTTGACCCGATAAGCGAAAATCCGAATAGCTTCAACAGTATTTTATATAAATGGCTGCATGATCCGGACTATTCCATGGTGAAATATTCCATGACGCATTTCGCCGATTTTTTCAGGGGAATAAAAAACATCGCATCGCTGTTTGAAGGCCTTGATCTGCCACCTGCTATTAAAATTTATATAGACAGGATCATCCAGGTATTAAAGCAACCACCCTTACAGCAGCTTTCAGAAACTGAAAAGGGAGAAAAATTTTCTGTACGGCAAAATCTATATTACGCTTATTATTTACATGGCCGCTATAAAACCAACACGCTGGAACTGATCGATATTTTCAGCCGGCTGGATGCATGGTATTCGATGGCGGTGGCGGTAAAAACTTTTAATCTTTCTTTCCCTGAATTTATCCAACAGGATAAGCCGATGGTGGAAGCGAAAGGCCTTTATCATATACTAATACCAAAACCGGTGCCGTATGACCTGCTGATGAACCCGGAACATAATTTTCTTTTTCTCACAGGAGCGAATATGGCGGGAAAAAGTACGCTGATCAAATCAGTGGGTTCTGCTGTCTTTCTTGCTCATATCGGCATGGGCGTACCCGCGACCAATATGAAACTCACTTTATTTGATGGATTGTTAAGTAATATTAACGTTGTAGACAATATCGCCAAAGGAGAAAGTTTCTTCTTTAATGAAGTGCAACGAATAAAAAACACGATAGAAAAAATAAATAATGGCAAAAAATGGCTGGTGCTGATTGATGAACTATTTAAAGGCACCAATGTGCAGGATGCGATGAAATGCTCGCTGACCGTAATTAAAGGGCTTATCAAAATTAAAAACTCCCTTTTTATACTTTCCACCCACCTGTATGAGATTGGGGATGAGCTAAAAACGTTCCCCAATATATCTTTCCGGTATTTTGAAACAAATGTTGAAGATGAACAACTGCAATTCAGCTATCAATTAAAAGAAGGCATTAGCAACGATCGGATCGGTTATGTCATCCTGAAAAGGGAAAAAGTGGTGGATATGCTGGAAAAACTATAAAGTACGATTAATCAGGATAAATGAAGTCACATTTTATTTTGGGGATTATTTTTTGCAGCTTTTGTCTTTCGATGTATGCACAAAGAAAGATTGATGTGTTACATTATAAATACGAATTAGAACTTTCTGATAAATCAGACACTATAAAAGGCAAAGCTTCGATTACTATAAAATTTCTTCAGGATATTGATACGTTTGCGCTTGGCATCAAATCGCAGAGTGCGGTAAATGAATTTGGCCTGCATGCGATGCTTATGAATGAAGACAAGTATTACATGGCCTCCGTTTATTTTTCAAATGATAAATTCAATATCATTCCAAGCAGGAAAATAAAAGCAGGCGACACCAGGACTTATTTGATTTATTATGATGGCATCCCCGGAGATGGTTTAATTATCTCCAAGAACAAATTCGGCAAACGAACTTTTTTTTCAGATAACTGGCCAGATCGTGCCCATAACTGGATACCGTGTAATGATGATCCTGGTGACAAAGCAAGTGTTGAATTTTTTATAACTGCGCCGTCACATTATAAAGTAGTTGCCAATGGCATTTTACAAGAAGAAAAAGAGTTGCCAGGCAATAAAAAGCTCACACAATGGAAAGAAGATGTGCCTTTACCAACAAAAGTAATGGCCATTGGCGTCGCAGATTTCGCCGTAGATCAAAAAGATACTGTAAACAATATACCCGTCAGCAGCTGGGTATTTGAACAAAATAAAAATGATGGCTTTAAAGACTATGCACCAGCAGCGGGCATCCTTTCTTTCTTTATTAATTATATCGGCCCTTATCCTTATAAAAAATTAGCGAACGTACAGTCCAAAACAATTTTCGGTGGTATGGAAAATGCAGGCGCTATTTTTTATGCTGAAAATTCCGTGGACGGAACGCAATCACAGGAACGGTTAATGGCGCATGAAATAGTCCATCAATGGTTTGGTGATATGGCTACGGAAAAAAATTTTTCCCATCTCTGGCTTAGCGAAGGGTTCGCCACTTACCTCGCCCATATTTATATCGAATCCAAATACGGGACTGACAGTCTTAACAATGAAATGAAAAAAGACAGGTTCAAAGTCCTTGGTTTTGGAAAAATTTATAAGCATCCTGTTGTCGACTCGATTTCTTCGTATATGTTGTTGCTTAATAACAACAGTTATGAAAAAGGAAGCTGGATATTACACATGCTCCGCCGCCAGCTAGGCGATTCCGTTTTTCACCAAAGCATAAAAGAATATTATGCGACTTTCGCAGGGAAAAATGCGGACACCCATGACCTTGAAAATGTATTTGAAAAAGTGTCCGGAAAAGACCTGTCTGATTTTTTTCAACAATGGTTATATTTTATTGACAACCCTTCTATCAATATAAAATGGAGATATTCCGAACCGGATAAAGCGATCATGTTGATAGTAACACAATTGCAGGAAAATATTTTCCGGTTTCCACTTGATATAGCGTGGAAATCCGCTTCGGGGAAAATGCAGGCGGAAACACTTAGGATCAGCAAACGAACAGAGACTTTTTCTTTTTCAGCTGCGGAAAAAATGACACGCATCATTCCTGATCCGAATACATCCTTATTAACGGAGATAATTGTTGAAAATATAAAATGACAGGGCTATCTTTTCCGATAATATCGTAACTTAATTTTCTTAAATAAAGATATGGCCCAGGGTCCTCCTCCACCTCCTTCGCATGGCGGTTCTAACACTGTGATGATAAGAAATATTGCTACCGGCGTTATAACTACGGTACTTGGCGCTGCCATTATTTATTTTCTTGGCTTTCACAAAAGCGGCGGCGGCTCATCAGCGGAAAGCATGCTGGTGACAAAAGAAAACACGATCAATGCCTGGAAATCGTATGTGAATTATGAAAATAATTTTTGGGGCAATTGGAAAATTTACGCCAGTAATTATACCGAGGCCGGTTTTGAAAACTATAAAAACAACACGCTAAGTGAATTGGAACGTTTTAATAATGATATAAAGAAATTATTAGAAACAGGAACCCTCGATCCTTCCTTCGCTTCTTTTTTAGAAAGACGGCTGGACAGTAAACAACAATGGGAAAAAAAATACAGGAAACATTTGGATAAATATGAGCGGTTAACCGGATCAGCAACTGACCCGCAGGAAAAAACGACGAAACAGAATGAAGAGGTATCGCGGTTTCAAAAAGATGTGAAGGAGTTAGACGAAAAATTCGCCAACGAAATAGGCGAACTCTGCACTGCGCTTACATCCAAATACAGCTATAATTTTTCCTGGGCAGATTTGAAAATGTACCAGTCGACTACGGCAACAACAAATGTGAATACCAACACCGGTACGAATGCAGGAAACAGCGGTTCCACAACGACGGATGGCTGGAAAAAATTAGTGGGCAAATGGCAGACAAGTGATGGCGCTAACAAAGTTGGCACATTATACCAGTACGAAGATGGAAGGATGTATTATTATTTCGCTTCCGGCGATAGTACGCATGGACGATGGGAGTTCGGTAACAACCAACTAACCCTTCACTATGAGCGGTATTGGGGTGCTGGCCAGGCATTCACATATAACTTATCAAATGTTGCAGATAATTCATTTACTATGACTTTTACCAGTTCTCCATTCAATGTCTTCAGTGCGACAAAATTGACTTATTGAGCCCGGTTTTAATGTTTAATTATAAGGATAAATGGGTGAAAGCATTCCAACTACCTATTTTAAGAAAGTATTATATAAGAAACCCCATACTGTTTTTAGAAATTTTTCTCAAAAGGTGTAATTTGGCCTTTTAAAATTATCCCCGTCATGGCTGAACCCGTTAAACACGTTTCAACTGTACTGAATAAGATATTGATCCCGGTAATAACAACCGTACTGGGAGCTACGGCTATTTACTTCCTGGGGTTTAATAAAAAATCAAGCGCTTCGGAAGCGGAAGTAGAAAAAGCAACGGTAAATGCATGGCGCTCTTTTGTTTCCAGCAGCAATATTAACTATAAGCTGACTGGATCTATTTCCACTGAGTACGAGGAAAAAATCAAAACTACAGTCGAGGAAAAAGGGATTGAAGCAATAGGGCCTGTAGTCAAGGAGTTTAAAAACGAATTATTCAGGGAATCAAATAAATTGAAAGTAGACATTGAAAATATTTTGAAAAGAAGTGACGATATTGATGAAGGATTTGTTTCTATGCTGAAAAGAACTTTAGCCAATTTAAATGATCAGGAGGAAAAAACAGAAGAGTTTCTTAGCCGGTTTGTTTCTTTAGCGAAAGCTGATATCGACCAGCAGGAAAAGAGCAAGAAACTCGAAAAAGAAATAGAGAAGTTTATGGCCATGGCAGAACACCTTGAAGAAAGATCCGCGACAGAAGCTGAAGACATAGCCGACGTTCTTTCAAAAAAATACGACCGCCCTTTTGATTTAAATGATTTATTAGTATTTGTTGAGTATAATAACAAAAAGAAGCAAGAAAAAAAAGAAGAACAAAAGGAGGATGATCCGGCACCGGTTAAAGAAGAAAAGAACGATCCGGCTCCTATAGATCCTAATAACGGTACGAATTATGTGAATAATAATAACGATAAAAAAGAAGTTATTCCCACAAGCCAGCAAGATATAACAGCAGCCGACCTTACTGGAAATTGGGTGATGAACGATGGTAAACTTAATCTAAATAAGGATATGAGTTTGTATTGGAGCTTTAATGCGAAAGGATATACAACAGGCACATGGAAAGTGGCAGACGGCCAGCTGCAGATGAATAATAAAAACCCTGATACGAAGAAAATGTTTTACCTGGTATATTATATCAGCCTGAACGGTAATTCACTTACCCTCACAAATGCGTCAAATGCATCTGAGGTTTATAGTTTCAAAAAAAATTAAACAAAAGATAGAACAAAGGACGCTTCAATAAAGATCGTTATCACCATTTCCCCCACGGTGATATTTATTTTTCTATTCTATTAAGATTATGCTGGTAAAAATTCATGGCAGCGCCGTATATGGCGTGGAAGCTATTACTATTATTATCGAAGTAAACTGGATGACAACGGGGAAAGATCCCACTATTGTTGGACTGCCGGATAGTGCTGTCAAAGAAAGCCTGCACCGGGTAGAAAGTACTATCAAAACAAATGGCTTTATGATGCCACGCACTAAAGTGGTAGTCAACCTCGCCCCAGCTGATATTAAAAAAAGCGGGACGGCTTTCGATCTTCCTATCGCCGTGGGTTTACTGGCGGCAACGGAACAAATTGAAAATAAAGAAGCCATTGGCGGATATATTATCATGGGAGAGTTAAGCCTTGATGGAAATGTACGTCCGATCAAAGGTGCATTGCCAATTGCCATACAGGCAAAAAAAGAAGGTTTCAAAGGTTTGATCGTACCAATAGAAAATGCGAAAGAAGCAGGCATGGTAACTGGTTTGCAAGTTTATGGCATTTCGCATATTAAAGAATTGATTGATTTTTTTGAAAAAGAAGAAAAAGGACTGGAACCGGTGGTGGTCAATACAAGGGAAGAATTCTTTCATTCACAATATGATTTTGAAATTGATTTTACGGATGTAAAAGGACAGGAAAATATCAAGCGGGCACTGGAGATTGCGGCGGCTGGTGGGCACAATGCAATTTTAATCGGGCCGCCCGGTTCAGGAAAAACCATGCTGGCAAAACGATTACCTACCATACTTCCGCCATTGAGTTTGCAGGAAGCGCTGGAAACAACGAAGATCCATTCCGTCGCCGGAAAATTGCCGGGTAATTCAACACTTATATCCAAACGTCCTTTTCGTTCACCGCATCATACTGTTTCTGATGTAGCACTGGTGGGTGGTGGTGGCAACCCGCAACCCGGAGAAATTTCTTTAGCGCATAACGGCGTTTTATTTCTCGATGAACTTCCCGAATTTAAAAGAGCGGTATTGGAAGTTATGCGCCAGCCGATGGAAGAAAGAAAAGTTACTATCTCGAGAGCAAAGATAGCCGTTGATTTTCCGGCCAGCTTTATGCTGATCGCATCTATGAACCCATGTCCCTGCGGATTTTATAATCATCCCGAAAAAGAATGCACTTGTCCGCCGGGCAGCGTACAGAAATATTTGAATAAAATTTCGGGCCCCTTGTTAGATCGTATTGACCTGCATGTTGAAGTAACGCCTGTTGCTTTCAGTGAACTTTCTTCTACACAGGCACAGGAACATTCCGCCAGTATCCGCGACAGGGTCATTAAAGCAAGAGATATACAAGCGGAGCGGTATAAAAACAACCCGGGCATTTATTGCAATGCGCAGATGAGCAGTAAAATGCTAAAAGAGATTTGCGTTATTGATAACATCGGTCAGACACTTTTGAAAAAAGCGATGGAAAAATTAAACTTATCCGCCCGTGCTTATGATAGAATATTAAAAGTATCCCGGACTATTGCTGACCTGGCAGCCAGCGAAGAAATAAGACCAGAACATTTAGCGGAAGCAATTAATTACAGAAGCCTGGACAGGGAAGGATGGGCAGGTTAGCTATCGCTGAACCGTTGTTTCATCTTGCTTTACGCCTCTTGCCATTTTTCTAAATTCATTCAAACTGCTGGTTAAAGAACGTTTCCAAACTATAAAAAGAACTTTCCTGTTTTTTAAAAGAAAAAAATAGAGCGGCCATACAAATGTGCCATCTCCCTTTCTTTTATATAAAAAATATAATCTTTCTAAAAATGAATGATGGCGGGACCCGGGGAAATCTTTCATTACTTTAATCCAGTAAAGATTTTTTTCCCAATCAGCAAATCTTGTCTCCGTCTTTTTCTTTTTTCGGCTATAATGAATTGCCGAAAAAGATTGCTCATGCTGCCGCCAGAAAGTTAACGGCTCTGGCAGGTATTGTACATAAGAAATACTGGCCGCCACATAGGCCAGCCATATATCATAAGGAATTTTTTCTGGTATAGGTAAAGCGGTTTTTAATAAATCTTTTTTCAATAAAACGGTATGTCCCCAAACTGAATTAGCAAAAGCAAATGACCGCGGATCTGGCTTGTCGGTTAAATTAAACTTTGTTGTTAGCCGCCTTCCCGTTTCCTTTCCTTCACTGTCTATATATATAGAATCGCCATACACAAGCATCGCATCACCGATACCCGTCATTAGGGTTTCAATTTTTTCTTTTTTCCATATATCATCATGATCGGCGATAGCAATAAAATCCCCATGACAAAGTGAAAGAGCCTGTTCAAAATTTTTTATATAGCCGATATTCTTTTCATTTAAATAAAGTTTAAAAAGCCCCGGATATTTTTGTTGATAAGAAAGTAAAATAGTTTGTGTACCATCGCTGCTGTTATCATCGCAACAAATGATCTCAACATTTTTATAGGATTGGGCGAGCAGGCTTTCCAGCAGTGGTTCGAGATATACGCCTGAATTGTAAGTGCAAAGAGCAACTGAAACTAAAGGATGTTGCATTATTATTTTTTTAGCAGCTGCCGGTATATGCCGAAATATTCTTCCGCCGCATGATACCAATTGAATTTATCAGCCTGTTGTTTTACGGCATCAGCTTTACCGGGATTCATAAAATCGTTCATGCCTTTTTCAAAAGTAGCCTGCATCGCTTCGGGTTCAAAGCTGTCAAAATAATAAGCGGCATCTCCGCCAACTTCAGGAAGGCTTGTAAACTTTGATAAAAAAACAGGTTTGCCAAAATGCATCGCCTCCAGCACAGGTAGCCCAAAACCCTCGGCTTTGCTGGGAAAAACAAAAGCATGGCAATGCTGGTAATACCAATATTTCTCTTCGTTGGAAACAGGGCCGGTCAATTTTACCCTGTCGGATACACCTAACCGTTGTGCTTCTTGTAAAATCTTATTTACATATTCAAAGTCCTTCATGCCTGCGATAACTAACTCGTAATCGTTACCTACCAACAATGCCGGCAATACATGAAAATTTTTCCGGGAATGAAGTTGCCCTATTGAAAATAAAAAAGGCCGGGTTGGTTTATAGCAAGGTTCGGTACAAACTGCATTGGTTAATGGAATATTACTGCCATTGTAAATAATACTGTAAGGTTTATTTCCCAGGTTCATATATTTTAATGCCTGTTGGTGAGCAAATTCAGAGATGAACGTGAGATAATCGGCCCGGTCTACCCTTTGTTGTGTTAATCGCAAATATCTTTTCCGGCTGGCGGCGCTGAATTCGTCCTGCTCCATAAAATTGAGGTCATGGACTGTCAGGATGTTTTTTGTTTTATTATTAAAGGGACGGTACCATGAAATAGTGGTGGCGACATGCCAAACATCAAATTGCCCGGTGCCAAAACGGTAAAGTTTGTCCCGGCTGCGTTGTACGAAATATTTCACATTATCACCAAACAAACCCACTTTATCTTTTGGCAGGTAAATGAATAGGTCCATATCCTTAGGCGGAAGCGCAGCCATGTGAAAGCCCAACTGATAGCAAAAATGATAAAGGCCGTTAAAGCCATTACCACCAAGCTTATACATATCTATCAGAACCTTCGGCATGCTGGCAAATTAAGGATAAATTGATGTTCCACTGCTAAGTTGTTGTTTTTTTCCGAACTTGTATTTTGTTTATCTGTTACACAGTTTTCCACTTATCTCTTTCAATGTTATGAAGATACTATTTCACTACTTAAAACCGCATAAATGGCTGGTCACACTCGTACTTAGCCTGGCCGCTGTTAATATCGGTTTTTCTCTGTTCGATCCGATCATTTTTGGCAAGCTCATCAACCTGGCCAACGCACATCAAATATTGCCGGCGCCGGATAAACATTACACCTGGGATGATTATCTTTTTATAAGTATGGATTTTTTCAACAAAAACGGAAAAAAAGACCATATGTATGGCGTGGTGTGGTTGCTCACGGCTTCCATCACTGTCGCAATGATCAGCCGTATCGCTAAAAATTTCCAGGATTATTTTCTCAACGTTATCATTCAAAAATTCGGAGCCAAAGTTTTTACAGATGGCCTGCAACATGCGATGAAATTGCCTTACCAGCAATTTGAAGATCAGCGCAGCGGGGAAACACTTTCAGTGCTTACCAAAGTGAGGTCTGATGTAGAAAAATTCATGATCAGTTTTATTAATATTCTTTTTGGGGTATTGGTTGGCGTTGTCTTTGTTTTTGTATATGCCGCCATCTTTATACACTGGAGTGTTCCTGTCGCTTATCTTGCCGGGATGCTCTTACTCACATTCATCACGAATCGCTTAAGTAAAAAGATCAAGATCATTCAAAAAAATATCGTTGGGCAGACCACTGCGCTTGCGGGCTCTACTACTGAATCGCTTCGCAATATCGAATTGGTAAAAAGTCTAGGACTTACCCAACAGGAAGTGGAACGGCTTAATAAGAATACATATAAAATACTTGGGTTGGAACTGACTAAAGTAAAACGCATCCGCAGTATTAGTTTTATACAAGGAACCATGGTCAATACTTTGCGCCAGGTCATTTTGTTCATACTTATGTGGCTCATATTCGGACGCTTCATGGATGCGGGTCAGCTCGTAACTATGCAAATATTCTCTTTCTTTATCTTCGGCCCATTGCAGGAAATAGGCAATATCCTGCTGTCTTACAGGGAAGCCGAAGCATCGCTGAATAATTTTGATGCGCTGATGAAAAAAGCACCGGAATCTGATCCTCTTCATCCGAAACATTTAGGTAAGATCGAAACATTATCATTCAAAAATGTCGCTTTCAAACACAAGACCGCTTCACAAAAAGCGATCAATAATATAAGTTTCGATGTCAGGAACGGAGAGACCATTGCTTTTGTTGGACCCAGCGGCAGCGGCAAATCAACACTAATGAAATTACTGGTAGGCCTGTACCGGCCACAGGAAGGAAAAATATTGTATAATAATTTAGATGAAACAGAAATTATTTTTGATGACCTGCGTAGCCAGATCGGTTTCGTAACACAGGATACTAATCTTTTCAGTGGTACGATCAAAGAGAATCTTTTATTCGTCAACCCTTCCGCTACGGAAGAAGAAGTGATGGATGCATTAAATAAAGCTGCTTGTCAAAATTTGCTGGTGAGGGCCGAGAAAGGATTGGACACGATGATCGGTGAAGGTGGCTTAAAATTATCTGGCGGGGAGAAACAACGTTTATCCATTGCAAGGGCGTTATTAAGAAATCCCAAGCTGTTATTATTTGATGAAGCCACTTCCGCACTGGATTCATTAACCGAAGAAGAAATCACTGATACTATCAGGGAAATTTCATTGCAAGGCAATCAAATCACTATTCTAATCGCCCATCGTCTTTCCACTATCATGCATGCCGATAGGATTTATGTTTTGGAAAAAGGCGATGTGGTAGAAACGGGCAATCATGATACATTATTAGATGAAAAAGGATTGTATTATGCTATGTGGCGTCAGCAGATCGGTGAAAGAAAAACTAAATTAATCACTGCATAAAAATCCCGGGATGGGGCTTCTGTCTTTATTAGGATTAGGAAATGGCCCGGTAAAGGAAGCGTTGCGCAAAGGCGCTGTTATTATTGATGTACGTACTGCCGCGGAGTTTGACCAGGGTCATATCCGCGAAGCGATCAATATTCCTGTTGACAGGATCAATGCGAATGCGGAAAGAATAAGATCGATGAACCGGCCTGTGATAGTATGTTGCGATTCAGGTACAAGAAGCAGTATAGCCAAACAGTATTTATTCGCAAACGGAATGAAAGACAATGTATATAACGGCGGTAGCTGGGAACGGGTTCTTAAAATAATAAGATCCCTGTAATGCTATTCCTCTTTTTTCTTCTCTTTATTACTCCATAAGTCTTTAAAAAAATTAGAGTTTTCCAGTTCTTCCATATCGCTTAGTTCCCATTCAAGGGCTTTGGTGCTTTGAGAAATTTCAAAAAGCGATATGACCAGCGAAGCAAGAAGACTAAGAAGGCTTATCGCAAAAATATATTTCACCGCCACCGTCCACTGTGCATATACACTGTACATGGTGATGACGCAACATAAAAAACTCAACACTCCCAGCGCCTGCATTTGTCTTACCATATTGATGCGGACACGCAATATTTTGATCTGCTTTAATAATAAATGATTTTTCGCCCCACGCATATATTCATCGTGCAATTTGCGGATAAGATTGGCCAACGCCAAATAACGATTGGTATATGCCAGCAATAATAAGCTTATGGCGGGAAACAATAACGCCGGTGTATTGAAAGTAATTTCCATAATGGTAAAGTTCAGCTAAAACAAAGATATATCCGCACAAAAAACCGCTCTAAAATAGTATGATGTTGCCGGGAAGGCGGTAAGAAAGAAAGTTTTAAACTTACTATGACTTCTTATCGTCTTACCGCCTTCCCGCTATACAGCCCTGTGAACATACTTCTACCCTTATCAATTCCATTTGTAATCCAACGGTATATTTAGTTTGATACCAAAATTTCTACCAACGTTAAAAACACCGTTACGTCCGGTAACGTTATTCGTCGCTGTATATTTCAACCGGCTTAAATGGTTTTGATAAGCTACATCACCAAGATTATTACCGGTAAGATGTATGCTGAAGATTGTTTTTCCCTTGCTCACAATATCTGTTCCTATTGCCGCATTGATCAGCAGGTAATCTCCCGTTGCTGTTTCGGTATTAAAGCCGGTGAAAGGATGATTTTGCTTAAACGTATAATCACTTTCAATACTTGCATACAAATTTCGTATGGCCTTGCCGTGATGAAGAAAATCACCCCGTAGTTCGGCAAGCCACCTGGCGGCAGGTATCACCGGGACATTTTTGCTGCCATCAATAGCCGTTGAAAACTGCGCCCTTGTATAAGAAACAATATTTTCAAAATGCAACCAGTCGAGCGGGTGCGGGTGAATGTCTATGTTAAATTCAAACCCGTAAAGATGGGCATCTTGTCCACTAAAATGGAAAACATTCAACTGATCCCCTGTACCGGGATCCATCAAAATAGAATCCTGCCCAGCCTTATTCAGCATCTTCTGGTAAAAAATAAAATTTTTGATGTTGTTATAAAAAATACTGGCGCCAAGAGAAATATGTTCAGTATTTATTTCCATTCCTCCATCTGCCTGCAAACTCGTTTCAGATTTCAAATTATTCGTTCCAACTTCATACCTGTTCGTTCCCTCATGTGCGCCATTGCTCGCCAGTTCTGCAAGGCTCGGCGCCCTGAAGCCACGGGCCAAGTTAAATTTCCATGTAGTTGCTTTTGTCGCCTGGTAACTAAATCCCGCACTGCCTGATACATTTGAATAATCTTTTGTAAAAGCCGCGAACTTAATAGTGTTTCCATCCAGCATTTGTTTGTTGTTTACATGGCGGTTATCAAACCGCAAGCCACCGCTTACTGTCAATTTATCTTTAGTGTATTGGGTAAATACAAACCCGCCCATATCAAATAAATTATAATCAGGGATCAATGTTTCCTCCGCCCTGTTCTCATTCGATTGAACCATGCCCGTGATACCAAAACTTGTTTTCCAATTTTTGCTGTAAGGCAAATTCAATTTAGCGGAATAATTCACCGTCTTCAGATCAAACCATGCTTGCGGTGTTTGCGGGTCATCGGGATCGCCAAACTCCTGCCGCTGGTTGCGTTGAAAGCCAACTGTGACATCTAATTTATTCCTGCCCACATTAAAACTATTATCACTCGTTACTTTAAAATGCCGGATATGTTGAAAAGGAATTTGCGGATCAATCATTTTGAAATCTGCATTCGTGGCGATTGATTCAGTACCACCGGGCCCGGCTTTGGTGAATTGCCCCGTGATAGCATCCCTGTCTCCTTCCACCATACCAATCTGCTGGTTAAAATTGGTAACGTTTAAAAAACTATGCCCCCAAATACCACGATAGCCAAGCATACCGCCAAAATTTTTATTAATAAATTTTGAATTGAACACATAGCCGTCATATTTATTTTTATAATCAGCCGCCGCTTTATAAGAACCATAGGCATTAAAACTAAAACCATTTTTTGTTCCTGATACATTACCATAAAAACCGCGTAGTTTATCATTTGTTTGGTATTCACTCAGCACACTACCTTTGATCGTTCCATCGGGAGAAGGCAATAGCGATTGAATATTAATAACACCGGCCAGCGCATCGGATCCATACATTAATGATGCCGGGCCTTTTAATACTTCCACACGCTGCGCACTGTAATCATCTATTTCAATGCCATGTTCATCGCCCCATTGTTGTCCTTCCTGCCGCACGCCATCATTGATCGTTACTACCCGGTTATATCCCAACCCTCGTATAAATGGTTTTGAAATAGCAGGGCCGGTTGTCAATGCATTCACACCTGGTATACGTGTAAGGCTGTTAATAATATTCGTGGAACTCATTTTTAAGAGTTCTTCTTTTTTTACAATGGCGACAGGCTGTGGAATCAGTTTTATACGTGTAGCGGAAGATACACCCGTGATCGTTACTCCTTCCTGTTCCACTACGGTATGCGCTAATGAAAAATTCATTTCAGTAAGGCCATTTATATCTATCGTCTGCACAATAGTTTGATCGCCGGTATAAGAAACCTCTACAAGGTACTTGCCCGGTGAGATAGATGCTGTTTTGTAATTACCATTATCATCCGTGACCGCACCTGTGTTCGGGCCATGAATATAAATGCTGGCCCTTGGCAGCGGTGTACCGCTTGTGGCATCCGTTACTTTGCCGGTTAATATTGATTGGCTGTATGTATATGAATGAATAAGTACCGAAGAAAAAAATAAGAATAAAAATTTCGCTTTCATAAATTGATAATTAAAAGGCAATACCTTTTTTGATACTGTAATAAGAGTTAATGGGAAATATATGCGCTGGCAAGCGCAAAAGGCTACAGTATATTGGCGGGCGGGCCGCGAAGAGAAGAATGTACAGGAGCACGGAATGAAATACGGGCTTCAAAAAATGTAACCGGGATTACATGCTCAGAAATATTTTGAATGCAAACGAATTCTTCTGTTTCAGTAAATGGCGTCAGGAAATCATCAACGCAGGTACATGCATAGTTGAGATCATTTTTATTTTGCTGGTGCGGAACTTCTTTCGCGGATTTTGTATGCAACAGGTTGTGAAGGAATAAACCCGTCCCCGCTTTTTGCGAAAAGATTAGTACGAGGAAGAAAGCCGCACTGCGTAATATGAACGAACGCTTCTGCATTGAAAATGCAAGGTAATAAAAAATGCAACTACATTTCAAATATTTTATTGCGCACCGCTAGCAGGTTAATTATGAACCCAGCGGCATTGCTACTATCAACTTCTGTTGCGTCGCACTCTTGTGCTGCATGAATTCTACTCAGCATTATGGCAGCACCCCGATGAATATCGGCGGTACTTCCTGTTCGCTATTCAGCATTTGCGAAGGTTACTATTCGCAGGAATATTCATTCATGTGAAATGATACTGATGAATGGATGATATAAAGAATAATATCACCCCTTCGGCATTCTATATTAATACCATCCCTTCGGGATTATTTTAATCCCTGAAAAGTTGATATTAATATAGATAAACAATGTTCGAAAATATTTCAAACCACGAAGGGGTGGGATTAATATAGGTAACATGGTTGAAAATATTCAAACCCCCAGGGGGGTATTACATAGCCCATGGTTTCAACCATGGGTAAAAAGAATAATAAATTTTCCCCGTAACCATTTTAATGGTTTGAATGAACGCTCTTTGACGCAAAGAGTGTTCTGATTTTAGATGCCTCGTGCCTCGCCCCCGTAAGCGGGGTAAACTATGACAAAGAAAAGCATGATTGATTTGTAATTTTATTCAAAAGGATAATTCTGATAATAAAAACCTTTTCCTTGTCACCCCGAGGCACGAAGGGTCTGCGAGTATAAAACAGAATCAAATTTGTAGGACACTTCGCAAATGCTGAATAGAATTCATGCAGTACAAGAGTGCGACGCAAGGGACGATGATAGTAGCACAACAGCCGGGCAAAAAATTTCTTTGCTTCCGTAACGATTACGCCTGCGCTGTAGGCCCGCCAAAATTCAATGGCAATTGTATTTCTTCCAAATCCTTTATCGGCCCGTTGATGGCTTCATACTTGCCAATATTTTCCGTGATGGCACGCATCAAACGTTTCGCATGTTGCGGCGTGAGTATAATTCTTGATTTTACTTTGCTCTTGGGTGTGCCCGGCATCACATTTACAAAATCAATGACAAACTCCGCATGAGAATGTGTGATGATGGCGAGGTTGGCATAGCTTCCTTCCGCTATCTCTTCTGAAATTTCGATATTAAGTTGATTAGGCGGTTGTGGTTGATCAGGCATAAAAGAAATTGAAACGCAAATATAAAAGAAAAAAGACCTCATTCCTGAGCAGTCTTTTTTCACCTTAATGCTGATGCGCATGTATCGTGCACAAAAAAACCGTCCCGGATATGGGGACGGTTTCATATTTCAATTAAACACTAATTAGTAATCATCATCAATAAAGAAAGTACGTGCATGACCTGTAACGGTGTAAGTGTTTGTTGGGTCATCAGAATATACAATATTCAGAAAGAGACTGTCTGTAACATTGTTTGTTCTTGAATGCCCCACACCTTTCAGTATTTTACCATTAGTGATAGTCACTTTTTTATAAACACCTGCCACAGCCGCCTGGCCAATATTATCTGTAGAAGTTGCAGAAAAGGTTAATGCAGAATAATTAGCAGTGACCATTGTCTTAAACCTTTTCGCAGCAGGTAAAGTGTTCCTGTCATCAAACCACATTTGGTCGTTGTTAGCAGCAGTGTTATAAGTATAAAAATGCTTAGGTGAACCGGTGGTGATCTGTGTACCGTTAAGATAAACATGTACCCACCATTCATTCGCCATGCTAACTGATGAAGTAGCACCGGGATCCGGTTTATCCTTAGTACAAGAAGTAAAGATTCCCGCTGAAACCAGTAATATTATAAGTATTTTATTCATAATTTTTGATTTGTTCTTGTTAAAAATTAAAGCGCCCACCAAACTGGTGTATCAATAGTTACAACTGCAGGTGCATTTGGATTGGTTGATCTTTCAGAATCCGGGAAAGCCAAACGTTTAGGGGTTTTACCTGCGGTAAGGCTCGAGTTTAGTGAGATCACCCATTGTCCGGGAATGTAGCCCGCCTGTTCAGAATACACAGCGCTCTTTTTTGGATATCCTGTACGGTTCTGATCAAAAAAGCTTTCAATAAAATGCACTCCATAGGCATTGGAGATCCATTTTTGATTGAAGAGGGCTGTAAACTTCTGATCCAACGTACCGGCAGTAGGATATGCATACGCTCCACCAACACCAGTAAAAGTTGCAGCGCCTGATAAACCCATTGCTGTGAACGAGGCCGCCACACCAGCATCGTAAGCAGCCTTTGCTCCAACACCTGCGCTATAGCGCTCCAATGCTTCAGCGACCATGAACTGTGTTTCAGCCGCGGAAATAAATACAACCGGATCCGTAGGGCGTTGATTCAATCTCCAAAGAACAGGGTACTTCGTTGTCGCTGCGGTATAATCGCCCTGGTGAATTCCTACTACTTCGGTTGATGTAGTTACAGTAGAATAAATATAAAATCTCCTTGGATCCGAATTCTGTATCAGGTAGGAAGCCAACGTGAAGCTTGCCTTTAAATTCTCAGGTGTGTTAAGCCTGCGGATGTTTTGCTCATAGAGCGGGTTATCCAGGGTAGGTGCGTCTGTAAAACCGCCAATCATAGCATTCGTTTGCAGGAGAGGCTGGGTGAGTAATGCAGTTGCGCCAGTCTGTGCTTCCGCGGGGAATTTGTTAACCATCCTTAAAAACATTTTAAGTTTTAAAGTATTGGCGAAACGTAACCATTTATTCATGTCTCCCTTGAAGACGAGGTCCGACGGCGCATCAAGACCATTGATTACAGTGTATGGTTTAGCCAGGGCTGCATCAATTTTTGCGATCAGGTCCTTGTAAATGGTATAACCACCATCGGCCTTAGGATAAATATTCGCATCACCCTGTAATGCTTCCGTATACGGAACATTATCATAAAGATCAACTAATACCTGCATCGTATATGCTTTCATCACCGTTGCCATTAAATTAAGGGCCCAGTTATTTGATGCCGCCGATTTATCAATAACGAACTGGTAATTCTTGAGCGCCTTTACATACAAATTGTTATATGCCCTGTTAAAATCGGTTGTGCCGATAGCATAACCATCTGTACTTCTGTATTGGTTAGAGCTGTTGTTCTGGCTTGCATATTGGGCCCAAAGCGCTCCGATAATGGCATAGTCGCCCCCTACTGAAGCGGCAGTACCCATCAAGGCGCCAGGCAGCACCAAAGCCGGTGTAGCCTGCTCAGGGCTCACCTGGTTTGGATCGACGTTTATATCCAGTTGCTTTTTACAGCCTGTTGTACTGAAGAGGCCAATGACGGTAAAAGCAATGAACGTATTTCTATATAATGTCTTCATATTAATAATATTTTAGAAAGTTGCTTTTAATGTGATACCAAAATTCTTTGACTGCGGCGTAGTTCCAAATTCACCCATTTCACTGGCGATATCATTACCAAGGTTGGAAGATTCAGGATCTACGAATAAGTTTTCCTTAGGAGTCCAAAGAAGGAAATTGGTCGCATAAACTCCGACCGATAAACTTGAAGCAGCAATCTTTGAGGCCCATCTTTGTGGAAGCGCATAACTAAGCGTTATATCACGAAGTTTCAGGAATGACCTGTCAAAAATTCTCATACCAACTGCTGATCTGTTAGAAGAAGGATACCAATAGGTATCATAATTCACTTCCCTGTAAGGGATCACATTGGGCGTGTAAACCGGCTTTCCCTGCGCATCGAAAGATTCAGTTACTGAACCAGGAATGATAAATGGCCTGCGGTCGTTGTAGGTAGTCATCCATGCATTACCGGTAAAATAGATCAGGTCAGCAGTTCTTGAATACATAATACCGCCCTTCCTGTAATCGAATGAGAACCCAAGGGTGAGCCCCTTGTAATTAAAACTATTTACAAGCCCCATAGTAAAATCATACTGGGTGCTTCCAAGATTAGCTTTATCAGTAGCAGCGACAGGCACACCCGTAGCGCTAACTATAATATTGCCGTTTGGATCACGTCTCGCAACGGTTGCATAGATATCAGTTACTGACTGATTGGGGTATGCATTCAATTCAACTTCAGTCGCTGTGTTAAGCGTTACCTTGTTCAGGCCTGAAGATAGTGCCAGTACTTTATTATCATTCTTCGTGAATGTATATATCAGGTTCCAGGTGAAATCTTTAGTGCTGACAGGTTTGGCATCAAAAGCTATTTCAATACCCTGGTTCCTTACAACACCCAGGTTGCTAACGAGGGATAGCGATCCTGTTGAAGGGGCGATAGGTACAGCAAAAATCTGTCCTTCGGTTCTTTTTCTATACAATGAAAGATCGATTCCTATCCTGTTCCAGAAACGAAGTTCCATCCCGATTTCCGCTTCTTTCGTAATGATCGGTTTTAATTTAGGATTGTTTATGGTAGTGCTGAATACATAAGAACTGACTCCATTAAAAGGAAATGCAAGACTACCAAACGGAAGTGTAACATCACCCACAACCAACGTATTATTGGTTAAATAAGCATTAGGGTCAGCACCTGTTTTACCATAACTGGCCCTGAATTTCAACAGCGAAACTGATTTGCCCAAATCAAATGTTTCGGAAGCTGTCCATGCAAGGCTGGCACCCGGGTAGAAGAAATGATTGTTATCGCTTGGCAAGGTAGAAGACCAGTCATTCCTGGCATTTACTGTCAGGTAAACCTGGTTCCTGAACCCTACTACCGCCTGGGCATAGACCCCCATTCTTCTGCGATGGGCGACCGCATCAGTTGTTTTCGGCGCTACTGTAGTGTTAGAAAGGTTATAAAATCCTGGAACTACCAGGTTAGTAATATAGGCGTCCGTAGCTTTTTGATCTTCCTGGAAAAAATTATATCCAGCAAGAGCGTCGACACTAAAGTCTTTGCCTATATCATGATTGTACTTTAAAATGAAATCACTATTTACAGAACCAATATAGTTGTTCAGTTCCTGAACATAACCTACATCGGCAGTTCTTGCCTGCTGTTCAGAGTTATTGGCCCCACCATCACCATAACTTCCCGGCGTTTGGCTGATAACGTTAGCATAACCAAAGGTCCGTGCATTGGTAAAATCGGCGCCCAATCTAAATTGTGCGCTAAAGCTGTTGGTAAATTTATACCCCATGTCCATGTTACCAAAAAACCTGTCTGAATTTTGCTTATTCCTGTTCTGATTCAGTACATAATAGGGATTCTCTGCGTATACAGTGAAGTAATTATCTACATTATAATAGGGGTTATTGAAATCCCTGAACTTGCTTATATTAATATCAGCAGGGATCTGTAATATTTCATCAAAAAACGCCCCGGAGTTTCCTGCAAGGTTCAGGCCCTGGCCGGAATAGGGAGCATTTTGTCTTTTGTTTACATAATTGAATGAAGTATTAATGGTGAACTTGTTGAACTTACTATTTGTTCGTGCAGAAAAAGTGTTCCTGCTATAATAATCAGAAGCGAAAGGAACAACACCATCGCTGTTTACATTACCATAAGAGAAATAGAACTGTGTTCCCTCTCCACCGCCGGAAAGCGATAAGGTATTATTAAACTCCCTACCGGTTTCATACGCATTTCTGATGTTATCCTTTACAAATGAAAAAGGCTTCTTTTGCGCATTGCCAGTACCCAGGTCAGATCCCCACTCCCTCACAACTCCATCCAGGCGCGGGCCCCAGCTACCATTCTCTACATTGTAGGAGGTAGCATTCCAGCCACCGCCATAACTTTCCTGGTAATCAGGCATTTTACCCACTTTACTAAAGTTTGCAGAACCTGAATATTCAATTTTCAGTTTTCCGCTTTTACCTTTTTTTGTTGTGATCATTATCGCACCATTCTTTGCTGCAGATCCGTACAGTGACGAGGCCGCAGTTCCTTTAAGAACTGTAAGACTTTCAATATCATTTGGATTAATATCATTCAGTGCATTACCGAAATCTAAGTGGGCTGATGCAGCTGTACTGACAGTTGAACCTATCCTGGAGTCGTTATAAGGAATACCATCGATGACATACAGTGGTTGATTATTTCCTCCTCCAATAATACCATAACCGCGAAGTACCACCTTAGTGGAACTACCCGGACCGCCGGTTTTTGAAATATTTGCACCTGCGATTTTTCCTGAAAGACCATCCAACAGGTTTGCCGGAGCCGACTTGGTTATTTCATTGCTCCCGAATGTAGTTGTAGCATAACCTACTTTAGCTTTTCTTGTGTTCTGACCAAGGGCTGTAGTTACTATAACTTCTTGTAGCTGGCCTGTCACCGCCTTTAATGTTAAATTAATAACATTAGAACTTCCAACTTCTGTTTCTGCTGTTTGAAAACCTTGTGAGGAGATTACCAGGGTTGGATTTCCCGACACCTTAAGTAAGAAATTACCATTAGCATCTGCGGAAGCCCCTGCCGAGGTGCCTTTGACTTTTATTGATGCAAATGGTACGGGATCGCCTTTGTCATCTGCCACCTTTCCGGTGATTGTTCGGGTTTGTGCATATGCCAAAACTGTGTACAAGATCGCACAGCAAAGCATAAGCATTTTGCTTAGGAATGCAATTTTTCTCATGTGAATTTTATTTTAATAAAAACAATAAAAACCTGTCCGTGAAAACAGTTGAATTATTTATATACAAAGAGTACTGATAAAAAGAGATACGGTCTGGAAAGCAATAGTTTGTTTATGGCTCTATACTTGGTGGTGGTAGCAGTTAATATGTCACAACCTATGCTGTTAAAAGGACACCGGCGAACAATTATTCGCTGCTGCGAAGTAAGGATTTTCTTAACAAATAATTATTTTTTGGGGAAAATAATTATTGCCAGGCTTAAAGCCGCAACATCACCTGCACTTTCAATTCACTTTTCCTGTTCCCGCTTATTTCATCCAGGCCGGAACCGGTTGTATTTTTGTCCCGATAAATTGTTTGCGCCCATCGAAACCAAAGCGAAACTTTTTTATTTAAATCATAATTTAGATTGACGTAGTAACGTAATCCTTTGTCAAAAAAAAACCGGAATAGAATAGCTATATAATACATCATTCTCATAAGCATATAATCTTGAATTATAGCTATCTGTTTCAAAATACTGCAACCGCACGACCCCGGAGAAAGGGTTCATCAATGGCTTATAAATAATATCAGTAAAAAGTAAAAAGCCTTTCTCCGCATTTTCTCCTTTTTTATCGTACCATAACATTTCAACCCTGTTTCTTAATGTGACGGCGGTATTTATTTTATACCGCACCTGTATTCTCCAATTTTGTTTTGGGAAATACGTAACAATATTTGTCACAGAATTGTTATCCGGCTGGTTGGCTTGTTTGGACTCATTTTTAAATCTTGTATAAATTTCTACCTGCCTGTTGGGTGTGTAGGTGAGTTGCGCCAGGAAATCTTTGCCATAGCTTGGTGCATCTACCAGATATTTCAACCAGGGAAATTGATAAAAATCAGCATATAAATCCAGCCGCCATGCATTCACCGGGCGGATACTCGTGCCAACATATATTCCTTTTTCGTTTGAAGGTGATGTGCTTTCGGTAAACGCATTGGCATTGATCGCCTGGTAATCTTTTGCTACATTTCTATATAACAATGATACATCTACTTTCGGATCAACGCTGAGTAACAAACCATTTACAAACGCCTTGTTCAAATTTTTATCAATAGCCGCTTCGCCAAATAGATGAAGATTTTTATAAGTGTAACTGTAATCTGCACTTACATTATACCATTTATCCCCGGTGATAGTGTAGAGATTATAGGGTTCATCTCTTTTTTGCAAAGGCAAAGAGAATTTATAATAAATACCATTGATGCCTAGTTGAAACTTATTGCCGCTATATTTAATATTACTGCCAATAGCGGTTTGTGTAAGACTGTTCTTATCGTCCACTTCATTTTGTGTGCGGTGATAGCCTGATGTTTGAAAAGAAGAAAAATAGTCTTCGAAATCGGCAGTGGCTGCAACATAATTGGCGCTCAATTTACGAAGTGATCCAAAGATTGTTGCTTCTACTTTTCCTTTTTTAGCAGTGATGCCGGCGCCGCGATGAAAATTAAATTCACCCGCTGAATTATAAGGACGCAATACAGGTGATTGTCTTTTTATGCCCATCACATCTACACTTTTTTTAAAAGCAAGGCTCTGCCATTGAATCAATCCTTGTCCCATATTAACTGTAAAATCTCCGACTGCCAACGATTGTATGATGCCGATCTTTCTTGCAAATACATGAAAGGAGTAAAAATCAAAACCTTTGCGTTGTGTACCTTTAAAAAATTGTTCGCCTGCATCTTTATCTCCTACGAGCCCATATTGAAATAAATTTTTGTAAGAATAACGGTACCGGAAAAATAACCGTTGCGGGCTGCCCAGGTATTTTGTCCCGGGTGTGGAGTTATCAAAGCCTTTAGCTTTTTCCAATACTTGTGATGTCCTTAATAAAAGACTATGATCTCCACCTTTCAGCCGCTTGCCCCAATCTTCTTTAAAAGAAAGAATATCAGCGATGGTGATAAAAGGTAATAGCTTTCGCACTGTTTCTACATCCCATGTAGGTACGGCCTGCAATTCATAAACACTGATGATCTTGCCAAACAAACGGCGATAAGAAATAAAATTTTGTATTTGCAGATCGGTAAGTATTCTTATTTCCTTTAAATCGTTTGCGTCTGCTGTATTCAGGTTAATTGGATTTTTTTTGAATTGCGCCAATTGTAGTAAGTAACTATCATCTTCTGTCTCTCCCTGGTCGAGGTCAGTAAGATTTTCGAGTTGTTGTTCCGTTTCTGGTGGAATATCCTGTGCGATGCAGGTTGGTAATAAATAATGAATGATAAATAGTATAAGAAGAAGTTTTTTCATTCTTCTTTATTTTTAAAATTAAAGAGGATCAAAAGCCCTGGTGTTATGCCAAGCTGCGGATGATAGGTACTGGTAATATCCACACGAAATGTTTTCCATGAAAGCCCAACGCCCAGCCATAGAGAAGATGTTGCCGTGGCAACACCTGCTCTTGCCAGTAACTGCGGAAGAAATTTATATTGCATCCCTGCATTGATATTCACCGGCCTGTCTTCTTCTTTAATGATCTCCGTACTCACAAAAAATTTCTCTGATACTTCATATCCCAAACCCGCAGTATAAACAGATGGTAATTTTTCCTGCTGGTCTTTCCCCAATTTTCCACCAACAGGATTGTTGACATGAATGCCTGCATGCAGTTGATCGGTAATATGCATAATCGTTCCTATTTCAAAACTAATGGCCGATGCGGTACCATAACCGGCTATACGTATATTATTATAATTAAATTGTACGCCGAGGTCAACTTTACTTCCCAGGCTTCTTGCATAAGCTAAACCCAATTGCGATTCATTATAATCGCTGAAGCCATAATAGTTAACGTTCAATCCAAAATTTCCTGATGAAGTAGGCAATGCGAATGCGCCACTATAATTATTAAGTTCCGCCAGCAGGAACCTTCTTTCTCCATACACACCCGCCGCCGCATTTTTTATTTGCGCCAGCGAGGCCTGGTTAGCGGAAAAAGAAAGCACATCAGCCTGTTGCAAACTGTAAGCGCCAAGACCTGTGTATGCAACGGCTATGGGTTTCTTTAAAAATTGACCCGGAACGGATAGTCCAGTTATTAGTGAGAATATGAGAAGAAAAAATTTCATAAGCAAGTTTTGGAGCTGAGAAGAGGTAGTTATAGCGAAGGACAGCAATATATTTTTTACCAAGCATCGTTTTTAATGAGTTTGCCGTAGAAAAACAACGATAAATATCCCGATATGGTTTTGGCGTGTAGTGGCCGGGTCAATACCTTTGCGCCATGCAAATTTTAGACGGGAAAAAAGCGGCACAGGCCATCAAAGACACACTTAAAATTGATGTGGCGCAGCGTTCTATCGAAGGGAAAAAAATACCGCACCTCGCCGCTATATTAGTGGGGAATAACGGCGCCAGCGAAACATACGTGGCGGCGAAAGTAAAAGCCTGCGAAGAATCAGGTTTTAAATCAACGCTGATCACTTTTGAAGAAACAATTTCTGAATATAAATTACTGGAAAAAATAGAAGAACTGAATAATGACCCAGATGTGGATGGTATACTCGTGCAATTGCCATTACCGAAACATATCTCAGATGAAAATGTAATCAATACGATTTTACCCGATAAAGACGTAGATGGTTTTCATCCGGTGAATATTGGCAAAATGGTGCAGGGCCAGCCCGCATTTATACCAGCAACACCACACGGTATTATGCTGTTGCTGGAATATTATAAAATTGAAACAAAGGGAAAACATGCCGTGGTGATCGGTCGTAGTAATATTGTTGGAAAACCGATGAGTGTTTTATTAAGCGCCAATACAAACCCCGGCAATTGCACGGTTACTATTTGTCATTCGCAAACAAGTAATATTAAAGAAATCTGCTTGCAGGGAGATATTATTGTCGCGGCATTGGGCCGGCCGGAATTTGTAAAAGCCGATATGGTAAAAGAAGGAGCGGTTGTAATCGATGTAGGAATTACAAGAGTGGCAGATACTTCTAAAAAAAGCGGTTTTAAATTAAAAGGCGATGTGGAATACGAAACTGTTTCTCCAAAATGTTCATGGATAACGCCTGTTCCCGGTGGAGTAGGGCCGATGACGATTGCGGCGTTGCTGAAAAATACGTATAGATCTTGTACGATGAAGAATTAAATTTTCCAGAAAGAAAAATCCCACCTGCACTGCAAATGGGATCTGTATAAAAAGAGTAAGTAAGTCTTAAGGAAATATTCCCAGCTCCGTGTAGCTCGTTCCTACTTTATTAATAGCAACTACGTAAGCGGCCGTCCGCATATCAGGAATAGTCGGATTGTTTTTCCATTCGTTCATGATCTCATGCGTCGCGGTGATCATTGTTTCTTCCAAACCGCTGTACACTAAATCCACTTCATCCGCACCATGAACAATATATTGCTTTTCATTCTCCGTCATCTTCTTGTTCGTCATGCTTTCCATCTGCAATACGATATGCGCATTCATGTTTTCATTAAAACGTTTTTCCAAACGGCCGTAACGAACATGGCTCAGGTTCTTCAACCATTCAAAATAAGAAACAGTTACACCACCAGCATTCAAATACATATCCGGTATCACCAGCACGCCTTTCTTACTGAGTATATCATCAGCTTCCGGTGTTAGCGGGCCATTGGCTGCTTCGCCGATAATCTTTGCTTTTATTCGTCGTGCATTATCACCATTGATCACATTTTCCAATGCGGCGGGAATTAAAATATCGCATTCCATTTCCAATGCGTCTGAATTGACTTCAAAATTTACAGCGCCGGGAAAATTTAAAATTGAACCTGTCCTTTTTCTATGCTGAAATACTTCATCTACATCCAAACCTTTTTCGCTGGAAATAGAACCTTCATATTCAGCAAGGCCTACAATGATCGCCCCTGCATCCTGGAAAAACTTAGCGCTGTGATAGCCCACATTTCCCAATCCCTGCACCACTACTTTCTTTCCTTCTATACCAACCGCCAGGCCCAGCTTATTCATCACATCAGTTATATTGCAAACTTCACGGATGCCGAAAAACACACCAAGACCTGTCGCTTCACGACGGCCACGAACACCACCTTGCGATACCGGTTTACCCGTTACGCAACCCGCTGCATCAATCTCACCGGGGTTCATCGATGTATAAGTATCAAGTATCCACGCCATTTCTCTTTCGCCTGTTCCATAATCCGGCGCAGGTACATCCGTGCCCGGCCCGATAAATTTTTTCCTTATTAATTCCGCTGTATAGCGGCGGGTGATCTTTTCTAATTCATAAGTGGAATACTGCCGTGGATTGATTTTTATTCCGCCTTTTGCACCACCAAACGGAACGTTTACGATAGCGCATTTATAAGTCATCAATGCTGCGAGCGCCATTACTTCATCCTGGTTTACTTCAGCGGCGAAACGGATACCACCTTTACACGGCGTTTTATGTTGCGAGTGTTGTACACGATAGGCTTCGATGACATCTATCGTTCCGTCATCTCTTTTTACAGGAAACTTCATGCTATAAACAGCATTACAGGCTTTGATCTGTTCTAAAATTCCGGGATCCCATTTGGTGAATTTAGCGGCCTTGTCAAAACTTTTTTCGACAGCGCCAAAAAAACTGTTACTCAGTGTGAGACATGATTAAGGTTTTAATTTTTTCAAATGCAAGCTCTTTTCAATTAGCAATAAGCAATTGGCAATAGGCAAAGAGCATTTTAAACGACCATTGCATATTGCATATTGCAAATTGCCTATTGTTGAAACGTTTCTTTTTCGAATTTCTTTATTTTTTTTTCCAACCTTACGAGGTATAATACGATACCAAATAAAAATCGTCAGTATCACGGCAATGACGACGTAGATGCGGCCGCTGCTGCGCATAGTGTTTCCCAGGGCCTGTTTTTTTCCTGCGCAAATAATATGGTGGAGAATAACAATGAAAACACCAGTAAGAAAAGGTGGCTTATTCGTTTCATGAGGTCATCTTTTTTTCTTTTACAAAATTGCAGGCGTATTTTCAAAGTAGTGATCCAAACGCCTAATAATGTCCACCCGATCACTGCGGGATAAAAAACCATGCGCATACCGGGGACTAACATCTTTAATATTCATAGCAGGGTTACCATCCTGTCCGCCGGGGTGCAGGCTCGGCAAAAGCCGCGGCACGATCCAGATGGAAGGAAATAAACATTACATAAGCAAATATGTTGTACACGGCGCTGATCCTTGCTCTTTTATCCATGTCATTCATGGAGTCACGCAGTACGAGGTAAGCGAAATAAATAAGAAGGGCGATAGCGGTGGCCGATTAGTTTAGGTTCCCTTGCAATGGTACTAAAAGATGTAGATGGATTATTGGGGGTCGGCCCATGTATAGCTCATCCAGATGGTGCCGGTAGCATAACCGAGCAATCCTAAAAATATTCCTGTAGTTGCATACTGCCGGGCGATGATATCATATTTCAAATCGAAACTGCGCAGGTAGCGGATAGAATTCACAAATGAAACCGTGAACAATATCATCATTGCAAACCACATACACACATGGAAATAAAGGTTGCGGATCGTTTCTTCCAGTGCGGGAAGTTCGGGCACTTTTAATAACAAGCCGCCGACAACGGTATAAACCCAGTAAGACAACGCTGGTTATCTTCCACCAGGATTTATACATGTAGTTTTTTGTGTTGGCCATCGTTTATTGAACCGGGTTAAAAGTGAGCAAAATTAAGGTGGTGCGTTTAATCCGTAGCAAAAATTCATAAACTCATCACAAATGAAGGCAAAGCGGTTGGATTTTGCAATAAAAGGCTGAAGGCATTACATCTTTTTTAAATAACAGGCCGTTGTTTGAAACATTTTTTTATGAGCCCAGCTTCGGTTCCCTGATCGGCTTCGTTGCGTCGCACAACTTGTGCTTCCTGTTCGCTATTCAGCAATTTCGAAGTATCTGTGAATTTGGCAGCTTACAGGATATGAAGCAGATGGCTCGTTCCTCGCCATGACAAGGAAAGAGGTTTACAAATAAAACTATTCTTTAGAATGAAATTACAAATCAAACATGCTCTTCCTTGTCACCACGACGAAGGAGGGGTCTGCGATTATAAAACAAACACAAAGATGTAATTCACTTCCCCGACAAACGTTTAGAATCTTCGACAATGCTCAGTAGAATTACCGAACGTTGAAGAGTGCGACGCAACAGACGATGATAGTAGCAATGCAGCCGGGCCCATAAAAAAACCTCCCTCTTTTACTCTTTTATTCTCTTAGCCTCTTAGCTAATCCTTCCACAAAAACGGGAACAAAATAACCGCCAGCATAACCACCATCGCATCCAGCGCTACCAACAATAACATATTACTCGCATGAAGGGTGAGCAGCGGGTTGAAAGCGGCATTCGCCAGTTTCATTAATACCAATAACTGCGGGATAATTAATGGAAAACCGAGCACCGCCATGATCGCTGCGTTTTGCTGCGCCCTTGCGGCGATGGCTGCCAGGAAAGTGAACACGAGGCTGAGGCTCCATCCGCCAAGTAAGACAAGGCCGATGAACGGGCCCGCTTTTTCAACCGGGTTACCGAGAAACAAACTGAAGAGCAGCAGGCTCAGCAAACTCATCACCAGCATCAGTAATGAATTGAAGAGCAGTTTGGCCAGCACAAAATTCGCCGGCGATGCGATGGAATAGAAGTAGAGCATCCGGCCTTTGCTCTCCTGCAAAAAACTTTTGGCCACGGCGTTGATGCATATAAATAATTGTATCACCCAGAAAAGCCCGTTCCATACGTTGGGCTTCCGGCTCTTCCACCGCCATAAATAAAACAAAGATCGTGGCGCCTATATATAATAGTTATACCGTAAAAAACTGTATTGCTGCCTTATTTCCAGCAGCAGGTCTTTTTTGAAGAGGATGAATATGTGTTTGAGAGAAAGCATTTTTTGATGTACGATGTTAGATGTGTGATGTTCGCCAGTCTTTATTATTAACTTTTTAGTTGATTAATCTCACTTGCTATTAACTATGAACGATGAACTATTAACTTCTCCCTCTCATTTTTTCATTATAACACTTCCTGCACCTCGGCTCATACACATCTTTTTCACCGAGCATCACCTGGTCTTCATTGGGAATTTTGCGGTAAGAATAGTTGGCGATGTTGCCGCATCTTACACAAATAGCATGGAGCTTGGTTACATAATCGGCTTTGGCCATAATGAATGGCATCTGGCCCAAATGGTTTGCCGGTATAATCCATATCGAGGCCTGCAACAATTACCCGTATGCCGCGGTAGGCCAGCTCGTCACAAACGTTGGGCAACTGGTCATCAAAAAATTGCGCCTCGTCGATGCCAATCACTTCTACATCTTCCTGTGCAAATAATAGTATTTTCTGCGAATTGTCTATCGGTGTTGAAATGATCGCATTGGTATCATGCGACACTATATTGTTTGCATCATACCGGATGTCAATGGCGGGCTTATATATTTCCACTTTCAGGTTAGCGATCTTCACTCTTTTTAACCGGCGGATCAGCTCTTCTGTTTTCCCGCTGAACATAGAGCGCAGATGACTTCTATCCAGCCCCGCCTTTCGGGTCTTATATTTGGTTCAATAAACATTGTTAATATTTGATTTTCCGCAACTCGTAATCGCTTTATTGGCAAACACTTTGTAACTTCAACACGCTGATTCTGGGATTAATAGAATGATTACACGGATAATAGGGGCATGTTATTTGCCGGATGGCATCAGCGAAATCCTTACAATCCTTTAACCAGCGGTCAAAAGTAGCATAATGGATCGAATACAAACATTGCTCGCAAAATTAAAAGAACAAACCGAACAACAAGTTGATCCCGCCCAAATGCTGGTGACTGTGCAGTTGCTGCAAAATGAAATCATGGGCCTGCAAAAAGCGCCGAAAGTATTAGGTACTTCCAAAGTGGCGGTAGTGATGCCTTCTTCTGTAAAAATTAATCCGCAATACGAAAAATATGCGCCGAAACCCGAAGAACAGCCGGTGGTGGCAAAAGAAGTAGAAACGGTATTGGTAGATAATGGCAGCGTTTCTATCGTACAGGAAAATGGTCAACTCGATATGGTGTTTGACCCGATGACTGAGATACCTACGCTTTCACACCAGTTAAATGAAAATGGCATAAAGAATAAAAATGGTGCAAAGCCTGAATCGCTGAATGATAAATTGAAACAGGGAAAACAGAATTGATCGAAATATTGAAAGAATCTCCTGTGGTTGATTTGCGCAAAGCGATTGGTATCAACGACCGTTTTTTATTTATCAATGATCTTTTCCGTGGTGATGAATCATGTATGAACGCAGTATCAAAACAATCAACAGCTTCAACATATTTGCGGAAGCGGAATACTGATTAACCGTGAGTTGAAAGTAAAACTGGGCTGGAACCCGGATGATCCTTCTGTTTTACATTTTGATCAATTGGTCAAAAGACGTTTCTCCTGAATAAACCGCATTATTTTTTCTGTCGCTCCTTTGTTAGCATAAACATATTTCCCCGCAATTTCACAACGGCTTGTATATTCCTTATTATCACTTAATAATTTTTGAGTAACAGCAATGCATTCGTCCGCATTATTAACGCTGATAGCTCCGCCATTATTAATTAAATCTGCCGCTCTTTGAACTTATGAAAAGTGGGGCCGAAAATTACCGGCTTGCTGTACACGGCAGCTTCTACAATATTATGGATGCCTTTGCCAAACCCACCACCTACATAAGTGATGTATGCGTATTTATATAAACGGGAGAGTAGGCCAATGTTGTCTATGATGAGGCAAGTAGTGAGTGGCGAGTGGTGAGTGGGAAGCCGGGAAAATAATATTGAATTCGGAAAAAGTTTCTGCAGATCATTCAAATGTTTTTCATTGATTTCATGTGGCGCAATGATGAGTTTCAACGAAGGATCATTGATTGCCGATATTGTTTTTTGCAACACTTCTTCATCTTCCGGCCAGGTGCTGCCTGCGATAATTGTTTTGCAGTTGCCAATAAATTGTTCAATAGCAGGAATAGGCGCTGCTTGTTCTGCGATATCTATTACCCTGTCGAAGCGGGTGTCACCAGATACACTGGTGATATTTGCCAAACCAATATTGTCTATTAATTCTTTGGATACTTCATTTTGCACAAATAAGTGATCAAAGCGGGAAAGCATCTTTCGCTGCAAAGCGCCATACCATTTAAAGAAAGACATTTCTTTCCAGAACAGGGCGGAAACAAGAATTAATGGCATATTCCTGTATTTTATTTTCTTTAAATAATAATACCAGAACTCATACTTTACAAAAATGACAAGTGAAGGATTGACAATTTCCAAAAATCGTTTCGCATTCTTTGGGCGTCCATCGGCAAATAAAAAACCCAGTCAGCGCCTTTATAATCTTTTCTTATTTCATATCCCGAAGGGGAAAAGAAAGTGAGGAGAAATTTAAAATCCGGGTATTGTGTCCTGAGTTTTTCCAGCAACGGCCGTCCCTGTTCAAATTCGCCAAGCGAGGCGCAATGCATCCAGATAATTTTGTCATTTCCCGCAACGGCGGTCTGGAGTTTTGTAAAGATATTTTTACGTCCGGCGGCCCATTTTTTCGCCTTTGGGTTAAATAAGGCCACGACGGGCATGGCGGCTTTGAAAAGAAAAATGAAAATATTGTACAAGAAAACTCCCAATAGTTGTGCTGAATTATCGGGCAAATGTAAAAGCAAACTAGGAAACTACAGGTATTTTACTATTTTTGCAGGCTGACAAATACGAATAGTCAAATAGGTCATATAAGTCAGGAATTAGTCATAAAGTAATTATATGACAAATATGACCAATGTGACTTTTAATACCAAACCCCATTCTCCATGCGCCCTATCCAAATGGTGGATACTAAGACACAGTATCACAAAATAAAAGCAGAAGTAGACGATGCTGTGCTGCGGGTAATGGAAAGTTCCGCTTTCATAAATGGCCAGCCGGTCAGGGATTTTACCTCTAATCTTTCAGTTTATCTTGGTTCAAAACATACGATTCCCTGCGCTAATGGTACGGATGCATTGCAGATAGCCATGATGGCGTTGGGCTTGAAACCCGGCGATGAAGTCATCACGCCATCTTTTACATATATCGCTACTACTGAGGTAATTGCATTACTTGGGCTGACGCCCGTTTTCGCCGAAGTTGATTCAAAAACGTTTTGTATCGACCCTGTTTCCCCTGGAAAAAGCAATTACACCAAAAACCAAAGCGATTGTCCCCGTTCATTTGTTTGGCCATGCGGCGCCGATGGAAGAAATAATGGCGATTGCAAAAAAACATAAGCTCCGGGTGATAGAAGACAATGCACAGGCCATCGGCTGCGATTATAGTTTTTCAGATGGCACAAAAAAGAAGACAGGGACTATCGGCGATATCGGAACTACTTCTTTTTATCCTTCCAAAAATCTTGGCGCCTTTGGTGATGGTGGCGCTATTTCTACAGAATGATGCGCTTGCTGAGAAAATGAAAATGATCGCCAACCACGGGCAAAGCCGGCAATACTACCACGATGTGGTAGGATGCAACAGCCGTCTCGATACGATACAAGCTGCGATTCTCGATATTAAATTGAAACACCTCGATGAATACATTGCTGCAAGAAGGGCCGCGGCTAATTTTTATGATAAAGCTTTTGCAGGGCATCCAAAAATCACAACGCCGTTCAGGGCGCCTTATTCCGATCATGCATTTCACCAATATACTTTACTGCTGGAAGATGAAAGCAATTCAGCTGCTTTAAGAAACGGATTGAAAGATTTTTTACAGGAATATAAAATTCCCTGCATGATCTATTATCCAGTGCCCGGTCACCGTCAAAAAATGTTCGGGCATTTCAATACAACCGCACAATCAATGCAGGTAACCGATTGGCTTACCGACAGGGTTGCGTCCCTGCCCATGCACACGGAATTGGATGAAGAGCAACAAAATTTTATTGCAGATAAAATTTTTCAATATTTAAGTCGTTATAAATCCTCAAGTAAAAATTAAAACTAACTCATGAAAATTGCTGTAGTTGGAACAGGCTATGTTGGCCTGGTATCAGGAACATGTTTTGCCGAAACGGGCAACAATGTAACCTGCATTGATATCGATGCAAACAAAGTAAAAAAGCTGAGCAACGCGGAAATCACTATTTATGAACCCGGTTTGGAAAAGCTTTTTCTCCGCAACCTTAAAGAAGGCCGCCTTACTTTCACCACAAATCTTAAAGAAGGCATCGAAGGTGCCGCTATCATTTTCCTGGCGCTGCCTACACCACCCGGTGAAGATGGTTCTGCAGACCTGAAATATGTATTGGGTGTTGCGGAAGATTTAGGAAAAATAATGACGGATTATAAAGTCATTGTAGATAAAAGCACGGTGCCCGTTGGTACAGCAGAGAAAGTAAAAGCTGCTGTTGAAAAAAATTACAAAGGCCAGTTTGATATAGTAAGCAATCCTGAATTTTTACGTGAAGGCGTAGCGGTGGATGATTTTATGAAGCCTGACAGGGTTGTAGTTGGAACTTCATCCGAAAGGGCGAAGAAACTAATGAATGATCTATATGCTCCTTATGTCCGTCAAGGTAACCCTGTTATTTTCATGGATGAGCGTTCCGCTGAATTAACCAAGTATGCGGCGAACTCTTTCCTTGCTACCAAGATTTCATTCATGAATGAAGTAGCAAGACTTTGTGAGTTATTGAATGCGGATGTAGACATGGTACGCCGTGGTATCGGTAGTGATGAAAGAATTGGAAAGCGGTTCCTGTTCCCCGGTATCGGTTATGGTGGAAGTTGTTTTCCCAAGGATGTACAGGCATTGGTAAAATCATCTAACGAAGTAAAATATGATTTCAAAATATTGAATGCGGTGATGGAAGTGAATGAAACACAGAAACTGCACCTCATGCCTAAAATCAAATCTTACTTTAATAATAATTTAAAAGGAAAGCATTTCGCTTTGTGGGGTTTGGCCTTCAAACCAAATACAGATGATATCCGCGAAGCGCCGGCCCTTTATATGATTGATGAATTGACTGCAGCAGGCGCTACTGTTTCTGCATTTGATCCTGAAGCGATGAATAATGTGAAAAAAACAATCGGCGATAAAATTACTTATGCGGAAAGCCAGTATGATGCATTGAAAGAAGCGGATGCATTGATCATTGCCACGGAGTGGAATGAATTCCGTACACCGGATTTTTTAAAAATCGTTAGCAGCCTTAAAAGCAAAGCTATCTTCGACGGAAGAAACTTGTTTGATGTAGCGGCGATTAAAGAACTCGGTTTTCATTATGAAAGCATTGGCCGTTCACCAGCAATTAATAAAAAATAACTAACTGTTTATATGCAAAAAAGAGTTCTTATTACAGGCGCCGCCGGTTTTTTAGGTTCACATCTCTGCGATCGTTTTATTAAAGAAGGACATCGTGTCATTGCGATGGATAACCTGATCACTGGTGATCTCAGGAATATTGAACACCTTTTTAAATTAGAGCAGTTTGAATTTCATCATCATGATGTCACCAAGTTTATCCATATAGCCGGTGACCTTGATTACATCATGCACTTTGCATCCCCGGCAAGCCCCATCGATTATTTGAAAATTCCTATCCAGACATTGAAAGTAGGAGCGATGGGCACACACAATTGCCTCGGTTTAGCTAAAGCAAAGAATGCAAGAATATTGGTTGCCAGCACCAGCGAAGTATATGGTGATCCATTGGTGCATCCTCAAACAGAAGAATATTGGGGAAATGTAAATCCTGTAGGCCCGAGAGGTGTGTATGATGAAGCGAAACGTTACATGGAATCCATCACGATGGCATACCATACTTTTCATGGAGTAGAAACAAGGATCGTACGCATATTTAATACATATGGTCCGAGAATGCGGTTGAATGATGGCCGTGCATTACCTGCATTTATCGGACAGGCATTGCGTGGCGAGGATATGACGGTATTTGGCGATGGTTCGCAAACGAGAAGTTTTTGCTATGTAGATGATCTCGTAGAAGGTATCTATCGTTTGTTATTGAGTGATTATACATTGCCGGTGAATATTGGTAATCCCAATGAAATTTCTTTGAAAGATTTTGCGGAAGAAATTCTTGCATTAACGGGTAATAAAGTAAAAATTATTTATAAGCCATTACCGGTTGACGACCCAAAACAAAGAAAGCCGAATATAACAAAAGCCCAGGAAATTTTGAAATGGGAACCTAAAGTAGATCGGAAGGATGGTCTAAAGATCACGTACGATTATTTCCGCTCATTACCTGAAGAGGAATGGCGTAAGCAACCCAAAGAGTTTGTAAGCAATAAATAATTTGTTCAAAGGGTTTCCCTCCCTGAAAAATTATAAGTTACAGATAACTTGTTCCGTTAATTATCGGAACTAAATCCCGAACTTTGGCGTTCAACTATGTACAAGGAATTAATTGACAGGAAAGCAAAGCTCGCTGTAATTGGATTAGGTTATGTCGGTTTGCCTATCGCTCTTGAGTTTGCAAAGAAAATTTCAGTAATCGGGTTTGATATCAATGTAAAGCGTGTCGCTTTGATGAAACAAGGTATTGACCCGAGCAATGAACTCGAAAAAGAAGCTTTTGATAATTGCGATATCACATTTACCGATTCGTTAGATGTGCTTCGCGAAGCAAAATTTTTCATCGTTGCTGTTCCCACTCCCGTGGATGAACATAATGTACCTGATCTTATTCCTGTAAAAAAAGCATCTGAAACCATAGGCAAAGTAATCAAGAACGGCGATTATGTTGTTTTTGAATCAACTGTTTACCCCGGCTGCACGGAAGAAGATTGCCTGCCTGTTATTGAAAAATTGTCCGGGTTAAAAGGCATAACTGATTTTAAACTTGGTTATTCCCCCGAGCGCATTAATCCGGGTGATAAAAAACATACCCTTTCGCAAATAATAAAAGTAGTATCTGGTTGTGATGAAGAATCAGCAAATGAAATTGCAAAAGTATATGAGCTGGTCGTAAAAGCCGGCATTCACAAAGCATCATCTATTAAAGTAGCTGAAGCCGCCAAGATCATTGAAAACACGCAAAGGGATTTGAATATCGCTTTGATGAACGAACTCTCTATCATTTTTGATAAAATGGGCATCAATACATTTGAAGTACTGGAAGCTGCCGGCACCAAATGGAATTTTTTAAAATTTCAACCGGGTCTTGTTGGCGGTCATTGTATTGGCGTTGATCCTTACTATTTAACCTACAAGGCGAGTGAGTTGGGATACGATGCGGAAGTGATCCTTGCGGGCCGCAACATCAATGATAATATGTCAAAGTATGTGGCCAAAAAAATAGTGCAACATATTATCAGCCATAACGGCGATGTAAAAATTTCCAAAGTATTAATCAAAGGAGCTACATTTAAAGAGAACGTAAGTGATATCCGCAATTCGAAGGTGGCGGACGTGGTAAAGGAACTCAAATCATTTTTTGTAAATGTAGAAGTAGAAGATCCTTATGCCGATTCTGATGAACTGAAACATGAATATGGCTTTGGTCTTATTGATAAAACAGGAAAAGATTATGACGCTGTTATAGTCACTGTGCCGCATGAACATTATCTTCAACTGGATGATGCTTATTTTACATCCATTACGAAACCCGATGCATTGATTGCGGATCTAAAAGGAATCTATCGTAACAAAATTAAAAATAGGAACTACTGGAGTTTATAATATGCCATTTATTGCTACCGATATTTCCGATTTATTGATCTATGAACCTAAAGTCATCAACGACAGCAGGGGATATTTCTTTGAATCATACAACGAAAAAGCATTTCAGCACGAAGGCGTTAACATTCGTTTCGTGCAGGACAATCAATCATCGTCATCGTATGGAGTAATAAGAGGTTTACATTACCAGTTGCCGCCGCATGCGCAAACGAAATTAGTGAGGGCTTTATATGGCGCCATACTCGATGTAGCCGTTGACATTCGCAAAGGCTCTCCAACGTATGGAAAATATTTTTCTATAGAATTGTCCGCTGAAAATAAAAAACAATTACTGGTTCCTGCAGGCTTCGCTCATGGTTTTTCTATTTTAAGCGACAAGGCGGAAGTGATGTACAAATGCGATGCTTTTTATCATAAAGAAAGCGAAGCCGGTATTATTTACAGCGATCCCGCATTGAGTATTGATTGGCGCATCCCTCTCGATAAAGCCATTGTTTCCGACAAGGATAAAATTCTACCCACACTGGGCGAATGCAAAAACAGTTTTGTTTTTAAATAATTTGGGACACCAGCTTTAGTTTTTCATGGCATCTTCGTTGCGACGCTCCGTTCATCTTCCTGTTCTCTATTGAGCAATGTCGTCGAAGGTCCCGATGTTTGTCGGGAAAGTATCAGCAAATTCGTCGCAACCAGTTATCGTGACCTATTTTAGAACACTCACCAGCCATTTTCATCGTCGGCCTTAAGCACCACAAAAACACCTTCACGATTGATATAGCCTTCCCTGTATATATATTTTCCGTTTTTTTCATTATACCCCAGTAATAGGGCGGCGTAAGCCAGGCCTGCTTTCTCATCAAAATAACCGAGCCGGCAAAAAACTGGTGGTATGAAACTGTGGGTTGTATAATTATATGAACCGACCCTGTCACCTTTCTGGTTAGTCAGCAGGATCTGGCCAGGTTTCGCAGTCCTCATCATATCCAGTTTAACTGAATCCGGCAATCCGAGAAGCTTCATGAATTCTGCGTCTGTATAAAATTTACCCGTAGTATCCATATAACGGGTATCGCTTGAATAACTTTCTCGTAAGGAAAGCCAGCCATTATTAAATGCGCCTATAGGTACCACGCCGCCAACAGGAAATTTAATTTTCATTGCCCCGCTTTTGTCTATGTATGCCGCACTGATATCAGTAATTGTTTTAGGGGTTACCAATGCTAAGCCATTTGAGAACGGGCCTGGTTTATTCGAGTATATCAGGGGTATGATCAATTTTCCCTTTTTATCGACAAAGCCCCATTTGAGTTGGTGCAGCTCATCATATTTGGCCACCGCCGCCATTCCTTCAGAAAAAGGTTCCGCATCATCATATATAAAAGGTATAGCAACCTGCCCCTGTTTATTCAAATATCCCCAGATTATAGTTGGTGAAGGTGATTTTCTAAGAGCCATCATTCCTTCGCTCCAGGTGCCTAAGGCGGTATAGCTCCAATGTTTTAAGGATGCTTTAGTGCCGTCTGAAAAAATAAACTCATGATCTAAATAAAGGGCGTTGGATGCTTGCACACGATTATGTGATATTAGTATTGGGTCACCAACTTTTTTCTTAAGTGCATTTTCGTCGCTAGAAAAATTATCCTTAGGAACGGTGTACAAAATTTTACCTTGTGCATTAACTAAAACACCAACGGTAGTGTACCCGTCAAAAATACCTGTTTGCGGAAAAACAAGGTCTTTGTCAATGCCACATCCATAGCTGAGGATGCTTATAATGTTACGGCCATTAGTGTAAAAATTGATCTTTCCCGGCGTAATAATGAAATTCCCTTTATTGTCTATGAGTGTTGATTTATCACCGATGTTAACAATAGCAGCACCCTGGTTAAAATTACTCAATCCGCTAACTTTTATTTTTTTAACATCCGGGCTAACATCGCCGGGCTTTAATACGGTGGGTTGCGAAAAACAAGGAGAAAAAATAAACAGTAAAAGTATCTGTAAAAAAATCTTCATCGTAGTTGTTTTGCTTTCAAAAGTACAAGGAATTTGTATGCCAATTACTCTTTAAAGAAGAAGTTATGCTTTGCAAATAAAATGTGGTTCGATTGATGTTTTTAGAAGTAATAGTAGAACATTTTGAAAGACCATACGAAAACGATAAGGGTCGATGGTATGAAAGCCAATGCAACAAGGGTCACAGCGAAAAAAAAAGGAAAGTTGCTTTGACTTTCCTTTAATAAATTCCCCGATCAGGACTAGACAATTTGCGGCGCTGTTTATTTCTTGTCACTTACATATTGCCGCCAGTTATGTTGTTCTTTAAACCCAAGCACTTCACGAATTTTACGGTTGGAGAATAGCGCCTCATGTTCCTCCAACGAACGGGTAATGGGTACACCGGGGAAAAACTGTTCTGCTAAATCTTTGCTGGGAATAATCGCACCATTATGATCGTTTCCGGCATTGAACACCTGGTAGCCAAGTCCATCTTTTTTAATACATAAATCCACAATCTGCCCGAGATCGCGGGCATCAATATAACAAAATGCATTCCTGCGGCGCACTTGCGGATGTTTGAAATAATGCGGGAATAGTTCAGCGTATTCATGAGGCTCAATCACATTTCCGATGCGCAGCGCATAAATATCAAAGCCCGACCGTCGCTGAAAGCTTCGGGCCGTTTTTTCATTCACCACTTTCGATAATCCATAGCTGTCCATAGGATCCACATCATAGTCTTCCTCTAAAGGAAGTACATGAGGGTTGGTTTGACCATCTGAAAAACAGATACCGTAAGTGGTTTCTGACGAAGCGATAATAATTTTCTTAATGCCAAGTTTTACCGCTGCTTCAATCACATTGTATGTACCAATCGTATTGACCCGAAAAGTCTCATTATCCGGCTTGAGGAGTATCCTGGGCACCGCGGCAAAATGTACTACCGCATCAAATGCCGGTACGCCATTACCCTTTTCCAATTCTTCAAACCCGGCATAAGAAGTCATGGCATTAAACATTTGTCCCGAATCAGTAATATCAGCTAACAGGTTATTCACTTCCGGGTGATGCAAAGGCGTTAAGTCTGCGTTCAAAACGCTATGCCCCTGGTTAAGCAGATAAGGTATAACATGCTTGCCTGCTTTTCCTGATCCGCCTGTAAAAAATATTCTCATGTATTCTACTATTTATAATGTTTACTGTTTAATCTATATTTTAAATTTATAACCCGTGATTACAAATGTAGGAATAATGGAATACTGGGTTTCGTAGTGTTAATGAGAATAGCGTAAATAATGCTATTGTGATCTTTAATTAGCAGCCATAAATTTCATTGGCATTGACTTTACTATCCTCATTGGTTGTATTTTGTACATGGCATTCAAACTTTTTAATATGAACTATGCAAAGCTTACATTACTTTCCATCTTGCTCTACTACAATTGTGCATTCGCAATTACCGATCCTTTCAAACCATACTTAAACAGTATTCCTACAGTAAGCAAGGTCATCAGTGAAACTAATACCGGCGCCGGGGAGGCCGCAATCACCAGCCGTAAATTCCTTTTTAATTCACGTAACAATATCAATACGGTGTACGCCATAATGAGCTTTCCGCAAAAACGTGGCTCTTATCCTGGCATCCTTGTATTACATGGCGGAGGTAGTAAGGCTGAAGATGTAGCTTATATCGTCGAAAATTACGCAAGACGGGGTTATGTAGCCATGTGTTTTGATATGCCGGGCATTTGCAATAATTCGACAACGCCCAATTCCTCTGGTCCATGGAAATCACGGCCCGGGCCGTTGGAAGCACCCCGTTTTGATATTGCCAATGGACTGGAAAACAGTACCCTGTTTGATGCCGGGGTAGCAGGTATCGAAGCGTTTAATTATTTAAGTGTGCAGGCCATTGTAGCAAAAAAATACATCGGTATCACCGGGTATTCCTGGGGAGGTTATTCAACTACATTTTTGTCGGGCATTTTAGGTTCAAGGGTAAAGGCTGCTTACTCTGTATTTGGTTCTGGATTTTATGACCAGGGTTCATTCTGGAAGAAAATGATCAGTGAGTTGCCTGACTCTGTGCGCAGTTCCTGGCTTAAATATTTTGATGCAGGTAGACGATCTCACCAAATAAAAGCCGCTTATTTTTTAGAGGCGGCGTCAAATGACAATTTTTTCTGGCCGGAAGCGGTTCAAAGTACCCTGGATGCCGTACCGGGTACAAAGAACCATGTATGGGACACTAACCTAAACCACAAGCAGCAGCCAGCCGGTCCGGCTATGCAACAACTCTACTTCGACTATTATTTAAAGAACCAGGGACAGAGTTTTACCAAAGCAAAAATCAGTGGAATAAAAGCCAACCCTGATAGCAGTATCCTGGTAACAGTAAAACTAAAAATACCAAACAGCATTTCTGTACAATCTGTCTTACTTTATTATAGTTACCCTGATACCAAATGGCAGGACAGAAAATGGATGCCCATAAAGGCTGAACAGGCGGGGAAGAACAAATACATAGCGCTTATACCTGCAAGTATTGCCAGCAGGCCCATCGATTACTATGCTTATATAACTGATGACCGGTCCGTGTCTGTTTGCAGTGACATGATCTTTTCGAACAAGTAATTTTGATAAGGGTTGGTTAAGCCACAGTTTTATAATTTCCGGATTTTTATATTCTTAAAAAAAATTTTATGGCCGTGATCCTGTAATAAAATATGGCCGCTCCCGGTTTTACCAAAATCTGTAACACTTTTAAATTTGCTTTGTGCGAAGGCATTGCTATATCGCTCACTGCTATTATCGTACTCCAGTACCTTTATTCCATTGAGAAAGTGTTCGATATGATTACCTTTTGAAACGATTCGTGCAGTATTCCATTGGCCAATCGGCCGAAGCGCTTTTACTGTTGAAGAAGGAAGAATGTCATATAGGGAACCAAGTTTACGATTGCCATTTATCCCGGCTTTTGCATCTGGATGCTTATCATCATCAAGTAATTGGTATTCGGGGCCTATTACTGTTCCCAGGCCGGGAATAGCAGGATTGTAAATATGCACGCCATATTTAATACCACTGTTAGCTCCTTCAGACAGTTTAAAATCTACAGTGAGCTCAAAGTCCTTATATTGTTCCCTGGTAATTATATCGCCTCCGGTTGGATGACCTTCTCCATCTTCAATTACCAGCATGTTGTCTATCACTGCCCAACCTTTTGAAGGGAAGCTATCGGCAGCCGCACTTTTCCATTTTGTTATTGAAGTTCCGTCGAATAACAGTTGCCACCCGTCATTTTTTTCTTTGTTTGTAAGATGGTTGTCCTGTGCGTGAATAAAGGAACAGAGCAAAAGTTGAACTGCAGCGAACAACGCTGGTTTAAAAAATGGGAGTGATCTCATTGTTGAATTTTTAGACATGCGGGCAATGATTCTATTCACTAATAATAATCTTTTGATAAGGATATTTTGTTACCCGATCAGGACTAACCAATTTATTGGGAATTAATAAGTTTATGGAAAACCGTAAACGGATATTATTGACTTATCGAAAGTATAAAATACTCTTGCATAAAGATAAAAAAAATTCGATTTGATACATCAATTTGTAAGTTAGGAGCTAATTATAAATCAAGTGCGCTTCAATATGCGCAATATTGTGATTGTAATGAATGCTGGTAAATTAAATTCTAGACCGGGTTAAGATTAATTTTGTAGATGAAGAAATTTCAGGTTATCCATAAAACATTTCGCTTTTGTCCTGCCAATTGTCCCCTGTATAAATTGCTAAGCTCCGCGGATTGAACTTTCTCTAATAATGATTTCGCTTTTTATGATCTCCTCATGATCTTTGGATAAAGGCCTCTTGCCTCCAAGGATGTTTTCAAAAAAAATTTTAGCTGCACATTTCCCTAATTCCTTGCCTTTTTGGTTAACAGATGAAAGTGCAGGAGAAATAAGTTCTGTGAAGGCCTCATTCGCAAATCCAAAGATTCCCAATTGACCTGGTACTTGTATGTTCAACGAAGTGGCGACTTGAAAAACTCCCAATGACTGGTGATCAGAAACAGTAAAGAATGCGTCAGGCGGCTCTTTCAACGCTAATAATTCTTTCGCAGCCGCGGCGGCGTCATCTTTCGAAAGCACATCTTCCACAATAAAGTTATAAGGAATGATCAAACCTTCTTCTTTGATTGCTTTCAAATACCCCTCTTTCCTGTTCTTAAATACCGCCAAATGGCCAGGGCCGCCTAAAAAAGCTATTTTTGTATAACCTTCTTTGATCAGGTTCTTAACAACTTTGTAAGAAGCATCCTTATTGTCATTTAAAACTTTATAACTACTCATTTTATCAAGGCACCGGTCAAACTGAATCAATTGCACATTATTTTTTCTTATAGAATCCAGGTGAGATGAAGATTGTGTTTCTGAGGATACAGAGATCAAAATACAATCTACGTTTTGGTGTATCAATGTATCAATTGCCAGGCATTCATTCTTAAACGATTCATGGGACTGGCAGATCACTAAGCTATAATTGTTGGCGAAGCAAACTTCTTCTATCCCTGAAATCGCCTCGGAAAAAAAACTTTGATCAATATGCGGAACGATCACGCCTATCGTTCTTGTTGAACCTTTGCGCAGGTTAGCCGCATGAGAATTCTGTTTATAATTTAATTCAATAGCTTTTTTCCTTACCCGTTCTTTTACTTTGTCACTGATAGTAGGGTGATTGTTCAATGCTCTTGAGACATACGAGGCGGAAACATTTAATTCTTTTGCGAGGTCGTATATGGTTATCCGTTTGGTGTTCATGTGTTTTTCTTCATAAAAATTCAATAAATATTCTTCAATTTAGTATGCTATTAGAGCATTTCTCACGGGTATTATCGAATCTAAGATTAGCGAAATCGATTGATTAGATTATTTATTTATACAATACTGTATATCAGTCTTTTGTGTAAGATAAAAAAATATTTTTATAAAAATGGAAATCGATTTCAAAAATGTATAATTTTAATTTGAAGCATCTTTGCTTCGGTCATAGTGGATTATTGTTACTTCTAAATTTCTAAAAAGGATTTATGAGCCAAAGCTTGCCATTGAGAAAAGTATGTCCTTGTGCAGAAATGTTTCGAAAATCCTTTTTGAGAGCACCATCTTTTTACAAAATAAATACGCTTATTACTATGGATGATAATGCTGGCCCTGCAGGGTTAGTTTTGGTACCCGGCACTTTTGATTTTTTTGGGCCAGAAAAACAAGGCAAATGAGAACATTGGTGTGCACTGAGCCTGGGGACCTTAAATATATCAGCGCGGAAAACCCTCAATTGAAGAAGGGGAATGCGATCATTAAGGTCAGGCGTATAGGAATTTGCGGTACAGACCTTCACGCTTTTGAAGGTACCCAACCATACTTCAGCTATCCGCGGATACTCGGTCATGAATTATCAGGTGAATTAGTTGAATTTAATGATGCCGCGGGGTTTGAAAAAAATGAGGCAGTTTCTTTTATACCTTATTATAATTGTGGTGTGTGCATTGCATGTCGCAGTGGAAAGCCTAACTGTTGTGTCAATATGCAAGTGTGTGGTGTACACGTCGACGGCGGGATGACGGAATATTTATCTGTTCCTTCGTCATCATTATTACATGGCCGGGGCCTGAATTTTGATGAGCTGGCATTGTTGGAGCCACTAGCAGTCAGCGCACATGGTGTTCGGAGGGCTGCAATCAAAGCTGACGAATTTGTACTGATCATCGGTGTTGGGCCAATCGGTATGGGAACTATGGAATTTGCACGTCTTGCAGGGGGAAAAGTCATTGCTTTAGATGTAAATGAACAACGATTGCAATTTTGCAGGGACAAACTTAACGTTAAACATACTATCAATGCATTGTCTCCCGATGTTACCGGGCAATTAAAAGAGATAACATCAGGTGATATGCCTGCGGTTGTGATAGATGCGACCGGAAATTTAGTGGCGATCAATAATGGTTTTCAATATATGGCACATGGAGGGAGGTATATTTTAATTGGTTTACAAAAGGGCGACATCTCTTTCAGTCATCCCGAGTTTCATAAACGTGAAGGGACTTTAATGAGTAGTCGCAATGCAACCCGGCCGGATTTCGAATATGTTTTAGAATGCATGACGAAAAAAGAGATTATCCCTGTATCTTATATTACCCATCGGGTGATTTTTGATGATGTCGTACAGGAATTTTGGAAATGGCTTAACCCCGCAAACGGGGTTATCAAAGCTATGGTGGCAGTTGGGTAACTTGGTTAATTAAATAATAATAACAGGAAATTGAATTTTCCCGTTTTAAATAATTAAATGAAAAAAATATTTTCCATCTTGTTTTTGCTGGCGGCAACCATCTGTTTTTCCCAGGATAAGCAGGGTTTAAAACTTTGGTATCAACAGCCCTCAGGTAAGATATGGGAAAATGCGCTGCCTGTAGGGAACGGCAGGTTAGGTGCAATGGTTTATGGAAATGTAGAAAACGAAATCATTCAATTAAATGAACATACCGTTTGGAGCGGCAGCCCTAATCGTAATGATAACCCGCTTGCACACGATTCACTGGCGATAATAAGACAACTCATATTTGATGGCAAACAAAAAGAAGCTGAAAGTATTGCTAACAGGGTTATCATTACTAAAAAATCTCATGGGCAGATGTTTCAGCCTGTCGGTAGTCTTCGTCTTAGCTTCGAAGGCCACGATAGTTATACCGATTATTACAGGGAACTGGATATTGAAAAAGCTGTAACAAAAACTTCTTATAAAGTCGGGAATGTAACTTTCATCCGCGAGGCATTTGCTTCTTTTCCCGACCGTGTCATCGTAATGCGATTAACAGCAAGCCAGGCCGGCAGTATTTCTTTCAAGGCTTCCTTTTCAACACCGCAATCAAAAGCAATAATTAAAACAACGCCGGCAAAGGAATTAATTATTACAGGTACTACGATGGATCATGAAGGAGTGCCGGGAATGATAAAGTTCAAAGGGATCACACGCCTCAAACTGGAAGGTGGTACATTGTCTTCCAATGACTCTACTCTTATTATAACGAATGCAAATGCTGTAACGATTTATATTTCCATTGCTACCAACTTTAATAACTATCATGACATTGCGGGTGATGAAAATAAAAGAGCTGCCAATTATTTGAATTTGGCTTATCCTAAAACATTTGCTGTCATGTTAAGATCGCATATTGCGGCTTATCAAAAATATTTTAACCGGGTGGTATTGGACCTCGGTAGTACCCAGGCTGCCAATTCACCAACGGACGAACGGTTGAAAAATTTTAATTCACTGAATGATCCGCAGTTCGTTGTGTTATATTACCAGTATGGACGTTATCTTTTGATCAGTTCATCACAACCCGGCGGCCAACCTGCAAACTTGCAGGGCATTTGGAATGATAAAATACGTCCGCCGTGGGATAGCAAGTACACCATTAATATTAATGCAGAAATGAATTACTGGCCCGCTGAGAAAACTAATCTTGCGGAGTTGCACGAACCATTTCTGCAAATGGTGAAAGAGTTGTCGGTCGCAGGGCAACAAACAGCACGGGATATGTACGGAACAAGAGGATGGATGGCCCATCATAATACTGATATCTGGCGTATAACAGGTGCTATTGATGGCGCTTTTTGGGGTGCGTGGATGGGAGGAGGTGGTTGGACGAGCCAGCATCTCTGGGAGCATTACTTATATAATGGGGATAAATCTTTCCTCGTTCAGGCATACCCATTGTTAAAGGGTGCTGCTCTTTTTTATGTAGATTTTTTAGTTAAACATCCAAAATACAATTGGTTGGTGGTCAATCCCGGAATGTCACCGGAGAATGCACCGAAAGCACACCAGGGTTCTTCGCTTGATGCCGGAACAACAATGGATAATCAAATTGTTTTTGATGTATTCAGCACGGTGATACGTGCAGCAGAAATTTTAAAAAAGGACAAAACTTTTATTGACACGTTACGTCAAATGCGCAACTTGCTGCCACCGATGCATATTGGTCAATATGGTCAATTGCAGGAGTGGTTAGATGATGTGGATGATCCAAAAGATGAACACCGCCATATTTCTCATTTGTATGGTTTGTTTCCTTCAAATCAGGTATCGCCTTATCATACACCGGAATTATACAGCGCTGCAAAAAATACACTTATACAGCGGGGTGATGTATCAACAGGTTGGAGTATGGGATGGAAAGTAAATTGGTGGGCGAGGATGCTGGACGGAGACCATGCTTATAAATTAATTCAAAGCCAGCTTAAACCTGTTGGAACTGGCGGGCGGGGAAGTGGTGGTACCTACAATAATCTTTTTGATGCGCATCCACCTTTCCAAATAGATGGTAATTTCGGATGTACATCTGGAATCACAGAAATGCTGATGCAAAGTGCCGGCGGCGATATTCATTTGCTCCCGGCCTTGCCTGGTGTGTGGCCGGGTGGAAGTATCACGGGATTGCGGGCAAGGGGTGGTTTTGAAATTGTCAGCATGGAATGGAAAGAATCAAAAATAGTGAAGCTTGTTATCAGATCGACTATTGGTGGTAATCTTCGGTTGCGGGTGCCGAATATGTTGAAATGGGTTACAGGAGGAATGTTAAAGACCGCGTCTGGTACAAACTCAAATCCATTTTACCAAATGGAGGAGATTCCTAAACCAATCATTTCACCAAAAGCGGTGATAACAGCACCCCAAATAAAAGAAACAATATCTTATGATCTGGCAACACAGGGGGGGGGAATTTATTCATTGGGGGCGCAGTGAGTTGGTGGTCAAATGTTGGCCGGGCGAATCAATTCGTGAGCAGTAAAGTAAAATTTTGAATATACTATTAGTCCAGGATCTTTATAATAACTTTTATCATTAATAAATAAAAATGAAAAGGAATACTGTTTTTTTTATTGTTGCAAATTTAATTTTCGGAACGCTATCAGCACAAAACAGGGTTATAGTAGATGCGTCCAAAGCCAAGGATACCATTAACCGAAATATCTACGGTCATTTTGCTGAGCATCTTGGACATTGTATCTATGGAGGCTTCTATGTTGGCGATAATAATAAAACGATCCCGAATAAAAATGGTATAAGGCTCGATGTTGTTGAAGCTTTAAAAAAATTGAAGATCCCCGTGCTTCGCTGGCCGGGAGGTTGCTTTGCAGATACCTATCATTGGAAAGATGGCGTTGGAGTGAAAAAGGACAGGCCTTCTATGCTGAATATATGGTGGGGAAATGTAAAAGAAGATAACAGTTTTGGCACTAATGAATTTCTCAATATGTGTGAGATGCTTGGCGCTGAACCTTACCTCAGTGGCAATGTAGGAAGTGGTTCTCCGCAAGAACTTGCTGATTGGGTGAAATACACAACACACCCGAAAGGAAGCAGCCCTATGCCTGAACTGAGGGCAAAGAATGGAAGGCCCAACCCATGGAAAGTAAGATTGTGGGGTTTGGGAAATGAAGCATGGGGTTGCGGTGGAAATATGAAGGCGGAACATTACGCGGATGTATACAGGCAGTATGCCACATTCATGACCGACTGGAATAATAGCGATGGTCTTTACAGGATCGCATCCGGCGCTTCCGATGATGATTATCATTGGACCGAAGTATTGATGAAAGAACTTCCATCGAATATGTTTAATGCGCTGGGTCTACATCATTATTCCGTAATTGATTGGAATAAAAAAGGATCATCAACTGATTTTTCTGAAAAAGAATATTTCACCACGATGCAGAGGGCTTTGTTGATGGAAGAACTGGTGACAAAGCACAGTGCTATTATGGATAAATATGATCCTGAAAAAAAGAAAGACCTGGCTGTAGATGAATGGGGTGGTTGGTATGATGTGGTGCAAGGAACCAATGGGGCTTTCTTGTTTCAGCAAAATACAATGCGTGATGCTATGATCGCTGGTTGCACACTCAATATATTCAATAACCATTGCGACCGGGTAAAGATGGCCAACCTGGCCCAGATCATTAATGTGTTGCAGGCGGTGATATTAACCAGCGGGCAAAAAATGATTGTTACTCCTACCTATCATGTGATGGAAATGTATAACGTACACCAGGATGCTGTAATGCTTCCCGTCAGCTTGACAAGTAATAAATACAAACTAGGCAATGATGCGTTGGAGGCCGTTTCCGTTTCTGCATCAAGAGATAAAAATGGAGCGGTACATATATCATTGGTCAATATTGATGCGAAAGTTGAACAGGAAGTAAAGATTGAGTTGAAAGGTATATCTGAAAAAATGGTTACCGGCCGTATCCTGACCTCTGGTAACCTCCAGGACTATAACTCTTTTACCGATCCATTGAAGATAACACCTTCGGTATTTAATAATGCAACTTTAAATGGAAATAATCTTTCAGTGAAAATACCTCCGTTTTCAATTGTCGTACTGGAGCTGAAATAGATTTGATGTAAGAGAAAAGAAATTAATATTCATAGTGAGAAATGTGAAGTGTAGGAGCGAAAGTTAATTTTTACAGGAATGGATATTAGGGCAACTAAAACAGCGTTGCTCTTAATTCCTGTTTTTAAAAAAATAAGTGTAAAAAATACATTTATTTTTTTAAAGAACTAAAGTTACAATATCCGGCCGCGGTGAGAACGATCGTCAAAGTAGTTTTTTAATTTTTAAAATATAATCAAATGCATCTTAAACGATCAGCTATTGCTTTAGCTATTATGTTATTGGGTGGGACAGGCTACACGCAGGCCCAGACCGCACCGTTGGAAGATTTTAAACCATCTTCCTTTAACCAACCGTTTCAGCAATATCCGCAGGTAAATTCCCAGGGGTATGCAAGGTTTAAAATATTGGCGCCAAAGGCTGATAGTGTTCGGGTAAGTCTTGGCCTTGGCGGCCAGGGAGGAACACTGCTCACCAAATCGGACAGTGGTTATTTTATTGGTACTACGGCCGGGCCAATGGATGAAGGATTTCACTATTATCGCATTGCTGTAGACGGCGCAACCTTCAATGATCCCGGAACTGGATTTTTCTACGGATCACAACGTTGGGAGAGCGGTATTGAAATACCTGCAAAAGACCAGGATTTTTATGCGTTGAAAGATGTGCCGCACGGAAATATGCAACAAATATTATTTCCTTCAAAAAGCACTAACACATCACGTGCTGCATTTGTTTATACTCCTCCGGGTTATGAAAAAGGCAAAACAAAATATCCCGTATTATACCTGCAACATGGTTGGGGAGAAAATGAAACTTCATGGGGTATTCAAGGAAAGGCAAACCTTATCATGGATAATATGATCGCAGAAGGCAGGATAAAACCTTTTATCGTTGTAATGACATATGGTATGACTAATACTGGTGGTAGACCAGGCGGTGGTGGCCCCCCTCGTCCTGCTACCAATAATGCGCAACCCGGTAATACTAATACGCAACCTATCAACCGTCCTGCAGGAGGTGCTGGTGGTCCCGGAGGTCCTGGTGGTGGCATGGCGTCAATGATAGCCCAGAATGGCTTCCAGACTGTTTTGGTGGATGAGTTAATTCCTTATGTTGATGCTAATTTCAGAACTATTGCCAAAAGAGATGGACGTGCGATGGCTGGCCTTTCAATGGGTGCTGCAGAAACAAAAGTTATCACATTAGCTAAACCAGAAGTTTTCGGATACTGGGGATTATTAAGCGGTGGTAATTATACTCCAGAAGATTTAAAAGATAAAATGAAACCGAAGTTTATATTCATAAGCTATGGTGGCAAAGAAACAGGCGGAGCTAATGGGCTTCCTAAAGCTGAGGCTGATCTGAAAGCAGCTGGCTATAGTGTTGCTACTTATGTTTCTCCGGGTACAGCACACGAGTTTCAATCATGGCGCCGTAGCCTGTACCAAATGGCCCCTCTGTTGTTCAAATAAAATTCAGGAATAAAATTGATGGCCAAACAGGTTAAAGTATAAATTAATCAACACGAATAAGTTCTGTTATTCAAATGAAACACTTGAAAATTTGGTTTGTCTTTACCTGTTTGCTGCCAATTGCAATGAATGCCCAGGATATAATTAATTTATATCCTGGTGCTATTCCTAATGAAAAACAAACAGGAATAACGGAAACAAATACCACTCCTTTTCCCGGAATGATACGCAGGTCAATAATTCCAACACTGGAAATTTATTTGCCTGAAAAAGAAAAAGCGACGGGTGCTGCGGTTGTTATCTGCCCGGGTGGTGGCTATAGTGTTATCGTTTACCAGGGAGAAGGGTTATCAACCGCGAAGGAATTTGTAAAAAAAGGCATTGCTGCTTTTGTGTTGAAGTACAGGTTGCCCAATGATTCCTTTGTGATCAATAAAAGTATTGCGCCCTTGCAGGATGCACAACAAGCTATCAAAATTGTAAGGGAAAATGCGGCGAAGTGGAATGTTGATATAAATAAGGTCGGCATCGTAGGTTTTTCCGCAGGCGGGCACCTGGCATCCACGGAAGCTACTCATTTTAAAAAAGCATTGATCGAAAATGATAACAACACGAACCTGCGTCCCGACTTCCAGGTATTAATTTATCCTGTAATTACGATGCAGTCGAAATTGACGCATGCTGATTCAAGAACAAAATTATTAGGCAAAGATCCTTCACAAGCGATCGTGGATGAATTTTCAAATGAATTGCAGGTGGATTCCACTTCACCACCCGCTTATATCACTCATGCGGCAGATGATAATGTAGTTGATGTAGATAACAGCATTGAATATTTTGAAAAATTAAGACGAAATAAAGTTCCGGTGGAAATGCATATTTATCCAAAAGGCGGACATGGTTTTATATTCCGCCAACCCGGATGGGCGGACCCGTTATTTCTATGGATGAAAAATTTAAAACTGATTGGCAATTAAGAACAGTTATTACATAACGTATGCTTGTATTTTTTTAAAATGAAAACCATATGAATAAAAGATCGATCATAGGATCTCTATTAACACTTCTTATAATTTTTGTTTCAGTTGTTGTATCAGCCCAACAACCCGGTGGCCCAACGTTTATCTCACCGCAGGTCTACCCCGATAATACAGTTATTTTTCGCTACCTCGCTCCAAAGGCGAAAGATGTAAAACTCAATACACAGATCGAAAGATCCGCTGTGGCGATGACAAAAGATACTTCCGGCGTATGGAGTGTGAAGGTTGGTCCTGTAAAACCGGATATGTATCCTTATTCTTTTGCAGTAGATGGTATACAGGTGGCTGATCCGAAGAACTCGGCGATATTTCCTAATGAAGGATTTCAAAATAGCATCGTGGAAATAACCGGCGCTACTCCATTGGTACATACCATACAAAATGTACCTCATGGAACACTATCTTACCAATATTATACTTCTCCGGAATTAGGCACCAGGCCGGTCGTAATTTATACACCGCCGGGGTATGATAAGGATACAAAAACAAAATATCCTGTGCTTTACCTGCTTCATGGCACAACTGACGTCGAAGAAACATGGACCAAAGTGGGAAGGGCCAATATAATTCTCGACAACCTCATTGCACAGGGAAAGGCAAAACCGATGATCATCGTTATGCCTTATGGCCGTGCATTTCCTACTATCAGTAAATCATCAGGCAGCCTGCGGAACTGGGATAACCTCCAGGAATTCAAAAAAGATTTTTTAAATGATCTTCTCCCTTTTGTAGAAAAAAATTATAGAATAAAAACAGGTAAAGATAGCCGTGCTATTGCAGGTTTTTCAGGTGGTGGTGGCACCAGCCTTTATCTTGGATTAAATAACCCGGACCTGTTTAGCTGGGTGGTTGGTTTTGCACCCGGTATGCTGAAAAATGAATTTGAACGAAACAACGAAGTGGCTTTTAAAGATCCGTCCCTTACCAACCAGCGATTAAAATTATTATGGATCGGCGTGGGTAAAGATGATCCAACGTACTCCGTCGTCTTAGATTACCTGAAAGTATTGGATGAAAAGAAGATCAAATATGAAACATTGTTCTCCGATGGAGGACACACCTGGATGAATTGCAAACTTTATCTTTCAACTATCGCCCAGAAGCTTTTTAAATAAACTATTACTAACAAAGAAAAAATGAATAACAAAACAACTGCAAGGTTATTACTTTCCTGGATAATGCTTTGTATTGCCGGGCTTGCCATCAGCCAGCCACCAAGAGGGCCATTTGTAGTATCGCCACAGGTGTTGCCTGATAAAAAAGTTACGTTCCGTTATTTAGCACCTTCTGCTAAAGAAGTGAAACTGGGCGGTGGTCAATTTGGTGCTAACCAGGTGCCGATGATCAAAGATTCAATTGGTATATGGAGTGTAACAGTTGGGCCTGTAAGGCCTGATATTTATCCTTATAATTTTATTGTTGACGGCGTTAGCGTCATGGACCCGGCCAATGAAGATTTTTTTCCAAACGAAAGATTTAAAGCCAGTCTTGTAGATGTGCCCGGCTTCACTCCACTAATACATGCGATGCGTAACGTGCCTCATGGTGCAGTTAACTATGAATATTATCCTTCGATAGAAGGGACAACAGGTACTGTTGTGGTTTATACACCTCCGGGATATGATAAAAATGCAACAACAAAATATCCTGTTTACTATCTCATAAGCGGCACCACAGATACGGAAGAAACTTTTTTTAAAGTGGGCCGTACTAACCTGATACTCGATAATCTCATTGCGGAAGGCAAAGCAAAACCAATGATCATTGTAATGCCTTATGGAAATATGGAGGCAAGGATCGCCGCTCAAAAAAGTGGCGCTAAACCTGCAGACCCTGTAAGGGACAGCCCGGATGCAATAACAAGGATGCGAAGATTTGAACAAGACCTGACAAAAAATGTGGTCCCTTATATTGATAAAGCCTATCGTACTATTCCAAACAGGGATAATCGTGCTATTGGTGGTTTTTCACGTGGTGGTGGACAAACTTTACGCACTGCCTTCTGGAACATGGATAAATTTTCCTGGATCTGTGCCTACAGTGCCAACTTGCCATCAAGTGAAATGGAAAGTACTTATGCATCGATTGTTTCCAACCCGGAAAACACAAACAAACAATTAAAACTATTGTGGGTGGGTGTAGGTAATGAAGACTTCCTGTATAACGACGTATCTGCATTTATGAATTATCTCACATAAAAAAGATAAATTATAAAAGTCTTGTAACCGGTGGTGGTCATACATGGATGAACGTTAAAACATATTTAGCGGAAACCGCTCAATTACTTTTTAAATAATGAACATTTTAAAAATGAGACACTCATTATATATTTTATATGCTTTGTTGCTTCCTGCTATCACATGCGTTGCGCAAAGAGCTCCTTCTATCAGCTCGCCACAGGTGAATGCTGATAATACAGTTACGTTTAGATACTTTTCCCGGGCCGCACAAAAAGTGTCCCTGAGCGGAGAGTTTTTAACAGCTAATCAATCCATGATAAAAGATACTTCCGGTGTTTGGAGCATAACGGTAGGACCGATCAAGCCAGACATTTATCCTTACGCTTTTTGGGTAGACAGTGTGAACCTGGCCGATCCCAACAACACCAACATATTTGCAAACGAAAGATTCAAACGCAGCATTGTTGAAATACCAGGCAACACACCACTGGTGCATTCCTTGCAAAATGTGCCACATGGAAAGATCAGTTACCGCTATTACAATTCAAAAACTCTTGGAACTACCCGCCAAATGCTGGTGTACACACCTCCCGGTTTTGATCCCAATGGTAAGATCAAATACCCTGTACTGTATTTAATTCATGGAGGTTCTGATACAGAAGAAACATGGACCAAAGTAGGCAACGCAAACTTAATTGCTGATAACCTGATCGCACAAGGAAAAGCGAAACCAATGATCATTGTAATGCCTTATGCGAATGTGAGACCTTCACCGTTGCCTGACGGCTTTACAAAGGATGTAATGAATGATATCATTCCTTTCATCGAAGCTAATTATCCGGTACTTACCGACAGTAAGAACAGGGCTGTTGCCGGATTTTCAGTTGGCGGTGGTCAAACACTAAACATAGGTCTTACTAATACGGACAAATTTGCATACGTGAGTTCTTATGCTCCATTTACACAAACGCCGGAGTGGCAAAAGAATTTTGGCGCAAGTTATGCCCCTAATGCTTCCACCGTCAACAAACAGTTGAAGCTGTTTACCTTTCATGTAGGCACCGAAGATTTTCTATACGAAAGTGTAAAGCAAAACATTGCTATGTATGAAGGCAAAGGGCTTAAAGTAAAAAGCTATATAGTACCCGGTGGGCATACCTGGATGAATTGCAAGCTATACCTGGCCACCACCCTTGAACAATTATTTAAATAATGATCAATTCAAAATATGAAGAAGTTAATTTTCGCATTGGTAATTGCAGGTTGTGTTATCACTATTTCTGCGAGATCGCAAAATATTGTTACGCCTGGCCCACGGGGATTTGATTCTGTAAGAACAGGTATAGCTTATGGTAAAATTGATACCATCACTTATACATCAAAGTCAGTTGGCAGCAAAAGAAGGGCGTTGATCTATACCCCGCCGGGTTATTCTAAAAAAAATAAATACCCTGTTTTATACCTGTTGCATGGTATCGGTGGCGATGAAAAAGAATGGCTGAATGATGGTGGAAGGCCACAGATGATCCTGGACAATCTTTATGCAGAAGGAAAAATTCAACCAATGATCGTTGTATTACCTAATGGCAGGGCGATAAAGGATGATCGCCGTGGTGGTAATATAATGGCGCCGGATAAAGTACAGGGTTTTGCCGCTTTTGAAAAAGACTTGCTGAATGACCTGATCCCTTATGTCGAAAAGAATTTTCCTGTTTTAACAGACAGGGAAAGCCGTGCTATTGCAGGTTTATCTATGGGCGGCGGACAGTCGTTAAACTTTGGCCTCGGTAACCTCGATAAGTTTGCATGGATCGGTGGATTTTCTTCTGCTCCGAATACTAAAACCCCACAGGAATTAGTGCCGGATATTGAAACGGCAAAAAATAAAATCAGGTTATTATACCTTACTTGTGGCGCAAGTGATGGGCTGATCACTTACACCAAACGTCTGCATGATTATTTGGCAAAGGCCAATGTTCCGCATATTTATTTTATCGAACCTGGCGTACATGATTTTAAGATCTGGAAAGATGGTTTGTATATGTTTTCGCAGTTAATATTCAAACCTGTTGATGTTTCTACATTTTCTAAATATCCCGTAGCAGGCGCACCTGCATCAACAAATATGCGGAACGGAGCTTACCCCCAGGTAACCGCCGACAGCCGTGTCATCTTTAGCATAAAAGCACCTGATGCAAAAAAGATGCAGGTAGACCTTGGTAAGAAATATGATATGGTAAAAGATGAGAGTGGCAACTGGACGGTGACAACAGATTCTATCAGCGAAGGCTTTCATTATTATTCTTTATTGATAGATGGTGTTGCCGTTGCTGATCCCGCCAGTGAAACATTTTATGGAATGAGCAGGATGGCAAGCGGTATCGAGATACCATTTGCAGGCGGAGGTTATTATGGCACAAGGAATGTACCGCATGGCGATATCAGGATTAAAAAATATTTTTCATCGGTTACCAATTCATGGCGGCAATTCTACATCTATACACCACCGGGTTATGATTCCATCATAGCAGCAAAATATCCTGTGCTCTACATTCTTCACGGTGGTGGAGAAGATCAAAGGGGATGGGCCACACAAGGAAAAACCGATCTCATTATCGATAACCTGATCGCTGATAAAAAAGCTAAGCCGATGCTGGTGGTAATGGTGGATGGAAATTTTAGTGGTGGTGGTTTTGGCGATCAATCCCTCCGCACATTTGAAAGTGAATTGAAAAATGCCGTGATACCTTTTGTTGAAAAGAATTATCGTGCGGAAACAGGAGGTAAGAATAGGGCCTTGGCAGGTTTATCCATGGGCGGATTACAAACGTTGTATGCCGGTGTAAGAAATACGGATATGTTCAATTATCTCGGTGTGTTTAGTTCGGGTTGGTTTGCCAATCAGCCTGCTCTTTCTGATCCGCAATATGAGTTTATGAAAGGCAATGTTTCCACTATCAATAGTAACCTGAAAAGTTTTTGGATATCCATGGGCGGTAAGACGGATATCGCCTACGATAATTGCAAGGTAATGATGGGAAAATTTGATGAGATGGGTATTAAGTATTCTTATAGCGAATATCCCGGCGGCCATACCTGGCCCGTGTGGAGAAACAACCTGTACAATTTTGCACAGGTATTATTTAAATAAAACGGTATGACTGGTTTGTTCCTGAACAAATATTTAAAATTTGATAGACAGCACCTGTACGATAGATATCAAATTTCTTTGCAGAGGTTGTTTTGCACGTCAATAATTTCAATGCAATAGCCACTTGTTGGTGTAAATAAAAAAGGATGAAAAAAATAAATGTGATTATATATGTAGTTACCTGCGTGTTGCAAGTTGAAGGTTCAATTTGCGCCCAGGATAAATTATATAATAATGAATTTGCGTTAGCGGATGTAAAATTACTAGATGGCCCTTTTCAGCATGCACGTGATCTAAACATAAAAGTTCTTTTAGAATATGATGTTGATCGCTTATTAGCCGGTTATAGAAAGGAAGCCGGTTTACCGGAAAAAGCAAAAAGTTTTCCTAACTGGGATGGTTTGGACGGGCACGTAGGGGGACATTACCTTTCAGCACTCGCAATGAATTATGCAGCTACCGGCAATGCTGAATGTAAAAAAAGAATGGACTATATGCTTGCAGAACTCAAAGCCTGCCAGGATGCAAATGAAAAAAATAATGCAGAGTGGGCGAGAGGGTATGTGGGCGCCGTTCCCAACAGTAAAAAAATATGGAGCAGTTTTAAGCAGGGAGATTTTGCAGCGTTCCGTTCTGCATGGGTACCGTTTTACAACATTCATAAAATGTATGCAGGCTTAAGAGATGCATGGCTTTATACAGGCAGTGAAGATGCAAAAAAAATATTCTTAAAATTCTGCGATTGGGGAATAGATATCACTGCAAAGCTTACGGATACGCAAATGCAATCTGTGCTGGACATAGAACAAGGTGGTATGAATGAAATTTTTGCTGATGCTTATGAAATAACCGGTGATGAAAAATATCTAACTACCGCAAAAAGATTTTCGCATAGAATGTTATTAGATGCAATGGCTGCACAAAAAGATAACCTTGATAACAAACACGCTAACACACAGGTGCCAAAAGCAATAGGCTTTGAACGCATTGGCGAATTGGCAAAAGACGAGGCTTACAAAACTGCAGGTGACTTTTTCTGGAAAACGGTTACCACAAAACGCAGCCTGGCATTTGGCGGTAACAGCAGGCGGGAATCTTTTCCTTCTGTAACGGCTTCAACTGATTTTGTTAATGATGTGGAAGGACCGGAATCCTGTAATTCTTACAACATGCTTAAGCTTACAGAAGATTTATTCAGGATCAATCCTTCAGCAAAGTATGCCGACTACTATGAAAGAACATTGTACAACCACATCCTCTCAACCCAGCATCCTGAGAATGGCGGTTACGTATATTTTACACCTGCACGTCCGCGGCATTACAGGGTATACTCTGCTCCGAACGAAGGAATGTGGTGCTGCGTGGGAAGCGGCATGGAAAATCATGGTAAGTACAGCCAGTTTATTTACACACATTCAGAAGATGCATTGTATGTAAACCTTTTTATTGCCTCCGAGTTAAACTGGAGAGAAAAGAAAATAAAAATTAAACAGCAAACGGTTTTTCCTTATGAAGAACAAACAAATGTAACAATCACTCAAGGGTCTTCGCTTTTTTCATTGATGATCCGTTATCCCTCGTGGGTAAAAGAAAATGATTTAAAAATTTTGGTTAATGGCAAGGCAATTTCATTTACCAATCACCCTTCATCATATATTGCAATAAACCGGCTATGGAAAAAAGGCGATGTTGTTTCGGTAATATTACCGATGCATAACAGCATTGAGCACATGCCGAATGTTTCCAATTACATAGCTATTATGCACGGCCCGATTTTAATGGGGGCTAAAACAGGAACAGAAGATATGAAAGGCCTGGTGGCAGGAGATGGCAGGTGGGCCCATATTGCCAGCGGCACAAAGCTTCCTGTTGACAAAGCGCCGATAATTATTGAAGATAATATTAATGACCTTACTGCTAAACTTAAACCGGTAGCAGGTAAACCTTTAACCTTTACTGCAACTTCCGTAAAAATGATCAACCCGATCGATGTTGTTTTTGAGCCGTTTTATAAAATCCATGATGCCAGGTATATGATGTACTGGATGGCATTAAGCAATGCAAGCTACAGGTCTTACCTGGATTCAGTTACTATCATAGAAAAACAAAAACTGGAAATACAAAAGCGTACTGTTGATTTTGTGGCACCCGGCGAGCAGCAGCCGGAAGCTGATCACTTCATTCAAAAACAAAATTCAAATACAGGTAATTCGATGGATGAATTTTGGCGTGATGCAAGGAATGATGGTTATTTCAGCTACCAGCTTTCTACCAATAACGAGACGGGCCTGTCACTTTTTATCAGGTATTGGGGCGCAGAATGGGGTAGCAGGAAATTTGAAATATGGATAGATGATCAAAAATTAGTTACAGAAGATAATACCAGCAAATGGAACCAGTCGAAATTTCAAAATGTAGAATACAGAATACCAGATTCAATGATTAAGGGCAAGGATAAGGTGCGGGTAAAATTTCAGGCGATGCCCGGCAATACAGTGGGAGCGGTTTATTATATACGGTTGATAAAAAAGTAATCATTAGGGAAAAGAATAGTAGCAACAAATACAATTGAAATAATTAATAAAGTATTGAGAGAAAAGTTTAAACCTGATAAAGAACAGCTGTTATGAAAAAAATGATTGCACTCGTTATATTGTCTATTGGTATTGCACCAAAGTTTTTGATGGCGCAAATAGCCGCATCGGTAATAGCCGGGAATGGAATTTTGCAGAAAATTCATGAGAATAGTCTTACTGTTTACAAAGAAATTCCTTTTGCTGCTCCGCCAGTAAGCAGTCCGGATAAAAACATAGTTGTTAATTGCGATATTGCCAATGCCACTTACAGTATTTCCTATAAGGGCGTCACCGTCTTACAAAATTCAAAGCTCGGTATAGCCAGGGAAGATGAGGACTTCTCAAAAAATTTACAATTGATAAAAGTGACGCAACCTGTAATGGTGAAAGACAGTTATACTATGGTCAATGCAAAAAAGAAGAATATTACTTATTCGGCAATGCAGGCAGTATTCGAAACCAAAACTGCATCCGGTAAAAAAATGAATATCATTTTCCGGGTATCGGATGATGGGGTTGCCTTTCAATATGAATTCCCGGAGAGATCGACAGATATAAAAAAGATTACTAGTGAGGCAACCAGTTTTCATTTCAATGAAGGAACACGGGCATGGTTGCAACCAAAGACCGAAGCGCAAACCGGTTTTGAACATACGAACCCGTCTTATGAAGCCCATTACAAGATGGATATTCCAACAGGTACACCATCACCAGGCCCTAATGGCTGGGTGTATCCTGCACTGTTTAGTTATAACAATGTCTGGGTGATGATTACCGAAGCCGCGTTGGGAAGAACTTATTGCGGTACCGCCTTGCAACAATACTCCCCGGGTAACGAGTATAAAATTAATTTTCCGCAAACACCGGAAGTCTTTACTAATGGCAAGGCAACGCTCAACCCTGAATCAGCTTTGCCGTGGAAAACACCGTGGAGAATTATTGTAATCGGTACGATGAGAACAATAACAGAATCCACACTTGGTACTGACCTGGCGTTTCCCGCTAAAAAAATGGATCCATCTTTTATTAAACCCGGTAAAGCATCCTGGAGTTGGGTATTGCAAAAAGATGATTCTACCGTATATCGTGTACAAAAGAAATTCATCAATTATGCGGCCGATATGAAATGGCAATATTGCTTAATTGACGCTGTATGGGACAAAACAATCGGGTATGATTCTATAAAAATATTAGCTGATTATGCAAAGCAAAAAAATGTAGGAATTCTTTTATGGTATAACTCTGCCGGCAGTTGGAATACGGTAAAGATGACACCCAAAGATAAATTGTTGACACACGAAAGCAGGGAAAAGGAATTTTCTGTGTTACAGAAAATGGGTATAAAAGGAATTAAGGTTGATTTTTTTGCCGGTGACGGACAATCTATGATAAATTATTATCAAGATATTCTTGAAGATGCGGCAGCGTACAAACTGTTGGTGAATTTTCATGGTGCTACATTACCAAGGGGCTTGCAAAGAACTTATCCCAATTTAATGACAGTAGAAGCAGTACAGGGCTATGAGATGATCACTTTTAATCAGAATGATGCGAACTTATATCCGCAACATGCTATCATGGTAGCCATGGCCCGCAATGCATTTGACCCGATGGATTTTACGCCGATGTGCCTGTATAAAATTCCACGCATTAAAAAAACGACAACTTCGGCCTTTGAGTTAGCTACTACAGTCGCATTTATATCAGGGATCCAGCATTTTGCTGAAACGCCGGAAGGGATGATCAATGTGCCGTTGTATGTAAAAGATTTTTTAAGAACTATTCCGGACACCTGGGATGATTCAAAGTTGATTGAAGCTTTTCCCGGCAAGCTGTATGTGATAGCCAGGAAAGCAGGTAAAAAATGGTATGTAGCCGGCCTGAACGGTGAGGATATTGAAAAAACGCTTGTACTGGATTTATCTTTTCTTAAAGGGAGAAAGGGAGCAGTGATCACTACCGGTACAGGAATAAAAAATGAAATCTCTTTTGAAACTAAGAATGCAATTGTCGCCCCGGATGGTAAAATGGAAATCAGTGTTAAAGGCAATGATGGATTTGTAGCAGTGTTTGAATAAAATAATCACTTAACATTGTCCTGGAATAATTTTTATTGATCGCCAGGCATATGATGAACAAAATTGAATACTTTATATAAAACCAAACATAATGATTAACGGATTAAGAAATCGTAGTTTCAAACTTGGTATATGGATTTTTGCATCAACCATCTTTGTTGTTGGTTCGTATGCACAAACTCCTTCTTTAACTTTTGACTTTACAAAAGCAACAACGCAGGTGAGCCCCATGCTGTACGGGTTAATGACCGAAGAAATTAATCACTCTTATGACGGAGGTTTGTATGCGGAACTGATACGAAACCGCATTTTTAAAGATAACCCTTCAAAGCCTGAAGGATGGTCTTTATTGCAGGATGATACAATTAATTCAAAAGCATCCATCAAACTAATGGCGGCTATGCCGGATAATGTTCCTTTTGATGAACGCAGGCACGCCATAACCGGAGCACTGCAAACTTGTCTTCGGTTAACAGTAGAAAAAGCAGGCAGCAGGGTGGGTATTGCTAATGAAGGTTATTGGGGAATACCGGTAAAACCAGCTGCTGTATACAAAGCATCTTTTTATATGAAAGGTTCAGGGAGCATTCAACCACCACGACGCCCCGGCGCACCTGCTCCTGCGGAACCTGCACCGGCAATAATAGAAGATAATACAGCAGGACCTGTTACTGTTACCATTGAGAGCAATGACGGAAAGACTGTCTACGCTTCAGGCACTATCAATCTTATTAAAAGTGCATTCTGGAAAAAATATGAAATTACGTTGACCACTGCTGCTGATGTAAAGCCAACCACCGATGCCCGTTTTGTTATTTCAACGAACCGTGCAGGCCTTTATTATTTTAATCTTGTTTCATTATTTCCTTCCACATTTAAAAACCGTCCCAATGGTAACCGGCCCGACCTGATGCAGATGATGGTGGACATGAAGCCAAAATTTTTACGTTTCCCCGGTGGTAATTTCCTGGAAGGCCCGTTGCTTACTGATGCATTTCCATGGAAGCAAACACTTGGAGGCCTGGAACAACGTCCCGGCCATAAAGGTTCCTGGGGTTATCGTCCCACTGATGGTATGGGATTACTTGAATTTTTATTGTGGGCTGAAGATGTAGGCGCAGAACCTTTACTGGGTGTATATGCAGGATACTCTTTGAATGGTGATCATATAGATGCGGGGCCATTGCTAAAACCTTATGTAGATGATGCATTGGATGAAATAGAATATGTAATGGGTGATGTAAAAACATATTGGGGGGCGAAACGAGCTGCGGATGGTCACCCGGCGCCATTCAAAATGAAATATGTAGAGATCGGGAATGAGGATTGGTTTGACAGGTCCGGCAGTTATGATGGCAGGTTCACGCAATTCAGAGAAGCGGTTGAAAAAAAATACCCGCAATTGATTTGCGTTTCAACTATTGCTGATGCACAATATCCCACACTTAAAGTTACAACCGGAAAAAAACCTGCGGTACTTGACGAACATTATTATCGCAATACATGGGACATGTGGGCAAATGCATCACAGTATGATAGCTATGACCGCAAAGGCCCGAAAATATTTGTTGGTGAATGGGCCACAAGAGAAGGGGCGCCTACTACAAACTTAATTGCAGCACTCGGAGATGCTGCATGGATGACAGGAATGGAACGAAATTCAGATCTCATCATCATGTCCTGCTATGCTCCATTATTTGTTAATGTAAATACGGCAACCGCTACTGCTCCTAAAGCATGGCAATGGGATTCAGATTTAATAGGATACAATGGCCTTTCCAGTTACGGGTCGCCATCTTATTATGTTCAAAAACTTTTCAGCCAATACCTTGGTGATAAAATCGTTCCTGTAACAGCCGAAAATATTCCCATGCAGGACAGGCCAATGACAAGAAGGGACAGTACGGAGAAAACCACACCCAAGCCGGTGCCTACAGTTTTTTCCTCCGCTTCAAAAGATGCGAAAACTGGAACTGTATTTGTAAAACTTGTTAATACTATTGGTAAACCACAACTTGTACAAGTAAATCTGAAAGGATTAACAAAGGTGGCTCCTGATGCAACCGAGATAATAATCAAAGGTGATAAACCTGGGGATACTAACAGCATCACCGATCCTGAAAAAATCGTTCCTGTTACAAAACCTATAAAAGGGATAAAGCAAAATTTTGAATATACGATTGCACCTTATTCTGTTACCATATTACAATTACAAACTAAATAGGCGGATAAAGATGCTGATAAAGGTGGTCAGGATTATCTGTATTGGTCTTTTGATAAAGCACGTTCCGTAAGGGCTGATAGTTTATTTTTTAATCCTGATGTCTTATTATTTGTATTCATAAAATTCTCCAATCTTATTGCAGGCCCCAATAATTCACCTGGTAGAAAGTATTTGATACCTCTTCATGTGCTGTTATCTTTTCAGTGACTATTAATTTACTGTTGATGGTATTCTGTCAGGATGCATCTGTTCATTTAGTTGATACGATTGTTTAATAATTAAGAGCAGTTATTTTGGGTAGAGAGGTCTGCAATCAACTAATAACGATACAATTTTCCTCCACTTTTCCGTTCAAAAATCCCTAAAGGGGTTGATGTTTTGTTATTCAACCGATAAAGTAGATTTAATCTATTTGTTATCAATGTATTAAAAAAAAATTATGAAATCGATTGAAAATTTACAAAACTTAATTATTTTAGTTCTGGAATATTGATCGACGATAAGTTCTAATAATAATTCTCCGGGTTTGGTTTGATGGGTAATTTATACCGGTTATTATGATTTGGAATGTAAGAAAAGAGGTTAAGGTTTTATATCAATTTTTCACTTACCCTGAAAAGGGTGCAACGGTTGTGTATTTATTTTTTCATCCATAATAACTGCTATATGATTCCAAACTTGCACCTGGCAATTTCGCCGGGACGTTTCCGATTTTATTTTCTTTCACTCTTTTTCCTTTTCGCTTCCGTTAGTTTGTATGCACAAACAGTTACCGGTACTGTTACTGACGGTGAAGCAAAACCTGTTTCCGGGGCGACTGTATCTGTAAAAGGTACAAACCGGGCGACAGTTACTAATGCTGCTGGTACCTTCACTATCAATGCTGCCCGTACCGAAGTATTAGTCATCAGCTACGTGGGTTTTATAGAACAGGAGATTTCAATTAATGGCAGATCCTCTGTTTCGGTAAGTTTAGTTCGCGGCGATGGAACTATTGAAGAAGTGGTGGTAACCGCTTTAGGTATTAAAAAGGAAGCCAGGAAACTGGGTTATTCTGCTACCACAGCCAAAGTGGATGAGCTGCAAAAGAACCGTACCAATAATGTGATGACCGGCCTGGAAGGTAAAATAGCCGGCCTGGATATTTCTCCGCCCTCTGCTGGTCCTGCTTCAAGTAATAAGATCCGCATCCGCGGCCAATCCGGATTTAATGGAACCGATAATGGTCCCTTATTAGTTATAAACGGTCTTCCCATAAGCCAGGGTGCAAACAGCGCCAACGCTGGTGGCGGCGCTGATGGTGGCAGCAGGGACGGCGGTGACAATTTATTGATGGTTAACCCGGGACGATATCGAAAGT
>JBBCIG010000011.1:0-199526 GCA_037200685.1 Chitinophagaceae bacterium
ATGAATAAGCAGAAACTAGTTTTAGCAATAACCATTTCACTTGTCTCTTTGCAACTAACAGCACAACCGAAAATTATTACGGTTAAAGCGGATAAGCCAATCGCGGAAGTACAGCCCACGATGTACGGCGTTTTCTTCGAGGACATCAATCTCGGCGCTGATGGTGGTATTTATGCGGAAATGATAAAAAATCGCTCCTTTGAATTTTATAAACCCATGATGGGATGGAAAGTATTGGGAAGGCCGCAAACAGAAGGTGATTTTTTAATAGAGAACAGGAAAGAAACAAATACGGCTAATCCGCGGTTTTTAAAACTGACCCTTCATAATAATAAGAAAGGCAGCATTGGTTTAAACAACGAAGGCTTCCGTGCGATGGGAATCAAAAAAGATTTGCGTTATGACTTTTCATTGTCGTACCGCAGGGCCGGCAACCCCGTTACTGTGTATGTAGAATTAGTAAATGAAAAAGGAGAAACTGTTGGGGATACGGCGATTATTCTTTCATCCACGAACAACCAATGGAAAAAGCAAGCAGCTACTTTTCATGCGAAAGCAACAGCGCCAAAAGGAACTTTTAATGTATGGTTTGAAGGTGATGGTGTAATTGATATGGATATGATTTCCCTTTTCCCGGAAGATACCTGGAAGAAAAGGGCGGGCGGCATGCGTGCCGATATGATACAGATGCTGGCGGATATAAAACCCGGCTTTATGCGGTTTCCTGGCGGATGCATCGTGGAAGGATATGACCTTTCGCAACGTTATCAATGGAAAAAGACAATTGGCCCTATAGAAGAACGCCAGTTGATCATTAACCGCTGGAATTTCGAGTTTGCCCATAAACCAACACCTGATTATTTTCAAACCTTTGGCCTTGGTTTCTTTGAATACTTTCAATTGTCGGAAGATATTGGGGCCGAGCCCTTGCCAATATTAAATGCAGGTATGGCCTGCCAGTTCAATACCGCGGAAGTGGTGCCGATAGATCAACTAACTCCTTATGTACAGGATGCATTGGATCTTATAGAATTCGCCAACGGAGATATTACGACAACATGGGGCAAACTAAGAGCAGGCATGGGCCATCCCGCACCATTTAATATGAAGATGCTGGGCATTGGTAATGAAAACTGGGGGCCGCAATATATCGAGCGGTTAAAAATATTTACCAAAGCGATCAAAGATAAATATCCTGCGATAAGAATAGTTAACAGCGCAGGAACTGATCCTTCCGGGGCGAGGTATGAGTACCTGAATAAAGAATTACGTGACATGAATGCGGATATTATTGATGAGCATTATTACCGCAGGCCCGAATGGTTTTTGCAAAATGCAAAGCGATATGACACGTTTCCCCGCAACGGGACTAAAATATTCGCAGGTGAATATGCGGCGCAAAGCGATAGAACGGTAAGTGTGAATAATAAGAACAACTGGCAGACCGCATTATCAGAAGCGGCGTTCCTAACAGGCCTCGAACGTAATGCAGATGTAGTGAGTATGGCGAGCTATGCGCCCCTGTTCGCTCATGCGGAAGGTTGGCAATGGACACCCGACCTGATCTGGGTGGATAATCTCCAGGTATATGGTACGCCTAATTATTATGTACAAAAATTGTTTTCATTAAATAAAGGGACGAATGTGGTGTCCGCCCTGCGGGATAATAAAATATTGGCGGGTGAAGACAGCTTATATGCTTCCGCCGTGATTGATAAGAAAACAAACGAACTGATCGTGAAAGTGGTGAATGTATCAGGAACTGTACAAAACGTTCAGCTAAACATTGAAGGCATAAAGAAATTTTCAAAAACGGGAACACTCACTGTGTTGCGCAGTGACAAACTGGTCACGGTTAACAGCTTTGAGGATGCCAGGGCGGTGAGCCCTTATGATAAAGAAATAGAAGTGAAAGGAAAGAAAATAGACATTCCTTCTGATGCATATTCACTGACTATTTTTAAAATCAAGCTATCCTGATTCACAGATCCCGGCATAGAAGCAATACTGAACACCTGTTAGTTTACTATTAATTATCATTTGAAAAATGGTTTAGGAATTTTAGTTAATATGTTTAATAATTTTTAAACACAACGGGTGTGATTTGTAAAATTCTATTGATTTCGGTCATTTGCTTAAAAATAATTTAATGGCTTGATTGTTTAATTAACAGGCTTTTCTATATTTGGAAACCCCTTTAGCAGAGTTTTTGATTAGTAGCGACGGAAAATTTAAGGTTAACGGCTTAATCCAAATAATTATGAAAAACAGGCTCAAAGGCTTTTATTTACTTCTATCGTCTCTTTTTCTCACACTGTTGCACTTGCCATTCGCATTTGCGAAATCAGTTACCAATAATGCGAATCACCTGATAAAAGAAATTGTTGCAGCGCCTGCACCTATGCCAGCGCCGGCACCAATGCCGGGTGATGGTTCTTCTTCGAAGTCAATCTATGACAGTTTGCACCTGGACCTTCTTGGTCTTAGCAAAAAAGCATACGAGTATGCACAGAAAGGTTTTCAGAAATTAATTAATAAGGACCTTGTCAATAATGAATCTGTCCTTGCTATCGCGGACTTCAGCCAGCCCAGCAGCCATAAAAGATTGTATGTGCTGGATATGAAAAATTATAAAGTGCTATTTAATACATTGGTGGCGCATGGCCGTAATTCCGGTAAAGAATGGGCTTCTGTATTTTCCAATAAACCCGCTTCCAAGAAAAGCAGCCCCGGTTTTTATATCACCGGCGAAACGTATATGGGCGGCAATGGTTATTCATTAAAATTAAATGGGATTGAAAGGGGCATCAATGATAAAGCTTACCAAAGAGCTATTGTAATACATGGCGCCGATTACGTAGATGAGTCATATGTAAATGGGCAAGGCTATATCGGCAGGAGCGAAGGTTGCCCCGCTGTGCCCCGTGAATATGCCAGCGATATCATCAATTCTATAAAAGAAGGGACCTGCTTCTTTGTTTATTCTCCGAACAAGCAATATGTTTCGAGTTCGTCGATGCTGAGATAATAGTTAGTGTGTTTCAGCAGGCAATTAATAATCAATAATTATTAATTAGTAATTATTGAATTATTGGTGGGGAAGTTTTTTCTAAAATGAATAGAACCTCACCCTTTTATCCCTCTCCACAAGTGGAGAGGGAAACTGCACACAGCCCTCGCTTAATGAAAGAAGCCTAGAATCAAAGCCACATCGAAAATGCTGAGTAGAATTACAGAACGTACAAGAGTGCGACGCAACAGGTGATGATAGTAGCACTGCAGCTGGGCTCATAAAATTCTCTCTCATTTCCCGTGCCATTACTTCGCACACTCATTTATTATATAATCCTTAATTTAGCCGCCTCATTTATAGACTATGCCTACGAATGCGAACAGACAATTTTTGGATTTCGAAAAGCCCGTCAAGGACCTAATTGACGAGATTGAGAATGCGAAACATCGCCAGGAGAAGACGAAGATCGACATGAGCGATGTCATCAGCAGGCTCGAGCATAATATAATAGAGAAGCGCAAAGAAATTACGCATCATCTCAGCAGCTGGCAGCGTGTGCAACTGAGCCGTCACCCGGACAGGCCTTACACGATGAAGTATATTGATAAGATGACGGAGAATTTCGTAGAAATGTTTGGCGACCGCAATGTGAAAGATGATAAAGCGATGGTGGGCGGCTTTGCAAAGTTGGGCGATGAAACAGTGATGATCATCGGCCAGCAAAAAGGCATCAACACCAAGATGCGGCAGTTGCGCAATTTCGGAATGGCCAACCCTGAAGGTTACCGCAAAGCGCTGCGCCTGATGCGGCTGGCGGAAAAATTTAATAAACCTGTCATTACATTAATAGATACTCCCGGTGCTTATCCCGGTCTCGAAGCCGAAGAAAGGGGACAGGGCGAAGCGATCGCAAGAAATATTTATGAAATGATCCGGTTGAAAGTTCCCGTGATCTGTGTGATCATCGGCGAAGGTGCGAGTGGCGGTGCGTTGGGTATAGGCGTCGGCGATAAAGTGTTCATGATGGAGAATACATGGTACACGGTTATCAGCCCCGAAAGTTGCTCTTCTATTTTGTGGCGCAGTTGGGAGAAAAAAGAAATCGCCGCGGAGCAATTGAAACTAACAGCGGAAAGAATGTTTGGCTTTGGTTTGATTGATGGCATCATTCCTGAACCAATCGGCGGCGCTCATTGGGATTACGACGAAGCGGCTAAGATATTGAAGGAATACCTGGTACCGGTGATAAAGGAATTGAAGGAAGTGCCACCGGGTGTGCGGGTGAACGACCGCATCGAGAAGTTTGGTAAGATGGGGTTCTGGGAAGAAGTGTGAACCCCTGTCCCCTAAAGGGGAACTTAGATCGAGCAGGTATTTGATTACGTAATTTTTTTAAAGAAGTAAGTAATAATTATGTTACCAGCTGTAGTGCTACTATCATCGTCTGTTGCGTCGCACTCTTCAACGTTCTGTTCGCTACTCAGCAACGTGAGACGTCAGACGTGAATCGTGAGAACAGGTTGAATATAGACGATGCACTCACGACTGACGACTCACGTCTCACGAATCAATCATATTATTTTTATCGATTTTATTAATATTCATCATTCATTAGAAAATGTCACTCAGGAAAAAATTCACCGGCACCGGTATTGCGATTGTTACCCCCTTTCATGCAGACGGAAAAATAGATTGGGACAGTTATAAAAATTTAATCGAGTTCTGGATAAAGGGAAAGGTGGAATATCTGGTCGTGTTGGGAACAACCGGTGAAAGCGCCACTATACATGGCAAAGAAAAACAGGAAGTGTTTTCTTTTCTTAATAAAACCGTGGCGGGGCGTATACCATTGATAGCGGGAATCGGCGGCAACGATACGCATGAAGTGATCGAAGGGTTTAAAACTTTTGACCTTACAGGATACGATGCAATTCTTTCCGTATCTCCATATTATAATAAGCCCAACCAGGAAGGGCTCTTCCAGCATTACAAAGCATTGGATGCGGCGACGCCATTGCCCATTATGATCTATAATGTACCAAGCCGCACAGGGCAAAGCATGACGGCGCAAACGCAAATACGTATCGCCAAAGAATGCAAGAATATTTTTGCGACCAAAGAAGCCAGCGGCAATTTTGATCTCATCAGCGAGATCATCAAATACAAACCCGATGATTTCCTCGTTATCAGTGGTGATGATGGCATTACGTTGCCGATGATTGCCCTGGGCGCTGATGGCGTCATATCCGTTGTCGCCAACGCTTATCCGGAAGGTTTTTCAGAAATGACAAGACTTTGCCTCGATGGCAAATTCGATAAAGCGAAGAAACTGCACTATCAGTATACAGATATCATTACTTCTATGTTCGCCGAAGGCAGCCCAAGCGGCGTGAAAGCCTATTTAAGCGAAATGAATTTATGCAAGAATACGTTCCGTTTGCCGGTATGGCCGGTGAGTGCGAAGTTGCATGAGAAAATCAGGGAGTTGATGAAGGGGTGAAGTAAAAAATCAAAAGTAAAAATTAAAAATCTTTCCAAGACCTATAAGGTTTGCCGGGCTTGCCTATGCTGCGCTGCAAACCTTATAGGTCTTAATATTATATTTGCTTATCAATTCAAAAAAATGAAACGATTTCTAATTATATTTTCATTTTTATTCCTTCTTGTTTCTTATGGGAATACTCAGCGAAAAATGGATAATATAGAGTTAAGTCAATTGCTTCAAATTGTTGAGCAATCAGATTTCTTTTTATTTAGGTCGGTTGTATTTAAGCTGGGATATTTTTTTACGGATAGTAGTAAAAACATAGAAGGTCGCATGACTTATGAACTCAAGCAGGATGGTATTAATGGTGACAAGTTATGGGTAGTTGAATACAACAATAAATTGGAAGGAATGACATTCTTTACTTTTAGCAAGAAACTGTCTGATAAATTCAAAAAACAATTGAAACAGAAAAAGTTTGTAGCAGGTGAGAAAAAAGGAACAAAAGAAGAGTTTAAAAGGAATACTATTTTAGTATTGACAGATGCTGGCTCAAATGAAGGGGAAGCGAAAGTTTACGAATTTAGCTTTATTGATTCCGGCATTTAATTCACACTTTGTAACTCACACCTTCCAGCGCCAGTTCCGTATTCGGAAAAACTTCCTTTGCTTCTTTTTCAAATTCCTCCAACGTGTCGTATTTGCTGCTGAAGTGGCCGATCAGTAATCTTTTTACACCTGCTTTTTGTGCAATCAATGCGGCTTGTTTGGTGGTGCTGTGAAAACGATCCGCCGCTCTTTCACGAAGGCTGTCGAGGTAGGTGGTTTCATGATAGATCATATCAAGTCCTTGTATATGTTCGATCATGGATTCGTTGTAACGGGTATCGGCGCAAAAGGCATAGCTTTTTCCTTTGGGCGCTTCATCGGTCAGCCATTCATTTTTTATTACTTCACCTGCGGTAGTCACAAAATCTTCTCCATCTCTCAGCTTTTCATAAAAATGAAGCGGTATCCCGTTTTGTTTTACGCTTTCAATGATCAGGCGGCGTGGTTTCTTTTTTTCCCGGAAAGAAAAACCATAACATTCGATGCGGTGCTGCGTGGGAAAACATTTTATTTCAATTTTTTCATTGTCCACCAATGTAGCAGCCCCTGTGATTGTATGAAAATGCAACGGGTAGCAAAGCTTGGTATCCGCTACTCTCAGTTGTATCTCTATTATTTCTTTTAATTGCGAAGGGCCGAAGACATGCAGTTCCTGCTGGTGACTGAGTAAGCTGAATGAATTAATCAGGCCGACCAACCCGAAATAATGATCGCCGTGTAAATGCGAAATGAAAATATGAGAGATACGGCCGCGGCGGATCTTGTAATTGATCATTTGGATCTGCGTGCCCTCGCCGCAATCAACGAGGAAATTCTCGCCATTCAGCGTCACTACCTGGCTGGTAGGATGCCGGTCGAAAGCCGGTACGGCGGAGTTGTTTCCAAGGATGGTGACTGCGAGCATAGAGTCAAAAATAGAAGATAATTTCAAGTAAAAATTAAAAAGTCAAAAGTAAAAGACTACTTATCGCTGAAAACCATTTTGTCTTTTGAATTTTAACTTTTGACTCAGGTAAACCGCTGCAAAGTGCCATTAATGTCATGCAAATAACTTTGACCGAAAAGGTTCAGGTGGATCAGCAATGGATAAAGGTTGGCGATTTCCCATTGTTCTTCATAGTTTACCAGTAACGGGAAATGATAATGATAAGCGTCATAAAAAGCCCGGTCAAAGCCACCAAATAAAGTGGTCATCGCAAGGTCAACGCTGCGATGGCCAAAATAAACCGCCGGGTCTATTAATACCGGTTCGGATTGTTCATTACACATAAAGTTGCCGCTCCACAGGTCGCCGTGGAGCAACGAAGGCCTTTCTTCATTGAAAATGCTATCCAGTTTTTTAAAGAGCTTTTGAAATGAATCAATATGCTTGCTGGATAAAAGATTCTTCTGTAAGGCAATTTCCATTTGCGGCGTTAATCTCTTCTCAATAAAGAAATCAACCCATTTATTCATGAAACTGTTTTGCTGGGGCAGCGATCCCATATAATTGTCTTCATCAAAACCGAATTGGAGATGACTGCATTGATGAAGCTTCGCCAAATTTTCTCCAAATTGTTTCCAAAAATTTCCTGTTCGTGGGCCGGATGCTATCCATTCTAAAATAAGAAGCTGGTTGTTATCATGTGTTTCGCAAAAAATAACTGATAGAATTTGAATACAATGTTGCGTTGCTAAAAATTCTAAACCATTTTTTTCTTTTACAAAAAGATTGGGAAAGCGGTCAGCATTGTTCAGTTTCAGGAAGAAGTTTTGTTGGTTGTTGAGGGTTAGCTTGTAAGTATTATTGATAGGGCCGCCACCAACGGATTGAAATTTAATAGATGAAATAGAATGATTTAGTTTTTCAGTGAGGTTGTTGATAATAAATTCTTCTAGTTGTTTTGAGAGCATGTTGCAAAATTAAATCGTGGTTCTGACAAATGCTGAATAGCGAACAGGAAGTACAAGAGTGCGACGCAACGAAGCTGATAGTAGCACAACAGCCGGGCTAATAATTAAATTCGATTATAGGCGTTTGTAGAAAAATAAATAATATACGATCTAAGTTCCCCTTTTAGCCCCGATTGTTATCGGGGTAGGAAGGACAGGGTTTTACTTATTTTTAAAATCACCCCGCTTCCACGCCTGTATAAAATCGGCCCAGGCAGCAGGATTAAAAATATTCATTGGTGGAGTTTGTCCCTGGTACACCGCACGGTTGGCGATCTTATTGAATTGTTGTTTGGTCGCTTCGCCGCCATCACCCGGTGTAATGGCCATCAATGCCCTTCTTGTAGCGGCATCCGTATTTCTTCGTGCAATTTCTATATTGTCGTCCGGCACTTTTGCGTTCACAAAATCACGGGCAAATTGTTCCGGCGTAGGCCGCGGTCGTATGATCGTTGCGGGCAGGTAAACTGTATCGGCGATCATCAACTGGATAACACTGTATTGATTGCCTTCCAGCTCGCGGGGAATGGTCACCATTTTCGGTTTGTAACTGACGTGAGAAAATTCAACCTGTTCCCCTTTCAGGACTACGATGGAAAAAACACCATCGCTATTGGTAAGAGTTCCGCGGTTCTGGCCTTTGATCATGATGCTCACTGCCGGAATGCCCACAAGGCTATCAGCCGTCATCACCACGCCATACAATTGTACCACGGAATCACGGGCTGTTTCAAACTGCGCTTTAGCGGCGGCAGGTACCAGGAAAACAGCGACCAATAAGGATTGTATAATTTTCTTCACGGCTTCAAAAATAATGACAAGTTGCTTATTTATTAAAACAATTTGCCCCGTCCAATGGTTAACTTTGTGCATTAATTGTTTTTTAACATATTACTTGTAAAATGACGAAAGAAAAAGTACTGGAAGCCCTTGGAAATGTGCAGGAACCAGACCTCGGAAAGGATCTTGTGACGCTGAACATGGTGAAGGATATTACCATCGAGGGCAATTATATTTCATTTACGGTGGTGCTCACCACGCCGGCATGCCCGATGAAGGAGATGATAAAAAATGCATGTATCAATGCGATAAAATTATTGGTGAATAAAGAGGCGACAGTTAATGTAAAATTTACTTCGAATACAACTTCAAAAAGAGTAGACAGCGGCGCGGTGTTGCCGAAAGTAAAAAATATTATTGCGGTAGTGAGTGGCAAAGGTGGCGTGGGTAAATCAACTGTTGCTGCGAATCTTGCACTGGCTATTTCGCAAGGTGGTGCGAAAGTTGGTTTGATGGATGCTGATATTTACGGGCCGAGTGTGCCCATCATGATGGGTGTTCGTGGTGAACGGCCGATGATGGTAGAGATAGAAGGCAAAGGAATGATCGTGCCATTGGAAAAATATGGTATTAAACTCATCAGCATCGGTTTGTTGGTGGATGAAAAAAATGCGGTAGTGTGGCGTGGGCCAATGGCCAGCAGTGCCATCCGGCAATTTGTTACGGAAGTTTATTGGGGCGATCTCGATTATCTCGTGATAGATATGCCGCCGGGCACGGGTGATATTCATTTAACGTTGATGCAAACTGTTCCCGTTACCGGTTCTGTTATTGTAACGACGCCGCAGGAGGTTGCACTCGCCGATGCGAAAAAAGGAATTGCGATGTTCAGCCAGGCGCAGTTGAATGTGCCGGTTATTGGTTTGGTCGAGAATATGAGTTATTTCACACCGGCGGAATTGCCCGATAATAAATATTACATTTTTGGAAAAGATGGCGGCAAGCGGCTGGCGGATGAATACGATCTGCCATTTCTCGGACAGATACCGCTGGTACAAAGCATTCGTGAAGGCGGCGATATCGGCGTGCCGATCATGATGAGTGATGATGAGGTTACGAAGAAAGCATTTGAAAGTTTCGCCGCGGATGTAGTGCGAAGTATATCGATGCGCAATGCGAATATGAGTGCTGTTGAAGTGGAGAAAGTGCTGGATTAATTTTTCCGCAGGATGTCCACGGGACTCAGTGAGCTGTGCATTAGCCAGGCTGTAGTGCTACTAGCATCGCCTGTTGCGTCGCACTCTTGTACGTTCTGTTCGCTATTCAGCATTTGATTAGATCATTATTATTTTCGTCACAATTATATAAATCCGGTTGCGATGTATAATTATCCTCATTATAAAGAACATGATAGAGAAGAAATTCTTCAATTTATGCGGGCACATTCATTTGTTACATTAATCGGTTCTGATAAGAATGGAAGGATTGAGGCAACGCAAATACCTGTTTTAATAGAAGAAAGAGACGGAAAAATAATTATCACCGGTCATATCGCCAGGAAATCAGATCATCAAAAAGCGTTGATAGAAAATCCGAACGCATTAATCATATTTACAGGTGCACACACTTATGTAAGTGGCACGTGGTACACCGGCAACCCGCAACAAGCTTCTACCTGGAATTATATTTCCATTCATGCCCGGGGCGAAATAAAATGGACGGATGAAAATGTATTGATTGATATTTTGCGAAAACTATCGTTGCATTTTGAAAACAATAATGCGGCTTCCTCTACTATTTATGATAATCTCCCCGCTGATTATTTGAATAAGCTGGTAAAAGCTATTGTTGGGTTTGAATTGGAAGTGACGGAATTGGAGAATGTATACAAGCTCAGCCAGAACAGGGACGAGAAAAGTTATGATAACATCGTTAAAGAATTAAAACAACAGGAAGGTGATGCCAAAAAGATCGGTGAGTTGATGGAACAGCGAAAATCAAAAGTATTTCCTTCATGAAAAACTATTTATCATTTTTAATAGTACTGCTAGTAATGTCATGTTCTACTACAAAGAATCTTCCGGACTCCCCTTTAGGGGATGGGGGCGTCGGCTTCGATAAACAAGGCCACCGTGGCTGCCGTGGTTTAATGCCGGAGAATACGATCCCCGCCATGTTAAAAGCGCTGGATCTTGGCGTTACCACTTTAGAGATGGATGTAGTGATCACAAAAGATAAAAAAGTAGTGCTGTCGCATGATCAATGGTTCGCCGAAGAGATCACTACCAAGCCCGACGGTAAATACATGGGCCCGCGGGAAGAGCGACGATTCAATATTTACTGGATGACCTATGAAGAAGTAAAAACATTTGATGTAGGGATGAAGCCGCATCCACGTTTCCCAGATCAGCAAAAGATGAAAGTGGTCAAACCTTTATTAAGCGACCTGGTCGACAGCGTGAAAGAATACATGATGACAAGAAGAAAACCTTTCCCATATTATAATATCGAGACCAAGATTACACCTGAATTTGATGGCGTCTTCCACCCGAAGCCGGAAGAGTTCGTGGAGCTATTGATGGGTGTAATCAAAGAAAAAGGAATAGAAGACATGGTCATCATCCAATCATTTGACTTTAGAACATTGCAATACCTTCACGAAAAATATCCATCCATCAAAACAGCGATGCTGATAGAAGAAGATGATACAAGAGGTTTGGAAGCACAGGTGAAAGCGTTAGGGTTTACACCAACTATTTACAGTCCCGCTTACCAATTGGTAAATGAGAAGTTGGTGAAGAAATGTCATCAGCAAAAGATGAAAGTGATTCCATGGACAGTGAATACAAAAGAAGAAATTAATCAATTGAAAGGGATGGGTGTTGATGGGATTATTTCAGATTATCCTAACCTTTTTAATGATAACTAAATTGTATCTTTAAGAAAACACCATACTATGTCAGTTATAAAAATCCCATTATTGTATGTGGGTTCAAAAGGCGAAAAGATGTTATATACACTTTTCGATAGCGGCGCTAACTTATCATGTATTCACCCTGATTTTATCAAGGATATAGCCGACAAGCAACCTTTAGGCAGGATCAGGAAAATCAGCACAGCCAGTGAGGCACATTACATTGAAGTAAAAGATGCGGTTCGACTCGATTTTTATATCAATGATGTTCTTTTAAGTGATGAATTTCTGGTAGTACCTGGCCTAAATGAAGAAGCCATCATCGGCGCTGCTACACTTCAAAAATGGAGAATCAAACTAAATTTTGAAGATGACAAAGTAGAAGTAGATCCCAAAGTGGCCCAATTGCAACTCATCTAACACATACTTGATATTCTCTTATGAATCTTTCTCTTGAAAGTAAAAACGCCATCATCTGCGGCAGCACACAAGGCATTGGCCTTGCAATAGCAAAAGAACTGTCCCTCCTTGGAGCGAATTGCATATTAATGGCAAGAAATGAAGAAGCGTTGAAGAGTGCAGCGGCCTCATTAAGCACAGATAAAGGACAAAGCCATCGCTATCTCGTAGCCGACTTTAGCAAACCGGATGAAGTAAGGATAGCTATAGAATCATTCGTCAAAGAAAATACTGCTCACATCTTAATAAACAATACCGGTGGCCCCAAACCCGGCTTAATAGCGGAAGAAGACGAACAAAAATTTATCGATGCATTCAGCCAGCATATTGTGTGTAACCAAATATTAGCCAAAGCTGTTATCCCCGGTATGAAAGCGGCGAAATTTGGCCGCATTATTAATATCATTTCTACTTCGGTTAAAATACCAATCAATAATTTGGGTGTGTCCAATACAATTCGTGCAGCTGTTGCATCATGGGGTAAAACATTGTCAAATGAAATTGGACAATTTGGTATCACGGTAAATAATATTCTTACAGGCTATACAAATACAAACAGGTTGCAGTCTGTGATTGAAACCAATGCTAAGACCAGGGGTGTGAAACCCGAAGTGATCGCCAATGAAATGATGGATAGAATCCCCGTTAAGCGTTTTGCGGAATCGGAAGAAATAGCAGCGGTGGTGGCTTTCCTGTCTTCACCTGCCGCATCATTTGTCAATGGAACAAGCATTCCTGTGGATGGTGGCGGAACGGGTGCGATATAATTTCGAACCTCCATTTGGGTGGATTAATGGATTATAAGAATAAGCCATGCAGTTTGAAAACTCATTACAATTTGCTCAGCAGCTAGATAAAGTTGATCTATTAAAAAATTTCCGCAACGATTTTATTATCCCTTCAATTAATGGCAAAGAGCAAATTTATTTCCTCGGTAATTCCTTAGGCCTTCAACCCAAAAACACCAAAGAAGAACTCAATAAAATCCTGGATCAATGGGCTGCTCACGGGGTTGAAGGATTCTTTGAAGGCGATAACCCTTGGCTCGATTATCATGATCAATTGACAAAACCGTTATCAGCCATCGTTGGCGCATTGCCACAAGAAATAACGGTCATGAACCAGCTTACCGTCAATCTTCATTTGATGATGGCAAGTTTTTACAAGCCGGAAGGAAAAAGAAATAAAATCCTTTGCGAAGCAAAAGCATTTCCCAGCGATCAGTATATGTTTGAAACGCACATCCGGCAAAGAGGATATGATCCGGATACGACCCTTATTGAAGTAAAGCCGCGGGATGGAGAACATTTAATACAAACAGGGGATATACTGGCTGCCATTGATCAACACAAAGACGAATTAGCACTCGTGTTATTCAGCGGATTGAATTATTACACGGGCCAGGTATTTGACATGAAGGCCATCACAAAAGCAGCGCATGATGCCGGGGCATTGGCGGGTTTTGATTTAGCGCATGCCGCCGGAAATATTCCCTTGCAACTTCACGATTGGGATGTTGATTTCGCCTGCTGGTGCAGTTATAAATATTTGAACTCTGGCCCGGGCGCCATCGCCGGGGTTTACATTCAGGAACGTTTTCATACTGATAAAAATATCAACCGGTTTGCAGGCTGGTGGGGTTATGATAAAGCCACCCGTTTTAAAATGGAAAAAGGGTTCAAACCTATTCCAACAGCGGAAGGCTGGCAACTAAGTACGCCTTCTTTATTATTGTATGCTTCACATAAAGCCGCGTTGAACATTTTTGAAAATGCGGGCTGGGAAAATATTTTAACGAAGAAAAAACTATTGAATAACTACCTCTGGTTCTTATTGGAGGAGATTAAACAATCATCTTCTCAGCAAATCATTGAATTCATCACGCCGCAAAAAGAAAAAGAAAGAGGTTGCCAGGTATCATTATTGATGCTCCAAAAAGGCCGCGAAGTGTTTGATGCTTTATCAAAAGCGGGAGTGATGGCAGACTGGCGGGAACCAAATGTGATCCGGCTTGCTCCCGTACCGTTGTATAATACTTTTGAAGAGGTTTGGCAATTTGCCAATATCTTGCGTCAAATTTTGAAAATAGAAAAATGACCCGCAGCCAGTTAGTTGAACAGATATTTAAAAAGCGATCTTATCTCTGCGTTGGTTTGGATACCGGCATTACAAAAATTCCCAAACACCTTTTATCATTTCCCGATCCTGTTTTTGAATTTAATAAAGCCATCATTGATGCTACCAAAGATCTTTGCGTAAGCTATAAGATCAATACTGCTTTTTACGAAGCATTGGGCGTGAAGGGATGGGAGGCGATGGAAAAAACAGTCCACTACATCGGTGATGATCATTTTAAAATCGCTGATGCAAAGCGGGGCGATATCGGTAATACCTCTTCACAATACGCCAAAGCATTTTTTGAAACCATTCCTTTTGATGCGATTACGGTTGCGCCGTATATGGGTGAAGACAGCGTAAAACCTTTTCTTGAGTATAAAGATAAATGGGCGATTGTTTTAGGCCTTACTTCCAATGCCGGTGCGGCGGATTTTGAGTTAAAGAAAATTATTACTAACTCAGATTTTTTCGAAGATGAAGTTCATGTCTCACAGCACCAAACCTCTTATTTATATGAAACGGTTTTGGAAAAAGTTGCGGAATGGGGAACACCTGATAATCTTATGTTCGTAGTCGGCGCTACACAAGCAGATGAATTTACCAACATACGAAAGATAACACCTGGTCATTTTTATTTAGTGCCCGGGGTGGGGGCGCAAGGTGGCAGCCTAAAAGAAATTTCTGAAAAAGCGATGATCAAAGATTGCGGGTTGCTGGTCAATGTAAGCCGTGCTGTTATCTATGCTTCCGGTGGAGAAGATTTTGCGGACAAAGCAAGATTAGCCGCTAAAGAATACCAAAATGAAATGAAACAGTATTTAACTGTTTGACGCCGCTTTCTTTTTCTTATAATTAACATGAAGCCATCCTCCGAGTATCGCAGACGGTATCAGGATAAGAATAACAACAGTATCTAAAGTGCCGTAAATTTTTAAATTAGTTATCAGCAGCCAGGCCAGCATCAGTACGAACCCTGTTATAGCGGCAACAGTAATTTTTTTCCCCATAGCAATAATCGAAGTGACCAGGCCTGCAACCAAACTGCTTATTATTGTGATCAGGATAATTCCAATGATGCCACTGCTTTGAAACGTTGCGGCTTCTTCCTGTGTAGGTTTTTCAGGCCAGGCGGAAAGCCCGATAAAGAAAAATATATACGCCAATATGCAGTAAACAATTATGCCGGTAACAGCACCTGCTATAACAGCTAAAATATTTCTAAATGTTTTGTCGGGGGTTTGATCGCTCATAAAAGTGGTTTGGTTTTTGTCTTTCTACAGTCAAATCAAACTTATGAAAACTACTTCGTATTTATTCATTGTTTTTTCCTTCTTTTTATTTTCCGTCTTTTCCTGCCGCAAAGATGATATTGCCAGCAATGATACGCCTGACAACAGCGCCGGTCTCAATGAATCACTGATGCTTCAATTGGTAAACCAGCAGCGGCAGCAAGGTTGTAATTGCGGTACCACATATTATCCACCAACCACCACACTTACATGGAATGATCAATTGGAAGCTGCGGCACTATTTCATGCCAGCGACATGAATGAAAATAATTATTTCAACCATACGGGTCTCAACGGTTCATCGCCCGGCGACAGGATCAGCAATGCAGGATATAATTGGAAAACTTACGGAGAAAATATTGCGAAAGGTTATACTTCTGAGCAATCTGTAATGAACGGATGGATCGCAAGCGAAGGACATTGCAAAAATATCATGAACCCAAACTTCCGTGAATTCGGTGCGGCGAAAGCAGGGGCTTATTGGGTACAGGAATTTGGAGCGAAATAAAAGCAGGTATTAAACAGCTTTTCTTCTTTTTCTTTTAAACTTCGATCCTAGCCATGATCCAAACGAATTTCCAAGCGGAATAGTAATCAGCAATACCCACGCTTGCCAGTCGGTTGGTTCAAACACTCTTAGCTGGGGAATAACATATAAAATAGTAAGACAAACCAGGGAACTGATCAATGCATAAACTTGTTCCCTGTCAATAGAAATTAATGTGCAAATAAAACCGCCCGCAGCGGAAGCGATAAAAAGCCAGATGATCATAGTGAAGAGAATAATAAGATCATCTTTCCACACATCAGAAGGTGGAGTACTAAAAAGATATAAATGAAAGAACTCGTCAAAAATTATTTTTACCAATGGGTATAAAATAGCACCTGCCCCAACAGCGGCGATCACGCCTGCGATAACGGCTAAAAAATTTCGGGCGAATACATTGATATCTTCGTCTTTCATTTCCCGAATATCGCAATTTTTTATATTATCCGCTACCTTTGCTATCCCGATAGTTATCGGGAAAAATTTTTTACGTTATGGCGGCACGCACCGACCTCTTTGTAAGTCCTGATTATTTTAATGTGGATGAATTACTGACCGATGAACAAAAGCTCATCCGCGAGTCTGTGCGTAATTACGTAAAGAAAGAAATATCCCCCATTATTGAAGACTATGCACAGAAGGCGGAGTTTCCCCAACAAATTGTAAAGCAACTCGGCGATCTCGGTTGTTTCGGACCAACGATTCCGGTTGAATATGGCGGTGGTGGATTGGATTACACCAGTTATGGTTTGATGATGCAGGAACTCGAACGTGGTGACAGTGGTGTTCGCTCTACCGCATCCGTGCAGGGTTCATTGGTCATGTTTCCCATTTATCAGTATGGAAGCGAAGCGCAGCGAAAAAAATATTTACCCAAGCTCGCAAGTGGTGAATGGCTCGGTTGCTTTGGATTAACGGAACCCGATCATGGCAGCGATCCATCGAGTATGATAACAAATTTCAAAGATGCAGGCGATCATGTTATTTTAAATGGCGCTAAAATGTGGATCAGCAATGCACCGTTTTCGCAAGTAGCGGTTGTGTGGGCGAAAGATGAAGCTGGTGAAATAAGAGGATTGGTCGTAGAAAGAGGAATGGAAGGTTTTACCACGCCGACCACGCATGGCAAGTGGAGCCTCCGTGCATCCGCGACAGGCGAATTGGTTTTTGATAATGTAAAAGTCCCGAAAGAAAATATTTTTCCCAATGTAAAAGGATTAAAAGGACCGCTTGGTTGTTTAACCAAAGCGAGGTATGGTATTGCGTGGGGCACCATCGGCGCTGCGATGGATTGTTATGATACGGCCTTACGTTATTCAAAAGAAAGAAATCAATTCGGTAAACCTATCGGTGCTTTTCAATTGCAGCAAAAGAAGTTGGCGGAGATGGTAACAGAAATTACCAAAGCGCAATTATTAAACTGGCGGCTCGGTGCATTGATGAATGAAGGCAAAGCGACACCGCAGCAAGTGAGCATGGCCAAAAGAAATGCCTGCGAAGTAGCGCAAAATACTTGTCGCGATGCCAGGCAGATGCTCGGCGGCATGGGCATCACCGGCGAATACAGTGTTATGCGCCACATGATGAATATTGAAAGCGTCATCACTTACGAAGGAACGCATGATATTCATTTGCTGATCACCGGTATGGATGTGACGGGCTTCAATGCATTTAAGTAAACACCTGTCTCCGCCAACCGGCGGAGAACTTAGGTTGAAGATGTATTTGATTTCTGAAAGTTCTTTTAATAGTTAATTGATAATAGTGTAACCAGCTTCAGTTCCCTGATCAACTGTTGTTGCGACGCTCCGTTCATCTTTCTGTCCGCTATTCAGCAATTGCGTCGCAGTTTACCATGAGCGAAGTCGAATGGTCGCACACTTGTACTCCATGAATTCTATTCAGCAATGTTGGTCAGCAAGGAATGTTCTGTTACTCCCCTTTAGGGGCGAAGGAAAATTTAAACTTTAAAACTATAACTGGGGGTTTGTTTTGAAAATCTTTCTCATCGGTTTTATGGGCTCCGGCAAAACATATTGCGGCCGTCAACTGAGCAAAAAGCTCAGCGTTCCTTTTTTTGACCTTGATGAACAGGTCATTTCCCATGAAGGAAAAGATATCAATGAAATTTTTGAAGCAAACGGCGAAGAATATTTCCGCATAATGGAAAAAGAGGTGCTGCACATCATCACCGAAAGCCACGATTCTTTTGTGATGGCTTGTGGCGGTGGGGCGCCCTGTTATTTTAATAATATTGAATACATGAAACGGTCGGGCACCACCGTATGGCTTAATACACCCGTAGATACTTTGTTGAAACGATTAAAAAAAGAACGGTCGCAACGGCCATTGTTAAAAGAACTTACAGACGATCAGCTTCATTCTTTTATTTTAAAAAAATTCGCGGACAGGAGAATGTATTACGAGCAGGCGGATATCACCGTGGAAGAAGATAATTTAGAATTAGAAAAATTGATTGAAAAAATATTTCATGCATAAACCTTTTTTAATAGCAGGAGCGATCTTCGGCGGGCTGGGCGTAGCATTAGGCGCCTTCGGCGCCCACGGTCTTCAAAGTATCACCAGCGATGAAAAAATAATTCACGGGTTTCAAACAGCTGTGGAGTACCAAATATATCATGCACTTGCATTATTACTAACCGCGATTATTTTTGAAAAGATGCCGGTTAAGTTTATTAAATGGGCGGGTAATTGTTTTATTGCAGGCATCATCCTTTTCTCCGGTTCACTTTATTTACTTACTTTTTTAAAGATACAGGAGAGCAGCGCTGTAAAGATCGCCGGGCCTGTTACACCTTTAGGCGGTGTATTCTTTATCCTGGGCTGGTTGTTTTTACTAATAGGAGTAACAAAGAAAAATTAGCACTATATTATTGTAATGTATGTCCCACAAAGACACAAAGCATTTCTTTGTATTTCTTAGTGGCTTTGTGGGATATAAAATTTCAGGTGAAGGCTGAGCTATAGCGGTAATGTAAGTGTAGTCACCGTTCCGTTCTTGTTTTCAATCTTGTAAGAGCCGCCAATACTTTCCATTCTTTTATTAATATTCTTCAGGCCGTTTCCGAATTTGCGGATATTTTCCAAATCAATGCCTACGCCGTTGTCAGCTATTTGTATTACTAATGCCTGATTAATGATAAAGCTGATTTTTATTTCCGCAGCTTTGGAATGTTTAAGCGCATTGTTCAATGTTTCTTTTACACACAGGAACAGGTTTCTTCTTTTATCGCCGGTGATTTCCTTGTCTTCAATTTTATCAGGTGTAGTTACTTTACAATCGATCGGCGTACTGTCAAAATATTCCAATGCGTACGACCGGATATAAGAGATAAGGTTATCAACTGAATCATTGTCACTGTTCATACTCCAGATGATCGCATTCATTTTATTTAATACTTCGTCAGCGGAGTTGGATATTTTTTCAATTTCTATCGGTGTATCCCCTTTCATTTTATTTCTCGCTATTTCACTCATCAGGCGGATCGCTGTCATTCCAGAGCCCAGTTCATCGTGCATGTCCGCAGAAATGCGTTCCCGTTCTTCCTGCTGCGCTTTAAAGACAGCGATTTCTTTTTCGTATTCCTTCATCTGGTTCTCCGCTTTTAGCCTTTCCCTTTCGCTGGCCTGTGCTACCAATCGTTTACGGTTTTTATAATTTAAGCCGGCAAGAAAAAATACAAGTTCGAGAAATAGCCCTATCTCATAATACAGCAATGACGTTCTTAATAAAGAAGGGAAATTTCTTGTCATGTGGTTGGCCATGATGATCATTTGTGAAACAAGGGAGAAGGCAAAAAGACACAAGTTGCCCCAAAACAGGTAACGTAGCAGCTTGTCATTCCAATGCCGGATGCTGTACAGCAGAAATATAATCACCATTACCAGTAAGACGATCTTGGTAATATTTTCAATATTGTTTTCTGTTACAAAATTGTCGGTGAAGTAATGAAAGAATGTATAACCAACTACGGATAATGCCAGGATCGCAATGCCGCTATTATATAATTTATGCAGGAAGGGATGCCTCATTTTCGTCGCCAGGAATTTTTGCATAAACAGCATATAAAATAAATAGCCAAGACTTTGCATCACAAAATCGAGATATTCTTCCTGGAAAAAAGCCATCCATGTAGTATGGAAGCTGAACATCGCTTTTGTAAAAAGCAATAGCCCAAACAGGAAAGCATAGCCTGAATAATAAAGAAATTCTTTATTGCGGCCCTGGAAATAATTAGAAAATGAATAAATGATCATCATCAGCAGCAAGCCGCAAAAAACATAACTGATCAGGTTGGTTTCGTTATTAGACGCATGGAATTGAGCGATGAATGCATCAAGATATTCCTTGCTGATAAGCCTTGGCCCCGGCTTGTTCAAGTATGTTTTTACACCCCTGAGTTCGGCGACAATGGTAGCGCTGTCATGCGGCGCCAGCGAAAAATACCGGTACGAAATACCATCTTCATTGCCGGGTTGGATAGAAGCCAGTTTTTCAAGCTGGTTCCCGGTTTCCTTATATAATTGTATATCCCAAAAATAAATGCGGGGAAAAAACCACATGCCTACCGCAGTATCGGCTGAATTATATGCATTAAACCTGATTATCGATTTTTTTGTGACATGGGTATTGGGAATAAAACCTTTATGGGAAAGACCTTTTTTAAACGTGAGTGTATTGTATTTCTCTGTTAATGACTGGTGAGGTTCAATATAGGAAGAGGAAAATTCTTTATCGCTAAGGGACAATGTCAATGGGATCTTGCTGATGTCGAGATAAGGCGTTTGAATACTGTCCTGTGCGGAAGCATTGCCGGCAAGCAACAACACCCAAAGCAGGAACAATAGTTTATATCGGCTCATTAAAGCAGGATAGATGAAGAAGTTGTCAAATGTAATACTTGCGGGTAATTTATACGATACTACTTTAGGGTAACTGCAGCATGTTATAGCAAACGTCGGGCTCTTCGCCAAAAATGCTGAGTAGAATTAATGCAGTACAAGAGTGCGACGCAAGGGACGATGATAGTCCACGGGATGCTGCGCATAGCACTGCAGCCGGGCTAATAATAAATCGACGGATTTTGAACTATTGCTAACAAATGGAAATTTTAAACTACACTATCTTTGGGGCTATGGCCAAAAAGAGCAGGAAAACGACAGCGAAGGGAGGGAAAAACGTTTCTTCAAAATCTACACCCAAAGGATGGAAACCGGAGAAAGAGGAGCGGATTGATTGGAAACAATTAGCCCGTGACGAACGGACATGGAAGATCATTGGAGCACTATCATTATTGGTGGCGGTTTATCTTTTTATTTCATTTTTATCTTATTTTTTTACGTGGAAGGAAGACCAGAAATGGGTGGAGCAGGGTGCATCGGTACTGTTTGACGGCGATGCGAAAGTGAATAATTTGCTGGGCCGTCTCGGCGCTTATATCTCGCACTTTTTTGTAAACAAAGGTTTTGGTGTCGCTTCGTTACTGATCTGCACTTTCTTTTTCGTGGTAGGCGTGAATTTACTTTTTAAAAGAAAAGTATTTTCCATCTGGCGCAATTTAAAATATGTTACGGTTGGTTTATTGGTGTTGTCAGTATCGCTTGCATTTGTATTTGGCGCCAGCGGTTTTTCATGGGGTGGTGGTGTTGGCAATATGATCAGTGACTGGCTAGTTGGGATTTTTGGTAATATCGGTACTGCTGCGTTATTGTTTGTAGTGGCGTTGGGTTATATCATCTGGCAATTCAATCCCGCATTTAATCTACCAAAGAAGAAAACTATTGCAGAACCGCAAATTGATGAGACAGCGTTGGGCAAAGAAGAATTGCAACTTGTCGCTGTCAAAACAAATGGAAATTCAGTAAAAGGAAATAATAATAAACTCATTGAAACTGCTGAAGAGAAATGGCCTGCCTTAGAATTGATTGAGAAAGATGAACCCGAACAGCCCATAGAAGACGGGCAATCTTTTGTAGAGAAAGAAATTGTCAGCGACATCCTGCATAAGCATGAAGATAATATTAGCGCTGAAGAAGAAATAATAAAACCAATTGAAAAAATTCCTGCGAAAACAAGAAGAACAGGCGAACCGGAACTGGAAATAAAAATTGTTCCTGATAAAATTGTTGAAGAAGAAGAGAAAGTAGTAGAAAACCTGCCACCTTACGAGCCGACGCTTGATCTCAGCAATTATAAATACCCAACACTCAACTTACTTGAAACACACGGAAGTGAAAAAATAGTGCAGGATGCTAATGAGCTGGAAAATAATAAAAGCCAGATCATTTCCACGTTGCGGAATTATTCTATCGAGATTCAAAAGATCAGCGCTACGGTGGGGCCAACTGTTACATTATATGAAATTGTTCCGGCCGCCGGTGTTCGTATTTCACGCATTAAAAACCTCGAAGATGATATTGCGTTGAGCCTCGCCGCATTGGGCATTCGTATCATCGCACCGATACCCGGTAAAGGAACGATTGGTATTGAAGTGCCGAATGTGAAGAAGACCATCGTGAGCATGAAGACCTTATTGGCTTCAGACAAATTTCAGCATAACACTTATAGTTTACCTGTTGCGATAGGAAAGAAAATTGATAATGATAATTTCATTGTTGACCTTACTTCCATGCCGCACTTGCTGATGGCCGGTGCTACGGGACAAGGTAAATCGGTAGGATTAAATGCGATATTGGTTTCATTGTTATATAAAAAACATCCTTCGCAATTGAAGCTGGTGCTGATTGATCCGAAGAAAGTGGAGTTAAGTGTGTACCGGCATATTGAAAAACATTTCCTGGCGAAATTGCCGGGAGAAGAAGATGCGATCATCACGGATACAAAGAAAGTGGTGCATACATTGAATGCCTTGTGTATTGAAATGGATAACCGTTATGATTTATTAAAAGAAGCAGGCGCAAGAAACATTAAAGAATACAACGAGAAATTTATTAAACGGAGATTGAACCCGCAGAAAGGCCACCAGTTTTTACCGTTTATTGTTTTGGTAATTGATGAGTTTGCTGATTTGATCATGACGGCAGGAAAAGAAATTGAAATGCCTATTGCACGGTTGGCGCAGTTGGCCCGTGCGGTTGGTATACATTTGATCATTGCGACACAGCGACCATCTGTAAATATTATCACGGGAACTATCAAAGCGAATTTCCCATCCCGTATCGCATTTAAAGTTTCATCAAAGATTGACTCAAGAACGATTTTGGACAGCGGCGGTGCGGAACAATTGATTGGAAAGGGCGACATGCTCGTATCACATAATGGAGAAGTGACCCGACTGCAATGCGCATTCGTAGATACACCCGAAGTAGAAAAAGTCGTTGACTTTATCAGCCAGCAAAGAGGCTACCCGCAACCGTTTTTATTACCGGAATACGTAGATGAAAAAGAACTGGAAGGAAAAGAATTTGATGTGACCGACCGTGATGCATTGTTTGAAGATGCGGCACGTTTGATTGTTCAAAACCAAATCGGCTCTACCTCTCTGTTGCAGCGCCGGATGAAACTCGGCTACAACCGTGCGGGGAGATTAATGGATCAATTGGAAGCCGCGGGGATCGTAGGCCCCAGCCAGGGTAGCAAAGCGAGGGATGTATTGATCCGTTCTGAACTTGATCTGCAACAACATCTTAGTGCGCTGGGCTAAATCAAATTTATCGTAGAAATATAGTTCGGTTGCAACCCGGTATGGTCATTGCATGTCTATTGATGTAAATACTTATTTTTGCCCACCTGTTTACAGGTCTTTAATTAAAAATTAACACTCATGCGGAGATTATACATCGTAATGGCTTTATTGATCGCTGGTTTTGCTGCAATAGCTCAAAAGAATGACCCCGAAGCGAAGAAAATTTTAGACGCCGTCAGCGCAAAATTTAAAACCTTCACAACCGTCCAGGCCGGGTTTAGTTACAAAGTAGAAAATGCCCAGGGCAAAACGATGTCCACAAAAGCAGGCACTATCCTGATGAAAGGAACGAAGTACAAAGTGAGCTTCGGCGGCCAGGAAATATTCTGCGATGGCAAAACAGTTTGGAGCTTCGATAAAAGCAGTAATGAAGTAACGATCAATAACCTTGATGCTTCTTCCGGGATGATCACTCCTCAAAAACTCTTCACTAATTTTTACGATACTGATTTTCTTTATTTATTGAATGGCGAGAAAAAAGCCGGGACAAAAACCGTCCAGGAAATTGAGATGACGCCTACTGATAAGAGTAAACCCTTTCATAAAGTATATGTGCAGGTAGACAAAGCCGCCAAATCAATTTACAGTACAAAGGTTTTGGAAAACGGTGGCAACCGTTATACTTACACCGTTAGCAGCATGAAAACAAACGCCGCCCTCGCCGATAATTTATTTATATTCAACAAAAGCAAATATCCTGGGGTAGAGGAAGTGGATCTGCGTTAACCCTGTCCCTAAGGGAACTTAGGTCGCCCAATTCTTATTAATTGTTGAACGATTTAAAGAAGCTAGTTTTTTATTTAACCAGCTTCGGTATTTCATGGCATCGTCCCTTGCGTCGCTTCGTTCATCTTCCTGTTCTTTACTCAACAATAATAAGATTATAATGCATTGAGTACATCATTCTTCTTATAGAAAAAATATTTAACTATCCAATCATTAAACATTCAGGTTATTCTTATTTGTCCCGTAGGGACATTTTATGGGTAGAAGAATATGTCTTGTCCTGAAATAGGTTGACACAAAAATCTATTAAAATGGGAAAAAAACAGCAGATTATCAATGAGTATTTGCTTGGCAATCTTAGTTATCGTGAATTAGCCAAAGTTTATAATGTTGGCTCCACTACGATTCACAGATGGGTTACAAATTTTCAAGGCAGGTCTTACAAAGCAGGCGCTGATTATAAGAGAGTAACTTTACCAGCGATGAAACAATCAAAAGTTAAGACAGTAATATCCGATGAAGTGGCGTCTTTAAAAAAAGAGTTGGAGCAGGAACGTCTGCGTAATAAGCTATTGACAGCTATGATTGATATCGCAGAAGAGCAGCTTAAAATTTCTATCCGAAAAAAGTCTGGCACCAAGCAGTCGAAAAAGTAAGGCGCAGCGAAAAGCGAAGCTTGTCATCGCTGTGTGCACTGCTTGGTTATTCCCGTCAAGCCATACATAAGTACAGAAAAAATAGTCTTGTTCAAGCCAATGAAACTGAATTAATCATTCAGGAAGTACTAAAGCATCGGAGATTACAACCCCGGTTAGGCACCCGTAAGTTGATAATATTATTACAGGATTTTATCAGGTTGCATTCAATAAAAATAGGAAGAGATATGCTCTTTAATATATTACGTGAAAATGGCCTGCTGGTGCGCAAACGCAGAAATAGGGTACGAACAACCTGGTCTAAGCATTGGCCGAAAAAGTATCCAAACTTAATAAGGGGGACACTTCCTGATAAGCCAGACCAACTATGGGTAAGTGATATTACCTACTTAGAAACCGTCAACGGATATTCTTATTTAAGTTTGATTACAGATGCCTACAGCCGAAAGATTATGGGCTTTTTTTTGTCACCAACGCTGGAAGCTACCGGATGTATAAGAGCTTTAAGAATGGCCTTACAAAACGGTTGCAATACCAGCGCATTAACCCATCATAGTGACCGGGGTGTGCAGTATTGCAGTACCGATTATGTTAATATACTTATGACAAACAATATTAAAATCAGCATGACCGAAAATGGAGATCCCCTGGAGAATGCCATTGCAGAACGTATAAACGGAGTTTTAAAAGATGAACTTCTCAAAAAGAAATACGAATCATATAAAGAAGCTCAAAGCGGTATTGCCATAGCTATTACTATATACAACTCCCTTAGGCCGCATAGTAGCTGCAATATGTTAACTCCAGATAAAGCACACCTACAGCAAGGTTATTTAAAAAAGCATTGGAAAAACTATTACAGAAAAAATGCAAGCTGAGATAGAGAAGCAACTGGCATATCAGAAATGTAAACCTATTTTAGGATTACATTTGATTGGTCAACTCCAGACAGGATTATCTAATAAAAACTGTCAACTTATTTTAGGACGGGTCAATAATTTATAATGGCCTTACGTTCCGTAGGAACGTTTTATGCAATATTCATTTTAAGCATAAAGCGTTCCTACGGAACGCTAAAACCTCGAATAATTTCATGTGTTCCGCTGGAACACGGAAAAGTAGATAATCAGCTTTGTAAAATTAGGGTGGTGATATGCTCCATAAAGAACAGGAAGATGAACGAAGCGTCGCAAGGGACGATGCCATGGAAAACAATTGTTGGGAAAAAATCATTCCACAACTCTTACACAACAGCTTTCCTAAGCTTAACAAGCTGCTGCAATAAGCCTTCTAATAAATCAAGCTTCAGCATATTCGCACCATCACTTAATGCGACAGCAGGATTGGGATGTGTTTCAATAAATAAACCATTGGCCCCTGTTGCAATTGCGGCTTTGGCGATCGTTCCGATTAATTGAGGGTTGCCGCCGGTTATACCGCTTGTTTGATTGGGTTGTTGCAATGAATGCGTGACATCCATCACCACCGGCACTTTATGTTCCTGCATCCAGGGAATGTTGCGATAATCCACTACGAGGTCCTGGTAGCCGAATGTTGTTCCCCTTTCCGTCAGTATTACTTTGTTGTTGCCTGCGCTTTTTATTTTTTCCACGGCAAACTTCATAGAAGGGCCGCTGAGAAACTGACCTTTTTTTACATTCACAATTTTTCCTGTTTCGGCAGCAGCGAGTAAAAGATCAGTTTGCCTGCAGAGGAAAGCTGGTATTTGTAAAATGTCGATGTATTTAGCCGCCATCGCCGCTTCTTCATGTGCATGAATATCTGAAGTGGTTGGTAATTTATAATGATCACCCACTTTTTTTACCAGTTTCAAAGCCACTTCATCACCGATGCCGGTGAATGAAGTACCGCTGGTGCGGTTCGCTTTCCGGTACGATGCTTTAAAAACATAAGGAATGCCGAGGTTCTTACAAATGGTTGAAACTTTATCGGCCACTTCCATGATCAATTCTTCACTCTCCACTACGCAGGGCCCGGCTATGAGAAAGAAATTGTTCTCGTCATACGAATGATTGGCGAATAAATCTTTCAAAAATTTTTCCATGACGCAAAGATAAGTTTGTACGACATAAGGTACAAGCTATAAGATACAAGGCACAAGATTCAAGACCTTGTCCCCTGTTCCTTGCGCCGTGTCCCTTGACTCTTGCACCCTTCTTTCTTATCTTGCATATTATGGTAAAAGAAAAAATCCTTGTTATTGGCGCCAGTGGGCAAATAGGCGTTGAATTAACGCTGGCCCTTCGTAAAATATATGGTAATGCCAATGTGGTGGCATCAGACCTGCGGGAACAAAATCCTTTGCTCGAAGGAACGGGCCCTTATGTCAGCCTTGATGTAATGAATAAGGAAATGCTGCATGTGCAGGTGATACGGCAAAATGTAACTCAGATTTATTTATTGGCAGCTATTCTTTCAGCAACGGGTGAGAAAAATCCCGGTCTTGCATGGAACCTGAATATGCAGGGGCTTTTGAATGTACTGGACATTGCTAAAGAAGAGCAGATCAAAAAAGTATACTGGCCTTCATCTATTGCCGTGTTCGGACCAACATCACCGAAGAAAAATTGCCCGCAACAAACGATCATCGAACCAACAACGGTTTATGGTATCAGCAAATATGCAGGTGAGTTTTGGTGCAATTATTTTCATCATCGTTTTGGTGTGGATGTGCGGAGCATTCGTTATCCCGGTCTTATTTCTTATAAATCCCCGCCCGGTGGTGGCACGACGGACTATGCGATAGAAATTTTTCATGATGCATTGGAGGAAGGGAAGTATGAATGTTTTTTAAGAGAGGATACGTATTTGCCCATGATGTATATGCCGGATGCCATCCGTGCGACGATTGAATTAATGGAAGCGCCTGCTGATAAAATTTCTATCCGCACCTCGTATAATGTTTCGTCCATGAGTTTCTCTCCCAAAGAAATTGCTGCGGAGATTAAAAAATATATTCCGGGTTTTTCTGTTCAGTATAAACCGGATTACCGTCAACCGATAGCCGATAGCTGGCCGCAAAGCATTGATGATTCCGTTGCAAGAAAAGATTGGGGATGGAAAGAAGAGTTTGATCTTTCCGCCATGACAAAAGATATGCTGGAAAATTTAAAAGAATAATTCAGCGGGTTACTTTAAAATCAGGGAAAGATTGCAAGGGAATTTTTTCAACTGCTATATCGCTAACGACTGCTCTCGCTGGGCCTTTTTTGCACCAGTCAATTAATTCCTGCAATTGTTGCTCCGTTCCTGTCGCAATAATATGTACACTTCTGTCCGGCAGGTTTTTTACTTCCCCGGTTATCCCTTTTTGAATAGCGATTTCCTTTGTCATCTGGCGATAGAAAACGCCTTGTACAATTCCTTTTATTGTTAGCGAAACAGTTTGCAGCATTTTTAAAATTGAATTAAGCCAATAATAGTTTCCAAGTGATGCTGGTCTGTTGTATCAAATTCGTCCAGGTTTTCACTATCTGCATCTAATACACCAATAACTTTTTCGTTTCTTACAATGGGAACTACAATTTCAGATTTGGAAAGACTGCTGCAGGCGATATGTCCCGGGAATTTCTCAACATCAGGAACGATCAATGTTTTCGCCTGGCTCCAGCTGGTACCGCAAACACCTTTTCCTTTTCTTATTCTTGTACAAGCGACCGGCCCCTGGAACGGGCCGAGAACGAGTTCGTCATCCTGAGCGGAGCCGAAGGGTTTAACCAAATAAAATCCAACCCACAACCAGTTAAATTGTTCTTTTAATGCGGCAGTAATATTGGCAAGGTTAGCAACGATATCTTCTTCACCTTGCAGCAAACCTTTTAGTTGGGGAATAAGCGCCGTATATTTTTCTTCTTTAGTACCAGTAACAATGGATAAATCTTCTGCCATACCGCAAAGATAGAATCTCTTTACTTGGAGTCAGTGAATTTGCCTGCGAAGTTGCAGTTATTCTTTAATGCTTGTATCCAATACAATTTTTTTCTTGCCGATATATTTCCCGATAGAAATACCATACACCCGGTGGCGGATACCTGGCCCTCCATCCGCATTATTAATACTGGCGAGGCCATGCGAGTATTGTGCGGAGATAATGAGCCCGTTACTTGTTTCATAACCCAGGTGAAGCAACATATTCGCGGCATAACGGCCATAATCAGTGTATTGAAAAACCATTTTCCTGCTAACTTTATTTCCGTTTTCGAGATTGAATTTTTCTCTACCCGATAGCTGGAAATCGAGTGAAGGGCCAAGTTTTAAAAAGAAATGATTGGCTTGCATGCTGAAATCGTATTGCAATAAAAAGGCAAGTTCGAAAGTGTGCAGCGTAACATCGTTGTCAATCGCCTTTAAATCGGGCGGGAATGCCCGTTGATTGAATTTTACTTTATATCCTTTCAAACTGTAAAAGGCGGCGGGAGAAAAGTAAAGATGATTTTCAAATGGTATTTTGAAACCAACACCTGCCTGGAAACCATATTTATTGCTGGTAGGTTGTTTTATTCCAGTGATTGTATATTTCGCAGAGCTGATCTGTGGCCCGGCGAAAATTCCAAACTGGTATTGTGCATGACTTACTGTAATGATACCGGTAAAAATAAAGAAGGCAATAACTTTTTTCATTGTTTCAGGAGGATTGCAGGCTTATACAAATCAGGATTAGAAAAGGTTGAATAATAGTTGATTTATTCGTTAAGTGGCGGCAGCAATAATACAACATTTCTATTAAAACTTCTTTGCAGGATCTTTTACGAGATCACTTGTATTGTATTGAACAGACTGGCCTTTTGGAATGGATAGATTTTTCCAATCCTGGTTTTTAATAATACGGCCGATATAGATGATCTGCCCTACATGGTGAGGATAGTGTGCCAGTTGCCTGTTTATCGCATCAATAGCCGATAATTCCTCTTTGCGTATCGTAATTGTTTTGAGTAAATCATCTTCTTGTAATGCTTCCAATGCATCAATAAAACATTTCCATCCTTTCTCCCATATTTCCAGCAATTGTTGTTTGGTGTAATTGTGTACGGAAAATTCATCATCCCTTTGCCGCCATTCTTTTTCACCATCTTCATTGAGGAAGTTTGTCCACCTGCTGAGCATATTGCCGGCCATGTGTTGTATAATGACAGCAATACTGTTCGATGCTTCATTTGGTTGAAAATGAAAATCCGAATCATTTAACTGGTCAAATGTTTTATCGCCGAGGTCTTTGTAATACTTTACTCTTTTGATAACTGTTTGTAAGAATTCTTTCCCGATTGTGTTCATAATGAAAATTAAAAAACTAGTAATGAAACTTGCAATTCAGACTGTCGACTCTGAACTCTCGACTCAAAACTCATAACTTTCCTACCATCCTTCTGCATCATCATCGCCACGGTTATCCGCGACAGCTTCAAGTTTTCCATCTGGTAAAACTTTGATGAGCTCAGTTCTGCCTATTTGTTCTCTTTTGTTAATCGTGTATCCCATTTTCTGTAATGCTTCGAGGGTCAATACAGGAAAATCATTTTCAACATCTACCCGGTCTGGCAACCATTGATGATGAAACTTGGGTTTATACACGGCGTCCTCCGCACTGAGAGCAAAATCAATAATATTAATTAAGGTCTGGAAAACAGAAGTAGGGATGGTAGTACCACCGGGTGTGCCAACCACTAAAAAAGGTTGATTGTTTTTTAAAACAAGCGTTGGTGTCATCGAACTGAGCATTCTTTTGCCAGGCATAATCGCATTCGCTTCGCCGCCTACTGCTCCATACATATTAGGTACGCCGGGCTTGATGCTGAAATCATCCATCTCATCATTCATAAAAAAACCGGCGCCGCCAACGACCGTGCGGCTGCCATACGAATTATTTAAAGTAGTGGTTACCGCTACCATATTCCCTTCTTTATCGATAATGCTGAGGTGAGTAGTCTCTTCACTTTCATACAGCGTTACATTTCCCGGTTTGATCACTTCACTTACACCGGCCTTGGTAGAATCATAATCTTTCATCCGACCGGTAAGATATTTTTCACCTGTTAATTGCCTCACAGGTACTTTATAAAAATCCTCATCACCCATATATTCCGCCCGATCAGCGAAAGCCCGCCTTTCCGCTTCTACCATTAATTGCACAGCCTGCGGTGATTGAAAACCCATTTTTCCGATATCTTTTTTTTCAATCATCTTCATCATTTGATGCAATAATAATCCGCCACTGCTGGGCATAGGCATCCCGGTTATCTTATACCCCTTATAAATAAAAGAATGCGGCTCCCGGAATTTTGCTTTATAATTTTTTAAATCATTATAGGAAATAATGCCATTACCTCTTTTCATTTCTTCCACGATCAACTTTGCCGTTTTTCCTTCGTAAAAACCGGCAGCGCCTTTTTCTTTTATTCTTTTTAATGTATTGGCGAGGTCTTTTTGTATCAGTGTATCACCTTCTTTCCATGGAGTATCTTTTACAAACACCGGCATTACTGAATTGTATTTTTTCAATGCCTCCTGCAAACTGTTTAAGCTGTTGGCTTCTTTTTTACTGATAGCGAATCCATCTTCCGCTAAATCAATAGCCGGCTGTATCAATTTATCAAATGGAAGTTTTGCGTATTGCAATGAGGCGAACAAGCCAGCAACCGTTCCGGGTACGCCACTGGAAAGATGTCCATCCTGGCTTTTAGCCGTATTGGCATTGCCGGATGCATCAATATACATATTACGATCTGCTTTGCCGGGAGCTGTCTCCCTGAAATCAAGCGCCATTTCTTTTTCATTGCTTAAACGTACTACCATAAAACCCCCACCGCCGAGGTTACCAGCACCGGGATAAACAACAGCTAATGCTAACTGTGTGGCAATCGCCGCATCTATGGCATTGCCGCCCATTTGCAATATCTTATTTCCAACTTTACTTGCCAGCGGATGGGCGGAGACGACGGCTCCCTTCTCTGCTACTACTCTTTTTTGTATACTATAGTGATAGCCATCAACAAAAGAACGAATGTTCTTTTTGGAAGAACAAAAAGGCAGGAAATAACCTAATAATAAAAGCAGGAAAATCTTCTTCATGGCTTCTAAGATAAGTACTGTTTGGTAAGCCCATAAAGTTACAGAACCCCTAATAATCTATCGCCGGGGCGAATGCTTGGGTAACATCGTTTATATTCGCTGAATAATTTCGCCGAAATGAAGAAACTGCTACTTGCTAATGTCTTTGCGCTTTGCCTGCTATCGTTTACCTATTCGCAAGCCCCTCAAACTATTACATCCGCCGACATGTACCAGGGAATAGAGAAATTAAACATTCTTGGTTCAGTGCTTTTTGTCGCGGCGCATCCTGATGACGAAAATACAAGGCTGATCGCTTATTTATCAAAAGACAGGTTATTTCGTACCGGGTATTTATCCATGACAAGGGGAGATGGCGGTCAAAACCTGATTGGAGATGAGCAAGGAATTGAACTGGGATTAATAAGAACACAGGAGTTATTAGCAGCAAGAAGAATGGATGGGGGCGAACAATTTTTTACAAGGGCGTTTGATTTTGGTTTTTCCAAAGGACCGGAAGAAACATTTACAAAATGGGACAAAGAAAAAATATTGAGTGATGTGGTGTGGGTGATAAGAAAATTTCAACCGGATGTTATCATCACCAGGTTTCCGACAACAGGTGAAGGTGGCCATGGGCATCATACGGCATCAGCTATTTTAGCAAACGATGCATTTACCGCCGCTGCTGATCCTTCCCGCTTTCCTGAACAATTAAAATATGTAAAAACATGGCAGGCCAAACGTGTGCTATGGAACAATTTCAATTTTGGAGGAACAAATACACTTCGTGATGACCAGTTAAAAATAGATGTAGGTGGGTACAATCCTTTATTGGGAAAAAGCTATGGTGAAATTGCCGCCGAAAGCAGGAGCAATCATAAAAGCCAGGGCTTTGGTTCCGCTTCTTCAAGGGGCGAGGCGATGGAAAATTTTTCAACGACGAAAGGCAGTGCTCCTAAAATTGACCTCATGGATGACGTGGATATAAGCTGGAACAAAGTAAAAGGTGGTGAAGCCATTTCAAAAATGGTGAATGAGCTTAAAGCTTCTTTTAGTTTACTGCATCCTGAAAATTCAGTAGAAGGTTTAGTAAGAATATATAAAGCCATCAATAGTTTGGAAGAGGGTTATTGGAAAAACCAGAAGCTGGGAGAAGTGAAAAAATTGATTGCCCAGTGCAGTGGGTTATTTTTAGAAGCAACGACTACCACACAGTATGCAGTAGTGACAGATTCTGTCCGTATTAATTTTTCGTTCAATAATCGCTTAGGTGCTGATGCTACTTTACAAAAAGTACAGGTAGATAATTTTGATACCGCTTTTTCGCAGGTAATGGGAAAGAACAGGAATATAAATTTTTCAAAAACAATTTTTGTTCCGGTCATAAAGCCTGTTACACAGCCTTACTGGTTAGCACATAAAATGGAAGAAGGCTACTTTAATGTACAAGATCAATTATTGATAGGACAAGCTGATGTTACTCCAGCCTACGATGCATTAATATCTGTAAAAATATTCGGCGAGCCGTTTACTTTTTCCGCACCTGTTAAATACAAACGTACCGACCCGGTAAAAGGCGAAATATACCAGCCGCTGGTGGTGGAACCCGCTGTTACATTCAGGGATTTTGATCCGGTGTATGTAAAAGGAGAAAAGGAGAAATCGGTTTCTGTATCATTTAATGCTAATAAGAATATATCCATTCCTTCGCCGGTTGTTACGCCGCAGGGAAATTCTGCGAAATCGGATACCTTACCCAAATTGATTGGCGGTTTTGATTTACAAAAAGGCCAGGTATATTCCGAAACATTTAAAGATGCAGACCTCGACCCCAAAGTATACCGGATAAATGTATCACCTGGTTATCAGAGCGGCGGTTACATTTCAAAAAATATTAATTATGATCATATTCCCGCTATCACTTATTTTAAAGAAGCGTTATTGACCGTAGAGAAAATTGATTTGAAAATCTATAATAAAAAGATCGGTTATATAATAGGGGCGGGTGATAAAGTGCCTGAAGCATTGGAACAAATGGGATACGATGTAACCCAACTTACCAATAAGGAACTTTCAAGAATCAACCTCGGCCAATTCGATGCTATCATTACCGGGGTAAGAGCTTATAACACCAACGAGTGGATGAGTGTTTATTACGATAAGCTCATGAAATATGTGAATGACGGCGGTAATCTTATTGTTCAGTATAATAATAATCAATTCCGTGGCGGCCAGCCGAAAATAGGGCCTTATAATTTCACCGTTGCCAATCGCAGGATCACTGATGAAAATGCGGAAGTGATTTTTCTGAAGCCTGAACATCCTGTATTAAATTTCCCCAACAAAATAACGCAGCAGGATTTTAAAGGATGGATACAGGAGCGCAGCATTTATCATGCGACCAATTTGATAAAAATAATTTTGAATCTATCTTTTCCATGCATGATCCCGGTGAAGCCAATGACGATGGAAGCCTTGTGATCAGTAAATATGGTAAAGGATATTTCACGTACACGGGAATTGTTTTTTTTAGAGAATTGCCCGCTGGTGTTCCCGGCGCTTATCGCTTGCTGGCGAATATTATAGCTTTAAACAAAAAGAAAGCATTTTAAGATGAGTGATCAACGCAAGCCGAACATACGAAGAGGGGAAATGGCATTTATTTTTGCCATCATCATCGGGCTGGTAGTCGGTATTTTAATAAAGAGAGTGCGGATAGGTATATTGCTCGGCCTCATCATCGGTGGGGGCATAGTAGCGCTGGGATGGATGCGGTCTACACGAAAATAATAATGCAAACGCAGGATAACGATAAAGCGCCATTTTTCAAAAGCTGGGGCCATTGGTATGTGCTGACAGTAGTGTTTCTCATTGTATTGATTGTTTTATTTTCTCTTTTTACTAAGCAATTCAATTGATATGGAGATTTCTTGCTTTATAAACTTTAAAACACCCCTTCAGGGGATGGGGGCATGAGCCAACTCGATTGGATAGTATTGGTTGTTACACTGCTTGCTACCATTACGTATGGTTTATTCAAGAGCCGTACTTCCCGTAATCTTGATGGCTATTTTCTCAGCAACCGCAGTATGCCATGGGGTCTGGTAGTATTAAGCATCATGGGTACACAGGCGAGTGCTGTTACTTTTTTATCAGCGCCGGGACAAGCGTATACAGATGGCATGCGCTTCGTGCAATATTATTTCGGCCTGCCATTGGCCATGATCGTTATCTGCATCTTCTTTGTTCCCATCTTCAGCAGGTTGAAAGTGTACACGGCGTATGAATACCTCGAGAACAGGTTTGATGGAAAAACAAGAACACTCACGTCGTTTTTATTTTTATTGCAACGAGGTGTTTCCACTGGTATCAGTGTCTTCGCTCCCTCTATTATTCTTTCTTCTTTATTCGGCTGGAATATTTACTGGACAAACCTTTTTATGGGTGGCCTGCTCATTATTTATACCATGAGCGGCGGGGCAAAAGCAGTAGCGTATACACAACAGTTACAACTCATCATTATTTTCATAGGCATGTTCCTTGCCGCATACATGGTAGTGAGATTATTACCGGCGGGAGTGGGCTTCACCGATGCATTGCAGGTGAGTGGTAAACTCGGCAGGTTGAATGTAATCACTACCGGGTTTGAATCAAACAAGGGGTTTGACTGGAGTGACAAGTACAATATATTCAGTGGTATCATCGGCGGATTTTTTCTTGCCTTATCTTATTTCGGGGCTGATCAAAGCCAGGTGGGACGGTACCTTACCGCCAAATCATTAAAGCAAAGCCGCATGGGCCTGCTGATGAATGGCTTTGTAAAAGTGCCGATGCAATTTCTCATCTTGCTGATCGGCGCACTGGTATTTACTTTTTACCAATTTAATAAAGCGCCGATATTTTTTAATAATGTGCAGGTAGCGAAGATTAAAAATTCCCCGTTAAAAGATTCGTTCGACCTCGCCCAATCAAGGTATGATGAGTTAAGTCAGCAAAAGAAAGTAGCAGTCACTGCTTTTTCAACGGCCTTGCATGAAAATAATAAAACAGCGGAAACTGAAACGACAACTGAATTACGGTCTTTGCAAAAGCAATCCGATAGTTTACGCAAGAAAGTAAAAGAGTGGATCAGTTCCAAAGAAGTGAAAGGCGAGAACAATGATACCAATTATATTTTTCTTCGGTTCGTTGTAGACAATCTTCCCGTTGGTCTTGTTGGCTTGCTCATCGCTATTATATTTCTTGCTTCATGGGGCAGCATCGCCGCAGCTATTAATTCGTTGGCCTCTTGTACGATGGTCGATTTTCATAAACGTTATTCAAAGAAAACGGAAGACCATGCAAAAGAATACCGCATGTCGCAATGGTACACACTGGCATGGGGAGTTTTTTGTATAATAGTCGCCATGTACACGTATAATCTCGGCAACAGTTTAATAGAAACAGTGAACGAACTCGGTTCATTATTTTATGGTTCTATATTAGGTGTGTTTCTCGTCGCCTTCTTCATGAAAAAAATCAGCAACGGTACGATTGTATTCTCCGCGGCGCTCATCACGCAGGCGCTGGTGCTGGGTATTTATATCATTTCCAAAATGAAAATCATTGGTCTTGGTTTTCTCTGGCTCAATCCCATCGGTGCGTTTGGCGTGATATTGTTTAGTTGGTTATTAAGCACCGTGATGAAACAAAGTAAAAAACCGGCGTAAGATAATTAGCCCGGCTGCATTACTACTAGCATCGCCTGTTGCGTCGCACTCTTGTACTTCCTGTTCGCTATTCAGCATTTGTCGAAGACCCCGATGTTTGTCGGGGCCTTGCTCTTGATAGTTCCGATAATTTCTTTATTTGCAGGTTAATTGATTTTTATTCGTAATAAAATTTCACAAAACTTAATATCACCCCTTCGGGGTTTGGATACTTCGTTCGTTGAAACAATCTATATTAATGCCACCCCTTCGGGGTTAGAAATTTTTCTCATTAATATTCCATGTTAATATCACCCTTTCAGGGTTTAGGTGCTTTCTCAGTAAAATAATCTATAATAATATTATCCTTTGACGGCAAAGATTTTTTTAATTTAAACTTTAAAAACATTCGACAACTAAACCTTATAACATTCATACTTCGTCAATTAAAATCCCGAAGGGATGACATTATTATAGAATTCGGAATGAAGATTTAACGAATAACCCCGAAGGGGTGGCATTAGAATGATTTAAAATAATATATAAATGGTTAAAACCATTTCGGCGGATTATGCCGTTTGAGTAGCCCACGGTTTAAACCGTGGGCTTGTGAAATGTATTCAATATCCCGTAAACCATTTAATGGTTTATAGATCAATTTTTTTTCGAAGTCGAACTGGTCGCCAAATACATTATAAACTTGCATGTTCGCTAGCGAACATGCAGATGAAGAGTGCGACCATTCGACTTCGCTCATGGTAAACTGCGACGCTATTGCTCAATAGAGAACAGGAAGATGAAGAGTGCGACGCAACAGGCGATGCCATGTGCACAGCAGCCGGTGACAAAAACTACAGCTGGTTAAATAAAAATGCCGCTCTTTATAAGAAGCGGCACTCAAAAAAAGAAAATATCAATTAAAGCGTTGCGATCAAATCATTATTCAATTTCACATAATCATCGTTCTTCGCGGTAACAGCCAATGCCTTTGATTTTTCGGCGGCGTCTTTCGCTTCTTTCTTCCTTCCAAGTTTGGCAAGGCAATTAGCCCGTTGGTGATGGACCCAGAAGCATCGGGTTGTTGTTCCGCTGCTTTATCAAACCATGTCAACGCTTGTTCAGGTCTTTACCATTTTCCAGGTAATACATAGCGGCGTTGAAATAAGGTTTGTTGTCATCGCTCATTTGTTGTTTGATCTGGTTCATCACTTTGCCATCAACGTCCGTGCTGATCGGAAGCGCCACCGCTGTATTCTCCCACATGATGTGAAGTTCGCAAGTGCTTGCTTTTACATCAGCGAATTGCATGGTGAACGTTTCCACTTTCATTGACATGGCCATTGGCTTTGCAGTTACCCGCACCATATCGCTTTCCTGTTTGTAGCGGCGGGTGAAGTAACATCCAATTGTTGGTGATGATGAGCGTCCAGCTGTCTTTGCCGGGAATGCTTAACAGGCCATACTTTCCGGCTGGTATTTTTTTACCACCAATTGTTACGTCATCAGCGAATGTAAGTGTAGTGGCATTATTAGCGCCAGTGCGCCATACATTGCCAAAAGGAACGAGGTCGCCGAATATTTTCCTGCCTTTTATCCCGGGCCTTGAATAAGATAATTCGATGGAAGAAAGACCGAAATTTTGTTTGATGGTTTGTGTGGGACTTGGTTGCGGTGTTGTTAGCTGCGCATCAGCGGCGAATAATATAAAAGCTGCGCTGACAAATAGAATAAGTTTTTTCATACCTGGCATTTTTTATTTGCGCAAAGGTAAGAGGAAAGCTAAGAGATAAAAGAGAAAAGAAGGAAAAGAATAATGAATGCAAGGTGCAATTATGCAATGAGTTATATTTTAAAGCTAAGAGCTAAAAGAGAAAAGAAGAGAAAGAGTAATTAGCCGAAGCAATTGTGCAGCGAGTGATATTAATACATTCTAAAATGCCACGGTTACAGTTGTTTTCCCTTTCTTTTTCGCCTTGCGTTTAAACTTGGGTCCTTCTTTTACAAGACGTACCGCTTCTTTATCGCAGCTTTCACAAAGAGATTTACTTACTGTTACATTGATGGGGTTGCCATTATTATCTACTTCAAAAGTTACTTCTACTTCGCCACCATTGGTTTGCTTTGTTTTCAATGCTTCGGGTGCATTTACATTGTTGGCAATGTAGGTATCATAATTTTCCCAGCCATCCACAGGTTCGGGTTCTTCCAATACCATGGTATTGCTGCGGGAGCGGCTGCTGTTGGCCCTGCGGTTGCTGATCACCACTTCGGATAATTGCGCATTGTCTTCCTGCAATACAAGTTGATTGCCGGGAAGAGTATTGCGAAGGCGATAATTATTATTACCATATCCCAAGGAACGCACCTGCACATCCAGCACCGAATCAGGTGAAGTCAATGTAAAAAATCCATTGGCATCGCTATAGGTGCCGACATTATCTCGGGTATTAGTAATATTGGCGAAAGGCAATGCCTGGTTATTGTTATCAAGCACCCTGCCACGAAATACATTACTATTATTATATTTATATTGATAGTTAGTATTTTCTTTTTTATTAAGCGCTACTTCACGAGTTAACCCGTTAAGATTTCCTTGTGGTGTTTTATCCTTGTCATCCGTAACACCATCGCCATCTGAATCCCTTTAATTTTTCAGCCGCTGCTTTCAATTCTTTGTTTTTAATATCAACGGTTCCCCTGGCAAAGCTTTCGTTTTGTTTTTCTTTCATGTTTTTCAGTGGTGCAGAAGTTTCCGGTTTTGTCACCCAGGCCAGGTAATGCAATTGAATCTTTTTGCACAACAATAGCATTGCTATTTAATTGTTCAGTGGTCACGGAACCTCCTCCATTATTCGTAATAATGATTTCATCTTCTTTTCTATTTCCTTTAGTTGTGGAAGCCTTATCCAAACCTGTTACTGTCGCCTCATCATTTAATTTTTTGGCCGTATCCAACGGAATTGCATTTACCTGTTCTTTTTCTTTTGCTTCATTCTGCGCAACAACATTTTCTTTCTTTTCATTAAATGCAAATTGGTAAACCAATAACCCCGCACCGGCTACAAGGATAATCATCGCAGCTATTCTTAGCCACGGAATGGATGTGCCTCCCGCGGCAATCGGAACAACTTTAGTCGTTTCAGTTCTTTCTGCCAATCTTTTTTTTAGTTCGGCGATATCATTAACAGCATTTGTTCCGGCAATAGCATAACCTTCCAGCGCATCGGCAAGAAAAGGATCGTCCAGCGCCGCTTTTTCTATAGCATGCATTTCTTTGGCAGATAACACGCCGTTGTGATATTTTTCAATATCCGCCACTGTATATGTTTTTATGTTACTATCGATTGCCATTTAAATTAATTCAAAAGTTAAAAGTAAAAAGTCAAAATGTGATTTCCATAAGCTTTTAATTTTTGACTTTTGCTTTCTGAATTTTTACTTCTTCACTTTCCATACATATTTTCAAATTCCGCCGCCCGTTCTGTATAAAACTTCTTACCTGGTTCCATTCATGTCCTGTTGCCGCCACTATTTCATTATAACATTTCCCTTCTAAATAAAACAACCGGATCACCTGCTGCTGGTCATCTGTCAAGGTGGTCAAACAGTATTCCAGTTTTTGAAAATTCTCTTCTTTTTCCAGTTCGCCATTAAGATGCACGTTTTCTTCGCTTTGCACAAGCTCGGTCTTAAACTCTACGGTTTTCAGGTTCCTGGGCGTTCGTAACTGCATTAAACAGTGGTTCTTAGCCAACTGGTGCAGCCATCCTTTAAAGTTTTCCACCTCATGCTTTTTCAATTTTGGCACCAGTTCTTCAAATATCAGCATCACGCTGTCTTTTGCTGTTTCGGGTTCTTTAAAATATTTGAGGCACACGCCATACACCAGTTCCATATAACGCTGGTACAGCTCCCCCAATACGGAAAGGTCAGCCGATTTTTATAAAGCGCTACCAGCTCTTTATCGGTTAGTGAAGAAGGGGATATGTTCTTTAAAAAAGACACGCCGTTAAAATTAACACTAAAATTTTTACATAGTCTTATGCAATTGCTAAAAATGGGGCATCTCCCTTGTCAAAATATATAGTTTATGAAGCGAATACTCTTTTTAATCGTCCCCGCTATTTTAATAGCGTTTGCGTTCCGGCCTTCAACAGCTCACACTATTACAGGTAAAATAACAGATGAAACCGGCATTTCAGTGCCATCGGTATTAATAACCGTTAAAGGAACGAAAGTCAGCACCACATCAGCGAATGACGGAACCTATCAAATCACCGTAAATGATAAGAATGCCACGCTGGTTTTTTCTTCAGTGGGTTATCAAACCAAAGAAATAAAGATTGGCGGGAAAACTGTTATTGATGTTTCGCTGGTTTCAGCGGTAAAAGACATGCAGGAAGTTGTAATAACAGCATATGGGGCCCAGAAAAGAAAAGCGATAACTGGTTCTGTCGCTACTATTTCTCCCCAAGCTTATAATTATTCTCAGGGTTATATATCGAATCAACTACAAGGAGAGTGCCAGGCGTGCAAATCCAGAATAATGGATATAATAATATGTATGCGGATAAGGACGGAGTTGAAGAAGAATTCAATACAGAAGGTTATGATAAAATAAACGAAAACCGTTTCTTAAAAGTTACCGATAATCCGCCTGAGTACTTTTTCAATTGACGTGGATGCGGCGTCTTACAGCAATGTGCGCCGTTATTTAAATAATGGACAATTACCTCCCGCCGGTGCGGTACGCATTGAAGAGATGGTCAATTATTTTCATTATGAATACCCGCAACCGGACAACGATAAACCTTTTTCTATAAAATACGGAAATATCCGATGCGCCATGGAACAAAGATCATAAACTGGTGCTGATCGGTTTGCAGGGAAAGAAAATACCAACGGAAAATTTACCGGCGTCTAATCTTGTTTTTCTTATTGATGTTTCAGGTTCTATGCAGGGCCCGGAAAGAATAGGATTGGTGAAAGCTTCCATGAAGATGCTGGTTGACCAGTTGAGAGAACAGGATAAAGTAGCGATGGTAGTGTATGCAGGTGCCGCAGGATTAGTATTGCCACCAACAAGCGGCGCTGATAAAACAAAAATCAAAGATGCGATTGATAACCTGGAAGCGGGTGGTTCTACCGCAGGCGGCGCAGGTATTAAGCTGGCGTATAAAACAGCGAAAGAATATTTTGTAAAAGGCGGTAATAACCGGGTGATCCTTTGCACCGATGGTGATTTTAATGTAGGCGAAAGCAGTGATGATGCGATGGAAAGATTGATTGAGAATGAAAGAAAAAGCGGCGTATTCTTAACCGTACTCGGTTATGGTATGGGAAATTATAAAGACAACAAATGCAAAAACTCGCTGATAAAGGAAATGGTAACCATGCTTACATTGATGGCGTGACCGAAGCGAAGAAAGTATTGGTAAATGAATTCGGTGGAACGCTTTTCACTATTGCGAAAGATGTAAAGCTGCAAATTGAATTTAATCCTGCAAAAGTACAGGGCTATCGCCTGATCGGTTATGAAAACAGGATGCTGGCCAAAGAAGATTTTAATGATGATAAAAAAGATGCAGGTGAATTAGGAAGCGGTCATACCGTAACAGCTTTGTATGAAGTGATACCTGTTGGGGTAAAGGATACTTTTCTTACCAAAGTGGATGACCTGAAATACCAGAAGAATAAAAATGAGTTGAACAAGAGTTCAGATAACGGTGAAATACTGACAGTGAAATTCCGCTACAAAGCCCCGGATGGTGATGTAAGTAAACTGATCGAACACCCGGTGATGGATGAACAAATCGCTGTTGCTAAAACATCTGATAATTTCCGTTTCGCAGCCTCAGTCGCAGAGTTTGGAATGCTATTGAGAAATTCTGAGTTCAAAGCGTATGCTTCTTTTGATAATGCGATAAGAATGGCGAAGAAAGCGAAAGGCAATGATGAGGAAGGGTACCGTTCAGAATTTATCCGCCTTGCGGAGAGTGCACAGATGATGGCCAAAGGAAATAACACTCCCATCAATAATGAAGGTTTGGGAATAAGATAGCTCTTTGCTTGTAACGATTGCTTCGCTGCAACGTACTATGAATATAACCGTTTAACAGCCGGTTAGTGATAACGGAATCCCGTTTTTACGGGATTCCCTTTTATTTCATCTAATTAAAAACGACGCTTATGAGATTTATAATTATACTTTTTTCTTTGATAATAGGGCAATATGTATTTGCTCAAAATAGTTCAATTGATTCGGCATTGACAAATATGGTGATGAGCCTTGATATAACCAGGATGCAACCAGAACGCCCAAAAATCAGTTGCGCTGCTACTGTTATTACAAGAGAACCTGTGATATTATAAATGGAATTCTCTCGGATACAGGAAAACTGAAAGAACTGGATCCCTATGATATAGAATCTATTGATATTTTGAAAGACGTATTTGCTACAGCTCTCTATGGTTGCCGTGGGGCGTTAAGCATAGTTATCATTATTACTACCAAAAGCTCAAAGCAGCGAGAATTCATTATTAAAGATTTTCTTGATGGAAACAATATTTCTGGTGCGACGGTGACATTATTTCTGCGGGCGATAAAAAAGATACATTAATGTTTGTAGCTGATGACAAGGGAGTAATAATAACTGGTAAATTAAAAGAAGGAAAGAATATATCATTACAGTTACTTCTTCTGGTTATAAAGCATTTGCGGGTATAGTAAAAAATGATAACAAGAAGATGAAAGAGTTTAAGCTGGAGAGGGATATAGTGAGTTGTCTGCCGGTAGTCGTTGTTAGTTACCCACCTTTTACTTGTAGTAGCATTGCCGGTACATTTTCCCGTGTGTCAGATTGCAGCTTAGTATACACGAAAAAAGCCATGGAGGAATTGCCTGTTTTAAATCAAAAAGAAACAATAACTGCCGGCATTTATCCCAATCCTGTTCAACGGGGTGGAACTGTTACAATAAATGTAAAAGTTGTAAGGACTGAAGTTGTGCAAATAAAGATTTTTAGTTTGGACGGAAAATTAGTGCAATCAAAATCATACACTTTAATTAAGGGAGATAATAGAATCCCGGTTGTTGCAGATAGCAGGTGGGGGTAGTGGCGCTTACATCGTACAGGTAATTAGTAGTAATAATAAGCTGATGCATAACAGTAAATTAATCATCAAGTAAAATTTCTTCTATGCCAAACATATACACCTAAACATTCCCGAACCATGCCACGAGAGTTGGGATAAAATGACGCCTGTGGAGAAAGGAAGATTTGCGGTTCCTGTCAAAAGCAGGTGGTTGATTTTACAACGATGAGTGATACACAGGTGACAGCTTTTTTCAGGAAACCATCTACAGGTTCTGTTTGCGGACGCTTCATGCAGGACCAGTTAAACCGTGATATGGAAATACCAAGGAAAAGAATTCCCTGGATAAAATATTTTTTTCAATTCGCATTGCCTGCATTTTTGATGTCATCGAAAGCGGTGGCACAGGGAGGAGTAAGAATGTTAACTGGAGATACTACAATTACTCCTTTAAAAGGAAAAGTTCGGGCGCCTTTAACTTGTAGTGTTGGCGGGACAGAAATAAAAGAAGGTATTAATGGCAGAGTTGTTGACGAACAAAATAATCCTGTCGCTTATGCAAGTGTTATGATTAAGGGAACAAAATTTGGAACGCAGGCTGACAGCACGGGAAGTTTTAGTATTAATGCAGGGTCTTTCGAACAGGATTTGACTTTAGAAGTTTCTTCTACCGGTTTTGAAAGCAAAGAAATACCTGTTTATATAAATAGTATAGCGGAACTCTTTAGTGTTCAATTGAAAGATAAGTCAGCATTGCCTGAAGTTGTCTTAATTTCTAATGTCATAACCAGGGGAATGGTAGTACTTGGCGGGGCAAGAAGTAGTGTTCAAAAAATTTCTTATAAAAGTAAAGTACCGGATCCACCTGTTGCTCTACTTGATGTGAAAGTATATCCTAATCCTGTACTATCAAATGCGACAATCAGTATTAAGTGCGGTAAAATAGAAGAGGATAATTATTCCATTCAGCTATTTAATCTTACTGGACAGGTGATAATGCAAAAGGAAATTTGGATTGATAAAAATGCCGGGATATTTGATCTTCAAGTTCCATCTGCGGCCGCTGGGAATTATTTCATAAGAATATTTAATAAACAATCAGGAAAAAGTTTTACCGAAAAGCTAATCATTCAATAATCAGTTATTGCAGTAACAGGTGATTCTTTTATGGAAAAAAGGAAACTGGTTGTCTCATAATAAATCACTACTGTTATGAGTAAAAAGCTTCACCTCTCCATTCCCAAGCCATGTCATGAGAATTGGGATACGATGACAACTATTGAAAAAGGAAAATTTTGTGGCTCCTGTCAAAAACAAGTAGTCGATTTCAGTAGCATGAGTGACCGGGAAGTGGCTGTATTTTTCAAAAAGAAATCAACGGGTTCGGTTTGCGGCAGGTTTATGCAGGATCAGCTTGACAGAACTATTGATATCCCAAGAAAAAGAATCCCGTGGGTAAAATATTTTTTTCAATTTCTTTTGCCCGCATTTCTTGTTTCCTGCCGGGAAAATATGCAGGGAAAAGTAAAAGTAACCGAAACGGAAGTGGTAGCTGGATCAAAGTGCACTCCTACTATGGGTATAACATTAACTGAATTTGACATTGTGCCTGATACCACGCTAAAGAATACATTGGAAGATATTGTGATGGGAACAACGGTTGTTATCATACCCGATTTTATAACGGGAGATGTGTGCTTTCAAATGGATAAATTGCCATTGATTGAAAAATCTTTTAGTGGAGATACTGCGATACTTAAAAACAATTCAATAGCAGAAAAATCTTTGTCAGAAACGATAGAGGATAGTGTTGCCAGGTCTTCACTTCCCGTGGAAGATGACGAATATATGGAGCCCGTAGACTCGATAGCGGCGATAATTGTGGATGAAGATCAAGCTGAAACTAAAATACCTGCTGAAACGGCGACGAAAAATTTACAGCTAACATCTTCTTCTTTCTCTCTCAAGCTGTTTCCTAATCCTGTATCCCCCGGTTCCACATTGTATATCGAATGGAAGCAACAGGAAGCCGGCACGTATTCATTGCAATTAGTAAGTTTATCAGGACAGTTGATCCTGTCCAAAGAAGCAGTAATTGCTGAAGGAACAAGCCTGCTGAATTTACCGATGCCTGCTGTTGCACCAGGAAATTATTTTATAAGAATAGTAAATAAACAATCAGGAAAAACTTTCACCGAAAAACTAATCATCCTTTAAACGCCGGGTGAAAATTCTCTAATGTCTTTCTTAAAAATTCCCTGTCAAGGTGTGTATAGATTTCCGTTGTTGTAATGCTTTCATGGCCCAGCATTTCCTGCACGGCACGAAGATCAGCGCCGCCTTCTACCAAATGCGTGGCGAAGGAATGGCGGAATGTATGCGGCGACACTGTTTTTTTAATACCTGTTTTTTTGACCAGGTCTTTAATGATAAGAAAGATCATCACCCGGGAAAGTTTAGTCCCACGGTTATTTAGAAATAAAATGTCTTCACTACCGGGCTTTGGTATGTTATGTACACGAATATCTTTTTTATAGATCGTAATGTATTTTTTGGCGCTGCGGCCGATTGGCACTAATCTTTCTTTATCGCCTTTGCCGATCACACGGATAAACCCTACATCAAGATATAACTGTGATATTTTTAAATTAATGACTTCGCTTACCCGCAGCCCGCAACTGTACATCGTTTCCAGTATCGCTTTGTTGCGTCCACCTTCCGGTTTGCTGAGATCGATTTGTGAAATAATATTTTCTATTTCTTCAAAACTCAATACATCGGGTAATGTCCTTTTTAATTTCGGTGCTTCCAGTAACGTGGTGGGATCGTTGTCTGAAATATTCTCCAGCAAACAATATTTATAAAATGCTTTGATGCCGGAAATAATTCTCGCCTGCGAGGAAGCTGTCATTCCTAACTCAGTCACCCATTTTAAAAAATACTGCAGGTCTTTTAAGGTAACGTCGCCCGGCTTTTTTAATGAAGAATCCGTGAGCAAATATTGCGTCAGCTTATCAATATCCCGTAAATAAGCATCAACAGAATTATCAGAAAGAGATTTTTCTAATTGTAAATACGCTTTAAACCCTTTTTTATATGCGTCCCACATCTGTAATGAAATAATTCTGATTTGTCATTCCGCCAGCCCCGATGCATATCGGGGACAAGTGAGGAATCTATTTTGATTCTTACGCAAGTATGAGAAAATTCTGTCATTTTAATTCGATACTCTTTTGTAATTCTTTCCATTTAGTTCCTATCATCACTTTTGCCCAAATGCGGGTAGGAGTGATATTCACGGAATCCAATTTTTCATGAATAACATCGTAGTCAATGTCGACTGCTTCACCAAATGTCATCATCGCTTTTTTATCCGTAGCTAATTCTTCTACAAAAATGTTTCCCTTGTCCGAATAAGCGATCAATCCGTCGGCGATGGAAAATTTCGGATCAAAACTATTGATACCGCTTTTTCTTATATTTCTTCTGCCGCTTGGGGCTAAAGGCTGGTATATTTGGATAAAACGCCCGGTATAACAATCGCTAAACAAAAGCCATGCATAGCTTGTATCCTTAAAAACACATTTGAACTGATCTTTATTAATGGTAATAGGCATTTTTACTAAATCTGCGAAAGACGATTTACTGCCGGAACCATATTCGGCGGCGCCCCAGCCGATACTATCAGGCTTACAATCCTTAGCGCTGATATATACATAAGGCTTCAACGGGTGATTACCGGTGAAGATTAAAGAATCTTTCAAACAGGTATCGCAAAAAGTAGCCGGTGTGGATGATGATTTACACGATTGAAATGACCATGCAAGCAATAAGGCTGCGACAGGAATAATAAGTAGTTTCATATTTATCGGTTTCGTATGCGACAAAAGTAATTAAAGAGTTGAATAGTTACTGAAGTTAATTGATGGAATACGTTTTCAACTTACCTTCGGCGCATGAGCGAAATGAAACCTTTTAGCCTGCGGGTATTCAAGCAGAAAGCAAAAAGTTACCAGCGAAGTTTTAGGAGGTTCCTCACAAACCTGGAAGGAAACCCGGTAAGAGGAATAACGAAGTTGACGACTGAAATAGAACAAGAAGTGTGGAAGGAAGTTGATTGTCTCGCCTGCGCTAATTGCTGCAAAACGATGACGCCGACTTTTACACCGGCGGATATCAAACGAATAGCGAATCATTTGGGCCAAACACCACAGGTATTCAAAGATAAATGGCTGAAGAAGGAAAAGAAAAAAGATGGCGATTGGATCAATAAGGTAGAACCCTGCCAGTTTTTAAATTTAAAAGACAACAAATGTTCCATCTATGAAGTAAGGCCCGCAGATTGCGCAGGCTTTCCTCATTTACCCAAAAAGATGGGTGGTTATGCGCATGTGCACAAACAGAATATAGAATTTTGCCCCGCTACATTTAAGATGGTGGAGAAGATGATAGAGAGGACGAAGAGATAGTGGTTTATAGTTCATGGCTAATGGTTCATAGTCTGCGACCATTGTATTGCTATGAGCTATCAACCATGAACCATGAACATCCGCTCACAAATAAACATCCTCCAGCAAAAAAAACTCCGGCTCCTTATCCTTATACAGCGTTATCGCCAGCACATCATACTGTATCCATTTATGACCGGGGTTTAAAAAAAGATATTCATCCGCCGCCTGTTTCAGGCTTTTAAACTTCTTCTTTGTCACACTTTCTTCCGGGAAACCACCATACGGTGAGGCATTGCGGCATTTCACTTCCACGAATTTTAATATCTTATTTTTCTTCGCAATAATATCAACCTCGTAATGCGAATACCGCCAGTTGCGGTGCAGTATTTCATAGCCTTTTGTCGCCAGCCAAACAGCAGCCAGTTCTTCCCCGTCCGTTCCTACTTTGTTATGTGAAGCCATGTATTATCTTTACCACTATTAAGTTAAATAAATTTTTTTGATGCGTCTTGCAAGATTAAACGGAACGGTAAAAAATTATGCATGGGGCGGGTATTCTTTTATTCCCGGCCTGTTGCAAGTTACTAATGATAAGAATGAACCATTCGCTGAATACTGGATGGGTGTACATCCGCAGGCGGATTGTAAAATCGCTATGAAGCATGGCGGTGATAAATTACTGCGTGACCGCATCCATGATGCGCCCGTCGCTTCGTTGGGGGAGTATGTTTACCGCAAGTTCGGCAACATGCCTTATCTTTTAAAAGCGCTGGATGTAAAAGATATGCTTTCCATCCAGGTGCATCCTTCCAAAGCAGAAGCGGAAAAGAATTTTGCAAAAGAAAATGCGGCGGGCATTCCTTTAGATGCGCCGCAACGAAATTATAAAGATGATAATCACAAACCCGAACTCATGGTGGCGATGGGTGACTTCTGGTTGCTCCATGGTTTCAAACCGGAAAAAGAATTGGTCTATACGTTATTAAATGTAGTCGAGCTTCGTGAATTGCTACCCATCTTCAATCAATCCGGTTATGCAGGTCTTTATAAACATGTAATGGAAATGCCGCAGCAGGAAGTGAACAGGATACTACAACCACTCGTTGACCATGTGGTATCCATTTATAAAGAAAAGAAAGTTGATAAAGATGACGAAGATTTCTGGGCCGCCCGTGCCGCTCTTACTTTCAACGGTCAACTGTCATCGGCCAACGGTCAACCTTCAAGTATCGATCGTGGTATTTTTTCTGTATACTTATTCAACCTTGTAAAATTAAAAAGGGGAGAAGCCATCTTCCAGGATGCCGGTGTACCGCATGCTTACCTCGAAGGACAGAATATCGAGATCATGGCGAGTTCGGATAATGTATTGCGTGGCGGCCTTACGCCAAAACATATTGATGTAAATGAATTACTGAAACATGTAAAATGCGAAGCGACACATCCCGCTATTTTAAAAGGAGAAAAAAATGGCGATGAAATAATTTACAAAACACCCGCACCTGATTTTGAATTAAGTTGTTTTGATATCAATGCCGGTAATACCGTTTCTTTTATTCCATCCACAGCAGAAATCTTATTACTGGCCGAAGGCCATGTCACCGCAACAAACGGCCAGGAAACCGTTGAACTAAAAACAGGTACGCCATCCGCCATCGCCTTTCCCGAAGAAACAGTGTCAATAACGGCGAATGAAAAATCCCTTGTATTCCGGGCATCAGTGCCTCATTAACTTCAAACGTTGTGTCACAGAGATAGCAGTAAATTCACTCAATACGGGATCATTTCTTTTCTCAATTTTTTAAAACTTCATTTTGCGTATTAAAAAATCTGTGAAAATCTATCCCATCTGTGTCATCCGTGTTCCCAAACATTTATTGTATACGGTAGCATAACTATCGGTACACCTTTCTCTGCGAAATCCGTGTTTAAAACCATTTTCTCCAATTGCCCCATTTCGTTTATTTTTGCACCCTATTCATCCTGTTCAATTAATTATTATGAAGATCAACGGACGCTTAATCCTTTTCACACTGATACTCGTGGCTTTAGCAACAGCCTGCAAATTCTTTTTCGGCCCTGACCTTGCATGGTCCGGTTTTTCCCCACTTATCGCTATTGCTTTGTTTTCAGGAATGATTATGAGGCAAAAAAAAGATATGTCGTTTGTATTGCCTTTATTATCTGTGTTTATCAGTGATGCGATTATCCAGTTGTTATACGAACAGGGGAAGTTTGACTACCAGGGTTTTTACAGCGGCCAATGGAAAAATTATCTTCTTTTACTTCTCCCCGCTACATTGGTTGGCTTGATTTTTAAAGGAAAGAATTACAAGAATCTTTTATTAGGAGGTATTATTGCCCCGACTGTTTACTTTCTTCTTTCTAATTTTAATGTATGGTTGAGCACCACTGAAGTTGTTTACACAAAAGATTTCACCGGACTTTTGACCTGTTACGAAGCCGGTCTTCCTTTTTATAGAAACGCATTGATCGCAACACTGGTCTTCCTGCCGGTGATTCTTTTTAGTTATAACTATCTGACAAGGCACAGGGCGGCATTGATCGTAGCATAAAATCTTTTATTTATCAATATTATTAAACCCATTCATAAAGAATGGGTTTTCTGTTGTCGGTAACGGCATCGAAAAAATGGCGTTAAGAAAATTATGGAGTAAGCCGTTAAAAAGCCGGCGTTGTTTGAGCCGGCACGCCATACTATATCAATGAATCTTCCGGCGAGTTCGCCGGGTTTAGGCTTACGAAATAATTTTTAGCCATTTTTTCGGAGCCTTGACTTTTTTTGTTTCTTTTTTGCGTCAAGGCAAAAAAGAAAATAGCAGGAATTAGATAAGCTCCCCAAACCAATATTTTTCATGCAATAGCTTTCGTGCAACAGACACATCAATCCTCTTCCTAAACAAAGGACAATCCAGCACCAGCGTATGGTACTCTCCATTCTCCCCGCAAGCATCAATCCCCATCGCCTCCAGTTCATTCACTAATTCAAGGTTAATCGTTTTACCAATAAACCGCTCACCCATTGTTTCATTGCAACTCACAATAATCGTTTCTATTCCCGCATCAAGCATGTGCAGCACCAATTGTCTCCGGTCATGTTGCCACAACGGAAGCACCGCCGTCAATCCCGCATTCGCACAAACTTTTTCTTCCCAGTCACGGTGCGGCTGTAGGTCAATATCACCAAACACCGCATGCGATAATTTATAATCCTTTTTCAAACTGCTCAATGCATTCGTAAAATGCGTTTCATATTCCTGCCAGGAACTGCTGATCAAATGAATCGGTAAATCAATCGCATCCGCCTGTTGTTGCAATATAGCCGACGGTATCCCATGCGACCGGGATATCTTTCCTTCTTCATTCAATACATTCAGTAAAACTTTAGGAACATAGCCCTGCTGTATCGCTTGCATCAGTGCAAAGCAACTGTCCTTACCACCACTCCAACTGCAAAGTGCATTCTTCATTAGTTATTTTTAAGAAAGGCATCAAGTCATAAAGGCATTGAGGCATAAAGTAAAAACCTCTGCATGTGTAAAAGAGTAACAAATTAAAACGCTGCTACTTGTTCCTTGCACCTTGTACCTTTGTTTGCCCTTGCACCTCGTGCCTTGTACCTTAAAGAAACAAATTATTCTTATCCCCCGCATACCCCACATCATCAATCAACGTATGATGATGCCCATCCGCCGCTTCCGTCGCCAGCTCATCACAACGGTTATTAAAAGGATTATCCGCATGTCCCTTCACCCATTTAAATTTGATAGTATGCTTTTGCGCCAGTTCATGAAACTCCCACCACAAGTCAGGGTTTTTTTTACCGCCCTTAAAGTTTGTCTTGATCCAGTTCTTCAGCCAGCCTTCCTCCACGGCTTTTACCACGTACTGGCTGTCGGAAAAAATCGTCACATTCATTCCCTCTTTCTTAAGCGCCTTCAATCCCGCAATCACCGCCATCAGTTCCATGCGATTATTCGTAGTGTATTTATAGCCTTGTGATAATTCTTTTCGGTGTTGCCCGCTGATGAGGATCACGCCATATCCCCCCGGGCCGGGGTTACCTCTTGCAGAGCCGTCTGTATAAATAGTAACTGTATTATTCACTATAATTTTTTTGAACACGGATGACAGGGATAAGATAGATTTACACGGATAAAATAGGGTTTAAAAAAAATCTGTGCTAATCCTTTTTCAATCTGTGTCATCCGTGTTCTTCTTTCCATGCGGTTATTAGTAGTGTGTTTATATCCCTGCGATAATTCTTTCCTGTGCTCTGTATAAATAGTAACTGTATTATTCACTATAATTTTTTTGAACACGGATTGGCATGGATAAGATAGATTTACACGGATAATGTAGTATTAAAAAAATCCGTGCTAATCCTTTTTCAATCCGTGTTATCCGTGTTCTTCTCTAAACTTGAAACACTCCCGTCTTTAGTTCTGCAACATGCGGATTATTATTCGCCGCCGCAATCCCTTCACTAATCACCTGCCTCGTCTCCCCGGGTCAATGATCGCATCCACCCACAACCGTGCAGCCGCATAGTAAGGAGATGTTTGTTTCTCATACTTCCCTTTTATTTCATCCAGCAGTTTCTTTTCATTCTCCGGGGTAATTTCTTTGCCCTGCTTTTTCAAAGTTGCCACTTCTATTTGCAACAATGTTTGCGCTGCCGCATCACCGCCCATCACGGCGATCTTCGCCGAAGGCCATGCATAAATAAACCGCGGGTCGTAGGCCTTACCACACATCGCATAGTTACCGGCGCCATAAGAGTTCCCCGTAATGATCGTAATCTTCGGCACCACGGAATTCGCAACCGCATTCACCAGCTTCGCCCCGTCTTTAATAATGCCAGCATGTTCACTCCGGCTTCCCACCATAAAGCCAGTCACATCCTGCAAAAACACCAGCGGTATTTTCTTCTGGTTACAATTCAAAATAAAACGTGCCGCCTTATCAGCGCTGTCATTATAAATCACACCGCCCATCTGCATCTCACCTTTTTTACTCTTCACAATCTTGCGCTGGTTCGCCACGATCCCCACCGCCCAGCCATCAATCCTCGCATACCCGCATACAATCGTCTTTCCATAATCTTCTTTGTACTGTTCAAAAGTGCTGAGCGAAGTCGAAGCATTTCTTCCGGCGCTGAGCGAAGTCGAAGCGTCGTTGCCAGTGCTGAGCGTAGTCGAAGCATTGTTACTGGGACTGAGCGAAGTCGAAGGCCCGTTACCAGAAGTCGAAGTCCCCGCATTTTGACCCATATGACCCATTTGACTTTTTTGGCCCTTTGACTCACCACCTCCATCAACAATACATTCAATCACCTCCACCACATCATAAGCCTTCCCATTAAAAATCCCATACAGTTCCTCCGCCGCCTTCGCCGGCGCCACAGCTTTTATCCTGTCAAACCCCGCCTTCGCATTATCACCCAACAGCCCCATCATCTTTTTAATATGGTCCATACACGCCTGCTCCGTCGGAAATTTATAATCAGCGATACCCGATATCTCCGTATGCGTCACCGCGCCGCCCAGTGTTTCCGCATCAATATCTTCACCGATAGCCGCCTTCACCAGGTAAGGCCCCGCCAAAAAGATAGAACCATTCCCTTCCACCATCAGTGTTTCATCACTCATAATAGGAAGGTAAGCGCCACCCGCCACGCAGGCGCCCATCACCGCGGCTATCTGCGTAATGCCCATAGCGCTCATCCGTGCATTGTTGCGAAAGATCCGTCCGAAATGTTCTTTGTCCGGAAAAATCTCATCCTGCAGGGGCAGGTACACACCGGCGCTGTCCACCAGGTAGATCACCGGCAAATGGTTTTCCATAGCGATCTCCTGCAACCGCAAATTCTTTTTACCCGTAATCGGGAACCAGGCGCCCGCCTTCACGGTCTGGTCATTCGCCACTATCACGCATTGCCTGCCGCTCACATAGCCCACACCCGCCACCGTGCCACCCGCGGGGCAACCGCCCTCCGCTTCATACATATCATAACCCGCAAAAGCGCCGATCTCGGTAAACACACTGCCCTTATCAACCAAGTAATCGATCCGTTCACGGGCCGTCAGTTTATTGCGTTCTTTTTGTTTAGCGATCGATTTTTTACCACCGCCTTCATATATCTTTTCCAGCCTTCGCTTCACCAGGCTCAGCGATTGCTTCATCACGTCTTCGTTGCGGTTAAATTCGATGTCCATTGTGCAAGAGATTGAGGGGCAAAGATAGGAAGGGGAGGGGTAAGTGGTTAGTGGTTAATGGCGAGTAGGATGGACACTGACCTGATGGCGCATTGCCCATTGCTCATTGCCAATTGTTTTTTGGCCCGGCTGCATTGCTACTATCATCGTCTGTTGCGTCGCACTCTTGGACGTTCGGTAATTCTATTCAGCATTATGGCAGCACCCCGATAAATATCGGCGATACGTTCGGTAATTCTATTGAGCAGTTGTGACATATACGTAATAAATATTTCAACACGAATTATACGTAAATTGCCATAAAGACTAAGGATTTTAAATTAGGATTATAACCTGTATGGAAAATTTAGGTAATATATCGGTAAGAATAAGTGGCTTAACACCGGCAGGGAAATTAACTCCGAAAGAATTTGATATTTCTGAAATAAAAGAAATCTTGTCAGATTTCGAAACTCTGTTATTCCCATCACGAGCAGAAAAAGATATCCGACCAAAGATAGCATACGAAATAAAAGAAGGGTCAGTTAATAATTTATTCTTTCTCCCTCTTGCTAATACAATCATGTTTAGCGCATTAATTGATGCTGTAGGGAAAAATGGTAATATTGATTTACTTGAAAAAAACAAGCATCCATTATTGATAAGTGGCAAAAGAAGGCTTATTCAATGGGACGGCAATATGAAATTGCATCTTCTCTAACGGACATTCCATTATTAATAATTAATCGCGACACGCAATATATTTCGCCCCAAAATGAATGGGTAGCAACTAGTTTATATTTATACGGAAAAATTTACGAAGAAGGCGGAAGAAAAGATGTTAATCTTCATATACTAACAAGTAGATACGGAACATTAACCGTTGATGCAACAGAGGAGCAATTGACAAGTGGTGATAATAAACTATTTAAAGTTTATGGATTGTGGGTAAAAGGTAAACAGAACATAAAAACCGGCGAGTTAAAAGACCTGCAGTTAATTGATTTTATTGTTCATCAGCCTACATATAATGAATTAGCATTACAAGCATTAATTAAAAAATCAACAGCGAATTGGAAGAAAGTAAAAAATAAAGACAAATGGCTAACTGAATTAAGAGGAGGTAGCAATGAGTAAACTAAATATAAAAAGTATTATGCTTGATACTTCTTATTGTATTAGGTTAATGGATGAATCAGACTTATTGCATCAAAATGCTTTAGATTATTTTAGATATTTCAGTTCAGAAAAAATTACTATTCATATTTCCACAGTTGCAATTGCTGAATATGGAGTTCTTGATGATGTAAATAATCTCCCACTTGATTATTTGCAAATAGAATCTTTTGATTTTAGGGATGCAGAAACAGCAGGGAAATTTCATAATCAAGTAATAGGCAAAAAGCAAAATATAGATGGCTATAATCGACGTATAATTGCTAACGATATTAAAATTTTTGCTCAAACTCATACGAAACAAATTGATGCAATTATAACAAAGGATATTGAAAGTTATTCTAGGTATGTAAAGCCCTTAACAAACGCAGGGTTACTTCAAATAAAATTTTTAGATTTGAATATTCCGTTGAATACTGCTTTGGGTGAGCTTTTTTAAATTAATTTGCTCTAGGGTATCTCCGATAAAAAAGAATATAGCGGCCGGACTCGCCGCCTTCAAATTCTTTATTATAGCTCAGTATCATCGGTTTCTGGCCTCTCGACCCGGCTTTGTGTAACATAGTTGAACTGCATAACCTATTCACATCTTTAGTAACTTTAATCAGCGACAGTTCGGGCTGATGGAACACGGAATACCGGGACAGCTGAAAGCTCTAAACGTTGACTTCAATGCTATGAATAATCTTCGCCATTGTTGGCCTTCCAAACTTTGAGCGGCCTTTGTTGTGTGTTGCGTGAAGGCTTTGTGCTGACGGCTAAAACACCAACAAACGAATTAAATCTCCATCCTTGCCTTCCAGCTTCACCCTGCACAGTTTATTCAACATTCCCGGTTTATTGATAATTGTCAGCACTTTTCTCACCTTCCCCTGTACTTTTCGCAACTTCTTCAGCAACTCTCGCAACGGCGTTCCCAACTCTCTTAAGGTTCTTTGTATTTATGGTAGTATAGTCTGTGGTTTTGTAACATTTGTCCGGGTTTTTGTCACTTTTCCCACCACTTATGGTAGCTGATGTTGTATTTTTTGAAATGTTGTTTGTACTTATAGTAGTATAGTTTGTGGTTTTGTTAGGTTTCCCAGCACTTTTAGCACCTTTCCCAGTACTTCTTGTAACTGCCGTTGTGGTTTTCTCAATGTTGTTTGTATCTCTTGTAACTGCTGTGGTGGTTTTATGAGAATTATCAGGATTTTTAGCAGTCGGGTCAGTATTTTTTAAAATTTAATCAGGTGTTTTCTATGATATGTCCCAGCATAACTGTTCGGGAAATGTAAATATGTCGCCCCTGGCGGGGGCTACAGAAACGTAGGGGACTGATTGGGCTACCGATATTATGTGCCTGCGGCACTTACTTGCCCTGTAAGGGCGAAATATCGGTAGCAGAACATTTTTTCGCCATTGTTGGTCTTCCAAACTTTGAGCGGCCTTTGTTGTGTGTTGCGTGGGGGCTTTGTGCTGCCGGCTAAAACACCAACAAACGAATTAAATCACACAGCTCTGCGAAACTTAAGTTTGGGAGTTTTATTTATTACCCCGGAAATTTTTATCCCTGCGAAGTCTTCATTAGTAAGGCACATCTTCAGGGTTTCTTCTTGTATCCCAAATGGAGAGAATAAAAATTTGTTCTTCCGCCGCTTCATAAAATACAAGGTAGTCTCTTACCAGCTTTACTCTTACATTTTCTATATCTGTGCGGCGATCAATCTGATAGCTTTTTGAATTAGCTCATTCAGTTTTTACTGTAGGTCGTTGATTGATTTCGCTCCCGCCAATAGTGCAGAATTTCTTTGCGGTCATTCTGGGCCCTTCTTGTCCATGTTATTTGCTTAGCCATTCATCAATGTCTTTGCTGGCTTGTTCGTCCGTAAGTGTATCGTTCTTCTTTACCTGCTTTTTTCCTTCATCAATTGCTGCTTTTTGTCGCTCATTTGTTTGATAAATGGTTTCGGGTTCCTGCAATTCAAAAAGATTGGAGACTTCTTCAAGGATAGCCGGGTCATTGATCTCTTTTATCTTATTAATGAGTTTGTCCTTTAGGGTTTCACCAGGCATAATTTGTTTTTCTTAAAATTACAAAGTTTTAAGATGATATTATATACCGGGTGCGGCATTTACAATAAATATCGGGTGTCTCAAAAATGCTCAATAGAATTACAGAAAGTTGAAGAGTGCGACGCAACAGGTGATCATAGTAGCACTGTCGCCGGGTACATAATTATTGCAGTATTTTTGCAGTATGAAAGATTGGAAAGAGATAACATCAGAAGATGATGTTTACAGCATTATAGAAAATTCAGCGGTAAAACCACAAATCATATTTAAAGACAGCGTATCCTGCGGCATCAGTGCCTATGCGAAAGAGCGTCTAAAGGATGGTTATTCCCTGTTTGAAGGCAAAGTCGGTTTTAATCATTTGGATTTATTACGCTTCCGTTCTGTTTCAAAACTTATTGCCGAAACGCTTGAAGTAAGGCACCAGTCACCGCAAATAATTGTATTGAAAGATAAGAAGGTGGTATATACAACCTCGCATCATGCTATCAGCGCAGCGGGAATAGCGAAGTATTTATGATTTAGCTCGCAGGCTTTTTGAGTGTTTACACTTATCCTAATTTTATTTTATAGCATATCTGCTATCCAAAAAAGTCTAAGAATATAAAAACATAAACAACCTGGAAGAGTTTTCTCTTTCTCTCCTTTTCCCTTTTGATCTCTTAGCTTTGAAACAAACCATCGGAAAGTCTTTGCTTTAATAAATTAAGACTACTTTACATAAGAACCATATCCCTATCTCATGCAAAAGATTGCGAAGAAAAAAGCCATCAGGAAGCAAGACAGCACCGAAAGTTCCCCGGTTTCGTTGACCCAGGATATTTTAAGTCATCTTGCTTTTGATAATTCCCTCCAGCCCAGCATCATTTCTACCGTTAGTACAGGCAAAATAATAATGGCCAACGATTCAGCGTGTAAGCTGCTGGGTTATTCAAAAAAACAATTGCTGACCAAGACCAGGTCAATCATTTTTGATATCAAAGAGGCCAGCTTTAAAAAAATGCTGAAGCAAAGAACTGCTGAAGGGCGGTCTGCCGCGACGGTAACAGCTATCCGGAAAAACGGCGTGCATGTTCCCGGGCAAATCACTTCCGCTGTCTTTAAAGATGAGAAAGGTATCGAGAAAGCTATTACAACTATTACGGATATGCGGCCGGGGCTATTGTTGCAAAAAGGCATTGATATAAAAAATGAAAAGACAGTGGCGGACAATATAGTCCTGGTACAGGCCAATCAAAAAAAGATTGATGTAAAGAATAAAAAGAAGGTAGCGGATAATATTGTGCTGGTACAGGCGAACCAGGAAAAGATTGATGTAAAAAAAGAAAAAATAGTAGCGAAGAATATTGTGCTGGCGCTGGCCAAAGCGGATGCGCAATTAAAAGAAAATAATGAATGGATCAAATACATCAGCAAATCATCGTATGATGTAATGTGGGACTGGGATGTAGCAACCGGTAAAATTTATGTGGGGGATAGTGTAAAAGAAGTGTTCGGCTACGAATTGAAAAGCAATATGTCCGTGTATAAGGATTTTGTCAGCTGCTTGTTGCCCGAAGAAAAAGATGCCGTAGAGAAAAAGTTAGCGAAAGCATTGCAGTCAAACGTCAAAAGCTGGGATGATATTTACAGGTTACGGCGTAAAGATGGTTCCGTCGCATCAACGGTCAGCCGGGCTAGCATTGTGCGGAATAGTGAGGGAAAAGCGATCCGGTTAATAGGGGCGATACAGGATATAAGCAGGTTGCAGGAACTGGAACAGCAATTGGTGAAACAAACCAATGCAAAAAATTATGATGAAGTATTCCAGTTGGCCGCCCGCCTTTCTTACGATGGAATATGGGACTGGAATTTATCGACCAATGACTTTTTTTTAGGGGATGGATTTGATGAATTGTTTGGTTACGCCGTTAAAAACGTTACGGGCAGTATGGATGATTGGAGCAAACACCTGCACCCTGATGATAAAGAGGCGGTAGAAAAAGGGTTACAGGAAACGCTTGCTTCGAAGGCTTCGCATTGGGAACATGCGTACCGGTTCATCAAATCTGATGGATCAATCGCTAATGTATTTGGCAGGGCGAGTATCATCCGTGATGAAAATGGAAAAGCCTGCCGCATGATCGGTTCTATACACGACCTGAGTAAACAGGAAGAACTGGAAGGAAGGTTGGAAATGGAAATTAAATTAAAAGAAACGCAGATAGCGGAAGCCGCCGAAGAAGCGAAGGATACCGAACGATCGGATATCGGGAAAGAACTGCATGATAATGTGAACCAACTGTTGGGCGCATCCCGCATGTACCTGGAAATGGCGAAGCGTGGCGGTGAGAAAAGTGATATGTACTTAAGCCGCTCTTCCGAATACACGTTAACAGCGATTGAAGAAATCAGGAAACTGACAAAGGGATTGACAACCGACATCATTGAAAACCTGGGGCTCTGCGAAGCGATTAGTAATACAGTGCGGGATATGATGGAAGTAAATCCGGTGAAGATATCCTGCGCAATGGAAAGTTTTATAGAGGGTAGTGTCAATCATAAATTCAAATTGAATGTTTTCAGGATCGTGCAGGAGCATTTGAATAATATTATGAAACATGCACAGTCGACAAAAGTTACACTTGATCTGTCACAGAATAAAGAAAAAATCACACTCACCATTTCAGATAATGGAATTGGTTTTGATACGCTTAAAAAACGAGCGGGTATCGGGATAGATAATATAAAAAGCCGTGCATCTACTTATGATGGAAAGGCGAACTTTGCTTCCATGCCGGGTCACGGCTGCATACTGACTGTAAAATTTTCAATTCCTGCAAAGGATCCGCAGGATGCAGTGCATTAGCCCAACTGTAGTGCTACTAGCATCTTCCGTTGCGTCGCACTCTTGTGCTGCATGAATTCTACTCAGCATTATGGCAGCACCCCGATGAATATCGGCGGTACGTTCGGTAATTCTATTCAGCAGTTGTCGAAGACCCCGATGTTTGTCGGGGCGAAGTCTCTTTTGATTTCGGTAATTTTTCTCTTCCCGCCGGTCTTCAATCATAACGTTTCCCAGGCGATGTCTCGGCCAGCACAGCTTCGAATAAAAGAATATAGCGGCCGGACTCGCCGTCATTTTATCGCAGTTTTATTTTATCCTGGGTTTGGAAAATTAGTAGATTCGTATCGATAGAATAGAATGCTTTTTAAGAATAATAACAATTTAGCTGAGGATAGTTATATGAGATCACTTCTTGTCGCCATAATTATATTTTTTATTGAATTATCCTCATCCTGCAATGATCATAAAATAAAGACATCTCCGCAAGCCCAAGAAATATATGCAAGAGAACCGGTTGACAGTGGGAGTTATAAATATATAAAGTATAAACTCTACTATACCAGCTCCGGCCAACTTTGCGAAAGAAAACTTGTCTTTGCTAAAGGGACAGATTGCAATTGTTTGTTTAAAGTGTATTATGATAGCATTTATATTGTATATACCAGAGATACAATACTTGAAAAGCCGCTCAATGCCTTTATTGATATAAATTCTTTTGTTGAGATCGACTCAACTCAATTTTCAAAAGATAAAAACAGGGTTTTTTATTTTCACAGTAATTCGGATGGTGGAAACAGAGCCATTGTTCACAAAGCTGATCCTGCAACTTTTAAGCGACTTTGTGAGTATCGCTGGGGTATAGATAAAGATCATGTGTTCTATGAAACAGACATCCTGGAAGGCCTTAATGTAAAAAATGTACAGGTATTGTATCCGCCGGATACGTCAGACCATTTTATTGAGTATATAAAAGATGAAAAAAATGTTTTCAAGGCCGATAAACTTTTAACAGGGGCAGATGCAAAGACATTTAAAGTTGTAAGCGGTGAAAAATGGCTTGCAGAAGATAAGAATAAAAAATATTATTGAATAGCACGGATCGATGGGGGCTTTATGGATCAATAATGCTGAGTAGAATTCATGCAGCACAAGAGTGCGACGCAACAACCGATGCTAGTAGCACTGTCGCTGGGTACATATAATAAGCCCTATTAAATAGCAAATCACTTTTTAATACGGGTAGTTGTATCAAAATCAGACAGCGTATGTGCTATTTCGGACACTTTGCACAGGACAGCGATTGCAATCAGTTCTTAATCAAGCATGAATTTAATGGCATACTTATTATACAATCATTGGCGGGAAAGTCTTTTGGTTTAAGGCTTTTTCATATTTATCGAAACCCCTTCGTATCTACGGAGGGGTTTTTCTTTTGCTGAATAAAACCTTCACCCGATTCATCATTCTTCCTATATTTATTCTCCGCAAAACAAAACCATTATGGACAACCGTCTTTGCATTAATAAAAACTTGCTATTACTAATAAGTATTTTCTTTTTCTCATCAGCCACCGCACAAGACACTCCCAAAAAATTCTTATTGCGGGATGAAGGCAAATCACAATTGAGTTACGAGGACCTTAGAAATCCTGCCAACAACTGGTATGTGCCGGTGCCTGCGGGACGTGATATACAACTGGTAGGACATGGTTGTGTATTGATCGGTACGGGAAGTGGATATGAAGAAAGAAAAATTTCCACCGGTGAAAAGGCGAATGAATTGACTTCCTTCCCCGGTACACTTTCCGCACACAGGTTACGCAATGGAAATACTTTATTAACTGGTATGAACTGGCAGGGAAAAAAGGGAGTGGTATTAGTGGAAGTAGACAAGAACGGCATTGTAAAAAAACAAATAGCGTATGGAGGATTTACTTATTTACGTCTTGTACGTGAAACGCCTTCCGGAACTTTTTTAGTAGCGGCGGAGGATACTTTGTTTGAAGGAAATGCAGCGGGTGATGTACTATGGAAAGTAAAGATCAAAGGCCGTCTCGATAAACCACATATCTGGCAGGCTGTCCGCATAACGAATGGTAAAACAATAGTGAGCACCGGTTATAATGCTAACCTTCAGTTGTTTGATGCTAATGGAAAATTAACTGATAGTATCAGCGGTCCGCCCGAAGTAGTACCCAATTTTTTTGGCGGGTTTCAAATTTTGGCCAATGGTAATTATGTAGTTACTAATTGGGAAGGGCATGGACTGGAGAATGGTAAACTTGGCATACAATTACTGGAATACTCGCCAGCTGGTAAACTGGTATGGTCATGGAAGCAGGACCCGGCGAAGTATTCTTCCTTGCAGGGTATTATTGTATTGGATGGATTGAATACGGATTACCTCCATGTGGAAGATGAGAAGGGAATGCTGGCGCCGGTAAGAAGTATAAAGTAATAATTTTATACTGTGAAAGATGTATTAAACAATCCTGTTTATAATGCGTTGCTCTCCGGCGATAAGCATCTTAGTGCCGGTAATGGCAATGTAAAATTCTTCGACGAACAGGTTTCTCCATTCGCCGGTTTTGAACAAGGTTATGATAAAGGCTTTGCGGAGTTGCATGCATTGCTTCCTGCTGGCCGCAAGATTTTATATGCTACTCCCTCCATCATCACCCAACCCGAAGGATGGAAATTACTTGAAGGAGTAAAAGGGTTACAATTTATATATACAGCAGCTAATGATTTCAAAACGGATTTCTCCAACATCATTTCATTAGGAGAAACACATATCAGTCAAATGGTGGAACTGGCTTCACTTACCAAACCTGGTCCTTTTGGAAAAAAAACAATTGATTTTGGAAGCTACTTCGGCGTTTTTGAAAAAGAGAAACTGGTAGCGATGACAGGACAGCGGCTGCATGTGCAAAATTTTACGGAGATCAGCGCCGTATGTACACATCCTGGTCATACAGGTAAAGGTTATGCGCAATCTTTATTGCAACACCAGTTGCAACTCATACTGCGGGAAGGACAGCAACCTTTTCTGCATGTCCGCGGGGACAACGACAGGGCAATAGCTCTCTACCAGCGGCTTGGGTTTGATATTTCAAGGTCAATGAACTTCTATTTTATGAAGAGGGAACAATAGGCAAGGGGCCATTAGCCATGAATCATCAACAATCCCTGAATAAAAAAACGCCGCCTCTCACTATATTTATAAAAGAAAAAAAATTTGCCGGGAGAAATGGCGGCAGTTGTCGTCTTATCTAATTACTGCTATTATCTTCAAAGTATTTAACCTAAATGAATGTGATGAAAACAAAAATTACGATTACCACTTTTTTACTAACGCTTATTTGCCTCGGTTCATTTGCCCAGGCGCCGCTTGTTTATAATATTGAAAATTCAGGGGCGAATTTCGCACCACCTGTTTTACCAACGCTCAGTCAATTGCCTGTAGTAGATCCATTAACTGATCCATTTGCATGGTCAAATGGTAAAGGACGTTCTACTAAGTTCAGTGACTGGGAACATCGTCGCAACGAGATAAAAGCTGAAGTGGAGAATTATGAAGTAGGAAGAAAACCACCGAAACCGGAAACGGTCACCGCCAGTTTTGTCCGTGCGGCAACCGGCGATTCGGGTGTACTCACTATAAACATTACAGCGAACGGGCAGTCCATGACGATGACGTCAAAAATTTCTCTTCCTTCGGGAAATGGGCCTTTTCCCGCTGTCATCGGCATGAATAGTTTGAATGGAAGTGTGCCAGCTGAAGTTTTTACCAGCCGAAAGATTGCGAGGGTCACATTCTCTCATAACCAGGTAACGGTTTACAACAGACCACAAAATACTGACCCCTTCTACCGTCTTTATCCTGATCAAAATGTTGATCATTCAGGACAATATGCTGCATGGGCGTGGGGTGTCAGCCGTCTCATTGATGGATTGGAATTAGTACAATCAAGTTTGCCGATAGATTTAAAACATATCGCAGTCACCGGTTGTTCCTATGCAGGCAAGATGGCACTGTTCGCTGGTGCGTTTGATGAACGTGTTGCACTTACGATTGCACAGGAATCAGGTGGTGGTGGCGCCACTGCATGGCGTGTGTCTGAAACAATCGGTAATGTAGAAAAACTAGGTGCAACAAGTAACCAATGGTTCAGCAATGATATGTTCCAGTATGCGGGATTAAATGTTTCAAAGCTTCCTTATGATCATCATGAGTTGATGGCGATGGTAGCGCCGAGGGCTTTACTCGTTACAGGTAATACTGATTATATGTGGCTCGCCAATCCATCCTGTTATGTAGCTTCTATGGCGACAAAGCAAGTGTATAAAACATTAGGCATTGGTGATCGCTTTGGTTTTTATATTGATGGTAGTCATCCGCATTGCAACATTCCGCAAACGCAACGTCCCGCTATCGAAGCATTCGTTGATAAATTTTTATTGGGTAAAACAAATGTCAATACGGATACAATTAATGTCAATCCATATCCAACCGTCGATCATGAACGCTGGTACAAATGGTGGGGTACAGGCAAACCTGTTTTTCCCGGCGAAGCCAATGCGACTAAAATATGGTTGGAAGCGGAGTGTGGTACCATCGGCGCCAAATGGCAATCGCTCAAAGATGCCACTGCTTCCAAAGGTGGTTATATAATGGTAAAAGATGGATTTAACAGCGGCACCAACGCAGCGCCGGGAGATTCTGTAGAGAACCAGGTAATCATTCCATTTACAATAGAGAAAGCGGCCACTTATAATTTTCTTGCAAAATGTATCGGCCCTTCTCCCACTGATGATAGCTATTGGGTGAAAATAGATAACGGTGCTTTTGAAGGTGCGAATGGTCTTGCCGGCACAGACTGGCAATGGGGAAGATTAGCTACTGCTGCATTAAGCCCTGGAAAACATACTATCACTATTGCTTTCCGCGAAGACGGGGCGAAGATGGATAAGATATTGATCACAACATCCAATGCTTCTGTTGTTACTCCTGAAAAACCAGGAGATAATTGCAAGTAAAGAGTTATGGTAAATGTTGAATGAAGGAATTTTAAATGAGAAGTTTCTTCATTCAATATTTTTTATTTGGCTTCAAAATAATTTTATTAGCCCAGCTATAGTGCTACTAGCATCGTCTGTTGCGTCGCACTCTTCATCTTTCTGTTCGCTACTCAGCATTTGTGTCGAATATCCCGACGTTTGTAGGGAAAGCATCCGTAATTCTTTGTATTTTCATTAAGCAAGGGCTGTGTGTAGTTCCTCTCCTTTAGGAGAGGCTAGGTGAGGTTAATTATTCGCCACTGCATTAAAACTCTAACACTATGGTCGACATCATCCACCGCATCGGTATCAAGTCCACCACAGCCAATGTCTATAAAGCTTTATCAACAATAGAAGGTCTCGCCCATTGGTGGACGAAAGAAGTTAAAGGTGATGAAAAGATCGGGGGAAAGATCACTTTCACTTTTCGCTCAGGGACAGGAGAAATAAAAGGCGAAATGCTAATGGAAGTAAAGGAACTCAATCCTTCAAAAAATATAAAATGGCGCTGTACGGATGGGCCCGATGAATGGATTGGGACAGAGATCACTTTCGAATTATCACAACAAGACGACCAGGTTATTATCATCTTCGGCCATAGAAAATGGAAAGATGCGGTTGAGTTTACAGCGCATTGCAGTATGAAGTGGGCGGTGTTTCTTTTAAGCCTTCGTGAATATGTAGAAACAGGAAAAGGAAAACCTTCACCTCGTGATTTGAAAATTGATAATTGGAATTAAAGAGAAGGAAATTGGTTTACATGAAGAATGAATTTACCCGGTTAACCATCGCTGACAGTTTTCTTATTACCGGCGCCAAAAAAAAATTTTTAAAAATGGGCTACAGTTGCAGTTGTTTTGATTCGACACCCGAAAAAATATTCCTGTGACATTGATGATTAAAAGAATAGAACGGATGATTACGGAAAATAGCGATAGATTTCTTTACGGTGTAATATGCGTATTAATTCGACAATCTTATTTTCATAATAGAAACCAATACGATATTGTCCCATTCTTATCCGGTAGGCTGTTTTATAGCCGGTGAGTTTTTTACAATTATCTAATTGGGAAACTTGGGTGACTTTTTCTATTTGCCCGATGATAATGGCAAGTTGCCCTTGAAAGGAGGAAGGTAGTTTGTCCGCATCTTTGGTAAAGGACTTGCGGATTTCTATTTTCATTTAGCCGATTTAAGCTTATTGAGAAAAGCAGTTTTCTCAGATGGTTTCAGCAACTTTGTTTTCCTGCCTTTTTCCATTGCTTTTAAAATGGCCTCATCTTCTTTTTCTTCCGTATAAAAGCCAATAGAAAGGCCTTTAAGTATTGTTTCCAACACTTTTTCTTCTTTCTTATTTCTGGGATTTACAATGTAAGTCATGCTGTAAAAATAATAATTTTTTATTTATACATTTTACCCACTTGATTAGTATTTGCTATTCACTATCTGCAGGTAATCAACTAAAAATAAGATTCCGGAATGCTCTTCCACATGCCATGGGAAAGATGGCCGGTAAGAAGTTCGTAGATGAGATAGATCGGCCAGAATATATAATGCAGAATGAGTAACAGAATAGAATGATTATAGTGCCAGCTTATCATCAATGCATATATCCCGAGGAGGAAATAGACGATGCTTCCATTCTTTCTGTTCATTATAATACGTTTTTGTGATGCTTTCTTAAAGTTACCTCTTTTTATTTTTACTGCACTCTTTATTATTACCTTAATAAAAGGTCTGCTGTTAAATGGCAGTGTCTATACTGCTGAATAGCGAATTGGAAGATGAGGAAGTCGTTCGACTTGCCTGGGATAAATTTATAAAAAATGCTAATAGTTATATTGTAGCCTGCTCTCATCTTGAAACCGTAAAGGTTACAGATTGTTTCCGGTATGCCTTCACCTTCTTTCCAAACTGGTAGGCAGGTATCCAGGGAGGAAATGTTTTCACTGCTCTTATTACTTCTTCTTCCATACCGTATCCGAATTTTGTTAGTGGAATGATATCATTTATTTTACCATTGGTATCTACTACAAAACTGATCATGATATGATATGAACCAACTGGCGCTTTTTTATTGACAGGTACCATGGGATTAACTCTTCTTTCTATATGTGTACGCCAGGCTTTGTCTCCACCCGGGTAACTGGCTTCTTGTTCTGTGCAACTGTCGAGGCGCTGGCCTGCATCTGTAAAACACTCGCAGGATATTCTTTTCCCGGCACTGTCATACTCTTCAGTTGCCATTACATTTCCATTAAGATGATAATAGTTCCATCGTTTGATTTTATTAGTATCGGCAGAGATAAAACCAGCCGAATAAATAGCACCATTTGTATACCAATGTACCTTAACCCCATTTCCCTTACCATCAAAAAAACTTGAATCAACCTGGTATCCATCATCATCCCAACCAATACTTACTGCGGAAAGATGACCATTGCTGTAAAAAGAAGAATCATGCAGCATACCATTCTCATGAAACCGGAGCCAAATGCCTTCTTTTTTTCCATTGGCATAGTTTCCCTTTGATTGCATGTTCTTGTGAGGGTAAAAAAAAATTTCCTCGCCATCAGGTATTGTACATTCTTTGTCTTTATACCAGGCTTTCAGCGCAAGGGTTTTTTCCGGCAGGTAATATGCTTCACGGTACCAGTGGTCCCTCTTCGGTTCGGTGGTTACATAATACCGGGGAAAACCTTTAGTTGGCTTAAAAGAGATATCGAAAAATTCTTCTATTTTTTGAGCATGCAGGCTTGAAGCAGTAAGCAATAGTATGGCAAATAGCAGGCGGGTCATAGGCAGTTTAATATGTAAACAAATGTATTTTACTTTAGGTATATTTTCTGGCCGTTTAAAACAACGAATTGCCATTCCATTGTCGGATGTTTCCGCTCATGTAGCATCGCCTGCGACAGTCTAAACTATTTTTCTCCATTTTAAAATATTTCCTTTGCTCCTGCGTCTACCTCTTAAACAGAACAGGCAGTGACGACAATCATGGCGGAGCAACCAAAGCAAAATATAATTGAGGCTGTCAAAAATTATGGCAGGCGTTTATTTTATTTTATCCGCGGAAGGGTAGATACGGATGAAGATGCCGAAGATATTTTGCAGGATGTGTGGTACCAGTTCAGCAACCTGGTGAATAGCGAACCGGTAGAACAGGTGAGCGGCTGGTTATTTCGTGTGGCGAGAAACCGCATTATTGATAAATACCGTAAGCAACAAACTACCTCGCTGGAGCAAGAACTGTTTGGCGACGATGAAGAGGAAAATGGTTTCCGTGAAATTTTACTGGCGGATGATTCGACACCCGAGACAGCGCATCTCCGAAATCTTTTCTGGGAGCAATTGTTTAAAGCATTAGATGAATTGCCTGCGGATCAAAAACAAGTTTTTGTGTGGAATGAACTGGAGGATATTTCTTTCAACGAAATTTCTGTTCGAACGGGTGAAAAGGTTAATACGCTTATCAGCCGTAAGCGATATGCGGTATTGCACTTGCGAAAACGGTTGGAGCAATTGTATAAAGAAATAACTGAACAATAAATTGTAAACATGCAGCTATCACGTTGGGTAAAACATATTTTAATTTTTACCGTGGTAGAACCAATTGCCATCTTAGCTTTTATTGTTTCTGTGATAATAGAACAATTATATAAACGGATTATTCAACTATAAAAATTTAAATTATGAGACGATTTCCGAGACCAGTGCGTTTTTTACTTTTCATCCCGCTATTTGTGCTGGGAATTTTTGTTATCGGTTGGGTGGTAATGTCACTTTGGAATAATGTATTGGTGCCTGTATTGCATGTTTCCGCCGTCACTTTCTGGCAGGGCCTGGGCATACTGGCATTATCCAAAATTTTATTCAGCAGTTTTGGCGGCAGGGGTGGGTCACGCCGTGACCAATGGAAACGGAGAATGATGTGGAACAGCATGACAGCTGAACAAAAAGAAAAATTTATGGAAGAATGGAAAAGCCGCAGTCACCGCTGGGGGCATAGAGGCTGGGATCGTTTCAATGAAACGCAGCAACCGGGAAGCCCGGAGTAAAATCCATTACCCTTTTCTATAAAGGCATAGATGATGCGACGAAAGGTTTTCGTTAGTTATCGATGCAATGACTCGCAGGAAAGTGTTAGCTTAGTAGCACTAAAATTTTTCTTATGATTATTGTACACGATATTTTTGTTTGCAAACCCGGCAATGCATCCAAGCTTGCGAAATTGTTTAAAGAAGTAATGGTGGGAAATGATGAACTGGTGCATATCATGACGGATATGACAGGACAGTATAACAGGGTAATAATGGTGAGCAAATTTGAAAACCTTACCGCTTACGAAAAAAGCTGGGACAAGTATAAAGAGAGCACGGAAGAAATGAAGAAGATGCAGGAAAAAATGAAAGGCTATACGGACATGTATCTTACAGGTTCAAGGGAAATATACCAGGTCTCCTAGTTTTATTTTTTGATCTCTGTCAATTTTTGAATAATGCCGATAAATTCCAGCATGATGTATCGGAAGCGCTACTCATTGTTTCTTCGGATAATACAGGCCACTTCGAAAATGCTGAATAGAGAGAACAGGAAGTACCGCCGATATTCATCGGGGTGCTGCCATAATGCTGAGTAGAATTCATGCAGCACAAGAGTGCGACGCAAGGGACGATGATAGTCCACGGGATGCTGTGCATAGCACTATAGCCGGGTCAATAATAATAGCAATACTGCGGTTAAATATTTTTTAACTTTTCAACTTATCCCCATCGTAATAACAATCTATTTCATCAATTTTTCGATGATGAAAACAATGGTTGTTGATAGTCTTAAAAGATTAACGTAAAATGGGCGAATTTGCCATGAGCAGGAAGGTCGCCCCCCTAGATTAATTCCAGCGTTTTCGAAGAAAAAGCCTACCTTGGCGCGGTTAGATAAAAATACTTCATCATTCAGTCTGGATCAGTAACGATTTTTACTCTTCGAATCAGTAACAGTTTTTTCTACTCTTTTCTCCTTGTTGCTGTCTTTTTATCAGCTTTATATTTTAAATTAAATCATTAATTATGAACATGTATGTCTCTAACCTGGGATTTCATACCAGCGATGACGACCTGAGAAAACTATTTGAAGAGTTTGGACAAGTATCTTCTGCTAAAGTGATTATGGACAGGGAAACCGGCCGTAGCCGCGGTTTTGGATTTGTGGAAATGGGTTCCAGCACGGAAGCGAACAACGCTATGAGCAAACTCAATGGAAAAGAGATCGAAGGAAGATCTATTTCCGTAACAATAGCAAGAGAAAAAGAAAGCCGTCCTGATAATAAAAGAAGGTGGTAAAATTTATAGCGGAAAGATCTTTTTACAAGGTCTTTCCGTATATTTTTTTTCAGGACGATAATTTTTTGCTTGCCCTAAAAAGAATTAATGCAGTTTGAAAAGCATCACATGGTTGGTCAGGATTATAGTTGGGACAAGGAAGGAGATTCGTCTTTTTCCGGTGAGCCTACCCGTAGATTATTTGACCGTTTTAACGGGAACCAGGTACTTTTTATTATCAATTTTTATGGTTCATTATCCGGCGCTTTCACCCTGCATGATGCAAGGGAGGTAGAGCAGAAGATATTAAATCATTTACCATTGGATGCTAAAAGCGAAATATCTGTTTTCAATTGGATCAATAAGGCGATGCTTCTGGAGCAGCCCAATAATTGATAACAGGCTTAAAAGACAATACTACTATGACGAATGAAGAGATCAATAAATTTATGACGAAGAAACAACCGGGGAATTCCGCGGTGCAGATCAGTTTCAAGACAAGAAAATCATTTAAAGGAATTTTTATTAAGCAGTTGGATTTTGAAGAACTGGGTCGTAAGAACCTTTGGCGGATCGTGAGTGAAACTCATATTGATTCGTACAAACAATCTAATGACGCTAACCTGGCCAAGATTTTCAACGGGGCGGAATTTACAAAACTGGAATTGGTGTAAAAGAATATTGGTAACGCATTAAAACTATTTTTTATCATTTTACTGCACTATGGCAAAATCAAAAGAAACATTCAACAAGAAAGAAAAAGAGAAGAAAAGATTAAAGCAGAAGCAGGAGAAGGAACAGAAAATGGAGGACAGGAAGAGTAATGCGAAGAAGGGTAAATCACTCGAAGAAATGATGGCTTATCTTGATGAAAATGGTAACCTTACAGATAAACCACCGGATCCGCGGGCTGTTAAAAAAGTTTTTAAACAGGAAGACATGCAGATCGGGGTGCCGAAGCAGGAAGACAGGGTGGATGTTTATAGAACAGGAGTAATTAATTTCTTTGATAAAGCAAAAGGTTTCGGTTTTATTAACGACGACGAAACAAAAGAACGTGTATTTTTTCATATCAATAACCTGGAAGAACAGGTGAATGAATCAGATAAGGTCAAGTTCATGGTAGAAAGTGGCCCCCGTGGGCTTAGTGCGGTGCAAGTATCAAAAGCGGTATAATCATAATTTTTCGACGGCCTAACTAATTGCACATTATTAATTTTTTAATAATTACATAATATGGCATTTATAGACTACATACTTCAGGAACCTGCTTATGGATGGGCGGATAAAGATGGTGCGTTGATCGTACCGACAAAACGCCAGTTGTTCCGGGAGGCATTTTCCCGGGTAAATATTTTTAAATCAAAAAAGAACTGGCTTGCATCAATGAGTTGGATCATGACGCTTTGCATGCTGCCCATGTTTTACCTTTTTATATTTCATTATTTTTCCTGGCAGTTATTGATTGTGATGGTACTCTACAGCCTGATCATTATGGGCACGCACGGCACGATCTGGTTTCACCGTTACGGTACACACCGTGCTTATCGTTTCAGTAACCCCGTCTGGCGCATTTTTACCCAAAATCTCGTTGTCAAAACATTTCCTGAAGAGATATACATAGTATCGCACCATGTGCATCATACAAAATCAGATGAGCCAGGCGATCCGTATAATCCAAGAGGAGGATTTTGGTATTGCATGCTCTCTGATGTAAACCACCAGACTATTAACAAAAACCTCAGTGAAGCCGATTATAAAAAAGCATCTCAATTTTTACGTCATACCGGCGTAGGTATTAACAGTTATAAGCAATACCAAAAATGGGGTTCTATCACTCATCCCGGTTATGCCGTTTTGTTATGGTTGCTGAACTGGGCGTTCTGGGGTACCGCATTGTATTTTATCGGCGGCCTTCCATTGGTTAGCGCCATATTTACGGCTGCTATGTTTTGGTTTATTCTTGTTCGTGCCTTTAACTATACAGGTCACGGAAAAGGAGAACATAAGCATATCGACGGTATTGATTTTGACCGTAGCAATTTATCTGTCAATCAAACCCGCCCGGGATTATTCACCGGCGAATGGCATAATAATCATCACCTCTATCCCGGCAGTGCCCGCGCAGGATTTCTGCCTTACCAGATAGACCTTGCATGGATATATATATATTGTATGCACAAAGTAGGCGTGGTGGCTTCTTATCATGATTCGAAAAAAGAATTTCTCCGGAAGTATTTAGCGAAAGATGCTGAAAGGGCGTCTGCGCCGCCGTCTGTGAGTAAGATGATGCAGTCATAGGTAGTAAATGTTTAAAGAAAATATATCGGAAACTGCGAAACATTTTGTTTCGCAGTTTTATTTTATGGACATCGTTTCTTCCCGAGCAAGTCATCCCCACCTTTCGCCGTCTTATCTAAAAATCAATATCCTTTCCTAATTTTACCAAAACCGTTAATCAAAAACTTATATCAATGAGATCATTCTTTTGCATTTCCCTTTTTGCCGCCGGCATTTTTTTATCAAACATTTCCGTTAATTCTGTTAATGGTGTCGCGGCTTCTTTTAAGGATACGTTACCCCCAGTAGAAACAAAAAAACCGAACTCAGATTATAAACCTGCATTCGCCGGACAAACGAGGATCAATGCTGTAAAAACCACTACTCCATATAAAGTAGAAAAAATAGCGGAGAAGCTTGGAAGGCCATGGGCGATAACACTATTACAGGATGGAAGATTTATCGTAACAGAAAAATCAGGCTTCATGTCTATTCATGATGCCAATGGAGCGTTATTAAAAAAAGTTACCGGTTTCCCCGCGGTGGATGATCGTGGCCAGGGTGGGTTGCTCGATGTAGCGCCAGATCCTGATTTTCTAAAAAATAAAATAATCTATTGGTCTTTTTCTGAAAAGCAAAGCAATGGTAATAACATGATGGCGATCGCCAAAGGAAAACTTTCTCCTGATGAAACAACCATTCAAAACCCAACTGTTATTTTTCGTGCTACGCCGGATTTGAACAGCACATTGCATTTTGGTTCAAGGTTACTGTTTGATAAAAGCGGCAATTTATTCGCCAGCACTGGTGAACGGTCGATATTAGAAGGAAGAAGACAGGCACAGTTGCTTAGCGCAAGACTTGGAAAAATTTTCCATATCACTAAAGATGGAAAACCGGCGCCGGGCAACCCTTTTGTAAATAACAAAGATGCGATGCCGGAGATATATGCATATGGCATGCGCAATGTACAGAGTCTCGCCATTCATCCTGTTACTGGTGATTTATGGGAAGCGGAGTTTGGTCCACGTGGCGGAGATGAACTCAATCTTATTAAACCCGGAAAAAATTATGGATGGCCTACCATCACGTATGGCATCGAATACAGTGGTGAAAAAGTAGGGGAGGGGATTCAACAAAAAGCCGGACTGGAGCAACCCATTTATTATTGGGATCCGGTCATTTCGCCAAGCGGTATGATATTTTATGCGGGCAATGCCATTCCCGAATGGAAGAATAATCTTTTCATTAGCGGTCTTAGCAGCGCACATATTTGCAGGCTGGTGATCGTAAATAATAAAGTGGTGGGAGAAGAACGTTTGCTCGAAGATCAGAAACAAAGGTTTCGTGATGTTACTTATGCAAACAATATGCTCTATGCGGTTACGGATAATGGCAATATGTACAGGATAAGTAAAAAGTAAACCGATAAATATAATTAGCCCTGCTGCATTGCTACTATCAACTTCGTTGCGTCGCACTCTTCAACGTTCTGTTCGCTATTCAGCATTTGCGAAGCTTTTTATAATCTTCGGATCGGTTTTATGGTCGCAGACCCCTCGTGCCTCGGGGTGACAAGGGAAAAGCATGATTGTTTTAGTGGTTTCATTTTTGAGCAATAATCCTAACAATAAAATTTTTTCCTTGTCATGGCGAGGAACGAGCCATCTGCTTTATGTCAGTAACTATTATGGGATTTAATTAAAGCCTAAAACGAATAACTAATTCTAAAAGCCAATGCCCACAATGCATCGGTCTCTTCATGTTTTTTATAAGTAATACCCGGCCCGAACGAAATGTTTTCTGTAAGAAAATAACTGCCGAAAAGATTTACACCAAACCCAAAATTGCTGTTGCCTTTATAAATTTCCATCGCAGGCCCTGTATTTAAAGTGATGTTTCCAGTAGCGGATGGATTAACAATAATGCCCGGCATGATATACGGATAAAAATAACCACCGTAACGAAAATCATATCCCGCTGAGGATATTTTTTTTGCGAAGTAATAATTAGCGCCGGCATTGAGAATAAATCCGAGGAATTTAGAAGGAGATACATTATTCCCAAAACGATGATGGCTCCATGAATAATTCAGGCCGGCGCCGGCAAAATGCGACCTGGCGAATATAGCAACCGGCAAATGCATATCAAAAGATGCTAAATTGTTTGTACCATTACTGGCAGAAGTGTTAGATTGAGCTCCCGCTTTTTTGATACCGATCAAACAACAGAACAGAAGTAACAAAAGCTGTTTTTGCATAATTCAGTTCAAAGTTGATCCTTTTTTGATGAATTAACAGGGGTTGACAATTTTCATGCAATAAATAGACCCGGTTTTACGATTTTGAGGAATAAACTCGCTGCTATTGAGCGCTTTACGAAGTATATCACTGATCCTTACTGCTTTACTGATTACTGCCTTCTGCCGGGCCCAGGACCCTGTCCAAAAAGGTTCCAATCTCAGGCAAAAAACTTTTGCCGTCACTGGTGACAGTTTGATCATTGATACTACCAGTATTATTCCCCAAACCTTTGCAATTGACAGCATCCCCGCCACTGATTATCGCCTTGATTTTATCCGTGGCATCCTTTACTGGAATAAAAAGCCGGCAGCAGCTACAGTACACATTACATACCGGGTATTCTTTTTCAAATTGAATCCTGTGGCACAACGCATGAAGTATGACAGCATCATAAACAACATGTCACTCACGCCTTATGAATTCAATAATGAATTAACCGATATAGATAAAGGCATTTTCAATTTTGGAACATTGAATGCGGAAGGAAGTTTCGGCAGGCAAATCTCTTTTGGCAACAGCCAGGATGCCGTATTGAATTCAACATTGAATTTGCAATTAAGCGGTATGCTTGGTGATAGTATACAGATACAAGCGGCGATTACTGATAATAACATCCCGATTCAACCCGATGGGAATACGCAACAGTTAAATGAATTCGATCGTGTGTTTCTCCAATTCAGCAAGCGCAACTGGCAATTGAATTTAGGTGATATAGACATCAGGCAAAATCAAAGTTATTTTTTGAATTTCTATAAACGTTTGCAGGGTATCTCTTTTCAAACGACGAACACGATAGGCGCCAACAATACATCAAAAACATTAGCCAGTGGTTCTATCGCCAAAGGAAAGTTCACAAGAAATGTTTTTGATAATATCAACACGCCAAATTTGGAAGGCAACCAGGGCCCTTATCGTCTGCGCGGCGCTAACAATGAATTCTTTTTTATTGTATTGGCGAATACGGAACGTGTTTTTATAGACGGCCAGTTGTTACAACGTGGGGAAGACCAGGATTATGTAATCAACTATAACACGGCTGAAATAACATTCACTCCCAAAAGAATGATCACCAAAGACAGCCGTATCCAGGTAGAATTTGAATACGCAGACAGGAGTTTCCTGAATGCCAATTTTTATTTATCAGAAGAACTGGAGTTCAACAAAAAATTGAAGTTGCGTGTCGGTGTCTTCACCAACAGCGATGCGAAGAACTCGCAGATCAACCAGGAGCTGGACGTCAACCAGAAACAATTCTTATCGCAGTTGGGGGATAGCGTTCAGCGTGCCTTTTATCCATCCGCGGCATTGGATACTTTTTCAGTAAACAAAATATTATACCAGAAACTTTATAATAATCCTGGTACGGGCATCGATTCTTTTTACCAGTATTCCACTGATCCGGCCCTTGCAAAATATAATCTCTCATTTACCGATGTGGGGATTAACATGGGCAGTTATAACCCGGATAATAGCGTGGCGAATGGAAAAGTTTACAGTTTTGTTGGTAAAGGATTAGGAAGATATGAACCCATTACGCAGTTGGTAACACCCAAAACACAACAACTGGTTAACCTCGGCCTGGATTATGTTGTCGATAAAAGTACGACGCTGAAGACTGAAGTGGCGATGAGTAATTATGATGTTAATACTTTTTCCAAAATCAATAATGGTGATGATAAAGGATTTGCTGCTAAATTTCAATTAAACAATACAAAAGAATTACGAACTAAAAATAAGTTACAATTGTTGACGGGCTTGGATTATGAATTCGTAGATAAAAAATTTAAACCATTGGAGCGGTTGCGTTCTGTAGAGTTCACCCGCGACTGGGGCCTTCCTATTTTGGTACAGCCTGCTACGGAAAACATTATTCGTGCTAACCTGGGGTTAAAAAATGATAAAAGTCATGCGTTTAATTATCGCTTCACCAGTTACACGAGAGGAGATGAGTACAAAGGTTTTCAGAATGCAATCACTCATTTCGCTAACTGGAAAGGCTGGCAATTTAATAATGAGTTTGTGATGACTAATGCTGATGCGGTAACTACTAAAGGAGTTTTTCTACGACCAACCATTGACCTTAGCAAACAATTTAAAAAATTTGATAACTGGCGATTGGGTTTTCGTTATGCATTGGAAGAAAATACAAACAGGGCTAAAGCCACTGATTCGTTAACACCACTTGCTTTTTCTTTCGACAATTATTCAGTTTACCTGAAATCAGATGATGCAAAGAAGAACCGCTATGGCGTTACATTTTTCACCCGTTCTGATAAATATCCTGTTGGTAAAAATTTTGTTCGTGGTGACAGAAGCTTAAACCTGAACCTGCAGACAGAACTTTTATCTAATCCTAACCGTCAATTTTATCTCAATACAACTTTCAGAAAATTAAAAGTGTATGACACGACTGTTTCCAAACAAAAAGAAGATGAAACGATTCTTGGCCGTGCAGAGTATGTAATGAACGAATGGAAAGGATTGCTCACGGGAAATGTATTGTATGAAGTGGGAGCGGGCCAGGAACAAAAAAGAGATTATGCCTATATCGAAGTTCCCGCTGGTACCGGGCAATATGCATGGATAGATTATAACAATGATGGTGCGCAGCAGTTAAACGAATTTGAACTGGCTGCCTTTCCTGACCAGGCGAAATTTTACCGCATATTTACGCCTACCAATGAATTTATAAAAGCGAATTACATCACGTTCAATTATAGTTTAAACCTGACACCAAGGGCATTGCTGAACAGCACTGATTTAAAAGGGATGAAGCAATTTCTTTCAAAATTGAATTTATCTACCTCGATGCAGGTCAACAAGAAATCAATTGCCAAAGGAAGTTTTGAATTTGATCCATTTAAAAATGATGTGAATGATACGGCATTGGTGACACTCAATACCGTTTTCGTTAATACCATTTCCTTTAATCGTTTTAGTTCCTCATGGGGAATTGACCTGAGTAATTTAAAAAATAATGGGAAAGCGTTGCTCACCTATGGATATGAAAGCCGTAAATTAAATGACTGGTCGGCCAAATTCCGGTTGAATTTCAGCAGGTCGCTGGCGCTTAATTTGAATGCAAGAAAAGGCTCCAACTCTTTGTACACAGCGAACGCCCAGTTTGATAACAGGAATTATGAGCTTGATATAAATAGTGTAGAACCTACGATTACTTTTATCCAGGGAACTTCTTTCCGTATTGCAACGAGTTATAAATATGAGAATAAAAAGAATTTACCGCTTTACGGAGGGGAAAAATCGAATTCAAATTCGATAAATATAGAATCGAAGTACAATGTGCTTCAAAATAGTTCGCTCACTGGTAAGTTCACCTTTAATAATATTGATTATAAATCCGCGAACGGTAATGCCACCAGTACGGTGAGTTATATTATGCTGGATGGTTTATTGCCAGGGAAAAATTTCCTATGGACAGTTACGCTAACCAAGCGATTGCTCAATAACCTTGAACTGAATTTTCAATATGATGGAAGAAAAGCGGCTTCTTCAAAGACAGTACATATTGGAAGGGCATCCTTAACCGCTTTGTTTTAGTCAGAACCAGGCTTAAACGTTAAACCTGAAATGCATCACATCTCCATCTTTCACCACGTATTCTTTTCCTTCAATCCTTAAGCGGCCCACATCCCTTGCAGCAGTTTCAGAACCATATTTTACAAAATCATCATAGCTGATCACTTCAGCTTTAATAAAACCTTTTTCAAAATCGGTGTGAATTACACCAGCGGCCTGCGGCGCTTTCCATCCTTCATGAATCGTCCATGCCCTCACTTCCTGTACGCCGGCGGTGAAATAAGTGTAGAGGTTTAATAATTTATAAGCGGAATGAATTAACCTGTCCAGTGCAGGCTCCGTCATTTTATATTCTTCCATGAACAGTTGCTTATCTTCCGCATTATCCATTTCAGCGATCTGCGCTTCAATGTTATTATTCATCACGATCACTTCCGCTTTTTCATTCTTTACAGCTTCTTTCAATGCATTGGAAAATTTATTGCCCGTATGCATCGAAGCTTCATCCACATTGGCGACATATAAAACGGGTTTGTCCGTTAAAAGAAACAAATCAGCGATCGCCACTTTTTCTTCTTTATCCAAATCCATTTCGCGGATGCTTTTTCCTTTTTCCAAATGCTGCTTGCATTTTATCAATACTTCCAGCTCCGCTTTAAATTTGGGATCTAATTTTATTTGCTTTTCTGTTTTTTGAATTTTCTTTTCAACGCCGTCAAGGTCTTTCAATTGCAATTCCGTATCAATGATTTCTTTATCGGCGACAGGATTGATAGCGCCTTCATCACGTAAAATATTTTCATCTTCAAAACAGCGGACCACATGAATGATGGCATCCACTTCGCGGATATTGCCTAAAAATTTATTGCCCAAACCTTCTCCCTTGCTTGCGCCACGGACCAAACCGGCGATATCAACGATTTCAATTTGTGTCGGCACAATCCTGTTCGGCACTACTAATTCCGCCAGTTTATTCAACCGCGGATCCGGAACATCTACAAGCCCTACATTCGGATCAATCGTACAGAAACGATAATTACTTGCCTGCGCTTTGGCGCTGTTGCTCACCGCGTTAAACAAAGTTGATTTTCCTACGTTGGGTAATCCCACAATTCCTGCTTGCAATGCCATATTTCAGAATTTAGTCAGTTTGCATAGTCAATGAACTGTTTGACTTTTATGATTTACTGACATTTTTTTGAGGCGCAAAGATAAGCCAAATCATTTCTTTCTGAACATCGATTTGCTTTAATAAAACTCCCTTAACTTCAAACCCTAAACGACAAACAATTAACCATTTATGGCTTTAACCCGGATTTGGTCGGCGTTTATTATCATAGCTGTTTTGGTAGCATCCATACGGATGATGAGCGGGGATGATAAAATTTTCACCCGCATGGTGGTGGGAAAATCTTCTGATAAATATGACAGCACTTATTATTATGCGATAGGCTCTCCTTTAAATCAAAAGCTTTCTGCTAAATACCCGGAGTTTTTAAAAGAATACGGTTACCACAGAACGGATTCTTTAAAACAAGCAACTGTATTACTTACAGATAATTTGAGCCACGATTCTGTCAACACTGTCACAACGTTAAACCCGGCTATTAAAACATACTCGTACATTTCTGTTCAGAAAAAATTAGAACGCAAAGTTGATGGCATTATAGAAACAGGAAAGAACGCCGTCATTGATATTATTATTCCATTGATCGGGATTCTCGCATTATTCCTGGGCTTTTTAAGTATCGCTGAAAAAGCAGGTGGTGTACGATTGCTATCAAGGATCATTTGGCCATTTTTCTCTAAAATTTTTCCTGACATACCCAAAGGTCACCCGGCAACAGGGCACATGATGATGAATTTTTCCGCCAATCTTCTCAATCTCGATAATGCGGCGACACCCTTTGGTTTAAAAGCGATGGAAAGCCTGCAAGAATTAAATCCCAATAAAGCGGTTGCATCCAATTCGCAGATCATGTTCCTCGCATTACATGCATCAGGGCTTACGTTAATTCCTGTAACGATTATCGCCTACCGTTCCAGTCTCGGCGCACAAAACCCAACCGATATTTTTATTCCCTGCATGATCGCCACATTCGTTGCTACGATGACGGCGATGTTCATTGTTTCATTCCGGCAAAAGATAAATGTATTTCAACCAGTGATACTGGCATGGGTAGGTGGTATATCTGCTTTCATTGCATTGCTGGTCATTTATATTACAAGGCTCAGTGCGCCATCCGCTCAATCATTTTCCGGCATATTAAGTAATGGAATTATCCTGGGTATATTTTTATTGATTGTCATTGGCGGGCTTTATAAAAAGATAGATGTATTCGACGCATTTGTGGAAGGGGCGAAGGGCGGGTTTGAAACGGCTGTCCGCATCATCCCTTATATCGTGGGAATGTTGGTTGCGATCAGTATGCTGCGCACCAGCGGTACGTTCGATGTCATTATTAATGGAGTAAAAATGTTATTCGCTGCATTAGGAACAGATACACGGTTCGTAGATGGATTGCCCACTGCTTTTGTAAAACCCTTAAGTGGCAGTGCTGCACGGGGAATGATGCTGGATACGATGAAGACCTACGGCGCTGATTCATTCGCAGGAAGATTATCCAGTATCCTGCAGGGAACATCGGACACTACTTTTTATGTTGTCGCTGTTTATTTCGGATCAGTAAATATTAGAAACACCCGGTATGCCATCGGCTCCATGTTGCTGGCGGACCTTGCGGGCATCATTACATCTATTATTCTCGCTTATTTATTTTTTGGATAAATAAAAAGCTGCTTCAATAAGAAACAGCTTAAATAGTTTTTTGTTAGCTAACTGCAGTTTTTGCCACCGGCTACAGTGCATATAGCATCGTCCCTTGCGACGCTCCGTTCGACTGCATATCATTGGTCATCTTTTTAAATCCTTTCAGCTTGTCCAATATTCTTTTAGAAAGTAAACCTCGCCGTAAATCCAACCGCTGCGGGTTCAAAGTTTATATCTGTTACAATATTCAATTCAGGCTTCCAGTCGAGGGATAAATTAAGCGGGATATTACTGAATTTATAATCGAGGCCTACCACTCCCATAGCACCGAAATTCGCATCGGACTCTTTCTTCTTAGTGTTTTCGTTAAATGTTTTAACAAAACCAAGGTAACCACCACCGCCATAATACCATTGAAGTCCCGCGCCGGCGAAAGGTTTGTGCACTTCATACAAAGCGCCGAATGCAAGCGGGTCACCAAAAGAGAACAATACTTCAACAGCGGCCTTCTCCGATATAAAATGCTTGAAAGAAATAGAATTGTTTACCATGGCCGAACTGCTGCTGAGCCTTACGCCCAAAGCGGTTTTATACCCATCTGCAGGTGCTGATTCTGATTGGGCGAAAAGCAAAGTTGTAGTAGTAGTAAAGAGCAATGCGAATATTACCTTCTTCATGGTGAATTGTTTTAATACACAGATAACGGAATATAATGCCAATAAAGTTTAAATGAAATGTAAAAGTGAAGTGAAAGTCAGGTAGGAAGTCTGAGGTCGGAAGTCAGAAGTAAGAGGCGTCCTTATTTGAAATAGTCTTCCATGATAAGACCATGTCTTATCTCCGGCTTCATACTTCGGCCTCACTCTTCTATTCAAACATCTCGTACTTCGTCTTCGGCCTTCTTTCTTCCAGCCAGCGAAAATTGGGCAATAACATTTCAGAAGGAGTTTTTTGACTGATTGGCCATAAAGTGCCGCTCACTTCACTGCGGAAAACAACTTTGTCCAGCGCTTTTTCTTTAAAATAAATATCAATGATATCGCTTTTGGTTTCATTTACGCCGGTGTAAGCGCTGTCTTCATCCTGTATATAATAAACACATTCGGCAAAGCCCAATGCCCTTACTGAATCAATGGCGCCATCAAGAAACCACCCGTCAATGCGGGAAGATTTTATTTGATTGTACACATCCTTTTGCACCCTGTTCACCATAAATCCATTTTGATAAGCCTGCACCTTGTCGGCTTTTTTATTTTTTGTAAATAAAAAAATGGTATCGCCGGTTATCTGGCTTTCCTGCGACCATACCACAGGGTCATCATACAGCCGAAAGAGAGAGTCTTTGAATGAATAAAACAAACTATCACAAACAGCCTGTAATGAATCATTGAATATGCGGACATGCCCATAGGCTTCAAAATAGCGGTTTGTACTATCCTTTTCATTAATAGCGGATACTTTAATACCTTTTACAGAATCTACGATCAATGAATCATTACCGAATTTATCCGTCAGTTTTGCTGAGAACAATGTGTCTGCAGAAATAAAAATGGAATCATTATCCTGCTTAATTATCATCAATGGCTTTTTCGTGGCCAGCATCGCACCCGTTTTCTTATTCTGATAAATAGCTCCTCCAATAATAGTAGTCCCTTGTGCGGTATCAACCACAATTGCATTTCCTTCTGCTTTATATATTCCCAGGCTATCGTCAAACTCAATACGATTTGCTTTAATCGTTGTTTTGCCATCAACAATTTCAGGACGCTGACCAAATTCCGCTTTTCCAGTTTGCTGGTTTACATATCCTTCCTTTGTTTTGATAATGCGGCCGCTGCTGTCTATAATAGTGGTAAATGAAATAAACCTTGTCGTTTGCGTGGCTGTATTATATAATAAAGAATCGGTGGTGATGTTATAAGCCGGGTCTTTCAGCACTACATTCTTTTTGAAATAAACATCTTTAAGATCGGCGTAGTAAATACCTTCTTTACTGGTGAGCACAGATTTTTTGTTCACCACTTTACCGCCATTTTTATAAACGCCGATATTGGTTTCCATATCATATTCCAGGTCAGGTGTGGTCAATTCTCCATTGCCATCTGTTAATCTTACATTGCCATCGAGGTACGCCAATTTCTTTTTCATCAAATAGCGAAGATGATTGGAATATACATTAGCCGTGTCCGAATCATTTATATGTACATGGCCCCAGGCTTCAAAAATATTTGTGTTGTTATTAATGACGCAACTGTCAGCATAAAACAAAGTGGTTCCCTGCCGCAATTTTACATTTCCTACAATGATGGTAAGCTTGGTGGTATCATTCACCGTTTTAAAAGTGAGCTGCCGTGTATGGTTCAGTATCTCCACTTTTTGCATAGTGCTGTCCCCTTCTCCGCCGGCAGGAATAAGTTGCGCATTCAATGTAACATTGAACAGCAATGTAATTGCAATAGAAAATAAAAGCTTAGTATGATTCATTATAACGTCAGCGTGGAATCGTATCCTTTAACGTGGGCGAAGTTAACTCACCGCCTTTGTCCTTTTTCCCAAATACGGAAATATTAACGTAGCGTTTGGGATGTGTACGGATATCATCTAATAATATCTCAGCGCTGAGGATAACATCATTGAGTTTATTATACAATTTCTTATCATTGATAAGAGCGCCAAGCGTACCGTCCGTACTTGAAATTTTTTGTACCGCTGATTTGAGCGATGCAATCGTAGATTCCAGCGAATCACCGATTTTCTTCACATCAAGCTGGGAAAGATTTTGGGTAAAGCGTTTTGCATTATTGATAAGATCGCCGATGCTGTCATTGTTCTTTCTCAGGTTATCTGTAATAGATTGAATATTATCAAGACTTTTCGCCAATGTACTGGTTTTCGGATCGAGCATCTTGTTCAATGAATTAGTGCTCATGTTCAGGTTGGCCAGCATTTGCTGCAGGTTATTCTTGGCGTCGGAGTTAAAGAGGTTATTGACATTTCCAAATACCCTGTTTAATGAATCGAGTGATTGACGGATTTTGACGAGGGTAGGAGGTATTTCTGATGAAATATCGCCAAAGAGACCATTGTCATTTCTTGTTTGTAAAATATCACCGTCTTTCAGGTACGTAGTAGCATCTCCTTTTTCGATAGAGATATAAGAGCTTCCCAATAATCCTGCGGAAATATAAGCGACGGAATTTGCAGGAATATTGACATCCTTTTCTGTGAGGTTAATGGTGATCCGAATGCCGGTTAAGTTTGCATCGGTGGGCTGCATCTTCTCTACTTTCCCAATAACATACCCGTTGATCTTGACTTCATTTGATTGTGTCAATGATCCCAGTTTTTCAAAAACGGCATAGATCTTTGTGCTGCGGTTGAAGACGTCTTTTCCTTTCAGGTAATTGAAGCCGACAATGAGCAGGCCTAGCGCTACGATTGTTAAGATGCCGACTTTGGTTTCGTTATTGATCTTCATAGTTGCAGTATGCTTTCCCGGGTGGAAAATTAACCAATTATTTTTAAACGGGTTAGATGGTTTTAGGCGTTGGAAAGGAAATGTAAACTTTTACGGGGTATATTATAAAAATATCATGCCAGATCGGGAAGATTCCGGACGATGAGTACGCTGACATAAGTGCTGAGTAGCGAACAGAACGATGAAGAGTGCGACGCAACAGACGATGCTAGTAGTACTAAAGCTGGGCTAATTATTCTAATTCAATCACCAAGTGGGCTCCGTCCCGCAATACTGCGGGATTTCGCTTCGCTCAACAACAGGGGATGCTAGTCCACGGGATGCTGCGCATAGCACTACGGCTGGGCTTATAATTATTTTATTCAGTTTCTAATTGGAAGCGGCGGCGTTGATCGTTCGTGATTCCAGCCGTTGCTTATAGGTTTTGAAGGCGTTTACAAGGTCATTTACAATTTCATCCTGTCCCTTGTCGCTATTGATGTATTCTTCCTCATCCCTGTTGGAGATAAAGCCGATTTCCACCAAAATGCTGGGCATGCCCGTAGCCTGTAACACCCAAATACCGGCGTCATTCCTTTGCTTTACGCCGCGGCTGATGCGGCCGGTAGCTGTAAATTCTTTTTCTACCATGTCGGCGAGGTTAAGGCTTTTTCGGAAATATTGTTGTGCATAGATGAGCATTCTTGCTTTTTCGGCAGGATCGGAAGGATCGGGTAATTCCAGTTCAATGGATTCATTCCCGGTGGAATCTATTTCTCCGTAAAATTCTGTTTTATTTACAGAATTTATTTTCGCATCATTTTTACTCACCGCCCAGATATAGGTTTCCGTACCGCTGGCGGGATTCGGGGTGGTCCAATGCCTGTATTGGGGAATTTTTTTCTTCACGGCCTTTCTTTTTTTCCCTTTGCCGGTATATACGGTTCCTGTTTTATAGCCTGTCACTTCTTTATGCCTGATGGCGCCGGCTGAATTGCAATGGACCGCAATGAAGAGGTCACCGGCTGATTCATTGGCAAGGTTCGCCCTGTAACGAAGGCCTTCGGTTTTTGTGGGTTTATTGCCGGGCATAATATCAGTTGTCCGGGTATAAATAATCTTCAGTTCAGGAAATTCTTTTTCTAATGCTTTTCCTAACTTAAGCGATACGGAAAGGCTTACATCGGCTTCGTTGGAGAAACTTCCCCGTGCCCCGGGATCAAAGCCACCATGGCCCGGATCAATGATCAATGTTCTGATACTTGCTTTAGGAGGTTGCTGATTTTGTTTATTAAACGACAGCAGGAAAAGGGAGAAACAAAAAATTAACAATAAAAAGCTAGTCCGTCTCATCATCGTTATTCTTTTTAAATGGGTTGTTTTGTAATCTTCACAAATTGTTTAAGAACGAATGGTTTATTTTTGTTCTTTACCGTATGAATCGACTGCTCAAATTTAGTTTAAATTCTTTTTCAAAGAGAACATTGGCTGTTGGTATCTTTTTCACTCTAACGTGGAATGTATCAGCGCAGCGTGTTCCAGCCCGGCAATTTGACAGTCTTTTAACACCCAAAGCTGATACAAGTAAACCCCGCCTGCTTATTACATCTTCCGATACAACAAGGCTTCCCGATGATACAACGAAAGCACAAAAGGTAGATAGTTTCACCTTAAAACTTTCAAAAGATACCTTATCCGCCCCGGTGGTTTATTATGCGCAGGATTCAGTAGTAGTATTAATAAAAGGTAAGAAGATACGATTATACGGAAAAACAAAGACGGATTATGAAGACGTTAACCTTACAGCGCCCATTGTAGAAATAGACCAGCAAACGCAGATGCTTAGTGCGGTCAACATAAGAGATAGCCTAGGCGTTGTATTGGAAGAGGCGAAATTCAAGCAAGGTGAAAATGAATTTACAAGTGATACGATCGCTTATAATTTTAAAACGCAAAAAGGATTAACCAAGAATACGATTACTAATTCCGGCGAAATGTATGTACATGGCGAAGTAGCGAAGAAAGCGAGTAAAGATGTGACGTATGTATCAAGGGGATTTTTTACTACCTGCAACCTGGATGAACCGCATTTTGGGTTCCGTGCTAATAAATTAAAAGTAATTAATAAAAAGCTGGCCATATCCGGCCCGGCGCACCCGGAATTTGAAGGTGTGCCTGTACCCATTTATATACCATTTGGTTTTTTCCCGTTGAGCCAGGGAAGGCATTCAGGATTATTACAACCGCAATTCGCTACTAATGATCAGTTCGGATTAGGCCTGGAAGGTTTGGGTTATTACAAAGTATTCAATGAACATTGGGATGCCAAGCTCTATGGAAATGTTTATTCGTACGGAGGCTGGTCGGCTAATATAAATCCCACCTACCGCAAACGTTATCATTACAGCGGAACTTTAAATTTCGGATTACAAAAAACAAAACGAAATTTTAAAGGCGACCCGGATTATTATTCCAACAACAGCTATTCATTACAATGGAACCATTCCGCTGACATGAAGGCAAAGCCGGGTACTTCTTTTTCCGCGAATGTAAATGCAAGCTCCACTACTTATAACAGGAATATTCCCAACAATGCAAACCTTAATTTTCAAAACCAGTTAGGTTCTTCCATCACCTATTCAAAAACATGGGTGGATAAACCATTTAACTTAACGGCCAGCGCCAATCACAACCAAAATAACCAAACGGGTGTGGTGAATGTCAGCCTTCCTGATATTGCATTTACGGTAAACACCATCTATCCTTTTCAGAAAAAAGAATTCGCCGGCGAAAGAAAATGGTATGAGCAATTGGGAATAGCTTATAGTGGAAACTTGCGTAACCAGGTTTCTTTTTACGATACAGCATTCAAATTACGCAACCTGCTCGATACATTGCAGTGGGGCGCACAGCATAATATCCCGATCACTTTATCATTGCCACCTATACTTGGCGGCGCCATTGTTGTATCACCATCCGTTAGTTATTCGCAGGTATGGATAGCGCAAAAGATGCGGCATAAATGGAACCCTGCTACTAAAACATTGGATACAACTATCACCAAAGGATTTTTTATTGATCAGCAGGCATCCTTTGGATTAAGTTTTAATACAGCGCTGTACGGAACATTTCATTTTGGCAATTCTAAAATCAGGGCCTTGCGTCATGTGATTCGTCCTTCCATCAGCGCCAGCTATCGTCCTGATCTTTCCAAAAGTCATTTTTATACCGATACATTGGATGAAACAGGATATACCGGTCGTTTCACTGAATTCGCAGGGGCGCTTTACTCCGGTTATGGTGAAGGAAAATCCGGTAGCCTTAGTTTTCAACTCGACAATAATCTTGAAATGAAATGGCGGGGGAAAAAAGATACCGCGGAAAAAAAGATCAGGTTGATTGATGGATATGGATTTTCTACCAGTTATAATTTTCTTGCGGACTCTATGGGGTTATCACCTTTTCAATTTTATTTCCGTACTAACCTTTTTGAAAAAATAAATTTAAATGCCAGCGCCAGCATGAGCCCTTACCAGGTAGATGATCGTGGGCGTGACATTGGTAAATATGCATGGCAGGGTGGAAAGTTCAGCCCCGGACGGCTTACATCCGGTAGCGTTTCTCTTTCTTCTACTTTTAAAAGCAAGCCACGGGACCCGGAAAAAGATAAGAAACAACAAGAGCAGTTTGACCAGGAGATGAATGACCCGGTGCTGGCGGCGGACCGTCAGCGTTTGTTGGAATATATGCGGCAAAACCCCGGTGAGTTTGTTGATTTCAATATTCCCTGGCAGGTAAGTATTTCTTATTCGCTATTTTTTAATGAAGAGTATGATCTTGAAGCCCGGCTATTTAAACGGATCGTTCGATCCAACGCCAACTTCAACGGCAGCTTCAGCCTTACGCCCAAATGGAATTTCACTGCGAACGGCTATTATGATTTCGATACAAAAAAATTGCAAACATTCATGATGACTATTAGCCGTGAGATGCATTGCTGGCAATTGTCGATTAATGTAACACCCATTGGTTTGTACCGTTCCTTCAGTTTTACGCTTAGCCCTAAGTCAGGCATGTTGCAGGATCTCAAAGTCAACAGGAACAGAAGTTTTTATACACCGTAAAAAGTTATAAGAAATTTTTTTGGAGCCAGGCTGCATTGCTACTATCATCATCTGTTGCGTCGCACTCTTGTGCTGCATGAATTCTACTCAGCATTTATGTAGCACCCCGATGAATATCGGTGGTACGTTCGGTATCCCGATAACTATCGGGACCTTGTTCTTTGAGCCTTGTACCTTATACCTTGTTCCTTATCCCTTACTTATTGTTCACATAATAATCTTTCATCACCGAAAAAACTTCTCCTTTCACCTGGTCCATTGTTTTTCCTTCAGGAGAAATAGGTGCGAGAATACGCATCTTAATTTTTACCGGCCAGAAGAAAAAAGTTTTTTTAACGGGAAGAACTTTAGCTGTATTGAAAATAACAATTGGTAAAATAGCCTTGCCTGTATCTTTTGCCAGCCGGAAAGCGCCGTTATGAAAAGGTTGAAGTGGTTCGTTCGTTTTATTTCTTGTTCCTTCAGGATAGATACACATGTGCAATCCCATCGACAAAACTTTTTTCATAGCGTCAAAGCTCGCCCTGCGGCTTTCTTCACTTTTCCTGTCAACGAGTACGGCGCCTGTTGTATAGATCAACCCAAACACAGGAATTTTCGCCATTTCTTTTTTAGCAATTGTTTTATTCGGGCCGGGAAGAAAGGGAGTGGTCAATGGCACATCCATGAATGAATTGTGATTGGAAACAGTGATATAGGTTTGTCCTTTTTTAAAATGCTCTTTTCCTTTTACGCTGATACGAATACCGGTTAGGAAAAAAAATACGGGCATCCATACTCTGGTGATGCGACGGAAAAGAATAGTTCTTGTCGGGTCTTTCCATAACCTTGCGATGAGAATAAGGATAAAAGCGGGGATCATGGTAGTAGCGAAAACGATCAATGCCCAAAATGCGAAAATCCTACCCAGTATGTTTTTGATGAATTGCATTTACGGTGATTAGTTGTTTGACGCTATGCGGATGATTTAATTGTTCTGCGTGATATTGTTTCTTCAGGACGATAACAGGCCGGCAATATAACAATTAAAGTGTTTTATTCAATCCCTTTAAAAATAGTTTGCTTCAGTTCCGGCCATTCATTTTTCAATACACTATAATAGATAGAAGTGCGCCGGCGGTTATTCCACATCGTCATGTGGCTACGAAGTACGCCTTCTTCTATACCACCCACATTTTGCAAACCTTTTCTCGCCCTTGCATTCTGCACATCTGTTTTAAATTCTATTCTTTCAAAATTCAATTCATCAAATGCATAACGCATCATCGCGAACTTCGCATGCTTGTTGATGCCGCTGCTTCTGAAATCTTTTCCTAACCAGCTCCAGCCGATCTCGGCACGTAAATCATACAGGGATATATTTCCCAGGCTGCTGCTGCCTGCTACTTCACCGGTTTGTTTATTTATTATAGTAAATGGTCTTCTTGTATTTGCATTTCTTTCCGCTGTTGCTATGGCCATCCATTTGGTTAATTGCTTTTCATCACCAAGATTTAATGAAAAATAATACCACATCTCTTCATCCTGCCGGGCGATGCGGAGAAAATCATCATAGTCATTTGCTTCAACTGGCCGTAGAAAGACTTTGCTTGTTTCAAGTGTTAGGTCAACAGGTATTAGTTCCATTTTTATTTTTTAAAATCAAACTTGCCAATCGACAGGGTCAATTCCGTGTGTAGTTAAATATTCATTCGCCTTTGAAAAATGTTTGCATCCGAAAAAGCCTGCATGCGCCGAAAGCGGAGAAGGGTGCGCAGCTTTTAGTATAAGATGTTTTGTTTCGTCAATCAATATTCTTTTTTCCTGTGCGAATTTTCCCCAGAGCATAAACACCACATGCTTCTTTACTTCAGATATTTTTTTGATAACAGTATCCGTAAATGCAGCCCATCCAATCTTTGCATGGCTCATCGGTTCACCGGCACGTACAGTAAGTGATGCATTTAATAAAAAAACGCCATGCTGCGCCCAATGCGTCAAATTACCATTATGAGGAATTCTTATCCCGATATCTTCATGCAGTTCTTTAAAAATATTTATTAAAGAGGGTGGCGGCGGTACGCCATTTTGCACCGAAAAGCAAAGTCCATGCGCCTGGCCGGGGCCGTGGTAAGGATCTTGCCCGAGTATCACCACTTTTACATGATCAACAGGTGTTGTATTGAATGCATTAAAGATCAGGCTGCCCGGAGGATAAATTATTTTACCCTGTGATTTTTCCGTTTTTAAATGCAGGGAGATTTGCTGGAAATAAGGCTTTTTGAATTCGTCTTTTAAAATTTCTTTCCAACTGTCTTCAATCTTTACATCCATCCGTTTAATTGCTTTGCCTGCAAGCTAAAAAAAATTATCTTTGCGACCTGTTTTAAAAATGGTCCGGTAGCTCAGCTGAATAGAGCACAAACCTTCTAAGTTTGGGGTCATTGGTTTGAATCCAATCCGGATCACGAAGCGTCCCGATAGTGTCGGGACGCTTTATTAATTTATACAAGGGCCTAAAAATTATAATTTTGGTCATCAATTATATAATATGAGTGAAAATTTCAATTATGGAATTGATCAATTAACGGTTGGAAAAACCATGGCCATTTGCTCCGGCAAATTAAAAGCGGTAGTGAATAAAGAAGCGATTGAAAAAATAAACAGGAGCCAGCAATATGTACAGGAAATAGTAAAAGATAAAAAAACGGTATACGGTATCAATACCGGGTTTGGCATTTTGGCCGACACGGAAATTTCGGAAGAGGATACCAGTTTATTGCAATATAAAATATTACAAAGTCATAGCGTAGGCGTAGGTAATCCCGTACCTGTCGAAATAGCGAAGATCATGCTCATTACAAAAGTGCATGCATTGGCGCAAGGATTTAGCGGCATACGATTAGAGACATTACATCGCATTAACTGGCATATCGAGAATGATATTATACCTGTTGTGCCGGAGAAAGGAAGTGTAGGTGCTAGTGGTGACCTGGCACCGTTAGCGCATTTGTTTTTACCATTGATTGGTTTGGGCGAAGTCTTTTACCAGGGTACAAGATATAAGGCACAGGAAGTGTTAAGCAAATTTTCACTTTCACCTGTTCAGTTAGGGCCTAAAGAAGGATTAGCATTAATTAACGGAACACAGTTTATTTTAAGTTATGCTGTGAAATCTGTGCAGCGGATGCATAACTGCCTTGAAGCTGCTGATATTATTGGTGCTATGAGTTTGGAAGCATTAACAGGAACTAAATCTCCTTTCGATGAACGACTGCATGAGTTAAGGCCCTTCGCCGGAAGTAAATTAGTAGCACAACGGTTACGGTTATTATTAGAAGGTTCCGCCATCATGCAAAGCCATGTTGATTGCGGACGTGTACAGGATCCTTACAGTTTACGTTGTATGCCGCAGGTGCATGGCGCTTCCCGCAATGCATGGCTTCATTTAAAAGAATTGACGGAAATAGAATTGAATGCGGTAACGGATAACCCAATCATATTTAATAAAGATGACACCATCAGCGGCGGTAATTTTCATGGACAGCCGTTAGCTTTGCCATTGGATTATTGCTGCTTCGCCGCTGCGGAGATTGGAAATATTTCTGATCGGCGTTGTTATTTATTATTAGAAGGCAAATGGGGGTTGCCTGCTTTGTTGATGAAGAACGCAGGATTGAACAGTGGGTTTATGATACCTCAATACACTACTGCAAGTTTGGTAACAGAAAATAAAACACTATGCTTTCCTGCCAGCGCCGATAGCATTCCTACATCATTAGGGCAGGAAGATCATGTAAGTATGGGCAGCATCAGTGGGAGAAAACTGAACCAGGTATTGGATAACCTTGAATATATTCTTGCTATTGAATTAATGACCGCTTGCCAGGCCATTGAATTCAGAAGGCCCTTAAAGAGCAGTGAGCTGCTGGAGTTCGCTCATGATTACGTAAGACGGTTTGTAAGCTTTGCGGAAGAAGACAGGATTTTCGCTGATGATATTAATAGTATTACTGGATTGATTAAAGATTTTTCTTTTGTCGAAACGATAAATCAACTTGCATTTACAAAAGAAGTAGAATTAAATGGAAAGAATAGCCAGTTTTTACTTTTTTCTTAAGTTTTTACTATCCCTTCTCAAAATAAAAAATTGCAATGCAATCGGTTACAATGGTTTTTTATGTGGAATTTACTACAAGACTTAATTTTTTTTTTCAAATCGATTGCGAATGATCGTTAGCCTATAAAAAATTGTCATTTTTTAAATAAATTATTTTTTTTTAATAAGCCTTGAAACATATACTGGGTAAGGAACTCACCCGATATTGTTTTGTATAGCGATCAGGAAAATAGTTACAACAAACGATGCCATAAATTCCATTTTTACCAGTGTTTATTTCTTTATAAGCCCATTTTTTTTGCAATCGGTTGAAAAAAAATTTTTCAAATAAAAAAAAGTTAGATAATTTTTCACTTTATTTTATACCTAAATGCTTTGCTATATGAGTAAATTAACTGCTCGTCTTGCCGCTCCGGCAAAACTTTTCTTCTCTGTATGTTTTCTTTTTTTCTTTTCGGTTTCATTATTTGCACAAAGAACTATCACAGGCCGGGTAACCGATGCTAACGGCGCCCCACTAAATGGTGTTTCTGTTGTTGTAAAAGGAACCAGTCGTGGATCTACATCAAACGGTGTAGGCGCTTTCACCATTAGCGCATCCACCGGGGAAACGCTTGAACTTTCAATGGTCGGTTTCACAACCCGTTCAGTAGCGGTTGGGCAGGGTAATGATGTCTCTGTTCAACTGGAGGCTTCCGATGTTACCAACATTGATGAAGTGGTGGTGATCGGTTATGGTACGCAAAGCCGCCGTAATGTAACGGGGGCGATTTCTTCAATTAATAATAAAACCCTGAATGAAATACCAGCGGCCAATCTTGGAACATCACTGCAAGGCAGAATGGCCGGGGTTAGTGTAGTAAACACTGGCACGCCCGGGTCTCAGCCTATTGTTCGCATCAGGGGGATCGGCTCTATATCCTTTTCATCGGATCCTTTATATGTAATCGATGGAATACCCACAGGTAATATATCCAGTTTTGATATTAATGATATTGAAACTGTTGACGTGCTGAAAGATGCTTCTGCTGCGGCCATTTATGGATCACGCGGCTCGAATGGGGTAATCATCATCACCACCAAAAAAGGTAAAAGAGATGGCAAGATCCATGTCGGTGTTAATTCATATTATGGAACGCAATGGGTATCTGAACGCCTTGACCTCCTCGATAGAGAGGGCTTTATGAAGTATGCGCTGGCATACAGGGGCAGCCAGATACCACGACTCTCTACTAATATAAATGACCCGATATATACCGGCGCCACCCAAACATATGGCCAGACAAATACCGATTGGCAGGAAGAGTACTTCCGCAACGGCCCAATGGCCCAGACAAGCATTGACGTAAACGGCGGGAACCAGGTTTCCAGGTTTAGCGCTTCGGCAGGCTATTTCGACCAAAAAGGTACGGCTCCAAATGTTGCCTTTAAGCGATATAATTTCAGGTTAAATTCTGAACATAACATTAGTAAGGTGTTCACTTTTGGTCAGAGCCTTGTTGTTAGTAACTCTATTCAAAGGGGAGATGCTAACGCAGGAGGTACCAGGAGCAACCTGGTAAATGTTATCCGTATGATGCCGCATATACCTGTACACGATCCTACATCAATTGGCGGATATAGAGGAGTAAATAGCGGTTTAGATGGAGGCGACCCCACTAACCCGATCAAGATGCTGAATTAAAAAACCCCCAGGAAAATACAACTGCAAAAAATCTTCGGAAATGCTTACCTGGAGATAAATATTCTGAAAGGATTAAAATTCAAATGCGACTTTCGGTATTGACTATGCGAATGGACGGTTTTTCCGCTTTCAGCCCATATTTAATGATAATGGGAATGTTAATGGCGCCATTTCTACTATCGCCACAGTCACTGATAACAGGAACACTTCAACAGTGTTGAATTATATTGAACAGTTGAGTTATGACAAAAAATTTGGTAAGCATAGCATAACTGCGACTGCTGTGTTTGAATCTCAACAACAAAAAACAAGATCGTTAAATGGCTCCGGAAACCAGCCTTCGAATAGCCTGAGAGTTCTCCAAGCTGCAACAAACCCGTCTGTTTCTTCCAACTTTGGAAAAAATTTTCCTGGTTTCTATGCTAGGTCGTATTAACTATGATTTTGCCGTAAATATATTTTAAGCGCCGCTTTTAGACGGGATGGATTGTCAGTCTGGGCCCCCGGAAAAAAATGGGGAAATTTCCCTTCTGCATCCGTAGGATGGAAAGTTGACCAGGAGAAATTTATGGAAAATATCACATTCATTTCTCAATTGAAACTCAGGGGAGGTTATGGTGTTACCGGGCTTAATGGGCTGGTTTTAGGAAATACGCCATGGCTGGTAAATGTATCCGCTAATAGCTCTTCTTATCCTCTTAACAATGCTGCCAGCCCCAACGGTGCTTTGGGTTTCAGGAATCAATAGCCTGGGAAACCAGGACCTGGAATGGGAAATATACAAACAGTTCGATATTGGACTGGACCTGGGGGTACTTAAAAATAAGTTTACTTTAACGGCTGATTATTTTCATCGTAAAAACAGTAAACCTGGTATTGAATGTGCAAACGCCCCCTTCTTTTGGATATATTAATCGTGGTGTTAACCAAAATGTAGGATCGATGCAAAATACGGGTTTTGAATTCCTGCTGGGATATCACGATAAGGCAGGTGATCTCAGATGGGATGTTTCTGCTAACGCCACATTTTTGAAAAATAAAGTATTGTCGCTTGCACCAGGACTCACCAATCTCGTAGCTGGAGCAGATGCGGCAGACTATGGCGGATTTGATGTAACCAATACTCAACCGGGATTGCCTATCCAGTATTTCTACGGTTTTATCGTAGATGGTATTTTCCAAACAAAGGCTGAAGTTGATGCATCGCCTGCCCAGGTTAATCCCGCAGTAGGTGTGACTTACAATCCTGCCATTCATACATCTCCAGGAGATCTCAAATTCAGAGATCTGAATAAAGATGGTAAAATTGATTTAAATGATCGTACTTACCTGGGAAGTTACTTACCTAAGATGAGTTACGGATTTAATATTTCTTTGAATTATAAAGGCTTTGATCTGGCTGCTTTCTTCCAGGGAGTGTACGGAAATAAAATCTATAACGATACCAGGGTGATTACCGAAGGAATGATCAGGTTTTTCAATGCAGGAACGCAAGTTTTGAATGCCTGGACTCCGACGAATACAAATACGGATATTCCCCGTGCCGTTTCAGGCGATCCTAATGGCAATGCCCGGACTTCTACCCGTTTTCTCGAAAACGGATCTTACCTGAGGCTGAAGAATGTTTCCCTGGGTTATAATATTTCTTCAGCGAAACTGAATTCATGGACAAAAGGAACTGTTAGTAGTTTCAGAATCTATGTTTCAGGTCAAAACCTGCTGACATTTACAAACTATTCTGGTTATGACCCTGAAGTAGGTAATAGAACTGGCGGTAACCTGGTCAACTCAATAGATTGGGCCATATATCCACAACCAAAAACAGTTCAGGTAGGTATCCAGGCAAATTTTTAAAAGCAAAAAACCAGGATTAATTCATAGTCATAAAGCATAAAATAAGCATATGAAAAAGAGTTATAAATAAATTGTTTTTGCCGGTATTATGACCATTGTTGTCATGATCAGCTGCGAAAAAAAGCTGAATGTGTTGGATACAAATAGTCCAACTCAGGAAAGCTATTTTAAAACCGCTGTAGAACTTGAAAAAGGAGTGAATGGGATTTACTCCATCCTTCGCAGCACAAATTTGCTGGGCAGGGTCTGGCATTATTTTCATAGTATGAGAGGTGGTGAAGTTGGATCAGGCGGGGATCAACTGGAAGTAGAAAACAAGGAATTATTGAATGCGGCAAATCCAGGACCTACCAATGCTCAGGTTAACAATATCTGGGCAGCCTGTTATCAAATGATCAATAGGGCAAACCTTGTAATAGCCAAAGGTCCGGGGTCACTGATAATGCAACCCTTAGAGATAGGGTGATAGGTGAAGCAAAATTTTTAAGGGCGTGGGCTTATTACGAACTGGTATCGCAATGGGGAGATGTGCCGATGTATACAGAACCGGTTAACTCTTCTATAAGCTTTAAAGGAAAAGAACCTGCTGCGAATATTTACACATTGATCCTTAGTGATCTCACGGATGCAGCGGCTAAATTACCTGCATCTTCTACAGCGGAGCCGATCTTGCGACCAAGGGCGACCAAGGAGCTAATGCGTTGGCGGGAAGGGCTAATATGCAGAAAGGCGATTATAATGCAGCCAAAACAGCGCTGTTGGCTGTTGTTAATTCCGGCCTTTACACGTTGACAACGGTTTCCATTTTTATGGAATTTTGATGGGGATATTAAATCAAACAACATCGCTCCGCAGAAACGGGACATGAGTTTAATAAAGAATCCGTATTTGAAGTTGCTTTTGTTGATAAAGGTGATAATGGCTTTGGTTGGGGAGGTGAAAACACTAGTGCTACTGCTGCGGGTTCATCCATGCGTTCCCCAGGACTGGGGCACTACATGGGGCAATGTAAATCCATCTACTAAGTTGCTGGAAGAATTTGAGCCAACCGACCCCAGGTACAAATGGACTTTTTGGGAAGATGGTGATATGGTACTTACTAAAGCAGGGAACACAGGCTGGCGTACCACTGGTAGATTTTACTAATGGCACCAGCACAAAGTTCGGAGTTGCCAAGAAAAGGATATTCCGGAAATATGCGCTGAATGATTGGGTTCCGGTAGCTGGTATTATTCCTTCAGGGACTCAATTATCGTCTTATCCGGTATGCAGATGTCTTATTAATGCTCGCAGAATGCGAAGCTGAAGTAGGAACTCCTGCCCAAGCCGCCATTTATATTAATATGGTTCGTACAAGGCCGGGTGTAAATATGACGCCTGTTGCACCTGCAACTAAAAATGCCGCCTTGTTAGCAGTAATGCATGAAAGAGCGGTAGAAACTGGGAGGAGAATGTATAGACAATGTTGATCTTATACGTTGGAGAAAAAAAGGTTATTTTCCTCTTATAAAAGTTGATCCAAGGCTAGGCCAGGCAAATGAGCTGCCAATTCCGTCTTCAGAGCTATCAACAAATCCGCTGATTCAATAAAAGTTTTTAGTAAAGATAATTTTATAACGAAGGCTGTCTGAAAAGATAGCCTTTGTTATATATTCCTGATAATGCAATAAATTTAAACCTTGAACTACGGCGCATACTTTATTTTATTTATTGCAAGCCTAACATTCATAACTATGGTTAAAAAAGTTGATTATAATTTGCTTATATCCTTTGGGTTCGCCTTCTTTTTGACAGCTTGCGGAAATAAGCAAAAGGTAACTTTGTTTACAAAACTATCTTCTTCTGAAAGCGGCATTCATTTTAACAATGACATTAAGGGACACGGATTCTACTTACTCTTTTATCAATGAATTTGGTTACATGGGTGGTGGGGTCGGTATCGGTGATTTCAACAACGATGGCTTAAAAGATATTTACTTTTCGGGTAACCAGGTCAGCTCAGGACTATATATCAATAAGGGAGAACATAAGTTTGAAGATGTAACAAAAAAAGCCGGCGTCGAAACAAATGTGTGGGCTACGGGTATAAGTATTGTTGATATAAATAATGACGGCTACGATGACATTTATGTATGTGTTTTTGGAAAGGACTTAAAAAAACGTGCAAAGAATTTATTGTTCATTAATCAGCATGATCTTACTTTCAGGGAGAGCGCTGTGGAATATGGATTAGCAGATACAAGTTATTCTACACAGGCTGCTTTTTTTGACTATGATAAAGATGGTGATCTCGATATGTACCTGGCCAATTATTTATTGGCAGATCGTAATGCGAATACTATCTATCCACGGGACAGAAGTGGTTTTTCCACGGCTAATGACAGGTTATACCGTAATGAAGGCGATTCAGCTAACCGTGGGCATCCCTGGTTTAAAGATGTTACAATAGCCGCCGGGATCAAAGAAGATGGATATGGCCTGGGCTTATCTGTCAGCGATCTTAATAACGATGGATGGCCTGATGTATATGTGGCTAATGATTTTTTAAGTAATGATAACCTTTGGCTGAACAATCGCAACGGTACCTTCACTAATTGTATCAGCAGCTCATTGCAACACCAAAGCTATTCCAGCATGGGATCTGAAGCCGCCGATATTAATAAGACGGATTGCCAGATATCGTTACCCTCGATATGATGCCCGAAAAAAATCAAAGAAAAAAGACATCTTTTTCTTTCATGAATTCACGAACGTTACCAGACGGAACGGGATATGGGATATGAACCGGAGTTTATGCGAAATATGCTTCAACTTAATAATGGTAATTATGCTTCAGGGGATACCAGTATTCCTTTTTTTAGTGAAATAGGACAACTGGCTGGCATTCACCAAACAGATTGGAGCTGGAGTGTATTGGTGGCGGACTTCAATAATGATGGATGAAGGACATGCACATTACAAATGGTATCGGCAGGGATTTTATCAATGCGGATTTCCTGGAATTCAGTAGCGGGATATTTAGCAACAGTATGTCAAAGGAAGAGCAGCAAAAAGCGATTCGAAAGAAACTATCTTCCCTGGAACATGTTGAGCTCCCTGATTACTTCTATATTAATCAGCATGGTTACACGTTTGCTGACTCTTCGGAAAGTGCAGGTATTAATGAACCATCTATGTCGAATGGCGCCGCTTATGCGGACCTGGATAATGACGGAGATCTAGATCTTGTAATTAACAATATAAATAAAGATGCTTTTGTATTTATAAATAACACCAATCAGAAGAATGAGCCGGTACATGCTCATTTTTTAAATGTGAAATTAAAAGGGGATAGCCTGAATGCTAATGGGTTTGGGGCAAAGCTTTATCTCTATGACGGAGCAGGAGTACAAAAGCAGGAACAAAGCCCGGTGCGGGGTTATTTTTCATCGGTGAGCCAGCAACTGTTTTTTGGGTTGGGTAAAGAAGACCATGCTGACTCTCTCGTAGTATATGGCCGGATAATAAAAAACAAGTGCTGAGAAATATAGCAGTCGATACATTGCTTACGTTGTCATGGAAAGAAGCATCGATAAATACCTATAAGCAGGATGCTGTAGACACTGTACTTTTTTCAGATATCACAACCCTTTCAGGTATTAAGTATAATACATCATGATGCATCTTTCAATGATTATGCTGTTCAGCGGTTATTGCCGCAAAAATTTTCACAGTTAGGGCCCTTTTTAACTATCGCTGATATTAATAATGATGGCCGGGAAGATTTTTTTGTGGGAGGAGGGGGTATTTTTTCGGGTGAAATATTTACACAGCAAAAAGGACAGACTTTCAGTTCAAAAAAGATCACTGATAGTATCAAGATGGAAGAAGACATGGATTGTGTTTTGTTTGATGCGGATAAAGACGGAGATATGGATTTGCTTGTTACAGGAGGGGATGTTCGATATGAGGCAGATGCGGAATTTTACAAACCCCGGTTTTATTTAAATGACGGAAAGGTAATTTTACCCTTCAAAGAAATGCAATACCGGCTTCAGTAAAAACGATTGCAGGCTGTGTAAACGCAGGAGATTATGATGGTGATGGGGATATGGACCTTTTTATCGGTGGCCGGGTTTCTAAAACATATCCTGCGTCTCCAAGGAGTTTTTTATTACAAAATAATAAAGGAATTTTTTCCGATGTGACTGAAAAAATTTGCCGGCTTTAACCAATCCGGGTATGGTGACTTCGGCTGTATGGCTGATCTTGACAATGATAAACAGCCTGAACTTATCATCGCCGGTGAATGGATGCCCATACGTTTTTTCAAAAACGATCATGGCATTTTAAAGGAAACAACAGATCAAACGGGGGTGACAGAAACAAATGGAATGTGGCGAAGCCTTATTGCTGCAGATATAGATAATGATGGGGATATGGACCTGGTAGCAGGTAATTTGGGTTTGAATTGTGAATATAAAGCCAGCGCCACCGAGCCTATGGAATTATATGCCGCTGATATGGATGGAAACGGAAGCATTGATCCTGTTTTCTTTTATTTTGAATGCGATAGAACCTTCTTATGAAAGCATTCCACCCGGTTTATTAAGAAGAATGGGAAAAGCGGTAAGGATGGGAATTGGTGCTGCGATGCCCGTTCTGCAGGGTAATCCCGTGCCTGATGGTATTATTATGGGTACCGTCAATGGAGGCAAAGCGGATAGCGTTAAATTTCTTCACCAAATTATTGAATACAATGAAGGATTACTCACTCCATTGAATTTTGTGCAAAGCACACCTAATGCCGTGGCCGCACAAATAGGCTTATTGACAAATAATCACAATTATAATATTACTCACTTACAAAACGGCCTTGCGTTTGAATTTGCGATGACAGACGTGGATATGATACTTGCTGAAAATCCTTCGGGCAATTACCTGCTCGGCGCCGTAGATGATATTTCTATTTATAATTATTATTTTGAAGACAAGAGTGGCTGGTATCGGAAGACACCCGTTTCCGGTAAGGCGTTATATGAAACCGATTCACCCGGCAGCATAGCTGGTGAAGCGGCTATTATGTTTTGGGCAAATGCAAACGAAAACAACGCTGTTGCAAAGGTGCTGGCGGTTGATACATTGCACAGCGAAGATGAATCCATCGTAAAACAAAAGCTCGAAGATTTTATTAAAAAATATTTGCCAGCAACTGAAAAAATCGACCTGCTGTTAACCGGCGAAAATGGAGACAACCGGTTGCTAAAATATTATTTAAGCTGCGAATCAGTGATGGGGCAGGGGATGACAGTAGCCCGCTTTAAACACATGAGTGGTGAATATCCCACAGCATCTGCAATGGGCTTTTGGGTTTGTTGCCATATTCTTCAAAAGCAACACATCCCCGGTCACATGATTAAAAGCGCCGTTGATAAAAAGGAGTTTAAGAATGTCCTCATTTATAACACATACAAAGGCATTCAGCACAGCTTTATATTAGTTTCAGGTCAGTAAGCTTAGTTTAATAAAGAGCTATCATAGCTTCATTTTGGGTACGCCTTTTCTTCTCCGCCATTTTCTGGTGCAACCATTGAGGCCAGTGGGTATTATCTTCAGCATCATAGATGCGGACATTTTGTGATTCATCCGGCTTTATCAGGTCCTCTTCCGTGCAATTAAGAATTTTAGCCGCTGTCTTTATGCCAGAATAACTGGCTCCTGCCACGCCATGCGACATAATACTTGCACCGCACATGTACAAATTCTGAATTTCAGTTTGCGTAGTATATGAAAACGGTCCTGTCTGGTAAAAGCCTTTTTCCGTGCCATACACATTGCCCTTCGTTGAATGAATATAATGTTCGTTTGTCATAGGCGTACCTAATTCCAATTGAACAATATTATCCCGGATACCCGGAACTACTTTTTCAAGACTGTTTATTAATTTTTGGCAAAGAAGTTCTTTAATTTTTTTATACTCTTCCGAATTACTATCCTTTCCATGAATCTTTGTTTTAAAAGAATCATAATCAATAAAAGTAACTACTTCAATTGTATGGTGCCTGCCATCATAGCTTGAAGGATCTTTAAGCGAAGAACAACTTATAAAAAGTGCTGGAAATTCATTCGTCGCTAATATGTCCACCTTTTTAAGGTCGGCATGCAGGTCATCCATCTCGCAATCGGGCATCATCCAGATATTTCCCGAATCCAAGCCTGCTTTACGAACATCCATGTCCACCGTTAAAAAGAATATCAGTGATGTTACTGAATAACGTGTCCTGGAAATCCTCGCCTGTAATTTATCACTTAAATTTTCCGGTCCTACCATTTTATAAGTAGCTGTTGGGTCAGCATTTGATATTATTCGTTTGGCCCTTAATTCTTCACCATTCTCCAACTCAACCCCCACAGCGTTATTTTTTTTAATTCCATTCATTTGTTCCAATAAAATACGTTTAACACCTACCCCCGTTTTTATTTCACCACCATATTTTTTAATAGCTTTTGTCATTGCTTTTACAATGGCCCCGCCTCCGCCCATTGGATAAAATCCACCATGGAAATAATGGTCCATTAATGCGCAATGCAAGGGAAAGCTTGCCTTTGAAGGCGGAAGGCCATGATCACCACATTGAATGTTGAGTACTTTTTGCAGTAAAGGATTTTTAATATGCCAGCTCAACACCTTCTTTACGCTGAACAATGCGTATTTACCTAAATGGCGTGTTCTGTAAGGAATAGTTATATTATCCCATAAGCCTTTCATTTTAGGAATAAGCTGTATTTCCCTGCTGACATTCTTTACCAGCTCCAGGTATTTTTTTAATCCTTTTTTTTCTTTCGGAAACCTTTCCGAAAGTGATTCATATAGTTTGTCAATCTCCGCGGGCATATGAATTCGTTCATCCCCAATCCAGCAATGTTCATACGCACTGGCATTCATCCTGAAAAAAACCAGGTCATTGGCGATTCCCAAACCTTCATAAAGATTACTTGTTGACTGGCCCTTGTCCAGCAGCCCGATATAATGCACACCCGGACTGAAGCGATGCCCGTTTATATAAAAACTATGACACCATCCCCCCGGCACATAATGTTGTTCAATGACAGCAACCTTTTGTCCGGCCCGGGCAAGACAAAGAGCGGCGGATAGCCCACCTGCACCTGAACCGATTATAATACTGTCGAATTCGTGCATATACCGAAGGTACTGTATTTGAAATGGTAAGGATATTTTGCATGCTTCACGCCATTTTAAAAACTGATAAAAGAGCTTACTAAATTCATTATTTCAAAAAAACCGGATAACTTTATCGCATACGGAAAATTAATTTCATTCCCCAACATGACGGTTATTTTCCGAATGTATATACCTGGAAATCTAATTCATTTATGAAGAAACAAATCAGCACCATTTTTTATGTCGTAATTGTCGCAGGGCTGGGCGCTGTTATTTACTGGATCATTAAGCAAGGTGAATTTTTGCAAACCCCAATAGCACCCGCACAACAAACACACCTGGCGAATAGTATAGCGACTGATAATAATTTCGATGTCTTCAAAGATTCATTACGTCATAATCTTTCTGAACCACTTGCTGTATTACTCCTTCAGATCATCGTAATTCTTGCCTTTGCACGCCTCTTTGGTTTTTTATTTAAAAAAATAGGCCAACCTGCCGTCATTGGTGAAATTGTCGCCGGTATCGTATTAGGCCCTTCCATTGTTGGATTATTTTTTCCGGATGTCAACCAGTTTTTATTCCCGGCGGCTTCGTTGGGAACACTCAATTTTCTCAGCCAGATTGGCCTGATATTATTCATGTTTATTATTGGGATGGAACTCGATCTGAAAGCCATCGGCAAGCAGGCTTATGGTGCGGTCATCATCAGCCATGCCAGCATCATCATACCCTATACATTAGGAATGGGACTAGCTTATTTCATTTATAATGATTATGCGCCAGCAGGCATTTCATTTTTATCCTTTTCATTATTCATGGGCATCGCTATGAGCATCACCGCATTTCCCGTACTTGCCAGAATACTACAGGAAAAAGGTCTCACCCGCTCAAAGCTTGGCGCCATGGCTTTAACATGCGCCGCTGCTGATGATTTCACCGCATGGTGTATATTGGCCGCGGTCATCGCATTAGTAAAATCCGGATCATCCATCAGCGCTGTATACACCATTGTTTTATCAGTAATATATGTAGTAATAATGTTGAAGGCGGTGCGGCCCGCATTAAAAAGATTGGAAACAGTTTATATCAACCAGGAGAAAAAGAGAACGGCCATCATCGCATTGTTCTTTGTCATGCTGATCATGTCGGCTTATATCACATCAATCATTGGTATTCATTCATTGTTTGGCGCATTCATTGCCGGTGTCATCATGCCGGCGAGTTTTAGTTTCCGGAAAATAGTCATTGATAAAATTGAAGACGTAAGCATTGTGTTGTTACTTCCTTTGTTCTTTGTTATAACGGGATTAAAAACACAAATCGGTTTATTGAACGAAGGACATTTGTGGGCTACATTCGGATGGGTATTGTTAGTAGCAGTAGCCGGCAAATTCGGTGGCAGTGCATTAGCGGCAAGAATGGTAGGGCAAACATGGAAAGATAGTTTATCCATCGGTGTATTGATGAACACCCGCGGGCTTATGCAATTGATCGTTTTAAATATCGGCTACGACCTTGGTATTCTTTCCCCCCAAATATTCGCTATGATGGTATTGATGGCGCTGGTCACTACGTTTATGACAGGGCCCGCACTCGATTGTATAAATTATTTAATACCTGATAAAACGGGTACGGGTAAATAAATTTTACTTTTATTCACTCATTTTGTATTTTTCAACCAAACCTGATTTATGAAAAAAATTATTTTTTCCGTTTGCTTATTTTTTACAGCAGGCATTGCTTTTGGTCAAACGTTTATGCATGGCGCTGGTCTCACCGTTTTTGTTGGTTCTTCAAAAGGAAATGATGTAACTGTTGGAGAGGGTTTCACTTATTACCCACGGGTTAATGTTGTAGAAACAGAAGCGCTTTCACTTTCCGTCGGTATTCCGTTAACTGCGGGTATTGGTGTTTCCGGCAATTTTTATTACAGTACTGGCAATGGGTTTTCTGATAATGGGTCTGTTGGCCTTATCCTCAATGCACCGTTGCTATTAAGTCTTAACATGGGCAGGGGCTCTACAAAAGATAATACGAGTAAGTTAGGTTATTTTTTTGGCGGCGGTTTTGCTTATCATCACGGTGATTTTTTAACTACGCAAACCGATAATTACGGGAACGATTATACAGATAGCCGGAGTTACAATGTATATGGTCCCGCCGCACATGCAGGTTTTCGTATTGGCGTTGGCAGAAAACATAAAAATATTGAAGTGCGTTTTTCCTATATGAAAGGAACAAATGAAGACAAACCGGATATATTTGGAGTAGGATGTTTATTTAATTTTTAATATCCGCTAAGTTTCAATAATTTTTTGCCCAGCTGTTGTGCAAATGGCATCGTCCCTTGTTGAGCGAAGCGAAATCCCGATGTATATCGGGACGTTGCTCCGTTCATCGTCCCGTTCGCTATTCGGCTTTTTGTTTCACGCAAAGATGCATAAAAGTTAAGTCGCAAAGTTTAAATTCTTAGCGTCTTTTATTCTTTGCGCCTTTACGTGAAATTTTTCAAACAAAAGATCTTCTGAGTATTGTAGAATATAGGTAACATACAGAGGCTGTTGTCAGGAATGGGGTTCATCTATAGCGAACAATCCTTTAAATTTAAAATGAATAAGCTCATCTTTAAAAAATGTAGCTGACACATTTAAGTTTCCATTGTCTTCAGTAGAATAGGCCAGTGAAGCGCTGATAATATTATTTTGTAACGGATCAATAATGGCCAGGAATTTCATTTCATAAGCCTTTACCAGCTTTGTTTTTTTCTCTGCCACCTGTTCCATTATTTCTTTTACCATTTGCATCATGCAAATACCGGGAACAACAGGCTGACCAGGAAAATGCCCTTCAAATATTTTATGACCGGCATTGATCACCAATTCCGCTTTTATCGCAAGACCTTCTTTTTCCAAAATGTTAATAGTAAAAAAATCACCGAGTAACATTATCTTTCTATTCGTTTTAAGCCAATCGTAAATTTGAATGTTTTGTGCGAAATACCGATGGTATCCGGTATTCCATTCCTGTAATCTTTCATAATGGCTTCAACAACCGTTTTTCTTTTTGAAGCCCTTTCCATGCGAACAAGTTCATTGCCCGCACTGTCTGTAATGTAATAATTATATCCTTTTGATTGGGGGAAAACATAATACAAAAGACCGTTATTCGTACGAACAGATACAGTGTTATTATCCATGTGTTCCATTAATACCAGTTCAAAATCTTTTCGCAGCGTTTTTAATACCGGTTTTTTATTCATCTGTTTGATAACCGAATAGACTTTGAACTTTCCGTCAGCGGAAAATTCAAAATCAAAAAATTTAAAACCCATCTCGTTTGAAAATACCATCCGGGTGCTGCTGTCCGGCATTTTCTTTATCAATAACAGCCCGCTTAAATGATGACCAACTACGTCAACTTGCGTAGCATATAACTCGGAAGTAAATGCCGGCTTGAATTTCGCTAACCCCTTTACAGGGCCGGGCGCCTCCTGCAGTTGCTTGTAAAAAGGAGTGCAACCCAGGAAGAGCAGGCAACTACTTAATAGTAAAAAGAGAATCCGGGATCGCTGCATTCAGTTCTTTGTTGGTAAAGCGAATGAGGGTATTGTCACCGCCTATTTCCTGCATTTCAATGCTGGCGACGGAAAAGTCTTTGTTGTCAACGATAACGTTGATGTTCTTAAATAATTCTTTCAGGCCTTTTGTCACTGGTGTCAGTTCAATCAATGAATTATTCTTATTCCCGAATATCCTGGTTTTAAAATCAGGGTTATTCAGTGCGGTTCCCTGCATGCAATCAATCATTATTTTATTGATCTGCTGAAACAATTTGTTTGACCGGGAAGATATCTTATTTTCCTTTTGCGCATCTTTAATATAAACCTTGTCTTTGTTCAGGATCATCAGGTATTGATAAGGATGATTGTATTCCATTCTTACCTGGCTTTCTTTTTAAACCAGAATTTTCCTTTGGAAGTAATTTTTTCCGACAACATGCTCAGGTTTTTTTCCTGTACAAAATCGCTTTTGATCGATAAGGTTTTTTGCGTAGCCGCGGAAAAATCAGCTTTAAATTTTGCAAGGTCACTTATGGGTGAATAGCCGGGATACTGGGCCTTTGAAGAAAAACCTGCAGCTAATAATATGATATAAAAATCGCTTTATGCACTTGGGTTCAAATGTAACAATTTATCCAACGGGATAATATTGTACCCTTTATTTTTAACTTCTTTTAAAAACTTCGGTAATGCATGTAATGTTGTCTGGCTGGTATCATGAAAAAGAAAAACAGCGCCGGGTTTTATTGCACGGTTAATCTTGTCCAGCAATTTTTTTTCATCTTTAATTACGGTATCCATCGACCGCACACTCCAGCCAATGGAATATAACCGCCTTTAATGATCGCTTTTTTCAGGTTGGGATTTGTTACTCCGTATGGCGGCCTGAACAATTTCGGTCGCATCCCGGTCACCTTTTCCATCTCATTGCCCATTTGCTCCAGGTCGGACTGCATTTTTTCAGCGGAATACATATCAAACCAGAAATGATGAGAATAACTATGGTTGCCGATAATATGGCCTTCTTTTTTTATCCGCCTGATGATATTTTCATTTCCCGCTATGCGGTTGCCGATACAAAAAAAAGCCGCTTTGGTATTATCCTGGTTAAGTATGTCCAGTATTTCCGTTGTGTAATTTGTAGCAGGCCCGTCATCAAAACTGATGGCGATTTCTTTTTTATCTGTATCCGCGGAACAAATGATTTTTATAAAAAAATTTGATCCCACATAGTAACAACCATAAAAGACGACCAGGGAATAAACAAACAACAATACTGGATAAATATAAACCGGCAACTCATATTTTATATGAACGCCGATCAATATGACGAGCAGGGTGCCAAAAAAGATATTTGTATTCCTGAAATTTAGCATGCGGACATTAAAAATAAAGAATGATGAATACCCTGGTAATGATTGTAAATTAAAACCCGTTTTATCTTATTCTCCTTTGTGCCCGTATATTCTAACGCTGCCGGGACTGCACCTGTCTTTATAATGTTTGTGCCCAACCACAAAGCAAAGGCACTTGCAGTCGGGTATTCGCCACAAAGATTTTTATAATTGATCGTATTGTTGTTGCTAAAAATACTTTCCTGTAGTTCATCGAATATTGCATCTGAAACAGTATCGCCATTTTTACCTGTTATGATAAGATCAATGTCATTGAATGAAATAGAATGTTCAGTAAGAAAAGATGAAATTTGCGCTTCAATTTCTTTTATTCCTGCAGGCTTATAAAAAGTTTTTAACCCACCAAGTTTTGCATAATCGGTAGGTGATGGTTCAGTTGCTAATAAAAAGAAAGAGGCTCCTTCGCCTGCAATCGTTCCTTTTGATGCGGATTTAAATAATTCGAGGTTAGATATTGGTCCTTGTTTATATAAACCCATCCTGCTTAATATCGCATGACTGATGTTGGTAATTTCATCAATCGCTCCCACCAATACATTTGCCGCTTCTTTTTCCTTTAATAATAACATGCCGTCTAATAAAGCGCTTTCAAAAGAAAATCCCCGGTGCACAAAAGCATTATTGTAATTATTGCATTGCAGCATCAATCCAATTTGTGCACCAATTGTATTGTGAGTGGATTGTATAAAAGCCGTTGGGGTCAATAACTCTTCTTTGAACTCAACCATTTTTGTCAGGAAAACGCCGGTATCTTCCAGGCAGCCATACGCAGTACCGGTAACAATCGCATCAGGTATTTTCACATTCGCTTCCTGCAAACATTCCATCGCAGCCGCTACGCCCATTCGGATGATGCGGCTCATTCTTCTTATAAGTTTTACATCAATGAATGTTTTATAATCAGGTTCTATACATGACAGGCGGTTGCCTGCATACTCAATGGTTTCCGCCAGGAAAGGAGGATGACCAAAAGTTTTTTGTGCAGATATATTTCCAGTCGCCCGTATATACATTTTCAATTTACAATTTTGAAAAATTAGCGAGGTGCAATTCCCTCCAAAGCCAAAGGAATTGGAAAGTACATGTTGCACTTTCATATTTTTAATAAAATTGGTTTCCGGGGTAAAAGGCAATTCTTTCATCGGCGTTTTTAAGCGCAGGTTGGGATAAATAATTCCCTGTTCGATAGCCAGTATTGAAAACACGGCTTCAATGCCGCCGCATCCGCCGAGTGTATGCCCGGTAAATGATTTGGTTGAACTCATTTTTGGATACCGGGGATCAAATAACCGTTTGATTGCGGTTCCTTCGGCTATATCATTATTCTGTGTGCCGGTCCCGTGCAGGTTAATATAATCAATATCGGATGCTTGCAACCCGCTTTTTTTTAATGCACCGCTCATAGCGAGGAAAGAACCTGTTCCATCCGGTGAAGAAGCTGTTTGGTGATAAGCATCATTGGCATTACAATAGCCGGTCAATGCGATGGCTGGCTTTTTTTTAAAGAAGCCGCTATTTTTTCTGATACCAGTACAACATAACCAGCACCTTCGCCAAGATTTAATCCCCGGCGGTTCTCATCAAAAGGCTGGCAAAATTGTTCATCTACGATCATCAGTGTATTAAAACCATTGAGCGTAAATTTTGTCAACGCATCTGCGCCACCGGCAACAGCGACATCGAGAATATTATTTTTGATAAGCCTTGCACCAAAAAAAATAGCGTTAGCAGAGGAAGAACAAGCGGTGCTGATAGTAGTGACATAATCTTTAATACCCAGTTGGTCAGCCACCAGTTCGCTGATGCTGCCGCATTCGTGGTGGACTACATCCCGTAATTTTCCTTTTTGATTATCGAAAAGAAATTCAGAAAAAAATTTTTCAGTTTTATCCATTCCGCCGACTGAGTTAGCGGAAATAAATCCTGTCCGTAATGAAGAAATATCTTCAATACCCGCATTGTTGATCGCTTCTTTGGCGGCAATCATACTTAATAAAGCTGTACGGCTTTTTGTTGCAGGTAATCCTGCTATCTGTGCAAGTTCATCATTGCTGTATTTTACTTCGGCCACCGGAAGTCTTTCCCTGTGCAATGAATCGAAATAATGCATGCGGCCCATTCCCGCACTTTCGTTTTCCAGTGAAGCAAGGCATTCGGCGACATTTTTACCAATCGCTGAAATGGCACCCACACCGCTAACAAAAACGGGCTGGTTCATTGTTTATACATTGCTGGATTGACGGGCGGTAATATATTCCGCCATGGTTCTTACGGAACGAAATACTGTCGGCCCTTCTTCCGCATTGGAAAGTTTGATTTTGTATTGCTGTTGTAGTAAAACGATCAATTCCAGGGCGTCAATAGAATCTAATCCAAGCCCTTCTACGAAAAGTGGCTGGTCGTCGCCGATATCTTCCGGTTTTACATTCTGTAAATTCAATTGTGCGATGATCTGTTTTTTCAAATCCGCTATTAATTTATCCATTGTCTGCGTGATATATTTTATTAATATTTTCTCTTGTGAATAAGGTTGTTGTACCGCCGTTTCTTTCTTTCTCCGCCAAAAATAATACAGTTTTGTATTGGTCATCCAATAATTCTACCCAACCGCAAATACAGGCCTGCAAGATATTATTATTAATCAGGTTGCTCACATATTGTTCGATAAACCCGGCGTCAAATTGATCAGTAATAAAAAAGGCGTTTTCCCCTTTAAAATGGTGCCTGATACAAATTTCACCGATTACAATATTCGGCAATGTATAAACAAACAAGGCCGGGCTTGCTATGTCTTTCGCCGTTTCGTAATATTTTATATCGGTATCCAGGCTGGCGCTGGCGTTAGCTAATACAACACCTGTCTCCCCGGCCTGGTATCTATCGGTTCGGAAACTGTCTTTCAAAAGTACTTCGGTTGCCAGCCATCCCAGTTTGCTTAAATTATCCATTTTGTAAAACTTAGGATAGTTTATTTCAAACTGATCGTATGCTGAAAGCAGGAAAGCTGTGAGGTCTGCGGCTTTATTTTTAAATACAGGCTTTTCATTTTTATAAACAACATGGTTGCTGATTATACAACTGGCGGTGATATAGATATCTTCTAACAATATTTAAATAGGTTATTAGTCAATAAGAGAATCCCTGAGCTCTACGGTGCGGGCTAATTTTTGTAATGCGACTTTATGATCTTTTACAAATGGATTATTTGTATCCCATACATACCCGGCAAGTACGGAGCATATCATGCTTTTTATTTTTGCATCCTGGTTCTCCGCGAAGAAAATGGTATCCAGTGTTCCTTCGTACCATGCCATTACATAAGAACGGAATGTATTGATGCCCTGCATCATTGGTTCCGAATATTCTTTTTCCCAATCAACAGCTTCGTCCTTTAATTTGCGGATGACCAGGTGTGCGGCAATCTGGCTGGATACTGTTGCAAGTGTAACGCCTGAAGAAAAAACGGGATCGAGAAATTCTGTTACGTTTCCTGTCAATACAAAACCCTCACCATAAAATGTCGTAGAAGTAGTAGACCATGATTCAAAAACCTTAGGTTCAAACACCATCTCTACATCTTTCAAACGTTCACTCAAATAAGGTTCTGATGCAATTAATGCCCTTAACTGTTCTTCGTTGTTGCCCTCATACAGGTTAAAAAATTCCGGGTCGCCCACAAAGCCAACGGATGTAATGCCATTTGAAAAAGGGATTACCCATATCCAAATTCCTTTTTGATGAACGATGATCGTAATCCTGTTGGGTTCATCATCGATGGACCTTTTTGTATCGACTACATGTGTAAATAATGTTTTGCGGGGGGCAAGGTTCGATGGCTTATCAAGATTAAATAAGCGGGGAATAACCCTTCCGTAGCCACTGCCATCAATAATAAATTTTGCTTCTATTTGGCTTTTATTACCATTGCTGTCTTCAATTGTTGTTATTGAATCAGAGCCGTTAAATTCAATACCTGTCACTGTCGTTTCATAACTAATGGGCACACCCATTTTTTCTACCGTATCAGCAAGCGTTTTATCAAACTCCGCTCTCGGTACCTGCCAGGTCCAGTTCCAGCCGGGAGTAAACTGGTCCGCGAATAAATAATCACAAATCTTTCCATTCTTCACAAACTTGGCCCCGAATTTTTCCTGGAATTTTTTTTCTTTGACCGCATCTACAAAACCTGCTTCGGTCAGTGCTTCCATACAGCGGGGCAACAAACTTTCGCCGATAACAAACCGTGGAAATTTTACTTTCTCTACGATTTTAACTTTGAACCCTGCTTTATTTACAATAGAAGCCGCCACAGTCCCCGAAGGACCAGCGCCAATCACCAGCACATCTACTTTTTCTGTTTTCATTAATCAGGTTTAATTATTTCTTTTTTTGCACTTTAATAAAGTTTGGCTCAAGCCGATATTATCAACCTGCTCTACAATATCAAAACCCGCTTCATCAATACATTTTATAAATACTTCAGCGCTGTACATCTGGCTGGTACCATTGGCCAACGCGGTAAAGTATGGTGAAGTTTGTTGCAAACAAAACGCAGCGATCTCATAGCGTTGCCTGTCCCAAAAAGGTTCGAGTATAATAACCTGGCCTTTATCATCAAGCGCTTCATAACATCTTTTGAGGATAGAAACAATTTCCGCTTCCGAAAAACAATCCAGGAACTGGCTCATCCAGATGGCATCAAATCCCTTCGGAAATTTAACCGACTCATCTAAAATATTTACAGGTAAGAAAGAAACCCGGTTGCTTAAACCAAGCTGCTTAATTTTTGCTTTCGCAACATTTAACTGGCCCGGCAGGTCCATAATCGTGATATGAATATCCGGTGCGAAGTTAGACGAAGCGATCGCCCATTTGCCGGTGTTACCACCAATATCAAGTATATTTCTTACACCATCTTTATATACTTGGGGTAAAACAAGGTCAAATGCATCGTCCGAAAAAAAATGATCGAAACTGAACCAACTTTTTTGAACATGTTCCGGCAATTGCGATAACCCTTCATAAATCGTATCCCATTCACCAAATTCTTTCAGGCCGGCAGGCTTACCGGTTTTAATACTTTCTTCGAGGTAAAAAAGGCCTTTATAATTTACATCGTGTACAAAATTCATATTGGTTTTTGTCAGCGCATCGTTGAGGATAAAATACCCTGTTTTACCTAATGTGTATTTTTTATCGTTTACTAATACAAGACCTATACTTAATCCTGATTCTAACAAAACCCTTACGCCATATATTGACAATTTCACTTTCTCAGCGATTTCTTCAATCGTTAAGCCAACAGAAGCGCTTTCTTCAATTACTTTTAATATCCCCGAGTTCCTGAGTATTCTTGCTGTCTGAAAAATAACCGGGCCGAATGCAATCCATTGTGCGGCTTCTTTGGCTTCAAAAGCGGACTTCTTGTCTTTGGAAAAAAAATTCATGGAAATAAGTGAGTGTTTATATTATTAAATAATTATGACTTGCTGAATATCGCTGCCGCATTACAGCCTCCGAAACCCGATGCGGTTTTCAAACAATGCTGAACATGCGTTTCTTTTAACGTATCAAAAACATTCACCGGTTTTGTTACACCCATATGTTTAAATCCAAGTGTTGGCAATACGATGTTTTCTTTTAATGAATGTATGGAAACAATTGATTCAATCAACCCGGCGGCGCCTAATGTATGGCCATAATAACCTTTTAGGCTATTTACCGGTGCGGATTGCAAACCGGCGAGTGTGATTGCCTTTGCTTCCATTTCATCATTATAAACGGTAGCCGTACCATGTGCGGAAATAAAATCAATCGCTGTCGCTGAAAGACCGGCATCCTTCATTGCTTTCGTCATGGCGTCACGCAGTTCTTCTCCTGTACGGGAGGGACCGGAGATGTGGTTGGCATCATTGCTTATCGCACCTCCCGAAATTTTTATATCCCCGGAATGTTTTTTATTGGAAGAAAGAATGATGGTACCTGCGCCTTCACCCAAATTTATCCCGTTTCTTGCCGCATCAAATGGTTTGCATGGTTCTTCGCTGATGGCCTGGAAAGATTGAAAGCCGGATAAAACAAATTTTGAAATGACATCCGCTCCTGCAATCACTGCATTTTCATATTGACCTGAACGGATCATCCGCATACCTGTTATAAGCGCAAGCAATCCTGAAATACATGCATTGGATATAACAATGGGTGCATGTGCAAAATGAAAATGATCGGCTACTAGTTTAGCGGAAGTAGTTAATGAAATTCTTTTATTTAATTCTTTACCCTGAGGCTCTGTTTCAAGCAAGCTGATATTGCCTTTGGTGGAAGAAATAATAAGGATTGTTTTTTTATCCGTCGCGGGAATGCCGCTGTTTTGCAATGCATCGCCTATGGAAGCCATCAGCAGTTTTTCAAATTTGGTATAGCTGTTTGGTAAATCGTTATAATTTTCATTTTTATCAAACAATGCTGCATAAAAAGGTTTTTCAGACATAATGATATCATCCTGCTTTTTTATACCTGAAACCGATTTTTTGAGTTGAGCAAAATTTTCAGCGGAAGTAACACCCAGCGGGGAAAAAATATTATCAGCAATAATAAAAACGTCAGTCATTGGGTCTTAAAATTAAAGCAAGTTGTGTTTCTGTTTCCAGGCTTCAAAAAATGGCGGGTTTGCTAATTGAAGTATAGAACTTTCTTTGTCTAAAAAAACCTGCACGGAAGAACCCGTTGCCGCCAGTTCCCCGGTTGATGCTTTGAATAATTGATAAGTGAATTTCATTTTTGCCGCTTCGCAAGGTATATATTTTGTTTCTACAATGGCCCGGTCACCATAACGGAGCGATCTTTTAAAATCACATTGCACACTCACGATGGGTATAACAAAACCATGCCTGTACACTTCAAGATAATCCAGCCCGTGCAACTTGCCGAAGGCCTCCCTTCCATCCTCAAAATACCGGATATAATGCCCATGCCACACAATGCCAAGCGGGTCTGCCTCATTAAAACGAACCTGTATTTCCGTTCTGCTGCTTAATTCTTTTTTCATAAGAATATCTCCAAAAAAACTAAGTTACGAAGTAATACATTAGCATTTGGCGTTGAAAAAGGGAATTAAAATTTGAATTGAAAACTTCCAAAAATGCCGAACCTCGAAACTTTTTTTACAGGTAGTGGTGTTGGTAAAATCCTCCATACAAAATCGAACCGGAGTATTTTAAAAATATTGTCAATGCCAGTGCCGGCTTCCATATAAGTCTTGCCGTCCAGCGTTTTGAAAAAGGAAGTTGTATTGTTCAGTGCTTTATTTTTATCACTGAGTGAGCCCCACAGTGTTTTTACATTCCAGAACTGGCGCCATTTTAATTTCCGGGTAAATGGTATAAAACGAAATAAGCCGGATCCGATATTATGTTCAATGTTGATGCCGCCATATTTATCACTGATATATTCAAACCGGTACATCAGGTTGAAAGCTTCGGCGTTATAATAATAAAGATCATTACCGGGGTGATTTTCTAAAAAAGTAAATGGTAATGTGCCATTGATCTTGCCGCCGTAAATCTTGTAAGTAAGGGTACCGAATGGAGATATTTTTATAACATCCCTGACGGATGCTGAATATTTGGTATAGTTATAAGCGCTGTTAAGAAAGCCGGGTATTCCTTTTGCTACTAAAAATTCCGCAACAGGATATTTTGTACCTACCGGGTACTTGAAAAAATCACCAACAATGTATTGCTCGAGGTAAGCAAACCTTAACTTAACCGCCAGCTCGAAATTATTCAGCGGCTCACCATTGTTCACCGGGAAATTATTTTTTAATGGTAAATTTTTTAGCGGTGTATATTTTTGCTGTGATGCGAAAAATTCTGTAGAAAACCCTTTGCCCCATTCTTTATATAATTCAAACCGCAGGTCTTTTGCCTGTAGAAATTTGCGGGTGCTGTTGGGTTTCCGGATCGCTAACGAGAAAACATTGTCTGCACTTATGGCGCCGGAATGATTAATGCCATTGTCAACATCATTTAAATAAGAAACATGCAACCTCAGCCAGTTAGGTTCTCTTTTGATGATCCAAAAAGCTTCCCCCTGTCCTTTAAATTTTTTGTCAAGGGTGCCATATGCGAGGTAGGTGTGAAAATGAATATTTTTATTAAACCCTTTATTCGTACCTACATCAAGGCGATAGCGAACACCTTCCCATTGATTGCCGCTAATGAGGCTATACCATTTACCCACTTCAATATTGCCAAAATTTTTATAACCTGATCCCAGGAATTTAAAATTATCCTGCAATTGCTGGTATCTCGGATCATTTAAAATATTATCAATAGTGCTATAAACAGCTTTTTCATGTTTGGATAAGCTGTCATGGCGTAATGTTTTCCACATTGCATCCGTTTTTTGTGCAAAGCCGGTATCGGTGGTTAATACTTCTTCTGCTGATTGCTTTTCAAAATGGGCTGCTATCGAATCGTTGTTGATGACGATATTTTTATATGAAGTAGTTTTTCTTCCTGTAAGCGTCAGTGATTTTTTACCTAATACCCTGAAGTCGGCGAAAAATTTATCACGGTGCAGGAAATATAAACTGTCATTGACAGGCAAAAATTCCTGGAACACGCTGATCTGGTCGATATAGTTAATATTGGCGTCTTTGCCCAGGTAAAGGGATATTTTTTGTATTTGGAAAGATTCACTCATCACCCATGCATCTCCTTCAAATGTATTTTGGCCCGGTCGTTTGGGGCTAAAAACAAAATGGAATATTCTATTGCCATTTAGTACTTGCGTATCCGGTACGGAGAAAGTATAATAATCATCAGCATGGTCATGAAACGGCCCGATAAAATCCTTATTCATCACATTCACAAAATTGCTGTAAATGTTTATGTTTTGTTTCATTACACCCAATAACTTACCGGTGCTTTCATTGATGAATCCACGGGTATTGCTGGCTTTAATATTTTCGTAATATTTTTTCGGGTTGCGTTGGTAGCCATAGTCGCTTACACTTTCTATCAGGTAAGCAGGTAAAAAACCATCGTTCTCCGCTACTTCCGCCAGCGGTTTTATAATAAATGAAAAAGGTTTCAGGAGAATATTTTTTTTAACCCGGTCAAGGTTGAAATTCTTTATATCTATTTCCAGTTTATTATAAGCTTCATACCCGAAGTTGGTGAGGTTATGACGATTGTACTGCTGTTTTTTACTCATTATTTTTCTCCATAGGAACAGGCCTTTATTAATACTTGTTTTTATAACCACGCCGGTATTGGCGATTCCTCTTAGTAATTGCACCTCTATCGTTGTATTATCATTTAAGGAGTTTAGCGATATTTTAAAATTTTCGTAACCAACATAACTTATAATAAGTGTGTCGGTAGTTGAATTATTTACGTGAAAAGAAAAAAAGCCGCTACTGTCCGACATGGTACCAATGCCGGAAGAGGAGAGATAAACCGAAGCATAGCTGACAGGCTCCTGTGTGTGGGCATCCCGGATAGTGCCGCTGATAGTGATGCTTTGTGCAACGGCTGCGGGAATTATCCCGAATAGGGCTGCTATCAAGAACAAGCGGATCTTCAAGTGTATAATTTGCAGGATGAATTAGAAACATATAAAGTTAATGACGTTTATATTCCTTTATTTAATATTATGGGAAATTTATTATGATGCCTTGTTTTCATATTGCGTTAAATTTGCCTCCTGGTTTTCCAACGGATAAATAGAAATTTTAAATGACCGGATCCACCACATGCAGGGAGCAATTTGAAGCGCTTGGTGTCTGCGTTATTATTCCAACTTATAACAATGGTACTTCACTGGCTGCGGTTATTGAAGATGTGGCGGGATATACCCATACTATTATTGTAGTAAATGATGGCTCAACGGATAATACAAAAGCGATTGTTGATTCTTTTTCTTTTGTGCAAGCTATCCATTATACCAGGAACAGGGGTAAGGGCTATGTGCTTCGTAAAGCATTTACTTATGCCATTGAGAAAGGCTATCAATATGCCATTACTATTGATTCCGATGGCCAGCATTTCGCCAAAGACCTGCCGGTATTTATTGACAAACTATTGCTGGAAAAAAATGCCATCATGATCGGGTCACGGAATATGGACCAGGCTTCTGTTCCCGGCGGCAGCAGTTTTGGGAATAAGTTTTCAAATTTTTGGTTCAGGGTAGAGACAGGTATCCGTTTGCCCGATACGCAATCGGGTTACCGCTTATATCCATTGGAGCCAGTTAGGAAAATGAAATTTTTTACCCGTAAATATGAATTTGAAATTGAAGTGCTGGTAAAATCGGCATGGAAAGGAATAAAAATAATCCCGGTGCCCATCGCTGTTTATTATGCGCCAAAAGAAGAACGGGTTTCTCACTTCAGGCCTTATAAAGATTTTTTCAGGATAAGCGTGTTGAATACGGTTTTGGTGCTGATAACATTCCTGTACATCAAACCCCGTAATTTTTTTCGAAAGATTTTTATAAAAAAAAACTTTAAACAACTGCTGAATGATCATTTGTTCAATACGCATCATTCCGCCACGCTAAAAAGTGTTTCAGTCGGGTTCGGTGTATTTATGGGTATCATACCGATCTGGGGGTTCCAGTTAGTGGTAGCTATTTTCCTGGCGATATTATTTAAGCTAAATAAACCCTTGGTCATTATTGCCGCCAATATCAGTATACCGCCCATGCTGCCTCTCATTATTTTCGCCAGTTATAAAGCGGGTTCTTTCTGGATGGGAAAAAATGCGACAGAATTTGTTTTTAGCAGGTCTATTTCACTGGATGCTATTAAAAAGAATTTAGAACAATATATTTATGGAAGCATTACCCTGGCGATTGTCGCAGGCGTCTTTTTTGGATTGTTAACTTTTGTATTATTAAAATTATTTCACAAAAGACCGGTGCCCGCAGGATAAGCAGGTAGTACATGAAGCAACTATTAATTGGAATTTATAATTTTTTTGAAAAGCGCCGTCCGGCGTTTTTTGTCGTGTTCATTGCGAGCTTCCTGTTGCTGGGTTATTTCGCTACACAGGTAAAATTTGAAGAAGATATTGCGAGAATATTGCCGAAGGATAAAAAGACGGAAAAGCTCACAGAAGTTTTTCAAAATTCTAAATTCATAGATAAGCTGGTGGTGACGGTATCTCTAAAAGATACTCCGACGGAAGCTGAACCTGATAGTCTTGTTAGTTATGCAGGTGCTTTTGTAGAAAAACTGCAGGAAAAGCTGAGTCTTTATATCCGTAAAATAAATGACAAAGTAGATGATGGTCTCGCCATGGAATTGTTTGGCACTATCAGCGACCATTTACCTGTTTACCTGGATGATAAAGATTACGGGGCTATTGATTCACTTATCACCCCGGGCAACCTGGAACAGACACTGGAACAAAATTTCAGGACACTCACTTCGCCATCCGGTCTTGCATTAAAAAATATGATCAGCAATGACCCGGTTGGTATTACTTTCCTTGGTTTAAAAAAATTGCAGCAATTACAATATGATGAAAACTTTGAATTATATGACAACTATGTTGTAACGAAGGATCAAAAACATTTGCTGATTTTTATTACGCCTGCTTTTCCGCCCAATAATACCGGAAAGAATGCATTGTTCCTGGAAGGCCTCGATAGTATTATTCAGCAGTTGGGGGATACCGATTTTAAAAATATAAATACTTCCTATTTTGGCGCTACCGCGGTATCAGTCGGTAATGCATTACAACTAAGAAAAGATTCATTGCTGACACAGGGAATAACTGTTCTTTTTATTATTTTATTTTTGGGAATTTATTTCCGGAAGAAACGGGCGCCTTTTATTATACTCATCCCTGTTTTATTTGGGGCTTTATTTTCACTGACAGCTATCTATTTTATAAAAGGAAGCATTTCCGTTATCGCACTTGGCACGGGTTCGGTGGTATTGGGTATCGCTGTTAATTATTCTTTACACGTTTTTAATCATTACAGGCATACAAAAGATATTCATGAATTAATAAAAGACCTGGCGATGCCAATGACGGTTGGGAGTTTTACAACTATCGGCGGATTTCTGTGCCTTGAATTTGTGGAATCAGAAATGCTGAAAGACCTCGGCTTATTCGCCGCCTTCAGTTTGATCGGCGCATCGGTTTGTTCATTGATCTTTTTGCCACATTTGATCGCATCGAAGAAAGAAAGAGCGACGCATAAAATAAGAACAGTTTCTTTTATAGATAAAATAGCAGCCTACCGGCCTGAATACAACAAATACCTTGTTATTATCATTCTTTTATTAACGATCTTTTTTGCATACTGGGCGACGAGAGTGAGTTTTGAATCCGACCTGAACAGGATGAACTTCATGTCGCCCAAATTAAAGCAATCAGAAAAGGAACTAAATAAAATTAATGAGTATGCACTCCAATCTGTTTACCTCGTTACGGAAGGAAAAAATCTGAACGAAGCGCTTGTCAACAATGAAAAATTAGTTACACAGATACAGGCGCTGGAAGCAAGGAATATCGTTAAAAAATATTCAGGCGTTTCATCCTTGATTATTTCTGATTCTTTGCAGAAAGCAAGAATTGCAAAATGGAATAACTACTGGACAGTTGAAAAGAAAACATCCTTACTGGCAACGCTGCACATAAAAGGTGCTGTATTAAAGTACAGCGCTACTGCTTTTGATAAATTCAAATTGCTACTGGACAAAAATTTTCAACCTGCCGATGCACAGGCGATGTCCGATGTACGCAAAAATTTCCTGGATGATTATATAACAGAAAAGCCGGGAAAGGCGACCGTGGTGACATTGGTAAAAGTTTCACCTGAACAGAATCAAACGGTTTACAAAGCATTTGAAAACGAGCAAAACTTAACGGTACTCGATAAACAATACCTCACAAACAAGTTTGTACGCATCATCAATGATGATTTTACCAGCATCGCTTTAATGACATCGTTGCTGGTATTTTTCGTGTTGCTGATTATGTATGGCCGTATCGAGTTAACGCTTATTTCTTTTATTCCAATGTTCATCAGCTGGGTATGGATATTGGGAATTATGGGAATGGCGGGCATACAATTCAATATTATTAATATTATTGTATCAGCCCTGATTTTTGGTTTAGGTGATGATTACAGCCTTTTTATCATGGATGGTTTACTACAGGAGTATAAAACAGGAAAGAAAAACCTTTCTTCATTTAAATCATCCATTCTTTTATCAGCGATTACGACCATTGCCGGGCTTGGTGTTTTAATATTTGCCAAACACCAGGCGTTAAAATCTATCGCCTTTATTTCTATTGTAGGTATCGTTTGCGTGGTGATCATGTCGCAGATATTGATCCCTTTTTTCTTCAATATATTAATAAAGAACAGGGTCCAGCGGAAATTATTTCCCTGGACGTTTATGAGTTTTAATAAATCTTCTTTCGCTTTTTCTATTTTCCTGTCGTTCAGTATTTTTTTTACCGTAGTGGGAAAGGTCTTTGTTCTGTTCAGGGTAAAAGAAAGAGGCAAACTTTTATACCATACATTACTTTCAAAAGCCTGCTGGTGCCTGATGTATATTATGGTGAATGTAAAAAAGAAAATCATCAACCCGTTGAAGGAAGATTTGTCAAAACCGGCTATTATTATTTGCAATCATCAATCATCACTGGATATTGTTCCATTGATCATGCTGCATCCTAAAATTTTAATGTTTACCAATAATAAGAAATGGAATGCGCCTTTCTTTGGGCCGGTCATTCGCATGGCGGATTATTTCCCTGCGGAAGACCTTGACAAAAATATGGATCTGATTGCAGATAGGATAAACCATGGCTATTCCTTGATAATATTTCCCGAAGGGACAAGATCGGAAGATGGAACGATCAAACGTTTTCACAAAGGCGCTTTTTATCTTTCAGAAAAATTGAATGTTGATATTTTACCGATTATGATCCATGGAACCAATTACACACTCACTAAAAAAGATGCGCTGGTAAAAGATGGCCAGGTAACACTTAAGTTTTTACCAAGAATAAAAGCGGATGATACGAGATTTGGAAATGGATATGTTGAAAGATCTAAAAAGATCGGCCGTTATTTCAGGGAAGAATTTAATACGCTGAGGACTGAAATTGAAAAGCCGGCTTATTTCAGGGAAAAATTAATTTATAATTATCTCTACAAAGGCCCGGTGGTAGAGTGGTACATGCGGATAAAAACAAAGCTTGAAAAAAATTACCAGGTTTTTGATGAGTTAGTACCACGCCAGGGCAAAATACTGGATATTGGTTGTGGGTATGGTTTTATGTCTTATATGTTATTTTTTACTTCTGAGCAACGGCAAATAACCGGGATAGATTATGATGAAGAAAAAGTAGAAACCGCTAATCATTGTTTTAGTAAAACATCTTCCATTAATTTTGTTCATGCGGATATATTGGATTTCAACTTTGAAAAATATGATGCGATAATTTTGGCTGATATTTTACATTACCTGCAACCCGACCAGCAGAAGGTAGTGATAGAAAAATGCATCGGTCAACTTAACACTGGCGGGTCTGTTATCATCAGGGATGGGGACACGGATGCATCGGCAAAACACAAAAGAACCGAATTGAGTGAGTTTTTCTCAACAAAATTGATCCGGTTCAATAAGTCAAAAGATAAAGGCCTGTCTTTTTTTTCAGGGCAATCAATAAAGGAATTAGCGGGGCTTCATCAAATGGAATGCGGCGAGATCCGAGATTCAAAAATTACATCTAATACTATTTTTGTATTAAGAAAGAAAGCGTAGTGGGATATGAAAAAATTTGACGTGGTGATAATCGGTAGTGGAATGGGCGGCCTGGTATGTGCGGACATATTGGGTCGTGAAGGCTATAGTGTTTGTGTATTGGAAAAAAACAAACAGATAGGCGGTTGTTTACAAACTTATGTGAGGGATAAAGTAATCTTTGATTCAGGTGTCCATTACCTCGGTGGGTTAGGCAAAGGCCAGAACCTTTACCAGGTATTCAAATACCTTGACATCATCGATAAGCTGAAGCTGGAGAAAATGGAGGAAGATGTATTTGATAAGATTATTATTGAAAATGATGAAAAAGAATATGTGTACGCACAGGGGTATGAAAATTTCATTCAGCATTTATTAAAAGATTTCCCTGCTGAAGAAAAGGGCCTGCGTTTGTTCTGCGACAAGATCAAAGAGGTTTGCAGCAAGTTTCCTTTGTATAATTTAAGAAGTGGTGGAGATATGAGCGAAAAAAGCTCCGTGCTGGAAATAGGCGCAAAAGCTTTTATTGAATCGGTTACAAAAGATAAAAAACTACAAGCAGTCCTGGCGGGCAATAACATGCTGTACGTACTGCAATCGGGCAAAACACCATTCTACGTTCACGCAATGATACTGAACAGTTATATCGAGAGTTCATGGAAATGTATCGATGGTGGTTCTGTTATTGGGAAACTTATCGCAAAAAATATCCGTGAACACGGTGGTGTTATTCATCGCAATACAGAAGTAAAGAAAATTGTAGTGGAAGAAAAGAAAGTCAGTTCTGTAGAATTAGCAGATGGCTCGCATGTTTATGGAACGCATTTCATTTCTAATATGCACCCCGCAAGAACGTTAGACATGACAGATACCGGCCTGATCAAAAATGTATATCGCAGCCGTATCAAAAGTCTTGAAAATTCAATAGGAGGTTTCATTATTAATATTGTATTCCGGAAAAATTCATTCAACTATGTAAAGCATAATTATTACTACCATAAAGAAGGTCATATCTGGGATATGTCGGCTCATACGGAAGAGAACTGGCCGCTTGCCTATGCTCTTTTCTTTTCCGCTTCATCGCGGTCAACTGAATATGCGGAGTCAATGACCGTACTGGCTTGCATGCGTTATGACGAAGTAAAGAAATGGAATAAAACTTTCAACACTGTATCGTCGGCAGAGAGCAGGGGAGAAGAGTATGAGAATTTTAAAAAACAAAAAGCGGAAGTATTGCTGGATTGTGTCGAAGAAAAATTTCCGGGCTTACGATCCAGTATTAAAGAATATTATACAGCGACGCCACTTTCTTACCGTGATTATATTGGAAATGATGATGGATCTATGTACGGGATCGTGAAAGATTTCAACAATCCGTTGAAAACACTTATTTCGCCACGTACTAAATTGTCAAACCTATATTTGACAGGTCAAAATCTTAATTTACATGGTATATTAGGGGCGACCATGAGCGGGTTGGTAACCTGTACCGCTGTTATGGGAAATGATAGCATTATTAAAAAAGTAAGAGATGCCTAAGAAGAGACGAAGAAGGATATGGAAATGGATTGCATGGATCCTGGGAAGTTTTTTGCTTTTGATCCTGGCCCTTATTATTTACCTGGTGCAGGTGTCAAAAGTAGAACCACCACATCCAAAAGATGTCAGCAGCTTAGAATTGCAGCGAACGGAGCCAAGTCCCGGCTTTTATACATTAAAAGATAGTTGGTTCCGGAAAAGTAAAAGTGGCTTATACGAATTATATGTAGAAGGCGATGCCTATGAACGTGGCGTCATCAATGGAAAATTGACAAAAGAGTTGGTGGTGCGCCAGGAAGATCATTTTGTAGAACAAATCAGCAAGATGGTCCCTTCAAAATTTTACCGGCAGTTTCTTAAATATTTTATTGGCTGGTTTAACCGTCACCTGGATAAAAATGTATCGGAAGAATACAAAGAAGAGATTTATGGTATATCAGCATCCGCTTCTGATGAATATAAATGGCTTGGGTCAAATTACCAGCGCCTGTTAAACTATCATGCCGCACATGATATTGGCCATGCATTGCAAAACCTCGCATTGGTAGGTTGCACTTCGTTTGGTACATGGAATGGAAGATCGGAAGACAGTTCAATGATCATTGGGCGCAACTTTGATTTTTATGTGGGTGATAAATTCGCTGAAGATAAAATAGTCGCTTTTTTTAATCCACGGCAGGGTCATAAGTTTATGACGGTGACATGGGGTGGTTTTATCGGTGCCGTTTCAGGGATGAATGAAAAAGGCCTTACCGTAACAATCAACGCCGCTAAGTCCAGCACGCCTTCGGGTTCCGCCACTCCTGTTTCAATTGTTGCAAGGGAAATATTACAATATGCAAAGAATATTGATGAAGCTGTAAAAATTGCCAGGAGCAGGAAAATGTTTGTATCAGAATCATTTCTTGTTGGATCAGCAGAAGACAATAAAGCGGTCATTATTGAGAAGACGCCGGATGATCTTGATGTGTATGATCCGAATAAGGATTTTATTGTTTGCGCCAATCATTTTCAAAGTAATAAACTGGGCCCGTCAAAAAGTAATGTAGAACAGAAGAACGAAAGCGCTTCTCCTTACCGCTACGATAGATTGATGGAACTGCTCAATGCGAATGGCAAGAACAGTGTTCAGAAAACAGTTAATATCTTAAGAGATCAGAAAGGATTGCACAATGCGGATATCGGCATGGGAAATGAAAAAGCCATCAACCAGTTAATAGCGCACCATTCCATTGTATTTGAACCTCAAAAATTATTAGTGTGGGTATCAACTTCTCCCTGGCAACTCGGGCAATATGTTGCGTATGACCTGAACAAAGTTTTTGCTTTAAAAGGTATGAAGCAGGATAGAGAAATTTCAGACAGCAACCTTACCATCGCCGCAGATTCTTTTTTATTAACTTCAGCATATAAAAAATTTGAAGCCTTCAGGAATTTCAAACAACGGATTGCGGATGATGGAGAAATAAATGTCGATAGCCTTGTCGCAACTAATCCTGGATATTATCATACGTATGTGTTAGCCGGGGATTATTGTTATGATCATAAGCAATTTGAAAAAGCTTTGTATTTTTATCAGCAGGCGTTAACCAAAGTAATCGCTACGAAAAAAGAAAAAGATCATATCGATGACCGGATTAAGAAACTAAAAAATAAAGGCTGACAATATGATCACCGGGCTAGGTATTGACCTGATAGAAGTAGAACGGGTGGCTATGAAAATAGCCAAGGAGGCCGGGTTCAGGGAACTGGTTTTTTCTCAAAATGAAATTAACTACTGCGAAAAGAAAGCGAATAAGTTTGAGCATTATGCGGCACGTTTCGCAGCGAAAGAAGCTTTTCTCAAAGCGATAGGCACCGGTTGGAAAAGCGGTACAGCTTTTAATGAAATTGAAATAATAAATAATAAAGAGGGCAAGCCTGAAATTTCTTTTCTTGGTAAAACAATAGAAACTATTGCAGAAATGAAGATTGGAAAAATTTTGGTTTCTCTTTCACACCTTAAAACAGTGGCATCCGCCGTAGTAATAATTGAATCCTGATGATATTTTCTCCCGAATCAGCCTACCAGCCAAAAGATGAAATAAAAATAATGCAGGAAAAAAAACTGCGGGAACTGGTGCATTACGTTAGTAAGCATTCTCCTTTTTATAAAGAATTATTTGCGGCAAATAATATCAAGGCTGATGATATCAGGACGTTAGATGATCTCAAAAAAATCCCTGTTTCCGTTAAAGAACATTTGCAGCAAAGCAATGATGCTTTTTTATGCGTAGGCCGTGATAAAATAATTGAATATAGTTCCACTTCAGGCACACTCGGTAAACCGGTAACCATCGCTCTTACAGAAAATGACCTGAACAGGTTAAGCTACAATGAGTATTTATCATTCACCTGCGCCGGCGGATCTGCTGCTGATATTTACCAATTGATGCTTACATTGGACCGCCAGTTTATGGCGGGCATCGCTTATTATTCTGGTTTACGAAAAATGGGAGCAGGTATTATCCGTTTAGGCCCCGGCGCACCATCATTGCAATGGGAAACTATTTTTCGCCTTCAACCAACAGCTATTGTCGCTGTGCCTTCTTTTATTCTTAAATTAATCCAGTTTGCCAAAGAACATAATATTGATATAAATAAAAGCTCTGTACGAAAAGCTATTTGTATCGGGGAAAATATCCGCAACACTGATTTTTCGTTGAGCTTGCTTGGGAAAAAAATTACGGAGGCATGGAATATTGAATTGTATTCCACTTATGCATCTACGGAAATGCAAACAGCATTTACGGAATGCAGTGAATTTAAAGGTGGCCATATGCAGCCGGAGCTGATCATCCTGGAAATGCTGGATGAAAACAATCAACCCGTTGCGGCGGGTGAACCGGGTGAAGTTACAATCACGACATTAGGAGTAGAAGGAATGCCATTACTTCGTTATAAGACAGGTGATATATGTTCGTATTTTGATGAACCCTGTGCTTGCGGACGTAACAGTTTGCGTTTATCTTCCGTGCTGGGCCGTAAAAAGCAGATGATAAAATATAAAGGAACGACATTGTATCCCCCGGCACTTTTTGATATCCTGAATGAAATGGAAGATGTAAAAGATTTTGTAGCGGAAGTATATTCCAATGAAATGGGAACGGATGAAGTGCTGATTCATATAGTGCCATTTGATAATTCAGAAGAATGTAACCGAAAGATCAGGGCGAATTTACAAGCGAGGTTGCGGGTAATACCTCATATAAAATATACAACCATTGAAGAAGTTCAAAAAATGCAAATGCCGGAAGCAGGAAGAAAGATCATCCGGTTTATCGACCGGCGTAGTTAATTCGCCATTGTATTCGGCTGTTGCTGTGTTTTACTTTGCTCAATAGCCACCATAATCGTTTCCATCATTTCATCGTTACTAAGGTTATAGTCTATTTGTAACGGCTCTTTAAATTTCACTGAAAGCTGTGTATGCCTCTTTTTTATTTTCAATCCTTTTTTATCAAAAGCGATATTAAACCCGCTAATAACAATCGGTATTATAATTGGTTTCGTTTGCTTAATGAGTAAAACTGTTCCTTTTCTTCCCGGCGCAAAAGGGGCGGTAGTACCCTGCGGAAAATTAATAACCCAACTGCTTCTCAATGCTCTTTCTATTTTTCTTGTATCAGAAGGATCTAATCCTTTGCGCACTTCCGTACTTCCTTCATTCCATGCCCGTCTTACAGTGATAGATCCCGCCAATTGGAATAAACGGGTTACCCAACTTTTTTTCATTGTCTCCGCAGCGGATACGAAAAAAACATTGGTAAAAGGATTTAATAAATAATAAGGAACTCCCAACCGGTTTTGTTTTCTCCATTTTACAGCGCAAAAAATATGGAGGAATGTAATGACTTCCGCGAAATAAGTCTGGTGATTACTTACGAATAAAACATTTTTTTTTGGAAGATTTTTGATATGCTCTGTGCCTTCGATCTTGAGCTTATTAATTATCATAAGCCTGGGATAAAAAGCAGATCCGACAATCGCATATACGATAGCCCTTACCAGCCTGATATCTTTTAGCTTATCAAAGAATTTACTCATGTTGCAATAATGTGCGAATAAGCAATACTAGTTATTTTAATTGGCTTGAAGTAATCCCTGTGTAAATGGTGTCCCGTTTAAATAATGGTTATAGAAATCAATTATATAATTGTTTATCAGCGTAATATTTTTTGTATTATCACCTTCCCCCACCAGCGCTTTCATCTTTTCATTGATTTTTACAGGGAAAATGGAGCAGTCGCTAAAAATAAAATGCCTTGAATTTTTAATATTAAATGAATAGAAGGGCGTTGTCTTCGCATAGATCACTTTATTCGCAATCCCCCACAAAGGATAACTGTCACTTTGTAAAAGCATAAAAGGTTTTTTCATTTCTTTTGTATACAAATCGCCAAATTGAAAACAATCTAAATTTATTCCTGCTTTCATCATGGGATCTACATAACAAAGTTGCCCTGCCACCGCGCCACCCACGGATTGTCCCATGGTGCCAACTCTTGAAAAGTCCATTTTACCATACAACCTGCTGTTTATAGATACCCTGTTTATTCTTTCTAATGTATCTCTTACAAATTGCACATCCTTTGTCCATAAATCAACGCTTTGGTCAAATACTTTCATGCCTCTTAAATAGGCGCTTAAAATCCGGTTCACTTGTCTTTGATTAGTGGTATCCGGGTTTTTTTTATGCATAAACTCTACCGCTTTCCATTGCAAATACGCTTTCGTCATCCGGAACTTCTTCAATTTTATAATCTCACCGTCGGCTGTATTTGTAATCACCTGGTCATAAGGATGAGTAATGCTTACCACGATGTAGCCATGACTTGCCAGGTTTTCCATTAAGGCTGTATAAAAATCATCGAGGCCAAAATAAAAACCCGGGGAAAAAAATATCAAAGGAAAATTCGTCCGTTTTTTTGAAACAGGAATATTCTCATACGAAAAAGTTTTATAACTTTTCAGGCTATCAAAAAAACTTTTATCGTCATTAAATATCTTGTAGTTTTCCCACAATGTTTGCGAACTGTAATCTTTTAAATAAAGATTTTCGGTTTCTCCTTTTACATCGGAAGGATACCACATTTTAACCTGTAACCTTCTTTTGTCGCCCCACTTTAATGTTAGTTTTTCTTTACGGCTTTTATCAGTAAAAAATAAGTTTTCTGTTCCTACGAAATATTCACCTGTTGGTTTTGGCAAAAAAGTGCGGGACTGGGCCAGGCCATCATTTACGAATGCGATAAGAATAAGAAGAAGAAATCTCTTTTCCATACTGAACTTAATTGCCCGCACAATTTAGATAAAAATTCATACCATCGCTTGTTACTTTGTATTCATCTGCTCAAAGAAGTTGGTGTGGGTTAAGATTTTCCGGGTAGTAGAGCTACTTATTTTTATATTTATAAAAAAAATACTTTATGCAGCAGCAATATGATGTAGTTGTACTTGGCGGCGGCCTTGCAGGACTTACACTTTCATTGCAACTTAAAAATGCAAAACCTGACCTTTCTATCCTGGTATTGGAAAGAAGGGAAACAGAAGCTGCTACTGCTGCGCATAAAGTTGGTGAATCAACCGTTGAACTTGGTACGCATTATTTACGGGAGGTATTAGATATAAAAGCTTATTTGGAAGAACATGAACTTCCAAAACATGGCCTGCGTTTTTTCTTTAAATCACATACAAAAGATAATATAGCAAGCCGTGTAGAATTAGGCCCGCGGTTACGGTTACCTGTACCCAGCCATCAATTAGATAGGGGAACACTTGAAAATTACATGATGCGGTTGACCAGGGAAAAAGGAACTGATTTAGTACTCGGCGCCAAAGTTTCTAATGTTGAACTTTCGAAAGAAGCCGGTCACCAGGTTTCTTATATTAAAGGAGGTGAGGAAATTACTGTTCAATGTCGCTGGGTAGCCGATGCATCAGGAAGGGCCAGTGTGTTGAAACGTAAGCTGCAATTTCAAAAACCAATGGAGCATCATACAAATGCTGCATGGTGGAGACTGAAAGGCGTGATTGATATCGATACCTGGACGGACGATAAAGAATGGCAATCGTATCTCGAACCGGGTTTACGCTATTTAAGTACGGTGCACTTTATGGATAGCGGCTACTGGTTATGGGTAATCCCGCTCGGTTCTAAAAATACAAGTATCGGTATTGTCGCTGATCCGGCCATACATCCATTCGAAACATACAATACGTACGAAAAAGCGGTAGAATGGATGAAACAAAATGAACCATTAGCTTATAAAATGCTGGAGCCGTTGGGACAGGGAGATGGCCTGATGGATTTTAAAATTTTAAAACATTATGCGCATCATACAGAAAGAATTTATTCAACAGACCGCTGGGCGACCACGGGTGAATCGGGCCCTTTTTTAGATCCGCTGTATTCACCGGGTACTGATTTTATCGCCATGAATAATTGCTGGCTCAGCGATCTTATTTTGCGTGACATGGCCGGGGAAGATATTACAGGCCGTGTTTCCATTTACGAGCAATGTCATCTTGCGTTAGTGGATAGCTGGATACCAGTTTATCAAAACAAATACCTGCTGATGGGAAATACCCAGATCATGGTGATAAAGATTTTCTGGGATTGGGCGATTTATTGGGCGGTGCCTTCGCATTTGTTCGCTAACAAAGCTTTCACCAATCTTAAAGTATTGAAAGCGCTTTTTTCCGCACCCGGTTCTCCCGGCAGGAAGTTTGGGCAACTGCATAAAATAATGCAGGACCTCTTCCTGGAATGGCTGCCTTTTGAAAATAAAATTTTCTCCAATCGCTACATTGATCCTTTTGATCTCGCTGTGTTAAGAAAATTCCAGGCGGAAATCGAAGTACAGCATGGGCCGGAGGAAATCGTAGCACAGATAGAAAAAAACATAGCGATACTGGAACAATTGGCTGTCGCAATCTTCAGGTTGGTAAGCGCCGAGGTGAATGGAACATCACCGGATATAAAAGTCAACCCTTATACAATTAACCTTGGTAAAAAAGAAAATGCAATCGCATTGGATACGGAAAGTGCAAATGCGATTGCTCCTGATCCTTCTATTACAAAAGATGTAGACGTGATGTGGTTTTATCCCAAACCCGCGATGAAGGCTGTATAATGGTTAATAAATTTTGATCACTGCGATTACCAGGACAGGAAAATGAATGAAGTTTTACAACGAATAGAAAAGATAAAGTCTATTTTCCTGGACACGCAGTTGTTTTATGCGCAGCATGATAATATAGAAACAGTATTGCACCATCTTGAAAATGCCGACCCGGTATTTCGTTCCATTGCTTACGAAAGCGCCTCAATGGCTATCGCAATAAAAGATTTGGAAAATAATCAGCAGTTAGATAACTGGCTTCTTTATGCAAACGGCCCGGCATTGGCGCATAAGGCGCAGGTATATGTAGGGCTTGGTTGGGCCATTGCGAAATTGGGCCTTCCTTTTTTACCAGTCGTTCAAAAAATTGAGCAAGGTTTATATTATCGTGTCGCCGATGGCTGCGGTTACTATGATGGAACTTTCAGGCAAAGGCAGAGTGTAATAAACCAGCAGCTTCCCGTTTATTTACCGGTTACAGCGATTACTTCATATGACGAAGGAATAGGCCGCAGCCTTTGGTATACCAATAATGCAGATATAGACATAGTTCGCAGTAAAATAAATAGTTTTCCTCCCAGCAGGCAGTCCGATCTTTGGCGGGGCATTGGAATCGCTGTTGCCTATGTGGGAGGATGCGATGAATCTATAGTAAAAACTTTATTTGAATATGCTTCAGTTAATGCAAACCAATTAGCACGTGGCGCAGCGCTTGCAGTACGATCACGAATGCAGGCAAATGCTTTATTAGCGGATACTGATCAATGTTCCCGCTTGTGGTTTGCATTAATTACCGGTACTGTTAGTATTGAAAATGAAAAAGTTTATTTAGCCTGGATTAAAAAAATAGAAGAGGATTTGTCGAATAGTTTTGAATTAGAATAGAATAACTTTCTCAAACAAAAAAGGCTTCCTTCGCAGGAAGCCCTCGTAAAAAGTGTTTAAACTTATTATTGAAATTTAATTCTTCCAAATTGGTCACGGCCCCTGTCTTCGGTATAAATATATATTTCATTGTCTTTGCCCTGTTGAAATATCTCGCACTCTGAAGGCGGTATGAACTGTTGATTTCTTTCCTGGATAGGTGCGAAACAGTATGTATCATTCTCAAACACCAGCGAACGGGTAATGGAGCCGCTTTTAAGGTCAACCGCATTGCTTACAAAATTAGAACCATGAATTGTTGATACAGTTTTAAGATCTGAAGGTTCATAGTCATTTTTTTCATAGCGGGCTATGTTTTTGGGATGATCATTGCACAAAATATAAATGCTTTTATTTGTACTAACTGCGATATATTGTTTAAATACATGGGCGAAATTCATTTTTACTTCATTACGCAAAGGCACGTTCTTTATCCACTCAAATTTGCCCTGTGTATTTAGCTTTGCGACAATAACGTCCATGTATTCATATTCCCAATAACTACTACTGGTTGACATTCCAAACCCGCCGGAATTACCCGTGGTACGCCTCGTTTCCCTGTATTGTTCCCCAACATAATAAACAGCATCGCCTACCGGCAATATATAATCCAATTTATAGTTTAAATAACGGGATTTCTTATTATTGGATTCCAGTGCCTTAAGCATTTCATCACCAAAAAAGTTGGTTACAGTTGAAACGACTGAGTTGGTATTCAAATCTACTTTGCAGCTGAAAATCCCAACTTTTACCAAATCCCTGCCCCTGCGCTCAATAACATCTTTTACAAAGCCCCCTACAACCATGCTATTGTTATCGCCTTTGTGAAATTCAATATCCTTGACGAGATAATCATCCTCAAATGTTATATCCACTGTTTTTGGCGCTTTTTCATTTGCGTTCAATGTGTTCATATGAAGGCGGTACCTCTTTTCTTTTTCGCTAGAGTTTTTTGTTTCATCTAAATAACAGTAAAAAACATTTTCGGCATCATCAATATATAAGCCGACAAAGGACAAATCCTTGCCGACGAATCCACCTAATCCAAAGACACTCATTACATTTTGTAAAACATTGTTATTGGATAACCGCTGCTTGACGGTCTTGGTCCATTTTTTCGCCATGCCATTTGCGGCATCCAGCAATATAAAGTCGGAAGTATATTCAGCGTTTTTATCAGCTTTATGACAGGATTTTACGAGGAACTTAGTTTTGTCCGGGCTTGCATAGATGTCAAAATCTATATATTCATAATGGTCGGAAGTGACAACAGTAATGGGACTTAAAGTAGTCGATACTTTCCCGCTTGAAGATATTGTTTGATAAAACAGGGTCATCCTATCATCTTTTTTATCATACTGTCTTCTGAAAACGTATACATTGCCCTGGGCGAATAGTACGTCTTCAATTTTTGTATCGTTATCTCCATCCTCTAAAGAAATTTCCTGCGAGAAGCCCATTGTTAGGGTCTTTTTATCATATTTTTCAACATAGAAGGATGTTCCCCTGCCTTTGCTCCTGATACGGTAACAATAAAAGCTTTTATCATCGCCGCCAATCATACGGTTCAGTTTGTTGTCCTTATCATTATCTAGTTCAGGCCCGGCCTGGTATTTAACTTGTGCTGATGTAAAGGTGGCTGTCAGCAGCAGCATAGAGATCAAAAAGTAGGATGGCTTCATGGTGTAGTGTTTCAGATAAATATAGAATTAATTTTTGCTTTTTTTAAATAGCTGGAACGATATGCAAAGGAATAATATTGTGCTTTGAAAAATTCCAATTGCCCTACATTCGCAGCGCTAAAAAAACAGAAAAAATAAAAGGTGATCCGGGAAAGTATTTTATATTTCGGTGACATAATACTCTGTTTTTTATGCTTGCTCCGTTCCTTTATGCAAATGACATAAATTCGGCATCTTTGCGCTACTTTTAGGCCTGTCAAATAATTCTTTATATTAGTAATATCAAACCGGGAACATGATAAATGTCGGGGAAAAAGAGCTTTTTTTGAATGATTTTTCAGATATCCTGTTTAAGGAAAAACAGGTGGCGCTGGACAAGACCGCCGTTGAAAAAGTAAGTGCGAATTTCCAATTTTTAAAGCAATTTTCTTTTAATAAGCTTATCTACGGAATCAATACCGGCTTCGGCCCGATGGCCCAGTATAAAATAAGCGAGGCGAACCTTTTACAATTACAATATAACCTCATCAGGAGCCATAGTTCCGGCGGTGGAAAGCTCATGTCGCCGATCATTGTAAAAGCAGTAATGATTGCCCGACTCAATAGCCTGATGCAGGCGTATTCAGGTGTGCATACCGATGTGGTGGAATTGCTGGCTACATTAATTAATAAAAATATTACCCCTTGTATTTATGAACACGGTGGCGTTGGCGCCAGTGGTGACCTGGTGCAATTGGCGCATCTCGGACTTGCTTTGATAGGTGAAGGCGAAGTGATTTATGAAAATGAAGTGTACCCGGCCATGGATATTTACAATAAGCTGGGAGTAAAACCACTTTCCATTCATATAAGGGAGGGGTTGGCTATTCTAAATGGAACTTCCGCCATGACCGGTATCGGGATGATCAATATTATCCAGGCACAAAAGTTATTGGAATGGTCCGTCATCCTGTCGGCGATGATCAACGAAGTAGTAGAAGCTTTTGATGATCATTACTCTTACGAATTGAATATCGTTAAGCATCATAAAGGGCAAAATAAAATCGCTGCGCAACTCCGTGATATTCTCAAAGACAGTAAAATGATCCGCAGCCGTTCTGATCATTTATATAATGAGAATAACATTAACCAGGAGGTATTTGAAGATAAGGTGCAGGAATATTATTCGCTGCGTTGCGTTACACAGGTATTAGGCCCTATATATGATACCATCGCACAGGCGGAGAAAGTGGTGGTGGATGAACTTAATTCGGTAAATGATAATCCCGTAATTGATCATTTGAACCATAATATTTTTCACGGGGGAAATTTTCATGGTGATTATGTCTCACTCGAGATGGATAAATTGAAAATAGCTATAACGAAATTATCCATGCTTTCAGAACGGCAATTGAATTATTTGCTCAATGAAAAGCTGAACCAGAAATTCCCACCATTCGTAAACCTGGGAGTGCTTGGTTTTAATTTCGGTATGCAGGGAATGCAGTTCACCGCTACTTCTACGGTAGCAGAAAATCAAACGATGTCTTTCCCCATGTATGTACACAGCATCCCGAACAACAACGATAACCAGGATATTGTTAGTATGGGTTGCAATGCCGCCTTAATGACTAAAAGAGTGATCGATAATTCATTTGAAGTATTGGGTATACAGATGATGGCCGTATTGCAGGCGATAGATTACCTGGAATGCGTACCACGATTATCATCCAAGACAAGAAGCGTTTATACCGAGATAAGAAAGATATTTCCAAAGTTTATCGAGGACATGCCTAAATACAAAGACCTTGAGAAAATAAGAAAGCATTTTGAAAAATCAGATCCTGTTATTTCTTTCAAATTGGCAAACGTACCATCATCAGTGGTTTCCTGATAGCGTGGAAAAGGTATTTTGATAATACATTGCATTTAATAAATTAAGAGCAGGTAAAAATTTAATTACTCCATCCAGGAAAAGCTAGTAATAAAATGAAATTTGCATTAGTAACGGGCGGGTCAAGAGGAATAGGCAGGGCTGTTTGTTTGAAGATGGCAGACATGGGTTACAACGTTCTCATCAATTACAAATCAAATGTAGCGCAAGCGAATAATACACTTTCATTGGTGCAGGCGAAAGGGGTAAGTGGAGAAATAATACAATTTGATGTAGCTGATAAAGAACAGGTGCAATCGGTACTCGGTGGCTGGATGAAAGCAAATGAGGAAAAAGTGATCGAGATATTGGTAAACAATGCAGGCATACGGGAAGATGCGCTGATGATGTGGATGAAAGATGAACAATGGGATAGTGTTGTAAACACAAGCCTTGGTGGTTTTTTTTATGTAACAAGACTGGTTATCAACAGCATGCTGTTGAAAAAATATGGAAGAGTGGTTAATATCGTTTCTCTTTCAGGGTTAAAAGGATTACCGGGCCAGACCAACTATTCAGCGGCTAAAGCCGGCGTTATCGGCGCTACAAAAGCATTGGCACAGGAAATAGGCAGAAAGGGTGTTACTGTAAACGCTGTAGCCCCCGGTTTTATAAAAACAGATATGACGGAAGGATTGAATGAAAATGAATTGAAAGCGCTTATCCCGTTAAAGCGTTTTGGTTTACCTGAAGAGGTAGCTTATGCGGTGGGATTTTTAGCTTCACCCGAAGCTGCTTATATTACAGCCGAGGTGATTTCTGTTAATGGCGGTTTGTATTCTTAAAAATCAAAATTCAAAAGTCAAAAGAAGCTGGCATCCGAATGCAACCCGGTTTGTTTTTTTAATTTTTATTTTTGACTTATAAAATATGAATAGAGTTGTTATTACAGGTATGGGTATTTATTCCTGCATCGGGAAAAACCTCGATGAGGTCAGGGATTCATTATACAAAGGGAAATCGGGGATTATTTTTGATCCTGTGCGGAAAGAATATGGATACAGGTCCGGTTTAACTGGTTTTGTAGAGAGGCCTGATTTAAAAGGTGTACTGGACAGGCGTGCCCGCATCATGCTTCCGGAGCAAGGCGAATACGCTTATGTGGCCACAGTGGAAGCGTTAAAAAATGCGGGCATCGACGCTGATTATATTAACCAACACGAGATCGGGATATTATATGGTAACGATAGTTCGGGAAAAGCGGTTATTGAAGCCAATGATATCATAAGAGAGAAAAAGGATACGATGCTCGTGGGTTCCGGTGCGGTTTTTCAAACCATGAACTCAACGGTTACGATGAACCTGGCCACTATCTTTAAACTCCGGGGTGTAAATTTTACAATCAGTGCGGCATGTGCAAGCGGATCTCATTCAATAGGACTGGGTTACCATTTTATAAAAACAGGGTTGCAGGATTGTGTTGTTTGCGGAGGGGCGCAGGAGATAAATCATTTATCCATGGGCACATTTGATGCTTTGTCGGCGTTTTCTGTTCATGAATCAACTCCTGCTAAAGCATCACGGCCTTTTGACAGGGACCGCGACGGACTTATTCCAAGCGGTGGCGCCGCTACGTTGATTTTGGAGAGTCTTGATTCCGCTCAAAAAAGAGGCGCTACTATTTTGGCCGAAGTAATCGGGTATGGTTTTTCATCTAACGGCAGTCATATTTCAAACCCGACGGTAGACGGGCCGGTAAGGTCATTGCGCATGGCCATACAAGATGCGGGCATTCAGGCAAATGAAGTTGATTATATTAATGCACATGCTACATCAACGCTTGCAGGTGATGCCAGCGAGGCGAGGGCCATCAATGAAGTTTTTGGCGCTCAAAAGCCATATGTAAGTTCTACGAAATCAATGACCGGGCACGAATGCTGGATGGCAGGCGCCAGCGAGATCATATATTCTGTTTTAATGATGCAAAATTCCTTTATTGCGCCTAATATAAACTTTGAAAACCCCGACGAAGATTCCGCGAAATTGAATATTGTAAAAAATACAATAGAAAAAGATATAGTTGTATTTTTATCCAACTCTTTCGGGTTTGGTGGAACGAATTCTTCACTTATCCTGAGGAAGTTGATTTAATAAAACTGCATATGACGAACACAGAAATTGTTGATAAAATACATTCTTTTTTGGTAACGGAATTTGAAATGGATGCTGAAAAGATTGTACCTGAGGCGAATTTAAAAGACACACTGGGCTTAGACAGTCTTGATTATATTGATGTGGTGGTAGTGATTGAAAGTAATTTCGGGTTTAAAATGCAGGCGGAAGATTTGGTTGATATCGCCACCTACCAGGACCTTTGTGATTTCGTCATTTCCCGGGTAAATTCCAAAGAACTGATCTGATGTCTTCATGGCACGGAAAATCTAAAGGCACCCCGCTGGGGTACCGCATTTTTGTGTGGGTTATAAAAACCTTTGGAATTTTACCAGCTTATTTCCTGCTCAGGTTTGTTGTACTGTATTATTTTTTATTTTCCTGGAAATCTTCACGGCAGATAATTTTCTTATACTCTCGTAAGCTTGGGTACAGCCGGCTATCATCTTATGCTAAGCTGTATAAAAATTATTATCTTTTAGGGCAGGGCATTATTGACAAAGTTGTAGTCATGTCCGGTATAAAAAATAAATTCACCTTTGATTTTGATGGGGAAGATAATTTACGAAAAATCGCGGCCTTACAAAGAGGGGGCATTCTGCTTAGCGCTCATATTGGTAACTGGGATGTGGCCGGGCATTTATTAAAACGTTTGGAAACCCGCATCAATATTGTACTATTTGATGGCGAGCACCAGCAGATTAAGCAATATATGGAAGGGGTGACGGGAAAGCGAAATGTAAATATCATTGTTATTAAAAATGATCTCTCACATATTTACGAGATTAGCGATGCCTTTAAAAATAATGAACTGGTATGTATGCATGCCGACCGTTTTATAGAAGGGAATAAAACGTTGACAACAGATTTTTTAGGAGAAAAAGCAAGGTTTCCGTTGGGCCCCTTTTTATTGGCGTACAAATTTAAAGTTCCCGTGTCATTTGTATTTTCGATGAAAGAACGGCCTTTACACTATCATTTTTTCGCAAGCGAAATCAAAGAGTATCATGATTTGGAAAAAGAGCCAGCCATGCAAAAAATGTTAAGCGAATTCTCAAAAGAAATGGAGGTTAAAGCAAAAGCGTATCCTGAACAATGGTATAATTATTATAATTTCTGGCAATAAAAAATGGGTACTCCTGTAAAAAATATTTTACCGCTCATACCGCAGCGTCCTCCTTTGGTAATGGTTGATAAATTATTGTACAATGAGGATACAGTTACACGTTCGAGCCTCTTGATCAGGGATGATAATATTTTTGTTGAGAATGGGGAATTGCGGGAGCCGGGGCTGGTAGAAAATATAGCACAGACCGCCGCGGCAAGGGCAGGCTATGTGTCGCAATTGGAAAATAAACCGGTGCAGGTAGGCTATATCGGGGCCATTAAAAACCTGGAGATTTATTCTTTTCCAAAAACCGGTGATGAAATTGTTACAGAAATTATCGTAAAAAATCAGATTTTTGAGGTGACTATAATATCCGGAACGGTAAGTTGTAATGGAATGCTATTAGCCCAATGCGAAATGAAAATTTTTATTAAAAACCCCTAAAGATAATTTGTTATGAAAAAAATCCCCCGCTTAAGCTGGGTTTTCACAGCTTTATTGTTTTGTACAATTTCCGCTTCTTCTTTTTCGCAGGCATTAAAAGATGTTTTTAGCAACAGCGAATCACCCATCGTTTATCTCGGTATTGATTTTAGTAAGGCCCGCTTACTAGACCAGGGTAATCCTGATGACATTCGTAATAAATTATACAACAGTATTAACCAGTTGATCATAAATGAACCGAAGAAATATGATTTGAAAGGCGCTTTTCACAAAGGGAATATCGACCACGATCTTAGCGCCGTAACTGCAAAAAATGATAAAGCGAATATTAATGATATCATTTCCACTAATTCCTCGGACTTTAATCGTTTCAAAGAAAGTGATATTTCTTCTATGGTTAGGGAACTTAATCTATCAGGAAAGAAAGGTGTAGGATTAGTGTTTGTAATGGAAGCCATGCGTAAACTGGATAAAAAAGGTGATGCGGCTATCTGGGTGACATTCGTAGATATGGGAACAAAAAAAGTGTTGATGACGGAGCGTATTGAAAGCAGCGCATCCATGGCGATTGGATTTCGTAATTATTGGGCTTCTACTATAAAAAAATTAATTGATTTGATTGATAGTAGAAAGTATGACGAGTGGAAACAGAAATACGTGAAATAATGATAAACTTATCAGCACGGCAGCTGGTTGGATTTTACTTTTTTATTCTTATTGATAAATAGTAATGCCATAGTATCATGGTAGCAATGGTACGATAAGGTTTCCACGCTTCCGTTATCTTAAGTAAAGATGTAGTTGAAATGTCTTTCGGTAATTTTTTTACTTGTTTCAATGCGTTTACAGCAGCCAGGTCACCGATGGGAAATACATCTGCCCGCTGTAGTGTGAACATGAGGTAAATATCAGCGGTCCAATTGCCAATTCCTTTTAATTTTATTAATTCGGCCCGCACCTTATCATCCGGCCATATTCCCATATTTAATAAATCAAATCGATTGCTGACTATGGCTTCCGCAAGATGCCGCACATAACCCGTTTTCTGCCTGCTGAAATAGCAAGCCCTGAATTCTTCATCTGTTAATAATAAAACCCTGGCAGGGTTTACTTCTTTTATTTTTTCCTGCAATTTGTTCAATGCTGATTTTGCTGAAGCAAGCGAAACTTGTTGTTCAAGGATGATGTGTACAAGTGTTTCAAATGTATTTGGCCTTGTCCACATTGGCGGATAGTCATAAGTTTGAATTACAGATCTTAGGTCCGGGTCAATTATTGTAAGCTTGTCGCATATTTTGCGAAAATTCCGGGAAGAGAAATTGTGTATCATTTGATTTATCCTGCACCGAAGTTCGGAGAATAGTTGGAATGTATAAATTCATTGCGCAATATTTGCTTCGTTGATGAGTGAAGTTTTAGTGTTTATCCACTTTCAATACGAGACAGCAAGAGTAGATTAATTCTTCCCAGCCATTTTTTAAATTTATTTTTGCTCGTGTTGAAAAACGTATATTCAATAATGAGGGTTTGTTTCCTGTTATATCTGATATCAATTATATTCAGTGGTATCGCTACCGGACAGGACGTAGCTGTTACAGAAGTAGACAACGGGTGGGCGAATAATTCCGTAAACACAGTTGTATTCAGAAAAAATTCGTTAGTTACTTTCAACGACCAGCAGTTTATTGCTTTTTATGATAAAGAAGGGTTTGTAGTAGTTGGAAAAAGAAAAACAGGATCGGTGAAATGGCAATTAAAAAAAACAATTTATCGTGGAAATGTAAAAGATGCACATAATTGCATCAGCATCATGGTGGATGGTGCGGGTTACCTGCATATCGCATGGGACCATCATAATAATCAATTGAATTATTGTAAGAGCAAATGGCCTTATTCATTGGATTTATCCGATAAAATGCAAATGACGGGCCTGCACGAGCAAAGTGTTTCTTACCCGGAGTTTTATAAATTATCAAATGATGCTCTTTTATTTTTATACCGCGATGGCGGATCGGGCAGAGGTAATCTTGTGATCAATCAATATGATAGCAAAACAAAAAGATGGGCGCAGCTTCATGATAATTTAATTGATGGTGAAGGAAAACGAAATGCATACTGGCAGGCGTTTATTGATAGCAAAGGCGATATTCATATTTCATGGGTATGGCGGGAAAACCCTGATGTCGCCAGCAATCATGATATGTGCTATGCAAAGTCATCGGATGGCGGCAAGACATGGATAACTTCAAAAGGAGAAAAATACCAGTTACCTATAACCGCGGCTACAGCGGAATATGCCTGCAACATTCCTCAAAAAAGTGAGTTGATCAACCAAACATCTATGTTTGCGGATGCAGCAGGCAATCCTTTTATAGCTACTTATTGGAGAGAAACGACTTCCTCCATTCCACAATATCATGTGATCTATAAAAAAGATAATGCATGGAGAACCGCTGACCTTGGTTTTCGTAAAATAACTTTCAGTTTAAGTGGTACTGGCACAAAGCGGATACCTATTTCTAGGCCGCAGGTTATTACATGGAAAAATAGCGGCTTAATAAACACTGCTGTTATTTTCCGGGATACTGAGCGGGATAATAAAGTTTCTATAGCTATTTGTAATGATCTTGAAAAAGGAGTGTGGGTAGTAAAAGACATTTATAATGAAGACATGGGTTCCTGGGAGCCTACCTATGATACTGAATTATGGAAACAAAAAGAAGTATTGAATTTATTTATTCAAAAAGTGGAACAAACTGATAGAGAGGGAATAAGCAATATGCCACCACAGATGATAAAAGTGATGGAATGGCGGCCTGAAAAATAATGCTAAAAATAAAACTGGGAAACGAATAACATTATGTTCTCATAAAATTTCAAGAAATGATAAAATCATTTTCCTTATTTATAAGTAGTATTATTTTCCTGGGTAATATAGATGCTCAATCCAAAACTGACAGGCAACTGTGGTTAAGCTACATGGATAAAGTAGCAAGGCCTGTGATGATGAACCTGGCTGCGGATAAATTAAAAGAGAAAATGCCAGCCGTATTATCACCAACTATTGATAATGCGGAAAGCCGCAGCAAAGTGATGTACCTCGAAGCATTTGGAAGAACATTCAGCGGCATCGGAGCATGGATAAATGCGGAAGGAGGATCTAAGGAAGAAATAACATTACGTACTCAATACCGTGAATGGTCACTGAAAGCTATTGCGAATGCGGTGAACCCTTCAGCAAAAGATTATATGCAATGGAATGGAGGGCAGCCATTAGTGGATGCGTCTTTTTTAGCCCTGGGCCTTATTCGTTGTCCCTGGGTTTGGCAACATCTCGATACAATTGTGCAACGACAAGTTATAACAGCGTTGGCAACTACCCGCAATGCACTGCCGGTGTATAGCAACTGGTTGTTGTTTTCAGCGATGATAGAAACTTTTTTCTGCAATTATGATCTTCCTTATGATGCGGTAAGAATTGATTATGGAATAAGAGAGTTTTCCCAGCATTGGTACACCGGCGATGGTATGTTTTCGGATGGTGAGCAGTTTCATTTGGATTATTATAATAGTTATGTGATACAGCCTTATTTGAATACGATACTGGCCATCATCAGTAAGAAAAGAAATACATACAGTGATTTTATGCTGCAGTTCGAAAAGATCAGTAAACGGTATGCTGAAATACAGGAGCGATTAATTAATGCAGATGGCAGCTTCCCCGTAACGGGGCGTTCTATTGTTTACAGGAGCGGCGCTTTTCATCATTTGGCGGATATGTCGTTGAGAAAAAAATTACCAGCATCGCTTAAGCCGGCACAAATAAGAAGTGGATTAACTGCTATTATTAAAAAAACAATGGAAGCTCCGTCTAACTTTAACGCAACAGGATGGCTGAACATTGGTCTTAGCGGCCATCAACCGGGTCTTGCGGATGTTTATATTACAACCGGCAGTTTATATCTCTGTTCGGAAATTTTTTTACCATTGGGATTAGCTGATACGGATGAGTTTTGGTCAGCGCCTGCGGAACCATGGACTTCCGTGAAAGCATGGAGCGGGCAGAATGCGCCAGCAGATCATGCATTGGATATTCGTCTTTAATTCCCTTTGGTTTTTTATTCAGCGAATTTTGAACCCAACTTCAATACTACTATCATCGTCCCTTGCGACGCTCCGTTCATCTTTCTGTTCTCTATTCAGCTTTTTATTTCACGCAAAGAACGCAAAGGAGCAAAGCCCGCAACGTTAGGAAACCTTTGCGTCGTTGCGAGAAGCCTTTGTTGAGTAGCGAACAGGAAGCACAAGAGTGCGACGCAAGGGACGATGATAGTAGTACTATAGCCGGGCACATATAAATTAAATTGCCCGCAACATAATCTTAAAGAGAAGATCTGAACGTAACATGAAAGGGCACTTCATAATGTTCTTTTGAATTTTCAAGTATCAACTCTGCCGCTTTGGTGCCCATTGCCTGGAAATCAGTGGAGATTGTAGTGATGCCATTTAAAATTATTTTCTTCAATGGTGTTTCATTATACGAGATAACGCCGATATGTTTTCCCACTTTCATTTTCGTGGTTAATATTTTTTCGATAAGGATCACCAGGTCATTCTCCATAAGGTTGATAAACACTTCTCCTTCTTTAATAGGCTCGATGGTAATATCGTGTACTACTTTATAATTAAAAGCATATTGGTTACAAAACCGGTGAAAGCCTTTGAGTATTTCTTTCGGGTGGTAAGTGTATTCAGGGAAAATGATTTTGATAGTATGGTAGTTGCTCAACTTTTCAAGCACCTGCTCCAATGCATTATAAATATCTTTTTCAAAATTTTCATATACCGCGGCGTATTCGCCTTCCACACCGGGCACAAGTTTATCGAGTAAAAGTAATTTTTCTTTTGGGATGGTATTGATCACCTCCGACGCATTTCCTTCACCATCGAGAAAATGAGGAATGATCACATAATGCGTATAATCGTTTTTATTATTTTGGATTAAACGTTTAAAAAAATCAAACTCATTATTATAAATATAAAAATCTATCGAAGCGAGATCTTTCAGTGTGTCAACAAAAGCATCATAGATGATTTTTTTATGGGTACTCAGTTTATTGAATAATAAAAATATCTTCAGGTCTAAATGGACTTCGGTTGTCTTTACATAATAGCCTTTACCGGGCACTGAACCAAGGATGCCAATCTTTTTCAGGTATTTGTAACCCTTTTCCGCAGTGTCCCTCGATATTTCAAATTCGAAACTTAGTTCATTAATGGAAGGAAGCAACTCATCTTTTTGCAGTTTGCCTTCACTAATCGCTTTGATGATCGTATTCGCCAGTTGCAGGTATTTGGGCGTGGCGGAATAGTAATCAATATGAATGTGCTGGAAGAAGCTGTTTTTTTTCATCTGGGGAAAGCATTACAAACAGTCTGAAAATTAGTATTTATTCTATGATTATCGATTTATTTATCCCAAATTACAGCCACACATGCGCCATGATAGTGCATGACGGGTTAAAAACTATATATCATACTTTTAACGGCTATTCTTTTATTGCAAGCCATACTGAAACCAAATTTTCATGGGAGTTATATTAGGTATCATCTTTCATTTTATCGGTGGGTTCGCTTCCGGCAGTTTTTATATACCATTTAAAAAGGTAAAAGGCTGGGCATGGGAAAGTTACTGGATCATTGGCGGTCTTTTTTCCTGGCTCATCGTTCCACCACTCGCTGCGTATCTTACCATTCCGGGTTTTGCGGATATTATTAAACAAACTGGTGGCGCCACGTTGGGCCGTACATATTTATTTGGCGTACTCTGGGGCATTGGCGGGTTAACCTATGGGCTCGGTGTAAGGTATCTCGGTGTTGCATTAGGCAGCAGTATTATTCTCGGTCTTTGTATGGTATTTGGATCGCTGATACCATCGGTGTATTATGATACGTTTCCCAAAGAAGGTAAAGACACATTTAGTATGCTCGTCGGTTCCCAATGGGGGCTCACTGTTTTAGCCGGTCTTGTTTTATGTGTTATTGCAATTATGATTTGTGGCAAAGCAGGTATGATGAAAGAAAAGCAATTAAGTACGGGTGCAATGACAGATCCTCACGGTTAAAAATGAGAACGGAATACAAGTTTGGCCTGGGTATTTTTGTTTCTATCGTATCCGGTGTATTAAGCGCCTGTTTCAATTTTGGTCTTGAAGCCGGTAGCCCTATGTCGGAAGTAGCCAACGCAGCATGGAAAGCAGCTAACCCCGCTGAGGAAGGAGAGTTTTTATACAAGAATAATGTGATCTATGTCGTGTTATTATGGGGCGGGCTCACTACTAATTTTATATGGTGCATGCTGCTGAATGCCCGTAATAAAACCTTTGGTGATTATACAAACAAAAAAACACCTTTACGTTCCAACTATATTTTCGCCGCATTGGCTGGTATTACATGGTTCCTCCAATTTTTTTTCTATGGAATGGGCGAAAGTAAACTGGGTAATGGCGCCAGCTCCTGGATATTGCACATGGCGTTTATCATCCTGGTGGCGAATATGTGGGGAATTCTATTAAAAGAATGGAACGGAGTAAGTAAGAAAACAAAAATAACAATAGCAATAGGCATTATTACGATCATCTTATCCGTTTTAGTAGTAGGATATGGGAATAAATTGCACCTGGCAGCGGGATAAAATAATAGAATGCTGTAACTTTAATAAGAAGGCCTTCGTATTACAAAAATAAATGGCCATTTGTTTCTGCATTATCAGTTGAAATAAGGAAAACTAAAATTCGAATTAAAAAATAGTTATGAGTATCCGGGCTAAATCAAATACCCAGTTGCCTCTGACAGAGATCGGGGATTTTTAAGCATGTGAGTTATTTATGGGATGACGCCAAAGCGGCATCACTGGAGGGAGATGAAGTGGCGTTATTGATCTATCGCTCCAACTTGCTGGGCGCTGATCTTCGCTTAACAAATTATGGGGGTGGTAATACTTCCTGTAAGGCGATGGCGAAAAATCCGTTGACAGGTGAAGAAACAGAAATAATGTGGGTGAAAGGTTCTGGTGGCGATTTGGGTACGCTTAAAAAAAGCGGACTCGCTGCTTTATATGTTGATTCGCTCAGGAGTTTAAAAAATGTATACCGTGGCATAGCGCATGAAGATGAAATGGTAGAGCTTTTTAATCATTGCATTTTCGATCTTTCTTCCAAAGCGCCTTCTATTGATACGCCGTTGCACGGTTTCCTCCCTTTCAAACATATTGATCATTTGCATCCCGATGCTGCGATTGCAATCGCCGCGGCAAAAGACGGTGAAAAAATAACCAAAGAATTATTTAATGGAGAAATAGGTTGGGTGCCGTGGCAGCGCCCCGGTTTTGATTTAGGATTAAAAATGCTCGAATGCCTCGAAGCCAATCCCGGCATTCGTGGCATCATGCTTGGCTCACACGGTTTATTTACCTGGGGCGATACGGCGTATGAGAGTTATATTAATACGCTGGAAGTAATAGAAAAATGCGCTGAATATTTAGAAAGCAAAAAACAAAAGAATGTATTTGGCGGAGCCAAATAAAATCGCCTGATAAAAATAAACGACGGGAGCAGGCATCACTGATCGCTCCTGTGTTAAGGGGTTCTGTTCATCGCAACAGAAAATGATAGGAAATTTTACTGATGATGAAAAAGTTCTTGAATTTATCAACTCGGCAGACCTGGAACGATTAGCGGTAATGGGAACCAGTTGCCCGGATCATTTTTTACGTACAAAAATTTCTCCCTTAGTATTGAATATTGGTGCCGATGATGATCTTTCGGATAGTAATACATTAAAACAAAAATTAAGTACACAGTTTGATGAATACAGGAAAATGTATGCGGGTTATTATAACACTTGCAAACATTCCAACAGTCCCGCTATGCGTGATCCTAATCCCGTGGTAATTCTTTATCCCGGTATTGGTATGTTCACGTTTGCAAAAGATAAACAGACGGCGAGGGTTTCATCCGAATTTTATATAAATGCGATTAATGTAATGCGTGGGGCGGAAAGTATTTCTGAGTATACTTCATTACCCAGGCAGGAAGCATTTAATATTGAATATTGGTTGCTGGAAGAAGCAAAGCTCCAGCGGATGCCAAAACCAAAACCATTGTCTGGAAGAATTGCACTCATCACCGGAAGCGCCGGTGGTATTGGTAAAGCGATTGCTAAAAAATTCGCGGAAGAAGGCGCTTGTGTCATCATCAGCGATAACCATCCCGGCAGGCTGGAAGAAGCAAAGAAGAATTCCAGGAAAAATATGGTAAAGATGTATTTGCAGGTGAAGTGATGGATGTAACGGATGCGGTTACGATTGAAAAAGTATTGCCAATGCGGCGCTTACATTCGGCGGAATAGATATCGTCGTAAATAATGCAGGGCTCTCCATTTCCAAATCAATCGAAGAACATACAGAGAAAGATTGGGATCTTTTATATGATGTATTGGTAAAAGGCCAGTTCATCGTTACGCAGAAAGGAGATGAGATCATGCGCAAGCAAGGCTTCGGCGGTGATGTATTAAATATCGTAAGCAAAAATTCATTGGTGAGCGGCCCGAATAATGCAGGTTATGGTTCCGCGAAAGCTGCGCAATTGCATTTATCAAGATTGAATGCGGCGGAACTCGGAAAAGATAATATCCGGGTGAACGTGGTGAATCCCGATGCAGTTATTTACGGAAGTAATATCTGGAGCAATGGCTGGGCCGAGGGGAGGGCGAAGGCTTATGGTGTGACAATTGAAGAATTGCCGAAGTATTATGCCAACCGCACATTATTAAATGAAATTATTTTACCGGAAGATATCGCCAATGCCTGCTTTGCTTTCGTGAGTGGCTTACTGAATAAATCAACGGGCAATGTAATAAACGTGGATGGCGGTGTGGCCAATGCCTTTGTGCGATAACTTCTATCTTAGCGGAATTATAATCACCACCACAACCACAACGCATGATGCAGCGGGTCGCATTCAAAATGAAACTTTTTAAAGGCCAGGAAGAAGAATACAGGAAAAGGCATAACGCCATTTGGCCGGAGCTGCAACAATTATTAAAAGAAACAGGCATCAGTGAATATTCTATTTTCTTAGATGAATCAACAAACGATTTGTTCGGTGTTCTTAAAATTGAGGATAACAAGCGCTGGATAAATTACCCGAACATCCCGTGATGAAACGCTGGTGGGCTTATATGAAAGATATCATGGAAAGTAATCCTGATCATTCGCCGGTTAGCCTGCCATTAAAAGAAGTATTTTATCTCCTTTAAACGATTGCCATGCTGATAGACCAATACAAAATAGATGACCATATCATTCTCTTTCAAAAAAACATAAACGGGAATATGACTTCACTGCGGAAAGAATTTCCAATGCGGATAAAGTTGTTGAGAAATTAAAATTGTTCCAGGTAGCAATACCCAGTTGGGCGTTGGGTACAGGCGGAACAAGGTTTGGCCGTTTCTCCGGTGGTGGCGAGCCCGGCAACCTTGAAGAAAAAATGGAAGATGTAGGATTACTTCACCAGTTGAATAAATCAAGTGGCGCAATATCATTACATATTCCATCATGGGATATTCCTTCTGATGCAAAAGCGATAAAAGCACTGGCGGCGCAATTGAACCTTAAGTTCGATGCGGTTAATTCCAATACGTTCCAGGACCAGTCCGGCCAGGAACATAGTTATAAATTCGGATCATTGCAGCATGTTGATAAAGCTGTCCGCCAGCAGGCCATAGATCATAACATCGAAGTGATCGGTTATGGTAAAGAGCTCGGTTCAAAATCTATCACCGTTTGGTTAGCCGATGGTTCTTGTTTTCCCGGCCAATTAAATTTCCGTAAAGCATTTCAGCGTACACTGGAAAGTTTAAAAGAAATATATGCCGCATTGCCGGATGACTGGAAAATGTTTGTAGAATATAAAGCGTACGAGCCCAACTTTTATTCTACAACAGTAGCGGACTGGGGCCAGTCATTATTATATGCACAAAAGCTCGGCCCGAAAGCATTTACATTGGTTGACCTCGGGCATCATTTACCAAACGCCAACATTGAACAGATCGTCGCATTATTATTAAACGAAGGCAAGCTCGGCGGTTTTCATTTCAATGATTCCAAATATGGCGATGATGATCTCACTGTCGGCAGCATCAATCCTTACCAGTTATTTTTAATTTTTAATGAATTGGTAGATGGTATGGATGCCTTCAATATAGATCATGCTAACGGTTTAGGATGGATGATTGATGCTTCGCATAATGTAAAAGACCCGATGGAAGATTTGTTGCAATCGGTAGAAGCGATACAGATCGCTTATGCGCAAGCCTTAATATTGGACAGGAAATCATTACAGCAAGCACAGGAAAAAAATGATGTAGCAGGGGCCCAGGAAATTTTACAAGCTGCATATCGCACCGACGTAAGACCGTTGGTAGCTGAAGCGAGGTTACAGGAAAAAGCCGCAGTAAATCCCATACAATTATTCCGTGACATCAAAGTAAGAGAGAGGCTTATCAAAGACCGCGGACAAAAAACGGTGGCTACGGGATTGTAATGAAACCCATTCCTGTCATAGCGGTCTTCGATGTTGGGAAAACAAACAAGAAACTTTTTCTTTTTGATCAGCAATACAATATTGTTTTTGAAAAGTCGGCCCGCTTCAATGAAATAACGGACGAAGATGGCGATCCCTGCGAAAATGTCGAAGCATTACGGCTTTCTCTATACGAGTCGCTGCAGGAAGTATTGGAGAAAAAAGAATTTGTTGTTGAAGCCGTCAATTATTCCGCATACGGCGCCAGCTTTGTTTATGTAGATAAAGAAGGCGACGTACTCACTCCTTTATATAATTATTTAAAAAAATATCCCGCACCACTGCATAAAAAATTTTATGAAGATTATGGTGGCGAGGAAAAGTTTGCACATCAAACCGCATCACCTGTACTCGGTAGTCTCAACTCAGGCCTTCAGCTATTACCGCATGAAGTACGAGAAGTTAAAAATATTTAAGAACATTCATTATGCATTGCACCTGCCGCAGTATTTAAGTTATCTCGTTACCAAAAAAATGGTGTCAGATATTACAAGCATCGGTTCACATACCGGCTTATGGGATTTTATAAAAAATGATTATCATGAATGGGTGGAAAAAGAAGGAGTAAAAATGAAACTGGCCCCCTTGTTTCCTTCTTCAGAGACGCTGGCTGCTTCTTACCAGCAACATTCTTTTATCTCCGGTATCGGCCTGCACGATAGTTCGGCTGCATTGATACCTTACCTCGTAAGTTTTAAAGAACCTTTTGTTTTACTTTCTACAGGCACCTGGAATATTACACTTAATCCATTTAACCAGTCACCACTTACCACTTCAGAGTTGCAGCAGGATTGTTTATGTTACATGAGTTATAAAGGCGTTCCTGTAAAAGCATCGAGGTTGTTCGGCGGGCATGAACATGATGAACAGGTAAAATTGCTTGCGGAACATTTTAATAAGCCATTACAATTTTATAAACAGGTGAACTATGATCCGTCATTAATTGATGATTCCACTAGCTTTTCTCCCGGTCGCATCACGCATAGCAACTATGAAGAAGCTTACCATCATTTCATGCTTTATCTTTTGCAAAAGCAATTTGATGCCACTAACCTTGTCATCACTCCAAATGTAAAACGCATTTTTGTTGACGGAGGTTTTTCCAAAAATCCTCTTTTCATGAATATGCTTGCCTCGTTATATCCCGGCAAAGAAATGTATGCCGCTACCATTGCGCAATCCACGGCATTAGGCGCCGCCCTCGCCATTCATGATAAATGGAACCCGCATTCACTGCCTTCCGATATTATTGAATTAAAATTATACACGCAGGCTTTTAATAAAATTTAGTAGCCCGACTGCATTGCTACTATCAACTTCCGTTGCGACGCTCCATTCATCGTTCTGTTCATTACTCAGCATTTGTCGAAAACCCCGATGTTTGTCTGGGCGTCTCTCCCGATAGCTATCGGGACTTCATCCTCCTGTTCTTTATTCAGCATTTGCCAGAACCTTGTATATTATTCGTAGATCACAGTTTATAATGATGATGTGCTTATTGCCAATTGCTCATCTCCTTGTCTCTTACCACTACCTCTTGCCAATTGCTTATTGTCTCGTTATTTTTCTAATTTCTCTCTTTGTTCCGGGAACGATTGCGTAGAAAGGGTTTCTATCTCAGGATAGAACAGGATGATAAATTATAGTGGCTGTTTAGTTTTAATCGACGATTTTCTAAAACTAAACCTGCTATATGATGAAAAAAGCGATTTTTTGCAGATTCCTTGTAGTAATTACACTTCTGCTGGTATTTCCTCACATTTCTTTTTCACAAAATAATTTTAGAGTAACCGGTAAAGTATTTGATGAAACCGGGAAACCTGTACAGGGAGCAACGGTGCAAGTAAAGGGTACTGCCATAGGTACCGCTACTGTAGCTGATGGCTCTTATTCATTGATGGCCCCTTCAGGCAATTCAAGATTAGTGATTACATCAGTTGGATATCTTGACATGGAGGTTGCCGTTAATAACAAATCCGAAGTGAACATTTCCATTGAGAGTACTACTTCATCTTTAACGGATGTTGTAGTGGTTGGTTACGCAACTATCAAAAGGAAGGATGTAACCGGTGCTATCGCCGGCATCAGTCAGAAAGATATCAGGTCACGTCCGGTAACCAATGCATTGCAGGCGATGCAGGGTAAAATAGCCGGTGTGGATATTACTTCCAATGAACGCCCCGGGCAGGTAGGAAGCATTAATATTCGTGGCGTACGTTCTTTAACCGCATCCAACAACCCACTGTATGTGGTGGATGGTATTGCGTTAACTACAGGCGGTATTGAATATATTAACCCCAACGATATAGAAGCAATAGATGTACTTAAAGATGCATCAGCTACTGCTATATATGGATCAAGGGGTGCGAACGGTGTTGTAATTGTTACAACCAAACAGGGTAAAGCCGGTAAAATACAATTAAACTTTAACAGCGCTGTTACTACTGAAAAGATAGTAGACAGGGCTCCGGCGATGACGGCTTCGGAAGCTATAGATTTTCGTCGTTGGGCCTATTATTATTCAAACCCGACTGTATATCCAAGGGGCGATAATCCTACTATCGCTAATGATAAAACTATTTTTTTAGCAACCAGTGATCCCGCCGCCTGGGCCAATATCGAGAAAGGCTGGGCCGGGGGCAAATGGGATGGCTCACAAGTGGCGACTACGGACTGGAAAGACCTTGTATCTCAAACGGGTCTTACACAAGACCATACATTAAGTGTGAGCGGTGGTACCGAAAAAATAAAAGCGTATGCTTCCTTTGGGTATTTAAATAATAAAGGCACTTCCATTGGTCAGAAATTTACAAGGTATTCCGGGAAAGCCAGTGTAGATGTACAGGCTACCGATTGGTTTTCTATGGGCCTTACTATGAATCTAACTAATAGTGTACAGGAATTTGGACAATCCAATGCGATAATTGGTTCGTTTGTTGGTTCTCCGGGTACAAGCATTTATGAATCGGCAAGAAGACTTTACACTTATGCAGTCCCTTATGATGCAACGGGTGCAAGGGTTCTTTATCCCGCTGGTGATGTTGCCTTTAAGAATGTAGTAGATGAATGGAATTATACACAGGACCAGCGTAAAACACTCCGTGCCTTTGGTAGCTTATATGCACAACTTGATTTCGGTAACATCCATCCTGTGTTGAAAGGATTAAAATACAGGATGAACTTTGGCCCTGATTTTTCTCAATCTCAGAATGGATTGTATATTGATGGATTATCGTCCGCCAGCAGCGGTACCAGTTCCGCTTCGCTGCAAAAAAGCCAGACTTTTTCCTATACCCTTGATAACTTATTGTATTATGATAAAACAATACAGAGGCATAGTTTTGGCCTTACCTTATTACAAAGCACTACTAAATTTACAGCTGACCCGGTTACTACAACTGCAGGAAACGGTATTCCATTCGCAAGCCAAAGATGGTATACGCTGAATAAAGACGTTATCCCGGCTGCTAATCTTTCTATAACTAAAAATGCTGATTTAATAGAAACCCGATTACTGAGTTATATGGCCCGGTTGAATTATAGTTTTGATGACAAGTATTTGTTAACAGTATCTGCCCGCCAGGATGGGGCTTCTCAACTTGCAGCAGGTAATAAATATTCAGTATTTCCAAGTGCCGCGGTAGCATGGCGTATCAGTCATGAAAATTTTATGAAAAGTATAAATTGGGTTGACGATTTAAAACTCCGTGTTGGGGTGGGAGTTACGGGAAATTCAGCCGTTAGTGCTTATCAAACATTAGGTGGTACTTCACCTTTATTCTATCCTTTTTTAAGTGCGATTACTGCCGGGTCTATTCCTAATACTGTTTATCCAAATAAAGAACTTGGATGGGAAAAAACAACACAATACAATATCGGGCTTGATTTTTCTTTATTCAACAGGCGTGTTTCCGGTGTAATAGATGTATACAAATCAAAAACTAAGGATTTAATAATGAATCGAAGTGTTCCGCCAATTACCGGCTATTTAACTACATTCCAAAACATCGGGCAAACGGCGAACCGGGGAATTGATATCAATATCAATACAGTGAATATGACCGGTAAAAACTTTCAATGGACAACAACATTCAATGCTTCCTGGCAAAAAGATGAAATTGTTTCTTTATCAACCGGCAAACAGGATGATATTGTAAATAACTGGTTTATTGGCCAGCCAATTGGCGTCATCTATGGTATCCGGGCGAATGGGTTATGGCAGGTAGCTGATGCAGTGGAAATGAATAAATTTAATGCTAACCTGCCAACGGGTAAATTTTCTCCGGGAAATGTAAAGCCTGTAGACCAAAATGGTGATTATAAAATAGATCAGAATAACGACCGTATTGTTATAGGATTTACCCGGCCCCGGTGGATAGTGGGTATGACAAATGGGGTTACGTATAAAAATTTCGAATTGTCCATCTTTTTATATGGTCGCTTAAACTACATGTATAATACGGGTGGTGAGGCGATGGTGGCCAGGGCCAGCACCCGGTCACTAAATTATTATACGGAAAACAATACGAATGCGGAATATCAAAAACCAATTTATTCTACAGGTACCGGTGATCTTTATTCTGGCTCATTAGGATTTCAAAAAGCATCATTTATAAAAATCAGGAACATTTCGGCATCATATACGCTTGATTCGAAACTTTTAAAGAAACTGACGATGTCTAGTTTGAGGGTATATGTGCAGGCGGCTAACCCGGGAATGCTTTTCTCAAAAATCAAATTCATGGATATGGATGCGGTTTCTTTTAATTATAACCGGGGCTTTACGCTTGGGATAAACGCTGCATTTTAAAAAAACAAAACATTGAAGTATGAAAAAGAATAAAATTTTTATAATTATAGCGATTAGTGCGGTTTTAATGGCGGTCTCCTGCAAAAAAACTTTCCTGGATGAAACCCTTAAAACAGCAAGGAGCGAAGAATTTTTTAAAACTGACGCTGGTATACAATCATTGGTAAACGGCACCTATCATCACGTATTTTGCCAGCCGTTTAATGGCGAATTTGCCTTTGCTTACATGGCCTATGGTACCGATGAATTTCATGTTGGGGGCGACAACTCAAACATAGCATATACTTCTTATGGTAATTCGCTGGCTTCTATTGTTCCCGCTATTAACAGCAATACCGTTACCGCCAATGCACAGTGGGATAATTTATACATAGGAATAAGTTATGCAAATCTTATAATACAAAATGCGACTGCCAGCGCATCCACTACTGATGCCATTAAGAAAATAGCGCTGGGCGAAGGTTATTTTTTCCGTGCCTATAGTTATTTAAGATTGGTAAGCCAGTATGGCGCTGTGCCTCTAAAAACTACGCCCAGCACAACTGTTGAATTAGAGTTTACCCGTGCTGCCCCTAAAGATGTATTTACGCAAATCATCAGCGATTTTAACCAGGCTTATACACTTTTGCCTAATACAGGCGCTCCTGCAAAAATAACCAAAGATGCAGCCGGACATTTTTTGGCTAAAGCATATTTAAGCCGGGCGAGTGAAATAAATGACTCATGGAATAGCACTACCAAAGCTGCCGACCTGGCTGCTATTGCGCCTTTGTGCGATGCGGTTATCGCCAATCATTCATTGGCGCCAAACTTTGGTGATTTATGGAAATATACCGCCCCTGATGGCGCAAATGAAAAATTGAGCGAAATAATTTTATCTGCACAGTTTACGACCGATGCTTCTGCCAGCGGGGTTAACCAACAGCATCTCTATTTCGGAAGCCGTTACGAGGATATACCTTTTATGCAAAGGGACGTTAGTGGTGGCAGGCCATTTAGCCGCTTAGCTACTAATTATTTTATGTACAGGGTGTACGATTTAGTAAATGATTCAAGGTTTTGGAAAAGTTTTAGAACGAAGAATTTGGTAAATAAGGCTGGGTCAACTACTCCTCCCGCTCCTGCATATACTTATGTTAATGGCGATGTAGGTGTGATGTATATAATCAATCAGCCCGGGGCCGGAGATCCAAGGGTATTTAATAATCGCCAATTACAAAATAGTGTAACGTATACAAGAAATGGAAGGTTGATTGCGAACGTTTATGTAGCTTATCCCAATAATGCGGTACTTGATACTGCATTATTTAAAGATGTACGTTTTCCTTCTTTAAGTAAATTTTTTGATGGTTCCCGTATAGGTGGTTTTAATGATATAGATGGTCTTCGTGATATTACGCTGGCCCGTAGTGCCGAAACATATTTAATCGCCGCCGAAGCGAAAATACGTTTGGCTGCTTTAGGTACGGGTGCATACGCTGATGCATTACCTTATATTAATGCCGTAAGAACAAGGGCGCAATACCAGGCCGGAGAAAATCGGGTAGCGTATTATGATGGTGGTGGTGCCAGCAATGCAACTTTGCAGGGAGGACTGCCTATGGCTTACATGGCGGAGAATTCTTATGCCGAATCAAATAATTTTAATTTATTAGCCCCACCAAGTACTGCAACCAGTTTATCTGTTGCAAGTATTTCAACTTTACCTGCCCAGGACGAATACATCATCAGCACACTGGGTTATACTACTCCTTATGACAGGATGATGTGTTTCTTGCTGGATGAGCGTTCCCGTGAGCTTGCCGGTGAATATTTACGCTGGCAGGATCTGTCCCGCACAAAAACATTGGTGGCCCGTGCTAAAGCGTTTAACCCGGATGCAGCTCCCAATATTAAAGACTATCATTTGCTGCGACCAATTCCTCAAACATTTCTTGATGGTATACAATCCGGTGGAGTATTCTTAACAGCGACACAAAAACAAGCGATGCAAAATCCCGGCTATTAATTTTTCATATACAACAAAGCAGTACAAACAGAATGGCGGTCATGTCTATGACACGCCATTCTTCATTATAAGACGTTAGTAAATTACAGGACGGAACAGGATGAAAAGGGAAGACTAATCAGTAACTTTAAAAGGTTCAATTGCCACGCTATATGAAATCATCTTTTTTCTTATCGCTTTCCCGTTACCTTGTATTTTGTTTGTTGATGCTGCCGGGTGTAACAAATTTATATTCTCAAACATCTCCTCCCGTAAAAAATGATGTAAATTCTCCTTTGCATGCCCTGCAACCTGATTATCCTGTTCCTTATAAGATTATGTCACAGCCGGAAATCAAAGGCTTTCTTGATAAATTATTTCATTATCTCGATGCAGTAACCCCTGCAAGGATGATCAATAAAGTAACAGGTGCGGAAATAAAAAATATAGCGGACCTGGATACGAATACGGTCATAGAAAAAAAAGATTTTCGTATAACGAGTTATGAATGGGGCGTTGTTTATGCTGGTATGCTAAGAGCGGCGGAAACCACCGGCGATCAGCAATATGCTGATTATGTCAAAACAAGATTTGATTTCATATCAAAATGGCTACCTGCCGTAAAAGAGAAATTCACTGTTGAATATATCCGCAGGAAAGATTTATTCGCCCAGCCAATAAACCCCCGTGCATTGGATGATGCAGGTGCTGTTTGCGCCGCGATGATAAAAGTAGCACGCAATGGAAACTCACCTGGTCTTCGCCCGGTTATTGATAATTATATTGATTTCATCGCTAATAAAGAATACAGGCTTAATGACGGGACACTTGCCCGCAACCGTCCGCAAAAAAATACATTATGGTTAGATGATCTCTATATGGGTGTTCCTGCATTAGCGCAAATGGGAAAACTAACCGGCCAAAAAAAATATTTTGATGATGCGGTAAAACAGGTGAAACAGTTTACGCAAAGAATGTTCAATGAAGAAAAGGGTGTCTATATGCACGGATGGGTAGAAAATATGGCGGTCCATCCGGAATTCAGGTGGGCGAGAGCGAACGGATGGGCATTGATGGCCGCAACGGAATTACTAGATGTATTACCGGAAAGTCATCCCGGTTATAAATATGTAATCGAACAATTCCGCAAACATGTCGCCGGCCTTGCATCTTACCAATCGGGTTCCGGTTTCTGGCACCAGTTGCTTGACCGTACTGATTCTTATTTGGAAACTTCCGCAACGGCGATTTATGCATATTGTATAGCACATGGCTGTAATAAAGGATGGATAGATCCTGTTGCTTATGCCCCTATGGCAATGCTGGCATGGAATGCCGTAACTAAAAAGATCAACGCAATGGGTCAGGTGGAAGGAACTTGTGTAGGAACAGGAATGGCATTTGACCCTGCATTTTATTATCATCGCCCCGTAAATGTTTTTGCTGCGCATGGATACGGACCGGTTTTGCTCGCAGGCGCTGAAATATACCGACTGGTAGAAAAAGATCCATTTAAAATAAATGATAGTGCGTTGCAGTATTATAAATGAATGGGTGATGAACGTGACTGAAAATAATAGGAAGAACCTGCGATGCTTATTATTTTTAGTGTTTTTTTTCTGTGCTCATCATTTATTGAATGCGCAAGCTTCTTACAAATTTGATTTCGGTTCTGGTAAAGCAGTGCCAGGATATATTGCCATAACCCCCGCGACAAAATTTAATTATCAAACCGGCTATGGTTTTGACCAGGGGTCAGTAGTTGAATCGGTTGATAGAGGTGGCAATGGAATAACATCAGATTTTATTTCCGGTGACAAACCATTTTATTTTTCGGTGAAGCTTCCTGGCGGTAATTATGATATTAAACTTTTATTGGGCGATACGAAAGGTAAATCAGCGACAACGGTAAGAGTAGAGAACAGGCGGTTGATGCTGGAGAATATCCGTACAGCATATGGTAAAATAATTACGCAAGCTTTTACCTTGCATGTGCGGGACAGTTTAATCAGGAATGCACAAGGCGATGTCGTTAATAAAATAAGATTAAAGCCAAGAGAAATAAATTATTTGCATTGGGATAACATGCTGACGATAGAATTTAATGATTCATTACCGAAAATTTGTGCAGTAGAGATCACACCGAATAAAAACGGCACTACTATTTTTCTTGCAGGAAATTCGACGGTCGTTGACCAGGACCGTGAACCATGGGCCGCATGGGGACAAATGTTTCCGCAGTTTTTAGTTCCATCTAAAGTTGTGGTGGCGAATTATGCTGAATCTGGTGAAACATTGCTGGCATTCAAAGGAGAACGAAGATTGGAGAAAATATGGAGCATGGCAAAGCCCGGCGATTATTTGTTTATTGAATTTGCACATAATGATCAGAAACCGGGAAGCACCCATCTTGATCCTTTTACTACCTACAAACAAACATTGGAAGAATGGATCGCTGCTGCAAGAGAAAGGAAAATGATCCCTGTACTTGTTACTTCTATGCACAGAAGAAATTTTGATTCAACCGGGCATATTATTAATACCTTGTCGGATTATCCGGAAGCGATGCGGCAGGTGGCGAAAGAAAAGAACGTCTTATTGATTGATTTAAATGCCATGAGCAAAACATTGTACGAGGCTTGGGGCGTGGAAAAATCAGTAAAGGCATTTGTTCATTACCCGGCGAATACATTTCCTAACCAGCCCGAGGAATTAAAAGATAACACGCATTTCAACCCTTATGGAGCCTATCAATTAGCGGAGTGTATTGTGAGCAGCATTCAAAAGCAAAATTTACCATTGGCGAAGTTTATTAAAAAAGATGTTGCGATGTATAATCCGGCGAAACCACTGCCCATTGAAAAATTTTATTGGCCACAGAGTTCTTTTGTGAGTTCGGCAAAACCGGATGGCAACTGAAGAGATGATTCTTTCTTACAAAAGAAGGGATAAGAGGGATGAGGCCTTAGATGCCATGAAAATGGAACGATGAAGAGTGCGACGCAACAGCCGATGCCATGAAAAACTACAGCCGGTAACAAAAACAAAGCTCGTATCAAAAACAAAACTACTAATATGAAACAATTGCTTGTCCTATTACTTTTTTATTCTTCGGCTTTTTCCCAAAAAGCCGTTATTAACGTTGATTTTAAAAAAGAAGTAGGGGAAATGAAGCCTATCTGGGCATGGTTTGGTTATGATGAGCCGAACTATACTTATATGAAAGACGGTAAGAAATTATTGTCTGAAATAGCGGTGTTAAGCCCGGTACCTGTGTTTGTCCGGGCACATAATTTATTAACGACCGGTGATGGAACGCCTGCGCTGAAATGGGGATCTACCAATGCGTATACAGAAGATGCTTCGGGTAAACCTATTTATAATTGGAAAATTGTTGATAGCATTTTTGATACGTATATACAACGTGGAATGAAACCGTTGGCGCAAATTGGTTTTATGCCGGAAGCGCTTTCTTCCAAACCACAACCTTACCAGCATAAATGGAAACCCGGTGTTCCGTACAGGGAAATTTATACCGGCTGGGCCTATCCACCGAATGATTATAATAAATGGAAAGAATTAATTTATCAATGGGGAAAGCATTGCGTGGAGCGGTATGGAAAAAAGGAAGTGGAAAGCTGGTGGTGGGAAGTTTGGAATGAACCGAATATCGCTTACTGGCAGGGCACGGTGCAGGAGTATTGTAAAATGTATGACTATGCGGCGGATGGTTTGCGAAAAGCATTGCCGACGGCGAGGATCGGCGGATGTGATGCGACGGGTGGTGGCGCGGTTTTTATCAGGGCATTTCTTAAACATTGTATCTCCGATACCAACTATGCAACAGGCCAAATTGGTTCGCCCTTGGATATGGTATTGTTTCATGCAAAAGGACAGCCCCGTGTAGTGAATGGAACCGTAGTGATGAATGTGGGTACGCAAATGCGGAATATAAGAGATGCTATGCAGGTGGTGAATGAATTTCCTACGTTGAAAAATATTCCGTTGGTGATTGGCGAATCCGATCCGGAAGGTTGCGCCGCCTGCGGCATGAACACTAATCCTGAAAATGCTTATCGTAATGGCACGATGTATTCAAGCTATACAGCCGCATCATTTGCCCGAAAATATTTATTGGCCGATGAACATAAAGTAAATCTTACGGGCGCCGTTTCATGGTCATTTGAATTTGAAGATCAACCGTGGTTTGCGGGTTTTCGTGACCTTGCGACCAATGGTGTTGACAAACCGGTATTGAATGTGTTCCGCATGTTTGGTATGATGAAAGGAAAACGTGTGGCGGTAAGTGGCGACCGTATGTATGACCTGAAAACATTTGTTGATTCCAGCGTACGCAAACAAACCGATATCGGCGCTATCGCCGCGAAAGATAAAAAGTCAGCGACGATCATGGTTTGGAATTATCATGATGAAGATAAGCAGGCAACTGCGGAAGAAATTACGCTAAATGTAACCGGGTTGACTAACGGAACTGTTACAGTTACTGAATACCGCATCGATAATGAACACAGTAACTCTTATGAAGTATGGAAGAAAATGGGCTCGCCGCAAAATCCTACCGCGGAGCAGATAGTAGCATTGGAAAAAGCGGGACAATTACAAATGATGAATAAGCCGTCTCAATTAAAAGCAAAGGATAAGTTAGAAATTGGAATTCAATTACCAAGGCAAGGGGTTTCGTTAGTAAAATTAAGCTGGTAGCAGAAGGATTGTACATGCACATGTGCGAATGATTTTTTTGTACCGGGCTGCGGTGCTATGCATCCTGCGGACGATCATTCCCGCATGTGCGGGATTGCGACGCTCCGTTCATCGTTCTGTTCGCCATTGAGCATTGTCGAAGTGTCAGCATTTTTAAGAAGATTACCATTTGACAATAAAATATAAAGATTGAAAAAACTACTGATTGCAGGTATTACTTTTTTTAGTGTATCATTTATTCATGCGCAATTAAACTGGCCTCCCGTTACACAAACCACCAAACCATGGACAAGGTGGTGGTGGGAGGGAAGCGCAGTAAATAAAAAAGATTTGACATGGAACCTGGAGCAATACCAGAAAGCAGGATTAGGTGGCGTAGAGGTAACGCCTATTTATGGAGTAGAAGGGTATGAAAAGCAGTTCATTGATTTCTTATCACCGCAATGGATGCAGATGCTGCAGCATACATTGAATGAATCCAAAAGATTAAAACTGGGAGTTGATTTAGCGAATGCGACAGGCTGGCCATTCGGTGGGCCATGGGTCACTGATAAAGATGCGGGTAAAACGATTTATTATAAAACATATTCGTTGAACGGTGGTGAGCAATTAAAAGATACAATAGAATACAACAGTGAAGCGCTGGTGCGAACGGCAAATAACAAGCCCGCCGCTATTGATACGATATTAAAACCTGTATATATAAATAAGAATTTGCAGGCGCTGGCCCTCGATCAAATCCAGTACCCCGGTAAATTACCATTGAAAGCATTGATCGGGTATGCGGATGGTATAACAACCGTTGATCTTACATCATCAGTTGATGCGAATGGAAAACTGAACTGGACAGCTCCGTCAGTAAAAGGTAAATGGACACTCTATGCTTTGTTCGAAGGCCTGCATGGAAAAATGGTGGAAAGGGCCGCTCCCGGCGGCGAAGGTTATGCGATTGATCATTTTTCCGCTGCCGCCGCTAAAAATTATTTTAAAAAATTTGACCAGGCGTTTAAAGGATATGATCTTTCTTACCTGCGGGGCTTCTTTAATGATTCCTATGAAGTAGATGATGCAAGGGGACAAGGAAACTGGACATCAAATTTATTCGCTGAATTTAAAAAACGAAAAGGTTATTTACTACAGGACCAGTTGCCCGCATTGTTTGGAAAAGATAATGCGGAAAAGAATAGCCGTGTGATTTATGATTACCGTTCCGTAATTGATGAGTTGATACTGGAAAATTTTACTAAAGAATGGAAAAAATGGGGAACATCAAAAGGAAAGATAGTACGTAATCAATCGCATGGATCTCCTGCGAATACCTTAGATCTGTATAGTGTAGTTGACATTCCTGAAACAGAAGGTACGGATATACTTCGTTTCAAGTTTGCGACATCTGCGGCGAACGTAACCGGTAAAAAATTAGTTTCTTCCGAATCCGCCACCTGGCTGAACGAACATTTTCTTTCTTCATGGGGTGATGTAAAAAAAGCGATTGATCTTTATTTTCTCGGTGGGGTGAATCACATTTTCTATCACGGTACGGCCTATTCACCAAAAGATGCGCCATGGCCCGGCTGGCTATTTTATGCGGCGGTTCATTTTCAACCGACCAACCCGCAATGGAAAGATTTTCATGCATTGAATGAATACATTACGAGGGTGCAATCTTTTTTACAGCAGGGTAAGCCGGACAATGATGTATTATTATATTACCCGCTTGCCGACCGGTATTCGGAGCCGGGTACGGCTTTATTACAGCATTTCGATGGTATGGAAAGGAATTTTGAGAATACGGATTTTGAACATGTATCAAAATGGATGCTGGAGAATGGTTATAGCTTTGATTTTTTTTCCGACAGGCAATTGCAGCAGTTTACTTTTTCGAATAATAATATTATCTCCGCGGGAAATACATATAAAACCATCTTGTTGCCTGCTAATAAATTAATCCCTGAAAAGAGCATGGAAAAGTTGCTTGTATTAGCAAAACAAGGAGCAAAGGTTTTATTTTATAAAAATTTACCATCTTCAGTTCCCGGTATGACGAATTTGGAAGTAAGAGAAGAGAAATTAAAAACTTTATTGAACCAGGCGGTTGCGGGCAAAGAATTTTTTTTTAAAGGTGATGATCTCGAAGCGCTATTAATGAAAGCTCGTATAAGAAAAGAATCAATGGTAGAGCAGGGATTACAATTCACCCGGAGGAAAAATAATGACGGCCTTACTTATTTTATTACAAATAATACAGGCAAAGTTTTTGATGGATGGGTGGCATTACAGATGCGTGCGACAAGTGCCGCATTATTCAATCCTGCAACGGGTGAAAAAGGAATTGCACAATTGAAAAAGAAAGTAAGACCTGAACCATTTGAAGTGTATATAGAACTGCAGCCGTTTGAATCTCTCATCGTCCGCACTTACAACTCTAATAAGACAGGAGAAAATTTCCCGTATAAAAATATCGCTGGCTTATCTGTACCAATAGCGGGGGAATGGGCAATTGAATTTTTAGATGGAGGTCCCGTACTTCCTACAAAAATTACAACCAGTAAATTGGATTCATGGACAGCATTGAAAGGAGATGATGTAAAAAATTTTTCAGGTACTGCGAAATACTCCATCACCTTTAACAAACCGGCAGGCAATGCGTCCGGCTACATATTAAATTTAGGAAAAGTAAACGAAACAGCGGAAGTGATATTGAATGGGAAAAAGATAGCTACATTGATCGGGCCGACTTTTCAATTTGTAATAGCTGCATCCGCATTTCAACAAACAAATAGACTTGAAATTATTGTCGCCAACCTGATGGCCAACCGTATCATTTATATGGATAAAAATAAAATTCCCTGGAAAATATTTTATAATACCAATATGCCGGCGAGAAGAAAGGAGAATGCGAAGAATGGAATATTTGATGCATCAGCATGGGAGCCTTTGCCTTCGGGGTTGTCAGGGCCGGTAACATTAACGCCGGTTCAATAAAATGAAAAAATTATAAATGGTATAAAAAAACGAACATTGTATTTCTGTTTTGGTCTCCCCAAGCCAAAGGATTAGGAACAAAATTTTACCATGCCCCAGTGAACGATTTGTTTTAATGATGCCAATGAAAAGAATTCTTGCTATATTTTTTTGTTTTTACTCATTTGCCTTGCTGGCGCAACCTATCAATCGTGAACAAGTTGTTCGGAGGCATACGGTTCATGTTACAACGATCGATTCATTATCATCGCTGACTGTCGGCAACGGGCAATTTGCTTTCACCGTTGATGCCACAGGCATGCAAAGTTTCCCCGAGTATTATGCAAAAGGAATTCCGCTGGGAACACAATCTGAATGGGGCTGGCATAGTTTCCCGAATACAAATAATTTCCGCTTTGAAGAAACATTGAAAGAATATGAACTGGAAGGAAGAAAAATACTTTACCCCGTTCAAATAAGAGAGCCCGAAAGAAACAAACAAGCTGTTGAATATTTCCGGGTCAATCCCCATCGCCTGCAATTAGGAAATATTGGTTTAGAAATAAAAAAGCGGGATGGTTCATTGGCCGGGATAAATGACGTAAAAAATATTGACCAGCAACTGGACATGTGGACGGGTATCATTACAAGTTCGTTTACTGTTGAAGATATTCCTGTAAAAGTAATGACAGCCTGCGATCCTTATTCTGATAAAGTAGTATTTAAAATAGAATCGTCCTTGTTGAATGAGAAAAGGATCAGTGTTCGAGTCCGTTTCCCTTATCCCAATGGACAATTTAAAGATGAAGGAATTACATGGAATAGTAACCAGTCACATTCTTCAATAGCAAGTAAAGGATATAACAGCGCTTTTATAAAAAGAAAGCTTGATACAAGCAATTACGACGTCAATCTTTTCTGGTCGGGCACATCTTTGTTTGAAGAAAAAGACAAACATTATTTTTTAGTAACGCCCCAGTCTGTAAAAAATAATAGTTATGAACTCACCTGCCAGTTTACGAAGAGGTTTGAGAAGGCTGTAACAACTGGATTTAAAGAAATAAGTTCCAATAGTATAAAAGAATGGAAACGCTTCTGGCAAAGCGGTGGCGCTATTGATTTCAATGGCAGCACGAACCCGAAAGCATTTGAACTGGAACGACGTATTATTCTTTCACAATATTTAATTAAGGTGCAGGAAGCATCGGGTTTTCCCCCACAGGAAACAGGGTTGACATATAACAGTTGGTATGGGCGACCGCATCTGGAAATGCATTGGTGGCATGCTGTTCACTACGCATTATGGGGAAGAACGGAGTTGTTACAAAAAAGTATGGATTGGTATTTCAGCGTTGCGAAAGAAGCGAAAAAAATTGCGAAGCGTCAGGGTTTTGATGGGTTACGCTGGCAAAAGATGACAGACCCGCAAGGTGGCGAAGCGCCATCATCAGTTGGTTCTTTTCTTATCTGGCAGCAACCGCATTTTATTTACATGGCGGAATTACTCTATCGTGATAGAAAAGATAAAAGCATATTAAATAAATACAAAGACCTCGTATTTGCGACAGCGGATTTCATGGCATCGTTTCCTTCTTATAATGCCGCGACAAAAAAATATAATTTAGGAAAAGGATTAATTCCCGCCCAGGAATGTTTTGATGCGGTCACTACATTTAATCCAACATACGAATTAGCATACTGGCATTGGGCATTGAATATTGCACAGCAATGGCGCATACGATCAGGAATGCCTAGAAATAAAAAATGGGATACTATTATTAATAAACTTGCACCTTTACCAGAGAAGAATGGTGTGTACCTCGCTACCGAAAGTACTCCCGATTGTTATACTCCCGGCTCAAGATACCTGACGGATCACCCGGCAGTTCTCGCCGCCTACGCATCTATTCCTGCTGCTGATGGATTGGATACAATTGTCATGAAAAAAACATTTGATTTGGTCTGGGATGTTTGGCAATGGAAAGAAACATGGGGCTGGGATTTTCCATTAACTGCAATGACGGCGACGAGATTGAATAAACCCGGAAAAGCGATTGATGCTTTATTCATGCCGGTGCAAACGAATACCTATTTATTAAATGGACATAATTACCAGGATGGACGCTTAACCATTTACCTGCCGGGCAACGGCGGCCTGCTCAGCGCCGTAGCGATGATGTGCGCAGGCTATGATCATTCAACAATAAATCAACCCGGCATTCCTAAAGACGGAACCTGGAAAGTAAAATGGGAAGGATTGAAAAAAATATTTTAAGCTAAATAGTCGCTATGAATAATGAAAAACACAAATTAAAAATTGGCTTATTCGGCATCGGTCTCGAAACGTATTGGTCGCAATTCAAAGGTTTAAAACAACGCCTGGAAGGCTATCAAAGTGAAATTGCAAATAAGATAGCAGGAAATAATGTACAGGTTGTAAACGCCGGCCTTGTTGATACCATTGATAAAGCAAGGGACACTGCTGATCTTTTTAAAAAAGAAGACGTGTCTGTTATCTTCCTGTATGTATCAACATATGCGTTATCCGCTACGGTATTACCTGTTGTGCAAAAAAACAAAACTGCCTGTTGTTATTTTAAATATTCAACCTTTTTCTTCCATCGATTATGAATGGTTTAATAATCTCGGCGACCGTGGATTGATGACAGGCGAATGGCTCGCCAATTGCCAGGCATGCGCCGTTCCGGAAATTGCGAATGTCTTCAATCGTTCGGGAATAAAATTTCACCAGGTAACGGGACATTTACAGGATGAAGAAACATGGAAAGAAATAAATGAATGGGTACAGGCCGCTGCTGTTACGGTTGCCTTGTCGCAAAACAGGGTAGGGTTGCTCGGGCATTATTATAATGGTATGCTGGATATTTATTCCGATATCACCTTGCAATCGTCCACTTTCGGTTGTTATTACCAGCATATCGAAATGTGCGACCTCGCTGCTTTTCATAAAACAGTTACGGAAAAAGAAATCGCAATAAAGACAGAAGAAATCTATCGGGAATTTAATGTGTTGGATGAATGTCCGAAAGAAGAAATCCAACGTGCGGCACGCACAGCGGTAGCGCTGGATAAAATGGTGGATCATTTCCGTCTCGGTTCCTTCTGTTATTATTATGAAGGGAATAATGGCAACGAATATGAAAATCTCATTTCATCGGTTATCGCTGGCAATTCTATTTTAACAGCGAAGCATATACCGGTTGCGGGAGAATACGAAGTAAAAAATGTGCAGGCCATGAAGATCATGGATCTTTTTGATGCCGGGGGATCATTCACGGAATTTTATGGAATGGATTTTAAGGATGACATTATATTGATGGGTCACGATGGACCGGGTCATCTCGCCATCGCGGATGAAAAACCATTATTAAAACCGCTGGGCGTGTATCATGGTAAACCCGGCAAAGGGTTATCGGTTGAGATGAAAGTAAAAAATGGCCCCGTCACTTTATTATCGGTTATTGAAAGCAACGATGGAAAATTAAAATTGCTCGTTGCCGAAGCGCAATCGGTCAAAGGCCCGATTTTCCAGATAGGCAACACCAACAGCCGTTATAAATTTTCTTTATCAATAAAAGAATTCATGAATGAATGGTGCAAACATGGCCCGGCGCATCATTGTGCGATTGGCGTTGGTCATATTGCAACGAAGCTGGAAAAATTAAGTTTGTTGCTCGGGATAGAAATGATCAAAGTTTGCTGATATAAAAATAAAGCCAAACAAATTTTTATTTGCCCAACTGAATTGCTACTATCATCGCCTGTTGTGTCACTCACTTCATCGTTCGGTAATTCTATTCAGCAATTGTCGAAGACCCCGATTTTTGTCGGGGTGTCGTTCCCGATAACTATCTGGACTTCATCTTCCCGTTCGCTATTCAGCATTTTCGAAGTACAGTTTGTTATACTGGTCAATGATCCCGAAGGGATCAGATGTTTATAGAATCAGGTTCATTAACCGATGCGATCCCGAAGGGGTCGTATGTTCGTTGTTGCGTTTTTCTATAAACATGTAACTCCTTCGGAGTTGAGATCATACACTACAGGAGTGAGCCCTTCAACTTCGGTTCCCGATAGTAATCGGGGCGAACGCAATTGCTGGTACTTCGACATATGCTCAGTAGAGAACAGGAAGATGAAGAGTGCGACGCAAGGGACGATGATCTGTGTTACTGCAGCCGGGCCCATAAAACTTTGTTCCTGCAGCATGGTTTTTTATGAAATAGGATTTTCAGGATACATCAGGATGCCGGCGCTATTGATATAGTGTACATTTCAGGATTAACTGATCGCTATGCCGTTTCGTTTTCCTCTCGCTTTAACAGTTGTTTTATTTTTATCCATTTATTCTTATTCCCAACCTGGTTGGGTCAGCAAAGCCGGTGCAGAACAATTTCCATCCGGGCAAAAAATATATACGGTCAAAGCGAAAAGCGATACATCAAAAGTTATAACAAAGGCCATCCAGTCAGCTATTGATGAGTGTGCAAAGAAAGGAGGTGGCATTGTTATATTCTTCCCGGGCACTTATGTTTCCGGTTCGATCTTTTTAAAAGCCGGTGTTCATTTAAGAATTGATAAAGATGTTTTATTGCTGGGTTCTACCAGCTTTTCTGATTATCCTGAAATTGCTACCCGCATTGCGGGAATAGAAACAACATGGCCTGCCGCATTGATCAATGTGATCGATGTCAGCAATGCAGCAGTAACCGGCGGAGGAATCGTTAATGCAAGAGGAAAATTCTGCTGGGATAAATATTGGACCATGCGAAAAGAGTACGATACAAAAGGCCTTCGCTGGGTAGTGGATTATGATGCGAAAAGAGTAAGAACATTTTTAGTGCAGAATTCATCCCATGTTACATTAAAAGGATTGACTTTTAAAAATGCAGGCTTTTGGACAGTACAATTATTATATTCCCATAACCTTACTGTTGATGGCGTAACCATCAAAAACAATGAAGACGGCAGCGGCCCCAGCACGGACGGTATTGATGTGGATTCATCAAGCTGGGTATTAATCGAGAACTGCGATATTGATTGCAATGATGATAACTTTTGTTTAAAAGCAGGAAGGGATTGGGATGGATTGCGTGTCAATAAACCAACAGAGTATGTCGTGATAAGAAAATGTATTGCCCGTTGCGGCGCAGGTCTCGTCACCTTGGGTAGTGAAACTTCAGGAAGTATAAGACATATTTATTGTACCGATTTGTTCGCCAAACATACTGATAACGGTTTGCGAATTAAATCAGCGACAACGAGAGGCGGAACAGTGGAAGATGTTTATTTCGTTAACTCTGTTCTCGATTCTGTTCGCAATGCGTATCAATTTAATTTAAACTGGTATCCCGCTTATAGTTATAGTGAATTGCCGAAAGGTTATAATTATGATTCCATACCGCAACATTGGAAAGCATTGCTGCAAAGAGTAACACCGGCTGAAAAAGGAATTCCCTATGCCCGTAATTTTTATATTAATAATGTTAAGATCACCAATGCGCAAAAGGCATTTGAAGTAGCCGGGCTGCCCCAATCAAAAATTGGAAATTTTAATTTTACCAATTGCTATGTAGCCGCAGCTGTATTAGGCACGATGGAATTTACCGAAGGTTGGAGCTTTAATGATATGAAACTCGATATTTCAAATAAAACAGAAGAGAAAAAGGCGGCAGGCGCCATTGAAGAACAGGAACGATTAAAATAATTTTACCCGGTATACAATGAAAAAGTTAATTGGTTTATTATTGATCCTAATAGCAGCGGCGGCATTCATAAATATAAAAACCAAACCGGTTTTTTATATTATCGGCGATTCAACCGTTCGCAACGGTGATGGCACTGGTAGTAATAGTCAATGGGGCTGGGGCAGTTTCATCGCTGATTATTTTGATACGACAAAAATCAGTGTCAGTAACCAGGCGATTGGTGGTAGGAGCAGCCGCACGTTTATAACTGAAGGAAGGTGGGATAAAATAATGGCTACGGTGCAACAAGGCGATTATGTTATTATGCAATTCGGTCATAACGATGGAGGGGCGTTGGATGATACAGCAAGGGCAAGAGGTACCATCAAAGGTACCGGCGATGACAGCACGGAAATTTATAACCCGATAAGGAAAATGAAAGAGACAGTGCACACGTATGGCTGGTATATGAGAAAGTATATCAAAGGAACAAAAGCAAAAGGCGCCATCGCTATTGTCTGTTCTCCCATTCCGCGCAATGATTGGAAAGATGGCAAAGTGATTCAATCAATGGATAGTTATAGTGGTTGGGCGCAGCAAGTGGCAAAAGAAGAAGGCACTTATTTCATCGACCTGAATAAAATAGTAGCCATCAAATATGAAGAACTGGGCGCAGAAAAAGTAGCAACATTTTTCCCGGCTGATCATACGCATACAAACCTTGAAGGAGGAAAACTAAATGCGGGTATCGTTATTGAAGCCATCAGGAGAATAAAACCAGCTAAGCTGGAAACGTATTTACTAAGAAATTAATGCTGCAGGTTTATAAAAACTAATTACCTAAATTTTTAAATATGATTGTTAAGAAAATAATATATGCTCTTGCTTATACGATTTTTATTTATGGATGTACGGCTACAAAAAATCTTCCAAAGAAAAATGAAGTCATAGCTGTGATGCAGAAAGCGAATGGTTATTTCATGAGTAAATACGCCGATCCGGGTAAGCCAACTTTTGTCGGTAAGGAACGTCCCAGCAATCTCTGGACAAGAGCGGTTTATTATGAAGGGCTGATGGCTTTATACAATGTTCATCCTGATAAATCTTATTATGATTATGCAGTGCAATGGGCTGAAAGTCATAAATGGGGTTTATGGGGTGGCGTGGCGGTTCGCAATGCGGATAACCAATGTTGTGGGCAGACCTATATTGATCTTTATTTAATAGATAAAAAAGAAGAAAGAATAAAGGATATAAAAACCTGCATGGATAATATGAAATCATCGCCGAAGATTGATGATTGGTCATGGGTCGATGCATTACAAATGGCGATGCCGGTGTTTGTGAGGTTAGGCGTACTGTATAATGATACCAGTTATTTTAACCGGATGTATGAGATGTATTATTATACAAAACATAAACATGGAGATAATGGTTTGTATAATCCTACCGATCATCTCTGGTGGAGAGATAAAGATTTTGATCCGCCGTACAAAGAACCTAACGGTGAAGATTGTTACTGGAGCCGGGGAAATGGTTGGGTGGTAGCTGCATTGGTAAGAGTGTTAAGCATATTGCCAAAAACGGATCCGCATTATAATGAATACCTGCAGGACTATAAAGATATGCTGTCGGCGTTGCTGCCCATCCAGCGGGAAGATGGTTTTTGGAATGTAAGCCTGCATGACGCTACTCATTTTGCCGGAAAAGAATTAACCGGCACTTCCCTGTTTCTTTACGGCATGGCATGGGGCATTAATAATAATATCATCGATAAAAAAACGTACATGCCTGCCGTAGTAAAAGCATGGAATGGTTTAGTGAAAGACTGCATCCATCCTGATGGAAAATTAGGCTACCAGCAGAGCACAGGAAAAGAACCCAAAGATGGGCAACCTGTTACTTACGATAAAATACCCGACTTTGAAGATTACGGATTGGGTTGTTTTTTATTGGGTGCAAGTGAAGTGTATAAATTGAAATAGAGTGGATATTTTCTTAAAATCAGCGGAGAATTTTTGACAAAATAGGAGACGAGTTGAACAGGACGGGAAAAAAAAGATTGTCTATCATAAACCATATTTTGATTTTCGTTTGAGTAAGCAGAGTTCGTTTAGCATTTAGGAAGGGGCCAGCGAAAGCTGGCCCCTTATTTTTAACCCATCCATTCATAAAATATTTTCTTACATTGACAAGGAATTCAGGCATGGATGAAATAAAAACCTGCCGATTACTTACATTCGATATTCATTCCAGGAGAAAACATTATTTATATTTTTTCTATTATGATTCAAAGAATTTTTGACGATTTGCTGCGGGGCTCTATTAAATTTATTTGCATTTGTTCAGCTATGTTAATCGTATCTGCGCCCCGTGCACAAACACTTGCTCTAACCGATCTTTCTTCTTATAAACCAGCGTCCGGTAACTGGCATATAGCAGGCGATGTAAAAGCGGATTTAAACGGCAATAGTCTCGTGCCATCACCAGGCACAGGTATCCTGTTGAGTATCCCGGAAGGAACGAATGCAGATTTATTTTCTGTCCAGGAGCACGGCGATGCTGATATTGAATTGGATTATTTGATGGCGAAAGGATCTAACTCCGGTATTTACCTGCAGGGAAGATACGAGATACAATTATTAGATAGCTGGGGTGTGATAAACCCGAAGGCAGGTGATAATGGCGGCATCTATGAACGTTGGGATGAAAGCCGCCCCGAAGGACAAAAAGGATACGAAGGCTATGCACCGCGGCAGAGTGTAAGTAAGGCGCCCGGCTTATGGCAACACCTGAAAATTTCTTTCCAGGCGCCGGTATTTACCAATGGTGTAAAAACAGAGAACGCTAAAATACTCCGCATAGAATTAAATGGAGTATTGATACATGAGAACATTGAACTGTTTGGTATTACCCGTGGAGGAATAGAAGGTGAAACAGTAAGCGGGCCGCTGCGTTTGCAGGGAGATCATGGCGCTGTTGCTTTCCGCAATATTATGCTCACAAAATACGGTAAGCAAAAGCCAGCAATAAATAACCTCAGTTACGGAATATATAAAACGTCAATAGATAAAGAACCCGATTATGCCAAAGCAGTGGCACAGGCAAAAGGAACTTCATCCGTGCTTACATCCAACTTCAATGGTTTACCTGACAGTTTTATTTTACATTATGCAGGCACATTGAAAATAACAGAACCGGGTGAATACAATTTTGCATTAAACACTGCAGGCGGCAGAGGTATTATCAGGATCAATAAACAGGAACTGGCCGGTTCAAGACGTATGAGGGTTACATTGCCCGCCGGCGATCTGCCATTTGAATTAACTTATTTAAAATTCGCCGATTGGGCCACGCCTTCTATAGGGTTGGCGGTTTCCGGGCCGGGCATCCGTGAATATTTTATTACTGATGCAAATAATGCAAGCACTGAGATAACAGACCCGATACTAATCACCGCTCCAGTCAATACATTGCTGAGAAGTTTTATAGATATTCCCGGTTCAAGGGTGACACATGCTGTGTCTGAGGGCAGTCCCGAAGGGATACATTATACGTATGATATGGATAATGGTGCAATCGTGCAGGTTTGGCGTGGCGGTTTTTTAGATGCAACACCGATGTGGCACGAACGTGGCGATGGTTCTTCGCGGGCAACAGGCAGTGTGCAGCGTTTTGGAAAACCGGTTTTATCAATTGCTAAACTTTCTTCACCCACTACGCCATGGACTACAGATACACTTGGTACGGGTTACCGGCCAAAAGGATATGAACTGGATGAAAAAGACCGTCCCATTTTTCATTATTTTATTTATGGTTCATCAGTAAACGATGCGGTACAGGTGCTGGAGAACAGGCAGGGATTAAGCAGGGAAATAACTATTCAGCAAGCTGCTAATAATTTGTATGTGCGATTGGCGGAAGATAAAAATATAGAAGCCCTCGGTAATGGATTATATATCATCGGTGATAAATCTTATTATTTGAAAATAGAAAATGCTTCCGGGGAAAAAGAATTCATAAGAGATAGTAATGGCAACAAGCAATTATTGGTGCCTGTAAAAACAAAATTGAATTATACGATACTTTTTTAATGCTGCAATATGAAACCAAGGATCAATACTTTTTACTCAAGAATAATTATTTTTTACTCCACGCTGGTATTGTTATTAGCACATTCTTCTTTGCAGGCGCAGGAAGCTGCTAAAGAAGAAGATTTCTTCCGCATTATGAAAGTGAGTTCTCCTGAAGGAACGTTGCTTGAAGTAGGCGGTTTGTGTACACTGCCCAATGGAGACCTGGCCGTAACTACAAGACGCGGCGATATATATATTGTAGAGAACCCCACCAGCCAGCGTCCGCATTTTAGAAAATTCGCTTCCGGTTTGCACGAGGTATTGGGAATCGCTTATAAAGATGGCGCTTTGTATTGTGTGCAGCGTGGTGAATTGACAAAGCTGGTTGATAAAAATATGGATGGCAAGGCCGATGTGTTTGAAACTATTTACCAATGGCCTTTATCTGGTAATTACCATGAATATAGTTTCGGCCCTAAGATCGCTCCCGACGGATCTTTTTTTGTAACACTCAATCTGGGTTTTCCAAATGACTGGTGGCACCCGAAAAGTATGGTCCCCTGGCGGGGATGGGCATTGCGTATACAGGAAGATGGTACAATGGAACCATGGGCCGCGGGAATGCGTTCTCCCTGTGGCATTAGCATGATCGATGGTGAATTATATTATACCGATAACCAGGGAGACTGGGTAGCTTCCGGTAGCATCATGCCATTAAAGAAAGGAACGTTCGCCGGGCACCCTGCAAGTCTTGTTTGGGATACGGCTGCTAATTCGCCGGTAAAAGTAAAACAGGAACAAATTTTTTCTATGATCAGCGAACGGCGTGAATATGATAAAGAAGGCAGGCCTGTAAAACCGCAAAACATCGTGAATGAAAAATTCATGACGAAAGCGGATATGAAAAAAAATATCCCCGAATTGCAATTGCCATTGGTATGGTTGCCACACGGTATACTTGGCATTTCAACTTCTGAAATAGTGAAGATACCGCAGGGCGCATTTGGCCCGTTCCAGGGGCAACTGTTAATAGGCGACCAGGGGCAAAGTATTTTAAGCCGTGTATTTCTTGAACAGGTAAAAGGAGAATGGCAGGGCGCCGCATGGATGTTCCGCAGCGGTTTTCAATCCGGAACTGTTCGCATGAGCTGGGCGAAAGACGGATCACTCTTCGTGGGAGAAACCAATCGTGGTTGGGGTTCTGCCGGCGATGCCAACGAAGGTTTGCAGCGCCTGGTATGGAATGGCCGCATACCATTTGAAATGCGTACCGTAAAAGCAATGCCTGATGGTTTTGAAATTGAATTTACCAAACCTGTTGATAAAAAATATGCGGAAGACGTCGCTTCTTATTCGGTGGAAAGTTTTACATATAAATATCATGCGGTGTACGGAAGTCCCGCCGTTAATAATTTAAAATTAAAAATAAGGGGCGTGAAAGTTTCACCTGATGGCATGCGTGTACGTATCGTGGTGGATAATTTGCGCCAGCAGTATATTCATACCATTACGCTGGAAGGTGTCAGGGATAAAGAGAATGCGTATTCGTTGGTGCACCCGACAGTTTATTATACATTGAACAATATACCCGAAGGCCAAAAACTTTCACAAACTGAAATCAGCACAAAGAATTCAGCGCTGACAAAAAGTACGGGTGCGGTTACAGGTTCAACTGGTTTAACATACACTGCTGTAAAACCTTTGCTCACGAAATACACTTGTGTTTCCTGTCATAATCCTACCAAAAAACAAGTAGGACCTTCTTTTACCGATATAGCCAACAGGAAATATACCAGCGAAAAAATGATACAACTCATTTATAATCCGCAGCCGCAAAACTGGCCGGGCTATGCAGTATCAATGCCGCCGATGAGCCAGGTACCCCGGGCGGATGCACAAAGGATCGTGGCGTGGATCAGTACGTTGCAGAAGAAATAAATGTTCCCGCTCTGGCAGGGACATAATAATACCCCATATTTACCGGGATGGATAAATATGGGGTATTGGGTTTTATTTATAAAAAACCTCGTTCCATCTTAACTCATTCTTCAATTGATGCAATTGCGTATTACGACCGATTAATACGAATTCAATTCCCGCCATCTCCGCGAAATCTGATAAGTATTCCGCTGTAAGATTTTGGCTATAGCAAGTATGGTGTGCGCCACCCGCATATATCCATGCGGCCAATGCATCATTCATATTGGGATAGGGCTTCCATAAAACCCTTGCTACCGGGAGTTTTGGTAAATCCTGTTTGGGTTTCACCGCTTCCACTTCATTTACTAATAAACGAAAACGGTTGCCCATATCAATAAGAGATGCATTTAATGCAGCGCCACTATTTACATTAAATACCAAACGAACAGGATCGGCTTTTCCACCAATACCTAACGGGTGAATTTCACACGAAGGTTTAGCGTTAGCAATGCTCGGGCATATTTCCAGCATGTGCGAGCCCAATACCATATTATTATTAGGTTCGAAATGATAGGTATAATCTTCCATGAATGAATTACCACCGGGCAAGCCTGCCGCCATTACTTTCATGGCACGGACAAGTGCCGCTGTTTTCCAATCGCCTTCGGCGCCGAAGCCATAATCATCAGCCATTAAGCGTTGGGTGGCGATACCCGGCAATTGTGTAAGGCCATGTAAATCTTCAAACGTATCGGTATATCCTTTATAATTTCCTGCTTTTAGAAATTTGCGTAAGCCTATTTCAATCTTTGCGGCGTCACGTAAGGATGAATATTGAGCGCCATTTTTCTTTAGCGCAGCTGATAACTTATATTCATTGTTATAGACTTCGGTTAAATCATCAATCTCTTTTTCTTTTACTTTATTAATAACAGCTACAAGGTCCCCAACGCCATGGGTGTTGACGGAATAGCCAAATTTCATTTCGGCTTCCACTTTATCACCATCTGTCACTGCTACCTGGCGCATATTATCACCGAAGCGGACAAACTTAGCACCCTGCATATCATTCCATGCAGCAGCTACACGGCACCAGCTATTTATTTTTTCATGAACCATTCTGTCTTCCCAATGACCGACGACAACTTTTCGGTTCAAGCGCATGCGGCTCATGATAAAACCAAACTCCCTGTCGCCATGTGCCGACTGGTTAAGGTTCATAAAATCCATATCAATACCGCTCCAGGGAATATCACGGTTGAATTGTGTATGCAAATGCAACAATGGCTTTTGAAGAATCCTCAATCCATTGATCCACATTTTAGCAGGGGAGAAGGTATGCATCCATGCGATGATGCCAATGCAGCCGGAACTGTTATTGGCTTCACGGCAAAGTGAAAAAATTTCATCAGGTGTTTTCAGCGTTGGTTTGAAAACAATCTTTACAGGGACGTTTGCTGATTTATTCAATGCGCCGGCAATCGTTTGTGAATGTGCGGCCACCTGCTTCAATGTTTCTTCGCCATATAAATGCTGGCTGCCGGTAACAAACCAAACTTCGAATTTTTTTAGATCGATCATTATAATGCTTCGTAGTTGATGATTAAAATAGAATTATCTCGTGGAGAATTTATAAACTGTTGTTTGATGATACGTTTCTCCCGGTTTTAAAATAGTTGATGGAAAAGACGGTTCATTTGGGCTATCAGGGAAATGCTGTGTCTCTAAACACAAAGCCCCGTGCTTGATGTATTTCACCCCATTCTTCGTATTCGTTAATGTGCCATCCAGGAAGTTACCAGTATAAAATTGTAAGCCGGGCTCTGTTGTCCATACGTCCATTTCTCTTCCGCTGGTGGGGTCAAATAATTTAGCGACCAGTTCAAGGGAATTACCATTTTTATTCAGTATCCAGTTATGGTCATAACCTCCGTCTACTTTAGCAATGTCTTTGCCGATTAGTTTCGCTGTTGTAAAATCCATCGGGCCGCCGGCCACCGCATCCATTTTTCCAGTAGGAATTAATTTAGCATTGACCGGTGTGTATTTATCCGCCTTGATCATTATTTCATCGCCAAGTATAGTGGAATCTTTGCCAGCTGATAAATTGAAATAAGCATGATTTGTTAAGTTGACAGGTGTCGCTTTATCAGTAGTAGCCGAATATTCTATTTTTAAACCATTATCAGATGATAATGAATAAACAACTTCTATATTCAGGTTGCCTGGATATCCTTCTTCACCATCTTTACTCAGGTAAGTAAGTTTAAGACTGCTGTCGCCCGCTACCTTTTCGATATTCCAATATACTTTGTCATAGCCTTTATTACCTCCGTGCAGGCTATTGCCATTATCATTTCCAGCCAGTTTATAATCTTTTCCATCTAATGTAAATTTTCCATTGGCGATCCGGTTACCATAACGGCCGATCAATGCGCCGAAATAAGGAACGCCTTTTTGTAAATAACCATCCAATGATTCAAATCCTGTTATTACATCTCCCATTGCCCCGCTTTTATCAGGTGTAATGATTTTTGTAAGCGTCCCTCCATAATTAATAATGCTTACCTGCATACCATTAACGTTCGTCAATGTGTATTCTGTAACGGCCTTGCCTTCATAATTGCCAAAAGGCTTTTCTGTGATGGTTGGTTTTTTTTCCATTTCGTTATTTTCTGGTTTCGGTTCATCCTTACTGCTGTCGTTATTGCAAGCAACGCAAAAGAGGAGCAAAGATGCTGTGAGGAGTTGAAGTTTCATGTATAGATGTTTGAGATTTTTAATGAAAAATTTATTTATTATTGGCCATAATAGCTATCCGGCCCGTGTTTTCTTTCAAAATGTTTTTTTATCAAGGCTTCTTTTAATCTCGGGGCATCGGGATTGATCTGTTCGGTGAGCCACGCCATGTGGGCGACCTGTTCCAGTACGGCGGCATTATACACTGCTTTATCGCCATCTTTTCCCCAGGTAAAAGGCGCATGGTTGCCAACGATCATCATTTCTACTTCTTCGTAGTTCAATTTTTTTTCTTTAAAGCAATTGATGATCTGGAAGCCTGTTTCGTATTCATAGTTTCCTTTTATCATTTCATCGCTCATGGGAGGGGCGCAGGGTATGTCAACGGTATTGTGGTCCGCATGTGTAGTGCCATAAATAGGAATGTCCCTCAATGATTGCGCCCATGATGTGGCATAGGTGGAATGTGTGTGAACGATAGCGCCGATCTTTTCCCAGTGGTTATATAATACCGCATGTGTTTTTGTATCGCTGGAAGGACGAAGCTTCCCATCAATAATATTTCCGTCGAAGTCAACAATCACCATTTTCTCCGGCAAAAGATCTTTATAAGGAACGCCACTTGGTTTAATGGCGAAAATTTTATTTTTTCTGTCTGCTACACTTACGTTGCCGAAAGTAAATAGCACCAGGTTTAATTCCGGTAGCTTCATGTTAGCTTCGTAACAAGCTTTTCTAATAGATGAATAATCTTTTGACATAAGTTTTTTCAATATTGCTGAGTAGCGAACAGAACGATGAAGAGTGCGACGCAACAGGCGATGATAGTAGCAATGCAGCTCGTTACAAAATATTAATTCTTCAAGGTTTGTTCTTCAATAAATTTACCCAACGTTCTATATTTTTTATACCGACGAGTATAAATTACCGCTTTTTCTTTATTGGGAAAATATTCCGCATCAAAACCGCTGCCCATCGCTTCCATCGCCTCTTCTACTTTTGGATAAATGCCCGCAGCAGTTGCCGCAAACATCGCAGCACCCAGCGCACATGTCTGTTCGCTCTTATGAATTTTGATCGGCATGTTTATTATATCCGCCATCATCTGCATGATGAAAGGGGATTTTTTCGCAACACCGCCAAGACCAATCAATCCTTTGACAGGAACTCCTTCTTCGATGAAACGATCAACAATTTCTTTGGCGCCAAAACAAGTAGCTTCCACCAATGCTCGAAATATCCGCGGCGCATCGCTGGCTAAATTCAAAGCTGCCAACGCACCTTTTAATGATTGATTGGCATCAGGCGTGCGGCGGCCATTCATCCAGTCAATCGCTAATTCACTGTTTTCATCCAATGGTAACGCATCGGCGGCTTTGCTTAATTCGGGGATGATGCGGTCAATGATTTTATTTTTTTCTTCTTCATTGCTGATAAACTGCAACGGCCATGCCAGCATATTTTTAAACCATGCATAGATATCGCCGAATGCGGATTGCCCGGCTTCGAGGCCGCACATCGCGGGAATAACAGAACCATTCACCTGGCCGCAAATACCTTTTACCAATTTGCCTTTCATGTCCGCAACAGGCGCTACTAAAATATCGCAGGTGGAAGTGCCCATCACTTTACTTAAATAATAAGGTTCGATCTGCCCGCCGACAGCACCCATGTGCGCATCAAATGCACCGACGGCTACGATAACATTTGTTGATAGCCCCAATTTTTTCGCCCATTCATCGCTGAGGTTGCCAGCAGACTCATCAGAAGGATGTATATTATTATACAGGCGTTCTGTAAAACCATCTAGCAGCGGATCCAATTTTTTGAAAAAATCATTGGGAGGGAAACCGTTAAACGCTTCGGACCATAAACCTTTATGACCGGCGGAACAAACACCACGTTTTAATTCGGAAACTTTTTTGCCACCAGTTAATACAAAGGGTATCCAGTCGCAATGCTCTACCCACGAATAGATTTTGCTTCTTACTTTTTCGTCTTCCCGAAGTATGTGTAAAAGTTTCGCCCAAAACCATTCGCTGGAATAAATACCGCCAACGTATTGGAGATAATTGGTATCAAACTTTGTTGCATGTTCGTTTATTTGTTCCGCTTCTTTTACCGATGTATGATCTTTCCATAACACAAACATAGCGTTAGGATTTTCCGCAAACTCCGGCAACAAGGAAAGAGGAGTTCCGGATTCGTCCACTGCAATGGGAGTAGAGCCGGTCGTATCAACCCCGATGCCTTTTACCTGCGCCGCAATGTCGGGGCCTGTTTGTTTCAAACATTCTTTAATGGTGTATTCTAATCCTTCAAGATAATCTTTTGGATGTTGCCTGAACTGGTTGGCGGCGGGATTGCAATATTTCCCGGCCTTCCAGCGGGGATAATAAAAAACGGAAGAAGCTATTTCTTCTCCTGTAGAAGTATTAGCAACAATGGAACGGACGGAATCTGTTCCATAATCAACTCCTATAACAAATGACTGTTGGCCCATACAGCAAGATAATAATTGTCAAAGTAACACTTATTTTATTTTCCGTTAATTATTTATTTAAAATAACCGTACCCGGAATAATACTCAGGATTTCATGAAAATTCGCCTTGTATTTTCTTTTGTTTAATTTATAATAGAAAGCGCCTTTCTTCGAGTTGCCTTTTTCTTTGTCTTTTTGTCGTATCAATAGCTCTGTCGACAGCAATTTTCTTATAAAATTTCTTTTATCAAAAGAAGTGTTGAAAATTTCCTGGTAAAGATTTAATAACTGCGGCAGGGTGAATTTATTGGGTAATAATTCAAACAGGATCGGGTGAAAAATGGCTTTGTATTTTAATTTTTCCCTGGCCAGCAATACCATTTTATCATGATCAAAAACCAGTTTGGGAATTTTATTTAGCAGTACCCATTCCGGGTGATATTCATCCGTGAGTTGTTTTTCGTATTGATGAATATCTATTAAAGCAAAATAAGCGATGGAAACAGTTCGCTCGATAGGATCTCTTTTCGGTTCTGAAAAAACATTTAATTCTTCCAGGTAAACACCTTCCAGGCCGGTAAGGCTTTTCAGGATGCGGGTGGCGGCGGCTTCGGCGCTTTCATCGGGCTGAATAAAACCACCCATCAAACTCCACTTGCCTTTTTCCGGTTCAAATCCACGTTGTATCAATAATAATTTAATGGCTTGCCCGTCAAATCCAAAGATGATGCAATCTACTGCAAGAAGTAAGCGTGTTTGTTTTTGGTATTTTGTCATTGGTAACTTGTTCCGCTTGAAATATTATTGACCGGGATCCGGCTTATTTTTTTCTGCTTCTTTTATTGCCAGGTATTCAGAAGGCGTCATTCCAAACTGCTTGGAAAAATTTCTTCCGAAATTTGTTTGCGACGCATAGCCCGCAATATTCGCCACTTCATATATTTTATAATTACCCTCTGCCAGCAGCTCAGCTGCTTTTTTTAAACGGGTGATATTTATTATTTCATTAGGCGAAAGATCTGACAGCGATTTTATTTTCCTGTATAAAGTTGGTTTACTGATATTCATTTGTTTTGCCAGCTTCTCCACATCAAATTCCGCATCACCGAGATTTTCTGAAATGCATTCATTGATTTTTTCCAAAAATAACTCGTCGGCTTTAGAATAAGCTATACTTTTTATATGTACCAGCGGGGAACTTGCGAAATATTCTTTGATCTTATTCCTGTTGGTGAGCAGGTTGGCGATCTGCACTTGTAAATATTCCGGCGAAAATGGTTTTTCGATATAGGCATCGGCGCCCATTTCCAGCCCTTCGATCTTTGCCTGCAAAGTGTTTCTTGCAGTCAATAAGATTACAGGTATATGGCTGTATTCAAAACTTGTTTTAATGATCCCGCAAAGCTCAAATCCGTCCATTACCGGCATCATCACATCGGCGATCACCAGTTGAATAGCATTTTCCGCCAGTACGTTCAATGCTTCCTGGCCATCGTGGGCTTTCAGAATGGTATATTTCTCATTCAGTTCATGCTCGAGAAACTCAAGTATCTCTTCATTATCATCCACTAATAATAAGAATGCTTTCATCTTATTGCTTATTCATTTGGTTGGTACAATGGGAATTTTATAAAAAAAATATTCATGCTGTTTTCCGTTTCTTTCATGCCGATGATGCCATTTTGAAGTTGTGTCAATGACCGGGAAAGCGCCAACCCGATTCCTGTTCCTTTTTGTTTTTCTGTTTCTTTCAGGCGAAAAAAGGGCTCGAATATTTTCTCTTTCATTTCGTAAGGAATGAGATAACCATCATTTCTGACTTCTAATGTAAATGTACTATCAGTCTTTTGCACGGGTAGCAACTCTAGTTCCACTTTGGCATTCGCATATTTAATGGCATTGCTTAAAAGATTGGTGAGTATCTTATTGAACGCTTCTGTATCAATATACGCATACTGTGAATAAGGTAATGTGCTCATAGTAAAAGTAAGGTCCTTCTGTTCGGCTACTGGTTTAAAACTTAAATAAGCATCTTCTATCAGTTCGGTAATATCTGTTTTTGTCAGGTTTAAACTGAACCCTTTTATTTCTGTTTGACGAAAATCTAGTAATTGATTGGAAAGATCAACGAGGCGGATCGTGTTTTTTTCCATGATGCGCAAGCTGTCTTTTATCTCCGGCATATCACCCGCTTTTTTTATTACTTTTTCCAACGGCCCTTTTATTAGTGTCAACGGGGTTTTTATTTCATGCGCCACATTGGTAAAAAATTGAATTTTTGATTCATACAGTTCTTTTTCTTTTGCCAGTTCCAGCTGCTCTATCCTGCGCCTGTTTTTTTCTTTAGTGCGCCGGTGATAACTTCTTACAAAAAAAAGAATGATAACTATACAAGCTACTGCATACAAAGCATAAGCAGGCTTGCTTGTCCACCAAGGCGGGAGAATGGTGATGGCAATACTTGTTTCAGGACCTGGTTCGCTGCTGTTATTAATAACGGCCTTTACTTTAAAAACATAATCTCCTGGTTTCAGTTGGGTGAAATAAACTTTTTGATTCGCAGAAAGAGAAACCCATTCTTCACTAAGGCCTTCCATTTTATACGCATAACTTGTCATCTCAGGCGACGTGTAACTTAATGAGGCGAAGTCAATACTAAAAGTAGATTGACGGTATGTAAGCGTTAACTTATTGGTAGTAGTAATGGATTCTTTTAACGGAGAAGCCTTTTTATCAATAAGTAATTCTTTGTTGTTTACCTGGAGCGCTGTGATATAAACAACAGGAACAAAATTAGAAGCGGATGATTCAGACGGCTGAAAGCTTATCATCCCTTTTACACTGCCGAAATACATTCTCCCTTTATCATCCTTAAATGCTGAATTGAAATTGAATTGGTTATTCAATAAGCCATTCGCTGTTGTATAAACGATAAAATGTTCTGCAGCGGGGTCAAAGCAACCCAAGCCCCTGGATGTGCTGATCCAAAGTTTTCTTTTTTCATCCTCAAGAATACTCAGTATAAAATTGCTCGGCAGTCCATTTTGCGTTGTATATCTTTTGAAATTATTCTCCTGTTTGTTCCATTTGCACAATCCATTTTCCGTAGCTATCCAAATATTATCATAGCTATCTTCAAACAAGTTGTTTACCCTGTCGCTTGCAAGGCTTTTTTTATTTTTGCTGTCATAGCGAAAATTGCTTGTTTGTTGGGTAGCCGGACTGTAATAATGCACACCATTGCCATAGGTAGAAGCCCATACCGCTCCTCTTTTATCTTCTATAATACATGAGTACCAATTGTAAACAGGTAATCCGTCAAGCTGTGTAAAATTATCTGTACGACGGTTGTATTTATAAGCCCCGATAGTAGTGCCTACCATAATTTCTCCACTCTTTGATTGATACAGGCAATAAATAAAATTACTTCTAAGCGAATTGCTATCGCTGCTTTTGGAATAATGGCGGATTACTTTACCGGTTTGGATATTCATTACATCCAGGCCATGTTCGAAGGTGCCGATCCATAACTCGTTGCCGGTAACCAGCAGCCCGTGAATGTTCGTATACGAAATGGCGTCTTTTTTCCCGGTGGGCAGGTAAGCTGTAAAAATTCCGGTTGCCGTATCCAGTTTGTTCAACCCTGCATCTTCAGTTCCTATCCATAAGTTTCCCGATTGGTCCTGGTGTATCTCCCGAACTACATTCCCGCTCAAAGAGTTTTTTCCTTTCTCAGGAAAATATTTGGTAAAAGAAAGTGGTTGTTTTGCATAATAATTGACGCCGCCGAAATAAGTGCCTGCCCAGATACCTCCTTCTTTGTCTTTGCAGAATGTATAGATAGCATTGTCAGAAATAGAATAAGGATTGTTGTATTCTTTGCGCAGGTTAATTACTTTACCTGTATTGGTATTATAAATAAATATGCCCGACTCTGTTGCAATCCAGTATTCATCCTGCGTGACCTGGATAAAATTCCTGGCGAATATTTCTGTTTTATCTGCATTATAAGTAAGAATATCCTTATAGGTATAGGTTTTCATGTCAAACAGTTTTACACCCTGGTTAGATGTGCCGATCAGCAGATCACCTGTACCTGTAGCATATAATCTTTCAATCCAGTTCGAAACTGTTTTAGGCGAATGCTGGAACATATCAAATGTTTCAAATGAATCGGATGCTGGCAGATGCTTTTTTAAGAATCCGCCGGAGCTTGAAACCCAAACTGAACTGTCGGGCAATGTACAGATGGAAGTTGCTTCAAAGTATGGAGGGATTTCAAATTGCTTTAAATGCTTTGTTGCTTCGTGGTAGCGGAAAAGATTAAAGTTGGAGATGAACCAAAGATTGCCCCGCAAATCAGCTTTTATATCCGATACCTGTTCGAAAAAAGGTGTATTTAATAAATTGAAACTTTCCGAAACGGCATCATATTTATAGAGGCCCTTATCAGTTCCTACCCATAAAATATCATGTGCATCGATATACAAGGAATGAATGAAATTGCTGCCAATGCTGTTTTCTTCGTCGGGGTTGTTGCGGAATATTTTGAAAGTATACCCATCAAACCTGTCCAGCCCGTCTTTTGTTCCCAACCACAAGAAACCATTTTTATCCTGTACGCTGCAAATGACTGCATTGTTTGACAAACCATTTTCGACCTGGTAATGGCGAAAATAGTACGATTGACAAAATGCAACCGATCCCAAAAAAAAGATAGCGCCAAAAAGAAGTGATAGTTGTTTTTTCAAAGCAAAAGAATAGCTATAAAAATATAAATCTAATTAATCATGAAAAAAGAAAAGAAGATCGCATAAGGCACGGATGATAAATTTTGATGAAAGTATGAGACAATTTGCATAATAAAGTATAAATAATTATATCAACTTCACGGCTATTAACGAATTGTTGCTAAAAAGAAAGTATGAAAGCCTGCCAAACCATTCTTAATTGCATAACCATTCACGGCCGATACCTGGCAAGTTCATCTTGTGCTACTTCACTTTATCCAATTAATTTTTTTATTACCAAAAAGAAAAAAACAGCTACAGTAAACCGGTCGGCCCAACCTTCTTTTTTTTTGACCATCACCAATAAATGTTAAAATGACACTTAATACTTTTTGACTAAACCACAAACAACGCTATATGAGAATGAAAACAACGCTACTTGAAAAAAACAAACTGCTGTTGATCCTTTTATTATTGATCACGCCCTTTTTACATGCACAGACAAAAACTATTAAAGGCATTATTTCTGATAAGACGGGCAAGCCTTTAGCAGGAGTGACAGTCGCGGTGAAAGGCAGTGCTGTTGCAACCGCAACCGATGACAACGGGGCATTTACCATCGAAGCGAAATCTTCGGACGTATTGGTGCTGAGTTCTGTTGATTTCGAAACGGCGGAAGTAAGGGTTGGCGATCAAACCACTATTTCTTATTCCTTGACAGGGAAAATCAATGAACTGGATGAAGTAGTTATGATAGGTTATGGTTCGACACGGAAAAGAGATTTGACCGGTTCTGTAGCAAATGTGAATATAAATGAAACAAAAAAATATACTGCGAGTGATCTTTCTCAACTCTTGCAGGGCCGGGCTACGGGTGTAGCGGTAAACAGTGACGGACAACCCGGCGCTATTCCAAGTGTTCGTATCCGGGGCTTCAGCACTTTCGGTAATGCGCAACCATTTTATGTAGTAGATGGCGTTCCGGGTGTAGCGGTAAGGGATTTTAGTCCAAACGATATTGAGAGCATGACCGTATTAAAAGATGCATCTGCTGCGGCAATCTATGGTGCAGCCGCTGCAAATGGTGTAATCATTATTACCACGAAACAAGGAAGAAAAAATGCAGCCATGAAGGTTACTTACAATGGTTATTATGGTGTTGATAAGGTTTGGCAAATACAGGATGTAACTAACCGTGTGGAGTACCAGATGCTGAACAATGAATCCCGGACCAATGCAGGTAAACCGCTTTTTCCGGCAAATAACCCGGCTGATCCGAGGTTTATAAATAATATAGATACGGACTGGCAGGAAGAGGGTTTGAAAACCGGTTCCCGTCAAAATCATAATATTAATATGTCGGGTGGTGGCGCTTACAGTACTTATAATATTTCACTGGATTACTTTGATAATAAAGGAACGTATGTTGGCAATGGCCCCGACTATAGAAGGTATATCGCCCGCATTAATACGTCTGCGGAAAAAGGCATATTCAAATTCGGACAGTCATTTAACTATACCCATTCTCATGAAAACTCGCTGACATTCAGGGATGATATTTTGCTGGGCGGAATTCCTCCATTGATTGGTTCTTTGATCGTTGCAATACCAACCATGCCTGTATATGATCCGGCTAATCTTAATGGTTATGGCGGATCAAATTCAGAGTTTCATGGAGCTAATTCATTAAACGGAATTGGTATCAACAGTATCCTGAAGAACTATGTAGATGTTGACAGAACATTCGCCAATGTATATGGCGAACTGAAGATCTTAAAAAATAACGGGCATAATTTGAAATTCAAAACGAGTGTAAGCTATGATAAGACTGTGATCAGGGATTATATATGGCAACCTCCTTTTTACCTCGGTGTTTTCTTCAGCAGGCTTACCGCCCGGTTAAATGATAATTCAAGGGTGTTTACGAATGCTGCCATTGAAAACACACTCAATTACGAAAAAATTTTTGGTCATCATGTCGTGGAAGCATTAATAGGTCAGAGTTACAGGTATGGCAGCCGTTTATTAAGAGAGGCAAGGGCAGAGGGTTTTATAGAGCCATACTATCCCGTTATCAGTCGTGGACAAACTGTTTCAGCAAAAGGCGAAGAATATGAGAATGCGCTGAGCTCTTATTTTGGAAGAGTAAATTATTCCTATAAAGACAGGTATTTATTATCTGCTTCTCTTCGCAGGGATGGATCCTCAAGATTTGCCCCGGTTAATAAGATTGGTTATTTCCCGGCCGCTTCTGTAGGTTGGAAAATAAGCAATGAAAGTTTCTGGAATGTTTCAAAAGATATTATTTCTTCTCTTAAACTCAGGGCCAGCTATGGTAAACTGGGTAACCAGGAAATCGGGGACTACCAGTACCAGGGAACTATTAATACAGGAGTTGTTTATAATTTTAATGGTGTAAGATATACGGGTGGCATACAAACATTGGTGGCGTCACCGGATATTAAATGGGAATCTAAAGCGATTACTAATATTGGGTTTGATGGTGTTTTCCTGGATAATAAACTTGAATTTTCCGCGGAATATTATATTGCTAAAAGCACCGACCTCCTGATCTATTTTCCTATACCCGCCATTTCAGGGTTTGAGAATCTAAGGCCTGTCGCAAATATTGGCGCTGTTAATAATTCGGGATTTGAATTTTCTGCTATTTATCATAAAAATAAAGGCGCTTTTACTTTTGATATAGCTGCTAATCTTTCTACAGTTAAAAACAAAGTACTTGCACTGGGTCCTGGTGGTGAGCCAATAGATGGCGTGGGTGCGAGAAGTATTATCGGTAACCAGATAGGCGAACATTTCGGATACCTGTACGATGGTATTTTTCAAAGTGCAGCCGAAGTGGCTGTGGCTCTCCCGCAGTTTGGCGGAATTGCATTAGCTCCCGGCGATGTACGCTACAAAGATATCAGCGGGCCTGATGGCAAGCCGGATGGTAAAGTGAATGAATTAGACAGGACTTACCTTGGAAGCGGTATACCAAAGTTTAATTATGGATTTAATTTTTCCGCGGCTTACAAAAGATTTGACTTCACAGTTTTTGCATCGGGCAGTGCAAAGTTTTTGATCAACAGCAGAATGTACAGGGACTTGCATCATACAGCCGGCGCACTTAATTACAGTACTGATATGCTCGACAGGTGGACACCTTCTAATAAGGATACCGATGTTCCAAGATTGAATGACAATGATGGTAATAATAATCAAAACTCTAACCGGCCGGGTTGGTTACAAAAGGGAGGTTATTTAAGGATAAATACGGTTTCACTGGGGTATTCTTTCCGTGAAAATATAATTAAAGGATTAACAAGTTCAAGGATATATGTCACTGCGCAAAACCTTTATTCATTCCAGTCGTACGAAGGATACAATCCTGATTTCACTGCGGATGTGCTTAACCCTGGTTTTGATTTTGGTTCATATCCAAAACCAAGAACGATCATGGTAGGTGTGCAATTGACATTTTAATCGTTGAAAATCTAAAACAAAATCATGAAAAAAATAATATACCTGTTTGCCGGTTGCTTCTTATTTACAACTGGCTGCGATAAAAAGCTGGATTTAGAAAATCCGAACCAATTAACAACAGAAGGCTATTGGAAAACAAAGGAACAAGCCCATGCCGCTTGTATTTCCATCTACAATGCATTAATAGTTGATGGCTCTTACATGCGTTCTTTTCCGGGACTTACGGATAGCCGCGGTGATGATTTTACGGGTGACAGCCCATGGCTTGATCTTGTATTAACAGGACAGTTTATCATACCTACTACATCCGATCCTGTTTTCTGGATATGGCGTGAATTTTATCTTGTTGTCAATAGAGCCAACCAGGTTATTGCCAATGTGGGGAAGTATGATCCCGCTGTTTTACCTGCAGAAGAAAAAAACAGGATCTTAGGACAGGCCTATTTCCTTCGCGGCCTGGCATATTATAACTTGGCGACTAGTTTTAAAATTGTTCCTGTCATTACACAGCCTATACAAAGTGCGCAGGAGTATTTTGCTGCTACTGCAACAGAGGAAACATTATGGAACCAGATTTATTCTGACCTGGGACAGGCCGAAACGAACCTTCCTGTTTCTTATGATAATGTCACAGGACTTGACAAAGGCCAAAAAGGAAGGGCAACAAAAGGTGCTGCAGCAGGATTACTCGGAAAAGCTTATTTGTTTAGAAAAGATTACACGAAAGCTGGATTACAATTTGAAAAATTTTTTACTGGGGGCCCATTAGCGGGTATTTATTCGCTGGTAGCCGATTATAGGGATAACTTCAGGGATGTAAATGAAAACAACAGTGAATCGCTTTTTGAAATTCAATTTACTGAAACAGGAGGGGCTGATATTAACTGGTGTTGTGATCCTGTTGGATCATGGAGACAGTGGCAGGCCATTTCCGTTACTTACGGAATGGAGGGAGCAGGATTTTCTGATTATTTGCCGACCCGTTGGATTTACAATGAATATAAACTGGAGCAAACAACTGATGGAAAAAGTGATCCACGACTCCTGGCTACCATCGCTTCTTACGAACCTGCTGATAATTCAACACAGGCTTATGGAAGGGCGTGGTTTAATCCGCAGACTGCCATTTATCCAAGAAAATATACCAATGATGGTGTAGGTAACGGTAAGACTTTTGAAGCGGCGGCTGAATCATGGATCAATTACAGGGTATTAAGATATGCAGACATTTTATTGATGTATGCCGAAGTGTTGAACGAGACAAATAGAACGGCACAGGCCTATCCTTTTATACAGCAAGTAAGAACAAGGGCGAAGCTTCCTAACCTGGCTACCGTAAAGCCGAATATGACAGCGGCGCAGATGCGTGACCAGTTAGGACATGAAAGGGCGTTGGAATTTGCGATAGAAGGACAAAGAATAAATGATATTATTCGTTGGGGTTGGTTATATGATGCGACAAAGCTTGCGCAACTGAAAGCACATGATCCCGATTTCAATTCATGGTTGCCAGGCAATGAATATTTGCCCATACCTCAGCGTGAGCTGGATCTTAATAAAAATCTTTTGCCTAACCCGGCTAACTAGTTTTTTTGATGATGCAAATTCCTGCCCTGGATTTTTGGGCAGGAATTTTATTTTTAATCGTTGTTGAAATTTGGTAAAATGAAACAGGATATACCCGGTGTTGCCTGCGTTATTGACAACTATGTTTACTAATATTAAAATTAACCCCTTATTTTTTTTACTTCCATTAATAATAATGCCCGGTTGTAAAACAAAAAAAGTGACTGATAGTAAATTCCATTTCTCTCTTTTGGATGCTGGCAAAACAAATATTCATTTCAATAATAAAATAACAGAAAGCGATTCCGTAAACATTTTCATCAATGAATACATGTACAATGGCTCGGGAGTTGGGATTGGTGATTTTAACAATGACGGCCTGCCGGACATTTTTCTTTGCGGCAGTATGGTAAGCAGTAAATTATTTATTAATAAAGGGGATTTTTCATTTGAAGATGTGACGGATAAAGCAGGGTTGCAAACGGATAAATGGTGTACAGGTGTAAGTGTTGTTGATATCAATAATGACGGCTACCAGGATATCTATGTTTGTTCTTCTCATGCACGGGATGGTGAAGCGAGAAAAAATTTATTATTTATTAATGATGGGAAATTACATTTTTCAGAGGAGGCGACTGCATATGGTTTAGCGGATACGGGCTTTGCCACCCAGGCGGCTTTTTTTGATTATGATAAAGATGGCGATGTAGATATGTATTTGCTGAACCACCGGATATACAGTCACACGGCCAATAATCTTCAGCCAAAAGATACCAGCGGTTATTCCCCGGCTGCAGATAAGCTGTATAGGAATGATGGTGTGCAGGCAGGACAAACCCATCCCATTTTTCTTGATGTATCCATTGATGCGGGAATAAAAGAAGATGGATATGGATTAGGCATCGTGGTCACCGATGTAAATAATGATAACTGGCCGGATATATATGTGGCCAATGATTATATCGCCAATGATATTTTGTGGTTAAATAACAGCAATGGCACTTTCTCCAATGTAATCGCCACTTCTATGAAACACCAGAGTTATAATAGCATGGGCGTGGATGCCGCGGATATTAATAACGACCTCTTTCCCGACCTGGCGACGCTGGATATGCTCCCGGAGAATAATGAAAGAAAAAAAATGATGGTGAACAGCACCAGCCAGGAAAAATATGACATGCAGTTGCGGTTTGGTTATGAGCCTTCGTATATGCGAAATATGCTTCAGTTAAACAATGGCAAACGGGAGATGAATGGAAAGGCAGAACCATTTTATAGTGAAATAGGCCAGCTTGCCGGCATTTCTGAAACCGACTGGAGCTGGAGTATTTTAATGACGGATTTTGACAATGATGGCTGGAAGGATATTTATATCACCAATGGTCTCGGAAAAGATGTTACGAATAATGATTATGCTACATTCAGGAATACAAAAAACCATTCCAATAATTACACATTTGGAAGCGGTGATGCAAATCAAAAGTCAGGTAACGGCAACAGCGACATCAAAGAATTACGAAAGGAAATAGATGAGTATGGAAGCGTTAAAATGGATAATTATTTTTTTAAGAATAAAGGTGATCTGACGTTCAGTAATATAACAAAACAAACGGGATTGGCTATTCCATCTATTTCAAATGGTGCGGCGTATGCTGATCTTGACAATGATGGCGACCTTGACCTGGTAGTAAATAATATTAACCAGGATGTTTTTATTTATAAAAATGAAATAAGAAATTCGGCTAACGACAGCACGAAAAATTTTCTTTCCATTGAATTAAAAGGCCCGGCTGGTAATATTTCAGGCTTTGGGTGCAAAGCAACTTTATTCAGTAATAACACCAAACAGTACCTGGAGCAATCACCTGTTCGCGGATTTTCATCCAGCGTTGATGGCCGGCTTCATTTCGGAATTAGGAACAGTAATGCTATTGATTCATTGAAAATTCAATGGCCGGATAATAAAATTCAAGTGATTAAAAATATAAAAGCTAACCAGTTTATTATTGTAAAATATGCAGATGCAGCAACAGTTTTTTCCGGAACTGATAATTTAAAAATTACTGGATTATTTACGGATATTACTGATCAATCAGGCGTTGATTTTAAGCATACCGAAATGCAGAATTATGATTTCGGAAATCGCCAGCCCCTGCAGCAGCGCTATTCCCAGTTAGGCCCTTGCATAGCAACCGCGGATATTAATGGGGACGGGTTAATTGATTTTTTTGTTGGAGGTGCGGCTAATCAGCCAGGGAAAATTTTTATTCAACAAAAAGATAGAGAATTTATTTCAAAAAATCTTGTGGATGGAACTAAGACACAGGAAGACCTGGGCGCTATATTTTTTGATAGTGACGGGGATAAGGATTTTGATTTATTGATTACAGGAGGTAGTTCAGAATTTGGCGTAGAAAAATATAACCAGCCGCAATTATATATTAATGATGGTACTGGTAATTTTAAAATAGCGAAAGGCGCATTGCCGGAAATCATGGCTGTAACAAAAGCTGTGGTTGCTGCCGATTACGACGGTGATGGTGACCTGGACATTTTTATTGGCGGAAGATTGCAATGGCATAAATATTCGGAGTCTCCCCGCAGTTATATTTTAAGAAATGAAAAAGGAAAATTTGTTGATGCGACAAAAGATATATGCCCTGCATTGGAATACGGTGGACTAATAGATGCGGCGATTTTTACTGACTTTAATAATGATCAGAAACCTGATTTGATTGTTTCCGGTGAATGGATGCCGGTTCGTTTTTTCAGGAATGAAAATAATAAGTTGAAAGAAATAACCAAAGAAACGGGCTTGGGGAATATGTATGCATGGTGGCGTTCGCTGGAACAAGCCGATATAGACAATGACGGTGACATGGATTATATAGCGGGCAATATGGGCCTTAATAATAAATATCATATAGCCCCTGATAAACCCATGATGTTATATGCAAAAGATATGGATAAAAATGGCTCACTTGATCTTATACCCGCTTACTATATTAAAGACAATAATGATAGCTACCAGTTATTTCCCGAGCCTGATAGAAACCAGCTGTCGGACCAGGTCCCTTCCATAAAGAAAAAGTACCTGCGGCATAAAGATTATTCAAAAGCAACGATGGGGGAAGTGCAAAATTATTTCGGTGCTGAAGACTGGACGATACTGAAATGTGAAACTTTTTCTACCGTATGGATAGAAAATTTGGGTAATGGAAAATTCAAATCACATGAGTTACCTATGGAGGCGCAGTTGGCCCCCGTTAATAGTATTGTCGCTGCCGATATTAATGATGACGGGAATATAGATTTGATCATTGCGGGAAATGAATACCAGTCAGCTTTCAGCACAGGCAGGTATGATGCATCTTATGGACTGGTATTGAAAGGTAATGGCAAAGGGAATTTTTTGCCTTGCCATTACACGGAAAGCGGATTGATCATTGATGGAGATGTAAAAGCAATGAAAATGATTAGTCTTAATAATAAGCGCAACGTATTATTGGTAGCGCCAAATGATAGCAGACTCAGGGTGTTTTTATTGAATTGATTTTAAAAAAGTTTTTAAAAATGAACAGAGCGTTAGGAAAAATTATAAAGAGCCGGAAGTTATTGCTGGTTTACACCGAGTGCTGGAATTAAAATAAATATTTCAATATAAAGCTGATGAAGATATTGTGGAATAAAAATAGTTTTCTGTTACGGATCGTATTTGCAGCGGCCATATTTTTTTCAGCCTGTAAAAAAAACCCTTCCGACAGGACTGTTGATCCTCCTGATCCTGTTCCTCCTGTTCCTCATCCTGCCTTTGATATTAATTCAATAACGGATACATACGGTTCTATAGCTCCGTTTGCCAATTACCAGCAATGGGGGCCTTATAATGTCCATGATCCATCAATAATAAAAAGTGGTGATTATTTTTATTCTTACAGTACCGATGTAGCGTATGGCACTTCTGTAAGGGCCGGCATCCAAATACGAAAATCAAAGGACCTGGTCCAATGGATTTTTGATGGATGGGTATTCAATGGCCTTCCTGCACAGGGCTCGGCTTTTATTACACAGGCAGGCGGTACACCATTCGAAGGGTTATGGGCGCCTTATATAATGAAAGTGGGCAGTGAATTCAGGTTGTATTATTCTTTATCAAGTCCTACCCCGAGATTAAGTGTTATCGGCCTTGCTACCGCTGCCAGTCCTGTTGGCCCGTGGACGGAAAAGGGCCTGGTCGTTACTTCTAAAAATGAAAGCACTACTCAAACCAATGCCATAGACCCCACGGTTGTTGTTACGCCGTCAGGCGATCATTGGCTGTATTATGGTTCCGCATGGGATGGTATTTATATTTTAAAATTAAACCCGGCGACAGGCTTTGCGCAAACTAACAATGATAAAGGAATTCGTATTGCACAAAGAGGTTTTACAGGAAGTACAATCAATGGTAATATTGAAGGCCCCGAGATCATTTATAATCCCACGCTTAATAAGTATTATTTGTTCATTGCCTACGACTGGCTCGAAACAAAGTATAATGTAAGAGTGGGCCGTGCTGATAATCCACAAGGGCCGTTTCTTGATTTTGATGGTAAAAACATGAATGTAGCTGAGGATAATATTCCTATGATCATTGCTCCCTATAAATTCAGCGGGCATAGTGGATGGCAGGGTGTAGCGCATTGCTCCGTGTTTGCGGACAATGGACAATATTATATGGCACACCAGGGACGTCCCGGCGTTGATAAATATTATATGGATATGCATGTAAGGAAAATATTTTGGACTGCTGATGGCTGGCCGGTTGTTTCACCGGAACGGTATGCGTTGGAAAAAGATTCGCTGATCTCCCAGGCTGATATAACCGGCGAGTGGGAGCAAATCGTATTTGGGTATAATGTAGTGCCGGGTTACCAAAATGAACAAACATCACCAGATTTTCAAAATTCTGTTTCACTTACTATCAACCCCACTGGTTCTTTGAACGGAAACGCATCTAATACGTGGACTTACAACGCACCCTGGCTGCAGATGAATTGGGCAAATGGTTTTACTGATAAAGTTTTTGTACAAAAGGGAAGGGATTGGGAAAATAAAAAGAATACGATTATATTTTCAGGGTTAAATAATAAGGGAACGGCTGTTTGGGGAAAGAAAAAATAAACAGGGAAATAAATATAATGAACAGGAAGCTTTTTTTTATTGTATCGGTGTTTGTTGCTTTGTTAAACAACAGCCATGCACAAAAACCTTTTCATCAATGGGCTTCCACGCCGCCAATGGGATGGAACAGTTGGGATTGTTTCGGGCCTACGGTTGTTGAAGCGGAAGTAAAAGCCAATGCCGATTATATGTCGGATAAATTAAAAAAGTATGGTTGGAAATATATTATCGTAGATATAAGATGGTTTGTAGGTAATGATAAAGCGCATGGCTACAATGAAACGAATCCTGAATACACGATTGATGAATACGGAAGATTGCTGCCTGCTGTTAACCGTTTTCCCTCTGCTGCGGGTGGAAAAGGGTTTAAACCACTTGCGGATTACATCCATGGTAAAGGGTTGAAGTTTGGGATACACATCATGCGGGGCATCCCGGTGATAGCTGTAAAAAATAATTTACCGATAAAAAATAGTAAAGCCAAAGCCGCTGATATTTATACAACGGCCGACCAATGCAAGTGGTTAAAAGATATGTACACCATTTTGCCGGGCAAAACGGGGGCGCAGGAATATTACAATTCTATTTTTCAATTATATGCTTCATGGGGCGTTGATTTTGTAAAAGTAGATGACCTTTCATCGCCCATTTATTTTACGGAAGAAGTGGAAATGATAAGAAAGGCTATTGATCAATGCGGAAGAATAATGGTGTTAAGTACTTCGCCGGGAGAAACGCCTTTCGCACATGCGGCACATGTACAGCAGAATGCAAACATGTGGAGGACTGTTGGTGATTTTTGGGATAACTGGAAACAACTGCGAGACCATTTTGAAGTATTTGAAAGATGGAATGGGTTTAGAAAACCCGGTGCGTGGCCCGATGGCGACATGTTACCGCTGGGACATATCGGCATTCGTGCAGAACGTGGCAATGATAGAATGGGTGCCTTCACCAAAGATGAACAGTATACATTGATGACGTTGTGGACGATGTTCCGTTCTCCATTGATGTTTGGCGGGCATTTGCCGGATAATGATTCTTTCACTTTATCATTATTGACGAACAGGGAACTTGTATATATATTAAATAACAGCGCCAACAACAAGCAATTATTCCGGGATGATAAAAAAGCGGCCTGGATAGCTGATGATCCTGCGACAGGGGATAAATTTTTAGCGCTTTTTAATATTTCCGGTGATGCTGCTCCTGAAGAAAAGATTCCTGTTTCATTAAATAAAATTGGGATCAGCGAGAATTATATCATTAAAGATTGCTGGTCAGGAAGAGCGATAGATAATTCTGGCGATGAATTCAGCCCTGCTATTAAACGGCACGGGTGCGGCCTCTTCCGCATATCAAAAAAGAAATAAATTTTTATAAAATAAATCACCTACGG
>JBBCIG010000012.1:0-175847 GCA_037200685.1 Chitinophagaceae bacterium
ATGACGAAAGAAGAATTGTGGAATGACCTTGGTAACGAGACCTGGATAGCGTTGAGGCCTTCTCCCCTGCACGGCATTGGCGTATTCGCATTGCGGGATATACCGAAAGGATGTCGTTCTATGTTTTCTAAAAACTCAGATAAATGGATAAAACTTCCTATTAAGGAAGTTGAAACCCTGCCCGATCACTCGAGGTCATTGATAGAAACTTATTGCTTATATGATGAAGAAGATTATTACGTGCCGGAGCATGGTTTTAAAGTGATGGACCTGGTGAATTACCTGAACCACTCCTCAACGCCAAATGTTATTTCCGTAGATGATGGCGAATATTTTGAAACAATACGGGATATAAAAGAAGGAGAAGAATTATTAGTTAACTATAGCGAAATCGTGAAGGTGGAAGGATACGAATAATTATTACCGTTTTAAAAATTTTCCTTTTAGTAATTTTTCCATGACCTCGTCTTTCAGCGTTCTGCTGATGGGCAATTGATGCGAACCGATGTAAATTATATTTCCTTCGATACTGTCAATCTTTGAAGCCGCGGCGATATAGGATTTGTGAATTTTAAGAAACCGGTCGGCAGGCAGGTAATCTTCGACAGCTTTAAAAGTGAGATACGTGATGTACTTTTTATCTTTTGTATGTATCACCACATAGTTCTGCAACGCCTCGACAAATAATACTTCATCAAAAAGAAGTTTAATTAATTTATTATCGGCTTTAATAAAAAAATGATCGGCCGAAGGATTTGTTGCTTCTTTCGCATTTTGCTCCCTCACTTCATTGTATTCTTTTGCTTTCATTACCGCTTTGAGAAAGCGATCAAAAGAAATGGGTTTCACCAGATAATCCAGCGCATTTACCTCAAAGCCTTCTAATGCAAATTGCGGGTAGGCTGTTGTAAAAATTACAGGTGGCGGGTGCTGCAATGTTTTAAAAAAATCAAGGCCAGTAATCTTTGGCATTTGAATGTCGAGAAAAAGTAATTGCACGTCGCCTTTGTTTAATGCATCAGTTGCTTTGAGTGCATTTTCAAATTCACCGGTTAAATTTAAAAAATCTATATCGGCGATGTATTCTTTTAGACCTTTTCTTGCAAGAGGCTCATCGTCTATTATGATACAATTGATCTTCATAAAATGGCTCATGGTTCATAGTTAATAGTTCATGGTAGCAGCCTTATATGTCAGGCCATTACAGATACCATGTCTAATATTTTTTCTCCGAGTTGTTTATTATCTTTTATTTCAAAGCTTCCTTTTATATCGTCTTTTCTTACACTTTTTGAAAATATTTTCCAGGCGGCGTTGCCATCAATAATTGTTTCAGTGACTGATTTTGTATTCTTAATATTATCGATTTCCCATTTGCCGTTCTGCATTTTCAAAAACCATTCTCCCCCGCCCTCGCCTGTAATTTCAGTTTTTAATACTGTTCCTTCTTCTGCATTTACATCTTTACAGATAAATGGCCACGCCTGCATGAGAATATCGAGAAATGGATAATATAATTCTTTTGTCATGATCTCCTTATTTCCCAATGCATCTCTTATTTGCTGCTGGTGCAACCAGCGTTCGGTATACTCCCTGGCAATATCAAACCAATTTTTAGATTCAGTTTCCCCTGCCCAGCTTACAGCATATACTGCGTTTTCAAAAGGATCAAGTTCTTTAAAAAGCTGGTAGACTTCTTCATTTGTCTTTTCTAATAATTCAATGATAATTGCAGGACTTAACCGTTTTGTCGCTTTTACCCAATCTGCATTCAATGTATTAAGATAGTTCACCAGCTGCTTATTAGAAAAAATCGGGGAACCAACTGCTTCAGTCCATCCATCCCTATATAATGCAATTCTGCGAAAATTTCCATCCAGCAGATGAGCCGCTACATCTTTCACTACCCATTTTTTTGCAACAGTCTGTTTTTGCCAATCATCTGTTGATAATTTTTTCAAAAACGAAATCAATTGGTTATTCAATTTAGGGAACAGGTCAATAATATCTATCGGCGGCTTCATTATTCGTCTACTTTTAAACTTAATTTCACTTTATATTTATCTTCTTCTTCTTTTATATCTAAAGAATATTTGCCGGGATACAGCAGCTCCAGTCGCCGTTTTACATTTACAAGTCCGATGCCACCATGCTGCTCTGTTGACTTTCCGGCTTCCCTGGAATTTTCCACGACAAAATTGAAATGACCATTCTCCCTATCCAGTGAAAGCTTTACAAAGTTATTTTTATTCGAAAAATGAGAAATATGTTTGAATGCATTTTCTACAAAAGGAACCAATAGTAAAGGCCCGATCGAAAAGCCTTTTACTGATGTGGCGCTGTCAAACTCAACAGTATAGTTTTCATCCTTTCGCAATTTTTGCAGGTCAACATAATCCTTTAAGTAAGCTACTTCCCGCTCTATTGAAATTTTGTCGCCATTTAATTCGTACAACTGGTAACGCAGCATATCGGAAAATTTATGCAATGACTGCCTTGCTTCTATATTGTTCTTATCAATTAAAAAATAAACAGAGTTGAGTGAGTTAAATAAAAAATGAGGGTTGATCTGCGATTTTAAAAAATTCAATTCGGCCTCGGCTTTTTCTTTGGCTGTTTCCGCCATCCGCTGTTGTAATTTGGTATAATCAAACATCAGTTTGAAAGCCGACCCGGCGGTCACCAGGAAAAAATCGGAAATCACATTTTCATAAATTCTTATTTTCAGGTCACCGGATAAACTGAAAAGTTCAGGATGCCCGAGTATCCTGTCCATAATATATACCTTTATAAAGCCACTGGCGAGTATCATTAGCAAAAAAATAGCACCAAAAGCCACATATCTTTTTTTATATAACAATTGTGGTATTAATACGCCATTGGTGAGGTAGATCATCAAAGCGAGGTCAGTAACTTTCAATAAAGTAACCTGGAACGCTATTTCACCAGAGCTATAATCCTGGTAACGCAGAAAATACCAGGTACCGAATACCAGCATCCAGAAAAGAACATGATGAACTTTATATTTTAATAACCCGTGGTTTTGCATTTGTAAAATAAAATTACATTTTCCCAACGGTAAATAGGGTTACACCAAGTGATTGTTTTGCTTGACAAAGCGCCGGTTTCCTTTCGTCAGGTATTTATTGCTTTTGATGTAAAGAAATACCTTTAACAAATTAAACCCGGCAATTTTGTTTTCAAATGTCCCGTCATGAAAAAAATATTGATTTTCGCCCTTGTAACTACTATTGCTTTACAAAGTTGCTCCCAACCAAATTCAACAAAGCAAAGCAATGTTTCTGCGACAAAAGTGGGCGGCCCTTGCGAAGGTTGTGAAGCTATTTACGAAAGCACTGTACCTTTTGAACAAATGAATAGCATCGATACGCTTCCAGATTTTAATGATAAAGGCCCGAAGATCGAGATCAGCGGTATCGTTTATCAACGGGATGGAAAGACCCCGGCAAAAGATGTTGTTCTCTATGTTTATCATACCGGCCAAACAGGGATTTATCCTAAAAAAGGAAATGAAACAGGATGGGCGAAACGTCATGGCTTTATCCGTGGATGGGTAAAAACGGATCAAAATGGCTTTTACCAATTTTATACGCTTCGTCCTGCCGCCTACCCGGATGGCAATAACCCGCAGCATATACATATTACCGTTAAAGAACCTGGTAAAAATGAATACTGGATTGATGAATACCTTTTTGCAGACGATCCTATTTTTCAAAAAGATAAATCAAAACAAGAACAACGGGGCGGTAATGGTGTCATTGAACTCGTTGCACAAAAAAACGGCATCGCTCATGGCACGAGGCATATTATACTTGGCGTAAATGTACCTGGCTACCCTTATGCCGGTCTTCCGAAATTAGCCTCAGGATTAACAGTGGGCTCCAATTCTCCTGCTTTTGTTGCGCTAAATCTTTCCGGTATTGACAGCAGTAAAAGAACCTGCCCTATATGCATGCATGGCGATGGACAGGGAATAATGATTTGGTTCAATCACCCCAACCTCGATCATATGAGCAACTTTTTAAAAGCTCTTGAAAAAGAGATGACCCAGCGTGATGAAAAAAAATTGCGTGTTTTCGCCGTATATATGAACCCATTTTACAAACAAAATAACCCGGAAGGAAATGATATAACAGGAAGAAAACTCAGGGAATGGTGTGCAAAACAAAATCTAAAAAAGCTGGTGATGCTGTGGATACCTTCTCCTTTTGATAAAGAAACAGCGGGCACGTACGATATCAACCCGGAAGCCAAGAACACGATTTTTATATATAAAGACAAAAAAATTACAAATAAGTGGGTGAATATTGAATATGACGACACATCACTACAGTCAATTCTTAAAGCATTATAAAGTATAGCCATGTTTTCTTACTAAATGTATTAACCTGAGTTTTCGTAAATTGCCGGTCACAAAAACACTCATCATGTACAAAAAAATTGTACCGGCTTTATTATTATTCGCTCCATTATTTCTTTTCTCACAGGATAAAATGACACCTGAATTACTCTGGAAACTCGGACGTGTTTCAGGATCGGGCATTTCAAAAGATGGAAAGTATGTTTTGTATTCCGTCTCTACACCAAATGCGGAAGAAAATAAAAGCACAAAGAAAACATACATGATCCCGGTTGCGGGTGGCGAACCTATAGAAACGACTAAATCAGACAGTCTTTTAAACAATAAAAATATTTCCCCCGATGGAAAATATTTGCTGAGCAATGAAGAAGTGAAAATTAAAAATATAAGTGGCTCGGATTATTATCCTGAACTAAACAAATCGAATGCTTATATTTTTGACAACCTCAATAACCGTCACTGGGATACCTGGGAAGATGGAAAATACAGTCATGTATTTGTAGCGCCGGTTAACAATCCTGCGGGCAAAAAAGATATTATGGGCAATGTGCCTTATGATTCTCCGCAAAAACCATTCGGCGGTGATGAAGATTATACCTGGAACCCTGATGGCAAACATATCGTTTACGTTACCAAACCAAAATATGGCAAAGACTATGCTGTGAGTACCAATACTGACCTATTTTCTTACAATATTGAAACCGGACAAACAACCAATATTACGAATGGTATGATGGGCTATGACATTAGCCCTTTGTATAATAAAAAAGGAGAGTTGGCATGGTTGAGTATGAAGCGGGATGGTTATGAAGCGGACAAACAAGATATCGTCGTATCAAATGGTGTCACCAAATTAAACCTGACAGCGCAAAGAGATGATATCCATGTAGAAGGTTTTAAATGGAGCGATGATGACCGCAAGTTATTCTTTTGGGCCCCGATTAATGGAACGCTGCAATTATTTGAAGTGAATTACCCTGGTGTATCAAAAATTGCTGTCACTATCCGTCAGGTTACAAAAGGAGATTTTGATATAACAGGCATAGTAAGTCAATCGGGCAATACATTAATTGTATCAAGAACAGACATGAACCATGCGGCCGAATTATATTCAGTTGATATCAGCAGCGGTGATATGAAACAACTGACACATGTGAATGATGCTGTGTACAGTTCTATTGGCATGAGTAAGACCGAAAGAAAATGGGTGACTACTACCGATGGCAAGAAAATGCTGGTATGGGTTATTTATCCGCCCGATTTTGATGCTACAAAAAAATACCCGACACTTCTTTATTGCCAGGGCGGACCGCAATCACCATTGACACAATTTTATTCATTTCGCTGGAATTTTCAGTTGATGGCTTCGCAGGGATATATCGTTGTGGCGCCATGCCGCAGGGGTATGCCCGGTTTTGGCACCAAGTGGAATGAAGAGATCAGCAAAGACCATGGCGGGCAGGCCATGAAAGATTATTTATCAGCCATTGACGCGGTGAGCAAAGAAAAATATGTTGACAAAAACCGTTTGGGTTGCGTAGGCGCCAGCTATGGCGGTTATTCAGCGTATATGCTGGCGGGAATTCATAATAATCGTTTCAAAACTTTTATTGCACATGATGGCATTTTTGATATGCGCAGTATGTATGGTACCACGGAAGAAATGTGGTTTGTCAATTGGGATTGGGGTGGAAATTATTGGGATAAAAAAAATGTAACCGTACAAAAAAATTATAACCAATTTAACCCGATCAATTTAGTTGATAAATGGAACACCCCCATCATGATCATCCAGGGTGGTAAAGATTATCGTGTCCCTATTGAACAGGGATTGCAGGCCTTCCAGGCGGCACAATTAAGAGGAATAAAAAGTAAACTATTATATCTGCCGGATGAAAACCATTGGGTGTTGAGTGCGCAAAATGCACTGGTATGGCAAAAGGAATTTTATAAATGGCTGGGAGAAACATTACCACTGTCGCCACTGGCAGAGAAGAGTAATGAAAAGAAAGGATTTTGATTTATTTATCAATGGTCCTTTTTTCTTCTTTTAAATGAATTCCTGACATTTTCAATTGCAAAGCGGCTTGAATCAATTCAACTATTTTTTCAGCGGCTTCATGATAACCTAAACCTTCCGGCTGAATATTTGAAATACAATTTCTAGATTCATCTGTTAGGCCCGGAAAAGGCTGGTAAGTAATATAAGCGCCCATGCTATGGGGTGAAGATAATCCCGGCCGTTCACCAATAAGTATCAAAGAAAGCCTGGCTTTTAATAATGATCCGATGGAATCAGCCAGGGCAACCCTCGCCTGTTCGGCAAGTATAACCGGTGCGATAGACAAATTTAATTTTTTTAATAGGGGGATAAGTTTTTCAAGCAATGGAACTGCTTGCTCATTTACCGCGGTAGCTGAAAGGCCATCCGCCAAAATAATCACGACATCAACAACGGTGACACCTTTTTCTTTTAATTTTTTATGAGAAAAAATATCGAGATGTCTGCCGTAATCTGGTCTTTGCAAATAAATGCTCCTGTCTGTTGCACTTGATTTTACAACTACAGCCGGTAACTGGAATTGGTTTAAAGAAATAATAAGCGTATCGATGTCCAACAAAGAATACACGGCATCCCTTGCAAGTGTATGTGATAATTTCAAAGCCAATACTTCTTTCAAAGGCATCGCAACACCCGTTCTTCCTAATGCAATGCGGGCATTCGTAAATGTTTTTAACGACTGCCATGTGTCCGGAACAACATTTTGCTTTTTTATTTCCATATTATAACTGCAATAACAAATGAGAATCTTTGACAGGCAATTTATTTCCTGCTTCATCCATAATCCCCTGCTTTAATAACCATACTTCAAATTCAGGCGCAGGGCGTTTATTCAAAATTTTTCTTACATATAAAGCATCGTGAAAAGAAGTGGATTGGTAATTCAGCATAATATCATCACCGCCCGGTACACCCATGATATAATTACACCCTGCCACTCCCAGTAAGGTTAATAAATTATCCATATCATCCTGGTCCGCTTCTGCGTGATTGGTATAACATACGTCCACTCCCATCGGCAACCCTAATAGTTTACCGCAAAAATGATCCTCCAATGCCGCCCGGATAATTTGTTTTCCATCATACAAATACTCAGGGCCGATAAATCCTACCACTGAATTCACCAAAAGCGGTTTAAAATGCCGTGCAATTGCATATGCCCTTACTTCGCAGGTTTGCTGATCGACATCTTCATGTGCATTCGCGGATAACGAACTCCCCTGCCCTGTTTCAAAATACATTACATTATTGCCAATTGTTCCGCGGTTCAATGACAACGCCGCTTCGTATGCTTCCTTTAATAAAGAAATGCTGATGCCAAAACTTTTATTTGTTTTTTCAGTGCCTCCAATAGATTGAAACACCAGGTCAACCGGTGCATTCTTATTCATAATTTGTAAAGCAGTCGTAAGATGACTTAACACGCAACTTTGAGCAGGTAGCTGGTATTTTTGAATAAACCCGTCCAGCATATTTAATAATGTTGTGGTAATATCCGGGCTATCCGTAGCCGGGTTAATACCAATCACGGCGTCACCGCAACCATACAGCAATCCATCCACCATACTGGCAGCAATTCCTTTCGGGTCATCTGTCGGGTGATTGGGTTGCAGCCGCACGGATAGCCTTCCTTTCAATCCAATTGTGTTACGGAATTTGGTTACTACTTCACAGCGCTGCGCTACATTGATCAGATCCTGGTTACGCATCAGCTTAGAAACCGCCGCTATCATTTCCGGTGTAAAGCCTGTCTCTAATTGTTGCAAAATAGTTGTGTCAGCATTATCACTAAGCAACCAGTCTCTCAATTCTCCTACAGTAAAATGAGATATGGAGGCAAAGGCATTTTTGTTATGCGTATCAATTATTAATCTTGATACTTCATCTGTTTCATAAGGTATAACAAGATCTTCCAAAAATGATTTCAACGGCACATCAGCCAATGCCATTTGCGCAGCTATTCTTTCTTCATAACTATCCGCGGCTAAACCTGCCAGTATATCACCGGAACGAAGTGGCGATGCTTTCGACAGTAATGTTTTGAGATCATCAAAAACATAACGTGTATTTCGTATGGTGCAATAATAAGCCATGCGTTAAACAGTTTCACCTCTATTAAATGTATCGATATTCTTTTCTTTATAATAAATACGAAAGACAATTGCGCCAACAACCATAGCTATGAAAAAAATTACGCTTAGCATCCAATTATAATAAACTATCGCTATTAAACACACAACAGATAATATCAAAGCTATCGCCGGGAACCAGGGATAAAGCGGGGCCTTAAAAGGCCTTTCCATCAAAGGCTCTTTTTTTCTCAGTATAAATAAGCTTATCATACTGGTTATGTACATCACAACAGCGCCCAATACGGAAATGATAATCAGTTTATCTGTTTTGCCTGAAAGAATCGCAATAATGCCCGCCAGTCCACCCAGCATTAAAGCCCAATGCGGCGTTTTCGTTTTGGAATGAACTTTAGAAAGAAAAAAGGGAAGGTAACCACTTCGTGCCTGTGCGAATATTTGCCTTGAATAACCAATGATAATACTGTGAAATGAAGCTATTAAACCAAACAAACCAATGCCTGCAAATATTTTTGTAAGATCATTTTGTTTCCCTAATACAATACCTATTGATTCCGGCAAAGGATAATCAATAGCTGATAATCGTTGCCAATCCGTTACGCCACCTGTTAATATCATTACACCAAGAGCAAGAAACATTAATGTTATTATTCCAGCAATATACCCTTTTGGTATTGTTCGTTTCGGATCTTTCGCTTCTTCTGACGCCATCGCTACACCTTCAATAGCGAGGTAAAACCAGATAGCGAAAGGTAATGCGGCAAAAATACCTTTCCAGCCAAAAGGCAAACTGTTGTGCATAAAATTTCCCATGCTGAAATGCGGGGCGATGATGCCCATATAAATTAACAACTCCCCCACGGCAAGAATGGTGACCACCAATGTAAAGACAGCGGATTCTTTTATTCCCAACAGGTTGATAATAGTAAACAAAACATAGCAGCTCATCGCCGTATAGGTAATATCTAATGCAGGATATAAGAAATGCAAGTAACTACCTAAGGCAAAAGCAATAGCAGGTGCGGCCAACACAAACTCAACCAGTGTCGCAAACCCCGCAATAAAACCTCCCATCGGGCCCATTGCTTTATAGGCATAAGCAAAAGGGCCACCGGCATTCGGAATACTTGTTGTCAATTCCGTAAAACTAAAAACGAATGTGACATAAAGAACTGTAACGATAATAGTGGCAATCAGTAATCCCATAGTACCGGCAACAGCCCATCCATAATTCCACCCGAAATACTCACCGGAAATAACAAGGCCTACCGCTATCGCCCATATATGTGTTGCGCTTAATACTTTTTTAAGAGAAGAAGGTTGTGGTGCTGACATTGCCTGCAGTTGTATTGAAGTTTACCGGGCAACCAATCGTTATGCTGAAAGATAATACAGTTACCGTACAATACAAGCGACGAGATCATTTATTAGAACTGCGTTCCCCGAAAATCAGGCTGCCGATCCGCACCATCGTGCTGCCTTCTTCAATAGCGATTTTATAGTCTGCGGACATACCCATAGAGATAATCCGCAACTGGCAATTAGCAATGGGCAATGTTTCGTGTTTATCAAAAATAGTTTTCAGCCGTTGAAATTCTTTTCGCACTTTATTCATATCCTCCGTAAAACTTGCCATTCCCATCAAACCAACAATCTTGATATTTTTCAATTCGTGTAATTCGTCTGAATTCGTGTTTTTGTGTAATTCGCTTGAATTCGTTTTAAAAATCTCATTCAATTCGTTTTCATCAAACCCAAACTTCGTTTCTTCATCCGCTATATGCACCTGCAGCAAACAATCAATTACACGGCTAATCTTTCCCGCCTGTTTATTTATTTCTTTTAAAAGTTTGAAACTGTCCACGCCATGTATCAAATGAACAAACGGCGCAATGTATTTCACTTTATTACTTTGCAAATGCCCGATATAATGCCAGCGAATGTGTGAAGGAAGCTGCGGCTGCTTATCCACTAATTCCTGCACATAGTTTTCACCAAAATCCCTTTGGCCCAGGTCATATAACGCTTTAATATCTTCGACCGGTTTTGTTTTGGAGACAGCAACAAGCGTTACTTTATCATCCAGTTCATCAATTATCTTTTTATATACTTCTTTATCAATAGCCATCTATTCTTCAACGTTTACTTAACATTCATAAAGATTTCGCCATCTTTCATTATAAATTTCAATTTATACAACGACGAAATAAAAGTCTTTTCCATATCCCCGTCAAAGGCGACAATATCCGCAATCATTCCTTCTTTTATAACACCCGTAAACTTATCTACGCCGCAGGCAATAGCTGCATTTTTTGTAGCGGTTTTTAAAACTTCGTTTGATTTACCACATCCCACATAATAAGCTTCCATCGAATTTTTAGCCACGGTTCCTTCCGGCCTTAGCGTATAGATATACATATCCGAACCGTTTACCACTATCACCCCTTTTTCAATCGCTTTCTTTACGATTTCAATATTTTGGCCAGCATATTGTTTAAATGCCAGCCTCTCCTCAGGTGTTTGCTTTTTTTCAGGATCAAACAATTCCATATAATTTTCAAAAGTGCTAATCGTCGGCACCAGGTATACTTTCTGTTTCACCATCCTGTCCAGCAAGCTGTCTGCAATACCATATCCATGTTCAATCCCATCCACGCCTGCATCAAGTGCTTTTGTTATTACAAAATCATTGGTTGCATGCGCCGTTACCTTCAGACCATATTGATGGGCTGTTTTCACAATGGACTTTACTTCATCAACCGAAAGCGTCAGCAACCCATCGCCCATCACCACTTTTATTAGATCCACTCCATGCGAGATATGATCTTTTACTGCCTCTCGTGCATCATCCGCATTTTTAATCACCCGGTATTCACGGTCAATCACGAACCTGTTTTGCGAAGAGAGGTTAAAAAACTGTCCGTCTTCCGGGCTTAATATCGGCCCCGATACAATCATCCGCGGCCCTACCACCCAACCATTATTAATAGCCCGTTTAATATTCAGGTCAAGAAACATTCCCGAATTACCCAAATCTCTTATCGTAGTAAAACCAGCTTCTAAATATGTACGTGCAATTTTCACCGCTCTCAATGATCGTTCAATATCTGAATGCATCAACACATCCGTTTCCAACGGGTCAGTTGATTTTTGAACTGTAAGAATATGTGTATGTGCATCTATAAGACCGGGGCTTACTGTACAATTTTGTAAATTGATTACTTCAGCACTGTCAGGTTTAGAAATATTTTTTCCAACTTTAATAATCTTCTTTCCTTTCACCAATATTTCCTGGTTGGTAACGAAAATATTTTTTTCGCTGTCGTACAGCTTACCAACTTTCAGCAAATATATTTTGGAAGATTGCCCTTGTGCAATGAACCAGATAGATAAAATAAAAATGAGCAGGATATTTTTCATAAGCTAACGATACGTCAAAGAAGATATACTTACTTATATAAATTACCGGAGAATAGCACGGCTGATAACAATACGCTGCACTTCACTCGTGCCTTCATATATCTGTGTGATCTTGGCATCACGCATCAACCGCTCCACGTGGTATTCTTTTACAAAACCATAGCCGCCATGTATCTGCACCGCTTCAACCGCCGTCCACATAGCAGTTTCAGATGCATACACTTTCGCCATCGATGAGCTCAATGCATAATCAAGGTGATTATCTTTTTCCCATGCCGCTTTCAGGCATAACATTCTCGTCGCTTCAATCCTTGTCGCCATATCTGCCAGTTTAAATGCAATCGCCTGGTGGTTCATAATCTCGGTACCAAAAGCCTTTCTTGTTTTGGAATATGCTTTTGCCAGTTCATAAGCACCGCTGGCAATGCCCAGTGCCTGCGATGCAATGCCAATGCGGCCACCCGCCAATGTCTTCATCGCAAACTTAAAACCGAAACCATCTTCACCAATGCGGTTTTCCTTCGGCACTTTCACATCCGTGAACATTACCGTATGCGTATCACTTCCGCGAATGCCGAGTTTATTTTCTTTAGCCGCTACCACCACGCCCGGCCAATTCTTTTCTACAATAAATGTATTAATGCCCTTCGTACCTTTTGATGCATCCGTTTGCGCCATCACTAAATACACAGACGCAGTGCTGCCATTCGTGATCCAGTTCTTTGTACCGCTCAATAAATAATGATCGCCTTTATCTTCCGCCGTCGTCCGTTGCGAAGTGGCATCGCTACCTGCTTCCGGTTCACTCAGCATAAATGCGCCGATATACAATTCACCATCTTTCTTTCCCTGCGCTAATGGCTTCAGGTATTTTTGTTTTTGTTCTTCCGATCCATATTGTTGCAGTCCATAACACACCAAACTATTATTCACACTCATGCACACACTCACACTCGCATCAATCTTCGACACTTCTTCCATCGCCAGCACATAACTAATCGTGTCCATTCCCGCACCGCCATATTCCGGTTGCACCATCATCCCCATAAAACCAAGATCAGCCAGCTTCATGATCTGCTCCCGTGGAAATTTTTGCTGCTCATCCCGCTCAATCACTCCCGGCAGGCAATCCTGCTGCGCAAAATCCCGCGCCGCTTTTTGAATCATCAATTGCTCTTCTGAAAATTGAAATTGCATGTACTATTTATTTGTATCGCCACAAAGATAGGCAGCTATGGAATTATAGTTAAAATTGCCTGGTTTTTGAAACTGTTTCAGAACAGTTGCTTTATTATGAGCCCTGCGACATTGCTACTAGCATCGCCTGTTGTTGAGCGAAGCGAAATCCCGATGTATATCGGGACGACGCATTATTAGCCGAGCTGCAGTGCTACTATCATCGTCTGTTGCGACGCTCCGTTCATCTTTCTGTTCTTTACTCAGCAAATAACGTCGCTCCCGATAGCTATCGGGATTACCCTGAGCGAAGTCGAAGGGTCGCACTCTTCAGCGTTCGGTAATTCTATTCAGCATTTGCGACACCTCCGATAAATATCAGATTTTATCATACCCGAAGCACTGTTTTAACGTAGCCTGCGGTAATTCAGCTCGTGGTTTCAACTCAACCCACCGTTTTAAACCCAGCCCACAGTTTTAACCGTGGGAACAATAAACATCCGCATCATCCCAAAACCATTTTAATGGTTTACATAAACCTATCACCATTATCTCATCGATTTAAACAACGACCCATGATCGAAAAATCGTGATTTTTCTCAAATGGAAAAATGGTTAAAACCATTTACCTACATTTAAAACGCTATAAAAAACCCACGGTTAAAACCGTGGGCTGAAAAATCATAACACCATAAAATCATTTATTGATTTTCCTAAAAACCTCCGCATGTCACACTCACTTACTAAAATCTGGATACATACCATCTGGGCAACGAAAGAGAGATATCCATTAATCCAACCATCCATTGAAAAGAAAGTGCATAATTATATGGCAACTGAATTTCTTGAAGTTGGCGCTCCTGCCCGTATTATTAATGGTATGCCTGATCATATTCATTGCCTCTTCTTACTAAACTCCCAAAAATCTCTATCTGAAATAATCAAACAGGTAAAAGGCGGCACTGCCTATTGGATAAACGAGCAAAATTTAATTAAAGAAAAATTTTCATGGCAAACTGGCTATGCCGCCTATTCGGTCAGCGAATCAGCGGCAGAAAAAGTATTCCTGTATATCTTAAATCAAAAGAAGCATCACAGCAAAACAATCTTCACCAAGGAGTATGATGAATTTATAAAAATACATGGCCTACAAAATAAACAGGCATAGGCAGGTTCAGCCAAGGTTTAACCAGCCCATGGTTTTAACCATGGGTCAACATAAATCATAAATCTCGCATATAACCATTTTAATGGTTTATAAAATAATTTGCCGCAACTAGGATAACAAGTAATAATGTAATACTTGGCCTGATTTAATGACCATGATCAATTTTCTCCCGCATTTATAAACATATCTCTCCCATCGTAAAAGTCCTTTCAACTTTCTTTTTCACCTTAAGGCTATTTTAAGCTTATCCAATATAGATTGGCACTTTGAAGCAGTTAAGGTCATCCTCTTCCACCATTTTATTTCCCTGAGTTTGATTTCCTGCGCATCCCATCCTCTGAGAATTCAAGTTGCGATAACCACAAATTACAAGCCGCCAATGCCAGGTCAACAGCGTAATGCTATTACTATTGTATTGCCCATGTATCACCCCAAAGGTGAGTGGCCAAAACAGTTTATCGAAAACGTCAGGGATCTCAATGCATCTTTATCTCCGGCGCTGCAATTAGAATACATTGTCGTGCATGACGGCACGCCTGATCAATCTGCCATTGATAGTTTTAAGGATATCTGCCAACATCATAAAGAAATAAAATTTACCTGGTATAAAAAGAACCAGGGCAAAGGATATGCGTTAAGGTATGGTGTTGCGCTTTCTTCTTTTCCTAATGTCCTGACCATGGACTTCGATTTCCCTTATTGCAAAGAGAGTATTATCGAAATGATCGGTTTATTGCACCAGGGCCATGACGTAATAGTTGGAAAAAGGTCAAGTGATTACTTTCAACAAATTCCAACAAAAAGAAAAATCATTTCTAAAACATGCTCCTGGCTCGCCAGTTCTTTTTTAGGGCTGCCCTTAAAAGATACCCAATCAGGAATTAAAGGTTTTAATGAAAAAGGCAGAGCGGTTTTTCTCCAAACAACTATTAAAAGATTTCTTGTAGATACTGAATTTATTCTCCGGGCTTCCAAGAAAAACCTGAATATGAAAACCATACAGATTCAGCCTAAGCCTGATCTCTCTTTCAGTAATTTCGGGTTTCGTGTCATCAAAACTGAAACTGGTAATTTTCTTAAACTTTTATACCTCAACCAGTCTTTAGCAAAGACAGTTAATCATTCTCTTTAAATTAAGCGGTTAATTTTCTATTTTGTAAAATGAAAACTTATACAAAGTTTTTATACAAGTATTTAATTAAACTGGTAAACAACAGGAAAGTAGTACTCATCTTGTGGTTTGGCGCTGCCTTCTATGGAGCCATTAAAGCGATTACCAATAACTACATTAATAATTATATCATATTTAAACATGTTTACTTCCACACGGTAAACAGCACTAACCTCTATCTTCCTTACCCGGCTGAATATTCAGATGTTAACCTTTACGGTCCCTTTTTCAGTTTGATCATTGCTCCTTTTACTTATTTGCCTGACAAAGCAGGCATTTTATTATGGGTGATGGCGAATGCGTTTTTCCTGTTTTTCGCTATCTCCAAACTTCCTGTTTCGGATAAGTGGAAAAACATAATGCTGTTATTAAGCTTGTCGGAATTAATAACCACAAGCGTTGCCCTGGAAACAAATGCATTGGTTTGCGCCTGTATTATGTTAGGGTTCTCTTATACAAAAAAGGAAAAAGACATCTGGGCGTTATTTTTTATCGTGGCCGCTGCGTTCATAAAAATTTATGGTATCGCCGGGCTCGCCTTTTTCATTTTCAGTAAAAAGAAATTACAGTTTGCAGCATGGGCAATTGCCTGGAGTGTTCTTTTCTTTTTTGCACCAATAGCATTTACGAGTTTTAATTTTCTTGTACAATCCTATGCAGATTGGTACGACGGATTAACGGTTAAAGGAGAAAAAAATATTGGCTTAGGCCAGGAAAGTTTATACCAGAATATTTCCCTGCTGGGTATGATTCGCAGGATATTTTATTTACCCCAACTAAATGATGCTTTGATTCTCATTCCCGCCTTTTTTCTATTCGTCAGCCAGTACATGCGGTATAAATTTATTAATGACACTGAATACCAATTGTACATATTGTGCTCGGTATTGCTTTCGATTGTACTATTTAGTACTGGATCAGAATCCCCTACTTATATCATTGCAATTCCGGCTATGATCCTTTGGTACCTGCTGCAGCCAAAAACAAAATGGGTCACTATTTTTTTTATCATAGCTTTCCTGTTTACTACATTTACCTATTCAGATATTTTTACACCCTGGGCGAGAACGCATTTATCCAAACCTTATTCCTTAAAAGCGTTTTTTCCTTTTGTGATATGGATGATCATTCTCGTGCAAATACACATCAGGCAATTTTTAAAAGCAATGCAATCGTTTGGCCCGATGAAACTGGCAAAAACCTGAACTCCTGAATGTCATCCACCCGAAAAATATTATTGACATTTGATGTGGAAGAATTTGATCTTCCCCTGGAATATAACCAGCAAATTTCATTACAGGAGCAATTAGTAACAGGATACAATGGTTTGCAACGAATTGAAGACATATTGAATTCAGCGGCGGCTTCTACCACATTGTTTACAACTGCCGTCTTCGCCGAAAATTTTCCAAACGACATCAGGGAACTTTCTGAAAAGCATGAAATCGCTTCGCACTGCTTCTCTCATTCCACTTTCGAGGAAAAAGACCTGCAGCGTTCAAAAGAAAAGCTAGAATCAATAACGGGTAAAAAAATAACTGGCTTGCGTATGCCCCGTATGCGAAAAGTTGAACCGGGCCTGGTACGTGAAGCGGGTTATGCTTACAACTCAAGTATCAATCCGACATGGCTTCCTGGCCGTTATAATAATCTAAAAGTTCCAAGGCTTCCATTTAAAGAAAATAATTTATTACAGTTTCCGGTCTCTGTTTCACCGCATTTACGCATTCCTTTGTTCTGGCTGGCATTTAAAAATATGCCTTACCATTTATACTTACGCATTGTTTTGCAAACGTTGAAACATGATGGCTATGTTTGTTTATATTTTCACCCCTGGGAGTTTATTGATCTCTCTGTATATAAAATTCCTTCTTACATAAAAAAAGGAAGTAAAAATAAGTTGCTGATCAAAATGAAAAGACTTGTCGCAGACCTGTCAAATGAAGGTGAGTTCGTTACAATGGAAAAATATATTTCGGATAACACGTTGACAACTTAATACTACACGAAAGTGATGGTAAAAACATTATTCCCATTTTCATAAGAATATTCTATTGTTCCATTATGCAGTTGAACAATTTGTTTTACCAGCGCTAATCCAAGTCCATGGCCTTTTACTTTATCGGAATTGCTCGCCCTGTAAAAAGGTGTGAATATTCTTTCTTTTTCAAACAGGGCAAAGTCCTTACCCGCATTAACAAACTTCATTATCTTTTCATTTTCCCTGATGGCGATAAGAATACTTACCTGTTCATTTCCTGAATATTGAATACCATTCTTCAGCAGGTTATTAAATACCATTAGCATCAATGGTTCGTTTGCACGGATCAGCAATGAGTTTTCGTTGTGAAGTTCCCCTTCCAGGTTTACGTCTATGTTTGCTTCAGGAAATAAATTCTTGGTGATCTCTACTGAACGGAAAATCATTTCATCAAGCCGTATCATCGGGTATTCCATCCCATTTGGATTATTCTTACTGCCCGACAGCAGCAAAAGAGAATTAGTAATATCAGTAAGATTTTTCTGCTGGTTCAACAACTGCTGCAATACAACATGAAACTGTTGCTCATTTAATGTATCACTCAGCGAACTCTCCGTAACGCTTACCATTGCTGCCAGAGGTGTCCTCAATTCGTGTGATGCATAATGAACAAAATCCCTTTGAAAGTTGAAGGATTGCTCCAGGCGGGCCAGCATTTGGTTAAAATTCAGGGAAAGGTTATCAACCTCTTCGCCTTGTCCTGTCATGGGCAAGCGTGAATCCAGGTTATTGTAATTAATATTCTGCATGTTCACATTCAGCACTTCTAAGGGCCGGATAATTCGTTTTACAAAGAAGTAAGTGACCGCCCAGCCAATGATAATACCAGTACAATAAACAGCTATCATTGTCCATTTTAAGAACTGTAACCTTCGTTTCCCAAATTTATCATCGCCTGTAGCAATAATGTAATAGTGGTTAGCATTTTTTTCCTCGTACAGGCCATACACCATTTCATTTCCAATGTTGGTGAATAACTCTCCATCAGTCCGGATCGTTGAAAAAAACACAGGATCGTATGCGAATTGACCTGAATCGGCATTGCTATAGATAATAATTGAATCTTCATAAACAGTTACCCGTTGTGCCGGTGCGATGCTGCTGGGTGTATTCCTGTCTATTTCCGTAAGCAAACTACTGTCTATCGCAGATACTTCCATCAATAGCTTGTAGGTAGAAAGTGCACGGTCTTTTAACCTTAACGTATAATCTTCCGTAGCAAACCTGTCGAAAGAGATGTAGATATAGATAAATGCGGCTGCAAGGAAAAAAGTAAATAATATCCCGAAGCCAAGGGCAAACCGTATGCGGAGGCTATTTAATTTCTTCGAAATACTCACCGGGAATTGTTGATTTTAATTTTATAAATATATCCTGTAAAATCAATTTTCAGATGAAAGATAATACCCAAATCCCTGTTTTGTATGAATAAGTTTGTTTTTAAAAGGCTTATCTACTTTATTGCGGAGTAAATTAATATATACTTCAATTGTATTATCGCCTACACTATAGCGGCCTTTCCATACTTTTCGCATGATCTCTTCTTTTGAAACAGGGTGCCCCTGCTCTTCAGCTAAAAGAGATAAAAGATTAAATTCAGTGAGACTTAATTTTATAGGTTGCTGGTCGCGGAGAACCACTTTTGATTTGATGTCAATGGAGAGATCGCCTATCTCATAAAAACTTTTACGGCCGGGGATCATTTCGTATAATTTCAACACCGTCTTTAACCTTGCCAGCAGCTCTTCCATAAAAAAGGGCTTGATAATATAATCATCAGCGCCGGTTTCAAATCCCTGCACCCTGTAGTTTACATCCGTATATGCCGTCAGCATGATAACCGGTAATGCTGCATAACGCTTTTTTATCAGGGCCGTCGCTTCCCAACCATTCAAACCAGGTAATTGCAAATCCATAATAACAGCGTCAGCAGAACTAATAATATCGGAATCAAGAAATGGTTCCGCTGCGGAATAGGCAAACGCATCAAACCCGTTCCTGGTAAGGTTTTCCACGAGGCTGTTCTGAACTACCAATTCATCCTCAACAACTATTATGCATTTCTTAGCGATCATATTGCGAATATCCTCAATGGAGTTAAAAATCAGCTTAAAATAGGCTAAATTTCAAAGAAATAAATCATCCAACAAAATGAAATTCAATGATTGATATAATTAGAGCCGTAAATAAGGGTTTACTTGCGGTGACACCCGATAAATACAGTAAAAAAATTTATTTCCTGGCTGTCCAGTTCCAATACATCTGTTTGTTATAAGTGTATAAATCATACATTTAATAACTTCTAAATTTTAAAAGATGCAGGAATTCATATTAATCTTCAGGCACCAGGACGGTCAAAAAATAGCCTCTCCTGAACAAATGCAAGTTTGGATGAAACAAACGATGGACTGGATTGGCAGCATCGCTGCTCAAAACAAATTTGTAAGCGGCACAGGTTTACCCTTTGGCGATGCAAAAGTAGTAGGCCATAATAATGTTGTTACCAATGGTCCGTTCGGTGATATCAAAGAAACGATCGGCGGTTTTATTATTGTAAAAGCGGATTCTGTAGACGAAGCCGTTGAATTTGCAAAAGGCTCACCTGTATTGCAAGGAGAAGGAAATACAGTGGAAGTGCGAAAGATTGCAAAAAATGACGGTATTCATAAATAATGAATGAGTAACCTGGCCTGGTTGTCATGATAGCCAGGCCTTTTTTATGATGCAACAACAGCAATTAATACCGCATTTATTCAGAACAGAATTCAGAAAAATAACGGCTGTACTCTGCAAATTTTTAGGTATTGAACATATTAATATTGCCGAAGACATTGCTGGTGAAACTTTTTTATCTGCTTTGGAAATATGGCCTTACAAAGGAATGCCGGCAAACCCAACAGCGTGGCTTTATGCTGTCGCAAAAAACAAAGCGATTAATCATATCAAACGCAGGCAGCTATTTTCAGGAAAGATCGTTCCGCAATTAAAACAATCATCACCACAGCAGGAAGAAATTGAAATTGATCTTTCTGAAAAAAATAGTACGGACAGTCAATTACAAATGTTGTTCGCCATTTGCCATCCTGCCATACCTGTTGAATCGCAAATTGCGCTGGCGCTTCGAATTCTTTGCGGGTTTGGCATTGAAGAAATCGCCAACGCATTTTTATCAAATAAAGAAACCATTAATAAACGGCTGTTGAGGGCTAAAGAAAAATTGCGGAATATAAATATGGCGGTTGAATTTCCTGCGCATGAAGAAATTAATAAAAGATTGGAAACCGTACTAACGACGTTGTACTTACTCTTCAATGAAGGTTATTATTCAGAAAGCACGGACAGCGTGTTACGGGAAGATTTTTGTCTTGAAGCCATGCGCTTAACGAACCTGCTGATTGAAAATGAAACAACCGGCCTCCCTCCTGTGAATGCTTTACTGGCATTAATGTGTTTTCATGCTTCCCGGTTTGCAGCAAGGAAGAATGAAAGTGGTGAAATAATTTTATACCATGACCAGGATGAAACGTTATGGGACCAGGGGTTGATCGCCAAAGGTGTTTATTTCCTGCAGCAGGCTTCGCAGGGAAATAAAATTTCGACCTATCATTTGGAAGCAAGCATTGCTTATTGGCACACGATTAAAACTGATACAAAAGAAAAATGGGAAGCTATTTTGCAATTATATAACCAGTTATTGCAAATACAATACTCTCCTATCGCTGCGTTGAACCGCACTTATGCATTATCGAAAGCCAATGGTAAGCATGAGGCAATAATGGAAGCAGAAAAATTAAAATTGACAGACAATCCTTATTATCACTCGTTGCTGGGCGAGTTGTACCCTGGCATTGACAACATAAAAGCTATTTTTCATTTGCAAACTGCGATTACACTTGCAAAATCGCACGCAGATAAAGTTGTTCTTACAAAAAGAATGAACAAGCTGAAAGATTGAACATTTGGAAGGAACTAAAAAGTACAGAGACTACAAATATGCTGAGTAGAATTACTGCAGTACAAGAGTGCGACCATTCGGCTTCGCTCATGGTAAACCGCGACGCTATTGCTAAATAGCGAACAGAAAGATGAATGGAGCGTCGCAACAGAAGATGATAGTAGTAATGCAGCTGGGACCAAAATCTAAAAACTTCTTCAAGAACCATCACATAGTAGTCGACATTTTATTATTTAACAGGTGGAGGAATTTTTGCCGCCTGCCTCGCCAGTAATTTCCATATACCATTTTGTTTTTGCCAAACCATTAAAATAATTATATCAATTTTTGGTGGCATGTCCGCTTTATTAGTATCTGCAAGAAGACGGTGACGGACAATGGCATCGTTACCGGCGAATGTAATGACCTGGTCAGTTATCGTGATAGCGGTATAAACGGACTGGCCTTTCATAAACTCATCGATGAACCCTTGCTTATTGCGAACAGTTCCGCTTGAGTGTACATAGACGATTTGATCGGCTGCAATATCGGCCAGTATCGCTGCATCAGGCTTGACCATGACTTGCCGGAGAATTTCAATACGGTCAGCTATCGCTTTTTCATCAGCTGATTGAGAAAATAATGAAACGCTTATTAAAAAGCATGATAAAAGCAAAGCAATTGTCTTAGGCATGGTAAAAGTTTAATTGTAACCTTAAAGTTATTTATGAATAGGCATATTTCAAATTCAACTTTTGAAATCACGTCCAGAAATAATAGTTATATCTCCGACGTTGAGAAATGAATTATCTTAGTTATTCCTCAATTTTATACTGATGTTAAAGCTTAAATTATTTTTAGTTCCCTTTTTTATATTGACTGGCTGGCACTATTCTTTTGCGCAACAAACTACTATTGATCCGGTGGCATCTTTGTATTCCAATACACAGGTTATTTCAAATATTGAATATAAAAGTATTGATTCCGTTCATTTGCTACTCGATGTGTATGTAGTGGCAAAACGCCTGGGAGAGCCGCCATGGGTGGAATATTCCGAGAAGCGAAAACCTACCCTGCTTTTTTTACATGGCGGTGGATGGACAAGCGGTGATAAAATATCCCGTTCACTTTTCCTGATGCCGTATGTAAGTAAAGGATGGTGTATCGTCACGGCGAATTACAGGCATTTAGATCAAACAAACCTGACAAGTATTATCAGCGATGTAAAATCAGCGCTGAATTGGGTGTATGATAATGCAAATAAATACAAATTCGATACAACTAAAATTGTTGTATCCGGGGAATCCGCAGGTGGTCATCTTGCATTAATGGCCGGCTTAGGTATAAATGATCCGGCGTTTGCTGACGCAAATACGCCATCAAAAAGGTTATTAAAAGTGGCAGCGATTGTCAATTGGTATGGAGTAGCTGATCTTGCAAAGGCTTCTTCTTCATGGGAAGCGAATTATTACAAACAAGTGGCAGGTGACAGCGCCCAGGCGGCTGCTAATTTCAAGTTAACATCTCCTGTCACTTATATTACTTCATCATCGCCGCCGGTTATAACGATCCATGGCGACCTGGATAAATCAGCACCTTATGAACAGGCGCCACTGCTGCACAGCAAACTGAAACAGTTTGGTGTGAAAAACTACCTGTTTACAGTAAAAGGAAAAAAGCATGGAAATTTTGATGGGGCGGATATGACAGCGATCTATCAGCAGATATGGAAATTTCTAAAAGAAATCCATGTTCAATAAGTTGTATCCAGGTAACAACCGCAATTGTGGAAACAACAACAGGGTTTATGTTTAAAAAACCAGTAAGTTTATGCAGCCGGAATCCCTTAAAAACACTCCATTAGCATTGTAAGCCATTTTTATTTCAACAAAAAAATAGTAAGCATGAAAAAGATGTTTGTGATACTGTCTATCGCCTGTTCATTCGCCGCTTGTAACAATGATAGTGAAAGCACTCCTGCTGAAGATACCAACACAATTAAGCCAGTGGACAGCGCCAATAAAATTATTTCTACAGACACCGCCGCCCGGATGATGGACCCAACGGAAAATAATATAAAAGTGCTTGATACGATTAGCCGCAGGCCTCATCAATAAAAACACGTATTGCTTTCAATTTCTCTCAATGATTTTTTATAAGAAAATCATACCCACGCTGCTTCTTGGTTGTTGTATTGTCGCAGGCAATGCCCAGGAAACTATTGACAATAACCTGAAGCGTTCTTTAGAAAGTGAAAAAATGGATACGGCGGAAGTATCGCTGCTGGAAGAACTAAGTTATACTTATCTCACCTCCAAACCGGATACGGCTTTGCTGCTGGCGGAAAAAGCATTATTAATCTCCAAAGAAATAAAATATAAAAAAGGAGAAGCGGTCAGCCTTAACAGGATCGGAACGGTGCTAAACTCCACCGGTAATTACCCGCATGCACTCGAAAATTTTTTGCAGTCGTTACAGATCAACGAGGATATTGATAACAAGAATGGTATCATGAGAAACCTCGGCAATATCGGGAATGTATATGCCAACCAGGGTGATTTCCGGGAAGCATTGAATTATTCTTTCCGGGAAAAATTGATTGCAGAAGATGTACCCGATGAGGAGTTGCTGATCATCAGTTTACTTTCTATTGGTGATACGTATGAGAAATTGAATAAGCTCGATTCAGCACGGGTATATACAAAACAGGCGCATGAGCTTTCCTTAAAAATAAAAAGCGATGGACTGACTGGCATTGCTTTGAATAACCTTGGGAATATTTATTCTAAAATGAACGAGGTTGCTGCAGCCATGCAATTTTACAGATCATCTCTTTTCTATTATGAAAAAGACAATGATGATGAAGGCATTTGTGAAACAACATTGGGTATGGCCCGCCTTTTTCAGCAAAGCGGTATTACTGATTCCGCTCTTTATTATGCGAAACAATCCGTAACAATTGCGAAGCAAAGCGGATTTACAAAATACTTATTGGACGCCAGCCGATTCCTGACTGATTATTATAAAAGTAAAAAGAATATTGACAGCGCTTTCCTGTATAAAGAAATCAGCACGGCAGCCAACGACTCTTTGTTTGATGAGGAAAAAATAAAACAGGTGCATGCGCTGTACTTCAGTGAAAAACTGCGGGAACAGGAAAAAGAAAAAGAAAAGAAAAAAGCGGAGGAAGAGCGAAGAAATAATTTGCAATTGGTAGGTATCGCCACTGTTATTATTTCATTCTTCTTATTTCTTTTATTGCTGCGCAGAAGAAAAACTCCTGCAAGAACGGTAGAGGTCCTGGGATTGATTGGCTTGTTGTTATTATTTGAATTTGTTGCCTTATTGCTTCACCCGTTAATCGCAAGTGTCACCAATCACAAACCTGTATTTATGATGATGGTATTGGTGGCTATTGCTGCGCTGCTGGTGCCGATACACCGCTATCTTGAAAAAATGATTAAGGAAAAGTTGAGTTATAAAATAGATTCTAACCCGAAGCGGCCAAAGAGAAACCCGGAGAAATATAGATCGTAAGGGAGGCCTAAGCCTAGCCTCTCTCCCGAAATAATCGGGATCAGCGACAAAGGAGAGGAACAATACACAGCCCTTGCGGCCCCCTTCCCGATCCCGCATTTGCGGGACCATCAACACACAGCCCTTACTAATCGAAAGGGTTGATAGAATATGGCACTTCTAAAATGATGAACAAAGAACTAAAGGTGAAGTGGTAGTTATATCGTTTGGATCTGCAATGCAGCACCGTCCCTTCTCTGAAGGAGAAGGGAAAGAGGGATGAGGCGTTGCTGAATAGAATTACAGAACGTTGAAGAGTGCGACCATTCGACTTCGCTCCCACGACTATCGTCGGGGCAGGCATGGTAATCCCGATAGCTATCGGGAGCGACGCTATTGCTGAATAGTGGACAGAAAGATGAACGGAGCGTCGCAACAGCCGATGCCATGAAAAACTACAGCCGGGCTAAAAAATTACATCCTCATTTATAGAAAGAACAAAGCCAGGCAAATCTCCTGGCTTTAATGTCTCATCCGTACAAGCAATTAGTTTTGGTTATTACATTTTTACATACCTGAGATTTTCAATCTCGTTTGTTGTTTTATCTTTTATCCGGATAACATATACACCAGCATTCAGCGAAGGCAAATCAACAGAAGATTTGGTGAGCGTAGTGGTGAAGAGCACAGCGCCATTTACATTTAGTACAGTCACTTCATGATTGCTGTAATTGCTGATGCCCGTGATATTGACCGTATTACCTGTATTAGGTACAGGAAACAGGCTCACTCCTTTTGCTGAAGGATTATACTTCACTGATATGGTATTTGAATAACTGAATTTACCATCAATATCAGTTTGCTTCAACCGGTAATAAGATGTGCCCGCAACAGGAGATTCATCATAGGTTTGGTAAGTAAGCAGGCTGCCTGAGTTACCGGCACCGGCTATTCTTTTAATTTCATTCCATTGGGCGTTATCGGTTGATCTTTCAATAGAGAAATATTCATTGTTTGTTTCTGATGCGGTAGCCCAGGTAACTTTTACTTTGTTAACAGCAAGATCCGCTGAGAAGGCCATTAATTGAATGCCTAACGTAGTACCAATTGATGCATAAGATACCGTTTGGTAATTAATACCGTCACCATTAATATTTAGATTGATCCTGTTGCAATTTTTTGACGCTACAGTCGCAGTGTAGCAATCAGGCACATAGCTGCTTGTTATATAAGAATTGGTGCTTCCGGAACCACCAGTTAACGGAAGTGGAAAACCTATCGTGTTCGAACCACATCCAACCGAGCCATTTAATGTCCATAAAAGAGCCGCGGAACTATTGCCGCTAAAAGTGATATTGTAATTCAATTTAACTGTATAGTTATACCCCCATGCGGCACATGGAAGTGAAGTAGGAACAATGGCAACGGGGTAAACATTGAGGTTAACCGAATAACCTTTGGAAGAATGAACACTAGCTTGTGAAAATAATTCAACCTGGAAAACGCACAGGAGAATGAATAGGGTGATGAATTGGGAGTAGAATTTTTTCATAGTACGGATGTTTCTTAATGTTCAGGGGCAATTCTAATTCAGTAAAATCCACATTCGCATCGTAGAGTCTGAATTTTTTCTTCGTAATATTTCTAAGTATTTTTCAATTCTCTGGTTTTAAACATTTTATTTTGGAAACCCTTATTTTACAAAAACCGACTACCAAATACCCATCAATTCTTTCTAATACATTTATGTAAAATGTCTAAGTGTTTCCGATTATAAAACTAGTTTTTATAAAAGAAAATAACTAGAGGAATAAAAATAAATTGAAAATTTAGATGCTATTAATCGTAGTTTTTCATTGAGTCTATCGTAAAAAAGATAGCAATAGCGAAAAGCCCTTTTCCATTATAAGTTCATTAGCGTAACAGCTTTTTATCTCAAAATCAATTTGGCTATTTTAAAAATGCCCACTTAGCTTAAGGATGAGCCGGTCTGAAGCTGTATAATTTTTATGTTGTGCTTCGCTCATTTCCCTGAAATTTGTAGCAAACAACTGTTATGCACCAGCCGCTGTCCCGGGTCATCAAATCATTTTTTCTTATTGCATCGCTGCTTATCTCCCAGGCTGCTTTTTGCTGGGGAATTACCGGTCACCGGGTGGTGGCGGAGGTAGCGCAAAGTCATTTATCCAAAAAAGCGAAGAAGGAGCTGCAAAAGATTATCGGGAAAGAAACACTGGCCTGGTGGGCCAACTGGCCGGATTTTATAAAGTCCGATACGACCTGGAACTATGCATCCAAATGGCATTATGTAGACCTGCCCGGGCATATGGGAAAGGAAGCTTTCATCTCCGAATTGAAAAAACTGCCGGGTGAAAATTTGTACACGCAAATACCTGCGATGGTGGCGCAGCTAAAGGATAAATCGCTGCCGGTAGAGAAAAGAAGAATAGCCCTCGCCTTCCTTATTCACTTTATCGGTGACCTGCACCAGCCCTTGCATGTGGGCAGGGATGAAGATGAAGGCGGGAATAAAATCGTGGTGTATTGGTTTAATGACAAAACGAACCTTCATTCGGTTTGGGATAATATACTCGTTGAATACCAGAAATATAGTTTTTCCGAATACGCAAGAATAATAGACATCGCCAGCCCGGAACAGGTAGAAGCATGGCAATCTTCATCATTGGAAGACTGGTTTTACGAGTCGCATGTATTGTCGGATTCCATTTATGATGCGACCCCCACGGAATCAAAACTTAGCTATAAGTATAATTATCAATTCCAGAAAATCCTGGATCAACAGCTATTAAAAGGTGGACTGAGGCTGGCTGCGCTGCTGAATGAGGCATTTAAATAATCTTATTCACACCGGTAAAGAAAATGCGGTTACCCGACCATAAGTTTTGTGTACATTTACTAAAAATAACGTATGAAGATTTTTGTAGCCGGACTGCCCTATGATCTTGATGACGCTGAACTTATTGAGATATTCGAAAAGTTCGGTACGATCGCTTCCGCTAAAGTAGCCATGGACAGAGAGACTGGCAAAAGCAAAGGCTTCGGCTTTGTAGATATGCCCAACGATAGTGAAGCAAGAGAAGCTATTGATGGATTGAATGAAATTTCATTAGGTAAAAAACCATTGATCGTGAAAGAAGCCGAAGAACGCCAGGGGCGGCGGCGGTGGTAACAGCGGCGGATTCCGTGACAGGCCTAATAACAGTGGCGGTGGTGGTAACAGAAATTATCCTCCAAGATTTACCAATAACAGGGACAGGGACCGGGATCGCCGTGGTTAAATAAGTAGACCTGTAAACTTCCTTTGGATAATTAACCGACAAGATTTACTTCTCATTTAAAATTGTTGCAATGACCTCATTCTTTAAGACCCGTCTCATGGTCTTATCAGCATTTCTCCTATTCGCTTTTTCTTTCACTGCCAGTGCGATGAATGAAAAACCTGCCCAGGAATATTATCAAATAAGAGTTTATCATTTTGCAACTACTGAACAGGAAACTATTCTTGACAATTATTTAAAAGATGCTTACCTGCCCGCTTTGCATAAAGCAGGTATAAAAAATGTGGGAGTTTTTAAAGTACTCACTAATGATACAGCAGCGGATAAAAAAATTTATGTTTTTTTCGCCGCATCATCGCTGGATAAATTAACAGGCTTGCCCCAGCAATTCCAAAAAGATGCTGTGTATGTAGCGGCGGCAAAAGAATATATGGACGCCGCTTATGATCATCCTTCTTTCGCAAGAATGGAAACTATTTTATTAAAAGCATTTCCTCTTGCTCCTCAAATGAACTTGCCTGCATTAAAAAGTGATAAAAAAGAAAGAGTCTATGAGCTGCGCAGCTATGAAGGGGCAACGGAAAAATTATATGAAAAAAAGGTAGAGATGTTTAACAAGGGTGGAGAAATTCCTCTTTTCAAACGCCTGAATTTTAATGGCGTGTTTTATGCGAGTGTGCTGAGCGGCAGCCGTATGCCCAACCTGATGTATATGACAACTTTTGAAAATATGGCGGACAGGACTACACATTGGGACAATTTTAAAAATGATGCGGAGTGGAAAAAACTATCGGGCCTGGCAGAGTACCAGCATACTGTTTCGAAAGCGGATATCATTTTTGTACGCCCAACCGAGTATTCTGATTTCTAAAAACCCTTTATAGAAAATTCTATACTTTCATCCACCAAAAATAAATTTGCTATATGAAATGCTTCCGCTTAGTTGTATTACTCCTGGTATTCCAGGCTTTTTTCTGCTCCATCGCATCAGCGCAAAAACAATTTAAAGTATTATTAGTAGCTGCAACAAATGGCTGGCGCCATGAATCGGTGCATGCCGGTGTTTTAGCGATACAGGAATTGGGTGTCAAAAATTTTTTTGATGTTGTCTATTATGAAAACCCAAAAGGTATTAATGATAAATATTTAGAACAATTCCAGGTAGTCATTTTTTTATGCACTACCGGTGACATACTTGACAGCGCACAGCAAAAAGCGATGGAAAGATTTATCCAGGCAGGAAAAGGGTTCGTGGGCATTCACAGCGCATCAGATACAGAATATGATTGGCCATGGTATACCAAACTGGTGGGCCGTATGTTTAAAATACATCCTGCTGTACAATCAGCTAAATTAAGAGTGATTGACAAAACATTTCCTGGTTTAGAAGGTTTTGTTGACAGGGTATGGACTGACGAATGGTACGATTTTCAACCGGAAACCATTTCAGGATTAAATTATGTGTTGAGTGTTGATGAAACGACCTACAACCCAAAAGTGCAATGGGGTGAAAAGAAAAGTGATGGTATGGGAAAGTTGCACCCAATTGCCTGGTACCATAATTATGATGGCGGCCGTTCTTTTTATACAGCGCTGGGCCATTTACCAACAAACTTTAGCGATCCCGCATTTTTGAACCACCTGTATGCAGGTATTCTCTGGGCTGCGACCGGGAAAAAATAATTGCTGATTATAGTAGTACGATGGCACGGTTTGTAATCGTGCCATCGTTGTTAGTAGCCATTCCAACTTTTTTATTATGAGAAAAATAATACTACAACTGGCGGTTAGCCTTGACAGTTTTATAGAAGGCCCGAACGGGGAGTTTGACTGGTGTTTTACGGATGATGATTATGGCATGACTGATTTTCTCAATCGTATTGATGCCATTTTCATCGGTCGCAAAAGTTATGAAGTCGCATTAACCATGGGTGGATCCACGCCACCAGGGTTCCAAAAATAAAAGAATATATTTTTTCCGATACATTAAAATCAGCAGAAGGCGATCGTGTAATAGTGAAAGGAAATATTGAAGAAGAAGTCAATGCTATAAAAAATCAGCAAGGAAAAGATATCTGGTTATATGGCGGCGCCACACTTACTTCATCTTTAATTAACCTCGGTCTTGTAGATGAAATGGCTTTAGCTGTTCATCCTGTTTTATTAGGAGCAGGCAAGCCGTTATTTCAACACCTTCCGCAACGAATAAAACTGAAATTGATAAGCAGCAAAGAATACCCCAGCGGACTTGTTATGCTATCTTATCAATTTTTAAAAAACACTTAAAATAAGGGAAATTGTGTAGTTAGGCCGCTACAGTATTGCAGGTGGAAATCATACGCAAAGTCGGAAGAATGTACTATTTTTTGGAGTTGCTGTTTGTCGTTTCTTTGTGGTGTTGATGAGGGTATAAAAGCCCGGCCGTTGAAATCCTAGAAAAACCCAAGATCCAGTATCCCAATTAATTTTGAATGAAAACCGTCCACCCGTCTCGTTAGAGCGAGACGGTAATTTTGAAATCCTTGTCCGTGAAAACCATAGATTGATCACTTAACGTTACTGTAAAATAAATGGGGAGTTAACCGATTCGCTCCTTATTATCCAGGGGAGATAGTTTCAACTATCCCCCTTCTTTTTTTTATCATGTCCCTTCTCGTTATGCCCCGGTATAACTCTTCACTTCTGAAATAAGTTTTTCTTATCCTCCTTTCAATAATTATCTTTAGCCTTCTTACAAAAAGATTGCTTCAATATGAAAAAACAACTGCTGTTCGTTTTCGCCACACTTCTTTTTTTACCAATGATTATTTTTTCCCAAACAGGAAAAGTATACGACAACCTTACGATGTCCAGCAAACTTTTAAAGATGGAAAGAAAATATGCCGTATACCTGCCGCCGGACTACGAAAATTCAGAACGCAGTTATCCTGTATTGTACCTGTTGCATGGCGGTGGTGATGACCAAACTGGTTGGGTGCAATTTGGAGAAGTATTGCATATCGTGGATAAAGCGATTAATGAGGGAAAAGCAACGCCTATGATCATCATCATGCCGGATGCTAACACCGGAACGAGAGGTTATTCTAATAATGCAACAGGCACATGGCGTTACGAAGATTTCTTCTTTGAAGAATTAATGCCATTTGTAGAAAAGAAATACCGCATTAAAGCGGAAAAAAAATACAGGGCCATTTCCGGTTTGTCGATGGGTGGCGATGGATCATTTACTTACGCACTGCACCACCCGGAATTATTTTCAGCAGCCTGCCCTATGAGCGCCGCTACCGGGCCAATGACATTGGAAGAAGCAACAACAAGGTTACGCAGGGAAACACCAGCCATACAAGATTCATTGATCGAAAAATTTTATAAACGTCAAAGTGTATTAAGTCTTGTTAACAATGTGTCTGACAGTTTGAAAAAAACAGTCCGCTGGTATATTGATTGCGGCGATGATGATTTTTTATTTGAGGGAAATTCGTTAGTGCATATCGCCTTTCGCAAAAAACAAATACCGCATGAATTTCGGATCAGGGATGGCGCACATAACTGGACGTACTGGCGGGCATCGTTGCCCGAGGTGCTCGAGTTTATTTCAAAAGGGTTTCATCAATTTTAGAATATTGTTCCCACAAAGACTCAAAGACTTAAAGCATTTTGTATAAGCATAATCGCTTCGTGTCTTTGTCGGAAATAAATCCTACCAAAGTCCGTGGGGCACCTGCTTTGTTGACAAAGTATCCTGTATGATAACGTATGCAAGATTGCCCATAACGGGTACACAAATCACCACGATCATCCAGAAAACCCGGCGGGAAGGACTGATGGAATGGGAATAGATGACCTGCAAAAGGGTTTTGAAATAAAAAACTAATACGAAAGCGGTGCCTGAGATGAGAAAAGTGTCTTTCACCACTTTATAATGTGGTAAAATAAACATACCGATAGCAAACAATAAAGCCCCTATTCCTAACAACCACAATAACTTAAGATTCTTCATAACCGCTATTTGTAACTTATCACTTCACAAATTGTGCCTTTTTGTTGAGCAATGAACGGGACGATGAACGGAGCGTCGCAAGGGACGATGATCAGGGAACCGCAGTTCGGCTCCGCTCACTACTGGCAAATAATAATATTCGTAATTCTACTAATACCTTCCTACTTAGCCACATTTTTTTCACACTACGACGTGAATAGCGATTAGCAATCTTCAGCAATCGTACCTTTCGCCATTAACGAACTAAAATTTATTGTATGAGAAATTGTGCCACCCGCTTTCTATTCCTATCCGCGATAGTGTTGAATAGTGTTTTATTATCTGCGCAGGATAATTTTCCATTGAAGTATGCGAACTCCACTGTTTGCGCCGGTATAGAAGTTGGCTCAAAAGGTGTAAAGCTGAGTGTAGTGGAAATTGGTAAAAATGCGAAAGTCAACGGCTCTTTCAATGCATTGAAAGATTCATCGGTGAATACGGACTTCATTACTTTCTCTCAACCTACGTTCGATGCGACGCTGAAAGGATTTTCTGATATGTATTCAACAGCGACCACGAAATATAAAATACTCCCGGAAAATGTGTACACTGTTATCAGCAGCGGTGTAAAAATGCAGGCCGAAAAAGAAGGCAAGTCAAAAATGGTGAGCACCCTGATCGATTCGTTCCGGTTAAAAGTAAAAGAACCGAAACGCCAGGTGGAAGTGATTGATGTAATGGGTGAAGCCCGTCTATCACATCTTGGCATTGTGCCCGATGACAGAAGGTATACTACTTTCCTTATTGATATCGGCAGTGGTAATGCAAAAGGCGGTTATTTCCCTTATGGCAATACAAAAGATTTCAAACTCTTTCAACTGAACTGGGGAACAAAGAGTGTGACCAATGAAGCAGAAAAAAGATGCGCTGAAGATGATAAAACGCTGGCGAATTATTCAAAACAATTATACCGTGTGTTGCTTACAGCGGAAAATACAGAACTCACTTATGCCGTAAACTCCAGCGGCGCTTACCCGTTGAGTGATTACATCGCTTTCAGCGGTGGTATTGCCTGGTCTGTCGCTACGTTGTTGCATCCTGAAATGATTGATCGTTCCGTGATAACTGTAAACTTTGATGAAATGACAAAATTCGCCGATGACCTTTATAAAAATTTTGGTTCTTTATCTGAAGAATCTCTCGTAAGTACTATAAAAGACAGGAACATTGATAAAAGTGTAGCTTCAAAAGAAATCAAAAGAGTGCACGGTGTATTCGATCAGCGTTCGTTGATGGCAGGCACCGGCCTTATGCTGAAGATCATGCGCCAGTTCGTTTCTATTTACGAGACTAAACAATTTTATCTTGTAAAAAATGGCCAGGTAGGTTGGATATCTGCGTACGTAACGCAGAGCATGGAATAACCGATCGACATTTTCAACTTCATTTCTTAATAATTGCAAGGATGCCGGAACTCTGTTCCGGCTTTTTTATTATTAACCCAACTGCATTGCTATGCACAGCATCCCGTGGACTAGCATCGGCTGTTGCGGCGCTCCGTTCATCTTCCTGTTCTTTACTCAGCATTTCAGAAATTCCCTTTTCAATTATACTTTTCTAAAAGCTAGGGCTGTGTGGTGTTCCTCTCCTTTAGGAGAGGTTAGGTGAGGTTTCTCTTCAGTAATTGCGAAGCTTCCTATCGCTATTACTGCTGTTCATATTCTCAACCTTTAAGACTATGAACCACTAAGCCACAGAGACACAAAATCACAAAGAATTTTATTATTATAGAATCATTCTCAGTGCCTTTGTGACTTAGTGCCTTCGTGTTCCAAAACCAGGAAGATTTATAAGGAGATTGTGTGTATAAATACACTCTAAAAAAATCCGATAAAGAATAAATGATGCTTACTTTGTTTGCGATTAAAAGCTTGATTACTATATGGGAGACATCCAGGTAAAGAAACAACAGAAGAAATATGATGTGGTTATCGTAGGCTCCGGTGCTGGTGGCGGTATGGCTGCGTATGTATTGGCGAATGCAGGGTTAAAAGTTTGCCTCATCGAAGCCGGCATGATGTACGATCCGCAAAAACATGTTACGCAATTAAAAAATCCATGGGAATCCCCGCGGCGTGGCGCCAATACAAAGTTTCGTTCATTCGGCGATTTTGACGCTTGCTATGGCGGCTGGGGACTAGATGGCGAACCTTTCACTAAAGAAGGCAATACGGACTGGATGTGGTTCCGGGCAAGAATGCTCGGTGGTAGGACCAATCACTGGGGCCGGATTTCATTGCGCTTTGGCCCAAAAGATTTTAAAAGAAAAAGCATTGATGGCCTCGGTGATGATTGGCCGATCGGTTACGAGGATGTAAAACCGTATTATGATAAAATAGAAAAACTAATTGGTGTATTTGGTAGTAACGAAGGATTGGAAAACGATCCGGATGGATTTTTCTTACCGCCACCTAAGCCACGTCTCCACGAATTAATGATCAAAAAAGGAGCGGCGGCTACCGGTGTAAACGTAATCCCATCCCGGTTGTCCATACTTACTAAAAAAATAAATGACGACAGAGGCGAATGTTTTTTCTGCGGCCAGTGTAAACGCAATTGCAGTATGGCGAAAGCTGATTTTTCCGCGACGAATGTACTCATCTATCCTGCAATGAAGACGGGCAATATAGATGTAGTGGCCAATGCAATGGCGAGAGAAGTGCTGACGGATAAAGTAACTGGTGTAGCTACAGGCGTTTCTTATGTGGACAAAAATGATATGATGGAATACCAGGTGAGCGGTCGTGTGGTAATCGTTGCCGCCAGCGCCTGCGAAAGCGCCAGGTTATTATTGAATTCAAAATCGCAACGGCATCCGAATGGTTTAGCGAACAGCAGTAATGTAGTGGGTAAATATCTGCATGATTCAACCGGTACCGATGTAGGCGGTGTGCTGCCCGATTTATTCGGAAGAAAAAGATACAATGAAGATGGTGTCGGTGGCGCACATATCTATTCACCCTGGTGGCTCGATAATAAAAAACTGGATTTCCCGAGAGGTTATCATATTGAATACTTTGGCGGCATGACGCAGCCCAGCTATGGTTTTAGCGGAGGCATTGAAGGACTCAATGGAAAATACTCGGTGAATGGAAAACAAAAAGAAGCGGGGTGGCTATGGTAAATCATTAAAAGAAGATTACCGTTTCTTCTACGGCGCTTCGGTGGGTATGTCAGGCCGCGGCGAAGCGATACCAAGAGCGGATAATTATTGCGAGATAGATCCTGATATGGTGGATAAATATGGTATACCTGTATTACGCTTCAATGTGAAATGGAGTGATTATGAAATAAAGCAGGTGAAGCACATGAAAGAAACATTTAAAGAAATACTGCATAATATGGGCGCCGTGGTAACATGGGGCGGCGATGCGGATGCAAGCAACCAGTATGGTATTACTAAACCGGGACAGATCATTCACGAAGGCGGTACGGTGCGAATGGGTAATGATGCGAAAAGCAGTGCGTTAAATAAATGGAGCCAGGCGCATGATTGTAAAAATCTTTTCTGTGTAGATGGTGGCCAGTTTGTATCGCAGGCGGATAAAAATATTACCTGGACGATACTTGCATTGAGCATGCGGGCCAGTGAATATATTATTGATGAAATGAAAAAACAGAATCTATAAATTGTTTATAGTTTTTTGTTTCTTATAACTGAAACTTTCTGACAGTGATAAAACACTTTTCTGTCAGAACCATAAACTAAAAACAACAAACCATAAACATCTCATATGGATCGTCGTAAATCATTAAAACTTCTCGCTACGGGTGCTGTGGCTGTTCCGGCTGTACTTGCAGGCTGTACTACTACGGAAAATAAAAAGACAACTGAAACAACAGACCCGGTATTTACCATTGACCGCTACCCGGAGGAATTGCAGAATGAAAAAGAGTTGCTGGCCAAAGAGAAATTTTTTACCGATCATGAAATGGCGACGATTACTATACTTGCCGATATCATCATTCCCAAAGATGAAGTGAGCGGCAGCGCCAGCGATGCGAAAGTGCCGGAGTTCATCGAGTTTATTGTAAAAGATATGCCGCAACATCAACTCCCGATGCGTGGCGGTTTACGCTGGCTGGACATGCAATGCCTGAACCGTTTTGAAAAATCATTTAAAGATTGCACGGAGCCGCAGCGGATAGAAATCGTTGACCTCATCGCTTATCCTGAAAAAGTAAAAGGACGTAAAGAATTATCGCAGGGCGTCGCTTTCTTTTCCTTAATGAGAAATTTAACCGCTACCGGTTTTTATACTTCCGAGATCGGTGTAAAAGATATGGGCTATGCAGGCAATAAGCCCACTAAATGGAATGGTGTGCCCGATGAAGTTTTAAAGCAATACAATCTTGCTTATTCAGAAAGAGAATTGAAAGAATGCGTAAGCTTTGATAAAGTCTGACACATTCCTTCCTGTTCCTAATTCTGGTTAAACGTAAATTTATAAAGCTCACTGCTGATGATCGTATTCCACTGATCATCGAACAATACCACCTTGTATTGTAAATTATAAAACCCTTTTGGCAAATGAAGTTCAGTGTATGGCAGGTTTATTTTAAAATCAACCTGGTTGTTATTATATAATGTAACATCATAACCAGGGCTGAAATCAACGGTGCTGGCTACTGTTGCATCTCTCGTGTTATATAAATTGTTATTGTCTTTTAAAGGCACGCCTTTGCTATCATAGAAATAAGCGACGGCATGGCATGATACTCCTTTGGCTTTGTCAATCGTGAATATCGGCGTGATCTCGATCTGCTGCGTAGCATCCACAAACTTCGTCTGCACTTTTATTTCTTTGCTGCTGATACCTTGCTTGAATGTAAAATATTGATACCCGCTGGAAGTAATCACTTTCAGGTTTGGGTCAAATAATGCCACATAGCATTTCAAACGGAAATTACCGCTGCCCAGCTCTAACTCATCATACGGCATAAACACAGAGAGATCGGTGTATTGTGTACTTGCGAAGCCCGGTGTGAAATTAATAAAAGTGGCTACCTTACCGTCGGCTGACGCTTTGATGCCATTTTTATCAATCAATGCTTTACCATCATCCGCATTATAAAAATAAACAGCCATGATGCAATTGCTGCTTTGCGCATTATTGATCAGGAAGTTTTGTTTGATCCTCATACCAAGCAGGCCATTCTCTTTTACGTCATAATCTATCTTCAAGTCCTGTAGTTCGCTCCATAGTGTCGTCTTATTTTCTGTAGGGTACACTTTGTTAGAAGGATAGAGTTCCGCTACGAGTTTTTTATCATTATCAGAAAGATCATAATTTTCTCCTACGCTGTAGCCGTCAGTTGTAAAATTGGCGGGAATAGGATAATGCATGATGGATTTTGGATCGTAAGCTTTATTCGTCATCGTTACGCTGTAGCGGTCAAACACCTGCCTGTCTACCATTTCCTTATTCCATCCATCGTACTGCAGATACCATGCATACACTACGTCTTTATTCCATTTGATATTGCTCATCGGGTTCATATGCTCGTGCAACAAACCCAGCGCATGGCCAAACTCATGCAGGATCACAGACTTTAATTGTCCTTCGGTTTTTGTGTTATTGATCCAGCCGAGGTTCATCGTTTCGTCAGCCGTTAAGCGGTTCTTTGCATCCGTACCGATATAAGAATAAGAACCTTTTTTATCGAAACTGATCCGGACTTCGCCATTACCTGTGGTTAAGAATTCAAATTTTACATTGGCGAAGCGGCACCAGACAGGCGCATATTGTTTTACTTTATCTTTTTGCCAGTCCGTGCCATCCATAAAACTGACTTTGACGGTAGTACCCGGTGTCCATTTATTATTAAAATCGTAGACACCCTGGCCTGCGCCATTGTCCCGGCGGGCGGTCCTTACATCAATACAAGGCTGAACCTGGGCAAATAAAACGCCGCTGATCAGAAGGGCGACAACAGTAAGACGGGCCTCGATGGAAAACATGGTGGTAGAATTAGACTGTTAAATTACAAAATGAAAATTATTATAAAAATATAAAATTGCTTGGCCACAGATTAAACGAATTAACACGGATTATATTTCTTTTTAACCTCACCTGGCCTGTCCTAAAGGAGAGAAACAAGACACAGCCCTTATGGCCTTATCCAGATCCCGCATTAGGCGGGACCATCAAACACAGCCCTCGCTTGTAGAAAAGTATGATAGTGTAAGACTTTTCTAAAATGCTGAATAGAATTACAACAGTACCGCCGATATTCATCGGGGTGCTGCCATAATGCTGAGTAGAATCATGCAGCACAAGAGTGCGACGCAACAGACGATGATAGTAGCAATGTTGCCGGGCTCATTATTAACACTTTCTGATTGATAACTACCCTATTTTTCCGCTTTGCGGGAAGTCAATCGCCCTTGCTATATTTGCGGCTCAGAAAAGGTTATATAATATATGTACAGAACGCATACCTGTGGCGAATTAAAGATCGGCGATGTTTCTAAAAATGTGACCCTGGCGGGATGGGTGCAGACCGTTCGCAAATTTGGATCTATCACTTTTGTGGACCTGCGTGACAGGTATGGGATTACGCAATTGCTGTTTGGCGAAGACCTGAATAAGCAATTGGAGGAAAATCCGCCCGGCCGTGAATTTGTGTTGCAGGTGACAGGTGCGGTGAGTGAACGCAGTAATAAAAACCCGAACATGGTTACGGGTGAAATTGAAATAGCTGTTACTTCTTATAAAATATTAAACAAATCTATTGTTCCGCCATTTACGATACAGGACGATACGGATGGTGGTGATGACCTGCGGATGAAATATCGCTTTTTAGATTTAAGGAGAAATGCGGTGAAGAAAAATATTGAGCTTCGCTATCTCCTTAACCGTGCCGCGAGAAATTATTTGTTCCAGCAGGGTTTTATGGATATTGAAACACCGTTTCTTGTTAAGTCAACACCGGAAGGCGCAAGGGATTTCGTGGTGCCATCGAGAATGAACCCGGGGCAATTTTATGCGCTGCCGCAATCGCCGCAAACATTCAAGCAATTATTGATGGTAAGCGGTTATGACCGTTATTACCAGATTGTAAAATGTTTTCGAGATGAAGATTTAAGGGCGGACCGTCAACCTGAGTTTACACAGATCGATTGCGAAATGGCTTTCGTGGAGCAGGAAGATATTTTGACAATGTTTGAAGGATTGATTAAATACATTTTTAAAGAAGTAAAAAATATAGATTATACCGAGGCCATTGAAAGAATGAGCTGGGAAGATGCGATGTGGAATTTTGGAAATGATAAACCGGATATTCGTTTTGGAATGAAGATTTGCAATTTGAAAATCCCTTCACACACGTTCGCCACAAAGCAAAAAGATGTTCCTAACACCCCTTTAGGGGATGGGGGTTTTAAAGTTTTTGATGAAGCGGAAACGGTGCTGGCGATTGCCGTACCCGGCAGTAGTGAATATACCCGCAAACAAACTGATGAATTAACGGAATGGGTAAAACGGCCGCAGATAGGAATGAAAGGATTGGTATTTATAAAATGTAATACCGACGGTACGTATAAGAGCAGCGTTGATAAATTTTATTCGGAAGAAAAATTAAAAGCTATTGCGGATGCGAGTGCTGCACAAGCCGGTGACCTTATTTTGATAGTAGCAGGCGCCGAAGAAAGAACAAGAAAAGCGATCAGTGAATTACGACTGGAAATGGGCAAACGTCTCGGTTATCGCAAAGATGATGAATACAAATTGCTGTGGGTATTGGATTTTCCTTTGTTTGAATATGCGGAAGATGAAAACCGCTGGGTGGCGAGGCATCATCCTTTTACATCACCAAAGCCTGACCAGATTGAAACAATGATCAATAACAATCCTGTTATAGAAAATGCAGCCGAATATTTAAAGCATCCGTATGCCGGCATTAAGGCCAATGCGTATGATATGGTGCTGAACGGTAATGAGATTGGTGGCGGTTCTATCCGAATTTACCAACGTGAACTGCAGGAGAAAATGTTTGCGGCATTAGGTATGGATGCCGCGGAGCAGCAACATAAGTTTGGGTTTTTATTAGGCGCTTTTGAATATGGCGCTCCGCCGCATGGTGGCATCGCATTCGGGTTTGACCGTTTATGCGCTATTCTTGGCGGCAGTGAAAGCATTCGTGATTTCATTGCATTTCCAAAAAATAATTCGGGCAGGGACGTGATGCTGGATGCACCGGCTTCGATAGATGACAAACAGTTAAAAGAATTGGAGATCAAACTAAACCTGTCTTCCTAATATGCTGCGATGAAAAAGATTTCATTAAAATGGAAGTTTTTTCTTGTTGCTTGTTATGTGCAACTGATCTCGTTTATCTTTATAATCATTGGTCTGATTTACTCCTTGATGAAAAATCCTTCTGATAGGGTTCTTATCATCTTTATGGTATCACTTGTATCAACTTTCCTATTGAGCTGTTTAAATAATTTGCTAAATATTTATATTGTGCATCATTTTTTCCCCTCAACACCGCTGACCAGGGGAATTAAAATTTCTCAAAAAATATCAAGGGTCATCCAAATCATTCTTTGGATAGCCTTTCTCCTCTTTTGTGGCTTCGGGGTTAAATGAAGAATTAACGGCCCCCCCGGGAAAAGGTAATTCCGGGATGAAAGTATTCTATATCCTTATCTCCTTTTGGATCATTGGACTTTTTACACTCATTTTACAATTCCAGTTACCTTCATATATTGATCGCAATAATGACAAGAACATAAAACAGCTTATTGAAGCAATAGGAGAAAATAAATGAGCATTCGCTGGAAAATTTTCCGGGTTGTTTGTATACTGCAAATAATTGCAGCAGGATATATTATCCTTTCTTCCTTAATTCGTTTTTTCGAACATGCATTGTTCAGCAATTTTGCCCGCATGCTGCTTTTCCTGCTGATCATATCCCTTGCCATACTGGCTGTAAATCTTCTGAATAATAATTACCCGGATACACCTGTCGCCGGCAAACAAAAAAGATCGTTTAATATCTTATTCCTGCTCAACTTTCTTTTTCTCGCCTTCCTGTTTGGGTTTATTATTGCGGAGTATCGTGAATTAAAAGAAATCGCTACGCTTCTAAGGCGTTCCTGGCTGCAACTTCCCTTTTCTTTCCTTCTTCCGATTATCGTTTATATAATCACCCTTATCTTTCAATTCATCATCCTTTACGGACTTTATTTGTTGCGAAGGAAGTTGTATGAAAATTTTATGAAGCGGAAGTTTGAATTTGAAGGGGCTTAATAATTTTAAAATCCCCATCCGTTTGTTCCGTTGCCATTTGTAGAAAAATGATCAGGCCGCCTATAATTAATATGATGGCCAATATCCGGAAGATAGAATTTTTTAAAACTGAATCTCTATCCTGGCCCGTGATATTTTTTTTTCTTGCTTTCGTCTTTGTAATAAGCCAGCCCCGGATAACCGGGATTTAATTTTTCAACGGCTTCAAATTTCCGCAGCGCTTTATAATAGTATTGTTTATAAAAAAGATCGAGCCCTTCATTATATATAACGGTCGCCCTGCTCACCTGCGGTACCACTTTCGCTGAATCCAAATATTCTTTTACTACGGACATGGGAATAGCGAAATTATAAGCGTTGGCGAGGCCACCTGTATTTTGAATCGTTCCGAATGTCGCAAGCCCGATCACCCTCCCGTTATTATCACAAACAGGGCTGCCGCTGCTTCCGTGAGAAATCACTGCATCCATTTGTATCACCGGCCATCCGCCTATCGATTTTTTTATAGCGCTAACAACACCTGCGGTTAATGTAGGATCAATACTTGTTTCCTTCGCTAAAATGTATTGGAAGAAACAGGTTCCGGGTATCCATATACCAATACCTGCCCCTCCTATCCTTGTCGTAGGATCATTATTGATCGCAAGCGTTGGCAATTCCTGCAATGAATCAACTTTCAGGATCGCCACATCTTTTCCCGGCATCGCTTTTCCTTTAATGATCACATGCGCAGGAATTTTCAATACATCGTTGTCATCCTTATCAGATTTTGAAAGAATAAATATTTCTCTTTTCAGATCAAATAATATCATGGATGATAACTGCGAGTAAATAACACTGTACGCATTTGATAAAAGATTTCGTTGTTCATCGTTCAGCGTCATCGCCCAAGATGATTGCAACGAGCGGATATTCGCATCCGTCACTTCTGGAAAGTGGAAAGAATAAATTGCTGACGTATATAAGCACTGTCACGATCTATGATATGGCAGTTCGTAATAATATAACCATCGCCCGTAATAAAAAACCCCGTACCTGAAGAAACGATACGGTGTCGCTGACGAAAATATTCATGGTGCTGAAAAGATAGCGCACCGGGTTTCTGTACAAAGCCCTGACGAGGATATCCAATTTTTGCTGCGCCGTCATCAATGCGCCGGTTGTATCCAGCTTCTTCACAGAATCCACCAATTGCCTGAATTTAGTTTCATTCATCTCCACCTTGTTCACATACACATTGGCGGAAAAAACAGTCTGCACTAACACGACACCGGTGAATTAATCGCATAATTCTGTTCGGTGGAAATAACCTGTCCGCTTCCTTCCACACACACAAAGGCGAAAATACCTGTTACAAAAAATTTTATCACTGAGTCTTTTTTTTCTACGCTTCATATTCAAATCAATCCGGTAAAATACAAAAACATGTTTCAATATCCTACTTTAACTTCTTTTGAAGCATTTTAGTATAATAAAAAGATAAACCGAAACGTTCGGATAATACCCCACCCTATACCAACAAAGGCCTTGATATTTGCTTTTCACTTAAAAAGTATACGGATGAAATTTTATACAGCTTTGGTTATTTCTTTTCTGATTGCTTCCTGCGTAAAAGAAAACACCGGCACTTCAGGTACTGACGCCGTTTCTTATACAAATGTTACTTATGGCAGCGACGCAAGGCAAAAAATGGATATATACCTGCCCGCAGGCCGCACTACCAGCAATACAAAAGTTATCGTACTCATTCATGGCGGTGGATGGACGGAAGGTGATAAAGCGGATTTCGCCCCTTTCATTTCACTGATACAGGAAAAATTAGCGGGCTACGCCATCTTCAATATTAATTACCGTCTTTCGGCATCGGGCTCAAATATTTTCCCGCACAGGAAAATGATGTGAAAGCCGCGATTGAATTTATTTTTTCTAAAAGAAGTGAGTATAAAATATCCGACAAATTTGTTTACCTCGGCGCCAGCGCCGGTGGTCATCTTGCATTGTTGCAGGGATTATAAATATAATACGCCGGTAAAACCAAAAGCGGTTGTTTCATTTTTCGGCCCAACTGACCTCACTGCATTGTTTAATACTAATATCCTTGCGGCACTTATATTAGCGCAGGTTGTTGGTACCCTACCAGCAGCTAATGCTACGTTATACCAGCAAAGCAGCCCGTCCACTTTTGTAACTACTTCCACGCCTCCAACTCTTTTGTTGCACGCGGGCGCCGACCCATTGGTTCCACCTGCCCAGGCTACGTTGTTGCAAACGCTGTTGAATAATGCAGGCGTCACCAATCAATATGTTTTTTATCCATCCGAAGGTCATGGCTGGACAGGCGCCAATCTCGACGATTCATTCGTTAAGATCGCAGCGTTTCTTAATGCGCATGTTAATTAGGAACCCAGCGACACTACTACTATCATCGTCTGTTGCGTCGCACTCTTCATCGTTCTGTAATTCTATTCAGCATTTTAGAAGATTACTATAAACCCATGGAGAGTTTCAAAACTCTCCATGGGTTCTTGCCACTTGGTTCCTTGTCTCTTGTCCCTTGTCTTAAACATTTTTCTTTCATTTCAGCGATATTCTTTATATTCGATTATACGGTTGCTTCCACATACCCCAATGTGAAGCAACTTTTTTATTTCCCCTAATTGCCATCTATGACAGGCCAACAACTTTTTGATAATTATAAAGCTTATCCCGGTATCTGGGACGAGATGTGTTTTGACAAGAACATCCGCTCGCAATACGCACAGGTATTTGAGGATATCTGCCAGTTGCCGGTGGAAGTGCTCTTGCAAAAAGACAAGCTCGCCGGCGAACTGTTCATGAACCAGGGTATCACCTTCACCGTGTACAGTGATGATGCCGGCATTGAAAAAATATTCCCCCTTTGATATTATTCCCCGCATATTGACCGGCGCCGAATGGGACCATATCCAGTTGGGCATTACCCAACGGCTCCGGGCATTGAACCTTTTTCTAAAAGACATTTATTCCGAACAGCAGATCATAAAAGACGGCATCATCCCGGCGGAACTGATTTCTTCCTGCCCACATTATACAAGAGAAGTGTTTGGCATTAAAGTGCCGCATGATTTATATATCCATATCTCCGGTATTGATTTGATACGGGGCCAGGACGGTACATTTTATATATTGGAAGATAACCTCCGCACTCCTTCCGGTGTATCTTATATGCTGGAAAACCGGTGAAGTAACAAAACGCATTTTCCCGGGCATGCTGGGCAGCAGCAAAGTGAGGATGGTGAATAATTATCCTTTATTATTGGATGATATTTTAGAAAGCCTGGCGCCTCAACAAATATCCAACCCTACGGTTGTGTTGCTAACACCGGGTGTTTACAATTCCGCTTATTTCGAACATACATTTTTAGCAAGACAGGCAGGTATTCCATTAGTGGAAGGCCGCGACCTTGTAGTGAATGATCAAAAAGTGTATATGAAAACAACAGCGGGGTTGCAACAGGTGCATGTGATCTACCGCAGGATTGATGATGAATATTTAGATCCGCTGGTGTTTCGTCCTGACAGCGCATTAGGTGTACCGGGATTGATGAGCGCCTATCGCAAAGGAAATGTTGCGATCGTAAATGCAGTCGGTAATGGCGTTGCCGATGATAAAGCGGTATACGTGTATGTGCCGGATATGATTAAGTATTACCTGAACGAAGAAATTATTTTACCCAATGTCCCCACCTATCGGCTGGAAGAGATGGATGCAAGGCAACATGTGTTTGATAATATCGAGAAAATGGTAATTAAACGCACTAACCAATCCGGTGGATATGGTATGGTGATGGGAAATAAAGCGAGTGAAAAAGAATTGAAAGATATAAAGAAAGCGATCAATGAAACGCCGAGGGAATTTATCGCACAACCTATTATTAAGTTGTCAACCGTTCCTTGTTTTATTGATGGCAAGTTACAACCGCGTCACGTTGATCTCCGGCCTTATGCCTTGTGCGGGCCGAATGGAATAAAAATTGTTCCGGGCGGATTGACAAGAGTGGCCTTGAAAGAAGGATCATTGGTTGTTAATTCATCGCAGGAGGAGGAAGTAAGGATACGTGGGTGGTCGATCTGTGAGTTCTGAGACACGAGTTAAGAGTTCAGAGTTAAAGCGACTCAACTCGTAACTCATAACTCACAACTAAAACTAATTTTTGCATGTTAAGTAGAATTGCCGATCATTATTTTGGCTGAACAGGTACATGGAACGAAGCGATTGTTTGTTGCGGGTGATCCGCACCCACTATATCCTGTCGTTCGATGCGGATCAAAGCGCCGGCTTCTCGTGGAAAGAAGTGCTTGATCTTTTTTACGCATCCTTCAGATGCATCCGCATTGGAAAAAATAAATTCAGAAGCCGCCGCATTAAAATTTTTGATCGCTGATACAAAAAACCTCAACTCCGTTAAAGTATTATTTACAAAAGCGAGGGAAAATGCGAGGGGCGTGCAGGACAACATTACGAAAGAAGTATGGGAGCAGGTAAACCAATTATATCATTTGGGCAACCAACCGGATTTGGAAAAAAAATTAACGGGCTCCCGTTCATTGGAAATCGTAGATCAACTTCATGAAAATTGCGTTCTTTTTTTTGGCGTTACCGATGGTACGATGCCGCGGGGACAAGGTTGGAATTTTATGAACCTCGGTAAATTCATTGAGCGCTGTTTGCTGACGATTGACACGGCGAATATTCATTACGCCAAGTTTGATTATAAACTGAAAGAGCAGCAGGATATTCTTTTCTGGAGAAACCTTTTGCTTTCGCTGTCGGGGTATGAATTATATTTAAAAAATTACACCCGCGGTCAGCACAACATGAACGTAACAGATCATATTATTTTTAATAAAAACTTTCCCCGCTCATTAACGTATTGTTTTAACCGGATGAAAAGATATCTCCGGGATGTCGTTTCAGACACCAAGATCGAAGGCAGTGATGGGCTGCAAAGAAACTTCGGCCGTATTTGCAGCAAAGTAGAATTTACAGATATAAACATGATACAGGAAACAGGTTTGGAGGAATTCTTCGATTCATTGCGTCACGATTTAGTTGAATTCTCCAAACATCTTACCCGGATTTATTTTTCATACGCATAAAAACTTTCAATGTCGGTTTTCAACATCCATCACATTACAAAATACGAATACGACAGGCCGGTAAAAGAAAGTGTGAACGAGATACGCATTTACCCGATCGTTAACCACGAACAGGAAATATTGTTCCAGGAAATAAACATCACCGGTCAACCCGAAGTGCTGCTTATAAATGATTATTGGAATAACCGAACGGGAATGTTCAACCTCATGCCTTCTCACCAGGAATTAATAATAGAAAGTAAGGTGATCGTAAGAACATTGAACCCCGCCGAAATAAAACTCAATGCAACGGTGAGCCTCGATGAACTGAAGAGGGCCATTTCCACCGATTTTTTCTTATTGGAACTTACTTATATAAAAGACTTCGACCTGCGGAACGAGATAAACGCTTTGATAAACGAGTTTGTAACACCCGGTATGCCTGTAGATACTATCGTTGCAAAATGCGCTGAATATATCTATAATAATTTTAAATATATTAAGGGCATCACTACGATCGAGACCACCAATAAAGAGATATTAGAATTTCGTTCAGGCGTTTGCCAGGATTTCGCCCACATCATGCTGGAGATATTACGCAACCTTGGTATTCCGAGCCGCTATGTCAGTGGTTATGTTTGTCCCAATAAAGAAGGTATGCGGGGCGAAGGCGCTACGCATGCATGGGTGGAAACATGGATCCCCGGCAATGGCTGGGTGGGCATTGACCCTACTAATAATATATGGGTAACGAACCATCATGTAAAACTCGCTGTAGGCCGCAACTTCAATGATTGCTCTCCTGTGAAAGGAACATTTAAAGGCCCTGCACGTCAATCTCTCTCCGTATATGTTTCCATCAGTTATGAAGACGGTCATAAGTTTGAAGAACTTACCAGTGTGAAACTGGAAAAAGTAGCCAGCACGGATGAGTCACTTGAATTGCTGGAAAGTTTTGCGGCGCAGCAGCAGCAGTGAGTTCAGAGTTACGAGTTATGAGCCACGAGACTCACTGTTGCATTAACTTTGTGCCTGTGAACCTGAATTCATAACTATCTACTCTTAACTTGCATTGGAATGGCACCGCTTGCAGAAAGAATTCGCCCAACAACATTAGATGAACTTGCCGGACAAAAACACCTGACTGGCAAAGGAAGCATTTTGCGTACCGCGATAGAACATGGCAAAATCCCTTCAATGATTCTTTGGGGACCACCGGGAACGGGCAAGACAACTATCGCCAATATTATCGCCAATACACTGAATGTTACATTTTTCACATTAAGCGCCATCAGTTCCGGTGTAAAAGAAGTGAGAGAAGTAATTGAAGAAGCGAAGACGAAACCAAATTGCATTTTATTTATTGATGAAATTCATCGCTTCAACAAGGGGCAACAGGATGCTTTACTGGGGGCTGTTGAAAAAGGAATTATTACGTTGATCGGCGCCACTACAGAAAATCCATCTTTTGAAGTGAACAGCGCCTTGCTTAGCCGCTGCCAGGTGTATGTATTAAAATCGCTGGATGAAAAGGATCTTGTACAATTAGTAAATGCCGCTATTGAAAAAGATGAGGTGCTCAAAAAGAAAAAAATTGAACTGAAAGAAACAACCGCCTTGTTCAATATTTCCGGTGGTGATGCAAGGAAGCTATTGAACTTACTGGAGATAGTTAGTGATACAGCGGGGAAGAATGTAGTGATCACAGACCAGCTCGTAATGGACATCGCCCAGAAAAAAATCGCTTTGTATGATAAAAAAGGGGAACAGCATTACGATATTATTTCAGCTTTTATAAAATCAATCCGTGGAAGTGATCCCAACGCCGCGGTATATTGGCTGGCGAGAATGATAGAAGGCGGTGAAGATGTAAAATTCATTGCAAGGAGATTACTGATATTAGCGAGTGAAGATATTGGTAATGCCAACCCCACTGCATTGGTGATGGCGAATGCAACTTTTGACGCCGTGAATAAAATTGGCTATCCCGAATCAAATCTCATATTATCACAATGCGCTATTTACCTGGCATCAAGTGCAAAAAGTAATTCAGCTACTGTTGCTATTGGAGAAGCGATGAATGCAGTAAAACAACATGGCGACCTTTCTGTTCCGCTGCATGTCCGCAACGCACCGACGAAACTGATGAAGAATATGGGTTATGGAAAAGATTACAAGTATTCGCATGGATATGAAGGAAACTTTTCAGAACAAGAATATTTACCGAAAGAAATTTCCGGAACAAAATTCTATGATCCGGGAAAGAATGTAAGAGAAGAAGAGTTGAGAAAATTTTTGAAGAGTTTGTGGAAGGATAAGTATGGGTATTGAAACATTTTTACTAAATTTCTAGAACGATGAAACTGCTTGTATTATTAATGACCTTCCTAATATCTGTCACAGGAGCAGGTCAAACATTTAAAAATTCAGTTGAAAAAATATTTTTCCCCATTGAACTAAACAAAAGAGATACTTCTATACTTCATACCTTTGACCAAGACACTTCGATCCATTTTAAAAGAAAAGTATTATTGCCGAATGATCCAAATAGTAAAGAAGATAATGGCCAAACATTTAGTCACCTTTTTACTTTCATTGATCATCCGTATTTTGAGTTTAAAATAAAACAAGGAAGTTACTCGATCGTAACACGAAAAAAATATCAAACTAGAAGAGGCAATTTCGATAATCTTAAACATCCATCTGCTATCTGAAGATTCCGCAGATTCAATATTTAATAAATTAGTTTCTGAATTAAGTCAGTTCAAGATCAAGAAAACAGAATTTCAAAAAAAAGACCCACGCTTTAAACGTGTAGAATTCACAGATAAGAAATTAAATTTTATTCTTTTTCTCGATAAAGGTGTTTTACCGATCAATGAAGTGTCTTTTGTAACGATCGCAATAGATTTTATAAACTAATATTTCAGAAGACGGATCATTCTTTTCAAATCTTTCACAGCGTTGTCTCACAGCCTCTAGGTTTGTTTATGCGTGGAGTGGACTCGGCGTTGATCTGCAATGAGATTCCTTAAGTATGGGTATTAACGCCAAATGCCCCGATCACGCACTTAAGATACGTAATAGAGGCATTCAATACGATCGGAAAACATTTATTGTTTCACGCGGGCCAATTTGGTTTCACCCCTTTCGTTTTTAACAGTGATTTCGTTTTCACTAATTATTTCACCAGTGAAGCTGATAGTATTGTCGTTCAGCGAAACACTGAATGAGAATTTCTTACCATCAATTTTTCCATTCTCTAACGCAGATTCACCGAATTGCGTTTTCCAGGTGCCTGTCAATTTAGTTCCTTCTGTTTTAAAGGTGTAGCTGACTTCAAAAGTGCCATTTGGTGTTTCCCTGCTACCTTTCCAATTGCCATCAATGCTTTGAGAAAAGGCGGTAAAGGATGCTATCAACAGCGTTAGTGTTAAAAAGTATTTCATATAACATATTTTAGTTGAACTTCAAATCTAGGGAAAAAGGTAGAAATTTAATATAAGTAAGTTTAAAAGCATAAAAGGTAAGGGATAACCGGGGAAGTCGTTGCAGGGCAGTAACGAAAGAAAAGGCTAAAAGCCGTGATTTTTCATTTAGTTTTTAAACAGTACTTACGCCTATAGGAGATTTTACTCTTCGGCTTTACCTAAAGAAATAATAAAAGGCTCTTTAGATTCAAATAACTGTACCTGAGAGGCAATCTTCAAAAGATAGTCAATCAATTCATGCATACTGGTCGGAAGTAAAAAGCCATCTATGTGCCAAGTTTTGTTATTGTACTTTACCTCTATTGTATATTCGGGTGCATCAGATACGAACTGATCCCATCGCTTTATCTTTTCAAGATTAGCTAAAGATAATTTTTCGTACAATTGTAAAAACAAGCTATCAGGAATAATAGCTGTATAAAAGCCACCTTTCTTAAATGCATGCGGGCCTCCTATAAATTTCAATTTTCTGTCCAAAGTAATTTCCAGTAATTGTGCCGGACAATCCCCCCGGCATGTGGTAGACTGAAACTTAATCCATTCAAAGCCAGACAAAGCTTTTTTAACAAGATGTCTTTCCTTATATGCGATATAGTTACGGTTACCGGTCAATTTTAAAGCAGGCGAATTAATAGGACGCAAAACCATAGCTGTGTCCGACAACCCACAAATCAAAAAATCGTAGTTCGTTATATGCCTCTTTGAAAAATTATCTCTTGAAGTAGTATATCTATCATATAAGCGTAAGGTATCTTTAATCAATAAATACTTTTTTTGCTCAGGAGAGTAACCAGGCATTTCCCAAAAAACTTCAGCAGTATCAATCCTTATATATTCAAGTTCATTTCCTAACCAAGCTCTACAGAGCAGGGCTTTCTGGGAAAAAAGGGTGAATACATTCAACGTCAACAACACCAATACAAGCATTCTCTTCATTTTTTAAGGTCTTAAAGTTTAAAATAATTTTTCAAAGTCAAACTAAAAAAAGGGAAAATTGTTTCTAAAAATGCATATATCTAAAATCATATTTTAACAATGAGTCCCTTTTAATCCCTTCTTAAAATCAATATTTTTCGAAATAATTCGCTGTCTCTCATTAACAGGAAGACCTGAAAATTCGACAGTATCAGTTAGACCTCCCCAAGTTAAATCTATTGCATCTTCAGTGCTTAAATTTGGATACATTTCCTGTAAAGCAATTCGCATTAAATTGAAGCGATAACTTCCGGCCATTAAGGAATGCTGATATTGATTAGATACTACTGCTGTATATTTATAATTTATCCATGCATGTACCACTTCATGTAAAATAGTCGCAGCAATATATTCTTTTGATGAACTATCCAATTGTACATTGTTAAAAGTAATATTGGTCAGTGATTTTTGATAGCCAGTCGACTTTGTCTCAGTATAAGCATCAACATTACTCAAATTACCCACTAACGTATTATCATTAAACTGCAAATCAAGCTTTTCATTATTACCAAATACTTTATTAAACAAAATTAGTTATTGCATTCTGACAATCCCGAGTTATTGCATCCTCAACGCTCTGCCAAATGCAGGGATTATCCACCTTATTCATAATATCCGGAGGAATAATAAATCCTCCTGGAAAAGGGGGATAACCAGGCAAAGGCGCTGCCGGATTAGGAATAGGAAGGAAAGGGGGGTAAACCGGGCGGATTAGAAATGATTACTACTGGCCCCGATTCCTGGCAACCAAATTCTCCCATCGTCCTTCACAAGGATCGGTTGGGTCAGTGGGATTCCAGGGATCACTGGGGCTATTGTTATGGCAACTGCTGCAATTCCCAGCCATAGACTGTATTATATTTTGTTCCGGAAACACCGGCAAATCGTTAGAAAGTACACCCGGGGATGACAAAGAAAGTGCACTCTGGTTTTCTTCCGTTTTCATATCACGTTAACGTCTGCTGCTACTAACCCTTTTACTACTCTGAATGTTTGGCGGAAAATGCCTGAACTGTTATAATAAGATATTTGACCGTCCATCGAATAATATTGATCCAATGGTTTACCACCCTGGTACCACACTTTATCCGGCTCCAGTAGAATAACTGTGCTTTTAACAAGTTTAGCACTTTTCATTACCAATAGATGGATATAATTTCCTGTTTCTTTATTATAGAATAGAGGTATATACATGGCTCCCTGATCTGGTGATAAGCTAACTGTCACACTGCTTTTAAAATCAGGAGCAAGATTGGCATATCCCAGTTTCCTCATATTTGCCATGAGGTTATTCTTTACATGGGCATATAATATCTTTACTTCAGCAATACCTAGTAAATTTTTATCCTTTGACTCAATGTTTGACACTTCGTTCTTTCGACAGGAAATAATAATATCATTGAGAAACAGACAATGATTGCAGCAACTGCAGCAGGCAGATATTTTTGCTTCATGGCAATTAGTTTTAGATTTATAGCGCTAACAATACGTTAACCTATTGAAAAGGGAAAATAGAAATCAACTAAGGAATTCTTTGTAGTTAAATTCCGATTTATACTAGTGATTTGTCCAAATAAAATGCAATCGATTTGTCCAAACGATTGCATAGAAAAACAAAGCTGAAGACGAAAATGATTGATAAAATGATTTTTAAAAAATTATTTTAGCATTTCCTTCTTACCAATTTTCCCTTCTTCCAGTTTTATAAACCGGTCAATGCATTCCGGCCGGTCATTTGAATAATGTGTCACAAACACCATCCGTCTTATTGCCATATAAACAAACCGCATTGATGAGTTCAAGCAATTCGGATTGTCTTTCATTATCGATACCCTGGCAGGGCTCGTCTAATACCAGCAAAGGCGGATTTTTTACCAACGCCCTTGCCAGCAATACAATTCTTTGTTCCCCCAGGGAAAGTTCAAATAATTTTTTGTTTTTCAATGATTGTATACCTGCAATGGCGATCCATTCATTGACCAGGTGAATATCTTGCTCTGAAAGCTGGCGGAACAATCCTATCGTATCAAACAAACCGGAAGCGACCGCTTCAAGCAGGTGCAGCTTTGATCAAAGAATACATGCAGTTCAGGAGAAAGAAAACCGATTTTTTTTTTGATATCCCAGATACTTTCGCCGCTTCCTCTTTTTTTATCAAACAAATAAACATCGTTGGCGTATGCCTGTGGGTTATCCGCTGTAACAAGACTAAGCAATGTTGATTTACCGGCGCCATTCGGCCCGGATAGCAACCAGCGTTCCCCTTTCTTTACTTCCCAATTAATGCCCTGTAATATTTTCTTTCACCATACTGTACATTTATATTGTTCATGCGAATTGCGAAGCGAAAGTCTTCAAATGCGGAAGATGAAAGTTCTTCCAATTTTTCCCTGTTTATCGAAGAAGGCTTTATTGCTTTTTTTTGATTTGAAAAATTTTCTAAAAACTTATCCCTGCTATCAACCGATATTAGTTTCCCTTTTTCTAGAACCATAACTTTTGTAACACAGGCTGGTATTTCATCCGGCGTTGTAATAAGAATGATCCCTATTCCCTGTTGAACTAATTCATCCAGCAGATCCTGCAAGTACTTACGTGTCTCTGTATCTAATCCAATAAAAGGCTGGTCCATGATCAGCACCGAAGGTTGTAACAATAACGCCGCAGCGATCTGCATTTTTTTATTTTCTCCATTGGAAAGCTGGATCAACGGTTTGTTCCGCAGGTATTCAATTCTCATTCTTCGTAAAACCATTTCTACATCTCCACTATTTCCCTGTAAAGATTCCAGCACCGTTTGTGTTTCTTCTGAATCATAAGAATTGAACCGTTGCTGGTAATAAAGATCAGTTGTGTTGAAGCGGTTTTTAAAATGATGTTGCTGTTCTACCCACACAATGTTTTGCTGAATAGCATCAGCAAATTCAATTTTTCCTTTATAAAAAATTTTCCCTGCCAGCGCAAGTCCCAAAGTCGTTTTTCCGCTCCCTGATGGGCCGGTTATCGCCAGGTGATCGCCTTTTTGAAGTTGAAAAGAAATATCATCCAGCACCGCTGTATTTCCCTTTTGTACAGAAACATTATCCACCCTGGTTATAAATTCATTCTTCGTCTCCATATTATTACGAATATCTTAATTTTAGGCATCAACACACTAACATGACGAAAATTATTCTGCTTTTCGCTACTGCTTTCTTTTTTGGTAATTCTTTTTCTCAAACGATTATTCACCGTGACCCGCAAATTGAAAAAATGGTGAATGAAGTTTCCAAAGATTCAATGGAATCTTATATCAGGAAACTGGTCACTTTTGGTACAAGAAACACATTAAGCACACAAACGAACTCCAAAAGAGGTATCGGCGCCGCCCGCAATTGGGTATTGGGCCGTTTTAATGAGTTCGCCAAAAGTTCAAATGGGCGGTTAACCGCTTTTATTGATACAGTCACTTTACCACTAAGCAGAAGAGTGGACACTCCTACTGTATTAGGAAATGTAGTGGCCACGTTGAAAGGAACAAACCCTGACGATAACCGCCTATTTATTATCAGCGGGCATCTTGATAATATGCGGACCAACGTGATGGACCGCACCGGCGATGCACCCGGCGCTAATGATGACGCCAGCGGTGTTGCGGCTGTTATGGAATCTGCAAGAGTGATGAGTAAATATTCTTTTCCCGCCACTATCATTTTTGTCGCGGTGAGTGGCGAAGAACAAGGCCTGCTCGGCGCAGAGTTTATGGCAGAGAAAGCAAAAAAGAATAACTGGAATGTAGAAGCAGTGTTGAACAACGACATTATGGGCAGTAACAATAGCAGTGAGACGAATATTATTAATAATACACAAATAAGAGTTTTTAGTGAAGCCTTCTCCATATTAGATACAGGCCGTGCCGCATTAAATATCCGTAACCTCGGTTTGGAAAATGATGGCAAGTCAAGACAGCTTGCACGCTATGTAAAAGAAATTGGTGAACGGTATGTAGACAAATTGGAAATAGTAATGATCTACCGCAATGATCGCTTTCTTCGCGGCGGTGATCATACGCCGTATGTAAACCGTGGTTATGCCGCAGTACGTATTACAGAGATGAATGAAAATTATTATCATCAGCACCAGGATGTACGAATGGAAAATGGTATTCAGTATGGCGACCTTCCTGAATTCATGGATTTTGAATACCTGAGAAAAAACACAGCGATGAACCTGAGTAACCTGGCCAACCTTGCTAAATCACCTTCGATGCCGCAGGAAGTAACAGTAGAAACAAGAAAGCTAACCAATTTTACCAATCTCTCCTGGAAAGCGCCAAAGACAGGAAAAGTAAAAGGCTATTATATATTGATGAGAGAAACAACAAGCGCTGTTTGGCAGAAAAAGATTTTTACAACAGAAATCAAAATGGATTTACCCTATAGTAAAGACAATTATTTTTTCGCGGTGCAATCGGTAAGTGAAGATGGAAATGAAGGATTAGCAGTTGTACCAACACCTGTTGGACGATAGTTTATATTATATCAGGACTTTACTATTATGCTGAGTAGAATTCATGCAGTACAAGAGTGCGACGCAACGAAGATGATAGTAGTCCCGGACGTCCGGGATAGTTGGGTTCATAAAATTCTGCTCAATAATCACTAGTTATTAATTAATATTTGTTATTCATGGAATGGGTGCTAAAAAAATTCGACGATCTCAGTCCAAAAGAACTCTACGCCATTCTTCGCCTGAGAAGTGAAGTGTTCGTGGTGGAACAAGATTGTGTTTTTTTAGACATGGATAATAAAGATCAGCTCTGTTACCATTTTATGGCATGGCAAAATGATTCATTAGTTGGTTATACAAGATTAGTTCCTCCTGCCGTTTCGTACGATCTTCCTTCTATTGGCCGGGTAGTTACATCGCCATCGGCACGCAATACCGGCATTGGCAAATTGCTGATAGAAAAAAGCATAGAAGAATTATCAAATTTATTTGGACAAACTTCTATTCGCATTGGCGCACAACTATATTTAAAAAAATTCTACGAGTCGTTTGGCTTTATACAATCTAGCGATATTTATGATGAAGATGGAATAGATCATCTTGAGATGACACTTACTCGTAAATCCACTAAGTAGAACGCCTTTTTTTTCTTTTAAATAAGAAAAACACAGCCCCTCATCTTGCATACCCTTCTTTGTTTATCTATTTTGGCATCGAAACCAATAGAGAAACGAAAATCTGATGTCTATGAAGCGAGTTGTACCCTTAGTAAGGGCATTCATATTATGTATGCTTATTACCACCTTTTCTACACGAACTTTTTCACAATCCATTATTTCCGGCAACGGTAAATATGAAGTCGGCGTCGGCTTTGGCCCCATGTTCTTTTTGGGCGACCTTGGCGGAAGCGCTGGCATTGGAAGGCCATTTGTAAAAGACCTGGACTTTTCATTAACCAAACTTTCCAAAAATTTATTTGTAAGCTATTATCCCGCAGAGTGGATTGGCTTTCGTCTTGCTTTCAGTCACGGCGTATTGGAAGGCAGTGATGCAGAAGCTCCTAATAAAGGTGGCGCTGAAGTAGACCGCCTCGAACGTAACCTCAGCTTTAAGTCTTCTATATTGGAAGCATATGTAGCCGCTGAAATTTACCCAACTGTTTTCTTTGAAAATTATGATGGCCTGCTTCATAAATTCCGTCCTTACGGTATTATTGGAATTGGTGTTTATAAATTCAATCCGAAAGCGAAAGATGCGGATGGCAAATGGGTGGCATTACAACCATTGCGTTTGGAAGGCCAGGGAATGGCGGAATATCCCGACAGGAAAGAATACAAACTTGTTCAAAAAGAAATCCCAATGGGATTTGGTTTTAAATATTTTCTGAAAGACAACATGTATGTAGGCATGGAAGTGGTACATCGCAAATTATTCACGGACTACGTAGATGATGTGAGCACAGGCTATATCGACAACAACCTTTTCGCGAATTACCTGCCTACGGTTGAAGATGTAACCAGGGCTAATAATTTATTTTATCGCGGCACTTATACATCCGCTGTAAGTAACCCAGGTAACATCCAAACGTTTCAACGTGGCGACCCGACTGAGAACGATGCTTTTTTCTCTACCATTTTAAAAATTGGCTGGAGATTAAATACCGGGGAGGCCGGCAGAATAAAAAAACAATTGAGATGCCCTGTATTTTATTAATCAAATAAAGTACAAGACATTTATAAATAAACATCCGTACCTAATTATGAAACTGAAATGTACATTACCAGTTAAGTGCATCTTATTTTGCCTGCTCGCGGTACAATCGTACCCATCAATGGCAGGTGAAAAAGATCCGGCCGGCAAAGCCCGCACTACCGTTACTTCCCGAAATAATCATGCAGTAAGAATTTATCCTGACCCTGTCAGAAGGATGATGCATGTAGCCGCCAAAGACAATGGCAAAGACATTGAGTTCTTCGTATTTGATGTGCAGGGCACATTAATGAGGCACTTTAAAATAGCAAGTGGCGAAAGAGAAAAAATAACCGGCCTCGAAAGAGGAAAGTATATCTATAACGTTTTCTCCGGCGACGAAGAAACCGCTGCCGGTGAATTTGAAATACGCTAAAAAGTTCTTTACATATAATTAAACTCTGTTCCAATAAGCGGCAGAGGGCTTAATAAAATCTGATACCCTGGTTGATCAAACCTGATCCGTTCTCTATTGGTACTCTCATTTAGTATAAATTTTATTGAACACCTTCTGCCAACGCTTATTGGACTTTTTAAAAAGAGTTCTTTTAATTGACGATAACTAAAAACCCGTAAGGCAGGAAAATTTTTAAAATCCCTATCCGGATGAAAAACCAGGAGACTGGCCCCTGAAAAAAGATTTTATTGATCACTTCCTGCCAGTTCTACGGGCTTTCTTCTTTTCACTTCTTCTCCTTTTCATTCCCTTTCCCCTCTTAGTAATTCTTTCAGAATATTACTTTTTTGTTTTTTCGAAAACTATCTTATTTTAGGTTCATCATTCCTTCCCCTGTTAATTCACAAATCCGTTTATTACCTGGCCCCGGGGCGCATGCCGAAAAGCCAAATGAGTAGGCACAGTTAAAAAACCAACTAATTCGTAATGGCTCAACAACCAGTTCCTCCAGTTCCGCCGCCACCACCGCCACCCGTTGTCCGTAAAGGCATCAGTATAGTCGACAGGGCGAAAAATATTCTCATCACACCCAAAAGCGAATGGTTAGTCGTAGACAGGGAACCCTACAGCCCCAGCACCATCCTGACTTCTTATGTATTACCCATGATGGTGATAGGCGTTGCCGCCACTTTCATCGGGCAGGGACTTATCGGCAGGAACCTTGGCCCCTTACTCGGGTCTACCGCAAGCGTAAAAGCAGGTCTTATCGGCGCCCTTTTGTATGTGATCCTGTCGGTTATTACTGTATATATCGTAGCCGCTACTATTGATGTACTGTCCGAATCTTTCGGTTCACAAAAGAATTGGAAAAAATCATTCGAACTGGCCGCTTATTCATTAACGGCTTCTTATATAGGCGCTATTTTCCTGTTGTTCCCCGCTTTAAATATCATCGTCATTCTTTGCACGGTATACTCTATTTACCCGCTTTATACAGGTATTGCACCAATGAAAAAAACGCCGGTAGATAAGCAGGTAGCTTACCTTGCCGTGATTATATTAATAACGATCGTTGCGACTATACTCGTAGGACTGATACAAACTGAAATAATTAAATCCATAAACAGGCCGCGGGGATTGACCCTTGGTATTTAAAAGTATATTTAATGGAGTACTAAAAATTAAGTATTTCCAAAGCCAATTTATCATCCTACCCTTGTTACTTTTACTAAACCCTTAAAGATTTTGGGGGCGAATGCCGAAAAGCCAAATGAGTAGGCCCAACTAAAACAAACATTGTATCATGGAAAATGTAAACGTCCACAAGCAAAAACTAATTACAATTATCATTGGCGCCGTTGGCTTGATATTTTTGTTTCTTCCCTGGCAGAAAGTAACAGCACAGGGTTTTGAAGCTACCTCCTACATGGGTTTTAAAATATGGGGCGGAATTATTTGTGGTATTGCCATTGCGGCTGTTATCGCCAGTTGCTTACTTGTTGGCGATAAGATAAAGCCTTTTGACAAACAAGGAAAAATAATTGCTATTGTATGCTTCGCAGTAATGTTATTGATGACAATTATTGTTTTAGTAGCATCAGGTGGCACTCAGCAGATGCAAACAAATCTTGGATATCTGGTAGAAGTGAAAAAATCGGTTGGCATTGGCGCATGGCTGTCAATGTTTTTGCAGATAGGTGGTTTAGCATGGGTATCAGGTATTTTGGATCAGCTTATTAACAAAGCAGGTACGATGTCGACATCATCTTCTTCTGCGCCTCCACCGCCACCACCACCTCCGCCGCCCCCACCCGCTCATTAATCAACTAATTTTATTTAAAACATATTGCCCCGGTCTATCCGGGGTTTTTATTTTATCTGAATAATTTTATTTACCCAGCTTCAGTGCTACTATGATCGCCTGTTGCGTCGCACTCTTCATCGTCCCGTAATTCTATTCAGCAATTGGGCAGCATCTGATGTATTAGCAACTTCCCGCCAGGCGAACAAACTATGAACTATAAACCATAAACTATGAACTGCCCGCTTCCTAGCATACATAAAATTGAGTATTCCCCCCTCCTCCAAATAGTAATACCATTGCATCACCACAACTCTTTTTAAATGGACAAAACTTTTCACCCCGTCAAAGTTTACGCCTGCATATTCGCAGCCCTCACTTCATCCTCCATGCTGCTGACATGGACAAAACTGGAACAACAAGGAATTGGATGGGCAGCCGAAAAAACAAATAACGGTTATAACGATTGGGGTTTCCTGGCCTTGTTTGGATTTATTGGTGTATTCGCCGCTGTATTAATGGGCAAAAAATTGAATCCGTTCAACCAGGTTACAAAAGTAATAGCGATGGGATCTTTCGGTCTCATTGCGTTGGGAGCTATCGTTACCGCTACGCAGGGAGGAACGGATAATACAACTGGTGTCACCACCAAAATAGGAATCGGTGTATGGATAGCGATTTTCGATGCGATAGCAGGTCTTCTTTTCGTATCGGGAGTTGTAAAGCCACCGGTTAAAAAAGAAATTGCCCTAAACCCGTCACAACATTTACCACCATCACCGCCGCCGCCGCCTCTTCCACCTAAGTCATGAATTTTCCACTTTCCTAACCAACGAATCTCTGTGTCGCAGACTTAAACCCTAGTCAGGTTTTCTTGCATATTGATTCGGTTTACCTGGTGTAGGTACATCACTGGCAACCGGCTCACCATTGCTATGGGTCTTTGTCAAAGCAGCACTGAGGTTTATGCCACTGCCAGACACTTGTTCATCTGCAGTATGTGTATTTTTAAGTGGTGTTGAAATGATAATCGAGTCACTTGAATTATTCGCTGCATTGCCAAAACGGCGGCGTGCTATAATAGAACCTATTACCGCTGATTCAAAATTTGCCCCGCTACCAATGGTGATGGTTTGTCCGGCAGCAAACCCAGTTGCACTGCGAACAGGGACGATTGTTGTGCCTGCGTTGCTGGCAGCACTTGTTGCAGTGGCCCCTGCTGTACCGACATTTGTAATAACGATTGTTTCACTATTAGCACCTGCACCAATGGTGATCCGCTGGCCTGCCGCAAAATCTGCTACACTTCCTACTTTAATATTATTAGAACCTGCTGCTGATGCAGCAGCAAGGGTAATTGCATTTTGCGAAACAAAATCAGTGCAATTAATATCCTTATCAAATCCATCAGGGAAGCGTCCATAACTTTTATTAGTCTGATCGTTTGAAGAAGCAGGTCGCTGAAAACCCCGGGGTAAAGGCACCACTACAATGCAGCCACCCTGGGTTTGTTCACCTTCCAGCGTAGCTATTTCAGGACTGGTGATGGGGCCATTGGCGCTTGAATTGCTCTGCCTGGATCCATACACCATGCCATCAACCAATGCTATATTCTTTGCATCCATTAATGCAAGTGATCCGGCGCTTACAGAAAGAGGAATTCCATACCATTGATCGGGTCGCTGTGATCCCTGGTAACCAGTACTTGTATTTTGTGTATTGATTACAGGTGCACCAGTCTCATGTTTCTTAGCCAGTTCCCCTTCGATTGTAATGCCGCTGCCAAGTGCCTGTACGGCATCCCCACTTTTATGTACAAAACGGGTAGCCGGCGAAAAGCTGATGCCGGTACCAGGGTCTGATACATCCACTCCTTGCATGTGATCGAATTTAATGGAAGCTGTTAGTTCCACCTCGCCGCCCGGTCCGAAATTATCACCACGGGGAGGAGCTGTATAAATAGTACCAATTCGTTTAATCTTCACTACTTCTTTTTTCGCACCCGTGCTTATAGTTAATACATCTCCGACGGTCATGTTTGAATTGTCAGCAACCTTAATGGTATTATCGCCGGCTTTTGCTGCCACTGCCAGGTTTGTTTGCGTGGCTGCTTTGCCTGCAGTAGTAACGATAGCCACTTCATATTTACCACCTATATCTATTCCGATCTTTTGTCCTATGGTAAACCCGGTAGCATTAGTGACCGGGATATTTGTAGCACCGGCAGGAATACTAAGCCACGGCCCTGTAGAAACAGGAATAAACAATGTTGTCATTGGCGAAGCAGGTGTTCCTATGCGAGTTATTTTTTTCAACTCACCGTCAATATTAACCTGGTGACCAACTTCAAAACCAGCAGTGCTTCTCACATTGATAAAAGTATCACCTGCATTTGCAGGAGCGACTAATCCTGAACCCGCAAGACCGAACAAATAAAAACCGTTCGGGGCCAATTTTGTATTAGCAGAAATCTTTGCCAGCTTTACAGATGTCCATCCCCCTGGAGTGCTGATGAGAGTATAATCTGAAATATCTATTTCGCCGGCGGATGCGTTGTACAATTCAATGAACTGGTTGGTCGGGTTATTCCCGGTATTGAAACGGACTTCATTGATTTTAACAGGGGAAACATTTCTTATTCGTTGCGTAGCTACATCAGTTTGTTTTTTCGCGGATGTTGCATTTATCCATTCCACTTTACCATTTAAAAAACCAGCATCGGTGATTGCCGGCGCACCTACTTTAAAAGTAGCGCTGACACTGGCATGAGGTGCAATGGATGCTGTAAATGTTTTTGAAGTACCAGCAGAACCCTGAACTTGCACTGTCCATCCCGGCCGTGTGGTAATACTTAATTTAACATCAGTGACCGGCATGCCGGTAGTATTTGTAAATGTCAGCGTAACATCCTGCGCCGATTTTGGAGTGAATGTGGTAAGCCGTGAAAGACTTAATCGTTGCACATCATACTTCGCCGCAGCTATATTTACCTGTACCGCATCGGTTGTCACTTCTGATGGAAACCCGGTTGTCATTATCCCTTCGTAAAAAGTACCGGCCGAACCGTTTCCGTTATCACCACCGTTGCCCAGGAGAATACCACCCTTCTTACTCATCGGATAATAAGCGGCGCTGTTTGGCGTGCCGGGACGAACACCACTATAGTAAGTCGTTAACTTACCTTCTTGTGCATTGCCACCACGCAAGTCCCACTTATTGCCTCCTCCCCCATCAACAAAAGCACTTACAAACCGCCATGAATCAATAACAGGCACATCATTTTTCTTTGCATTAAATCCGGAAAACAGGCCAGCTTCCATATCAGCCATGATCCAGGGACCGGAACCATTGCCGCTGCCCCACGCAGTAGCCGTACCGAAATAGGTAGTTTCCATAGTCCCCGTACCAACCGCACGGCTATTAGTCGACGAATTGCCATAGTCAAAGCAGCAGCCACTATCGAAGTGCTTTCCATTAACGACATAATAGATGCCTTCGGGTTCATCATTGATCGCAATACCAGTAGCATTGTTATTGCGCAATCCCATACCCGGCATTATATAAACACCATAAACTTTATGACCATTGAGTGTTACCGGGGCCATGTCAGCAATCGGCAGTGTATTAAATTCTCCTTTGGCCGGGCCTTTGAATGTTCCCGGCGGTGCTTGCATAAGATGGTTTCCATTACCCGACTGGTCATAGATTTTAGTGATCCATCCAATCGTGTTGGCGCAAAAAACATCTTGCGCAGCCGCATCAGCATATCCGCCCGGGTCGTCTTTACCTGGCTGCACTACCCCGATGTCTAACGTTTTTCCGTCTGACTGGCGCATAACCTGGTAGAGCGGACCATTGTAAGATGCAGATAATGCACGGGTGGTGCTATGAGCTGCAACGCATGGGTAACCTGCCGCCGCATAGATGTCACATGGACCTTTCGGCCTGGGCGGAATAATATTGTTTCCTGCTACTGCCATCGGCATCATCAGTATAGCAATCGGCAATAACGATAATGTAAGCCTGGCCATAAAAAGATTTTTCTTTTTCATACTCGTTAACCTGAATTAATTCCAGGTAAACTAATAGTTGTTATTAATTATTGAATTGCATAGAGGAAGCTTGTCAAAAGAATTAATTACAAACTAAGTTAATACTGCTTCGCTACTTAAAATATAAAATTTTTCTTAGTTCACTTTTACTGGCGTATAAAATGAAGTTGCATTTACTACTGCAGTCATTTACTAATGTAATAACAAACGATTCTTTCGGAAATTTTAAACCTTATTCAATCCTACACAAATTTATTTTTTAGAATAAATAAAATTATTAAAAATGATCCCACATTTTGCATTTGTAATCTTCTTAAAATAATTCTACTTCAACTCCGGTTTTAAGAATTGAGCAGTGTAGCTTTCTTTATTATTAATTAAATCTTCCGGAGTTCCTTCAAATAAAATTTTTCCGCCGCCATCACCACCTTCGGGACCGAGGTCGATAACATGATCCCCCACTTTAATCACATCCATATTATGCTCGATCACTAATACAGTATTTCCCCTGTCAACTAATTTGTTCAAAACGTCCAGCAGGTGTTTGATGTCTTCGAAATGAAGTCCAGTTGTCGGTTCATCAAGAATATAAAATGTTTTACCTGTATCTCTTTTTCCTAATTCGGTGGAAAGTTTCACACGTTGCGCTTCTCCCCCGCTCAATGTTACCGCCGACTGGCCAAGTGTGATATAACCGAGGCCTACTTCCGCCAGTACTTTTATTTTCCTGTATAAATAAGGTACCGGCTGAAAAAATTCCACCGCCTGCTCCACCGTCATTTCTAATACATCGGCGATAGATTTTCCTTTATACCGGATCTCCAATGTTTCCCTGTTATATCTTTTACCATTGCATTTTTCGCAATGTACATACACGTCGGGCAAAAAATTCATTTCGATCACCCGCATACCCCCGCCTTCACATACCTCACACCTGCCGCTTTTTACATTAAAAGAAAAACGCCCCGCGGTATAGCCACGGATCTTCGCTTCCGGTATGGATGCGAATAATGTTCTTATCTCGGTAAAAAAACCACAATAAGTCGCCGGGTTACTTCTTGGCGTTCTTCCAATCGGTGACTGATCAATCTCGATCACTTTATCAATATGCTCAAGCCCTTTAATGTTTTTATATTCCAGCGGCGTTACTCTTGATCCGTAAGCATGCGTAGAAAGAATGGGATATAATGTTTCATTGATCAGTGTAGACTTACCGCTGCCACTTACACCGGTGACAACAATAAATTTTCCCAATGGAAATTTTGTACTTACACCACGCAGGTTATTTCCTTTAGCCCCGAGCAATTCAATAAATTTCCCATTTCCTTTTCTTCTTTCCGCTGGAACTTCAATCTTCTTTTCACCATTTAAATAAGCAGCCGTAAGCGTTTTCAACTTTAGCATATCCGCCGGTTTTCCCTGCGCCACTATTTGTCCGCCATGAAAACCAGCTTTGGGCCCAATATCAATTAAATGATCGGCGGCGAGCATAATATCTTTGTCATGTTCTACTACCAAAACACTATTACCAATATCCCGTAAGTTTTTTAACGCATCTATCAGCCGGTGGTTATCCCGCTGGTGCAAACCAATAGAAGGTTCATCGAGAACATAAGTAATGCCTTGCAATTGCGACCCGATTTGCGTAGCTAATCTTATTCTTTGAGATTCACCACCACTTAATGTTTTGGAAGGACGGTTCAATGAAAGATAGGTAAGACCAACATCTAATAAGAAACTCAATCGTTCCCTTATTTCTTTCAATACATCTTTGGCGATTGTCTTTTGCTTATTATCTATTCTTAACTCAATACCGTCAAGCCATGCAGCCAGGTTATCGAGGTTCATTTCGCTTAACTCTGAAATATTTCGTTTATCTATTTTAAACCAAAGACTTTCTTTTTTCAAACGGGCACCATTGCAGCTATCGCATGGCCGCATCACCATATAATCTTCCGTCCACTCACGAATAGCTTCGCTGTAAGGATTAGCAAACCAACGCTGCAACATATTCACAACACCTTCAAACGGCGCTTGCGGATCAAATTTCATGTTTTGAAAATCCATATCCGCCTGCTCGCCTTCTTCATTGCCATACAGCATTATATTCAACTGTTTCTGCGTAAGTTTTTCAACCGGGGTCTTCAGTGATATCTTATGTCTTTTTGCTGCTTCCTGCGCTTGTTTGTATACCCATGCATCTCTTTCTTCGCCCAGCGGGGCAATGCCACCTTCGCTGATGCTGAGCGACGGCTCCGAGATCACCGCTTCCATATTAATATGGTTCTTTACGCCCAACCCTTTACAAACAGGGCATGCGCCATATGGCGAATTAAATGAAAATGCATTTGGTGACGGTTCTTCATAACTGATGCCTGTGTCTTCGCACATCAGCAGTTTGGAATATTGCACGGCATCTTTCGCATCATTCACTAATAAAAACATCAGGTCTTTCCCAAGTTTCAGCGTTTGCTGAACGCTTTGGCTCAACCTTGCTTTCAGGTCATTCGTTACCTGCAAGCGATCTACGACCAGTTCGATGTCGTGTATCTTATAACGATCGACCTGCATTTTCGGAACAAGGTCTTTCACCTCACCATCCACTCTTACTTTTAAATAACCTTTTTTGCGGACATCTTCAAAGAGTTCGCGGTAATGACCTTTGCGGCCTCTTACCAGCGGCGCCAGCAGGCTGATCTTTTTATTATAAAATCTTTCAAAAATATTTTCGACGATTTCTTCTTCGCTCCACTTCACCATTTTCTTGCCGGTGTTATAAGAATACGCTTCTCCTATTCTTGCAAACAGCAAACGAAAAAAATCATACACTTCGGTGACGGTGCCAACAGTTGAGCGTGGGTTCTTGTTGGTTGTTTTTTGCTCAATAGAAATGACCGGCGAGAGCCCGGTGATTTTGTCTACATCGGGCCTTTCCATATCACCGATAAACTGCCGGGCATAAGCGCCGAAGGTTTCCATGTAGCGGCGCTGGCCTTCTGAATATATCGTGTCAAAAGCAAGCGATGATTTACCGCTGCCACTGATGCCGGTGATAACAACTAATTTGTTTTTGGGAATGGAAATGTCAATATTCTTGAGATTATGTACCCTCGCCCCGAAGACTTCAATAACACTTTCTTTTGTTTCCATAATAAGTGTGCGAAGATACGCAGGAAGGTTGATCGTTGATATAAGAGTTAATGGTTCATGGCTCATAGTTGATAGCATCTTCGTCCTGGCTGGAAGTTTTATACTTATTGATATTTCCAGAATGCTCAATAGAATTACGGGACGATGAAGAGTGCGACGTAACAGGCGATGCCATGAAAAACTGAAGCTGGGCTTATATAAAAACACCTATTATATACACATAACGTTAACAAAATGAGTCTTTCTGGAATTTTTAGGGCAGTTTTCCACAGAAATGATTTTTTGGCACAATATTTAAAGTAGTGCGCTGACACCAGGTTAATCAACTTTTTAAAACTAGAAAATTTTATGAAAAAAATCGCAATCATTACCTGTGCGGTAGCATTGTTGTTTACTGCCTCGTTGAAAGCTCAAACAGATACGGTACCCGTAACCCCCGAAACTCCCGTGACAACAAAACCCGGAAGTTCAGACAAGTGGAACAATCACGATCCCGCGAAATACCAATTACAGCCCATGCCGTCACCGCTTACAACAGCGCAAATATTTCCGGCAGCAGGCAGCTACAGCGTAACAAATAAAGAAGGCGTAGCATCTAATCTTATATTGACCCTTGATGAAACAAACAAAGGCATTGTATGGATTGATGGCTTGCCTGAAGGCAGAGTGAAAGCTTACCTAAGAAAATCACCGGGAACGTATAAAATCCCTGAGCAAAAATTAGGTGAAGAAAAAGATGCTAAAACAGTACCTGAAGGCGTATTAATCTATGACAAAGACGCTAATTCAGTAAATGTTTGTATCGGTTGTAAATACAATGCAGAAGATGCTGCTTCCGTATTTCTTCCAGAGCCCGTGACTACTGAACCAGTAGTGGAAGAAACAGTGAAGAATAAGAAGGCGACTGCAAAAACAAAAGCAGCGAAAGCAAAAGAAGTAAAGGTGCAACCTGTATTTTACAGCGGTTCTAAGACCATCGCTGAAGCACAGTCTACATCAGAAACGATGCAGCCTGTTGTTGAACAACGGTAAATCTTTGTAATCACCAATGATCATTGGGGGGTTGCTCATAGCAGCCCCTTTTTTATTTTACATTTGTGCATGTTTAATTTATTTGGAAAGAAAAGCGGCAAGATTAAGATCGCAGATATTATCTGGACATCGGAAGAAGCGAAATGGAACGGTATTGTTGAAGAATGGAAGAAGTACCCGTCGTTGCAGATCGTTTGCTGGTTTGAATCTACCCAACAGGTGCTTGAAGAAAGATTTGCCAGGGAAATAACTTCGAACAATTTTATTTACACGGTACATCACGCCCATGCTTCGCAACTAAAAGGTAAGCCTTTGATTTTCGCGGAGCATTATCCTTTACTAAAAAAAGAAGAAGAATTATTCGGACAATGGCAGCTTGAAAAAGTGACGATCCACTCCGCATTGAGTGAGCCGTTGTTTCTTCATTTTGGCGGAGAGAAAATATTGCAAATGATGCGACAGATGGGAATGAGAGAAGAGGAATCTATAAAAAATGAGTTGATCAGTAAGGCTATTTCCGGAGCGCAGGAAAAAATTGAAAAAAAAGTAACGACAGAAATGTTAGCGCATTCACAAAAGGATTGGTTGGAAAAAAACCTTACTTAGTATTGATTGGCTAACAACTATTAGTCATAAAAATTTTACAGAAGATATTTGGAAATTTTAAAAGTTCCCGGTTATCTTTGCACTAGTTCTTTAAAACATTCCGGTTTGGCCCGGGATACACTTATCAAGAAAGGCGGAGGGTCATGGCCCAATGAAGCCTTGGCAACCTCTCTCTTATCACTCTGGACATACTCGGGGATGACAAGAAGAAAAGGTGCCAATTCCAGCTCTCGTTTTAAACACGGGGGACAGATAAGTCAGATTAAAAGCTTCTGAAATATCGTTAACCACAATATTATAAGCTCATCTGATTTAACAGGTGAGCTTTTTTATTTCCTCCCTGCAGACTTCATTGATAAGTGCATCATTAACAATTTGTTTAAAAAGCGGAAAGAAGAAAATTTGTTTTATGTAAAACACTCTACTAAGTTTGTAGAGTAATTATACACAAGATGCAGACAACATCATTCATATTTACTTATTGCCATGAGGCTTGTTGTTGCTTTTGCATGCCGTAAGGCATTACCATTTTCTTCTCCACTGCGAGGCTTACCAGCCTTTATTTACTGACTCCCTTTTTAAATCAAAAACAAAAAACATTTTTTATGAGCAACAATCTTCGCTTCGAAACATTGCAGCTGCATGCCGGTCAACAAATTGACCCGACAACTAAATCCAGAGCTGTACCTATTTATCAAACCACATCGTATGGTTTCAATAACAGCGAGCATGCGGCGAATCTTTTTGGATTAAGAGAATTCGGCAATATCTATACCCGCATTATGAACCCAACGACGGATGTATTTGAACAACGCATCGCGGCATTGGATGGCGGTGTGGCCGCATTGGCGACGGCGTCAGGACAAGCCGCGCAATTTCTTGCGTTGAATAATATTTTGCAGGCGGGAGATAATTTTATCAGCACCACTTTTTTGTATGGCGGAACGTACAACCAGTTTAAAGTCGCTTTTAAACGTTTGGGAATTGAAGTACGCTTTGCGGATGGTGATAATGTAGAAAGTTTTGTAAAGCATATTGATAAAAATACAAAAGCGATTTACCTGGAAACAATTGGTAATCCGAGGTTGAATATTCCTGATTTTGAAAAATTTGCTGCGCTGGCAAAAGAATATGACCTGCCGCTGATCGTAGATAATACATTTGGCACCGGCGGTTATTTATTCAGGCCATTGGAACATGGCGCTAACGTAGTCGTAGAATCAGCCACTAAATGGATCGGGGGACATGGCACCAGTATTGGCGGCGTAATTGTTGACGGTGGAAATTATAACTGGGGCAACGGGAAGTTCCCGCAATTCACCGAGCCGAGTGAAGGTTATCATGGATTAAAATTCTGGGATGTATTTGGTGAAGGCAATCCTCTTGGACTTCCCAATATTGCTTTTGCGATCCGTGCAAGAGTGGAAGGTCTGCGTGATTTCGGCCCTTCATTAAGTCCGTTCAATTCATTTTTATTAATACAAGGATTGGAAACATTATCACTACGTGTACAACGCCATGTAGACAATGCATTGGAACTGGCGCAATGGCTGGAGCAACATCCTTCCGTTGAATTTGTACAATACCCCGGCTTAAAAACTGACCCTTATAATAAGCTGGCGAAAAAATATTTGAAGAATGGATTCGGCGGTATTCTGAATTTTGGTATTAAGGGTGATAAAGAAAATGCGAGCAAGTTTGTGGATGCATTAAAACTGGTAAGCCATCTTGCTAATGTTGGCGATGCAAAAACATTGGTGATACACCCGGCTTCAACAACACATGAACAATTGAACGCAGAAGAACAACTGGCAGCCGGTGTGCAACCTAACCAGGTACGCATCAGTGTAGGCATTGAGCATATCGACGATATCAAAGCGGATCTGGACCAGGCATTCACAAAAGTTTCGTCAAAAGAATTAGTTGCATAAAAATGATTTCAGTATTTAAATACGATAAGCCTTTTCAATTACAGTCAGGGGTAACGCTGCCGGGTTACCACCTGGCTTATACCACGATGGGCAAATTGAATGCGGCGAAGGATAACGTAGTTTGGATCTTTCATGCACTCACGGCCAATAGCAACCCTGCTGAATGGTGGCCGGGATTGATTGGTGACGGAAAGTTTTTTGATCCCGCAAAGTATTTTATCGTTTGCGTAAATAAACCGGGTAGTCCTTATGGAAGTATTTCACCGCTAAGTGTGAACCCAAAAAACAATCAACCTTATTACCACGATTTTCCTGTGTTCGCTATCCGGGATATGATAAAATCCTATCAAAACCTGAAAGAATATTTAGGAATTAATAAAGTGTTTATTGCATTAGGTGGAAGTACGGGTGGTATGCAATTGCTCGAATGGTCGATTGAAGAACCGGAATTATTTGAGCATATTGTTCCTATTGCCACGAATGCGGTATTATCTCCATGGGCCATCGCTTTTAATGCTTCGCAGCGGATGGCGATTGAAGCAGATGCTACATGGTTGGAGCGAAGACCAGACGGCGGTAATAAAGGATTGTCGGCTGCACGTTCTATTGCCTTGCTATCCTATCGTCATTATAACGGATTTGATATTACGCAACCAAGAGATAAAGCATTTGTATCGCTGACAAACGATGTAACATATGCCGCGGATAATTATCAGCGTTACCAGGGATTGAAACTGGTCAATCGTTTTAATGCTTTATGTTATTACCGGCTTACGCAAAGCATGGACAGCCACGATGTAGGATTGAACCGGGGCGGTGTTGAAAATGCATTGAAGAAGATAACAGCAAAAACTTTGGTCATCGGGATTAAATCAGATGTGTTATATCCCATTTCGGAACAGGAATATTTGCAAAGGAAAATTCCCGGCGCACAATTGCTGAGCATCGCCAGCGATTTTGGTCATGATGGGTTTTTATTGGAATATGAAAAGATCGAACTAGCGTTGAAAAAATTTATTGAAGAAAAATCAGCACACCGGTTGAAAGTGGTAAACGAGTGAGAAAAGTTTTGAGTTTAGAATATCCGTAAAATAATTACCAGGAATTAAGATTAAAAAATAAAAATGGAAACACATAAGCAGTTGACAATCGGGTTATTTGGATTTGGCGTAGTGGGTGAAGGATTGTATAAAGTTTTACAGCAAACACCGTCCCTGAATGCGCAATTGAAGAAAGTATGTATCAAAAATCCCGGTAAGAAAAGGAATGCTCCAGCTTCTTTATTTACTACTGATAAAAATGAATTGTTGGACGATACTGAGATTAATGTGATCGTGGAAGTGATAGATGATGCGGATGCGGCTTTTGAGATTGTAACAACGGCTTTGAAGAACGGGAAAGATGTTGTCAGCGCCAGTAAAAAAATGATCGCCGAGCATTTACCGGTCTTATTAGAATTACAGCAACAAACCGGCCGTTCATTATTATATGAGGCGGCAGCTTGTGCTTCTATACCTGTTATCCGTAACCTGGAAGAATATTATGATAATGATCTTTTGCATTCGATTAAAGCTATTGTGAATGGCTCTACCAATTTTATTCTCACTAAAATGTTTGAAGAACATTTGGATTTCAAACAAGCTTTATTATTAGCGCAGCAAGCAGGGTTTGCTGAAAGTAATCCTAAACTGGATGTAGAAGGATATGATGCGGTAAATAAATGGACTTTTTTATTGACGCATGCTTATGGGATTGTGGAACCGCCATCCAGTATTTTGTTTTCAGGTATTCAAAACATACAAGGAAGTGATGCGGTCGTTGCTAAATCAAAAAACCAGCAGATTAAATTGGTGGCGCAGGCAAAGAAATTGAAGAACGGGAAAGTAGCCGCTTTTGTTTTGCCGCAATTCATTAACCAGGATGACCATTTAGCTTTTGTAAAAAATGAATACAATGGCGTGGTGATCGAAAGTGGCTTTTCGGATAAGCAATTTTTTTACGGTAAAGGCGCTGGTAGTTTACCGACCGCTTCGGCTGTGTTAAGCGATATTTCGGCATTGCGTTATCAATATAAATACGAGTATAAAAAATTATACCATCATCAACCACACGAACTCAGCAATGCTGTTTTCCTGCGGGTATATGTAAGTTTTGATAATTTGAATGCTATCCCTCACGAACGTTTTGAATGGATAGAAGAATGGCATTCACAGGAGGAAAGAAAATACCTGGTCGGTGTTGTTTCCTTTACTGAGTTGTTACAAAATTCATGGTGGAAAGAAAGCGGTATTTCACTCATTCTTAATCCTGATCCTGTTATTGAAGATGTGGAGATAAGGAAGCTTCGTAAAAGAAGTTTGGAACTTGCAGGGATTAGCTTTTGATTTTAAATTTTTTTAAGAACACGGATAACACAGATTAGAAAGATAATCACGGATTTTATTGTGCTTATCAATATACCCATCTGTCTTAACTTTGCCGCAATATTTATTTATGAGGGAATTATCTGTTGTTATCACCGTAATGAACGAAGAGGAGAATATTAAGCCTCTTTTGGAAACGGTTGATGAAGCATTAAAGGGCATTGATTACGAAGTAATATTAGTTGATGACGGTTCCACGGATAAGACGAAACAGGAAATACTTGCCAATGCAACTGAAAATGTATTACTGGTTGAGCTTAGAAAAAATTATGGACAGAGTACGGCAATGACTGCAGGCATTGACCATTCCCGCGGTAAATATGTGGCTTTACTCGATGGTGATCTGCAAAATGATCCAACTGATATTCCCGCCATGCTTGATTTATTAAAAAGAGAGGATTGGGATGTAGTCGCAGGTAACCGTAAGAACCGGAAAGATGGTTTTTTCCTCCGAAAGATTCCAAGTAAAATAGCGAATGCACTGATACGACGTATGACCGGCGTGTATATAAAAGATTATGGTTGTACTTTAAAAATTTTTAAAAGAGAGATCGCACTGGAGCTCGGATTGTATGGAGAATTACACCGCTTTATTCCCGTGCTGGCGAAACTGCAGGGAGCAAAAATCACACAAGTAGATGTAAAACATCATCCAAGAAAATTTGGTAAAAGTAAATATGGGATTGGCAGGACATTTAAAGTGATGTCTGATTTGATCCTGATGGTTTTTCTCAGAAAGTATTTACAAAAACCGATGCATTTGTTCGGCACACTTGGCTTTATCAGTTTTGGATTAGGATTATTAGTAAATCTTTATTTACTAATCTGGAAATTGATGGGACATGATATATGGAACAGGCCTATTTTAATTTTGGGATTGATATTAGTATTGGGCGGTATTCAACTTATCACCATTGGCATCATCGCTGATATTAGCGTCAGGACTTATTTTGAATCGCAGAATAAAAAAACGTATAACGTCAGGAATGTATACAAAGCAAATAAAGAAATAAAACCTGTGGTTGATATTACTGTCTGATTACTTTAACAGTAGTTCACTGTTTGCCGTAAACCATTTATAAAATTCAGCGAGGCCTTCTTTGAATTTTGTTTGGGGGTCATAATTCAATAAGCGTTTCGCTTTTGAAATATCGGCAAATGTTTTGGGGACATCGCCCGGCTGGTCGGGAAGGTTTTGGATAATCGCTTTTTTGCCAACCGTTTCTTCTATCGCAGCTATCAACTCTTTCAATGAAACTGAATAATTATTGCCGAGGTTTATGATTTCAAAACCTGTTTTGTTGTAATTGACTGCGCCGATAATGCCCTGTATAGTATCGTTTACAAATGTATAATCGCGGCTGGTGTTACCGTCACCATACATTGTAACGGGCTTTCCTGTCAATATAGATTTGGTGAATTTATGAATAGCGAGATCAGGTCGTTGCGCCGGGCCGTAAACGGTGAAGAACCGTAAGGCGATAAATCGTATCCCAAATAATTTATGATACACATGCCCCAGCATTTCACCCGAAAGTTTGGAACTGGCGTAAGGACTGATCGGCATTAATTGTTCATCTTCTTTCCAGGGGAAATGATCGTTGACACCATATACGCTGCTGCTTGATGCAAACACAAACTGCTTAGTATCTTTATCTTTTGCAAACTCAAGTAAATTCTGCAGGCCGATTACATTTGATTGCTGGTAGGCCAGCGGGTTTTGAATACTTGGCCTCACTCCCGCTTTTGCGGCCAGATGGATGATAGTATCTATCGGCCCGGTTATTAATCCACCTAATTCCTTTGGAGTTGTTTTTCCCAGGTCAACATTCAATAATGTAAAGTTGGGATTGGTTTTAAAACGCTGGATATTCAGATTCTTAATATTTATTGAATAGAAAGGATCGAAGTTATCGATGCAGGTGATTTTTACACTTGCATCTTGCTGAAAAAGCGTTGCGATAAGATTGCTTCCGATAAAGCCGGCACCGCCGGTGACAAGATAATTTTTCATAAAGTCAAAATCCGGCGCAAAGTAATTAAATATTTATTCAATTCCTTTTAAATGATTTATGCCAGTTGAAATGCGAGATGGTGCTACGAAAGATGATGCCATGGAAACGGAACGATGAACGGAGCGTCGCAACAGGCGATGCCATGAAAAACTGAAGCTGGTTACCAAAATAACTGTCCTAATTCTTATGATTGGGCAGACTTACCGCATAATTTTAACATTCCTATATTTGTGCATTCAAAAAATGGTTATGGCTAAACAATTTGAAGACTTTGATGCGAACCTGGCGGGTGAAGAAGGAAAAACGGAGGAGACGAAGAGCAGTTGGTTCAAACGCATGAAAAAAGGGATCAATACCAAAACCTCGGAAAAGAAAGAAACGCCGGAAGGACTTTGGACGAAATGCCCGAATTGCAATTATATATGTACGGTGACGGAGCTGCGTGAGAATTTATTCGTATGCCCGAAATGCGCTTATCATCACCGCATCAATAGTGAGACCTATTACGAAATATTATTTGACGATAATGAATACACGGAGATGTTTGATAATATCCGTAGTAAAGATTATTTAGAATTCACCGACCTGAAACCTTATGGTAAAAGGCTGGAGGAAATTTGGAGTAAAACTGATTTGACGGATTCGATGCGGGTGGCGACGGGAAAAATGAATGGAGAAGATATTGTGATTGCTTGCATGGATTTTGAATTCATTGGCGGTTCGCTCGGCAGCGTGATGGGTGAAAAATTTTCAAGAGCGGTTGATTATTGCATTGAGCATAAACAACCGTTTTTAGTGATCAGCAAAAGCGGCGGCGCCCGTATGATGGAAAGTGCTTTTTCGTTAATGCAACTGGCGAAGACAAGTGGTAAACTTTCTCAATTAAGCGATGCGAAACTTCCTTATCTCTCTTTACTTACTGATCCTACATTCGGCGGTATCTCCGCTTCGTTTGGTATGCTCGGCGATTTTAATGTTGCGGAGCCGGGTGCATTAATTGGTTTTGCAGGACCGAGGGTTATTAAAGAAACGATTAAGAAAGATTTGCCCGAAGGCTTTCAACGAAGTGAATTTATTTTGGAACATGGGTTTTTGGATTTTATTGTTGCGAGGAAAGAATTGAAGAAGAAATTATCAACGGTGCTTTCTCTTTTAAAGGATTGAATATCTACATCCAATTGAGTGATAAGAAGTATTTTTGCTTCTTACTTTTTACATGGCAGAAATAAAAAACAGGTCGGTTTACCACGAATTCTTCATTGATACAAAATATGAAGCTGGCGTGGTATTGCTCGGTACGGAAGTTAAATCTATCCGCGATGGAAAAGTGAGTTTTAATGATAGTTATTGCCTGATCCATAAAGGAGAAATCTGGATAAAATCACTACATATAGCCGAATATTCTCATGGCTCCGCTAATAATCATGACCCGATCCGCGACCGGAAATTGCTGCTGCAAAAAAAAGAGATCAAAAAAATAGAAGGAAAGCTGAAGGAGAAAGGCTATACATTGGTGCCGCTCCGCATGTATTTTAATGAAAAGAGCCTGGTAAAAATAGAAATTGGCCTGGCCAAAGGCAAAAAACTGCACGATAAACGGGAAACGATCAAGAAAAAAGATGTGGAAAGAGAAATGAAGCGTTTCTTAAAATAACCGCCCGGTATTTTCGTTTAAGCCACGCAGGCTTTTGAGTACCAGGCGCTATGAAACTATTTATTCTACCCTTATTACTATTTATTACTATTCATTCTTCTTCGCAGAGTGTTTTTGGCTATTGGTATGGTACTGCCAACGTGAAGACTTCCAACGCCGCGAATAACTATCTTGTCGAACTGGTATTGCAACCTGAAAAAGGATATGTAAAAGGGTTGATTAATTATTATTTCAAGAATACTTACCGCAGCCTCCAGATAAAAGGCAATTACAATAAAGAAACAAGACAGCTCAGCCTTTATAATATCCCCATCGCTTTTCACGGTGCGTTAAATAACATGCAGGTGGATTGCATGATGAACTTACAGGCCATACTACAAGTCGCAAAAACAAATTCCAATTTAAAAGGCGCTTTCATCAGCCTGCCGGAATATAAATACACTTGTGGTGATGTAAATTTTAACCTGGTCTTGAATGCGGATGTCAGCAAGCAGGATTCTGTATTGAAATCTATCAGGGAATACAAGGAAACGTACCAGGTATGGTCGCCTTCCGCTTATGACACGGCAAAGCCTGTGAATGTATTTCAGCGAAAAATAATCAATTACGTCGTTCAGAATGAATTTAAAGAAAGACAGAACGTAGTGGCGAATGAAATAGAAGTTGAATCTGATTTAATCAACGTGGATTTTTATGATAACGGCGAAGTGGATGGCGATTCAATTTCCGTTTTCTTCAATAACGAATTACTTATTTCCAATCAAAAAATAAGCGCCGCACCTTTGCATTTTGAAATAAAACTTGACACTACAAAACAGGTGAATGAACTGAGCATGTTCGCTGATAACCTGGGAAGCATTCCTCCTAATACAGCATTGATGATTGTCGATGACGGGAAAAAAAGAATCGAAGTCCGCCTTACCAGTAACTTTCAAAAAAACGCTTTGGTCAGGATAAAAAGAAAAAGCACTAGTTTGACTTCAAAGTAACCGTATTATTCAAACAACTCCGCCTGCTTATTGTCTGTTTTGCTTTTCACCCATTCCATCTCTACGCTTTTGCTAAAATCGAGTAACTTACTTCCTACCGCTTTCCATCCCATTATTTCCACCACTTTATCAATCTTGAATTTAGCACGGCGCACCTGAGCTCCCCTGCCCTGTTGTACCGCTAATACCGGTTCTGCATCCGTGGTGACTGCTTCCAAATAGTTACCATTGCCTTCCTTAATAAAAAGGAATTTATTTTTTAGCGTAGTCGTATCTATTTTAAATCGCTTCGCATTGTACTGTTTCTTTTCATTATCTACATAAATGGCTGTAACTATTTTTTCGGGATTGAATTTCTCAATCAGTAAGATATTCTCTGTATCCAACCGTTGCGTTAACTCCTGGTCAATAATTTCATAATTACCATCCCGGTAAATAACAATGATCCTGTCATCGCCTTCAAACATACCGAGGTACATTCCCTTTTCATCGGAGTTCAGCCTGCCGAATTTATCATCGTACCACATTTTCTTGCCGGCCAGCGTTGCCTTGCCTGCTTCTTTCAGCTTTACCCCATCAGCTTTTATCGGGTATTTGGTCACTGTAATTCCTTTGCTGGAGCGGCCGGTAATTTCCAGTTCAGCAAAATTGAATTCCAATTCTTTCTTATGCGCTTTGCTTCCCGGTGTTAAAATGATCTTTATGATTTCCGCCTCACCGTTCGCATTTACACTTAAATAATGCACTTTGCTTTTTTCATTTTCTTTGGCAAGAAAATAATCTTTATCTCTAGTTATGCCTGTAACATTAAATCGTTTGGCGAAACTTTTACCGGTATCACCATCCATATAGATCATATTGTAGGTAGTGCGTTCATCGTTTTTCTGAAAAACGGCTACATGCAGGATATCCTTACCAATAAAAACTTTGTCGCTGACCTTTACCACTTTCATTACCCCGTTCCGGGCAAAAGCAATGATATCATCGAGATCGGAACACTCAAACAACAATTCATCTTTCTTCAATCCCGTGCCGATAAACCCTTCTTCTTTGTTGACGTACAATTTAGTATTGGCAATAGCCACATGCTTGGCTTCTATTATCTCAAATTGTTTGATCTCCGTTTTCCTTTCCCTGTCTTTGCCATATTTCTTCAACAGGGTTTCAAAATAAGCCACTGCATAATCCACGAGGTTCTTAAGATCATGCTTAACTTGTTTTATATCATCTTCAAGTCCTTTTATCTGTGCATTTAATTCGTCAATATCCAGTTTATAAATGCGGCGTACCGGTTTTTCTGTCAGCTTAACGATATCCTCTCTTGTGATATCTCTTCTTAATTGTTTCTTGAAAGGAACAAACGCTTTATCAATTCCTTCAAGCACTTTCTCCCAGGTCTCGTGCTTCTTTTCTAATTCTTTATAAATTTTTTCTTCAAAAAATATTTTTTCCAATGAAGTGAAATGCCATTTTTCCTGCAACTCATTTAACTTAATATTCAATTCCTGTTCCAGCAGGTCTTTTGTTTTATCTGTGGAAAGTTTCAACAGGTCATTAACAGTAAGAAATTGCGGTTTTTGCTCAACGATTACGCAGGCATTGGGAGAAATGGATATTTCACAATCCGTGAATTTGTACAATGCATCAATGGTGATATCCGGAGAAATGCCCGGCGACAAGTCAATTAATATCTCCACATTCGCTGCTGTGGTATCAATAACTTTTTTGACTTTTATTTTTCCCTGGTCATTGGCTTTTACAATGGAATCCATCAATTGGGTAGTTGTCACCCCATAAGGAACCGAACGGATGGCCAGTGTTTTTTTATCAACCTCTTCAATCTGTGCCCGCACTTTTACTTTACCGCCACGTTTACCTTGCGTATAATCAGCGACATCAATCATTCCCCCCGTTTGAAAATCGGGATAAAGTTCAAACCGCTTTCCTCTCAGGTGTTTTATAGAAGCATCAATAAGTTCACAAAAATTATGAGGAAGGATTTTAGTAGAAAGTCCGACCGCAATACCATCCGCTCCCTGCGCAAGCAACAATGGAAATTTCATCGGCAACGTGACGGGTTCGTTCTTTCTTCCGTCATAGCTCAATTGCCATTGAGTAGTCTTTGCATTAAATGCTACTTCCAGTGCAAACTTTGACAATCTTGCTTCAATATATCTTGCTGCGGCTGCATCATCGCCGGTCCTTACATCGCCCCAGTTACCTTGTGTGTCTATCAATAAATCTTTTTGGCCCATATTCACCAGGGCATCGCCAATACTCGCATCACCATGAGGATGGTATTGCATCGCCTGCCCAATGATATTCGCCACTTTATTGTAACGGCCATCATCCATTTCCTTCATGGCATGAAGTATACGACGTTGCACGGGTTTCAATCCATCTTCAATGGCAGGTACGGCCCTTTCAAGGATTACATAGGATGCGTAATCAAGAAACCATGTTTTATACTGACCATGTAATCCTGAATCATTATTCTGAACTTCCGAGGACTTGTTTTTTGCTGCGCTCATATTATTTAATCGTAGAATTCAAATAAATATTTTTCTTTGTACTCAATTTCATATCGTTTCAAAAATTTTTCTCTTTGATAAAAGATGATGAGTTTGATTTGACATCTCTTACAAGATCGGAGATTGATATATCGGGCTTAATACTAACCAGGAGATGTGAATGATCGGGCATGCAATAAATCGCATACAGCTTCTGCTTTTTATTGGCAATGATACCTGAAATGTATTTTTGCAATTCTTCGCGGAATAATTCATTAATAAGGCATTCCCGTCCTTTTACGGCAAATATAATCTGTATAAATATTTGAGAATAGGTATTGGGCACTTTTTGTTATATGCTTATTTAAACATTACGCTCCTACGGAGCTATTCCTTTTTGATTATTTGTTGCTACTAACATCGGGGCTCCTACGGAGCCAATTATTAAAGTTGACTTATTTTAATTCTATAGCGACTTATAAAAATCATCCACTAATAGTCCAAGCGGGACGCCATGTTAGTAAAAATTTTCCCTCGTAAACCACTGAGCCCCGTAGGGGCGATATGTTCTCACGACAATTAATCAGCAATTAAATTTCCTTCTGATACGTTTAATTCCTGTGCTTTCGCACCTTTTAATTTTACATCAAATTCCTTCCATCCTTTATTCACATCACCCGTTGTTTCAATTTTCTCTTTCTCTATTAACTGTTTCATCCGCCACATTAGAAATACATCGCCTGTTTTTATTTTCATACGGTTTAATGTATTCGATAAAACCCTTGTCGCCTTTTGCCATTCAGGCGTAAGGTTCTTTACTATTTCACTATCATAAAAATTCTCTTCTTTCGTTACGATTTTTTTTCCACCTTCCAGCATTCTCACTACGGCATTTCCCTCCATTAGTTTTTTCCATTCGTCAGGATCTACTTCAAATTCACTGAGTGTAATCGGGCGGCAAAGCTTTTTTGCTTTTATAAATTCCTTGGGTTGTATTTCCTGCAACCAGGAAGGATAAAACAACTGACCTTTTTCATTGATAAAAGGAAGATTGTTCATATATAACACCATCACCCTTCCCTGGTATTCTTTTAATTGTGGCATCAGCCAATAGTAGCCGCATACATCATGCTGGTTCTGTCCCATCCATATCCAAACCTGTTCATCAGGATTGGCGTCTAATTTTTCTTTGATCTCTTTTACGGTTTGCCTGTCATCAAAACTACCAGCGAGTTCTTCCTTATAAGGCGAACCTTGCAGCAATGTTTTCCACCATTCCACTCTTGCATTCCAGCCTTCTTCCGTGTCAATGCCCGTTAATGGCCCCACAGCAAAATCATCTTTTATTTGTATCACTTCCCCGGTTAATGCTTCGTCCAGCTCAATCGCTTTTTGTATTAACTCAACTTCACTTTCATTAAAAACAATGTGTATCATGTCTATTTCTTAATTTTTATAGCTAAAAATAAATAGTTGTTAGCCGCCCCAATCACTTCATAATTCACATAAAAACTTTCTGTGAAAATTTTAAACGCCATAAACTCGTGTTTTGGCACTGCGAATTCATCAAATAAAATAATATCGCCATCATTTAATACCCTGTATAATTGCGATAAACTAAAAAGAGTTGCGCTGAAAATATCAGCATCCATATGGATGAGTTTTCTTTTCCCACCTTTATATTGCTCGAGGAATGGGTTTAAGGTATCCTGGAAAAGTCCTTTATAAAAAGAAGCCCGCGGATCATTTATATTTAAAGATTCGAATGCAACAGCCATAGACCCTTTCTCAAAATGTCCAAACGCTTCGGGCAATCCTTCAAACGTATCAAAGCCAAAAAATCTTGAACCTGGATTTTTATTATGTTCAAGCCACCAATTAAAAGAAAGGCCACCACAAACACCGAATTCCAGATAATCTATCTCTGCGCCCTTTAACTGTTCCTGCTTACTTACAGCTTCATATAAATTTATCCGACGGTTGTAATCCCAGTTGCTTTTATACCAGTCGTTATATCCCGTAACCTTTGTTTGCTTTCTCCATTTACTTAGTTTCGACATGTAAATGAGATTGGACATAAAGCCGGTGAATGGTTCGACTATCCCGTGCAATCGCCATTTCATAAACAGCGATTTTGTTTTTCGTATAATGCTAAGCTTGCTCATTCTTAAACCGTTTCTTCCACTTTATCCAGCTCCACTCTCAGGTTATCGATAATAAATTCCTGCCTGTCAGGTGTATTTTTCCCCATATAGTATTCCAGCAATTGTTGAATATGATCTCCCTGTTCCAGGCGCATCAATTCTTTTTTCATATCAGGGCCGATAAAACGGGCGAACTCGTCCGGACTTATTTCACCCAAGCCTTTAAAACGTGTGATCTCCGGCTTGCTGCCTATTTTTTTAATAGCGGCCTGCTTCTCCGTTTCATCATAACAATAAATCGTTTCCTGTTTGTTACGTACCCTGAACAACGGCGTTTGCAACACATACACTTTCTCATGCTTCACCAGGTCAGGAAAAAATTGCAGAAAGAAAGTCATTAATAATAAGCGGATATGCATGCCGTCCACATCGGCATCGGTAGCGATCACTACGTTGTTAAACCGTAACCCTTCCAATCCATCTTCTATATTCAACGCATGTTGCAGTAAATTGAATTCTTCATTTTCATACACCACTTTCTTGGTAAGTCCAAAACAGTTCAATGGTTTACCACGCAAACTAAACACCGCTTGTATTTCTACATTTCTTGCTTTGGTAATTGATCCGCTGGCGCTGTCACCTTCCGTAATAAAAATGGTCGTTTCTTTTTGTTTAGCGACAAATTCCTCTTTGCCTTTAGTGGGTGGATCTTCATCCAAATGATAACGGCAATCCCTGAGTTTTTTATTATGAAGGTTCGCTTTCTTCGCCCTGTCATTCGCCAGCTTTTTAATACCGGCCATTTCCTTTCTTTCTTTTTCGCTTTGTTCGATGCGTTTCTTCAATCCTTCGGCGACGGTTGGATTCTTATGAAGAAAATTATCCAGTTCTTTCGCAAGGAAATCACCAACAAACTGTTTCATGCTCGGCCCGTCAATATCCACATTCACGGAGCCCAGTTTTTGTTTTTGTTTGCGATTCAAACACAGGCTCTACCACTCTTACTGAAACAGCAGCGACAATACCAGTACGTATGTCCGACGCATCATAATCTTTTTTATAGTAATCACGGATCGTTTTTACATACGCTTCCCTGAATGCCTGCTGGTGCGTACCACCCTGCGTAGTATGTTGCCCGTTCACAAAACTGTGAATGTCCTCGCCATAATCATTATTGTGTGTAATCGCCACTTCAATATCATTTCCTCTCAGGTGAATGATCGGGTAACGCAGTTCATCTTCATTTGTTTTACGTTGCAAAAGGTCCAGCAAGCCATTACGGCTGATATATGTTTTACCATTGAAAAGAATTTTCAATCCCGCATTCAGGTAACAATAATTCCAGATCTGATCTTCTAAAAATTGTGAATGAAATTTAAAATTCCTGAACATAGAATCATCAGGAATAAAAGTCACCACGGTTCCATTTTCTTCACCGGTCTTCGCTTCTTTATGTTCTTTTGTTAATGCGCCCCTGTTAAATTCTGCTGTTTTCTCTTTGCCTTCACGGATTGCAGTTACTTTAAAATAATCACTTAACGCATTCACCGCTTTTGTACCCACACCATTCAATCCCACAGATTTCTGAAATACTTTACTGTCGAACTTCGCACCGGTATTTACTTTACTTACAGCGTCAATCACTTTACCCAACGGAATACCACGGCCATAATCACGGACCGTTACTTGTTTTCCTTCCACCGTCAGTTCAACTGTTTTACCATGGCCCATGGCGAATTCATCAATGCAGTTATCCATCACTTCTTTCACCAGCACATAAATACCATCATCGGGGCTGCTGCCATCGCCGAGTTTACCAATATACATGCCCGGCCGCAAGCGAATATGTTCTTTCCAGTCGAGGGATTTGATACTGTCTTCCGTGTAGTCAAAAAGGTTGGTTTCTTTTTCTTTAGCCATTACAAGTGGTACGTTATTATTTTAAAAAAATATTTTGTTATCAGCTTCGGTTCCCTGATCATCGTCCCTTGCGTCGCACTCTTCAACGTCCCGTTCGCTAATGATCAATTAGGCACCATGATTTAAGATTTCATATCCTTCTTCTAAATCCTTCTAATCTACCCAAATCATGGTTCAGACAAAGCAGGCAAATATACCAAAACGAAAAGTGCTCGTAGGATTTTGACTTATCAACGTATGTGGAAAAAAAAGACAACTTGAAAGTTGCTAATTAGAATTTGTAGTTTTGAATTAGAATAGCCCAGAAATAAAAGAAATCAAACAATTACTCAGCGTGGACAATCATAATTTCCACCCATTTTTATATAAATTAATTTAAATGAGATTCATAAATGTCTTTTTAATCTTATTTCTAACGCATACTTTAGGTTATTCCCAAACAGTGGTAAAATTGACTAAAAAAGGTAGCTTATATTTTATCCCTTGTAAAATTAATGGCGTGTCCTTAGATTTCATTTTTGATACTGGGGCTTCTGATGTTTTAATCTCAAAGGAAGTAGCAATCAATTTGCAAAAACAAGGGAAAATAAAAAATTCTGATTTCCTAATGGAACCTCAAAAATATCAAACAGCAAGCGGGGATATTATTGAAAATGAAATTATCTATTTAAAAGAAATTGAAATTAATGGACTTGTCTTGAATGATGTGAAAGCAAGCATATCAACAACTCCACAAGCTCCTTTGTTATTAGGACAATCCGTTTTGTCAAAATTTGGAGAATATACATTTAACTATAGTTCTAATAATTTGACGATTAATTCAAATATTAAAGTGGATATCAATAAACAATTGGAACAGTATAAAAAGAAAATGAAAGAAAGTGGCTTTAATCTACCAGATCAAGAAAGCTATTTACAAAAAATGATTAGAAATGAAAAAATTAAACGAGAAATAAATTATTTAGTAGAGTTTGAAATTGTAAAGATTTCTGAGGAAATCAAATCAGATGGTAAAGTATTAAGCTTTAGTTACGATATAACAAATAACTCAATTTATGATTATACGTTTGTTCCATTAGGGTTCAATTATGTATTTATTGACATTTTTACAGACGATGGAAAAATATATTCTGACAAACAAAGTATGAAAGACATACTAGCTAACAAAACCGCTGAAGGTCATGTCATTTCTGTGAATATTCGAAATAAGAAAGCGAAATATTTTAGAATATATCCCTGTTTCTAAATCTTCTTTTAATTATTAATTAATAACACTGTACAAAATGTATCATTGCAAGCGGATTTGATCTTTAATAGTTACAACTCTATTGTAATCACGGCGTCCTTGCCTCCCAATTTCTCCAAAATGCTTTTAATTCCCGCTATCATTTTATCAGGCCCGCAGATATAAAAGTTTTGGCTAAAGTCTTTGATCTTTTCTTTTAAATATTCTTCATCAATAGCATGATGGTCATAACCGGGAACTTCTTCTTTTGTGAGTGTATTCACAAAATTATTTCCCAGCATAGCGCTGAACTCATCTTTCAAAATAATATCCCTATGCGTTTTGTTAGAAAACAAAAGCATATTATTTCCCAGTTGATTATCCTTTTGCAATTGTCTTAAAATAGCAATGAACGGCGTTACGCCTGCCCCGCCTGCTATAAATACACCTTCTCCTTTGTATTGAATAGCTCCCCATACATCATGCAGCAACAATTCATCTCCTGTTTTCAACTGGCCTAATTGGTTAGTAACACCATCATGATCTGAATATATTTTGATCGTGAATTCCAAATGATCCCATTCATTCAAGCTGGTAAAGGTGAACGGTCTTCTTTCTGTTTTCCACTTGTTGTCGTTGATAGATACTTCCGTTGCCTGCCCCCGGTATGAATGTATAGTTGGCCGGTTTCTCCACTTTAAAACGCCGCACATTATGCGTGACCGGCTCGACAGAAAGTATCCTGACAATATGTTCTTCCATACTCATATTCTAAAAAATTTGAATTTCCACAAATATCAAATAATTCTGATTGGGGCTCTTTTTTTGCAAAGCGACCGTCTCTTTAAAAAACCGGTTGGCGTATTTTGCGTTAGCCATGCAGGTAAAACTGATTCCTTACAAAACTCCGGAATATAATCAAGCCATCCAACTTCGGACAGAGGTGCTTCGCCGCCCACTGGGATTATCATTTACTAAAGAACAACTAGATGCTGAAAAAGATGACATCATCATTGGCGCTTTTGAAAACAATCAATTGGTTGGCTGCTGCGTCCTCACTCCGCAGGATGACACCGTTATTCAATTGCGGCAAATGGCAGTCCGGGAAAATGTGCAGACAAAAGGCGTGGGAAAAAGCATTTTAGCATTCGCCGAAAAGATTGCGAAGGAAAAAGGATATATTTTATTGATGATGCATGCCCGTAATACGGCACTGGGCTTTTACCCAAAAAAGCGGTTATGAAATAAAAGGAGATGTGTTCATTGAAGTGACGATACCGCATTATTACATGGAAAAGAAGTTGCAATGAGAGACAATAGGCAATTGGAATAGCTATGAATGCTGAATAGCACCTCACCTAGCCCTGCCTACCGGCAGGCAGGCTCTCCTAAAGGAGAGGAACAAACACACAGCCCATGCTTTGGAAGATCATAATTGAATAGGATACTTCTAAAATGCTGAATAGAATTACCGAACCCTGAAGAGTGCGACGCAAACAGACGATGATAGTAGTACTACAGCCCGGCTCCTACTATTTAATTATCGAGTTCCCCTTCAAAGAAGCGTTCATTAAATAACACCACATCGGGAGATACGTAATTCAGCAATGTCTTTTTAATGATTTGCTGTAACTCCTCCTTGCTGGCGCAATAAGCTTTGTTGATGAGAGATAGTTTGTAAGAATTGATTTTGTAAAATGCGAGACGGGCATTTTCTGCCGTATGATCATCTATAAAATGAAATTCCTCGGCAATATGTGCCTGATCACTACTGTGGTACGGGTGATTCATACAATACGGATTGGTTTTTTCTAGAATAGGATTCGGGGTTAAAACGTGAAAATTGTTAACAAATTGCCCGATCCTGTTTTATAACTGGAAATGAAGGGGTTTTTTGCCTTAAACTTTGCCCCCGCATTTAAATCCCAGCACAGAGGGCCAGAAATATGAAAAGATACACATCATCCTGCTTGTCCTGATTGCCGCCAGTATTGGCGTGTTAATCAGCTTCTTAGGTATAACCAGTACTTATGAGTCTGTAGCCGGAGCCAAGCAAAAACAGGGAAAAAAGCGTAAGCCTGATCGCCAAATTGGATAAGAGATTTCCTATAGAGTTTGATGAGAAAAAAAAATGCCAATTATTTAAAGTTTTACAGCTGTCGATTCATTGGGGGAGACCGTAAAAGTAGTTTATCATGATGCAAAAACCTAGCAACTTAGAGCAGAGTGAACGTCTCGTGATGAAAGGGAAATATGTTATAGATCATTTTGAATGCAGTGAAATTCTGATGAAATGCCCTTCCAAATACAAGGATGATATGAAAGCGGCGGAAAAGAATATTCAATCAGCGGCTTTAAACAAGGAATAAGCATGAGCGGTATGCAATTCGAGACTACTGTTACTCCGATTTTTAGAACATCGTACTTCGTACATCATACTTTCAGATAATGGATTACACTGGTGAGCATCTTTTACCTGGCCAACTCGGAAATTTCTTTATTGTACTTTCTTTGATTGCTTCAGCGGTTGCCACGTTTGCTTATTTCAAAGCGACACAAATTAAAAATGATATTGATGCTGGTTATTGGAAAAAACTTGGCACGTTATGCTTTTATCACCGAAACCATTTCCATCATCACTGTTTTTGGTGTTCTTCTCTACATTGTATCCAATCATTTATTTGAATATAAATATGCATGGCAGCATAGCAGCCGTTCATTGGAACCAAAAATATTTATTAGCCTGCTTCTGGGAAGGCCAGGAAGGCAGTTTTTTATTATGGAGTTTCTGGGCATTGTGTATTAGGATTGATATTGATAAAAAAAGGAAAAACATGGGAAGCGCCAGTAATGACGGTGGTGAGCTTTATGCAATTTTGTCTTGCCACGATGATCGCCGGCATTTATATTTTCAAATTGGAAGATGGGATCCAATCCTTTTATCTTATTGAGAGATTCCGGTGTACTGGATAACGCCCCTGCCCTCCACGAAAGTTTTGATATCAATCAACCACTACGTGTTGATTATTTATCTGCGATAAAAGATGGCAATGATTTAAAACCCATTATTGCAGAACTATTGGATGGTGATACATCCGCCTGTAGATGCGAAAGTAACGGACTCTGTGAAATTCGCCGAAGAGAGCCCTTTGCCGGATGACAGTGAAGTATTGAAAGATGTGTATATGGATAAAAATTATCCTTTCATTGTTGATTAATACCATTACTAACGGTAGCATCAATAATTAATATTTACTAATTAATATTTAATATGGCAGATCAGAAAACAGAGCAGGGTGGAAATAGTGGTGAAGTGATTATTACGAAAGCCAAAGATTTTTGGGCGAGGAACAGCAAAATTATTCTTGGTGTTGGTACCGTGCTTTTGCTGGCTGTTGGAGGTTTTTATATTTATAAAAATTATTTCCAGAAGCCAAAAGAAGAGAAAGCCATGGATGCGATATTCAAGGCTGAAGAATATTACCGTCTTGATTCATTAAAACTGGCATTGAATGGTGATGGTCAATACATGGGCTTTTTGAAAGTGATTGATAAATTTGGCGGAACGGACGCAGGTAACCTGGCTAACTATTATGCCGGTGTTTGTTACCTGAAAATGGATGACAACCAGAACGCCATTAAATACCTGAAAAAATTCAGTACGGATGCAAAGCAGGTTCAGCAGAAAGCCTATAAATTATTAGGCGATGCATATGGCGATATGGGCAATGGCAAAGAAGCATTGGACTATTATAAAAAGGCTGCCCATTATTTTGAAGAAGATGAAACTGCTGCCGCTGAAGCGCTGTTCAGCGCCGCTTACCTGGCGGAAACAGTGTTGAAAGACCAGAAAGAGGCGATTGAATTATACAAAGAAATCAAAGAAAAATTTCCAAGATCGCAGCAGGGAAATGATGCAGATAAATACCTCGCGAGATTAGGCGTTTATAATGTGAATTGATCATGGCAGATGTAGCAAACAGCAAATTATTACATATTGATACAGGCATTCTGAATATTGAGGATGCCTGTGTTGTTTTAGTGAAGACCGAATGGAATGCCGAGATTGTAGATGAACTGGAAAGAGGTTGTATTAATACATTGCAAAAACAACATGTCAAAAAAATTGTCAGCATTACTGTTCCTGGGGCGTTTGAAATTCCTTTTGCCATTAAAAGTTATTGGGACAGTGTTGAAAAAAAGAAAAGACCTGATGCATTTATCGCATTAGGTTGTGTGATCCGCGGCAATACACCTCACTTTGATTATATCTGCAAGGCCGTGACGGAAGGGGTGGTACAACTGAATTTAAGTTTGCCGGCGCCAACAATATTCGGTGTATTGACAGTGGAAAATGAACTGCAAGCGAAAGAACGAGTAGGTGGTAAGCACGGCCATAATGGTGAAAGGGCAGCCATCACTGCTTTGAAAATGATCTCCCTGCAACGATCATTTAATAAAGAACATTAAAGATGAACGTACAGCTTTTCATACCTTGTTTTGTTGATCAGCTTTACCCCGATACCGCTTTTAACATGGTGAAAGTATTGGAAAAAGCAGGCTGTACGGTAAGTTATAATACTTCACAAACCTGTTGCGGGCAACCCGCTTTCAATGCGGGTTTTTGGGACGAAGCCAAATCTGTTTGCGGTAAATTTTTAAAAGATTTTAGTGGTACGGATTATATAGTAGCGCCCAGCGCCAGTTGCGTTGGTTTTGTCCGTAACTATTATTCCAAGCTGTTTGAAAATTCTTCTTTACATCATGAAGTAGCGGATATCGGTAAACGATTATACGAATTTTCAGAATTCATGATTGATGTATTGAAAGTAGAAAATGTAGGCGCTGTATTAAAGGGCAAAGCCACTTATCATGATAGCTGCGCGGGTTTGCGTGAATGCAAGATAAAAGCAGAACCAAGAAAATTATTGGCGAATGTAAAAGGACTTGAGCTTTCCGAAATGAAGGATGTAGAAACCTGTTGTGGTTTTGGTGGCACTTTTGCCGTGAAGTTCGAAGCTATTTCTGTCGCTATGGGTGAACAAAAAGTAGAGCATGCGCTGGCCACCGAAGCTCAATATATTATTTCCACGGACCTTTCCTGCCTGATGCATTTGCAGGGATATATCACACAGAAAAAATACCCGCTGAAGACATTGCACCTTGCGGATGTGCTGGCAAGTGGTTGGTAGTGGTAAATCAATTAAAAATTCAGAAGTAAAAATTTAAAAAAGTGGCTTTGTTAAAGAAAGCCGCTCAGGCCCTTATCCCAAATATATAATAGAAGGTCCACGGAATATTCTGTACAAATTTTCAAAGGAGCCGGAAGTATATGAATTCCGGGCAACTTCATATACGAAGGTGAAGCTCATCCGGTTTTAAAAAAAATGCCTTCTTGTAAAGAAGGCACTAATAATAAATTTATTAAGGGCTTATTTAGGCATCACCACATGATCAATAACGTGGATCACTCCATTGCTCTGGTATACATCTTTGATGGTGATAGTAGCCATACCGCCTTTTTCATCTTTCAGCCATAATTTGCCATCTTTTTTCATGACCCAAAGTTTGCCACCGGCAACTGTTATTAATTCAGCGGCGCCTTTACCCGCTTTGATTTTTGCTTCAAGGCTTTTTGAATCCAGTTTACCTGCAACTACATGGTAAGTAAGAATACCAGCCAGTTTCGCTTTGTTTTCCATTTTCAATAAAGATTCAACAGTGCCTTTTGGCAACATGTCAAATGCTTCGTTGGTTGGTGCAAATACAGTGAACGGGCCTGCACTTTGTAAAGTCTCCACCAAACCGGCGGCTTTTAAGCAGCTACCAAAGTGGTATGGTCTTTTGAATTCATTGCATTTTCAACAATATTCTTAGAAGGGTACATAGTGGCGCCACCTACCATTACTGTTTTTTGTGCAAAAGAACCGGTAGTAACTATCGCAGCGAAAAGCAGCAATGCGAATGATTTGATCTGTTTCATAACTTGATTTTTATTTTAGGTTTTAAGTTTTATAACTACAATTACGCAGGTTTAAAAAGTTTTGGATTGCCAAAAGCCATAATTTTATTTATTCACTTATTTATACATTTGAAATCCGTAAATCAAAAATTAACGTATGGCACACTGGCTTGTAAAATCAGAACCTTCATCCTATAGCTGGGAACAACTGGAAAAAGACAAAGAAACCGTGTGGAGCGGTGTAAGAAATTATGCTGCCCGCATTCATCTTCGCAGCATGAAAAAAGGCGACGAAGTTTTTTTCTACCACAGTAATGAAGGAACGGATATTGTTGGTATCGCCAAAGTGGTGAAAGAAAGTTACCAGGACCCCACTACAGATGACGACCGCTGGGTAGCTGTTAATTTAAAATTTCATGAAAAACTAAAGAAACCGGTGACATTAGATACAATTAAAAAAGATAAGCGGTTAAAAGAAATGGCGCTGGTGCGAATTGGGCGTTTATCTGTGCAGCCGGTGTCTGATGAAGAGTGGAAAGTGGTGATGGAATTGGCGGGTGAGAAGTAATTAACTTATAGTTGCGGTTCATCGTTTATAGCTTATCCTTTACAGTTATAACTTCCTTTAACAAATCGCATGGGTTACTTTCTTGCAGGTTTAGGAATCAATCCCTGATTTCTTTTAACCAAATAAAAAGTATAGCCATGAAAAAATTATTCATCGGGCTGCTTATAATAGCAGCCGGAGCAGCCACTTATTTCTATCTACAAAACAAAAAGACTTCCGAAGCGAACGCCCTTCAAAAAGAATTAGTGATTGGCAAATGGAAAATGGAATCCGTGCAAGCAGTTACTGATTCCAGTAATGATTTGCTGACGGGCATTATGGCAACTGTAGATTCAAATTTATTGAAGTACAATTACGAATTCACGAAGGAGGGGAACATTCTCCGATCATTGGGTGACTCTATAACCAAGGACACATCCCGCTATGCATGGGATAAAAAAGACCAAATCATTTGGAAAGATGATGCAGCGGATACGATCGGTACAACCCTGCAAATTTTTAAACTGAATAAAGACAGCCTGCAGGTGCAAAGCAGCGACAGTACAATCGTACTATTTACAAAGCTGAAATGATTTTATCAACTACGCCATGGTTTTAAACTGTGGCGTAGTTGTTTATGCAAAAAAGAATCTTTCGCATCTTTTAGCCATAACTAAATTAAAGCCATGAAATATTTTAAATTAACTACAGTGATTGCAGTGTTGACACTATTGTTTTCCTGTAGAAACAAAGAAATGTCTGCTCAGAATGAGATCGATAAAAAATCGATAACCCAATTGGATCATGGTGAGCTGAAAGAAAATGAGGTCAACAATAATTTTTATTCCGATTCCATAGGAACACCCCAAGCCCCTGATCCAAGGAAAAAATCACAACAAGCTTCGCAACCAGAAATAAAACAAGATTGGGATAAAAAAATAATTAAAACGGCTTCGCTTAATCTGGAAGTGAAAGATTATAAAGATTATTATTTATCCCTCCGGGAAAAAGTCAGGAACCTTGGAGGTTATATCGCACAGGAAGAACAAAATCAATCAGACTATAAAATTGAGAACACACTTTCCATTAAAGTGCCTGTTGATCAATTTGACAATGCTGTTACGCAACTCAGTGCTAATATCGAAAAGCTGAATGAAAAGAAAATAACTTCTGAAGACGTAACAGGAGAATTTATAGATACTAAATCAAGGATGGAAGCAAAAAAACATGTGAGAGAACGTTATTTAGGTTTATTAAACCAGGCAAAGAATATGGAAGAAATCTTAAGCGTTCAATCAGAAATAAATGGTATCCAGGAGCAAATCGAATCAGGGCTTGGAAGAGTAGAATATTTAAGCCATGCTTCAGCATTCAGCACGATTAATCTTACTTATTACCAGGTAGTAAACTCTTCAGCAAAAGATAATGATAAACCTTCCTTTGCTGCAAGATTTGGCAATGCCTTCAGAACTGGTTGGGACGGCGTAGCAGGATTCTTTGTTGGGCTAGTTTCAATATGGCCTTTAATTTTATTAATTTTTTCAGGCATTTTTATTTATAAAAAAGTAAAATTGCAAAAACTCAAACAGGCTTAATATATCTGGTAGGTACAGGACAACTAAAAAAATTGACCTGCTTATATTTGCAACATGTCAAAAAAGAAACTTGTCATCCTCACCGGCGCCGGCATCAGCGCTGAAAGCGGCCTCAGAACATTCCGCGACAGCGATGGCCTTTGGGAAGGATATAATGTAACCGAAGTTGCCACACCACGGGGATGGAGAAAAGATCCGCAACTGGTACTTGATTTTTATAATATGCGCCGCAAAGATGTAGCCGGGGCGAAACCAAACGCGGCGCATCATGGATTAGCGGAATTGGAAAAGCATTATGATGTAACAATCATTACACAAAACATCGACGACTTACACGAAAGGGCGGGCTCCACCAATGTAATGCACCTGCACGGGGAAATTTTTAAAATGCGAAGTGAATGGGATGAACAGTTAGTTTATGAAATACGTAATGATATTAAATTAGGAGATAAAGCCGAAGATGGATCACAGTTGCGTCCCAATATTGTATGGTTTGAAGAACCTGTTCCAAAAATAGAAGAAGCTATTCCCATTGTTTACGCCGCGGATATTTTTGTTGTAGTCGGCACATCTCTGGTTGTTTACCCCGCTGCCGGTTTGATAAATTACACAGCAAGGGATATTCCAAAATATATTATTGATAAACAAATTCCTTATACATCGCCTCTTCACAATCTTACAGCCATCGAAAAACCGGCTACAGAAGGTATTGTACAGTTGCTGGAACTTCTTATTAAATAACTCATTTAAGACCAGGATAAACTTTAAGTTTTCACTAACAGGATAGGCGTTATTATTGCGGCGAATACTTTCATGAAAAAATATTTATTCTTACTTCTTTTACTGGTTTTCTCCGTATTGATCCGTGCACAAGATTATGTTTACTTCAGGCAGGTGCGTGACTATACCAGCAAGCAATCCGCCAATAAATTTGATTCCTTACAGAAAGAACTTACCAATCGCTTAGGCGCCGGTTTGCATTATCTCTATCCCTTGTACCAGGCGCTTGCCTGGGAAGATAAGTTCAGGAAACAATGGGGGAGAAAAACTTTTACGGCAACTTCAGCCAATTACTTTCTTTCGCCGGCGATTATCCAATGGCATTGACTTATGAGGAAAAATCATTTGATTCATTACAGGAGCCTGTAAAAAAACATATTGAAGATGAAATAGCGCAGTTAAAGAATATCCAATATGCATCCGCAAAAAGTTCCATCCTTGATAATGCACAGCATTACCAGGTGGTCATGATAAACGAAGCGCATAATAAACCTTTGCACCGGGCATTTACATACAGTTTGCTGGAAGACCTTTATAAATCAGGGTATCAATACCTGGCGATGGAAATGCTTAACAACTTCAGCAATCAATGTCTCGATTCAGTAAATGTTTTCACCGGTTATTACAGCACCGAACCTGTTGGTGGCGAGTTGGTGAGAAAAGCGTTGCAAATAGGATTTAAATTAATATCCTATGAGGATACGCTGGCAACCAAACATACAGGCACACAAAGAGATTCCATACAAGCCGTCAATATTTATAACGTTATTAAAAATGATCCAAATGCAAAAATATTGGTACACGCCGGCTACGGGCATATCAGCGAAGAACCAATAGCGGACTACAAACCCATGGCGTGGTGGTTCAAAAAATTATCTGGCATTGATCCTTTCACAGTAGATCAAACGGTGATGACGGAAGGAAGTAATTATGAATATGGGCGATTATATTATGACTATTTCACCAGCAAGTTTACCATTACCGAACCTTCTATCGTTTTTGAAAACAAACGGCCATTCAATCCGTTGCAGGAAAAAGGTTATGATGTAATCGTTATTCATCCCCGCACTATTTACCAGAATAACCGGCCATCATGGGCATCATTAGGAGGGGTGAGACAAGCGGTATTAGTACAACCTACCGAAAGAACTTTATTCTTTGTGCAGGCCTATTATGCAAATGAATATGATGCAGACAACCTCGGCTTGCTTGTTCCTGCCGATCAAACTTATGTCGCTACAAGAGAAGGATATTATTGTCTTTACTTACGAAAAGGGAAATACAAAATCGTATTGCGGGATATCGGCTACAAAATACTTTCAGTAAAAGACCGGGAAGTAAATTAACAATTATTATTCTTCAATAAATGTTATGCCCAGCTCGGACAACTCATCCAGCACCGGTTCATAAATTTCTTTGGAAACAGGAATATGCAAACCTGTTAATGTCATTTGCCCGTTCAATATCAATTTAGCGGCAATGCCCAATGGCAATCCCACCGTCTTCGCCATAGCAGTATGCAAATTGTTTTCACCTTTCACAGTAAGGGAACTGTTTATTGCAAACTGTTCATCATTGATGGAGTATTCAATTTCATGCAGCATCACGATCATATCCTTATCCTCCGGCTGCAATGACAATTTCTTTTCCATCGCAAATTGCAAAATATCAGCAGGGCTGCACATGCCTTTATTTACTTTTGTTTCCATATCATCCAACCCCAGGAAAAATAATTGCTTTAATGTAAGGTTTGCTTCATGCATATTATGTGCAAGAAAACCAGCCGCACGGTCCTTCACATCATCCAGTTCTATTTCTTCCAGGTTGCCTTTATCATCCGCCGCCATAAAAGATTGTGGCAATTCATCGCCTTCACCTTTTGCTTCATCTTCAAATTCCGCCAGCTTTAGCAAATTCTCCAGCATCTCTTTTGTTTTTGAAAAACGTTCTTCCAGTTTTTAGATATCCATTCGCCAAAACCATTTTTATCCATATGTTCTTTAAATAACTCACCAATGGTTTTATCATCAGTTTGGTATTGCGGTGTTTCGCCTGTTAAATGCAGGTCAATAATATTTTTCCAGCCGTACATAAAATCAGGATGACGCAAGGTCGTACGAATAAAAGTGGGAATGGCTTCCAATCCATACAAAGAAGTATAGCTCAGCGAATCTCTGTTTGCATACCAGCTTAACACACCGATGCCGGGCACCTGCACCATTTTTTCTCCGGCAAACACTTCCTCATACTGTAATTTTTTTTCCTCATTATTCTCCGGTAATGTGCCCCGGATTTTCCGGCCAATACAATATTCTTCGGGTTCCAGCTTATTTTATAATGCCACGGGTTATCATCACTTTCAGGAGCAACCAATCCACCACAATGTGATTTGAATGATGTAATGTTTCCACCTTTACTGCGAATCTCATCGATCAGTTTCATCGCACTCATATGATCAATCCCGGGATCAAGTCCCATTTCACATAAAAAAAACAATCCCTTATTTTTAATTTCATTTTCCAATCGCCGCATCTCTTCATCAACATAAGAAGCGGTAAGAAGATACTTGGAAAATTTTATACAATCTTTCGCCACCAGCAAGTGCAATGCGGGTGGAAGCATCGAAATAACCAAATCCGATTCGCTGATATGGCTTCCTCTTTTTTCATCGTCCGCAATATCAAAAGACACCGCCTTGCCATAAGGAGAATCATGTATTTTATTCAGGGCCAGTTGCAGGTTAGCATCAGCAACAACAAGTTTCCAGTTCTCCGCCCTCGCATGAGAAAGAAGATAATCAATCAACACCGTCGCTGATTTTCCTGCACCAACTAATAGTATCTTCTTCATACAGCAAATATCCGTAAATAAAAACAGCAGGTATTGTATAAAGTTTTTTTGGAGCCCAGCAGCATTGCTGCCCTGAGCGAAGTCGAAGGATCATCGCCTGTTGTTGAGCGAAGCGAAATCCCGATGAAATCGGGACGGCGCATTATTAACCCAACTGCATTGCTACTATCAACTTCCGTTGCGTCGCACTCTTCATCGTTCTGTTCGCTATTCAGCATTTTAGAAAAGTCCGATTATATCATACTCTTCTAAAAGCAAGGGCTGTGTGTTGTTCCTCTCCTTTAGGAGAGGTTAGGTGAGGTTTCAATTCAGGCATACAATATGCTGTATTCTAAAAAAACATTTATGAAAAGATTACTTTTAATTCTGTCGTTATTTGTTTCTTCTTTCACTTTCGCACAAAAAATACAATTCGGTGTAAAAGCCGGCGCTAACATCAGCAATTTCACCGGTGGTGATTTTAAAAATGTTGATAAGAAAGCATTGATCGGTTTTCATGGCGGCCCATATCTGCGTATTTCTTTTTTAAACATCGCCTTACAACCAGAAGCAACAATATCAACACAAGGAGCAAGGATTGATAGTGTATCCGGAAGTTATGACTGGAAGGTGACCTATGTAAATGTGCCTGTGATGCTACAGGTAAAACTAAGCCCCTTGTTTTATATAGAAGCCGGCCCGCAGTTCGGATTTAAAGTGAGTGAAAATTCAGGTGATCAAACGTTCAACGACATGGATCTCGCTATTGCCGGTGGATTAGGAATTCGAACAGGCGGTGGTTTGGGATTAGGCGCCAGGTATACAGCCGGTCTTTCCAAAGTGGGCGACTTCGATGCTTCCAGTAATATTGACCCCGATTTTAAAAATGGAGTGGTACAGGTGAGCTTGTATATTCCTTTGACAAAATAAAGCTAAGACCTAAAAAGAGAAAAGGAGAAAAAGAGTTAATGGAATATTTCTAAATACATAAAGAATATTAATCAAAAACCCGAGGCTGCTGTTTCTGATTGTGTAGATTGAATGTCGACAATCTTGTACGTTACTTTAATACCCCGGTTAGTATCAGCTATTCTTTTTGTAACGGATTCATTGGGAGCAACAGAACGAAACTGTATCATTTCCGTTCTTAAAGGTTGCTCACTTGGCTTCATGTATTGTAATTCAACAATCACTTTATCCAGTACGAATTTTGAATCGTTCGTAACAGTCAATTCCAAATTGCGGATACCGCCAAAAGCGACTTTTGTATAAGCATTGGTACCAACCGATACCAAACTTTCAAGCCCGCTGCTTTTCTTATGTTTTACAACTCTCGTTTCATCATTATTGATGCTGGTATTGGCAACATAGCTTTCAACAGGATTATTATTATCCCTGACTTTTCGGTTCCTGTCACCATTCAAAACACTACCACTCAACTCTACGCCAGCCGCGGGAACACTTGCGTTATCAATTTTATTTTTATCAGTATTTTCTTTTTCGTTTTTCTTATTCTTCTCAACGATCATGTTCGTTTCCTTACGGATTTCTTCCTGTGAGGGTTGAGGCTTCACTTTACGGGGTACCGTTGTATTCTCGATAATGCTTGATTGAAATCTTTTAACTTCTTCAGGCGGAAGAATAATTGGCAGGCTATCGGTTGTTTCCTGGGTCTGTGGCAAAATTTCTTGTGTTTGCTCTTGAACAGGCTCATTAACCACCGCCGCGGGTGATTGCGCTATTTGCCGGGAAATCGAATCTTTTTTATCTGAACCAGGTTTTAATATAAAGCCGGCCAATACTCCCGCAGCGATCAAACCAACAACCACAGCGGCCTTCTTCATATTTTTTACCAAAAACCCTTTGCGGGCAATCTTTGTTTTTCGCTCCGACAAGGTCTTTACATACATTTCTTTGATCTCATCCAGCGGTTGCGAATATTTTACCTGGGCGGAGGCCGGATTTTCAACAACAGTTACAGTAGGCAAGGGCTCTGGTATGGGTGCAGGCTTTGAAGCAACTGGCTTTTGTACAGTAACCGTCCTTTGTCCGGGCAGTGTCACCACCACAGATCTTTTAGGAATATATTTCTGGTATTTCTCTTCGATATCAATTGACTTCTTCATTTCCACCACTGGTTCTTTGGCAACCGGTGGGGCTTCTGCTTTTTTCCCTTCCGTATTCTTTTTAAAAAAACGATCGAAAGGTTGTTCTTCTACCAGGGGAGCATATTGTTTTAGTTCTTCCAGCTCGCCAGGATATCTCCATGCGGCGCTTTTACCCGGCACCCAAACAAGATCATAGGCTTTTAAACCCATATTCACAAGTTCATCCAGCGTGTGGGGGCCAGTTTCTTTATTATTTCGGAGAAGAAGATATGAGGGCATTACTGGTTTCTCTTTGGTAAAACAAAGAAACGAAAATTTGTGCCGCTAAGTGTAAAGGGGATGTTATAATGCAGTCGTTGTTAAAGGATTTTACTAATTCACAAACGTGGAAAACTAGCCCAAAAAACAGGACTCATTATCAGGTTTTGAGTAGCAAAAAAGGTAGATTTGCGAGCCTTAAAAAAGCTTGCCGAAAAGGGTGATTTTTAAGCAGTACACAAACGAAAAATCACAATATTAAATCCGCATAATCAGCGAAAAGCATGGAAGAGAATTTTCAGCCGGAAGAGACCAGCGATAACAACCGAATTATCCCCGTAAATATCGAAGAGCAGATGAAGACGGCTTACATTGATTATTCAATGTCCGTCATCGTGGGGCGTGCACTTCCTGATGTAAGAGATGGCTTTAAGCCCGTACACCGTCGTATTCTTTATGCGATGGACCAGTTGGGAATTCATTACAACAGGCCTTTTAAAAAATCTGCCCGTATAGTAGGAGAGGTGTTGGGTAAATACCATCCGCATGGGGATACCGCCGTGTATGATGCAATGGTACGTATGGCCCAGGAATGGAACATGCGGTATACATTGATTGACAAACAAGGAAACTTTGGTACCCAGGATGGTGATGGCCCTGCGGCGATGCGGTATACAGAAGCACGTTTGCAGCGGTTAACGGAATTCATGCTGAATGATCTCGATAAAGATACCGTTGATTTTCAGCTCAACTTTGATGATTCAGAAAAAGAACCCACTGTTCTTCCTTCACGTATTCCTCAATTATTGATAAATGGTTCCAGTGGTATCGCCGTGGGTATGGCCACGAACATGATGCCGCATAATTTATCAGAAGTGATTGATGGCTGCATCGCATTTATTGATAACCGCGAAATCACGATTGAAGAATTGATGCAGCATGTAAAAGCACCCGATTTCCCAACCGCAGGCATTATTTACGGAATGGAAGGAGTGAAGGCGGCTATGCATTTTGGCCGTGGTCGTGTAGTGTTGCGTGGACGTTTACATGTGGATGCAAAACCAAGCGGAAGGGAACAGATCATTATCACCGAAGTACCTTACCAGGTAAGCCGTGACGGATTGACGGAAAGAATTGGCGTGCTGGTAAATGATAAAACGATTGAAGGTATTGCGCATGTCAACAATGAATCAAACGAAAAAGAAGGCACCCGTATCGTGATTGATCTCAAGCGTGATGGCGTAGCGAATGTTATCATCAACCAGCTTTATAAACATACGGAGCTGCAAACTTCTTATGGTATAAATAATGTGGCGATCGTAAAAGGAAGGCCGCGAACGTTGAACCTGAAAGACCTTATAAGCGAATTTATTGAATTCCGTCACGAAGTAGTTGTTCGTCGAGCACAATACGAATTAAGGGAAGCCGAAAAAAGGGCGCATATTTTACAAGGCTATCTTATCGCACTTGATCACCTTGACGAAGTCATAGCGTTGATCCGGGCTTCCGCAACTCCTGACGTTGCAAAAGATAATTTGATCAATGCAGGCTGGGGACTTGATGAGATACAGGCAAAAGCCATATTGGAACTTCGCCTGCAGCGCCTCACTGGCATGGAAAGAGAAAAAATCAAAGAAGAATATGATGAGTTGATGAAATTAATAGCGCATTTGAAAGAGTTTCTTTCCAATGAAGGAATGCGTTTTGATGTGATCAAAACGGAATTACTGGAGATCAAAGACAAGTTTGGTGATGCAAGAAAAACAGAGATCACTTACCTCGATAATGAAGTAAAAATAAAAGACCTCGTTAAAGAAGAAGATGTCGTAATCACCATCTCGCATTTAGGTTATATCAAACGTACACCTGCGGATGAATACAGGTCGCAACGGCGAGGGGGCAGGGGAGTGATCGGTGGAAAAACAAGGGATGAAGATTATATCGAACATTTATTCGTCGCTTCCACGCACCATACTATGTTGTTCTTTACCGAAAAAGGAAGATGTTACTGGCTGAATATTTACGAAATACCGGAAGGCGAAAAAACAGGAAAGGGCAGGGCGATACAAAACCTGATGCCTTTACCTCCGGACGATAAAGTGCGTACCATTCTTGATGTAAAAGATTTGAAAGACGAAGAGTTCGTCAACTCGCACAATATTGTTCTTTGCACTAAGAAAGGGATTATTAAAAAAACAGAACTGGCGGATTTCAGCCGTCCACGCCAAACAGGTGTAATCGCTATCACTATCAATGAAGGCGATGAACTGCTGGAAGCAAAAATGACGGATGGCAAATGCGAGATCATGATGGGCGTGAAAAGCGGAAGGGCCATTCGTTTTTCTGAAGAAAAAGTAAGGGCCACAGGCCGTGGCGCCATTGGCGTAGCCGGTATAGAGGTTGATGATGACAATGACCAGGTAGTTGGCATGATCTGTGTAAATCCAGAGACGGATGCATCAAAGACAGTATTGGTAGTAAGTGAAAAAGGATTTGGAAAAAGAACAGCCGTAGATGAATACCGGTTCACCAACCGTGGTGGTAAAGGTGTCAAAACAATCAATGTAACTGAAAAAACTGGTAGTTTAGTCGGTATATTAGATGTAGCGGAAACAGAAGATCTAATGATCACCTGTAAAAGCGGTGTAACGATCCGGATGAAAGTTTCGCAGATCAGCGAACAGGGAAGGGCTACGCAGGGCGTCAAATTGATCAGGCTGGATGAAGGCGACGAAATAGCAGCTATTACCAAACTTGATGATCAAGGGCATCCTGAAAGCGAAATTGTAAATGGAAACCCGGAAGAACCTGGTGAACCTGGCGGCGACAACGCAACTGAAACCGGTGAAAATCCATCTACAGAAAATAATTCCTGATAGTAAAATAAATTTGATTCATTAATTTCCATTAAAAATGAAATATATACAGATGAAACGATTCGTTTTTTCCCTCACCGCATTATTTTTTGTATTGTGCCTGCAAGCGCAGAATTACGATGATATCAGTGCCAAATTGCTGATCAGGCAATACAAACAAGCCAAAGAAGACCTTGATAAGAGAATGACAAACGCCAAATTTATTTCCAAGCCGGAGGCTTATATTTTAAAAACCGCTGTTTATACTGCCGTAGCATACGATAGCGCATCGGCTGCTGGTGCAGGTGACCAGTTGCTGAGCGAAGCAGAGGCTGCTTTTGCAAAATATAAGGAAATGGATGGCCCTGAATATAAACTGGTTACTGAAGTTGGATACAAGGAAGGGCCGATCAATCTTTATTCGTTGCTGTACTCAAAAGGTTTCAAAGCTTACCAGGCTAAAAGTTGGGAGCAATCTTTTCAGACATTTAAAAAAGTGGTAGATATTTCCGACCTGCTGATTGCAAAGAAAATAATCAATGCTACGATTGATACCAACACAGTAATTCTTACTGCATATACTGCGGAGAACAGCAATCATAAAGATGAAGCCGCGAAATATTATGGAAAGCTTGCTGATGCGAAAGTAGGTGGCGAAGGCAATGATTTTATCTATCGTTTTCTCGTGGTATATAATTTTGAAAAAGGCGATATGGCCGGTTTTGAAAAATACAAAGCGCTGGGAAAAGAATTATATCCCGCCAGCGAATATTTTGGTTATGATAAAGTCGATTTCGCTTCGGGCCTTGCTGAAGGTTTCAATGGAAAAATAAAAGCATTGGAAGATGTACTGGCAAAGGACCCGGACAATTACAAAGCGTTGCTCAATATTATACAATTGATATCCGATACATTGCATCCACGTGAAGGCGCTGTAGCACCGGCCAATGCCGACGAACTGGAAGTTAAAATGGTAACGGCCCTCAATAAAGCTGCTACATCCAAGTCTAGTGATGAACTGGTGTTCTTGCTCTGGGGCGATCATTTTATCGATAAAGCGGACAAAGTAAATGATGAAAGAGCGCAGCATGTGGAAGACATGAAGAAGCGTACCAAACCCGGCGGTCAACCTTCGAAAGAAGATATAGCCAAAAGAGATGCGCTTGATAAAAAATATGGTGAAGCGTTTGACAAAGCCAGGGAACCTTACGAAAGAGCCGCTGCTATGCTCGCTGCGAAAACAGAACTTACAAGATCGCAGAAACAACAATATAAAAAAGTAGCAGGCTATCTCGGCGATATTTATAATTATAAAAAGGTATTGGCCAACCAGGCAAAGAACACAGCTGATGTAACAAAATATACGGCCGAAGCCAAAAAGTGGAACGACCTGTACGATACCATTAAGTAATTATTTATTTATAATAAATTCAGAAGCCGCTATTCATTAGCGGCTTTTTTATTAGGAAGGCGGAACTCTGTTCCGCACTATTAAAAAGATTTATTAACCCGGCTGCATTACTACTGGCATCGTCTGTTGCGACGCTCCGTTCATCTTTCTGTCCGCTATTCAGCAATAGCATCGCTCCCGATAGCTATCGGGATTACCATGAGCGAAGTCGAATGGTCGCACTCTTCATCTTTCTGTTCTCTACTCAACAATGTTGAAGCTCCGGCTCACACCTGACGCCTCACGATTCAGAAATTGCCCGTTGCCAATTGTTGTTTTATTGCCCAGTTAACTTCAACACCAAAAGAACAACCGAAATAACCAATGCCGTAATCGCCGCGAAAAAAGTTATCCAATAAGATTGATACACCCGTTTAGCAATAAGAAAATCAAACCGGAGTTTCTTTTTCGTCATGTCCACCTGGTGTTTGTGTTCTGTTTGTACCGCCTCAAATTCTTTCATTGCCTGGTTGCCGGCAGGAGTTAGCTTAATAGGAAATCCCCATTTGCCACTTAACCAATTTTTATTGAAACAGGCGTTCAGAATAACCGAAAAATCATCAAAGTGATTGAAATATCCCGTGTGCAGCGCCGCATCTTTTATTTTTTCTACATCGTTTGTTTCACCCGAATTTTTAAACAGTTCCAGCGTGATATATTCTTGTTCGATAGGATTATTCATACAAAAAGTTTAATTATAAAATTCAGTAATACAAAAAGCAGCCCAATTTCTTATTTCACTGTAAAGGTGGAAGAAGATGTGCTAAAGAAGCAGAGGCGGGAAATGATTAATAGTAGAAAAGCAGCTAAATATGATTTTCGGGGAAAGGGAAGACCAAAGGTTGTTTTTATCCGACTGTGAGTCATTTAACATAATATAAATTATAGGAAAAATACATAGCTTTGTTAAGCTATGTAGGAGAATTGCGTGCTTGCATTATCTTTAACCCCTAAAACCGAATGAATATGGATGCTCAAAATCAGAATTATTCCAAACAAACGCAGATCGTTTTACCTCAGTTAACCAGCCAGGTAACTGTAAAGAATTTTATGGCGAATGTTTTTTCGTTTATGTTTCTTGCGCTGGGTATCTCAGCCGTTTTCGCTTACTTGTTCTCAACGAACCCAGAACTCAGAAACTACCTGATAAATGAAACAGGAACCGGCCTCAATGTTCTTGGCTACATTGTTATGCTTGCCCCTATTGGATTTGTGTTACTAATGTCTTTGGGCTATGCCCGGTTGTCCGCACCGGTATTAATGATATTGTTTGTTGTTTTTGCCGGCATCATGGGTATTAGTTTTGGCTTTATATTGATTCAATATACAACTGGATCTGTATTGGGTTGTTTCCTGTCTGCATCGGCTATGTTTGGAGTAATGGCTGTTATGGGTTATACTACTAAACAAGATTTAACTTCTTTTGGCCGTATTATGATCATGGGACTTATCGGTATCGTTATCGCTTCGCTGATCAACTTTTTCCTGCAGAGCGATACAATGGATTATGTCATCAGTTTTATCGGTGTGATGGTATTTACAGGTTTAACAGCGTATGATGTACAGAAATTAAAACGCATTGGTGAAGGTATCGAAGCAGAAGGCACACCGGCTGTGGAAGTAAAAAAGAGATCTATCATGGGAGCGTTATCCCTGTATCTTGATTTCATCAACCTGTTTTTATTCCTGTTACGTTTGTTCGGAAGCAAACGTTGATTCTTATAAAAGTATTTGGTAAAGCGGCTAAAGGCCGCTTTTTTTATTAATGAATTTAATCGTACTAAAATATCTTTACAAGCGGTGGTTCTTCACTCCAAACTCTCAACATCTTAACTCACCATGGTGGTGGTATATATAACATTGACAGTATTCGCAGAAAGCAGAATGTAATATGAAGCTTCGCAAAGAAATTCTTGCTGAACACAGTAAATCGCAAAAAGATAAGATCGTAAACTGGGTGGGCAATTCCCAGGAACGATTTGACGAGCTGTTTAACCTGTTCCTGAAAGATGAATACCGGGTGACACAAAGAGCAGCTTATCCATTGAGTTATTGTATTATTAAATACCCGGGCCTGCTAAAAAAGCATTGGGGAAAATTGATTAAAAATTTATCGAAGAAAGATTTACATAATGCCATTAAGCGAAATACCGTAAGGATGCTACAGGATATAGCTATCCCGGAAAAATATCATGGCGAAATAATGAATATTTGTTTTGAATATATTCAATCCCCGGAAGAAGCCGTGGCAGTGAAAGCATTTTCATTAACGGTACTGGATAACCTATCTAAAATATATCCTGATATCAAACCCGAACTAAAAACAATTATTGAAGACAGGTGGAATTATGAAACGGCGGCGTTTCGGTCGAGGGCGAAAAAAATATTGAAAAAAATTAGCGTGCCGTCTTAAAAAAGAGATTTCCTTGTTACCATAAAATGCTTACCTTTGGCGTTAGTACCGTAAAACATTAGCATGATTATATCTTTTGGCAATGCTGATACAGAAAAAGTATGGAATGGAGTGTGGGTAAAAGGATTGCCGGGAGAAATACAACAAACAGGACGGCGAAAACTAAGAATGCTCAATAATTCTGTTGATTTGATTGATTTAAGGATACCTCCGTCAAACCGGTTAGAAAAGCTATCGGGTAAATTGAAAGACTTTTATAGCATACGAATCAATAACCAATGGCGGATTATATTTAAATGGAATACTGGTAATGCTTCATCCGTAGAAATTATTGACTACCATTAAATAAAAAATTATGACGAAACTTAAAAATATTCACCCCGGAGAGGTACTCATGGAAGAATTTCTAATCCCTTTGAAAATCTCTGCTTACAGGCTCTCAAAGGATATTGATATTCCCCAAACCCGCATTTCTGAAATTGTAAAAAGAAACAGGCGGATTACTGCGGACACTGCACTAAGGCTCAGTAAATACTTTGGCAATTCCGCCAAATTTTGGCTCGGGTTACAGGATGACTTTGATATTGAAGAAGAAAAAAATGCGAAGAGCACTATTTTAAATTCCATAAAGACTTTAAAACAAAAGGCCGCCTGATGCTATCTGAAGCGAGCTGTCCCTACAATGCTCGGTAGAATTACAGAATGTTGAAGAGTGCGAGCATTCGACTTCCCTCATGGTAATCCCGATAGCTATCGGGAGCGACGCTATTGCTGAATAGCGGACAGAAAGATGAACGGAGCGTCGCAACAGACGATGATAGTAGCAATGCAGCCGGGCAAATGCACAGCATCCTGCGGATAAATTCTTAACTTTTTCCCTGTTTGTGTGAATCCCTGAATATTAACCGGAGGTTTTGGTCGTACGTTAAATAATTGTACAGCCAGTTGAGGAATACGAAGAACCGGTTCTTTACGCCGAGGATCAGCATGAGGTGCAGGCCCATCCAGATCATCCATGCGAATAAACCTTTGAAATGAAGTTTGGGTTTGGGTATGTCAACAACGGCTTTGTTGCGGCCGACGGTAGCCATCGTGCCTTTATTATTGTAGGTGAATTCATAGAACTGGTTTGATTTGCGTTCAATTCTTTTCAGGTTCTCAGCGAGTAAATCTCCCTGTTGAATAGCAACGGCCGCCAACTGCGGATGACCATTAGGATAATCCGGTTCTTCCATATAAGCAAGGTCGCCGATAGCATATAAATTTGTAAAGCCTTCCACGAGATTATGCCTGTCGACTTTGATGCGATTGCCTTTTACTATTAGACTTGGATCAATACCAGCGGGTACATTTCCTTTGATGCCCGCAGCCCATATCACCAATGACGAATCAATGGTTTTACCATCATTCAGGGTCACTTCTTGTCCGTCATAATCTTTGACGAGTGACTGCGTCATTACTTTCACGCCCATTTTAGTTAAATAGTTACGGGATTCGCTGGCTGATTTTTCACTCATGGCCGCCAGCGTGGTGCTACCACCTTCAAGCAAATAAATATTCATTTTGGAAAAATCCAGTTCAGGATAATCTTTTGGTAATACATACTTTCTCATTTCCGCTAATGCGCCGGAAAGTTCAACACCTGTCGGGCCACCACCAACAACTACGATATTCATTCTTCTTTCCAATTCTTTTTCATCAGTGATCGTCAATGTTTCTTCAAAATTTTGCAGAATATGGTAACGTAATTGCAAAGCCTCCACGGTTGATTTCATCGGGATCACATGCTCTTTCAATTGCTGGTTATTGAAAAAATTGGTATCGGCCCCCATCGCCATTACCAATACATCGTAAGAGATTTCTTCAATGTCCGTGATCACTTTGTTTTGGGAAGGAACCACTTCTTTCAACGAAGCCAGCCTGATCTTTACATTTTTGCTATTGTGAAATACTTTGCGAAGGGGAAAGGAAATATTGCTGGCATCGAGGCCGGCAGTCGCCACCTGGTAAAACAGTGGCTGGAACTGGTGGTGATTAAAACGGTCAATCAATACGACTTCAAATCCTGCCTTGTTATTGAGCTTGCGGGCCAGTTTTAACCCGCCAAATCCTGCGCCGATTATTACTACTTTCATCTGGGTTGTTTTTACAATACAAATTTACACAATTTTCAATATTTTTTGAAAACTAGAAAATTAAAAAGATAGACTGAAAAAGCCAGCTTTAGCGCTGGCTTTTAGATTATTTAGAAGTTATCATTAATACAACATCCGCACTTTAATCGTCGCCTTTACCTCTTTCAATAACTGCAGTGCCTGGCTGGATAATTTCTTATCTACGTCCAGTACTACGTACCCGATCTCGTCATTGGTTTTTAAATATTGGCCAAGAATATTGATATGGTATTTTGAAAGTTGTGTGTTGATTTCTGAAAGTACTCCGGGTACATTATTGTGAATGTGTAGTATCCGGTGTGTCCCTTCCTGCGGTGGTAAAGACAAACCGGGAACGGTATGTGAACCGAAGGTGATCCCTTTTTCTAAAAAATTAAAAAGCTTATTGCTTACATCTTCACCGATATTTTCCTGCGCTTCTTCGGTAGAACCGCCGATGTGCGGAGTAAGAATTACGTTAGGCAAATCCTGTAAAGGCGTTTTAAAACGATCGCCATTCTTTTCAGGTTCCCATGGATATACATCAATGGCGGCGCCGCCGATATGTTTATCAATGATCGCTTTGCTTAATGCATCGAGGTCCACCACTTCTCCCCTTGCATAATTAATAAGTATAGATCCTTTTTTAAAATTCTTCAGCAAGCTTTTGTTGACAAGATTTTTTGTTTGTGCATTTTCAGGAACATGCAGGGTGATGACATCGGATTTATTTACCAGTTCTTTTAATGTTTTTGCATCAACGGCATTTCCCAATGGCAACTTGGTTTCCACATCATAAAACAACACTTTCATGCCCAATGCTTCCGCCAGTACACTTGCCTGGGAGCCGATATTGCCATACCCAATAATGCCCAATGTTTTTCCCCGCAATTCATAACTGCCTTTGGCTTCTTTCATCCAGATGCCATCATGAGCTGCTTTGTTTTTATCAGGTATACGCCGGATCAGCATGATAGCTAAACCAATTACCAGCTCCGCTACAGAACGTGTATTTGAATAAGGCGCATTGAATACGGTAACACCATTTTTTGTAGCTGCATCCAAATTTACCTGGTTCACCCCAATACAAAAACAACCTATTGCCTGCAGTTTCTGCGCAGCATCTAATACTTTTTGAGTGATTTTTGTTTTGGAGCGGATGCCGAGGATATGTACATCTTTAATCTCCTTAATAAGCTCTTCTTCTGTAAGAGCTTTTGTAATTTTTTCTACCTGGGTATAACCGTTACGCTGAAAATTTTTTACTGCCTGGTCGCTGATATTCTCCAAAAAGAGTATGCGAATTTTTTCTTTGGGGTAACTTGTTTTTTCTACTGTTGCCATGCTGCAAATATAACTATAGAGTTATTAAGAAAATTTGAAGGTTGGGGAAAAGTTGAATTACTATATAAACGTTTGTCCGTTTATTTTTGTTTGAAATGGTTCCCCTTGAAAAATATTCTATGTACTTGCCTCTTCTTTATCGTTATATATGGTTGTAATCATTCAACACCGGTTGCAGAAGTCCCCGAAGATTCATTGCAGTACTATCCGCCAACCCCGGGGAAAATAGACAAGCAGGAATTCCGGCGCTATAATAGAATATTATCCTCTTTTTTTGATTCGATGTTATTGAACCATGGGTTTAATGGCGGCATTTTAGTTGCGAAAAATGGCGCTGTACTATATGAAAAATACCTGGGGTATGCCGATCTGCGTAAAAAAGATTTATTAACGGATACCACCTCTTTTCACATTGCATCCACGAGTAAAACATTTACCAGTATCGCCATATTAAATTTAATTCAACAAAATAAACTTTCGTTGAGTGATTCAATTCAACGCTTCTTCCCTGCCCTGCCCTATCCCGGCGTTACTGTAAAAATGTTATTGAACCACCGCAGCGGTTTACCCAATTATATTTATTTCGTTCCGAATACGAGGTGGGACCAGAAAAAGAATGTGACCAATAAAGATGTATTGCAAATCTTGTATAATGATAAACCGGCAAAAAGTTTCAGTCCAGGTAAACATTTCAGTTATAGCAATACCAACTTTGTGCTGCTGGCATTGATCGTTGAAAAAATAACACGTAAGCCTTTTCCCGAATACATGAAGGAGAATTTTTTTCAACCCTTACAAATGAATCACACCTATGTTTATACGGTAGCTGATGCAGACCACTCAATAAAATCTTTTAATTATAATAGTTCTGTTTGGGATAATGATTTCCTGGAAGAGACCTATGGTGATAAAAATATTTATTCGACTCCACAAGATTTACTCAAATGGGACCAGGCACTATACACCGACCAGTTAGTTGGCAAAGCGCTACTTGATTCCGCTTTTACCCCATATAGCAATGAAAGGCCATCCGTGCATAATTATGGATTAGGTTTCAGAATGCTCATGTTGCCTTCTGGTAAAAAAGTGATTTATCATTTCGGACGATGGCATGGATTCAACTCTGCTTTTGCAAGGCTAACAGATGAGAAAGTAACCATTATCATTTTGGGAAATAAATTCAACCGGAATATTTACAACACGGCACATCATTGCTATGATATCTTCGGCGACTATTACCAAAACGGTAATGAAGGTGGGGAAAATGAAAGTCCTGAAACTTCTTCAAAGAAAGCCCATTAGCCAGTTGAGCCAACTATAGCCTAACTTTAAAGAATGAAAATATTTTCAGCGGAAGTGATCAGGCAATGGGATCAATATACAATCGCCAATGAGCCGATTGCTTCTATTGACCTGATGGAAAGGGCTGCTTCGCAATGCGTGAAATGGCTGGAAGAAAATGAATATACCGGGAAACGTTTCGTTATTTTTTGTGGAAAAGGAAATAATGGTGGTGATGGATTAGCCATTGCCAGAATGCTGCTCGAAAAAGAATACGATGTCATTGTTTATATACTTGAGCTCAATCATAAAGGAAGCAGCGATTTCCAGGCAAACCTCGCAAAACTGGAGAAATTACCAATAGATATCCTGCCTATTCAAACAGAAAAAAACTTTCCTTCATTTGCCGAAGGCGATATTATTATTGATGCATTATGGGGTTCTGGACTTGACCGTCCATTGGATGGTATAGCAATCCAGCTTGTTGAGCAGATTAATGAATCAGGTTGCGAAATTATATCCATTGATGTTCCCAGTGGTTTGTTTGTAGATCGCTCCTCCAAAGGGAATACGATTATTAAAGCAACTCATGTATTGAGTTTTCAAACTTATAAGCTGGCTTTTCTCGTTGCGGAAAACGCAGCTTTTGCAGGGCAAATACATATACTGGATATTAGCCTGCACACCGGGTTTTACAAATCAGCGAATACGGATTATGAGTTAATAGATGATATAATAATCAAATCAATATACAAACCACGGAAGAAATTTGCGCATAAGGGAAATTTTGGCCACTCATTAATTGTAGCGGGCAGCTATGGTAAAATGGGCGCCGCTGTTTTAGCCGCAAAAGCGTGTTTGCATAGCGGTGCGGGATTACTTACCTGTCATATTCCTAAATGCGGTTATGATATTATGCAAAGTTCCGTTCCGGAGGCGATGGTGATGACGGATTTTAATTCTTCCTTTCTTACAAAAATAGAAGATGATATAAAAAAATATGATGCTGTCGGTATAGGGCCGGGCATCGGTGGTGCATCTGAAACAAAAACACTGATAAAAGATGTATTTGACAACTATCATCATCCTGTTGTTATAGATGCAGATGCATTAAATATAATTGCTGCTCAAAAATATTTATTGAGGCCCATTCCTCCGCAGTCTATTATTACTCCCCATCCAAAAGAATTTGAAAGGTTGTTTGGCGAAACCGCCAATGATTTTGATAAAATAGAAATGGCTATCCACAAAGCAAAGGAACTGAATATAATAATTGTATTAAAAGGTCATCACACATTGATCGCAACACCTGAAGGCAAAATATTTTTTAATTCAACAGGAAATGCAGGTATGGCAAAAGGCGGAAGTGGTGATGTACTCACAGGAATATTGACGGCATTGTTATCACAAGGATATAATTCGATTGAAACAGCCATTCTTGGTGTTTACCTGCACGGGCTTGCCGGTGATATCGCGGCGAAAGAATTTTCTATGGAAGCGATGACCGCCACCGATATTATAAAGAATCTGGGAGAAGCATTTAAGAATATCAACCCTATAACAGCATAAATCCGGAATAAAAATTAAATCGGTTTAATATTTTAAGAATCAACCGATTAAGCGGTATTAACAAATATATAACGCCCTATTTCAATTTACCCTCCTATACCCTATCTTTGCCGTCCTTTAAACTTTTATTAGAAGCTATTCTTTATGGACAAATTGATCTATCTGGTTCCCGCCATGGGCGTCATTGGTCTTCTCTACACTTTGGTAAAATTTAACTGGGTCTCTAAACAAGATGCCGGTACTGACCGCATGAAAGAAATCAGCAAATACATTGCTGACGGCGCTATGGCATTCTTGAAAGCTGAATGGAAAATATTAGGATACTTCGTAGTCATTGTTGGCATACTGCTGGCCGTAATGGCAACCACGAATCCCCATTCTCATTGGCTGATAGCCGGTGCATTTGTATTAGGCGCCGTACTCAGCGCTACTGCCGGTTATATCGGTATGAAGGTCGCAACCAAAGCTAATGTGCGTACAGCACAGGCAGCCCGTACCAGTTTAAGCAAAGCATTGAATGTATCATTCACCGGTGGTTCCGTCATGGGACTTGGTGTGGCTGGTCTCGCAGTACTTGGCCTTGGCGGTTTATACATTGTATTAAAACAATACTTCGCACCTGGTGCGGCTGTTGATAGTGAAGAAATGGTAAGGACTATTGAAGTGCTGACAGGTTTTTCATTGGGCGCTGAATCCATCGCATTATTTGCCCGTGTAGGCGGTGGTATTTATACAAAAGCTGCTGACGTAGGCGCTGACCTCGTTGGTAAAGTGGAAGCAGGTATTCCTGAAGATGATCCAAGAAACCCCGCTACTATTGCAGATAACGTAGGTGATAATGTTGGTGATGTGGCAGGTATGGGCGCCGATCTTTTCGGTTCTTACGTCGCTACGGTTTTAGCAACAATCGTATTGGGACAACAAACTATTGTTTTAGACCCGGATACATTAGGAGGTTTCTCTCCTATCATTCTTCCGATGCTGATAGCTGGTGTTGGTATTTTATTTTCGATAGTAGGAACATGGTTCGTTCGTGTTAGCGATACGGCCGGCATCAACACACATAATGTACAAAAGGCATTGAACATGGGCAACTGGGGTTCCATTGTTCTTACAGCTATCGCAGCCGCGGGTTTAGTGTATTGGATACTTCCTGAAAACATGGAACTGCGTGGTGTAATGTTTACCAAATGGGGTGTACTTGGTGCAATCGGCGTTGGATTATTAGTTGGCGCCTTGATGAGCATCATCACTGAATATTATACAGCGATGGGCAAACGTCCCGTCAATTCTATTATACGCCAATCTTCTACTGGTCACGCCACGAATGTTATTGGTGGTTTAGCGATAGGTATGGAATCTACTTTCCTTCCAATACTTGTATTAGCTGGTGGTATATGGGGTTCTTATGAATGTGCCGGTTTATATGGTGTAGCGATCGCTGCTGCTGGTATGATGGCCACAACTGCTATGCAATTGGCTATTGATGCATTCGGTCCGATTGCGGATAATGCAGGTGGTATTGCAGAAATGAGTGAGCTGCCAAAAGAAGTTCGTGAAAAAACAGACGTACTGGATGCTGTTGGTAATACAACTGCTGCTTCCGGAAAAGGTTTTGCTATCGCTTCTGCCGCCCTGACGGCATTGGCTTTATTCGCCGCCTTTGTTGGTGTTGCAGGTATTACAGGTATTGATATATATAAAGCAAATGTATTAGCCTGCCTCTTTGTAGGCGCTATGATACCATTCATCTTTTCATCACTTGCGATTCGTGCAGTAGGTGAAGCTGCCATGGCGATGGTGGAAGAAGTGCGCCGACAATTCCGCACTATCCCCGGCATCATGGAAGGAACGGGTAAGCCTGAATATGAAAAATGTGTGGCCATTTCTACAAAAGCTTCTTTGAAAAAAATGATGTTGCCGGGTGCGATAGCCATTGTATCTCCATTAATTATCGGGTTTATGCCTGGTCTGGGTGCAGAAGCATTGGGCGGTTTCCTGGCTGGTGCAACCGTTAGTGGTGTATTGATGGGAATGTTCCAGAATAACGCCGGTGGCGCCTGGGATAATGCGAAAAAATCTTTCGAGAAAGGTGTAGAGATAAACGGGGAAATGTTTTATAAGAAGTCAGAACCGCATAAGGCTTCTGTTACCGGCGATACGGTTGGTGACCCGTTTAAGGATACTTCAGGGCCGTCAATGAATATTTTGATTAAATTGATGTCGATCGTATCTTTGGTCATCGCTCCTACTCTTGCGCAAATCCAGCAGAGCAAAGCAAAAGAGCCGGTGGCCGATCAAAAGAAAATTGAAATAAAGAAACAGGTAATTGCAGCAGTCGATAAAAGCAATACTGTTCAGTATAAATAACTCAAGAGTCTAATCAGAACCATTACTTAAGTCCCGCTGTTTCTACAGGGGGACTTATTATTTTATACCCGGCTTCGGTTTTTCATGGCATCGCCCTGTTGCGACGCACTCTTGTGCTGCAGGAATTCTACTCAACAATATTGCAGCCACCCCGATGAATATCGGTGGTACTTTCGGTTCAATATTCCAGCATAAAGGAAATTTTCAATTTACTATTTAATAGAGCAGGATACTTGATACAGATGGCTCGTTCCTCGTCATGACAAGGAAAAGGTTTGCTCCTAGAGCTATTGCTAAAATTAAATTACCAAACTAATCATGATTTTCCTTGTCACCCCGAAGAATGAGCGGTCTTCGATTATAAGCAGGTACAAAAATGTAAGACGCCTCAATAATGCTCAGTAGAATTACAGAAAGCTGAAGAGTGCGACGCAACAGACGATGATAGTAGTACTACAGCCGGGTACATAAAAATCACTCGTAGAAAACAACTTGAATACCAGTGTAACATTTTCTAACCGCCTGCGTCTCACTGTTAACCGATGTTAAAAAAAACTAAATAAGGTTGGGGCTTGGTGGCAATACGAAAATAGTCGTATATTCGATTTCAAATTCACTAACCATGTCAACAATTAAATCGATTAAACCTACAGAAAGCGAACTGGAAATATTGCAGATCCTCTGGCAGAGAGGATTGGCTACTGTTCGTGAAGTGCACGAAGATCTTGCTTCGACAAAAGACGTCGGTTATACAACAACGCTTAAGCTCATGCAGATCATGCATGAAAAAGGGGCTTGTAAAAAGAGATGATTCTATGCGGACGCATGTATATCAGCCAGCCGTGAATAAAGAAAGGACGCAAAAACATTTATTGGGAAAAATGATTGATAGCCTTTTTGGCGGCTCTCCTACCCAACTGGTGATCCAGGCATTGGGCGAACACAAAGCCAGCCCTGAAGAACTGGAAAAAATACAAGCATTGCTTAACGATCTTAAAAAACAATAAGTAACGTATGATCGCCAATCAGTAACTCAAACTTACTGCAATCATTGGGATGGGCTGTGTTTAACAGCTTGTGGCAAATGGCTTTGTTGTGGATTGCTTATCAATTGATAGTCGCTTTATTCCGTGTAAACAAATCTTCTGTAAAAGGTTTTCTGGCTGTATCCTTTCTTTTTGCGGGGTTTAGCTGGTTTGCATTTACATTAATTTCATTTTTGGCAAACACGGGTGCGGAAGATGTTTATTCCGGCGTCATCAATTTTAATAATGACCAGCAATTGAACGATTGGCTGAAAACTACGTTGCCGATCGCTTCTGTTCTTTATCTTGTTTTATTAGTGTTACCGGTTTTAAATTTCATTCGCAATTATCGTTATGTGCAGGTGATACGCCGCTACGGTTTATCAAGGGCGAACGTGCAATGGAGAATGTTTGTGCAGAAAGTATCTGCGCAAATGGGGATTCAAAAACCAGTGCATATCTGGATGTCGGAACTGGTTACCTCTCCTGTTACTATTGGTTATATGAAACCGATAATCCTTTTGCCTCTTGCTGCGGTTAATCATTTAACAACACAGCAGACCGAGGCGATATTATTGCATGAATTAGCGCATATCAAACGCTATGATTATTTCCTTAACCTGTTGTCAAGATTTATTCAAACCGTACTTTATTTCAATCCTTTCGTAAAAGCATTTGTAAAAATCATTGAAAGGGAAAGAGAAAAAGTTGCGATGAAACAGTAATACAGTTTCAATACGAACCACACGGTTAAGCTTCCGCTTTACTGACATTGGAAAAAGCTTCTTATGTCCCAAGACAAGCACTAGCAGTTGCCGCTTCAGATGGCAAGAAAGGCGAGTTTCGTCAAAGAATAGAATGGATACTGGGCATCCGGAGAAAAGCGGGTATTTTCCTTTTCCAAAATGGCGGGAGTACTGGCGGCATTGCTTTGTTTTATCGGGCTGAATGCTATATTAATTATGAGCAGGCCGATGAAAAATGATGCCGGATCAAATCCATTGGCGTTTATGGCTTCGCCATTTAATTTTTCGGGCAACGACGACGATCATGAAATATCAAAAGCAACATTAAAAGAACAAGATATTCCTTCTGTCGTAAATCACAGTACAGGGGAAGCGGAATCTCCAGTCGCTGCAGTAAAACCTGCAGGAGATGAAGACGAAGTATCCGATAAAAACGAAGATGCTGATGATAATAATTCACAATTTGCTTTTGTAAATTTTGTTCAGGACGCCCTTTCTAATGTACCGGAACTGAAAGAACACCAGGAAAAGCAAGTACAGGAAGCTTTGACCGAATCACAACGGGTGATCAAAGAAACCAATGGAAAGAAGTAGAAAAAAATATTGCGGATGCCTTAACCTTAACGGAAAAAGATAAGGTGAAACAAGAATACAATAAGGCTATAGGCCAGATCAATACAGAAAAGATTGGCAATGAATTGCGTACGGCTTACGACAAGATCAATTGGGATAATATCAACCTGCAACTGGGTTATGCCCTTGCGGAAATTAAAATAGACAGTTTACGCACTGTATATAATATAGCATTGAGTAGTTTAAGCGGGTTGCAAAAAGAACTTGAAAAAATTGATCAGCCGGGAATACCTGATACAGATATCACGATTGAATCAATTGATGTGAAAAAGAAGCAACTGCAGGGGGCTATTAATAAATTAAAAGCTGTAAAAACGAAGAAGATTGTTGAACTGTAAATAACAACGAAGACAATAGGGCAATATGTAATTGGCAAATCTCCCTGAGGCTTGCCAATTTTTCATTTAATGCATAACCAACCAAATTTGTTTTCTTGCTTATTGACAATTTGCCCATTGTCTTTACCATACATTTCTCGGGCAGGTATCACCGTAGCGGTTACCGATCAGGAAGCCGATAATTAAATCATGTGTGCCTTTACTGTAAGTATTCAGCTCTGTTTTTGTAAAATCATACGAATAACCAATATTGAAGGTATTGCCGACATTCAAACCTACCATGGCCGCATAACCGTCAAACTGCCTGTAGCTACCTCCCAACCATAACAAATCACGGTATTGAAATTTCACATTCAATTCTCCCTGGTAATTATTTTTAAAAGCCCCATTGATATATTTTATCATGACTGAAGGAATGGCGTTGATATCGTCATTTACCAAAAAGCGATAGCCTGCGGTAAGAAAAACATGGGGTACTAATTTTCCTGTTGCTTGAACGTGGCAACATCAACAAAAGATAATTTTTGCGGAATGATTTGCTGCCCCGATAAGCCAACAAAATAATCTGCGGAATACAACCACAAGCCAAATGAAAGATCAGGTTTTACTTTTCTTAATTCATTCGCCACGGTTCCACCTACCGCAGGATCGGAAGGATCATTACCAAAGAATGCTTTTCCATCGGCATTTAACCCAACGGAAGTTATACCTGCTGCAAAACCCGCTGCGAGATTTGTTCTAGCGCTCAACCCTAAATGGTATGCATAGCTCGCAGTGGCCGTAAAGCGGTTGAAGTTTCCTGTTTTATCATTATAATAGCGAGACCGGCACCATGATGCGGCTCAGAAGCTGTATAAGATTCCCAATACGAATTGCCCCTTGGGTTTTGCCCGGGAATATTATAAGATGTTAGAGGATGTTTTTATAATCTTTCTTTCTATCGGGCCATGTATAGTGGCATACACGGTTCTTGGAGCGCCGCTGAGACCTACCCACTGGTCCCTGGCGCTAACTTTTACATCAATATAATTTTCAATTGCCGCTCAAGGCGGGATTGAGTATATAATTATTAAGGATGTATTGGGTATAATGAGAACGCTGTTTGCGCTACAGCAACATTTATAAAACAAATTACCGGCGAGCAACACGAAAATTCTTTTCATCACATCGTATTTTTATTAACGAATGATATCGACATAACCAGTCATCGGTTTTCTGCCATTCTTAGGATCAATAATATAATAGTAAGTACCCACAGGAGCGTCCTGTCCATTTATTTTACCATCCCATGGAGTCGTATAGTTTACTTTCCTGAATACAAGCTGGCGTAACGGTTAAATATCTGCACGATACAACCGGGATAACTTTCGAGATAATCAATTGTCCATTTATCATGAATACCATCCCCGTTCGGGCTGAAGATATTCGGATAACTGGGGATTTTAATAATTTCACAAATACATAGTCACTATCTGAACATCCTTTATCAGAGGTGATAAGGAGTTTATAAGTAAAATCAGTTAAAGGGGAAGCATCCGGCTTTGCAATCGCAGGATTATTTAACCAGGTTGCGGTGTCCAGTTATAAGTAACAGGAATGCCCGTTATCAATGTTGGTGTTAGTGTAACCTTTCCACCTTCTAATACTACTTTATCCGGGCCTGCATCGGCAACTGGCGTAGGATAAACAATAAGAGGCTGCTGCAATTTATTGACGCATGTATTAGTTCCTGTATAAGTATAGGTGATGGTATGCGTACCGCTGCCTGCATTGCCAGGATTGAATATTCCGGCTGTTGATACACCCGTGCCGCTGAAAACTCCAGAACCCGGCATTCCGTTCAATAATTGCACTTGTGTAAGCTGGAATGGAAGTTGATTGCTGCAAACAGGATTGATAGCCGTAAAAACTAATTTGCGGTGTAGCCAGTACTGTTATCGGCAACGAAAAATTTGTACGCAAACTATACTGAATACACATAATATGTAATTGTATAATTTTTCGAGGCAGGTGAAGCAAACTCAGGATAAGCATGCGTGTATATTTTACCCGCGCAGGTGAATTGTCAACTGTTTTTATTGAAGCATCATTCTGGTCCCATAAAATTTCTACCCGGATAATATTACCGGCGTCAATTTTCGATGCATCTTTAATAACAACATTTGTATTACTGCAAAGAGCAGTGGTATTTTCCAGGGTAATCAGTGGCGTTAGCACTGCGCCATTTACTGTAAATGTATGATCGATACTAGCTTTACAACCAGCATTACTGGTTGCAATCAATTGTGCAGTATAATCCATCGTAAAGAATAATGATGTGTTGGATTCTGCGCCGCAGATGTATTTGGATTTCCTGCCGTTGAGTTCGCTGCATCTCCAAAATTCCATTGCCATGCCGTAATGCTTCCACCAACGACACTTGATGCGTCGGTGAATAATGGGAAATTATCGCTAACACAAACATTGGGCGGTATAAAGGCAGCTATTGGAACGGCATTGATAATTATAGTCTGTGGTGATATGCTACTTACACATCCTTTATTTGTTTCTACCTGCAGCGTAACCGGGTAAGAATTTACCGTAGCATAATTATGAGTAAATGGATTGCCATTTGTAAGAACAGCAGTATTACCATCGCCATAGTTCCAGCTCCATTTTACAATACTGCCGGCATTAGGTAATGACGCATCAGTGAATGTTACATCCTGTCCTGCGCAACCGGGTAATGAAGTAGTGAAATTGACAGTAGGCAATGGATTGACGGTTACGCTTCCTGTCGCTATTTTAGTTACTGACTGGCAACCAATAGCCGAAGTAACGGTCAGTTTAATCGGGTACGTACCTGCCAGGGCATACGTTTTAGTTGGGTTTTGCGCAATGGAAGTTGTAGCATCGCCAAAATCCCAATTCCATTGAGTAATCGTACTATTAGGCGCATTACTTTGATCTGAAAAAGTAACAGACGAACCTAAACAAACTTCAGGGGCGCAGTAAATTTTGCTTCCGGTTCAGCATAAATTGTAGTCAATGATTTTGATGCTGTGGTTACACAACCGTTATTTGATGTAACAGTTAATGAAACAGTATAAGGCCCCGTTGCTGAATAAATATGAACGGGTGATTGCCCTGAGCCGACGGCAGAAGCGTCTCCAAAATTCCATGAATAAGTAAATAAATTGCCAGTACCATCACTGATAGTAGATAAGCTGTTGAATGAAGCGCTGCCTGATGGCAAACACACATTTGGCAAACTAAAATCTACAACCGGATTGGGAGAAACAATAATTGGTAAACTAAATACAATGCTTAAACAACCAGAAGAAGATTCTACCTGCAATGTAACCGTATACGGGCCCGTGTTGGTATAAGTATGTGTTTGATTGGCATTAGTAGATGCGGTGACTACAGGAGAAACCATCACCAAAATTCCAGGTCCATTTCACAATAGTCGAACTACCATTTGGTACTGATGCAATCTTTGAATGTAACCGTCTTGCCCGCACAATAAGGCCAGCAACAGTAAAGCCAGCAACAGGGGGATCATTTAATACAACAGTATGCGGAACTGTATCTGATTTACAACCTACATCACTGATGATGGTATATTTCACAATGTAAGAACCGGACGCCCCATACGTATGCGTTGTGGGGCAGCATCATCTTTGGTATTGCCATCTGCAAAGTCCCAATGACGGTGAATGATTGTCCCTTCCGTTATTATTTGAATTATCGGTAAAGCTTACCGGGGTTGAAACACATCCGTTGGTTACAAAATTAAAGTCAGCTACTGGCGGTTCAAATACTTGTAGATCATAATCGATTTCCTGCACACCGCTACAACCATCAGCAGTGGGATTTTGTACGACAACTTTGATAGGATGTATTCCTATAGCAGAAGTTAAAAAGGGCGTTGATATTTTATACTTATACAGGGTGCGTCCATCCACTACACTTGTTGAAGTAAATACAGGGCTATTAAGAGTTACATCAGGGAATAGTCCACTAAACTGCCATTCAATCGAAGTGGGTTGGTATGGCAGTGTCATTGAAAGAGAAAAGGGAGTGCCTTTACACGCAGCCGGAAAATCAACAGAGGCAAATTGGTTATCAACAGTCACATACTGGTAAAGATCTTTAATGTTTGACCCGGCAGAATAACCATAGGTTTCCGCATCGGCATAACCATAAGCTAATGCATTGAAACCAGTGTCGGAAGCGAGTGTATGATATCCCTGCGCTACATTGCTTAAATAAATATAAGAATAAGCCGATCGCCTGTGTGAACAGACCAGGAGGACACAGGGACGGCAGCGCCATCTATTTAAAAGAAGATAAAGCCGTACCGCTATTTTTAATTATCACCTGAAGATGATGCTGGCGGTTGGCAGTAGCCACGAGATTCGAACTCACCAGTGTTACCTTATCATATTTTGTTCCACCGGGTTTAGAATAATCATATCCGGATCATAAGGAGATGCATTCCCCCGCACAACCTTGCGTGGAGAAATATTGAGCGACGCAGATTGGCTGGTCGGATTCTATTTTATTCGGAATAGTATTGGTGAATTCGTAATAAATATTATTAATAAAAGAAGCAGCCGGAATAAGGGTGCCGTTCAGTACACATTGGCGGCAGCCACACTTTTCGCAATTCTGTAAATAGCATTAGGTCTGCCAAAGCTGGGTACAGTCAGGTACTTCTTTCCCCATGAAGCTTTGGATATAATTGCTGGTAAAGGTTGTCTGAACTCGATGGGCTTGGACAACCGATAGATATTTTACCACTACCGGAAAAAACAGCAATTTTTTTACATCCCCCTGCGGCAGAAGCAACAGACCGTATGGTTGTACCCGTAAGATCTACGCCATTAGTTTGGCCGGTCACTCCCAGCACCTGGTAAATTTGTCCCTTATTAAGTATCACTGTGTTTGTACTGCCGGCAATCCAGCCATTTTTGGTGTTGGCAGAAGGAACAATTTCAACAGTTGTATTATCTTCTACGGCGACTACGGTTATAAAGCCGTTCGAATTAGCCTCATTCGAAATTTGGTTATAATTCATTGAGATATATTCTCTACCCAGAACTGTTGTAGGCAAGCAGAGTGTAGCCCCACTGGCAGCGTTACGGGTAATATAAGAATATACAACAACCGGTTTCGCTGAGGTGACACGTATGGCTTTACCGGTAAACAAGCCTTCATTATCTATAAAATAAGTTGTGGGAATAGTGATAGTGACTACCTGACGGCATTAATAGTGCCCGTTGAAATCGTCGCCCCCTCCAAATATTTCAACTGTGTAGGACGTCGTGACATCCGAAGTGACGTATAATGTCATTGCCGGGGCGCCGCCGGCGTTTACCCATACCGACATGATAGCTATAGGCGAGCCAGAACTCTTTCCCCTTATTAGAGAAATCCTGGGCAACCGTTCTGTTACTAATCAGTATAAGTACAAGGGTACTTAATAAGCAAAATTTTCTCATTGCGCCAATCTCGTAGTTTCAAACTGAACGCCTAAAATAAGCAAAAGCCACCAGAAATTTTACCAATTAACTTAACTGAAAGAACTATTTGACCGGTCTCATGAAATCGTATTTTTCCTTACTTGACCATCCTCTTCCAGCAAATCAAAACAGGCATTTAAATGCCCGGATCACCCCATGATAGTCGTTCTTAATTGGAAGGGCGAGTGAAAATAGAGTGTATGCCTAGTTCCATTGGAAGAATTAAATTAGTTTAATTAAGCGACTGATCGTTAATAAAAATTAAATTTAATTAAATTTATACAATTCAATGAAAAACCATTTATTTAAATAATAATTATTTTTTATTTATTTTTTTATGAAAGAAGCATATTTATGCAATATTTTTATAACTAAATTCGAGTAATTATATTTCGATAAATATTTTATTAATATGATAATGAATACTTTAATAATTTATAATAACTATATAAATTAGCTAAAGTTTGAATTTTTAAAAATTACATTTTACTAACTGAATTAGGCGTAAAATTGATTGTATTTTTGGTCACGACATCCCATTTTACCCAAGCTAATGCTAAGTGGTTTAGAGGGAGTTATGGAGGTTGCAAGATATAATCTGCAATCTTTTGGTCAAATCATGGAGGATGGGAAAAATGAGGACTAAGGGATTTGGCGGGGATGAAAAGGGATAAGTGATTGAGAACTTCGCAGCAAATAGGCTGCAAAATGTATAAGAAGTCATTCAGATATTTAGTCATTGACGTTATCAATGAACTCAAAATTATCTCCCGGATTAGAAGGGATAAGAATTTCAAACACATAAATTCTTGGCTTCATTGTTACCTCGTTTACAAATTCTATCCATCCTTCAAAGTAAACAGGAGCTTCCCCTTCCGTAGCCAGAAGTTATTCTTTACAATATTTCGTTTAAGAGGATATTCTTTGACAATATACAACTTACTAAAGTCGGTGTATTGGAATGCCCTAATGTCCCTAGCTACACTCCCCTTAATACTAAACTTAACCGATGCTCTAATTATTTTAATTGGATATACTCCCAGATTAGAAATAGAATAGTAAAGAGTGTCGTTATCCAATTTCAAATCCTGTATTTGCAGGTTAGAAATTTCGGTGGCTTCAATGGTTTTTCTGGTAAGTTTTAAGAGCCTTTGAGAATAGATAAGGGTTACGATAGCCGCAATAGCAACAACACCGTTTACCGCAGCAGCAATTGCCTGTATTTTATCGGATGTGGGCAGTTTTTTAAAGAAATCCCAGAACTTCTTTGGTGGCTTGTTTGCTTCTTCGGATTGCCCACTTGTTTGATTAGCGGACTGTACATCGGACTGGAGTGCATTCTCGCTGCCTCAGTAGAGAGTTCCACCGCAGCAATTGGCAGGATGTTTTTATCTCCCTTGCGCTTCTTTTGATCTCCTTTCTTTTTGCCATTCAATATTTCAATTCTTTTTTTAACCCCAATAAGATACAAATTTGTTTCTATATGATACAATTTAAAAGCCTTACGGACGTAGCTCAATACTTCAATTCAGAGGAGAAATGCAGGGATTTCTTAGAAAAAATGAGATGGCCTGATGTAGGATTATATGCCCTATTTGTGGGGTTCGGGGAGCTTATCGTAACAGCGATATGAAACATATAAATGCAAGGATAAGGACTGTAAAAGCAGGTTTTCAGTAGTGGTTGGCACAGTCATGGAAAACACTAAGCTCCCATTAGCTAAATGGTTTATGGCTATGTATCTGGTATCAGCCCATAAGAAGGGAATATCTTCTCACCAATTAGGCAGGGATTTGCATATTGGACAAAAGGCAGCATGGTTTTTATTGCACAGGGTAAGACAAATGTTAAGGACAATAGAATGGAGCTATTAGCCAATACCGTGGAGGCTGATGAATGCTATGTCGGTGGCAAATGGCTAATATGACCAAAAAGAAACGGGCTATAATGGTACAGGAAGGAAAGGACAATAAAACAGCCGTTATGGGCATGGTAGAGCGGCAAGGAAAGGCCAAACTCACCGTAATAGGTAAGAACACCTTCAAAGAAGTATTAAGGCAGAACGTCTCCCTACAGGCTTATATCAATACTGATGAACACAGCGGGTATGCAGGGCTAAATATGGAGTTCGCTGACCATGCTACCATTAACCACGGACAGGGAGAATTTCTAAAGGATGGAGTTAGCACTAACAGCGTAGAGGGACTATTCGGGCTATTCAAGCGCATGATCTTTGGTATATACCACCAGATAAGCCCTAAACACCTGCAACGCTACTGCGATGAAATGACCTATAGATACAACTCCAGGAAAATTAAAGACGTTGAAAGGTTTGTAAATACGTTTCGGAACGTACAGGGAAGATTAACTTATAAACAGCTAATAGAAAAGAAGTAATTTTGAATAGCCCTATAAAAGCGAAAAGCCTATTTGCAGTAGGCTTCATTTACATATCTCCCCTTTTAGTGATATGCCGCAACAAAAATAAAACATTTTGTCATGGCATACAGAATCTTATTCTTTTTACCATTTTTGATCACCCTTTCTTTAACCACATCGTGTAAACATAAAGAAAAAATATTTATAAGAACCCACTATCAGCGCTTAAAAATTGGGAGCGATTCTGTAGGGTTGCATAAATTACACATAGGAGATACCTCGTCTATCATTTTTTATTAAATATTTGAGGATAATCGATTGCCAATATTTCCAATAACTTTTTTTTATTTGCTTCTGATGTGAAAGTTATTGTGGCTTTTTTGTTTATATACGCCTCAAGAAAATCTGTAACTGTTTTCCATTTCGGTTTTGGTTCGTTTTCCAACCATATAACATTTTCACTGGTCACTTTAGCTATATTAATTAACCCTCCTATAAGAGATTTTTTTTTATTATCAGCTGCAAATTGATAAATGGCTTTTTTGGCTAGTTTTCCTAAGCTATCGCAGGTTAATTTTTTATCATAAAGTTTAGGAAAAATAGAGCCGCCAGACTCAATATAAGTCTCATTAATAAATCTATATGGTTCTTTTGGCTCGTAATAGCACAAATATGGTTTCCCGTTTTCATATCCACAGGCGATTCTTGAATTTTCTAATGCAGCATAAGTTTTTTCATCGCATACCGATTTTAGATATGCGTCATACGTCTTTAAAAGATCATAAACTTTTTGATCCAATAGAGTGTACTTTTCAAAATCTTTGACTAAATAATATTCAAAATACTGCCCAATTATCCCCATGCCCGTCGAAGAAATAGTCATTCTGTTTTTAAGGATAAAAGTCTTTTGGACAAAATCAAAATACCCCAACGGAGTATGGGCGGGATCATTGCTGTCGGCAAAATTTGCCCTAGAATCTGATGCAACCATAATGCCATCAGATCCAATAGCAACTATCATGAATGACCCTTCAATACGAACTCTTTTTTGGCAATAAGAAGCATTTGAAATCAACATAGCAAGAGATATAATAAAAGCATTTTTCATAAACTAAGGTTTGGTTGCGGAAAAGGACGGAGATACTGTGAATATACAAAAATGTATCTTTACGCTATGGCGAAAGCAAAGAAAACAACCCCCGAAAAGCCTAAGAAAAAAGGGAAACATGATACTACGATCAGCACTAACCTTTCATTTGAAAAACTAATGAAAATGGCTGTTAATACGCCGCCTGCTAAAAAAAATAAGAATACAAAAGGCTAACCAGCTAATTAATTTTGCGAGGCCTAGCGACTATGAGTTTTACACTCATACATACCAACATCTGTGCAAATTTAATCTCAGGAAATTCAAAATAATATTGTTACTTTCGGTTTATCGAACCAGAAAGGCGGTACATTAATTTGTATCGTCTTTTTTTAGGCGGTACATTAATTTGTATCGTCTTTTTTTTGCTCTTTAATGGATGTAATCGTATTGGGTTAATTGCCTTTGAAACCTTTTTAAAACCCAATCATGATGAACAAACATCCACCGGGGTGTAAATGCCGGCCGCAAGTGGCTTATGTGGGTAAGTACAAACAAAAAGATGGAGAGCTGTTGCTCCCCATCTTTCCACGAAGTCTCGTAATTGTGTTCTATTGCCCTTGTTGCGGCTGGCGGTTTGTCCTTCAGTGAAGGATAACACTCCAAACAAGCCCCTTTATTCCCTAGCCGGAATAGGGGGTTTTCTTTTATAAGTGAAAAATATGAAAATAACTGATACTAAAAAATCGTTTATCCACCAGTGTTACTAATATCCTATTATTCAAATAACCTATTGGTTTTTACTCACATCCCTTAGTAACTCCTTATTTCACATTTTATTTTAGGCCATTTCATAATTTTTCAGAAACGTAAATTTACGATACCTGCGTAACCTAAACCACCCTCTTTGTACACTATTTTTTTGGTATTTGTTATTAGTGTAATAGTGCTGTCCTTCATTAAGGACGGTAGGGTTAGAAGTCGTTTCCGTATTTTTGGGCGACTATATACCACTTCCCCCATTCTATTTCCAAAAATCTTAGAAATCTAAACTGCCCGCTCCTCACCCCTATTTTTTTAATTGAATCGGCCGGAAAGTATTTACTAAAAAATTCCGTGGAGTTTCCAGCTGGTTATCTAACCGATAAATCAGAAGGGCATATCCAGCATAGATAACACAAGTATGAAATGAAAAATCAGAAAAAGCCTGGGACATACAAGGCCAAGCAGGATTAGTGTGTGGATATATTCCTCGTCCAGATCCCCGTATCCTATTTTTGATCATAGTGAACAATGATGAGGTCTCATGGCTTGTACCGTGACATATTTATTTAAAAAATAATCTGCCGTTCATTTGATTGCTAAATTTATTCTATTACCTTACACTCTCAATTAAATTTTATACGCAGTAGCCGAACTGGCATAAAGTTTAATAACCTAATTCTACCCCCTATGACCAATTATTCAGAAGCAATCGCCCCACCTGTATCGTTACCTGTTTCCCTTAAGCCCGTCAGGAAAAGAAATCAACCCACACGTAAAGTGCCGTCGTTTACCATTGTACATAAAAAAGTGACCGAACAGGAAGCTGTTCAATCACAGGAGTCGACTATCCCGTATGATAAATGGATTATGCCCCCCCAACCAGAAGGTTATTTAAAATGCAGCGGACATAATTTCTTTAGAAATTAAACCTATAAATAAGAGGAATAGGCGAATAAAAAATTGCTCCCGGCAGGAACTATTACTATTAAGTTCAAAATTGAACTCAATTAATAACAACAAAGAGTTACAGTAATAAGAATAAGATTCCCAAGTCTCCTTTATATTTTAAATCCAAGCGTCAACATCACATTGCCACCTGCTCCTTTTGTAGTAGCAAACGTATTGGCTTTGTCGCTTAACCGGTAAGGAAATTTACATCTTTAGAAAGACCGTGTATATAGGTAACGTCAACAAACATACCCGCATGCCTGTAGCCCAAGCCCGCCGCTGATGAACATCTTATTGGCCTTTAATTCCTTGTCTTTATAAGGATTGCCATAATACGCAAAGCCAAACGGCCCATTAGCGTCGTAAATTTTACCTCCCCACCCACACGAAAATTAAAAGCACCTTTATAGTAGCTCTTCATCGCTGCGTTCACTTTATCATAATACCCATCATCGTCATAATCCTCCGCATTTTGGAAACGGTTAGACCGGTAACCCACATATTCAACATCAGCTGTTATAAAACCTTTTTGCTTGCGCACATCTTCAATTTCCCTAAGGACATAAAGAACCGCTGAGCATCACTTTCCAGGGGACTGATCAATTCATACTTATAGGTTGGTTTCTCTCCGTCTGTAAACTCGGTGGCATGCACGGTAACAGTGGCGGGATTGGTGCGATAGTTTTCCGTATTTACAGACATCGTCGCATCGTAGGAATCTTCCATGGTGCCTTGTAGGAGTATGAATAGCCAGACCTAAACGTATATAATCCGCAGGTTTTACAATTATTCCAAGCTTCGCATTGATACCTGCGCCGGTTGTTTTAGAAGTTTCCGTCAGGTCTGAAAAGCCAAATAATTATTGGTGGCACCGGTCGCATCTTCCTCCCGGAAAACACTGTTCTTTTCATACTTCACGATCGGAATGCCTATAGATCCTCCAAAGTAAATTTTGTCATCCATATTGGCCGCATAGCCCAATGCAATCTCAGTAATGCCGCCACTGGTTTCAATCGTATGCGCCTGGTTTAATAGAAAAGCACCGCCATTTTTCAGGTTATTATACATTGCAAGGCTTACAAAATCAGGAAAGGTATTACTACCAAGCCTGGCAGTATCAAGGAAATAAGAATACAAGGCCATCCGTGTACCCAGGGAAATACTGTTGCTGTTCAGGATATCATCAATGCTCATACCACTGTTAGCCGCCTCTGTGGCATATTGCTCACCATATGAGCTGAAATCATTTTTACCGGTATAATATACCTTATTACTGAAATTAGCTGTTCTTGATACCGCTACACTTAATGTTTTATTTGTGGAGCGGCCCGATCCCTGCCAGCCACCAACAACACCGGTCGGTCCCATGTTAAAATAAGAATCTTTATCGCTTGCATTGGTGCCACGAAAATTGCTTTTATTTTTCAGGAAAGAATAGCCGGGAGACAGTACGATATCAGTTGTTTTATAAAAAGCCAGGCCTGCCGGGTTAACATATAAGGCGGAAATATCACCACCTAGGGATCCCATTGCGCCACCTATCGCCATAACCCTTGCTGTTCCATTTACAGGCTGCCAGGAATATTTTAACACATCTTCAGGGATCTGCGCATGCGAAAGCACAGCCACGGAGAGGAAAGAACAGATTATAAAAACTTTTTCATTGTGTAACGTTTATAAACCTGCGGATACAACAAGGGAGGAAACACTCAAGCGTCTTACTTAAATTTTGTTTCCTCCCTTATTAATTTATTAATACGAGTCGTTTCGAAAATTTTCTTATCAACGGCCAGGCCTGCTTACACTACCACCACCACCACCTCCACCGCTGCTACCACTACTACTGCTGGTACTGCTACTTCTTCCTGATGATGAACTTGAACTGTTGGAAGGGTTATAAACTTCTTGATGGAGTTGAGTTGTTATTATTATTATTGCCGGAGCTATTGTTGCTGCCTGAATTCGAATTGGAAAATACTTTCCGTATAGAACTACCCAGTGAGCCATTGTTATTACTGTTATTATAGCGTACTGGATTATTCGTATTATAATAGAAATTGCTGTTTCTATTCGATGATGTCTTCGTAGGAAAATTATTATAGCTGTTTGCAGTAAAGGCGACCGGTCTGCTAGGAGCAGTGTAATAGTTAACAGGGTTTTTAATAATTACAACGCCTGTGTAATAAGGGTTATAATAATTATTCCAGCTCCAATAGCTATTGTAGGGGCTATACCAATTATAATTTCCGTAAGAGCTGCCGTAATAATTATAAGCGTATGGGCTATTAAAATAGTAGTCATCTAAGACCGACCAGCGGGAACGATTTTGTATTCTCATCCGCAAATAGCGGTCTTCATAATATTCATCACTGCCCTGGTAAGAGCGGTCGTCCCTTTCTTCCACACGAACGTATTCATCCTGCGCTTTTGCGGGAGAATAATATACATCATCAGGTGTCTGACCGGTTTTATAAGCGGTAGAACAGCTGCTGAAAATTATTGCTGCGACTGCCAGGAGCAAAATTGGAGATTTCATGGCAAATGGGTTTAGAGGTTTAAAAGTGAAGTTACTACTTTTGTACGACTTCTTTTTTGCTAACGATTGCTAGTCGAATTTACAACGGGTGTCTATAAAAATTGTATAATTGGCTGTTAATTAAAACGTAAAGATTAAATAAGTAATAAGAATCAAGTAACAAGTATATGAGTAAAGAGATCGCAACAAGAAAGGATGATTATTCGCAATGGTATAATGACCTGGTAATAAAGGGTGGCCTGGCCGATTATTCAGCGGTAAGAGGTTGTATGGTGATCAAGCCATATGGTTTTGCCCTATGGGAAAATATGCAGTCGGCCTTGGATAAAATGTTCAAAGACACTGACCACGTCAATGCTTATTTCCCTTTGCTTAATCCCAAAAGTTTTTTAAGTAAAGAGGCGGCGCATGTGGAAGGCTTCGCAAAAGAATGCGCCGTGGTAACACATTATCGGTTAAAAAATGATCCAAATGGCGGTGGCGTTATCGTTGACCCCGAAGCAAAACTGGAAGAAGAATTAATCATTCGCCCAACCAGTGAAACGATTATCTGGAATACATACAAAGATTGGGTGCAATCGTACCGCGACCTTCCTTTATTGATAAATCAATGGGCCAACGTAGTTCGTTGGGAAATGCGTACCCGGTTGTTTTTACGCACGGCAGAATTTTTATGGCAGGAAGGACATACAGCCCATGCTACCAAAGAAGAGGCGATTGAGGAGGCGGAAAAAATGCTGGAAGTGTACGCCACATTCGCAGAAGAATTTATGGCGTTACCTGTAATAAAAGGTGTAAAAACAGAAAGTGAACGCTTTGCAGGCGCTGAAAATACCTATTGCATCGAAGCCCTGATGCAGGATGGAAAAGCCTTGCAGGCAGGTACCTCGCATTTCCTGGGACAAAATTTCGCCAAAGCATTTGATGTAAAATTTTTAAGTAAAGAAAATAAACAGGAATATGTGTGGGCTACTAGTTGGGGTGTGAGTACAAGATTAATTGGAGCATTGGTAATGGCCCATAGCGATGATGACGGGTTGGTACTGCCACCAAAGATCGCACCGCTGCAGGTAGTTATCGTTCCCATATTCAAAGGCGATGATCAAAAAGCATTGGTAGATGGAAAAGCAAAAGAGATCATGGCCCAGCTAAAAAACATTGGCGTCAGGGTAAAATATGATGACAATGAAAACACAAGACCCGGATGGAAATTCGCGGAATATGAATTGAAAGGCGTTCCGGTCCGCCTGGCAATCGGCGCAAGGGATATTGAAAAGATGTAATTGAAGTAGCCCGCCGCGATACAAAAGAAAAAAAATTAGTTGGGCTCGATGGCATAGCCCAATACGTGGATGGATTGCTACTGGATATCCAGCATGATATGTTCAACAAAGCAAAGACTTATCGTGAAGAGCATATTACAAAAGCAGATAGTTGGGAAGAATTTGAAAAATTATTAGACGAAAAAGGAGGATTTATCGCAGCCCATTGGGATGGCACCGCCGCAACAGAAGAAGCTATTAAAGAAAAAACGAAAGCGACGATCCGTTGTATACCGCTGAAAAATGAACAGGAAGATGGCAAATGTATACTAAGCGGAAACCCTTCTAAACAGAGGGTGTTATTTGCAAGAGCGTATTAATTTTTTATTTATAAAAATACAGGCAAGTAAGTATATTTGAAAAAGCCGATTGCCACAAACCAAAACTTTTATATGCTCTTCTGTCCTAATTGCGGAACGCAAAACCCCGTGACTGCTAAATTCTGCATTAACTGTGGAGCAGCCTTGCCCGCTAACACAGCAGAACAAAACGCTACAAAACCTGTTGTACCGCCTGCGTTTGTAACTCCCCCGGCCATCGGATCAAAAGTAACTTTTACAGCAGCGGATGGAAAAGTTTATACAGGGACTGTCCAGTCAGTCATGGGAGACCAGTTTAAAATAAAGTATGACGGGTTTAATTTTGATACGTGGCTTTCTCAAAAAGATTTTACCGCCATACCATCATCTGTAAATGTGCCGTCTGCTACTATTTTCCAGTCAGGTAATCAGCAACCTGTTTTTACGAATACTTCCGGATCGCCGTCATTTTTAAGCATACCCGGTTTTTGGGGAAGCCTGTTAATCATCATTGGTTTTTTTACAAACTGGATAAATTTCGGCCCGTTCGGGGGCGTTAGTGGTTTCCGCATACTCACATCGGCACGGGAGCTGATCGAAGAAAAAGAAGAATCAGGTTATAAAGGAATTCTGACCCTTATTTTTATTGTCATCTTAATCTTATCTGCACTGATATGCCTTCTGCATACATTGGGCGCTGGTATAGGACGAAGAACTTTTTCTTTTTTTAAACTCCTACCGCTGCTCATTTCAATCACTGCGATAGTTATGATCATTTGGGATGCCCAAAAGAATTATTATGTTGCTATCGAAGATTATTTTACAATAATAGGGGCCGGCGCTTATCTTACTTTGGCGGGATCGGTTATTCTTGCACTATCACGCAGTAAAAGAAAATAATTTATTAATTCAAAAAGTATAAAATGGAACAACAACATCCGCCGCCACCACCACCTTTAGGGACATCGATCTTCGAAATGCAGATGGACGCTACCTCGCAAAATCATTTAGACACTATAAGTAAATGGAGCAAATTCATAGCCATTACCGGTTTTATTTGTATGGGACTGGTTGTATTGTTAATGGCGATTGGTGGTGAAGAAATGCTTGACCGCATCAGTGTGCTGTTAGCTATTGAAGGAGGAACTGAATTTATGTGGTTAATTATTGGGTTAATAGCTATTGGGCTTGTTTTTGTTTTTTTTATGGCTTTATTTCCTGATAAAGGGTTCTAACCTGGTAAGGAAAGGCCTGCAGGCAAGCAACTCTTCTGATTTGGCCGCAGGGTTCAGGTCTTTAAAAAGCTATTTCACTATGAGCATTATTTTTTCAATTTTATCACTCATCAGTAGCGTTTATAACATGGTTGCTGATAAATAAAATTTATAAAAATGGAAAGTCAACATAACTCGCTTTTCGATCTTCATATAGATGAAAATGCAAAACAAAGTTTAAAAGGGACAGCGGTAACGGCAGGTATCGCCGCCATTCTTTCTTTAATCGTGTCCATTGTTGGTGTAATTAAATTTTTTGTAGACAAAAGCCGTACCGGCTATGAAAATTTTGGCGAAACAGGAAGGGTACAGTCCGCTACTAATCTTTTTTCAGTTATCATTTCACTGGTGATTACCATTCTTCTTTTTTATTTTCTTAACCGTTTTTCTACTTATACTAAAAATGGTATTAATGCAAGCAATGCGCAATCGCTTAATGAAGGGTTGGGAGGATTAGCCAATTATTTCAAAACAATGGGGATCCTTCTCATTATTGTTATTATCCTGGCATTCCTGGCAATACTAGTAATTGGATTAGGCTCAAAATAATATCAAAATCGCACCGCACTGATACGAGGTTGCTTCAAAATATGGGGCAGCCTCTTTTATTTTACAGAAAGATAATTGTAGTCTTTTAACAGCAGGTCAAGAAAATCAAACGGAGACAAATCAGAATTGATCTGCAAATGCGCTTTTATTTTTTCCGCGGCGGAGCCGGCCATATTGAAATCAGATTTTTTTCTTGCGGTTTCCAGTATGCTCTTGATCGCATTAATGTCCTTATCACTTAGTTGCATAATTTGGGGAAAAGAAGGAATATAGTTATCCCCTACTTCCTGGAAAACAGTTTCTTCGATGCTCGCCTTTGAGTTTGTTCGTATCAAAATAGTATGGGCGAGGATATCTCCCATACGCTGACCTTTTTAGAAGAAACGACCAGCACCAATTCTGTTATAAAATAAGCCAGGACTAATAAAACCAGGATAACGCCTTCTGTTTTGGAGCCATAAAAAGAATTATAAACGCCCATCATGAATAAAATAACAAACCATATATCACGGAGAAACCACCTGATCAGAAATTGACTGATGGCGGGCCTGCCCCCGTTTTCATTAACGACTCTCAATCCCATTATTTTTTTTCCCACACTTTGCCCGTTTAGTGTTATTTCCATAACAATATGGTAAAGAAATATCGGTAAATAAAGAAGCAACGAAAGTCCCCATGCATTATAATAAGCATCAATACCTTCACCATACATCGATCCTGTAATAGATGTAAGAATAAGATCAGCAAATTTTTTATACAGCCAGAGAACAAATAAGTCAATCAGCAGCGCAATGAGCCGCCTGTAGAATTCAGGTATTTCAAATTCTACATCTATGTTAAAACTGGTTGGCACCCTTATTACACTCATACGATAAATTCTATCCCGATAAATATCGGGATTAAATCTGAAATCTGAAATTTTCCAAGTATTTTACAAGCCAAATAACCTTATTTGAGAGAAGCGCTTTTTATAAAGAAAAATAAAGACCGGTGGTTGAAAAACCAGCACATGCCGGCTGATGATCCCGATGAAATGGCTACGGACTTTACGCAACTGGTGGACGATCTCGCCTATGCCAAAACATTCTATCCTTCCAGCAAGGTTACACAATACATAAATACCCAGGCTTCTAAAATATACCTGGATATTTATAAGAACCGCAAAGAAGAATCCAACCGTCTCATCACTTTTTGGAAATACGACCTTCCTCTTGTTATCTGGAAGCACCGCAAAGTGATGCTCTTTTCATTGGCGGTATTTATTATTTTTTTCGGCATTGGTTTCTTTTCATCGAGGCAGGATGAGCAGGTAGCAAGGGATTTTTTTGGAGATGAATATGTTGATCATACAATAGACAATATAGAAAAAGGAAACCCTTTCGGGATATATGAACATGGCAGTTCCATCATGACCTGGCTCGGCATCATGATCAATAATATCATAGTGGCATTCCGGATGTTTGTTTCAGGAATTTTCGCTGGCATTTTTACATTCCTTGATTTAGGAAAGACAGGCGCTATGGTGGGCATCTTCGACCAGTTTTTCGCTGCAAGAGGCCTTGGTATTGATTTCTTTTTAGTTGTTTTTATACACGGCACATTAGAAATTACGGCATTCATTCTTGCCGCAGGCGCCGGTTTTGTATTAGGAAAAAGTTTTTTATTCCCCGGCACTATCACCCGGCTCAGTGCTTTTAAAAAAGGCGCAAAGGATGGGGTTAAAATCATCATCGGTTTATTACCTGTATTTGCTCTCGCTGCATTCTTTGAAGGGTTCATCACCCGTCTTTACAATGATATTTCTATTTTCACAACGATCATTGTTTCCTTGTCCGTCGTGTTCGTTGTCTGGTATTTTATTATTTACCCAATCCGTCTCGGACGCAGAATGGCAACAGAAACCAGTGAGGAAGATATATAGTGGTTGCAAAAAAAAAATACATACCAATTTATTAAAGCAATAAAAAAAGCTTCCTGGCTTTTTATTTTCGTTTTTATGTCGGGCCTGCTTCAGGCGCAGCAAGAGGATAATGACACTACAGTAAAAATGAATAAACTAAGTGAAGTGGACACTGTTGTCGCCACTCCGCCGCCGCAGGAAGAATTTGAAGAGGTGGATATTAAAGCAGTTGAAAAAAACAGCGACGAAGAATATTTTATAAAAAGGTTTCCGGAAGATGAAGAAGACCCGTTTGTTGTGCGTAAGTTATCAGATAGTATTATGAATGCGATGAAGAACGATGATGCATTTTGGTACGCAAATAAATCTTTTAAAAAAAAGCAGGTTGAAAACGATGGGGGAAAAATGGAAAGCATTTCTTTCTTTGAAACATCTGGTTTTAGAACGCTTTTAATTATCATCATCATTATTGGTTTCGCCTCCCTTCTTGCCATCTATCTATCAGGTAACAGCGTTGGTCTTTTCCGTAAAAGTAAAACCATCGCACAGGCGGAAAGTGAAGAAGAAACAGAGGATATTTTCGCTATTAATTATCAAAAAGAAATAGATAAAGCAACCGCAGCAGGTAATTACCGGTTGGCAATACGTTTAATGTTCCTGCGGGTGCTCCGGGGACTGGCAGATAAAAACGTTATCAAGTTCACGCAGGATAAAACCAATTTCGATTATTTATTACAGTTGAATAATACACCCTGGTATGCTAACTTTTTCCGGCTTACCCGGAATTATGAATACGCCTGGTATGGCCATTTTGATGTGGACAAAGAAAAATTCAATGTCATAAAAAAAGAGTTTGAAAGTTTTGAACGCCAACTTTAAATTAATTTGAAAAAACAACTGCCATATATTCTGATCGGCCTATTAGTGCTTGCGGTACTGGTATTATTTTTTTGTTGGAAAAAATTTAAAGGGAAACCGATTTGATGACCGTCTTACCTTTCGCAAGAAAGATAAAATACCTTACGGTACGTATGTAGCTTACGAGAACTTAAAATATATTTTCCCAAAGGCTTCTATCAAAACAAATACTGAAGATCCGGGATATTGGAAAGGAGATGAAGAACGACAGGCATTCATTATAGTTACCCCTGATTTTAATCCCGATGAATATGAAATGAAGAGGATCATCAAGGTCATCGAAAACGGAAATGATGTTTTTATCAGTGCCGGGAAAGTTTCCTTTTATGCGGAAAAGTTTTTAAATGCGATATCTACTATCCCTATGGATTTAACAGCATGTTCTACATGGAAAATATTCCTGATTCCATGACTATTTCAGTGGGTACATCATCACAGCAGAAAAAATTTATTTATCCGGGAAAAAGTTTTCAATTTTCATTTTATAAAATAGACTCCGCGACTTCGACAGTGTTAGGCTATAACAAAGAAGGCAAACCCAATTTTATTCAGTTAAAAGCAGGAAAAGGAAATTTATTCCTTCAACTGGCGCCTATGGCGTTCACCAATTATTTTTTATTACATAAAAACAATATTGATTATTACCAGCAAGCCCTTTCGGTAATCAATCCCAACCGAAAAAAAGTATTTTGGGATGAATATTATCTTTATAAAAAACAAGGCGGGTCGGAAAAGAAAAGTTCCAACTGGTTAAGTGTGTTTTTTCAGTACCCCGCATTGAAATGGGCGTTCCTTACTGCATTGTTTACATTAATTATTTATATGCTGCTTGAGATGAGAAGGAAGCAGCGGCATATTCCAGTAGTAACCAAACCAAGAAACGACTCTCTTGATTTTGTAAAAACAATCGGTCGTTTATACCATGATAAAGGAGATCATAAAAATCTTTGTAAAAAGATGGCAGCTTATTTTCTTGAACATGTCCGCAACAGGTATAAGTTAACCACGAATATCCTGAATGACGAATTCATACAGGCCCTTCATTATAAAACAGGAATAGAAGAAGCGGAAATCAGCAACATTGTTTCTTTTATCAATGAAATAGATCACCGGCCTTCTATCAGCGATAAACAATTAACCGTGTTTCATAAACAATTGGAATCATTTTATAAAAAAGCATAAATATGGAAGAACAAATTTTCCAGCAACGCACCGATCTCACTGCTTTGAACCAGGCTGTGATGGCGATACGAACTGAAATAAAAAAAGTAATCGTTGGCCAGGATGAAATGGTGAAGCTCATTCTTGCTGCCCTGTTAGCAGACGGCCATGTATTAATAGAAGGCGTACCTGGTGTTGCAAAAACGTTAACAGCTAAATTAGTAGCCCGCAGTTTGGATACGGGATTTTCACGGGTGCAATTCACTCCCGACCTCATGCCTTCGGATGTACTCGGAACGCCGGTATTTAATCCAAGAGAAGCGTCGTTTGATTTTAAAAAAGGCCCTGTGTTCAGCAATATAGTATTGGTGGATGAAATCAACCGGGCCCCTGCAAAAACCCAATCGGCATTGCTGGAAATAATGGAAGAGCGCCAGGCATCCGTAGATGGTAAAACGTATAAAATGGAAGCGCCGTTTATGGTATTAGCAACACAAAACCCGGTAGAGCAGGAAGGAACTTATCGTTTGCCCGAAGCGCAGCTCGATCGTTTTCTTTTTAAAATAGTGGTCCCCTACCCCAGCGAATTGGAAGAACTGACTATTCTCAACAAGTTTCATCAAATGGGCAATACGAATGTTAATGAAGTAGTAAGGCCTGTGATGAATGCACAACAAATAAATGAGCTGCGTCACCAGGTAAAGAATATTCTTATCGAAGAAAAATTATTACAGTTTATCGCAAAATTGATCCACCAGACAAGAAATCATAAATCCATTTATCTCGGCGCTTCACCAAGGGCATCGCTGGCAGTGATGAATGGATCCAAAGCGATCGCCGCGATGCAGGGCCGTGATTTTGTAACACCTGAAGATATACGGGAGGTAGTAACGCCTGTGTTGCGTCATCGCATCATCCTTGCGCCTGATAAAGAAATGGAAGGCGTAACAGAAGCTGAAGTGATCAAGCAAATTGTACAAAGTATGGATGTACCGAGATGATCGATTAAAGAATTGTGCGTTTAAGAAAATGTCTGATTTTTTTGAATACGAGCTGCAGTTTTTCATGGCATCTTCGTTGCGACGCTCCGTTCATCACCTGTACATATGGCATCTGTGTGATGAACTAAAAATGTAAACTGTTTTAAGGACTGAAATAATAAAACATCGATTTGAAAGCTTCATGATTAAATCATTTTACTTAAATACAATCGTCTATTATATCGCTGGCGCTGCGGCAGTAGTTTTTGTATTGAGTTTTTTTTACCAGCCATTTTTTCCAATAGCGGGTTTAATATTGTCGCTATTGGGAATTGCTGTATTAGTAGACAGCTTACTATTATATAGCAAAAAGCAAGGTTTTACTGCTAAACGAATTACGACAGATCGTTTTAGCATTGGCGATGACAATAAAATTATACTACAATTAAAAAATAATTATGGCTTTCCCGTTCATGTAAGCGTAATTGATGAATTACCTGTTCAGTTCCAGGAAAGAAATTGGTTACGCAAGGCAAAAATTGGCAGCCTGCAAACAAATGAAATTGAGTATTCGCTAAAACCTTTGACAAGGGGCGAATATATTTTTGAAAGTATCAACGCATTTGTTCATGCACCCTTGCGATTGGTAAAACGCCACTATATATTTCCGTCACACCGCACCGTAAAAGTTTACCCTTCTTTTGTTCAAATGCGGAAATACCAGTTATTAGCCGTAAGCAATCGCTTGCAGGAAGCCGGTGTAAAACGCATCCGCAAACTGGGACATAGCATGGAATTCGAGCAAATAAAAGAATATGTAAGAGGTGATGATTACCGTACTATCAACTGGAAAGCTACGGCGAGAAAAGATGGATTGATGGTGAATAATTATACCGACGAACGCAGCCAGCAGATTTATTGCATCATCAATAAAGGCAGGGTAATGAAGATGCCATTTGGCGGCATGACCCTACTTGATTATGCTATTAACGCATCGCTGGTACTTTGCAATGTCGCATTGATGCGGCAGGATAAAGCTGGACTAATAACATTCGCGGAAAATGTTGACGCCTTTGTCCAAGCCGATAAAAAAACCACGCAGACCAATTTATTATTGGAAACATTGTACCGGCAGCAAACTTTATTTAACGAACCGGATTTTGAAAAACTTTTTTCCGCCATCCGTACAAGAATAACAAACCGGGGTTTATTGATCCTCTTTACTAATTTTGAATCCTTAGAAAGCCTCCAACGTGCAATGCCCGCCCTGAAAAAAATGGCGAAATATCATTTACTGCTCATTGTATTCTTTGAAAACACAGAACTAAAATCACTCCGTGAAGGAAATGCTGTTAAGCTGGAAGACATATACATCAAAACGATCGCAGAGAAATTTGCTTTTGAAAAAAGATTAATGGTAAAAGAATTACATAAAAATGGTATTCTTTCCATTCTCACCACGCCGGAAAATCTTACAGTCAATACTGTAAATAAATATCTTGAATTAAAAACAAGAATGTCAATCTGAGGAAGCCGGAAGTCACATGCAAAAGTAGTCCCGGCGTCATTGTTCCTTCTGTCTTTGTGGGAAACTAATATAATACCATCGTGCTGAATTAACTTTGTACTAATGGCGTATAAAAATCAACAGGAGTTTATAACAAGACTGGAAAAAGCCGGCGAATTGGTTCGCATTAAAACGTATGTAAACCCGAAGCTGGAAATGGCGGAAATCACCGACCGCATGAGCAAGCAACCCGGTGGTGGTAAAGCGATCCTTTTTGAAAATACCGGGTATGAATTCCCGGTATTGATGAACGCTTACGGCAGCGAAAAAAGAATGTGCATGGCGCTTGGTGTCAATCATCTTGATGATACGGCAAAGGAAATCGAAAGCCTGTTTAAATTATTATCATCACCAAAAGAAAGTATCCTCGATAAATTAAAATTATTACCGAAACTCGGACAGTTTGCTTCGTGGATGCCAAAAGTGAAAAAAGGAAGAGGTGAATGTCAGCACGTAATTATGAAAGAACCGGACATTACCAAACTCCCTGTTATTACTTGCTGGCCAAAAGACGGCGGCCCTTTTGTTACATTACCTATTATTCATACGAAAGATCCGAATACAAATTCAAGAAATGTAGGCATGTACCGCATGCAGGTATTCGGCCCGGCATTAACGGGAATGCACTGGCACAAGCATAAAGTTTCAGCCAAACATTTTAATGAATATAAAAAATTAAATCAACGAATGCCCGTCGCAGTGGCGCTTGGCGGCGATCCTGTATATGCTTATTCGGCCACTGCACCATTACCGGAAAATGTAGATGAATACATGCTGGCGGGTTTCCTCCGCAAGAAAAAAGTGGAATTGGTGAAATGCATTACGCAACCGGATGTGGAAGTGCCGGCCGATGCTGATTTTATTATTGAAGGATATGTTGACCCCAACGATGAAATGATTTGGGAAGGGCCGTTTGGTGATCACACGGGTTATTATTCATTGCCGGATTGGTACCCGAGGTTTCATATCACCGCCATTACGCATAAAAAAGATCCTGTTTACCCTGCTACTATTGTTGGCATCCCGCCACAGGAAGACGCATGGTTGGGAAAAGCAACTGAACGAATTTTCTTAGCCCCGATAAAAATGACGATGGTGCCGGAGATCGTTGATATGGATATGCCGGTGGAAGGCGTTTTTCACAACCTTGTTATCACGAAGATCAAAAAAGAATATGCAGGACAGGGACAGAAAGTAATGAATGCGATGTGGGGCGCCGGGCAAATGATGTTTAATAAAATACTGGTATTAGCCGATGAAGGCGTGAGCATCCAGGACTATGAAACGTTGGCCAAATATGTATTTAAGAATTTAAATCCTGCAACAGATATTTATTTTTCTACCGGCCCGATGGATGTGTTGGATCACAGTTGCAGTAAGTTAGGATTTGGAGGTAAGATGTGTATTGATGGAACAGCTAAGTTTGATGAAGAAGTTGAAGGCAATTATGAATTTGGTCCCGATAGCTATCGGGATAACAATTATGAATTGCAGGAATCTTTTTTAAAAGAGATTTTCTGAAATCAAAGCGGTGAACGTTTCTTTATTAAAAAAAGAAATTCCCTGTATTATTATTTCAGTTCAAAAAAGCAGGAAAGCACATATCCGGGAATTGCATGAGCAAGTTTGTTTTTTAAAAGAAGTAGAAGGAATAAAAATGATTTTATATGTAGAACATACAGTAGATGCCAATGACCTTCCTATAGCCTTATGGCGTTTCTGCAATAACCTTGATCCCAAAAGAGACCATCACATATATAAACGACCGGCTCTTATCCCGATAGCTATCGGGACCCAACTCTCAACTCAGAACTCCTACTTCGCTTGTATGGGTTTTGATGGCACGAGAAAAACAAAAGAGTTCGATGACTTCCACCGCGACTGGCCGAATATTATTATTGCTGATGAAGTAACGATCAAAGCGGTGGATGAAAAATGGGAACAATTGAATATCGGCACTTTTATTCCGTCGCCGTCGTTGAAGTTTAGAGACCAGGTGTATGGGGAGGAAGCTGTGGTAGCGGGTTAAAAGGGCTAAGAGGTAAAAAGAGAAAAGGAGAAAAAAACAATACGCAATAAGTAATGGGCAATGAAGCACGAACTCTTCGCAAATGCTGAGTAGAGAACAGGAAGTACAAGAGTGCGACGCAACGAAGATGATCAGGGAACCGCAGTTCGGCTCCGCTCACTACTGGGGACATGCACGGCATCCTGCGGATAAAAAACCCGCTTTTATAATAAGTCAGTAATTTGCATAAATTTTAAGTATGAAGAAATGGACGTTGGGGGTAATGGCGCTGTCGGTGGCTCTTGTATCCTGTGCGCAGAAAGATAATTTGGCGACGAATCCGGATAACAATACGCTGTTGTGGAAGATCACTGGTAACGGGTTGACAAAACCTTCTTACCTCTTTGGTACGATACACTTGCTTTGTGCCGATGATGCGGTGCTGAGCGATAATATGAAGAAGGCAATTAAAGGCGCCGATAATGTGTACCTGGAAGTGGACATGAATAATATGATGGAAATTTTTGGGGCGATTGGCAAAATGAAAATGCAGGGCGATACTACGCTGCAGGATTTGCTGAGCAAAGATGATTACCAAAAAGTGAAAACTTATTTTGAAGAAAACGCTTCGATGATCCCTTTTTCTATGCTGCAAACATTTAAGCCCATCCTTGCTGCTTCCGTAGTAGAAGGTGGTTCGCTGGAGTGTGAGAATACGGCGATGATGGAACAAGTGATCATGGATGAAGCGAAGCAAAGTGATATAGAAGTAAAAGGCCTTGAAACGATGAGTTACCAGGCGGGCATCCTGGATAGCATTCCTTATAAACTACAGGCGGAAGAATTGCTGAACTATATCAAAAATTCTTCGAAGGAAGACAAACAAATGAGTGAATTGTGGAAGGCTTATAACGAACAGGATTTAAAAAAGCTGGAAGCGCTGATGATACAAAGTGATATTGGCATGAATAGTTATACAGATATTCTTTTGTTCAACAGGAACAGGAATTGGGTAAAAAAATTAAAAGATCTTTTCCCTGGTAAATCATTGGTAATCGCCGTTGGCGCTGGTCACTTGCCCGGAGAAAAAGGTGTGATTAATTTATTGAAGAAAGAAGGATATACGCTGACCCCTGTTGAGAATAAATTATCGAAAGGGAAATCCATATAAATTTTTGAACCAATTAGGCACGATGGCACAAAGTTTCACTAAGTCTTTCTTTGTGGAGCTTTGTGTTCTTAGAATCTTTGTGGTTAAAATAAAATCACAGAAATAGCAAGATTACACCGTCGCCTTCGCCATCTCCCACTCTTTCCTTCCAAGACCGGGAAATACATGTCTTTCGCTATGGTAAGATGAACGAACTAACGGGCCACTTTCGATATAATCGAGGCCCAGTTCATAACCGATTTCCCTATACTCCGCGAATTCATCGGGATGCACAAAACGTTTTACAGGTAAATGTCTTTGTGTAGGTTGTAAGTATTGGCCGATTGTGATCACATCGCAACCATTGTCGTGCAAATCTTTTATAGTTTGAATAACTTCTTCTTTCGTTTCTCCCAGGCCCAGCATGATGCCGCTCTTGGTGCGAACACAGGCTTCTTTCAAAGTCCGTATTACTTCCATACTGCGCCAGTATTTCGCCTGTATACGCACCTGTCTTGTCAATCGTTCCACCGTTTCAATATTATGAGAGATCACTTCCGGAGCGGCCTCCGCCACACGCCGGATATCGTCTTTATTTCCTTTAAAATCCGGTATCAGTGTTTCCAATGTCGTATCAGGGTTCAATGATTTCACGGCCTTGATCGTATTGTGCCATACCGCAGAACCGCCATCTTTTAATTCATCCCTGTCAACCGATGTAATCACCGCATGTTTCACTTTCATCAAGTGTATCGCTTCGGCCACACGTTGCGGCTCATCCCAGTCCACCGCTTCCGGCCGGCCAGTCGCAACGGCGCAAAAACCGCAACTGCGGGTACACACATTACCCAATATCATAAAAGTAGCGGTACCGGCGCCCCAGCATTCACCCATATTCGGGCAGTTGCCGCTTTCGCAAATCGTATGAAGTTTATGCGTATCCACCAGGTTGCGGACATGCTTATAGCTCTCCCCGATCGGCAGTTTTACACGCAGCCAATCAGGTTTTTTTATTCTTGTAGTAGCGGGATCAATATTTGAAACGACAGGAAGCTCAGTCATGCTTGTTGCTTATGCTATATAAACGCTCAATGAATCGAAAGGTTTTATTTCCGAAATGTTCAGGAGTTTTTTTGAACCCAGCTGTAGTACTACTAGCATCTTCTGTTGCGTCGCACTCTTGTACTGCATGAATTCTACTCAGCATTTTGTCGAAGACTCCGGTTTATCGGAGCAGTATCCTGACTTTTGGGTGAAAACTCTTGAACAAGGACAAAAATACAACGATCATTTTCGCTTGCCAAATAGTAAGGCCACATAAGCCTGGAAGAAAAGGCGCTTGTCTTTTTGATAAGCCATAAGAGGTATTTTAGATGCATAAGCTTCTACGCTCAGGCCAACTTCCAGGGCGCTGACAGTCTCGTTAAAACGGCCATAATCAAAGCGCAGGGCGCCTTTCGCAAAAGCACCGGGTTTTACTTTTAAATCGCTCCAGCCTTTTTTCAGCCCGCTTGAACCTTGTATATTTCCATAAAGAAAACTAGTGGAGTCGTCTTCATATTTAATAGATTCTATATTATTAGCCGAAGTCGCCACATCCAGGTAGTACGGTCTTAACAAGCCTATTGCCAGGCCGGCGTTGTACACCGCAGACACAGCCACGCCATTTTTATTTCCTTTTTGACCAAGAATATATTGCTGGCCAAAACCTAAGGTTATAGGATAGAAATAATTGATCTTCCCATACGCAAAAGGATTATTAAAGAAAAAACCATTCCCTGTGGCTTGCTTTTCTTCTTTCGCATTTTTGATTTCCGTGATATCTATCCGGTATATATTCGTTTTCCGGTTGGTCTTCATCCTGCCCAATTCATAAAATAATCCGTAACCATTAGTGCGGAGTTGAAGGCCGAAAATACTTTGCTTAGCATATACCAGTGTTCCCTCTTCGGCCTGCTTCACTAATTCGTTTATTTTTTGGCGGCGGGCTTCTTTTTTTTCAGCCCTTTCTTCACGTTTAGTCTGCGCAAATGAGGCGATGGCAAACAAGGTAATAATAGAGACAAGACTTAGTTTCTTCACAGATCTTCAGTTTGATTAATTACAAAGAGATTAAAAGAGAAAATGAAATAAAAAGAGAAACCACGATAGAGTTTTGGAATACACAAAAGAGCTTCGTCCTAACTCTTTTCCTCTTTTTCTTCTTTTCCTCTTAGTCTTATAACGTAAATTTAGGCTAAAAATTGAAATGACATCTTCCATAGTTTATAACGGCGGGCTTAGAACAACCTGCACTCATATTAAAAGCGGTTCTCATTTCGAAACGGATGCCCCTGTGGATAATAATGGCAAAGGCGAACGGTTTTCCCCCACCGATCTGCTGGCAACCAGTCTGGCAGCGTGTATGATCACGGTGATGGGCATTAAAGCCCGGACCATAGGCTTTGACTTAAACGATATAAAAATCGAAGTTTTAAAAATAATGAAGGCCGACCCACGCCGGGTGAGTGGTATAGAATTAACATTTTATGTACCCGATTCGTTGAAAGATATAGATGAAAAAAATAAAGTCATCCTCAAAAATACCGGCGAGACCTGCCCGGTGATGAAGAGCATTCATCCGGATATAGAAGTGAAAATTAATTGGGGAAGCTGGGGTTAAGTTGAATAGTTTTTAGCTTTTTAATATCGCATTACCGGCGCCACATTCCAGGCACCTCTTTTTATCACAGTATTCATTTTTTAATTCAATCAGGCCCTGCGAGTCGTAGGCGTTTTTATTTTCAATCCTTAACGTTTCAAAGCCTTTTGTGATAAAGTTTTTTTCGGCCGCAGTCTCTTCCAGCCAGCGCAACGCTTTTTCTTTACAAGCGATATCGTCATGGTAATTACCATAAGCGAATAAAACAGGAATTACGGTATTAATGATAATGTTATCAATCATTGAAGCACCGGGCTTCTTTTTTTTAAAGCTTCCACTTTCTCCAAAGTGATAATGATAATGCCAGTAATCGTTCGCTGTTACATCAAACCATTTTTTTACTTCCTTTACCGATGATGCTTCTTTGATCCTGGAAAAAAGATGGGCTGATTGGCGGATGAGCATGGCTAATTGAGCCAGCCGCAGCGATGGAAAATTACCCGGCCGCATCCTGAGAAAATGCACCGGCTGATGAATGGGTTGCAGTTTATACTTATTTTTCAAAAACTTGTATTCTCTTTTTAATAACTGCGGATAATCTTCATTGAAATCGTCATTGAGTAGGCCAGCTTGTCCCAACAATAGCGCTTCTAATTGGTGGATTTGGTTTTTATGCTTCGCCAGTATATTTATGGGAACAGACCTGCCAATTGCCTCAAAGGCATCTGCATTTACTTTCATTCCAAAATTGCGGGCCAGCAGCCACCAGAAAGTTTCTTCCCAATGAAAATTGTTTTGCTGAAGAAAAATTTCAGCAGTCTTCGCTTTTCGCAAAAGTCTTTCGGCCAGTAATCTTTCCTTCCAGCTTTTCCAGGTGATATCTTTTACGGCGGAGATGCTTTTTTCACATGGTATAAATGACGAAGAATGCATCCATTCTTCGTACCGCTGTAATAAAATTTTTGAAACTCTTTCTTTCAGTTCAACTACCGGTATGTTATTAGTTGCTCCGTCATTTTCCCATACGACATGCAGGATTACATTTTTATAATTCGCATCATGTTCGTGGGCATGCTTTTTCCAGTCAGAAGTTTTGATATGCATTTCGATGCTGCCGGCCCATGTCGTATTATCAATTTTAATTTTTGCATTGGCAAAATCCGGTCCCTGGTCGGTGTTGTATTGACCAGGAAAGATGACTTGCACTGTTTCACCAGCGACGGCGCTTAATTCATTTTTATTGAAATATTGAAATTGCCAGATGTATTGCAATAACCTTTCTGTCATCAGCGGTGTTTTCAACCCTGAAGATGAACAGTTCCGTTGTAATAAACCATAGAAACTATTCGAAATAATATTTTGTTGAGTAGCGAGCAGAAACCTGCTTGTCGGCAGGCAGGAATGAAGTCCCGATAGTCATTGGAACGAATCCAATGCTGATACTTTCCCGACAAACATCGGGATCTTTGACGAAAGTGCTCAGTAGAGAACAGGAAGATGAAGAGTGCGACGCAACGAAGATGATCAGGGAACTACAGCTGGGTAAAAAAAGAAAACTTCTCTAACCGAAGCTCACCTCTTTTCCCTCTTTTTCTCTTAACCTCTTAGCCAAATTTTTCCAACTCCCTCACCACCCTGCTCACCGGTAAGCCCATCACATTATAAAAATCGCCTTGTATGGATTGTATGCCCACCACTCCTATCCATTCCTGGATGGCGTAAGCGCCGGCCTTATCGTAAGGTTTATATTTATCAACGTAAAATTCAATTTGCTCTTTTGTTAGGTCATGAAACCAAACTTCGGTTGTGTCAGAAAAAGCTACTTCCTTTTCGTCTTTGCAAATAACCACGCCGGTAATCACTAAATGTTTTTTACCGGATAATGCGGAAAGAATAGCAATGGCGTCTTCCCGGTCGGTTGGTTTGCCGATTATCTTTTGTCCTAAAACAACAATGGTATCGGCAGCAAGAATAGTTAAACCTGTTGCCACTTGTTCCTGTACAGTCAATGCTTTATTTCTTGCTATATAAACGGGAACTTCAGCGACGGGTAACTCCGCAGGAAAATTTTCATCTGTTGATTGCACGATGATGTCAAAAGGAACTTCCGCCCATTCCAATAATTGTTTGCGCCGGGGCGATTGGGAAGCCAGGATTATTTTTTTCACTGGTTATTTTATTAATAAAAATAAAAGAAGATCATGGAGAGAATGCCGGTAAGCATAACAAATTTTGTCTGCGTACTGAGTGCATGAAAATCTTTAGTCGTTGTGGCTTTGAACAATCTTAAAAAAATAAAAACCAGCGGGGTGATAACGAAAGCTATACTGTAAGCGACGGCCCACCACCAGCGAAATTGTAAAACATACGCCTGTATTACAAACAACATCGCTACGAGAATGATCAGCCATACAGCGATATACACTTTGGACGTATTTACTCCCCAGACGATGGGCATGGTTTTGCAGCCATATTTTGCATCACCGGGCATGTCTTCAATATCTTTAATCGCCTCGCGGATCAACGTGATGATGAAAGCAAACCCCGCATATAAGAAAGAGACCTTAAAAAATTTAGATTGGTTTTCATGTGTGAGCCCGAAAGCACTAGACGGCGAAACTTTTGAAAAGAAAATGATCAATATCGTCCACGTAGTTAAAATACCGATAACGATATTGCCTATTAAAAGGTTTCTTTTAAAATTGGTGGAGTAAAACCAAAGCAACGCTACGCAAAAAATATTTCCCAAAATCAAATACCATTTTTGCAGGATGGGCAATGCAAGCATCGTTAATAATATACCGGCTGAACTAAGTATAAAATGCCAGGCAATCGCCCAACGGCGCCTGATGATTTTATCAACAACCATTTTTTGCGGCTTGTTCACTTCATCGATATTGATATCAAAATAATCGTTGATAATATATCCTGCCGCAGCAATGAATAATGAAGCGAGCACTAAGAATATAAAATTGCGGGTATCGTGCGGAGGAATGTAATTTTTATACAGCGGTTGGTAAATACAAAATTGCAAAAGGACTTGCGAGAGTGCAATAAAAAGTAGATTGGGCAAACGGATCAATCGTAAAAATGCCCCTATCAACCTCATGTATTAATTTTTTTGAAAGATACTGCACAACAATGAAGAAAGAAAGTGAAGCGGTTATTCATTTATGCAGAGGGAATACTACTGTCACTGTACCATTGATCGTTAGCTTTAAGTACTTTTTCGATAACATCCCTTACACATCCAAAACCGCCTGAAAAAGTAGAAATATAGCTGGAAATGTTTCTAATTTCTGTTACTGCATCAGCAGGACAAACGGGCAGGCCAACGGCTTTCATTGCAGGTAAATCCGGGATATCATCGCCCATATATAACACTTTTGAAGGTTCCAGGTTATTGTTCGCTAGTAATGTTTCAACAAACTTCTTTTTATCCAGGACCGAAAAATGTACTTCAGTAATGCCTAATTTATTCAATCTTTCTACAACCGGCGAAGCAGTGGAACCTGATACGACATAAATTTTATACCCTGTTTTTACTGCGAGTTGAAGTGCATAGCCGTCTTTAATGTTCATTCTTCTCGCCTGCAAACCGTTTTCCAATACCAATACGGTGCCGTCTGTCAGCACGCCATCAATATCAAAAATGAAAGTGGTAATTTTTCTAAAGACGTCTTCGTTCATTATTTGCGGATTGGCAAATTATTTCTGGCTGTCTCTCCATTCATATACCCAGGCGCTTTGTATCATTTCCAAATGTCCTTCGGTGCTTTGTTCTTTTGTACCTAAAAACCCGGGAATTTGTAATACCCACTCCAACAGGTCGGTAAAACGTACACGGTATATCTTTCCTTCGTTGAATTCATCGCCGAAACGTTCATACAATTTCTGCGCAATGTCTTCGTGGTCGCTCCAGTTTATCGGCGGTTCAAAATGACTCATAAGATGACATCGAAGTCTGATGTATGATGTCGGAGGTCAGGCTCAGACTTCTTATTTCCGACCTCTTATTTTTATTCTCCTAAAAATTGTGTTTGATCAGGCAATATCGCTTCAATTTCTCCGCCACCATCCAGCAGTAAAGACTGGCAACCTAATCTTGAAGTCAATCTCGGGTTCACGGCCCTGTCAATAAAATCTTCTTCTTTATCACTGATTTCATCAATGCTCTCCATTCCTTTTTCAATATATAAATGACAGGTGGTACAGGCGCAAACTCCTCCGCAATTGTGGTGCAGTTCTATATCATTCTTCAACGCTATTTCCAGCAGGGTTTGTCCTGGTTCTACGTTTTCTAACGTCACAGGTGCTAACCCTCTTTGCTCAAATTTAAATTTAACCGTGTACATCCTTTTGTTTTCGTTTCTTGGCCCCGGTTTAATGTCGGGCTGCAAAAGTATTGCAAATGAAATAAATGGGGGCTGTCAATTATGAAAAACTTAAAGTAGCTTTTTTTGATTCAATATCGCTTCAATATTCTTTGCTTTTTGTGGCGAACCCTAAAGATGACAATCGTATCTTCTTGTTTAGAAAAAAATATAACAAAAGGGAATATTTGCTTGATGCACCTTTGTATTTCTTTATGAACGAATTTATAACGTTCTGGGTTCTTGCATATATTCAGGATTTCTTTATGAAGATCATCGAAGAACCTTGAAGTGATTTCCTGGTTGGCATTTTGAAGGTACCAATCATTTATTCGTCCAATATCAGCAATCGCCCTGGAATTAATTACCCTTTTTAGCATTATTTATTCTCTGAGATTCCTGCTTGTAAAAATCATCCCAATTGATAGCTGCACCTGGATTTTTTTTATATTCTTCCAGCCGCTCCTGCAAGATGCTTAATTCAGCCGTGGTTTCCTGTGGCAATAGGTCTTCATAATCTTTCTCTTCAATTACATCCCAAAGCATAGCTAACAATTCTTCTCTTTCTCTTTTCGATAATGATTGTATTTTCTCCTTTGTAATAGACATAAAAGAAATTGTTTCTTAAAATTACATAAAATTCGCTATTGTATCATTGTTGAATACTCTCCGTCAGCAATAAATAAATATTCTTCAACTGGGGATGATTTTTCAATACTTCAAGATGTTTTTCAATGGTTTCTTTATCATGCCTTGTGGCGGGGCCGGTTTGTACTTCTTTTGGGGAAGTGTTTTTTATTCGCTGCGCCGTTTCATCAATAAGTGGTAACAGTTGCCTGAAGTCTAATCCTTCCTTTTTACAATATTCTTCCGCAAGTACATACAAATGGTTGACGAAATTGCTGACGATAACCGCAGCTACATGCAGTTTGAGGCGGTATTCATCACCAGAACTGGTAGATACCTGTGACGAAATTGAATTAGCTAATAGTTCAAGCTTGTTGAATGCAATATCGTCGCTTCCATCAAAAAACACCGGCACATCAGGCGGAGTGGTCATTTCTTTGCGAAGACTTTGCAACGGATAGAAAACGCCATAGCTGGTTGAAACATTTTTCAATACTTCCTTCGGTACTGATGCCGCTGTATGCGCCACTACTTTGCCGGGCAGTTCGAGGTCATATATTACTTTCTCAATGGCGTTGTCTGATACAGCGATGATATACACGTCCGCATTTTTATTAAGCAGTGTCATATAATTTGCGGACTCCGTATCCCATTCATAGGCCAATGCACTTGCCGCCGCCGCGTTACGGCCAACAATCTGAAGAATAGTGTGCCCTGCCGCTTTAAATTTTCTGCCGAGCACCGCAGCTACATTTCCTGAACCAATGATTACTATATCCATAACTTTTATACGTGAAATGATGATTTAATATTCTGTAAATACATTTGCATGCAAATATGAAATTAGTACAAAAGATCGCAATTGGTTATATCCGGGTTAAATTCAGGATATTATCAGCCCTTTCCAAAAAAAAGGCTGCGAAAGCTGCTTTTAAATTATTTTGTACGCCACCCACCCGCGATGTAATTAAACTCACACCAATATTTGAAAAAGCGGAAAAGCTTCAATTCAATTTTCAAGCTTACAATATTACCGGCTATCGTTGGAATAAAGGTGTAAAAAGAAAAGTAATGATCATTCATGGCTTTGAATCCTGCGCTATCAATTTCAGCCAGTACGTGGAACCGTTGATAGCAAAGGGATACGAAGTACTGGCATTTGACGCACCGGCGCATGGCCGCAGTTCAGGGAAAAGAATAAATATTATTATTTATAAAGACCTTATTAAATATGTTCATGAAAAATATGGCCCGGTCCAGTCATTCATTACCCATTCATTTGGTGGTCTTGCGCTGGCCCTTGCGCTGGTTGAAATGAAGCATGATGATAGTTATCGTGTTGCCCTGGTTTCTCCGGCCACTGAAACAACCACTGCTGTCGACCAGTTCTTTACTATTATTAAAGTCAATGATAAAATAGTGAAAAAAGAATTTGAAGATATTATCCTCGAAGTTGGTGGTCATCCTTCGTCATGGTTTTCTATTTACAGGGTGATGCCCGGAATAAAAGCAAATATCCTCTGGTACCATGACGAAGAGGACAAGGTGACGCCCTTGCAGGATGCATTACCAATAAAAAACCAAAACTATTCGAACGTTCAGTTCGTAATTACAAAAGGATTAGGGCATAGCAGGATATACAGGGATGCAAACGTTTCCGGCGCAATTATTGAATTTATGTAGCAATGCTTAAACGCATGAGAGATATACTTATTAAAAAAGCAACTTCACCACTGGCGATTGCCTTTGGTTTCCTTCTTATTTTTATTTTCATAACTGCAATGAAACAATCCCGGGAAGAATTTAAACAATATACTTATCTCGCCCTTGGCGATTCTTATACGATTGGTGAACAAGTATCGACGAAAGAAAATTTTCCCAATCAAACTACAGCCCTGCTTGAAAAGGATGGTTTTGATTTCAAGCCGGCCACGATTATTGCAAAAACAGGCTGGACGACTGATGAACTGGATAAGGCGATTAAGCAATCCAAACTTCAGTCCCGTTATGATTTTGTTACCTTATTAATCGGGGTAAATAACCAATATCGCGGGAAGAAAGTGGCGGATTATATTCCAGAATTTGAAGCCTTATTAAAACAGGCTATCCGGTTTGCGGGAAATGATACATCACACGTTATTGTTCTTTCTATTCCGGATTGGGGTGCTACTCCATTTGCGAATGCCGGGGACAGGAATAAAATTACTGTTGAAATTGATGAATATAATGCAGCTAATAAATTAATCGCATTGAAATATCATGTTCATTATATAGACATCACTCCGGGCAGCAGGGAAGCGTCAAATGACCCTTCGTTAGTAACAACCGATGGGCTGCATCCATCAGCAAAAGAATATAGCCGCTGGGCGGAAAAAGTGGCGGATGCGATCAAAAGCAATTTAAAATAAAAATATTTTTCTGGCCTCTAAAAACCGCTTTCCGCAGGGATTTTTCCCTAAAAGTCGTCAATAAGTACTGCATAAAGATTTGGAGAAAAGAGAGTTTCGGAAAAAAATTATTATTCTTGTTCTACCTTGCGGCCGCTTTATAGCGGTTTTTATATTATAACTAAGGTGTGTTTATGGCGAAAAACCTATTGATAGTCGAGAGCCCTGCGAAAGCGAAAACAATCGAAAAAATACTTGGAAGCGACTTCCAGGTGAAGAGTTGTTATGGCCATATCCGTGACCTGGAAAAAGCAGGCATGGGTATAGATATTGAAAAAAACTTCGAACCACGATATATCGTTCCCGGGGAAAAAGAAAAAGTGGTGGCGGAATTAAAATCCCTTGCAAAAAAATCGAAAGAAGTCTGGCTGGCTACGGATGAAGACCGTGAAGGGGAAGCTATCAGCTGGCATTTATGCGAGGTGCTGGGATTGGACCCGAAAACAACCAAACGGATTGTCTTTCACGAAATCACGAAGCCTGCGATAATAGAAGCTGTGGGCAACCCCCGCAAACTGGATATGAACCTCGTGATGGCGCAGCAGGCCCGAAGAGTATTGGACCGTATTGTTGGTTTTGAATTAAGTCCGGTGCTCTGGCGCAAGATCAGTATGCGCAATAATCTTAGTGCAGGCCGTGTACAGAGTGTGGCCGTGCGATTGATTGCAGAAAGAGAAAGAGAGATCAATGCATTCGCGGCAATAAGTACATTTAAAATTGAAGCTTTATTTACCGCGAAAGATGTTTCCGATAAAGCAGTCACATTTGCAGCGGAAGGTAAAAAACAATCCACCGCCGAAGATGCTGAAGCATTTTTGAAAAGTTGCGTCGGCGCTGAGTATAAAGTAACAGATATACAAGTAAAGCCAGGTAAGCGTTCCCCCGCCCCGCCTTTTACTACTTCTACTTTGCAACAGGAAGCGAGCCGCAAATTGGGTTATGGTGTTTCAAGGACCATGTTGCTGGCGCAACGACTATACGAAAACGGTCACATCACTTATATGCGTACAGATAGTGTGAACCTCAGTAACACTGCCCTGGGCGATATCACTAATACCGTAAAGAGTATGTATGGTGAGAAGTATCACCAATTCCGTAAATACAAAACCAAAAGTGAAAATGCACAGGAAGCCCACGAAGCTATCCGCCCGACTTATATGAACAATACAACGGTGGATGACCCCGATTGTAAGCGATTATATGACCTGATCTGGAAGCGGACAATGGCCTGCCAGATGGCTGATGCGGAATTAGAGAAGACAATTGCAAAAATTTCTATTTCAACAAATAAAGAGGAACTGACTGCCACTGGTGAGGTGCTGAAATTTGATGGTTTTCTCAAAGTTTACCGCGAAGACCGTGACGATGATGAAGAAGTAGAAGATGAAGCGCAGGAAGGAATGTTGCCGCCATTAACGGTTGGACAACGATTACCATTCAATGAAATGAAAGCTACGGAGCGCTTCAGTCGTCCGTTGCCAAGATATACGGAAGCATCCCTGGTAAAAAAAATGGAGGAATTGGGTATAGGCCGGCCTTCTACTTACGCCCCTACTATTTCCACTATTTTAAAAAGAGGGTATGTAGAGAAAAGAGATAAAGAAGGTATAAAAAGAGATTACCGTGTCTTCCTGTTGAAGAAAGACAATATAAATAAGGTAACGGAGCAAGAGAATACCGGTGCTGAAAAATCAAAATTATTTCCTACTGATCTTGGTTTGGTGGTAACCGATTTTCTGAAGCAATACTTTGATGATATCATGGATTACAGCTTCACTGCGAGAATAGAAGAAGAGTTTGATGAAGTGGCAGAAGGCAAGATGAAGTGGAATGAAATGATCACGGATTTTTATAATCCGTTTAAGAAAGACGTTGACAAAACAATTGAAACCGCGGAGAGGGCGAAAGGTGAAAGAGAGTTAGGTATAGATCCTGTTACCGGTAAAAGGGTTCTTGCAAGAATAGGAAGGTTTGGCCCGATGGTACAAATGGGCGAAGCCAATGAAGAAGACAAACCATTCTTCGCGGCATTAAAAAAAGATCAAAGCATTGAAACGATCACCTTCGAAGAAGCGCTAGACCTTTTCAAACTGCCGCTTACACTGGGAGAATATGAAGGTGAAGAAGTATATGTGAATGCAGGCCCCTTTGGCCCGTATGTAAAATTCGGCGAACAATATATTTCTATTCCAAAAGGAGAAGACCCATTGGATACAAGTTTGGAAAGGGCGATTGAACTGATCAAAGAAAAACAACTGGCGGATGCCCCGATAGCCATGTACGAAACCAAGCCGGTAACAAAAGGCAAAGGAAGGTTTGGCCCTTACATTAAATGGGATGGAATGTTCATCGCAGTACCAAAGAGGTATGATTTCGAGGCCTTGTCGAAAGGCGAAATTTATGAATTAATCGCCGCCAAAATAGAGAAAGAAGCGAACCGTTTTATACAACGATGGCCGGATGAAAAGATATCAGTGGAAAATGCAAGATGGGGCCCGGTTGTAAAATTTGGTAAAAAAATCATCCGGCTTCCCAAGAAAGCGGATGATAGCAAATACAAAGCGGAAGACCTGAAAGATATTTCTTTAGAAGAAGTGAAGAACTGGATAGTAGCGCAAATACCGAACGCTTTTGGAAAGAAAAAAGCAAAGAAAGCTCCTGCTTCCGGGGAAAAAGTAGCGAAAAAGAAAGCGGCGCCGAAGAAAAAGAAGTAGAATAAATCATCCATTCATTTCATTTGAATGCAATTACGAATAAGTATTAGTCACTTCAAAAATGCTCAGTAGAATTACAGGAAGATGAAGAGTGCGACCATTCGACTTCGCTCATGGTAAACTGCGACGCTATTGTTGAATACCGGACAGAAAGATGAACGGAGCGTCGCAACAGACGATGCTAGTCCACGGGATGCTGCGCATAGTAATGCAGCCGGGTTACTAAAAAATAAATGGATAGTTAATACCTAACTGGAACTGGTCGCCATCAAAAAATTTATAGCCAAACCATTTGTTTTGCAGCGCCGCATTGGCGGGTGTGGGACTTGGATCTTTTACTTTGTAGGCATAATCCAGACGTATTACCAAAAAACTAAGATCGACACGCAAACCGGCGCCGGCGCCAACTGCAATATCTTTTCCGAGACGACTTAATTTAAAAACTTCTTCGGCTGGCCTGTCCTGCGCTTTTTTAAGAAACCATACATTACCAACATCAGTAAACAACGCACCGTTCACAAATATGCCAAACGGTTTACCGATCGGAAAACGATACTCGAGATTTGATTCCAACTGCACATCGCCATATCGATCGGGTGTGCTCCCCTGCCCGCTGAATTCTTTAATACTTGAACCCGGGCCCAATCGCCGCAACGCCCATGCCCGCATACTGTTGGGGCCGCCACTAAAAAATTGTTTGAAGAAAGGAAGGTTATTTCTCTTAGCCGCATTGCGGGTGGAATTGTATTCGTAACCAATACCAAAGAAACCCCGCATGGCAATCGATGATTTGGGGAAACGCACCAATCGTGCAAACTCCGCATCAAATTTTATAAACCGATAAAGTTCTTTATCTAAGAACGGGCTTCGGAACATGCCGGTGATTAAACCCGCTTCTTCCGCATTCAACCGTAAAACATTTAACCTGTTACTTGTACCGCCACTGATCGTGAGGCCGCCAATAAAAGAAGCGATAAAACCATCTGTGAAAATATTATTCAATGATGGGTTATATTTTATAAGCGTATCGAGGCTATCTCTTTTAATTAAATAAGAATATTCAATGTTCAGCAGCTTGCTGGTAATTAAAACATTTCTTCTCTGAAACTCGTGACCGAATGAACCGTTAATGCTGGTAAGATTATACAACAATCTTCTTTCCGTATTGGTAGCGTTGAATGAAAAAAGTGTTTTAAAATTATCACGGAACCGTTCCGGCACGAGCCTGAGGTTTGGAATAAATCTCGGAAAATAAATATTGTGCGTTAAACTTCTTTGTTCTGATTGTATGAACTGGTTACTTCCCCTATTGCCCAATTCAATTCCATACCGGATGTTCGTATTCGCAATGCTGGCGGATTTTGCAAAATTCCTGTTTTGCAAACCGACATTTAATCCAAGGCCCAGCAGGTTGCCGGAAATAACACTTTGGTTAATGCTGCCTTCGATGTTTGTATTGAACGCATACTTCGGCGCAGGTGTTAACCGGATCACAAAGTCAACGGTGTCTTGCCCTGCTCTTGGAAATTGATCAATACTTACAAGCCGCCAGGTGCCGAGTGAATTAAAACGGTTTAATGTTCTGAAATAGCGCTGCTGGCTATACACACTACCACGGGGTAAATAAATATTGGGCGGAAATATTTTTGCCTTGAACCTATTCCTGTGCTGCACGACAGTTATATCTTCTACGATTCTTTCTTTTCTTGGAAGGCCTGAAGTATCGGGTACATTATCCGGATAAATAGTAACGTTGCCGATATAATATTTCACCAGCCGGAGGCTGTCTGCTGTTTTTAATCTTATTTCCAGATCGGCCGTAGGGTTTTCTCTTCGCTCCCTGAGTTTTTGCAATATCTCAAGCTGCTCAAACGGATCAAATGTCGGTTGCAACAAAGCGACATCAACAGTATCCCATAAACCGATAAGTTCTTCGCTGTTGAAACGCAGGTAACCATTGTTACGGTATAAATCAGTGAGACGTTCCCGCTCCGCGGCGATCAACCCTTTTGCAAAAGGATCGCCTTTTTTAACCAATGCACTGCCTCTTGTAGAATCAGTAAGGTGCTGTAGTTCCGGTTGGCGAATGTTATAAACAACCGTATCGAGGCGATAAAGTTTTCCCGGCCTTACATAAAAATCAACTATAGTCCGTAATTGATGGCGGCCGACTGTATCAATATCATGCGTAAAATAAATCGAGTCATTAAAATACCCCTGCGATTTCATCAATGCCCGCATAAAAACGATGGACTTATCCGCATTGGCGCTATCATAAACCGGCGGCGTTTTTAAAACACTCCAGAATAACTTATCCAGCTTTCTTACATTCATGCTGTCATCAAGCTGCCCTTCCAGCCCGGTGGTCAGCACTTCTTTTTCTTCATTTGAAAAGTTGCCTATTAAGTTGATATTTGTCTTATAAACAAAAGGCTTGTCGTGCTGGTATTTTTTTACAATCGTGCAGGAAGCAAAAGCAATAATGAATAACCCGGTAAGGCTGACATGAAGTAGATTTTTATTTATAGGAAGCCTGTCGGGGAACATATTTAAACTAAAAAAGCAATGCTTGGTAAATTGAAGATCAAATATATCCAAAGTTTAGGCCAGAAAAAATTAAGGGATGAGGAAGGGCTGTTTATTGCCGAAGGCCCGAAGATCCTTCAAGAACTATTGACATCGGCAAAAAAGAATATTGTAGCGGTATATGGCATAGAAGAATGGATACAAGCAAACGAAGCTACTATCGGTAATATTGAAACCGTAATAGTCACCGATGATGAATTGGCAAAAATTTCACAGCTCAGTACGCCGAATAAAGCGCTGGCGATTATAAAAAAGTTTGACAACAGCGCTACTCCGGATTTAAAAGGGAAGGTTTCATTAGCGCTTGACACCATCCAGGATCCCGGCAACCTCGGCACGATTATCCGCATTGCGGACTGGTTTGGCGTCACCAATATTATTTGCAGTACAGACTGCGCAGATATTTATAATTCCAAGGTAGTACAAGCCACGATGGGGAGCATTGCCAGAGTTAATGTGCAGTATGTTGATCTTGCCGCATGGCTTGCTTCAAAAAAAGATATTCGTATTTATGCAACTGCACTGGAAGGGCAAGATGTAGCGACGATGAAAAAACTGGAAGAAGGTATTATTGTCTTCGGTAATGAATCAAAAGGAATCAGCGAAGAAGTGTTGCAGCTGGTAAATGTAAAGATCACTATTCCTAAAAAAGGAAATGCGGAGTCGTTGAATGCGGCGGTTGCGGCGGGAATTGTGTTGGCCGTACTTTCTTAAGCAGTTTAGAAGTTAAAGTTACTGCACCCAGTTTTTTTTCAAATTTTGTCCCGCTAAAAAATACCGTAAAATTTTGGTAAAAAATCAGTACAAATCTACTTTTTGGGTTAGGAATAAGTCTTAAATCTGTACTATTATTTACAAAGGCAAGTAAGGCCATAATAGAACAATTTCTTTTGTCTCCTTATTATTGCCTGCATTGTTCACAACTCTAAAACCGTTTTTATGAGAAAACAAACTTCATCCTACGCATTTCTTTTTATACTATCTACTGTAATTTCTAAAAAGCAATGAAAAGATTGGAAAATTGGAAGACAACCTGGACTATTCAAAGCTATATTTTGAAAAATTCAGGGACGGGGAAAGGTTTATTATTGTTCCGATAAAAAAAGGGTTTGAAACTGTGAACAACAACGACAAGCACTCTGTCAACGCTTTATTGTTGATCGAAACCAGCTCTGGTAATATAAGGAAAGGAAATATTGTACAGTATATTCCTGATCAGGAGCAAGCTACCAGTATTCAGAAAAATAGTTTTTCTAAAATTTTTAATGGCGAAAATTTTGATTTGGATGCTCAATTCTCTTTTCTTACTATTTTAGATAAGCTTTCCTATCAAGTTAAATATAAAGATGGCTATATGCAATCATCCGGAATTGTAAAACCGGGATCGTCTGTTGTACCAAATACCCCACCACAGGATCCCATCGGGCCGGCTCCAGTATGCACAGACTGGTATCTTGTCACTACTTATTATTATCTTGATGGCAGTACGAGCCAGACTGAAGATTATGTTTTTACAACTTGTGAACCAAGTGGAGGTGGTGGTGGAGGTGGTGGTGATGGAAATGGCAATGATGGCACAGTTTCTCTTCCAATAGAATGGTGGCCTGCTGAAGCTGCAATTTGGGCATTAAAATCTTCTGAATTTGTTACTGGGGAAAAGAATGCAAGCGAACCGGGTGGAGGACATTTTACAGGAATTGTTCATCAAGGGGAACAATTAATTACAGGTTCTGGAATTGCAACATGGGAAAAACTTTCTGCTAACGCATGGAAATTTTCTACGAGTTTGGTAAAGGCGAATGTGAATGGTAAAGTTACTTTTACAAACCCGAATTCTCCGGACGTACCAATAAATACAACGCGTCAGTGGGCATTTTTTATTCTTTTTCCATAAACAATATAGCTTATGTATATGCATGTTTTCTCTATTAAAACGCTATTTTTTATATGCTTAATGAGTTTTTTATTTTGTTGTAGTTTTCGCTCTAAACATGCCAACAGTGGAATTGTATTATTTAAAAACAGGCTTTTGAGCAATGATTTAAAAAACTTTCCTTTTCCCCGGAAGTCTTTACATTAAAAGATAGAAAAGTATGGTTTAAGGATAGCCTTATTATTGCTGAAGGTTTTGCCATTAATGTGGACATAGATGAATATGGGCATGAAAAAAAAGAAGCACTAGTGAATAAATATACATTTATGGACCTTCGGAAAAAGTCTTATTATGAATATGCCAATTTTTCAGATACCGCCGCTATAAATGATAAGTATCTCCATCCATCTTCAGGTAAATCAAAAGATGGATGGCACTTTTTCAGTGAAGAAGATGTTATTGACCCGGAAAACAGGGAATTTATAACAGACACAATCATTAATGGTGTAAAATATAAAAGAGCAAAAAGTTTCTCAATTGTAAATGGGACATCAGGTGAAGAAAAAATTATTAAAACAGGCTATTTCAGATGCGACAAAAAAGAAACTTTTTTCTCTATGGACAAGCCTTTAAGTAGAATAGTTGGATACCCCATGCTTAGATTAGACAGCTATTCACCTTCAACACAAATAGCCCTGTCCCAGGAAATAGAATTTATATCTGATAAACTAACAGCAAAGGAACTAAAAGTATTTGAAGCATGGGAAAAAAATGCAAAAGAGAATCCAATAAATAAAAACAGTAAGGAGGAATAGTCTTACCCAAGCCGGAGATAGAATAGCTGATGAACGATAACGAGGAAAGAAATAGTTTACCTAAACTGTATCGCCTTCACCGGTTGTATATTTCTCACCAATATAGAAGGTATCATTAAAATTAAAAAACAAACGACCAGCGTACCTGCACAAACAGCGCCTACCTGCCACCATACAATCTTCACAGCAGCTTCGCTGAGATAATATGCCTCTTCATTCAGTTTAATAAAACCTGTTTCTTTTTGAAGATATAGAAACCCAACACCAACGATAACGCCGATAACAATACCGGTGATCGTAATGATAAGTGAATGCTGTAAAAATATCTTCTGTATCGTCCAGTTGCTGGCGCCCAGCGCTTTTAAAACGCCGATCATGCGGATACGTTCCAGCACTAAGATCAGCAGGCAAACCACCAGGTTTACAATTGCGACAAATGCCATTATGCAGATTAATACCGTGCGGGTCAAATCCTGCATATCGAGCCAGTCAAAAATATTGGGGGAAATATCCCTTATACTTTGCGTATCCCATGTTGGCGTAAAGCCGTTCATATCATAAATATCCGCTGTCGCTTTTTGTATGTTTTTACTGTCGTTCAGGAAAATCTCATAGCCCCCTATTTCATCACTGCGCCAATCATTCAATTTCTGAATAAGTTTAATATCCCCGATCGCAAATGTTTTATCATACTCCTCTATACCAGTTTTGTATATCCCGGTAATGGTGAGCTTATCAGGCCGCAATGAGCCACCCGGTTGTATAAAATAAATGAGTATTCTGTCATTCAATTTTAACTTTAATTGATTGGCCGTATAAGCGGAAATAATAATCTCCCTGCTGTATGTACTGTCCCTAAACTGGATAGGCCGCCCCTCTTTTAAAAATTGCTGCAGGTAATTAAAGTCGTACGTGCTATCAAAGCCTTTTAGCAACACACCTTTCTATTTCTTCCTTTGTTTTCAGGATAGCGTATTTGGTAGCGAAGGGATGTATGTTTTTTATTTCGGGGTTTTTGTTGATAGCTTCGATCAGCGAATCATTTTTAATGATCGGTGATTCTTCCGCGATCAACGCTTTGAATGGCTGTTTTTCCTGTATGCGTACATGGCCCCAGAAGCTGAATACTTTTTGGCTTACCTGTTCCTGGAAACCATTGACAAATGCAAGTGTAATGATCATTACCGCTACGCTGATAATAGTAGCTGTAATAGATAGCCTGATAATGAACCGGGAGAAAGATCGCTTCCGCCTGGCCCTTTTGACTTATTAAATTGCTATGCGGTTTGCTATAAAGCCTGCAACCTTCAAATTAAATTATTTGTCTTTGTATCAAAAAGAAGCATGTACCAAAAATAAGCCGTTAAAAATATTTATCTGCTTTTTTACTCATTTTTCACAATATGCACAAACATTAACCGCACATCGGGATGAAAACAATTATCGTCGCTTTTTTATCATTACTTATTTATACTGCGCAGGCGCAAATCCCCGATCATATTTATAAATCGAATATTCATTCAGTAAAATTCTTTAAGTATGGCGATATCTACAGTTATCCTATACTTTCTTTAAATAGTGGTGATCAACTGGAGCTTCATTTTGATGACCTGGATGCGGATGTAAAAAATTTCTATTACACTTTTCAGCTTTGCAATGCTGACTGGACACCCGTCAACCTGCAAGCATTTGATTATATCCGCGGCTTTCATCAACACGGATCACCACGTACAGGAATTCCTCTATCTCGATGACACGCTATACGCATTACCAGGCGATGCTGCCCGACAGGAGTTCCACACCAACAAGATCAGGCAATTATATTTTGAAAGTCTTCCGGAATAATGATACATCTAATCTTTATTTCACCAAACGTTTCCTTGTGGTTGATAATAAAGTGGCGATTGCGGCCCAGATCAAACAGCCTTTTAGTCCGCAATTATATCTCACAGACCAGCGTGTGATGGGTAACACTGAATACAGCAAACGCAAGGATCAACACGCTTTCACCACAGGACATAAAAGTGGTCGTTTTACAAATAATACCTGGTCATCCGCCGCTTTTGTTGACAGGCAACGATCTACAGGGGTAATTATTACGAATACAACGATGACGCTACTTCATTTCAATCAGGCCGTGAATGGCGATGGATCGACCTGCGCAGCTTACGATTGATGAGCGAAAGAATGCTGAAAATAATTGATACAAATAAAATAACGGAAGTGATTGTAAAACCGGATGCCGAACGAACACATCAGGTTTACTTTTATTACCGCGACCTCAACGGCCTCTTCACGATAGAAAATACCGATGGCAACAATCCCTATTGGCAAAGCGATTATACCTATGTTCATTTTACCTATATCCCTCCCGGCGGACAGGCCTACCCGGGAAAAGATATGTTCCTCTTTGGGGAATTGACGAACTACACAGCGGATGATTCTTCTAAAATGATTTTTAACAGAGATAAAGGCTTGTACGAAAAAACACTTTTTCTAAAACAAGGTTATTATAACTATTCTTACATCACAATCGATGCGGGCAATACAAAAGCCAATCGTTTTTCATTTGAAAACACCGAAGGCAACTTCAACAACACGGAAAACAATTATACCATATTGGTTTATTTCCGCCCTTTCGGTGCAAGGGCCGATGAGTTGATTGGCTATGCACAAGTCAGTACACTTAATCCGAGATAGTTGCAGACATCGTACATCAAATTTTAGCAACAAACATCCATTTTTTTAAACCAGTAAGCTTATAACGCTGTATCTTTGCGCCGGCAGGTCTTACACGACCAGCTCCTGCTGAACCTCCCCAGGGCCGGAAGGCAGCAAGGATAAGTGGTTGTAGCGGTGCGATGTGAGGAGCCTGCCTTTTTTTTTACCCCCTTACCCCCTGGAGGGGGCCAATAAATTCTCCGGGGCTCATTTAACCAAATATCAAGTTCCGCCCATGCGGACCCAGCGTTATGAAATTCTTTATCGATACTGCCAATCTCGCTCAAATCAAAGAAGCCAACGAATTAGGAATTTTAGATGGTGTTACCACGAACCCTTCTCTCATGGCTAAAGAAGGAATCAAAGGCCAGGAAGCCGTTTTTAACCATTACAAAACTATTTGTGAATTGGTGGACGGTGACATCAGCGCTGAAGTGATCTCCACGGAGTTTATGGCGATTGTTGAAGAAGGAAAAAAGCTGGCGGCTATTCATCCGAACATTGTTGTAAAAGTCCCGATGATCAAAGACGGAATTAAAGCCATCAAATGGTTTTCTGATAATGGCATTCGCACCAATTGCACATTGGTATTTTCCGCTGGCCAGGCGATATTGGCGGCAAAAGCCGGCGCTACTTATTTATCCCCTTTTATCGGCCGTATTGATGACAGCAGTTGGGACGGGGTAGAACTAATCGCACAGATATCGAATATATATTCTATACAAGGTTATAAAACAGAAATCCTTGCCGCATCCATCCGCAACGCTTTGCATATTGTAAGATGTGCCGAAGCCGGAGCTGATGTATGTACCTGCCCGCTTGAGTCCATCCTCGGGTTACTCAAACATCCGCTGACAGATATTGGCTTGGCGAAATTCCTGGAAGACGCTAAGAAGACGAGCTAAGAGGCTAAGAGATCAAAGAAGAAAAAGAGGGAAAGAGACAACTCCTTTAGTTTCTTTATTCTTTTGTTTTCGTATATTTTTTTTGAATACCAGCGTCAGTACTGAGCGAAGTCGAAGTATTCATGGCATCGCCTGTTGTGCCACTCTCCCGATAGCTATCGGGATCATCGTCCCGTACTGAGCCTGTCGAAGTTTCATGCATCTTTGATGTAAGTCACATTATAATTGTTGAGTAGAGAACAGGAAGATGAACGGAGCGTCGCAACGAAGATGATCAGGGAACTGAAGCTGGTTACATAAATCTCTTTTTCTTCTTTTCTCCTTTGATCTCTTAGCTTCTTCTTAGCCCCTTTGCCTTTTCATCGCTTCTTCCTTCGTCGGCAGCTTATCGGGGTCAGGCTTTTTCTTTATCCAGATGGTTTTTTCCAGCCATACGGAAGGATTGTTTTTCAGGACTGCTTTAACCGTAATTTTTTCTTGGGTAAAATCAGGAGGGACCACGAGTTCATTGCCCAAAAACTCACAGGCGGAAGATGAGAATTCAATTTCTTTTGAGGTTAAGGGCATCCAGCGGCCATTGGAGAGTTTGCCGTCTACATTTATATAATTATGCGTGCCTTTTTTGAGGCTGTCGGTATACAAATGAAAATAGATGCTGTCGACCTTTTGCGCAACGGCTTTAAAGCTAAAAATCGGCAAAAGCAGGATAAGTAAAAATTTCTTCACAGACGTGTTTTTTATAAACTAAATGACGCCGGGGATGGCTGAAAGGTACGCCGATTTAAAGGGTTAACATTTTATTTGTAGGCCTCGTTTGCTATTTTTTTCAATTGTTGACTATGATCACCCAACCAATATGTATTGCCAACTGTCTGTCTAAAGAATAATACAAAAGCAGCGAAAAATAGTGAAAGTAAAAAGCAAAACCTTTCGTTACTTTGACGGTTAGATATATTGGATTAAAAGATAATACCAACTTCGGATCCCCATCATCATGAGCAAAAAAGATATTTTCCTCCTCCTTCTTGTTTCTCTTTGTGTTTTTGCGTCTTGCCGTTCCAAAAAGTCTTCCGGAAAAGATATGGCGGCATCGCCGGAAGAGTTGAACGCAAAGGTCACCGACCTGATCCGCAGTATTATTGATTTCGCCGGCACAAACGAAGGAAAAGTAGATGATTCCGCGAGCCTGGATTTTAATGCAGTAGTGAAGATGGTCTATGAAAAAGAAAAGTACGCTTCTGTTTGGAGTGAAAATGAAAAGTGGAAGCCGTTAGGTGATACTTTACTACGCTTCATAGACAATGCAAAATTATACGGGCTTTTTCCGCAGGATTATCATTATGATGTTTTAGATTCCATACGAATCAAATTTTTTAACGATAGCTTGTCTGAATCAGATAGAAAAAATGCGGCCTTATGGTCCAAAGCGGATGTATTATTGACAGACGCGTTTGTACATATTGTAAAAGACATCAAACTGGGGCGTTTACCACAGGATAGCATTACGTTGAGAAAAGATTCCGTGTTAACGGATGAGTTTTATTACCAACGATTGAAACTTGTACAAAAGAATAATGCTTTCGGTCTTGTGTTTCATGCACTGGAACCAAAATATACAGGTTACAATCAATTGAAGGCGGCCATTCCTGCATTTCTCAGCAACGTTTCTAACAAGGTTTATACACTGGTGCCGGCGCCAAGTAAGAAGCAGGCGAATTTTAAAGAGTTGTTGCAAAAAAGATTGTTCGAAGGCGGGTTTATCGATTATGATAGCACCCAGGCGGATTCAGTCGAAATTTCGGCGGCCGTAAAAAAATTCCAGGAAAATAATGGGATCACGATTGATGGCAAAGTGGGTGATGAAACGGTAAGAGTAATGAACATTTCTGACCGTGATAAATTTATACGGATAGCAATCACCATGGATAGGTATAAATTAATGCCGGATCAAATGCCTTCGCGGTATGTATGGGTAAACCTGCCTGGTTATTATATGAACTTTTATGAAAATGATACGCTGGCACTTACTTCAAAAATTATTTGCGGTAAACCAAAAACAAGAACGCCTTTATTGACAAGTGCTATATCGGAATTAATCACTTACCCGCAATGGACGCCCCCGCCGAGTATTATTCTAAAAGAAATATTGCCCGCGGTAAAAAAGAACCCTGGTTACCTTGCCAAGAAGGGTTTTAGTTTATTAGATAAAAACGGTGATGAAGTTGATCCATACAGTGTAGAATGGTCACAATACAGCAAAGGAATTCCTTACAGGGTGGTGCAAGGCAGCGGTGATGATAACGCACTCGGTATTTTAAAATTTAATTTTCCTAATAAATATGCTGTTTACCTGCATGACACCAACCAACGCTACCTGTTTTCACAAACAACAAGGTCATTGAGCCATGGTTGCGTAAGGGTACAGGAATGGCAAAAACTTGCCTATAGCATTGTCCGCTATGATCATTCCACTGGCAAACCATCAGTAGAAGATTCGCTTTCAAGTTGGCTGAAACGGAAAGTAAAACGCAGTATTTCGGTCAAGAACAAGCTGCCTGTTTTCATCCGCTATTTTAGTTGCGAAGGCAAAAATGGCAGCGTGGTATTTTATGATGATATCTACGGCGAAGACAAAGGTCTTCAGCAAAAATATTTTGCGACAAAAAAAATATAATCTCGACGCTTTTTTAAATAGGATAGAATTTCTTCCAGATAAGTTTGACAATAGCAGCTCTGTGGCTAAAAGCACTACTTTGTGGGAGGATTTATTTATACACAATCTGAATTTTAGCTAAATAATTTATTTCATGATTCTACGCTTACCCATTAATTTTGCCCAGTTTAACCAAACTACGCTTATTATGAAGAAAAATTTAGCCATATTATTGGCCATAATTGCATTTATACCTGTTGCCAGCTTCGGGCAGGATACAGAGAAAAAGGAAAAAGAGAAAGTAATCAGGCCAGCGGCGCTTGGCGTTAGTTTTTTCATGAATGATTTTACTACGGCTCAACTTATCAGGTCTACATCGTTGTCGAGGGTATTAAATAATAAACAGTGGACGAAGTTCTCCAAAATGACACCCGGCATTGCGGTTTCTTATTTCAAAGGTTTAGGAACGCATGTTGATTTTGCGGGAACATTGGCAGGATCGTTTGTACGGTACCCACTTCCGAACAGGGTATTTTCTTCCGATAAGTTTCTTTTGGAAGGAGATGCCTCTCTTAACTTTAAAATGGTTTCAGAAGCATACTGGGTACAGCCTTATATTATCGCCGGTGTTGGCGCCAGTATGTATGGTGGCAGCTATTTTGGTGCTTTTATTCCGCTTGGTCTTGGTATGAAGCTAAATTTATATGATGATGCTCATGTTTTTGTTACATCCCAATACAGAGTTCCGGTAACAACCGAAACTTCGAATTATCATTTTTTCTACCAGTTAGGTATTGCCGGAAGAATCGGAAAGAAGAAAGAGCCTGAGTTGAAACCTCTTCCTCCTCCTCCGCCGCCTGCTGATACAGATAAAGACGGTATTATTGATACTGAAGACAAATGCCCTACTGTTCCGGGTCTGCAGAAATACCAAGGCTGCCCTGTTCCTGATACAGACAAAGACGGTATCAACGATGAAGAAGATAAATGTCCGTCTGTCGCAGGATTGGCCCGCTACCAGGGTTGCCCGATTCCTGATACGGATAAAGACGGAATCAATGATGAAGAAGATAAATGCCCTACGCAGCCTGGTCCTGCCAGCAACCAGGGATGTCCTTTAGTAGATACTGACAAAGACGGAATTCCTGATCAGGATGACAGGTGCCCTACTCTTTTCGGCACAGTGGAAAATCACGGATGTCCTGAAATAAAAGAAGAGGTAGTGAAGAGAGTGGATTATGCGGCTCAGAATATTTATTTCGCTACAGGCAAATATGTATTGCTGAGTAAATCATTCAAAGGCCTGGATGAAGTAGCGCAGATCATAAAAGATAACCCAGATGTGAAAATGATGATAGATGGTCATACAGATGATGTAGGCAGCGAAGAAAGTAACCAAAAATTGAGCGAGAACCGTGCAAATGCGGTGAAAGCTTACCTTATAAAGAAAGGTGTAGATGAAAGCAGGTTGGTTGCAGCCGGTCATGGTGAAAGTGAACCTGTAGCAGACAATAAAACTGCAGCAGGTCGCCAAACAAACCGCCGCGTGGAAATGAAATTGGGATATTAATTTCTCAAATAGATATAAGAGTTTAAGACAAAGCCTGCTCATGAGCAGGCTTTGTCTTTTTAGGGATTACCAATAAAAATAAAAGGGAAGGTTAAAACCTTCCCTACGATTAGAACTGCTATGAAAAGAAAAATTACATCGTTGCAATGTTAATCGTAGAAGGAGAAAACAAAAACAGTATTACTACGCCTATATGAACTCTGATACAGGTAGTAATAGCTTTACTATCCTTTAAAATACAGCCACTTTACCCGCTATTTTCCTTTTCTATTCTGATTTCCTTAGTTTTTATTGGCACATTTTCTGAACTATAGATTATAAAATTTATACAAATGAAACATCTACGAATACATATAGCTTTCTTTTGTTTACTGGGGCTTTCCCTGGTAACAAAAGCACAGGATAAAAGCCTTTCTACTAAAGCAATGGTAGAAATGAAGAACTATATTTTTATAGCACAATCTGCTACCCCGTCGGGTGGGCAGTTTATCCCTTTAACATCACAATATGATCTTACAGTAAGAGGAGATACTGTTATTTCCTACTTGCCTTATTTTGGCCGTGCATACTCCGCTCCTATTAACAATGAAGGGGGAATAAAATTTACCTCTGCTAAGACTAATTATAAAGCGGAAAGAAAAAACGATAAATGGCAAATAATCATTAAGCCAAATGCAGTTGACGTACAACAATTTTATCTTACGATCTATGATAATGAAAGAGCGTCGTTACAGGTGATCAGTACGAACAGGCAGACTATTTCATTTGATGGATACGTGAAAGAAGGAATGCCATTGGATAAAAAGGCTTTTTAATAGTTGATTTAAAGCTTAAACGAATATCATGATGTATTGTTGAATAATGGACAGAAAGATGAATGGAGCGTCGCAACAGGCGATGCCATATAAACTGAAGCTGGTTACTTAAGATGTTTTTAAACGAAACGAACCGATTCCGTTGTCCACTAGATGAACATATCCAGCAACAACACTCCCACCAGGCCCAATACGGAAATAATTGTTTCCATTAATGACCAGGAAAGAAAAGTCTGTTTAAGTGTAAGATTAAAAAATTCTTTAAACATCCAGAAGCCCGTATCATTTACATGAGAGAAGAAAATACTTCCTGCCCCCACTGATAACACCATTAATTCAGGTGAAACACCGTGGCCTATCAACGGCGAAACAATACCCGCTGCTGTAATTCCTGCCACGGTTGCAGAGCCCAAAGTTAACCGAAGCAAGGCTGCTACCAGCCATCCAAAAAGTAACGGCGGCATCTCTATCTTTTTACTGAGATTGGTAATATATTCTCCCGTGCCGCTATCAATTAATACTTGTTTGAATACACCACCGGCCGCAATGATCAGGACGATTAATGCAATACCCGATATTGAATCGTTCAACCATTTCATCACATGATCCATTTTTTTTCCGGTTCGGATACCGAAATAATAGATGGCACATAGCACAGACAACAACAAAGCAACAGTCGCATCACCGACCAGGGAAATTATTTGTTTGAGTAAATTATCTTCCTTTATAAAAGCTTCGGCAATTACTTTTAATATAATAAGTATAACAGGCAACAGCGCTATCAGGAAACTGGGCAACACACCCGGAAGTTTTTCAGTTTTTTCCTCTACGCCGGAAAAAAGAGAGTTACTTATGTCAACTTTTACTCGTTGAATTACTCTGCCAAATAAAGGACCTGCAATAATAACAAGGGGGATAGCGAGTATAAGACCATATATTAATGTTTGACCTGTGTTTGCATGAAACTGCGAGATCAGTAAAGCGGGACCAGGATGCGGTGGTAAAAATGCGTGAGTCGTAGATAAAGAAGCAGCCATCGGGATGGCAATATAAAAAAGAGGTAATCCCGAGTTGGCCGTAATGGAAAAGACCAAAGGAACAAGAATTACAAAGCCTGCATTGTAATAAAGCGGTATGCCGATTAAAAAACCTGTCATCACAATCGCCCATTGAATATTCTTTTTACCAAAGGCATTGATAAGCGTATTACTGATCTGCTGAGTTGCACCGCTTTTCTCCAGCATTTTACCGAGTATTGCACCCAGGCATATAATTAATGCGATACCACCAAGCGTACTTCCCACTCCTTTTTCTATCGAAGCTAAAACGGCAGGAACAGACATTCCCAATAATAACCCGACAATAATTCCAACAATTAATAAAGCAAGAAAGGGACTGACTTTCTTTAAAGTCATGATCAGAAGTAAAGCAATTCCTACAAGAATAATGAGTAATGGCATGGCAATCTTTTTCGGTTAACTGCTCAACGCAGTAAAAGAATCTTTAAGCTTTGGATAAAGTGAAACGAATAATTTAAATTTTTCCTGGTAAATCGTTGTAAGAGATTCGTCCGCTTCATAAGTAGTGGTAATATGTGTGAACTGTTTGACTTCGGAAAGATCTTTTACATAACCTGTAGCGTACATCGCAAGATAAGCCGCCCCAATAGAAGAAGCATCCGCCACATCCGTCACGCATAATTTTTTCCCGCTGATATCGGCTAACATTTGTATCCAGAAAGGAGATTGGACAAATCCTCCGTTGACATATATCTCCTTTACTTCACCGTATTCTTTTTCCAGCTCTTTTATAATATTATATAATGTAAAACAGATTCCTTCCAATGCAGCACGGACAATATGCTCTTTCCTGTGTTGCATGGTCAATCCGAATAAAACACCTTTCGCATCTGCATCCCAGATCGGCGCCCTTTCCCCCAATAAATAAGGAAGGAATATTAATCCATTTGCACCGGGTGGAACTTGTTGTGCTATTTCTATTAATTGCGCATAGTTTTCAGCTGACTTTTTTTCAGTGGATAAAAAAAGATCAATCAGCCATTTTAGTATAACACCGCCGTTGTTGATCGCTCCTCCCCTTACAAACAAGTTATCCGCAAGAGGATAGGTGAATAAATGACCGTCGTTCTGTGATGGCGGTCGTTGCACTGTCATCCGTACGGCGCCACTTGTACCAACAGTTAAAGCAGTTTCGCCATGATTAACGGCACCGGAACCGAGATTCGCTAAACAACCATCGCTGGCTCCGATAATAAATGGAATATTTTCTTTTATGCCCAGCAGTTCGGCATAACTTGGGGTCAATTCCTTTTCCGCATGTACAGTAGCAACTGGCTGCGATAATCTTTCTTCGCAAAGGCCTATTACATTTAATGCTGTTTTATCCCATTTTTTTTCCCGGATATTAAAATAGCCGGTAGCGGAAGCGATGGAATGATCAGTTATATACTTTCCAAAAAAATGAAAGAAAACATATTCCTTAATGGAAATAAATTTATGCGCTTTTGAAAATGTATCCGGCAGGTTATTTTTAAACCATAGTATTTTACACAATGGCGACATCGGGTGCAATGGAATACCAGTATGATTAATAATTACTGCGGCGCATTTATCCCTGGAAATTTCTTCGGCTTCATTTTTACTGCGGGTATCTGCCCAAATGATGGCATGATGCAAAGGTTTGCCTGCCTGATCAACCGGTAACAGGCTATGCATAGCGGCACTGAAACCGACTGCCGCCACCTTATCGCTGGATGGGATTTGCGCAATTGCTTCTTTTATCACGGCAGTCACTGCATCGAGTATTTCATCCGCATCCTGCTCTTCGTGCCCAGGCTGCGGACGTATAATTCCGTAGCTACGTTTTGCCTCAAAAAAGGTAGTGCCAGCGATTGTTGTTACAACCGCTTTAGTATGTGTGGTACCGATATCAACCCCTAAAAAATAATTCACAAAAGAAATTATGGCTCAATATAAAAAAATCAATGGCAATTGTTAAAAATAAAGTATTCTTTGTTTATCGCTGATATAAAGCAAATAAAAAACCGCTGATATTGGTATCAACGGTTAAAATAGTATAGAATAACAGCGTTATTTAGAACTGGTAGGGGCTTTTCCGCCTGCCGGAACGAATAGTAGTGCGGCTGAATTGATGCAATATCTTTTACCTGTCGGTTCGGGGCCATCATCAAACACATGCCCCAAATGCGAACCGCTTTTGCTGTCCACTACTGCCCATCGAACCGTTCCGAACGATTCATCTTTTATTAAGCGGACTGCATCCGGGTCGATTGGTGCATAAAAGCTTGGCCAGCCAGTACCGGATTTAAATTTTGTTTCGGAACTGAAAACCGGCTGCAAAGAAGCTGCGGAATAATAAGTCCCTCTTTTATAAAAGTTATCATACTTACCGGATAAAGCAGGCTCTGTTCCTTCTTCCCTTAAAATATAATATTGATCATCGGTCAGTCTTTGTTTCCATTGCGCCCCGGTCAACTTGATGGGATAAGATGCATCATGGCTTACTGTTTTTGGCTCCGGATATTTTGCATTGCTTGTTTGTGCCGTGCCGCAGTTTGTTACCAGGATGGCTATTGACAGGATGAAAGAAATTTTATGTTTCATAAAATAGTTTTACCTATTAAATAACGTAAGTTATTTGTTAATGGTTTTGCTCTATCAAAAATATTTCAAACAATTAGCAGCCTATCCGCAAATGCTGCATAGCGAACAGGAAGATGAAGAGTGCGACCATTCGACTTCGCTCCCACGACATTCGTCGGGGCAAGCAGGGTAATCCCGATAGCTATCGGGAGCGACGCCCCGACAAACATCGGGGTCTTCGACAAATGCTGAGTAAAGAACAGGAAGATGAACGGAGCGTCGCAACGAAGTTGATAGTAGCACTGCAGCCGGGCTCAATAAAATCATTTTTAAAAAATTTCGAAATCATGTATCTTTAGGGCAGATAAAATTATTAATTTATGTCATTGCTAAACCAGGGAAATAAGAAGGACAAGAAGAAAGGAAACAAGAAAAGTAGTCCTGCTAATCCTCAAGGCGGTTCCAAATTTATACAAAAACCGAAGTCAGGTGCATTTGTGAGCAAGCAATCGAATACGGGTTCACAAAGAGGAAGCTAACGCTTAATTGCCCGCTATACTTTTCTTATCCTTTATAGCAAGCTTGTACTGCAGTACCGCATCATCGTTGTACATGATGTGCAACCACTCCACTTTATCAGAATCAACCGGGAATTTATAAACTACTTTTTTATTTAATAAAGAAGAACCGGGCTTTACGTAAGCAGCCATTGGTGTAATAAAAAGCGTTTCTGCATCCCAAATGGAATCGGGAGCAATCGGCCTGACAAGACCCGTCATCGTTTCCAATTCTATAGTAACAGTATCTCCTAATGACGCTTCAATAGTGCCGCGGGATGGATAAAAATCAGTGATGCCATACTTAACGAAAGACCGCTGGTGAAATGGAGTTTTCCGGAATTCTTCCAATGCTGGCGGATGATCGAGCAATGTCCAGCGAAGATCATCGGGGTAATGATGGCGTGCAAAATCCGCGGGATCGGGAAGAAAATAATATTCATTATAATATTTTACAAAATCGCCGGAGAACGTAGTGGTGAATCCACTCGCCCATGTAGCATCGAGTAAATGCCAGGCGCTGTCGAAATAAACAGCATTCCATGAATGATTGGTCTTGAACTGTGATTCCATTCGGAAAACATCAGTACGGGCATAGCCGGTGATAATCTGCGCAGGAATGCCCGCATGATCGCAAAGGGATTTGAACAACCTGGCATAACCTTCGCAATGTGTTCTCCTGTCCTTTAAAACTTTTATAGCGATCCTTTCTGTTACAGGCTTTAATGCCGCAGTATCATCAGCGTCATCTTCATACATGGCGTCTGCTGTTCTTCTTTTTGCTTTTTTAGGAGTGGCTTTATAGTAAGTGATATGATCGGTAATCCAACGAAAAATTGATCTTACTTTTTCCTTATCGTTATGACAAAATTCAGTAAGTTCTTGCGCTAAAACAGCCGGATCGTCTGAGTCGATAAAACGGGCTTTATCATCAACAGCAGTGAAGTCGGTGAGCCGATCCTGGGAGAAAAGTTGCGCCGTTATCAACAACAATCCTATTGTAAAAAATAATTTCATGGTTAAAAGCGGTCTTTTAAAGTTAGCAATTTTTTTTGTGGTTACTTCGCATATACTTCTATTAAATAACTTTTTATTAT
>JBBCIG010000013.1:0-29519 GCA_037200685.1 Chitinophagaceae bacterium
GTGAAGCCACGCTTACCAAATAATTTTTTCTGGAAACTTTTATTACTGTCGATTGCTATCGCATTGTTCGCACTTTCTTTTGTATTTAACACACTTTACTCGAACAGGTCTTCGGTAGCAGAGGAAGTAAAGGTGGCGGAAAGTTATATTCATCAGGAGGAACGTGATTTCGATGCATTGACAAGGGATACTATCCTTCTTACACGTCTTGCCAGGAATACCGCTACCGAAAGCGAATTTAGTAAGGTAGTAAAAAAGAAATACGGTCTGTTTTTATATAATGTCAGTAACGATGGAATACTCTCCCTCAGCTTTTGGAACACACAAATTATTTTACCACCGGCTGAAACTTATTCTCTTGGCGATACGGAACGGTTCATGCATCTTTCCAATGGTTACTATTATATAATAAAACGTTTATTGCACCTTCAGCAGGGAACTGTTATAGCATATGCGATGGTGCCGGTACGTTCAGAATTTTTCCTGGAAACACAATACCTGTCACAGGAATTTGTGTACAGTCCCGCAGCTGATAGCCGGGTATTATTAAGTGAAGAAGCAACGGCATTTCCTATAAAATCTTTATCCGGTAAAACGCTTTTTTATTTTGAAAAAAAGAATTCCGGCGCTGTACCTTATAATAGTAAACTGACTATCCTGCTGCGCATTGGAGGAATAGCGTTTTTATTACTTTTTATAAACCTCCTGGCTGAATCATTATCCCGCAAGCGGGTATGGAAAGGAGTATTGTTCCTTGGCGTTACATTATTTGTATTGCGCCTGGCTATTTATTTCTTCCCGTTTTTATTAAACCTCCGCCAGTTTGAGCTATTCGATCCTTCCATTTACGGGTCGAATATTGTACAACGTTCATTGGGTGATTTATTTATTAATTCCGTTTTCTTCTGCTGGTTTGTATTATTTACCTGGTACCGTATACAACATGTACAAACACTTTCTTTGCAATGGTCTTCGTGGATAAAATGGACGATTGGAATACTTTCTCTTTGCTTTCTCATTTACTCCACGTTCGTTCTTTCTTCGGTTATCCGCAGCATCGTTGTTGATTCAAAAATATCATTCGATGTAACCAATTTTTTTAGCCTGGACAAATACACGGTAGTTGGTTTTATCGTACTGGCCACGCTGTCTTTATCCTATTATTATTTTACGCAGCTTTTATTCCGTATCATCTTACCGCTTTTCAGCAATAATATCTGGTTGGTTTATTTCGCAATAGGATTCTCCGGTCTTGTATATCTAAGTGTAAAATCAGGCGACCCGACTGTGCTTTTCTATTTACCGGTTTTATTATGGTTGCTGGTGTATACATGGCTGGTCAACCGGAAGGGAAGAATTTTAAACCGTGTACGTATCAACATAGATGGAATCCTTTTTTGGATATTCTTTTTCTCTGTCTCGATTGCCGCTATCATGCTGGCGGAAAATAAAAAAGCGGAATGGGAACGAAGGAAATTTTATGCGGAAAAATTATCCGTACAAACCGATCCTTCAAGTGAGCGGTTAATGAACATCGCATTAAAGTACCTGGACAATGATTTTCTCGAAGAGAATTTTTATCGTTTTACGGATAGTATTAAAAGCAGGCAAATCAGGGACAGCATCATAACAGGTAATTACAGCGAATACCTCAACAAATACGATACGAAGCTGTATGTGTATGATGCGAAAGCTAACCCGCTCTTTAATGATGACGGCACTTCTTATGATACGTGGAGCACTATTATTTCATTGCAATCGCATCCGACATCAAGTGTTGATCTTTATTATTTCGAGCCCACTTTTGACAAGTTCGTTTATATTACAAAACGGGAGATAAAAAATACGGCCGATAGTGTTATCGGTAGTTTTTTTATTATTTCCAATTCAAAAAAATACGGCAGCGATGCTTTATTTCCGGAGCTATTCAAACAGTTCAGGGAAAACGCAGCGGAAAATTCCCCGATATATTCTTCCGCTGTTTACAGTCAGAACAAGCTGATAAAAATTTCAAATAAATATCCCTTCCCGACAAGGCTTACCGGCAAACAATTTTCCAAAGAGTTTAACCGTATTATCAATGGCGGCTATGATGAGCTCTGGTACCAGGCGGCAAATAAAAAAGTAGTAGTGATCGTAAGGGAAAGATATACGATCATTGAAACGATCACTTTGTTCTCTTATATCTTTTGTTCGTTCCTTTTCATGGTATTTGTCGTTCAATTGGTTTCGTTATTGCTGAAATCCGTTTATGATTGGGAAGGAATTAAAACCTTTTTCCGGTTCAATATCCGGAGCCAGGTGCATAGTACGATCATATTCATTAGTATTTTCAGTTTTGTAGTTATTAGTATCGCTACCATTTCCTTTTTTAAAAGCCGTTATAATAAAAACAACAGCGACAAGCTCAGCCGTACGATGAGGATCATGGTGAATGAAATGGAAAAAAGAATTTCCAGTCATAATACTTTTGATAACGTAACAAAACTATACGATTCCGTTTCCAGCTATGGATTGCAAAGCCTGGTAAAAGAAGTATCGGATATACATGGGGTGGATGTAAATGTGTATGATCTAAATGGTGACCTGCGTGTTTCTTCCGGCAGCAACGTGTATACAAACGGTGTGTTGAGTAATAAGATTGATCCCATCGCATTTTATCATTTGAACCGCCTGCACCAGGTGGAGCATGTGCAAAATGAAAAGATCGCCAGCTTCTCCTATATCAGTATCTATGCACCCGTGCGGGACAATGAAGGAAAGGAGTATGCTTATCTCAGCATTCCTTACTTCGCATCACAACCGGAACTGAACCAGGAAATTTCAAATTTCATCGTTACAGTTGTTATCCTTAATGCTTTTATATTTTTAATAGCAGGCCTCATCGCATTGCTTGTTACTAATCGTATCACCCGGTCTTTCTCTATCATCGGTGATAAAATGAAAGAGGTAAATCTTGGTAAGTTAAATGAGGAAATAACATGGAACCGCGATGATGAAATCGGCACCCTCGTAACAGAATATAATAAAATGGTAGCGAAATTGGGCGAAAGCGCAGAAGCTTTAGCAAAGACGGAGAGGGAAGGGGCCTGGCGTGAAATGGCGAGACAAGTGGCGCATGAAATAAAAAATCCGTTGACGCCGATGAAACTGAGTATTCAATATTTACAAAAAGCGATCAACAGCAATCAACCAAATGTTCAGGAATTAACAGGCAGTGTTGCACAAACTCTCGTCGAACAGATAGATCATTTGGCCAAGATCGCCGCGGATTTTTCGCAGTTTGCAAACATTGGTAATATAAACGTTGAAACATTCGACCTGCATGAAGTGATCAAATCGCTGCACGAATTATACCGTACCGATTCCCGTATTAATTTTATCTGGCGGCCGGTACAAAGACCTGTAATGATCAATGCGGATAAAACGCAGATGAACCGTTTATTTACCAATCTTATTGCGAATGCGATAGAAGCATGCGGTGACCGTGATTGCAATATTCAAATAGATGAAACTGGCCTTGAAAATTGGGTACGTGTAAGTATAAAAGACAACGGAGAAGGTATCCCGCTTGAAATGCGCACAAGAATTTTTATACCCAACTTCACGACTAAATCATCAGGTACCGGCCTCGGCCTCGCCATGTGTAAAGGAATAGTGGAGCAAGCTAAAGGAAAAATTTGGTTTGAAACACAGGAAAGAAAAGGCACAACATTTTATGTTGAATTACCGGAAGCGAATTAAAGAGTAGTACATTTTTTAATAGTAACTCAATTATTTGCCCAACTGCATTGCTACTAGCATCGCCTGTTGCGGCGCTCCGTTCATCTTTCTGTTCTCTACTGGGCAATGTCGTACTGTCTTCAATTTAGCATCAGTCTTATTGAGAAGTTCAACGAAGGATCGTTCATTTACCTCAAACTAATTTCAAATAGTCATAAACTATATTTATTTTAACCTGATATTTGGTGATCAAAAATCTTTCATTCAATTCTTAATCCTAAACGATCTGTTATGCAATCACGCCGCGATTTTTTACAAAAAATAACTGCATCAGCTGTAGTGCTGCCCTTATTACACCAATTTGGTAATGACAAACCTTATGACGGGCCTGTGCTGAAAGTGGCGATCCTTGGACTTGGAAGTTATGGTACCCGTGTGGCCGACGCAATGGTAGCATGTCAGGCGGCGAAATTAACAGGCGCTATCAGCGGTACGCCATCTAAATTAAAAGACTGGCAAACGAAATATATTATTTCCGAGAAGAATTGCTATAACTATGAAAGTTATGATGCGATAAAAAATAACCCGGACATCGATGCGGTATACATTACTACCCCCAACTTATTACACAAAGAGGCGGCTATAAGAGTAGCAAAAGCTGGTAAGCATGTGATCAGCGAAAAGCCAATGGCAGTAAATGCAAAGGATGCACAAGAAATGATAGATGCATGCAAAAAAGCGAATGTAAAATTATTAGTAGGCTATCGCATGCACTTCGAACCCAAAACTCTCGAGATCATTCGTATGCGTAAAGATGGTGAATTGGGAAAAATTAATTTCTTCCAGGGATTATGCGGCTTCAAGATCGGAGACCCCACTCAATGGAGATTAAATAAACAACTCGCCGGCGGCGGTTCTATGATGGATATCGGTATTTATGCCGTCAATGGCGCCCGGTACATGATTGGCGAAGATCCAATCTGGGTAACAGCGCAGGAAACAAAAACCGACCCGGTAAAATTTAAAGAAGGTGTTGATGAAACAATCTTATTTCAATTCGGTTTCCCAAGTGGCGCCGTAGCATCATGTTTATCTACTTATAACATGAACGGTCTTGATAAATTTTATCTCAATGCGGAAAAGGGATTTGCGGAAATGCAGCCGTCAACAAATTATGGCCCAATAAAGGGACGTACTAATAAAGGAGAACTAACACATCCGCATGTAACGCACCAAACCGTTCAGATGGAAGAAATGTCCGCCATCATTTTGCAGGGCAAGCAACCCATCGTGCCTGTAGATGGGGAAGAAGGTTTAAAGGACATGAAAATTATCGATGCGATTTACAAAGCGGTAAAGACGGGGAAGAAAGTAGCGTTGAAATTGTAATCGCATTCTGTCTATACACAATTAATAGTTTAAAAATATTTTTCCCACAAGAATACTAATAGTCAACAAATAAACTTTGTGCTCTTCGTGCCTTATAGGAAATTAATACATTTCTTTTTATTTCACCGCCATCTTACCAAGCACAGGATCATACAATTTAGCATGAATCGTTTTAAGTTGCGTAACAGGCATTTTAATTTCTTTTCTATCGTAGGTCATTAACCCGTTTATTTCTATTTCAACGTCGGTTGTTTGTGTATACACTGCCGCCGATAACCCTTTCTCAATATATCCGGGAATGCGATCAATGAATTCTGAATATCTTTTAAATAATTCTTCTTTATTTTTAAAACTTGCCCCATAGCCCCAGTTATTTTTATCCTGCCATGTATGGCCTTCTATCGGTAATCCTAATCCGCCAAACTCCCCCAATACCAATATTCTTGAAGCGCCGAACAAATCGGGTTGTGGCATCAAAGGTTCGGGGTAATTGTGCAAGTCCATTATATGGCCTACTGTTTCAAAGTTTCCGCCACTGGCGGTATTGATGAGACGGGAGGGATCTTTTTGCATCGTCCACTCTACAATTTCTTTTGTTTTAAATTGTCCCCATGCTTCATTAAACGGTACCCAAACGATAATACTTGGAAAGTTGTGTAAGTCCTGCATGATTTCTTTCCATTCTTCACGAAAAACTTTCTCCGATTCTTGTGTTCTTGCTTTATCTGTAGCACGTCCAAATATTCCCGGACGGGATTCCCAGCGGTTTCCTAAATCACCACTCGGCATATCCTGCCAAACCAGTATACCCATTTCATCACAATAACGGTACCAGCGGGCGGGTTCTGTTTTTACATGTTTACGGATCATATTAAATCCCATCTCTTTTGTTTTTTCAATGTCAAACTTCAATGCTGCATCAGTTGGCGCAGTATATAAGCCGTCAGGCCACCATCCCTGGTCGAGCGGGCCGTATTGAAAAACAAACTGGTCATTTAAAAGCATTCGTTGAATGCCATTTTTATCCGGCCCCATTGAAACTTTGCGCATAGCAAAATAGCCGCTTGCCTCATCTATTACTTTGCCTTTGCGAAGTATGGAAAATTTAAGATCGTATAAAAAAGGACGGGAAGGCGACCATAATTTTGGAGTAACGATCTTCAGATCGATTTCACTTCCACTCATTATTTCTTCCGCTATTTTATTATTGCCATCCCATGCGGAAATTTTTAATTGATCTCCTTGCTGCATGTTTTGCAATTGCACAGACACATGCAATAATTGTTTGTCAACATCAGGGGTTTGTTTAGTAGCTATTATATATGTGTTGGCAACCGACTCTAACCAAACTGTTTGCCAGATACCTGTTACAGGAGTATACCAAATACCGTTGGGTCTTTTAACTTGTTTGCCGCGTGGTTGAGGCCCATCATCAGAGGGATCCCAAACCCGGACTGCTATTTCTTGTTGCGAACCTTTCTTTAATGCATCCGTAATATCAAAAGAAAATGGATCGTACCCGCCCTGGTGTGTTCCTATTTTTGTACCGTTAATATAGATATCGCACAGCCAGTCAACAGCGCCAAAATGCAGCAATGTTCTTTTGTCCTTGTTGGAAGTAGCCGATATCATTCTTTTATACCAAAGTACACTGTCCTTGCCCACCGTTTTGACTACACCTGATAAGGCGGATTCTACCGCAAAAGGCACCAGGATATTTCCTGAAAAATTTGCAGGAATAGTGATTTGTTCTTTTGGAAGAATGGTATATTGCCAAAGCCCGTTCAGGTTTGTCCAATTATTATTCCGCACCAATTGTGGCCGCGGGTATTCCGGTAAAGGATTGGAAGGATTGACCTGTGCAGCCCATGGGCTTAAAATTTTTGTGGAAACAACGTTCCATTCCTGAGCTGTGGCAGCAGATAATAAAATGCATGATAAGATGACAAGCAATACGTTTTTTTTCATCTTTTTATTTTTTATTTGAAGAGTAGCAGTGGAAAAGGTACGGCATCGCTATTTAACTATCCCATTTTCAAATGGCTTCAGGAAAATTCAATTTCTATTGTTTCTAAATATCTATTGAAACGCAGCCAATTTAAAAATGAAGTTATATTTTTTTGATCAGATTCATTCGCTTAGCCCGGACTGCAGCTAATAACTATATGAAGACGAGTATATATTCTTATGCGAAATTCCTTTTTAAGCTTTCCAAATACAATTTAAACACCTCTTAGTTTTCTTCGCTTAGCCAAATACTCTTCAAACTCTTTCAACGAAAAACTACTGAGGTTTTGCTCTTTCGTCAGTCCGCCTTTCTGCGCAGCAAGTACGCCGTATTTAATATCATTATATCCATCCAGGCTATGCGCATCAGGGTCAATAGAAATAAGTACATTTTTTTCAATGGCGTAATCGATCCATTGCCAGTCAATATCAAGACGGCGGGGATGGGCATTTAATTCTATTACTACGTTATGTGCAGCGCAGGCATCTATGACTTGTTTATGATCAAGAGGATAACCTTTACGGCTTAGTAATAACCTTCCGGTTGGATGTCCGAGAATAGTAGTGTAAGGGTTAGTGATCGCTTTTATTACCCGCATCATCGCTTTTTCTTCAGTCATCTTCAGGTTACTGTGTACGGATGCGATGACAAGATCGAATGTGGCCAATACATCATTGGTATAATCCAAACTGCCGTCATTTAGAATATCACATTCGATGCTCTTAAATATTTTAAAAGGGCTTAATTTTTTATTCAGCTCATCAATATACTTATGTTGCTCTCTTATTCTTTCTTCAGTAAGTCCCTTGGCATATGCAGCGGCTTTGGAGTGATCTGAAATAACCAGGTATTCAAAGCCTTTACTGATACATTGTTTCGCCATGTCTTCAACCGTATTCGTTCCATCACTCCAGTTGCTATGGCTGTGAATAATGGCCTTTACATCTTCCGGCTGTATCAATTCTGGCAACGCATTCTTTTTCGCCTTTTCAATAATGCCAGGTTTTTCTCTTAAGAAAGGTGGTATATATTGAATTTTTGCATTGCTGAAAATTCCGTCGTCTTCTTTATTACTGATTGTATCATACTTGATAGCTGGAAATTGTTTCCGGAAAGCATCAAGGAAATCAGCGGAGCCTGTTGTTTTAAACAATTGCTCCGTTTTGCTTTTCCCGCCAAAATATAATTTAAGCTTTAAACCGTTCTTTAGCCGGTATAGAATAAAAGCATTTGTTTCTTCCAGCAATTCGGGCGGTTGAGCCGTTTGAAATTTTGGTTTTATTGTTTCTATGCTTTCCAGTACAATAAATTCCAATTCTTCAATGATCAACTCTTGTCTTCTGTAAGCGCCGGTGACATGTACTTTATCCGCAGAAAATATTTTTTTAAGATAACCATCTATCTGTGGAAATACTTCTCCCATCTGTGCGTACAGGAAACTTCCCTGGTTCTGCATATAAAACTCTATCGCTTCCTGTACGTTCTGTTGTGTCTTTTCTCCAAAGCCTTTGAATAGTGTTAACCTGTTTTCATTACAGGCATATAATAATTCACCAATGGATTCAATTTCCATTTCTTTCCAAATAGTATGTATCTTCTTTGGGCCAATTCCTTTTATATGCAACATCTCCACTACACCGGGTGGTGTCTTCAATAAATATTCCTGCAATACAACAAGATTATTCGTGTCAAGCATTTCTATCACTTTTTTGCCAATGCTGTCGCCAATGCCTTTAATTGTAAATAATTTTTCCCGGGGAGTGTCTTTTAGCGGTGCGGGAAGGTTTTCGATGTGAAATGCTGCAATGGAGTATGTTTTCGTTTTGAATGAATTTTCTCCATTTATATCCATCAATTTTGAAAGCAGGGAGAAATTATCGGCGATAGCAGCATTGTCCATACATGCAATTTAAAAAAAGTTGACAATCTAACGAAGAAGATAAGTATAGCGGATAGCGAAGATTTATTCTGTTATTAAATAGGAGGTGGTAAATGCATTTCCCTTCGGAAAATAGGGAATAAACAATAAAAAAAAGAGTCCCGATTGTGTCGGGACTCGTTATCACTTTTTAAGAAATCTTCAACTTATTTCTTTTTTTTCGCAGCTTTCTTCTTAGCGGCTTTTTTCTTTGGAGCTGCTTTTTTCTTAGCTACTTTTTTCTTAGTTGCCATTTTTTTAGAATTTAATGATTAGTAAAAATGGGTTGTCAACAGTAAAAATAACATTTATTTTATACTGCCCAAATTTTTTTTAGAAAAAAGTAGTAATGAGGGATTGATTAAGCTTCAATCGGCTTGACAGAAATGTATGTTCTATCGTTACGTCCCTTACGAAATTCAACAACACCATCGCTTAATGCAAACAAAGAATAATCTTTTCCAACACCAACATTTTTACCAGGATGATAAACTGTTCCGCGTTGACGAACGATGATATTACCGGCGATAGCAGCCTGGCCACCAAAAATTTTCACACCAAGACGTTTGCTTTGTGAATCACGACCATTCTTTACACTGCCTTCACCTTTCTTATGTGCCATGAGAAATAATTTTTTATTTTTTTAAATAACAACTTACAGTTTACTTACTGTAGCAAGTTTGAAATTTATTAAGCGATGCTTGTTACTTTAATTTTTGTATAAGCAGTACGGTGACCTTTCTTTTTGTGAAAACCTTTTCTTCTTTTTTGTTTGTATGCGATCACCGTCTCACCTTTTACATGATCAACGATCTCGGCTTTCACTTTTGTTTTGATGGCGGAACCAATAGAAACTTTACCATCATCAGCGCCGGCAAGCAAAACTTCAAGGTCTAAATTATCGCCAGCTTTGCCTTCCAGGTGGGGCACATAAATTGTCTGGTCTTTTTCCACTTTAAATTGCTGTCCGCCGACTTTTATAACTGCTATCATAATAAGAAAATTAGGGATGCAAAGGTAAGGGGAAATATCCATCCGGCAAACGGAACCTCCCAATTTTATAATCCACAAAATATCCCGTTTATCCCAGCTTCTTTATCTTTGCGGCCTCGGGCTTTCAATGAATTATGAAAATAAAGTCGTTTTTAGCAAAACCCTTTGCTTCCTATATATATAAAGGTATCCGGAAAGGAATGGCTACGGCCGTTGAAGACCAGGACGCTATCCTCAAAAGCCTGGTTAAGACGGGCAGGGCTACCGAATTTGGCAAACAGTCCGGCCTTGACAAGGTAAATTCTTACGAAGAATTCAGGCAGGCGGTCACCATCCGGGATTATGAACAGCTCCGGCCGTTCATCGACCAGGTAAAGGAAGGCAAACACAATGTGCTCTGGAAAGGCAGGCCGATCTATTTCGCCAAAACCTCCGGCACCACCAGCGGTATGAAATATATACCGATCAGCAAAGAATCTATTTCCAATCATATCAATACCGCCCGCAACGCACTTCTTTGCTACATGGCGGAAACCGGCAATTCCAAATTTGCGGATGGCAAAATGATCTTTCTTTCCGGTTCCCCGGAGCTGGAAAGAGTAGGAGGGATACCAACGGGTAGATTAAGCGGCATCGTGAACCATCATGTACCAGGTTACCTGCGCAAGAACCAGCTTCCTTCTTATGAAACGAATTGCATTGAAGATTGGGAAACGAAACTGCAAAAGGTCGTTGATGAAACGATAAATAAAGACATGGCGCTGATCAGTGGTATACCACCATGGATGCAGATGTATTTTGATGAAATAATAAAAAGAAAAGGACAAAAGATCAACGAGGTGTTTCCCAACTTTAGCGTGATGGTGCAAGGTGGCGTGAATTTTGAACCCTACAAAGCAAAGTTGTTTGAAAGTATCGGTAAAAAAATAGATACAATTGAGTTATATCCGGCGAGTGAAGGATTTTTCGCTTTCCAGGATTCGCAAAATGCAGAAGGCTTATTATTAAATACCAATAGCGGTATCTTTTTTGAATTTGTTCCGGCCGGAGAAATATTCAATGATAATCCTACAAGGATTTTATTGCGTGATGTGAAAGTGGGTGAAAATTATGCGCTGGTCATCAGTAATAATGCCGGGCTGTGGGGATATAATATCGGTGATATGGTGAAATTTGTTTCAACTAATCCCTATCGCATCGTGGTGACAGGCAGGACCAAACATTTTATTTCAGCTTTTGGTGAGCATGTAATTGGAGAAGAAGTGGAGTACAGTTTACTGAAAGCAGCGGAAGAAGCACATGTTCACGTCACTGAATTTACAGTGGCGCCCTATGTAAGCGCCGGAGACAGTAAATCGTACCATGAATGGTTTGTTGAATTTGAAAATAAACCTGATAACCTGAATGAATTTGCAGGCGCTTTGGAAAAACACATGCGCAATAAAAACGTTTATTATGATAATCTCGTTGGGGGCAATATTTTAAACCCGTTGAAGTTGACGCCGATCCGCAAGAATGGTTTTATTGATTATATGAAATCAATCGGTAAATTAGGCGGGCAGAACAAAGTACCAAGATTAAGCAATGACAGGAAAATAGCAGATGATCTGGCCAAATGGTCTGAAAATTAAATGCCTGAAATAATCCAGAATTATAATGAGTGAACGTCACCCAAAAAAGAGTACAGCTGTTAAACAAACTTTAACTGAAGATGGTGCGAGGCGGATCGCTTTGTTTGGGTCCACGGGTTCCATTGGCAGGCAGGCGCTGGAGATCATTGCTGCCAATCCTGATAAATTTTCCGCTGAAATTCTTACCGCACATAGTAATGATGAATTACTGGTTAAACAAGCGATACAATTCAATCCTAATATCGTTGTCATCGGTGATGAAAAAAAATACCAGAAAGTAAAAGAAGCGCTGGCTTCCACCTCTGTCAAAGTTTTCGCTGGTGAAAAAGCGTTGGAAGAAAGCGCTGCGATAGATTGTTATGATTTGATGTTAGCAGGTATAGTGGGCTACGCAGGGTTGCGACCAACGTTAAAAGCTATAGATATTGGTAAAGCCGTTGCGCTGGCAAATAAAGAAACATTAGTAGTCGCCGGTGATTATGTAATGAAAAAAGCGGTAGAGAAAAAAGTTCCTATTATTCCCGTTGATTCGGAACACTCCGCCATTTTTCAATGTCTTGTTGGTGAAACAAGAAACAAAATTGAAAAAGTAATTCTCACTGCATCGGGCGGGCCTTTTTTGGGAAGAAAACCCAATTACCTTGTTAATGTAAAAAGGGAGCATGCGCTGCAACACCCGAACTGGACGATGGGTGCAAAGGTGACGATTGATTCTGCGACGCTGATGAATAAGGGCTTGGAAATGATCGAGGCGAAATGGTTATTCAACCTGAGCCCGGAACAGATACAAGTGGTGATTCATCCGCAAAGTATTATACACAGCATGGTGCAGTTTGAAGATGGCAGTATCAAAGCGCAGATGGGATTGCCGGATATGAAATTGCCGATTCAGTATGCACTGGCTTTTCCAAAACGGCTGCCGAATAATTTCCCGAGATATGATTTTAAAAAAGTAAGTACGTTGTCGTTTGAAGAACCTGACCTTCGCACATTTAAAAATTTGGTGCTGGCCACAGAAGCATTGAATAAAGGTGGTAATCTTCCTTCGGTGATGAATGCAGCGAATGAAATAGCAGTATATGCGTTTTTAAAAAATCGTATTAACTTCCTCGATATGACGGATGTGATTGAAAAAACAATGCACAAAGTCTCCTATATAGAATCTCCCACATTGGAACAATATTTTGAAAGCGACGGCGAAGCAAGGATGTATGCTGCTGAGTTGATTAGCCTATAAGAAGGTTGATAGTTCATGGTTCATAGTTTATAGTTAGTTTGTGACGGTAGAAATTTCTTTCATTAGTGAAATAACTCTGATAAATATTGGAGACATCGCCCCCACAAACATCGGGGTCTTCGACAATTGCTCAGTAGAGAACAGGAAGATGAAGTCCCGATAGCTATCGGGAGCGACGCAACGAAGCCGATAGTCCACAGGATGCTGCGCATAGCAATGCAGCCGGTAACATAATAACTTTTTCATTTAAAGGACTGGCGCTTAAACCTTACCACTTTCCCCTAAATCTTAATAAATTCAAATATTTGACCAACGGGCTCTGAATGTTTGGATATTTCACAGATATTTGCAGGCTATTTACTTATTAAAGAACTCATTAAATAGACATGACTCTATTAGCAATAAACTGGGCTTCTGTAGGTGTGCAGGCGGGTCAATTGATCCTTGCTTTATCCATACTGATCGTTCTTCATGAATTCGGGCATTATATTACCGCGAAATGGTTTGGATGCAGGGTAGAAAAATTCTTTCTTTTTTTTGATCCATGGTTTGCATTGGTGAAAAAGAAAATAGGTGATACCGTGTATGGTATTGGTTGGTTACCGTTGGGCGGTTATGTAAAGATTTCGGGAATGATTGACGAGAGCATGGACAAAGAAGCTATGAAGCAGCCGCCGAAAGAATGGGAATTCAGAAGTAAACCGGCCTGGCAGCGTTTGATCATCATGCTTGGTGGTATTATTATGAATGTGCTGGTGGCATTTGTGGTGTATGCTTTTGTGCTGATGATATGGGGTGAAAGAAACATACCTAATTCAAGTGTGAAAAACGGTATATGGGTCACTGATTCTCTTATGAACAAATTTGGGTTTCAAAGTGGTGATAAAATCATTTCTATAAACGGAGACTCTGTTAAATATTTTGAAGACATCCAGGTAGATATATTAATTGGCGGGAAAGAGGTAGTAATTGAAAGAAATGGCCAGGTTCAAAAAGTGAACCTGCCTATAGATGTAATTGATAAGCTGATTACACGAAAGGATAAAAAAAGGAGGAGCCTGATGGCGCAGCGCCTTCCAACCATCATAGGTAAGTATGATGAAAAAGATACTTTATATGGGAAAAGAGCCGGATTGCTTCCATTTGATCGTATCATAGCTGTAGATGATCAACCAGTACAATTCTTGGATGAGGTAAATACTGTTGCTTCACAACATAAGAATGGTGTAGTTGCTATTAAAGTTTTACGAAATACAGATACGCTGCACCTTCAGAACAAGGTAACAAGTGATGGGAGGTTGGAGCTTGCTTTGCTAACGGATGAACAATATGATAGTTTGGGTTTCTACACTGTGATTGTTAAGAAATATTCGTTTTTTGCAGCGTTTCCTGCAGGCTTTAAAAAAGCTGGAGAAAAATTAAGTTCTTATATTGATCAATTCAAGTTGATATTAAATCCAAAAACAGGAGCATATAAAGGAGTAGGAGGTTTCAAAGCAATCGGTTCTGTATTTCCTACCACCTGGAGTTGGGAAGCATTCTGGAACATTACCGCATTTTTATCTATCATCCTTGCATTCATGAATCTTTTGCCTATCCCGGCGTTAGATGGAGGACATGTGATGTTCACGTTGTATGAAATGATCACGAGGAGAAAACCAAACGAAAAATTTTTAGAATATGCCCAGATAGTTGGCATGGTTCTTCTATTCGCATTAATGATATACGCCAATGGAAACGATTGGTTTGGTTGGGGAAAATAATAGTTGAGAGTTAAGAGCCAGGAGTTCAGAGTATCGACTCCTAACTATGAACTCTTAACTGATAACTAAAAAATGGGGCTGTCCCGGTATCGACAGCATAGATCTTTGAAGGTGTAAGCATGCCGTGCGTTGGATAATTAGCACGTTAATCTGAATATTCAAACTTCAAATGGCAATACACAGTATGCCATGGCTGCCTAATCAGTGATTAGTTAGTCATTAGGGCCGCGACCGCAGGTTGTTCTGTTACCTTGCACCGCCGCCGACTCAAAACAAATACAGAATGCTGTTACAGAAGGCTGTGACTGTAACTTAAGACTATGCAGCTAAGGAGATGATCGGTCGCTTGGTTTTCCAGTTGTCTCCCGAAACAATCAAACCAGGATAAGCATGTAGAAAGCTTTCGGCGAATATGTTTGGACGCGGGTTCGATTCCCGCCAGCTCCACGAGGCCCCCGGTATTCCGGGGGCTTTTTGTTTTTAATACCTTTCGTATACTATGCGGAATCTTCTCTCTCTTCTATTCTGCGCCATTTATTTTATAAATAAAAAAATATTCGCCAATCGTATTTTTTTTCTAAAAGTTGCCTCAAAAAACTTTTATTCTCTTATATAAAAAAGAAACTTCTTTTTTGTCAATGCGGTACACCCTTTGAGAAGATATCACGATACGTAAGAACGGAATATCCTATGATAACATACTATTTCACTATTTCATCTTTAACACTAAATAATTATCATGGAAAATCTGATCAGCACTTCAGCCAAACGTTTTATTACAGGCTTCACTAGTTTGGTTATTCTTGCGAGTCTCAGCAGTTGCGATAAAGACGAAGAAGAAGAAACACCCGCCAGCAAACAAAGCTTTACCGTTGTAAACACGGTAGCAACCGATGCGACGTTTACTGGCGCAAGGGTAGACGCCCATTTGATCAACGGTTGGGGCATTGCTTTCAGCGCCACAGGCACGGCATGGATATCTTCTCCCGGCGATCATACAACTGTTATTTATAATGGCGCAACCAGTGCGCAGCAATTAGCCCCCGTTGCTATTCCCGGGCATGGCACTCCATCAGGAGGCTTACCAAGCGGGCAAGTTTTTAATAGCCTTTTTGCAAAAATTCCAACTCTTTTTGACGGGCTAGCTTCAATTTTTCTTCGTTGTCTTTATTATTTTGCTTCAGCATTCGAAGCTGATTTTCAAAATCGGTGCCTATGCTTTTACGCAACGTTTCTTCCATCTGCTGCTGTAGCTTGGTTTTTTCTTCAGCAAATTCTTTTTCTTTTTTCTTTTTCCATTCTTCGGCTTTAATGTTGGCCTCTTTTTTAATTTCTTCCCTGATCATTTCATTGGGCTCAAATTCATGGCCACAATTCGGACATTTTATTTCAGCGGGCATTGGTGCTATAGTTTTGTTTCAAATCTACAAATAATAAAAACGACATCGCATTTTGGCCTGGATGCGTAGACGGGAAAGTTTCGGAAAGTATTAACAATCAAATATATAAGGAATACTTTTGTATCTATTCCGGATTATTTATCTTTATACAAACCAATTTACAATCTTATAAACCTGAACACATGAGAAAACTATCACTTCCAATTCTGCTTTTTATTTCTTTTTCTTTTGCAGGTCATACACAAAAGATAGATATCATACAAAATCGCGGTGGTGGCATGTTGTATAACCAAAAAAAGGTAGCTTCCGAAGCTGCACCGGCGAAATATGAGAAGGTGGCTCATGGCTCTCCCTATTTCAGCGATAGCTGGATGCCCGGAGAAGTGCAAATGAGCGAGGGTACTATTCAAAATGATATGCAGATACGCCTGGATCTTTTGGAAGGAGCGGTATTATATATGGATCATGGTCAGAATATGACAGTAACCACTCCTTTACGCAGTGTTAGCATTAAAGATCCTGTCACTGATAAAACCTACACATTTCATAACTCAGCGTTTTATCAATTTCCAGAAAATATGGCCACAGGCTGGTATCAATTGCTTGTAGATGGCAAGGCCCGCTTATATAAACGTATAGAAAAAAAATTAACGGAAGAAACTGTTTTTAATTCCGCTGCTACCGAAGAACAAATCAGTACTTCGGATCAGTATTTTATCGTATTAGATTCAGATTATACACGGATAAAAAAAGTAAAAGATATTCCTGATTTGCTAAAAAGCAAAAAAGAAGAAGTAAAAGCTTATATCAAGAGCAACGGATTAAGCGGACAATCAGAAACTGATTTTAGTAAAACGATCATTTTTTATAATTCTCTTTTTGCAAAATAGTAATATCGTGTAAAAGGTTTCGATGGTTTAAATTAAATAAAAACAGCGACCCATTGCAGGTCGCTGTTTGGACTACCCCGACGGTTTATAGACTACCTCAACATTTCTCAATTTACTGGAAGCGTTACATGTAACCTGCATCCCTTACCCGGCCTGGCATCAATATCCACTTTCCCGTCATACATCATCACTCTTTCCCGCATATTGGAAAGCCCGATTCCCTGGTGAGTTTGTTGCGGGATAAAACCTTTTCCGTCATCCCATATTTCCAGGATTACTTCCCCATTTTTTACAGAGAATGATATGCCTGCTGTTTTCGCTTCGCTATGTTTCAGAATGTTTTTCACCTGCTCTTGAACTATCCTAAAAAGAACTATTTTTTTACTGGCTGATAATAATTTTAAATCATGGTCATATGTTAATTTAAAACGTATCGGCGATGCTAAATGAATATCATCAATCATGATCTTGATGTTGTCAGCCAACCCTTTTTCTTTGAGTTGGGGCGCCGCCAATTCTTTCGAGAGCTTGCGGATTTCTTCAATCGCCAGTGAAATATATTCCAGGCTTTTCTCCCTCGCTTGCTGATCTTTTTCAGTAACGGGGTGCGTAATATCAACAAACAGCCTCGCAGTAGATAATATCTGGTTTACATTATCATGCAATTCCTGCCCGATTTTGGTACGTTCCATTTCCTGCACCCGTAATGCGGTTTCCGAAATTTCTATATGGCTTCTTATCTTTTCATTGGTTAATTGATCTTTCAGCTTTTTGATTTGCGATATATCTGTGAGGGAGCCAATCATTCTTACCGGCAAATCATTTTCATAAATCACATAGCCCCGGTCTTGTATATATTTATAAGTACCATCTGCGCAGCGGAACCTGTATTGTTCTTTCCAGGAGGGCTCACATTTTTGCGCAGCTTCTTTGATTTTATTTTTTATACAAGACATATCGTCAGGATGTATATGCCGTAACCACCATGAAAGACTGCTGAAATGGTGGATTTATACCCGAGCAAATTCATCAATGCCTTATTCTGGTAAATGCGGCCGGTCATGATATCCCATTCCCAGATAGCATCGGAACTGGCATGGCTTAGCAGGAGCATGTTTTCCTTTGTTTCTCTTTGTCTTGCTTTGATGCGGGAACTCTTACCAAGATAAACCGAATGACCTGCTACCAGTTTTTGTTCTCCATTTTTTATTAAAAACAGGTTGACATACGAAGTGAAAGAACTGCCGTTGGCCAATTTTATTTGCTCAACTGTTTTTAAAGATTTACCGCAGTTAAGAACTTTGAGGTGCTTTGCATATAAGGAATGGTAAAGCTGCGGGGGCACCAGTTCGGCCAGGTTTTTTCCAATCGTTTCCTTCTCTTTTAAATTGAAGTAAGAAAAAAAAGCAGCGGTGGCGAAAATGAGACGACCATCTTCATCAACAATCCATGCAGGGTTGGGTGTCTCTTTCATAAAGGACAGAACCAGGTCGTTTCTGTCCTCTATGTAATGCGCCAGTTGCTTCTCATTTGTTATATCAATAACACTTGATACAACGCCGCTGGCATGGGTTTCACCTTTTTCAAGTAGGGGTTTGGAGTGAAAGAATAGCCATCGCTGCTCTCCGTTCTTCAATAGGATACGAAATGATCTTCTTTGTGATCTCCCGGTATGCAAGGCTTGCATAAAAGGGGAGTTCTCAAGGGGGACAGATTTGTTGTTGGAGAGAACTTCTCCGGTTTTCCATAGGTGGTTGATAGTTTCCGCCTTAGAGCCATTATATAGCCGTTCGGCAATTTTATTAGCAATTACCTGCTTACCATTTTTATCATGAAGTATAATCCCGACCAACCCTTTTGATTTATCATTCTTATGTATAAGGGCGGCGATTTTTTTCAGCCTGTCATTTTTATTACCCGGAGCAGAAAAAATTTCTTTTGGAATGACGGCGTCAGCAAGTGATAACAAATCGTTTTCAGCAAATGAGATTAGTTTACTGGTGTCGGCATTCGAATCAAAGGATATAGGTTTTCGGGTGGATTGGTAAAATTCACTTTTCATAAAGCCAGTTTAAGTAATGCCATAGGGTACAAAAAAGCAAAATCAACTCGTGTAGCTTGGGATATATACGACAAATAATTATACCGTCAATTTATAAAACCTTCTAATTGTGTCGTTTTTAAGTGTTTCATAATTTAGATTGAGTACATGTACTTCGTAGAATACCTATTCTTATTTTTTTCAAAAAATCTTGTTAATTGATTTTGATAGGATTAAAAAAATATTGACTATAAATTTTTTTATACATAATTGTAATAATAGTAACCGTTCTTGAAGTGAAGTCGTAATACTTTGAGATAATAACTGGTATAAATTCTACAGGGGTTAGAGTTTTTTCTACACTTATAATATTGAACAGATATTAAGGTAAGTGATAACGCTTATTATTGAAATTGAATTGGTTGATGATTGTAAATAATAAGCGATTCATTTTATTGAATCGCTTTTTTATTAGTGCCCCGGAACGGAGTTGAACCGTTACGACTGTTGCGGGTCATACCGATATTAATCGGGACGTGTCTGCCAATTCCCAGCAATCAGCCATTCAAGATATTTTCTGCTCTTTTGTTTCTTTAGCCGGAGTTCTTCTTTCTGGCTTCCAGTTCAGTTGGAAATGATTTTGTGGCTTTGACAATGTATGGTTTGCAATTAAGGGTTGCAGTTACCATTCCGCTGTTGTGTCGTTGAAGTCGGGCAGACATATCTGTGCAATAGCCGATATAATGCTTGTCACATTTTTCAGAATATAAAATGTAAACGAGGTACATAAATAAAAAAAGCGATCAATAAATGATCGCTTTTAGTGCCCCGGAACGGAGTTGAACCGTTACGACCGTTGCGGGTCACAGGATTTTAAGTCCTGCGTGTCTACCAATTCCACCACCAGGGCATGTGATGTAAAGTTATTTAAGAACTATTTGTTTCCCGGAGTTGAATCGTTACGACCGTTGCGGGCCATCCCGATATTAATCGGGACGTGTCTACCAATTCCACCACCAGGGCATGTGATGTAAAGTTATTTAAGAACTATTTGTTTCCCGGAGTTGAATCGTTACGACCGTTGCGGGCCATCCCGATATTAATCGGGACGTGTCTACCAATTCCACCACCAGGGCATGTGATGTAAAGTTATTTAAGAACTATTTGTTTCCCGGAGTTGAATCGTTACGACCGTTGCGGGCCATCCCGATATTAATCGGGACGTGTCTACCAATTCCACCACCAGGGCATGTGATGTAAAGTTATTTAAGAACTATTTGTTTCCCGGAGTTGAATCGTTACGACCGTTGCGGGCCATCCCGATATTAATCGGGACGTGTCTACCAATTCCACCACCAGGGCATGTGATGTAAAGTTATTTAAGAACTATTTGTTTCCCGGAGTTGAATCGTTACGACCGTTGCGGGCCATCCCGATATTAATCGGGACGTGTCTACCAATTCCACCACCAGGGCATGTGATGTAAAGTTATTTAAGAACTATTTGTTTCCCGGAGTTGAACCGTTACGACCGTTGCGGGCCATCCCGATATTAATCGGGACGTGTCTACCAATTCCACCACCAGGGCAATACTGTAAGAGCTGTTCGAACATTGCTGAATAGAATTACCGAACGTATAAGAGTGCGACGCAACAGGTGATCCTACTAGCAATATAGCTGGGCTCAAAAAAAATCCTCCGCCAACCAGGGCCGGAGGATTTTTGGAGCGGAAGACCGGGCTCGAACCGGCCACCCCGACCTTGGCAAGGTCGTGCTCTACCAAATGAGCTACTTCCGCATGTTTGCCGAAACACAGTTTCGGTTCATTATTTTGTCGGAACGGCGTTCCAACGTCCAAAGAACTGAAGGGGTGCAAAAATAGGTATTACACCTTTTGTAAAAAAATTTTGAAAAGATTATTTGTACTGTGGAGTGTACAGGGTGCTTTCCTGGATCGTGACTTCGGGCTTATGAAAACGCTTTGTGTAAAGCATGTAAGAGCCCCCAACAACCATTGCAATGACACAAAATAACTGCAGGTAAAAAAGAAATGCGGATGAAGAACCCAGCTATGGGTAAAATCCTTGTCCTGAACTTTTTTAACTCCTGCTCGTATTCATGCAAAGTGCTCATAGCAAAATTTTGTGTTACAAAAATAAGGTTTCGTTGTCAAAAAATCATTTTGTTTTATTGACAATTTCTAAAAATGTCCTTTTCTTTTTTACAAAATAAAGCCATGCGGTGTTTCCTTTAAAATACCCGTGTACAGTCCCGGTTTTGCTTTTTGGAAATATGCTTTTGCTGCGTTGAAACAGCCACCATTTTACAAAAGCGATATGCGCCCTGATAACGGTGATGAAGTAAGTGCTGTTGCCGGTGAACAGCGATTTCCATGCGGAAACAGCATCCAGCAAATTACGGGCGGGCATGATCCATAATTTTTTCGCAAAAGGCAAATTCTTAGAAAGCATGATCCTGTTGTTGCGGAAATTGAGGAATGTTTTTTTCGCATCTCCTTTTGGTAACGTGCCACCACCGACATGGTATACGACAGAAGAAGGACAGGAGTAAATGGTATAACCTGCGAGCTGTATGCGCCAGCAAAGGTCTATTTCTTCATGATGGGCAAAAAAGAACTCGTCAAACCCTTTCATTTCATGATAAACATGTGAGCGGATAAACAATGCTGCACCACTAGCCCAAAATATTGGTTCCTGCTGATCATATTGTCCATGATCCTCTTCACAGATGTCGAACAGGCGCCCTTTTGCAAAAGGATAACCGTATTTATCTATCCAACCACCGGCTGCGCCTGCGTATTCAACTTTTTTTTATTGTGAAATGAAAGGATCTTCGGCTGGCAAGCTGCAATGGCTTTGTCGCTTTCCAAAAGCGACACCATCGGTTCAAGCCAACCGGGAGTTACTTCCACATCAGAATTTAGCAGCACATAATAATCAGCTACAACCTGCTTTAATGCTTCATTATATCCTTTCGCAAACCGAAATTCTTTTCTAAATGGATAATACGGATATCGGGATAAAATTTTTCTACAAATGAAATGGAATCGTCTGATGAAGCATTATCGGCTATTATAAACTCATAATTTGGTCGCTGAAACCGAAGGAAGAAATTGCTCGAGGAATTTTTGTCCGTTCCAGTTAAGGATGACGATCGCTATTTTTGGAGAAATGGTCAATGAGAATAATTTGTTTCAAAAATACGCATTGAGATTTTAATGAGGTAATGGGCAATATGTATTGTAGTCTGCAAATTTAGGAAAGTCTTTTTCGGTTATAAGCACATAGCCGTTAAATTCGTATATGTTTCGGCAGCTTTTAAGTTTAAAAACAGCATTGGCGCTGATCGCTATTTTTTATCGTGATCACTACGGTTTTTTTATTCCCGCTATGTATCACAAAAAATCGCAAAGGAAGAAAGGGCAAGGGTTATCGCTTTTGGGGAATCGTTGAAAATTAAGGCGCAGAGCAATGATCCGGGTGTTTTACTTTTTACGAACCAGCTTGCTGTTGAAAATAAGGATATTCCTATTATAGAAACTGACGAGAATGATAATCCTTCCGGGCTGTATGTGAAACCTTGATTCATTAAAAGCGACAACAGACAGCGGTTACCTGCGCAGGATGATAAAAAAAATTTTCCGGGATGAATAAGCCCGTACTGGTAGAACTCAGCGGCGAGCCGGTTACTTTTAATAAATATTATTACGGGCAAACAACACTTCAAAACGAGGTTCGCTATTACCCGTTAATACAACTGATCATCGTTGGGCTCTTCCTTATTGTTATACTCACGACGTTGCGCAGCAGTTATCGTTCCGTACAAAACCAGGTGTGGGCGGGGATGGCAAAGGAAACGGCACATCAATTGGGTACACCGGTTTCATCACTGGAAGGCTGGGTTGAAATGATGAGAGACAAACCGGGCATTGAGCAAATAACACAGGAATTGGAGAAAGATGTGAACCGCTTACGATTGATTTCAGATCGCTTTGGTAAGATAGGCAGTACACCGCACCTGGAAGAAACCGACCTGGTGGAAACAGATCAATTACATGGTGGAATATATTCGTAAAAGGGCTTCGGAAAAAGTAAAATTTTCTGTTGATACACATGGAACTGAAATGGTGCGAGCCCGCATATCGCCACCTCTATTTGATTGGGTGATTGAAAAATCTTTTAAAAAATGCATTGGATGCGATGGAAGGCCGCGGCGTCATCACTGTTGATATAAAAGAGGAAAAAAACACTGTTATTATTGATGTTTCGGATACCGGGAAAGGAATTTCCAAACAAAATATTACGAAAGTGTTTAAACCGGGATTTACCACGAAAAAGAGAGGTTGGGGACTGGGCCTTAGTCTTTCGAAACGCATTATTGCGCAATATCATAAAGGGGAAATTTTTGTAAAGCAATCGGAACCTGGAAAAGGAACTACGTTCAGGGTTATATTAAAAAGGTAAAACGCTTACATTTGCAGTCCTCAATCATCAAATTTGAAGTTGTTGATTTTTAAATTTAATGCCCAGGTGGCGAAATTGGTAGACGCACTACCTTGAGGTGGTAGCGCCCGAAAGGGTGTGCTGGTTCGAATCCAGTCTTGGGCACTTTTAAGACTCTGCAAAACTGTTGTAAAACATGATTTGCAGAGTTTTTTTGTTGAACGAGGACTTTATTAAGTGGGTATTTTTTTCCTTTCTATATATTATAATACTGATGATTTTCTGATTACAAGTACCACATAACGATTCTATTTGTTTATATCTCTGTTCAGTTAAATTGGTACAATATTTAAGCTATTGTAGCATGGCTTTGGTTCAAAAGAAAAAAAATACAGTTAGCAAGCTTAAACGCCAGGGTGGCAAAGGTTTGCCCAAAACTCTAAACCGCAGAGTTAAAAAATCAACTATTAAAGAAGGTACAAGGGCGCCATTTCCCAAAACCATAAAGCCCATGCTGGCCACGTTGGTTGATAGCCCTTTTGATGAACCGGGTTGGATCTATGAAATTAAGTGGGATGGTTACCGTGCGGTAGCGCTGATGAATAAAGGAAAAGTAAACCTGATTTCCCGAAATAATAAATCTTTTAATGAAAAATTTTATCCTGTTTATAATGCTATAAGCAACTGGAAAATTAATGCGGTAGTGGATGGAGAGGTAGCGGTGCTAAATGAAAAAGGGGTTGCGCATTTTGGTTCACTGCAAAACTGGCGCAGCGAAGCTGATGGCGAACTGGTATACTATGTATTTGATATTACCTGGTTGGAAGGTTATGATTTAAAACAGTTACCACTTACAAGAAGGCGGGAAATATTAAAAGAGAATTTACCTGCTGAAGGTGTCATTCGCCTTAGCGAAAGTTTTGAAACTTCCGCTACTGAATTTTTAGCAGCAACCGCTAAGATGGGAATGGAAGGCATTATGGCTAAAAAAGCGGACAGCGTCTATTCTGAAGGTGACAGAACGAAAGATTGGTTAAAGATAAAAGCTAATAAACGCCATGAAGTGGTGATTGGAGGGTTTACACAAAACGAAGGCTCTGCGAAAACATTCAGTTCATTGCTTGTTGGAGTTTATGACAAGGGAAAGTTGAATTATATTGGTAAAATAGGAACCGGCTTTGATACCAGGACGCAGAAAGAAATTATGTCGCAAATGAAAAAACTAGCGGTTGATAAAGTTCCTTTTACAGAAACGCCTGACGTGGACAAGCCTTCCCGGTTTCGGCCCAATCCTCCTAAAGCAAAAGTGACATGGTTAAAACCACAACTGGTTTGCGAGGTAAGTTATGCGGAAATAACAGACGACGGTGTGATGCGCCATCCATCTTTTGAAGGTATGCGTACGGATAAAAAAGCAAAAGATGTAAAAAAAGAAACAGCAGTTGAGTCAAAAAAGATCTTAAAATCTGCTAAAACCGTTTTGGATAAATACACGAAGCCTGTAAAAAATGACGGCCGCAAGACTTTACTCAATCCAACTGATGAGACACAGGTAAGAAAAATAAACGGGCATGAATTAAAATTCTCTAATCTCAGTAAGGTTTACTGGCCGAAAGAAAAATACACAAAGCGGGACATGTTGAACTATTATTACCAGGCAGCGCCTTTTATTCTACCATATTTAAAAGACCGGCCGCAGTCATTGAACCGCTATCCCAATGGTATTGCCGGTAAAAGCTTTTATCATAAGGATGTAACGAATACAGCCGCGAAGTGGATAAAAATGGAACCTTATACGACAGCGGAAGGCGAGAATAAAAATTTTTTAGTGCCTGAGGATGAAGCGGCTATTTTATACATGGCCAATTTGGGAGCTATTGAAATGAACCCCTGGAACAGTACAATTCATAAAGAAGATTATCCTGACTGGTGCCTGATTGATTTAGATCCTTCGGAAAAAAATACATTTGAGCAGGTAATTGAAACGGCAACGGTAACTAAAGAAGTATTGGACAATATAGGAGTAAAAGGGTACCCGAAAACTTCCGGTTCAACAGGCATACATATTTATATACCACTGGGTGCAAAATATACCTATGATCAGTGCCAGCTGTTTGGTAAAGTCATCGCGACGCAGGTTCATCATATACTGCCCGATTTCACAAGTATTGAACGATTGATAAAAAACCGTAAAGGCAAGTTGTATATTGATTATTTACAGAACAGGCCGAAGGCGACTCTTGCCGCTCCTTATTCTTTACGGCCCAAGCCGGGAGCCACTGTTTCCATGCCCCTCCATTGGGAAGAAGTAAAGAAAGGCCTTGCGATGAAAGATTTTACAATAGCCAATGCAATGGAAAGAATAAAAAGCGAAGGTGATATATTTAAACCCGTACTGGGTAAAGGAATTGATCTTGAAAAAATCTTAAATAAAATATAGAAAAATGGAGAAAGATATCTTTGATATTGAATTTGATTTTGATAATAAACATTATAAAGGCTGGATTAATCCTTCGGATAAAACGAACGAACAGGGAACGCCTGTCTCTTATCATGTTGTGCTCAATGAAGTTTCTTTTGGCTACTTATCGTTTCAAAACTGCAAATGGTCAATCAACGAAGAAAGGCCTGCGGGGCTTGTAGCATCTGTGGGAAAAGAAATTGAAAAGCATTTCCGGTTGTAAACGAATTTATTCAGCAGCCTTATTTTTTTCTTCTAATTTCTTTTCACCCAATTTAGATTCAATCCTTTCTTTTTTCAGGCTAATGCGAATACGGCTGTAAATGCTCATATAAAAATTGCTTATCCACACGATCGAGAAACCCGCTAAAATATAGCCCCGCCAACCGGGCAAAAGCAATGTATACCTTGAAAGGAGCAAAATAAGTAGGGTGATGTAGTGGCTAAAACAATATTCACAGGTGAAGAGGTAAAATAATTTCCTGGTAAAAATCCACTTATTGGTTTCAGATTTTTTATGGCAAAAATCATTGAACTCACGGAATATTTCTTCCCGGGTCACTGTCCATGAAATACAGGCTACTGGTAATGCCAACGTAAAAAGCCAGGTAAGCTGAATGGGAAGTGAAGGCATCGTAAAATATTTTAACTGTGAAATCTATTTGACTGGGTATTTGATAACTAAAGAGTACAATTCTTGTAAGTCAAAATGCATGCCTATACTACTTAGTTTTGCAGCCGGGAGGAGCTGTCTTTTTTCTAACTGTCCTTATTGACTAAAGGTGAAGGTATATTCTATTCTTCCCTGCACCTCTTTCTGCTTATTAAATAATGCTTCTTTTGTTTTCAATCCTTTTTCGTTAAATAAATAACGCCAGATGAGATAATTGGGATTAGCGGCGGATAAAGTGGTGATCTTTTGAATGACACGACTATTGTCATCATACTCAAACATGAAATCGGGTAGCAGCCTTCTTGCTTTTTTATCGTAGCGTACAATATCAGTCAGCCGGTTGCTTTCATCATAATAATATAAAATGGAATCAATCGCATAGTTTCTCCGGTATTGTTTTTCATCAGTTATATTTCCTTTTTCATCCAGTGTAAAACGATACTCATTGCTATCAGTATTATTTACAATACGCCACATTTTTACCGGCTTTCCGGATGAATTGTATTTCCATTGGTGTTCTTCGCTTTGGCTGAGACCCTGCAGCGTATCATTTACGGTTGTTTTTATAGAAACAAGATTGTTGTTTTCGTAATTATAAGCCGTTAAGCTTTTAATATCTGTTGATGAATCAATAACCGATATAACCCTGAACTGTTTATCAAACCGGTAAAATTGTCGGGTTACCTGCTGGCCATTCCTGGTAGTAACCTTCAGCATATTGTTGTCAGCATCTATTTCCTGCCATTCATTATAGTCAGCCGTTTTTGCTCCCTGGGGGTCAAAACCGGTAGCGGTTATTGATTTTACTTTATTATCAACAAGAGTTTTTATACGATTGATGAGTTCATTATTACTTACGATATCGTTATAGTAATGCTGGCTTTTAGCCGTAACGGCAGAAAGGAGCAGGATCAGCGAAATAAGGGTCTTCATCCGGTAATGAGATTGATTGATTCACAAAAATACCTGAATTGTACAGTAACGAAAAACTAAGCTGTTACTTGTGCCTTTTGTACTTATTTTTAGAAAAATTTTGCATGTCCCACCTCCCGGAGAGAAAAGAAAGGAATTGTCTCAATTGCGGAACAATTGTGCAGGGAAGATATTGCCAGGTTTGCGGCCAGGAAAACACGGAGCCAAAAGAGAGTTTTTGGCATATGATTACGCATTTTCTTTCCGATATTACTCATTTTGATGGAAAATTCTTCAGTACGATCAAAGTGCTGTTTCGAAAACCGGGGCAGTTAACAAAGGAATATCTTGCCGGCAGGAGAGTGGCGTATTTACACCCGGTAAGAATGTATGTGTTTACTTCCGCATTTTTCTTCCTTATCTTTTTTACATTTTTCAAATTAGATAACTCAGATGCGAGTGTTCCAACTATCAATGGTAAAATCGCTAAAGACTTCGCCGACGAAGCTTACAAAAATGCAAAGACCAGGGAAGATTCTATAATCATCGCAACATCACTCGGATTTTTGTCCATCAAACCAGGAGATACAGCCGTTAATAGCAAAGAGGACAATAACGATATCCGTATCCAGATTGATGATAATGCTAAGAATTATGAATCGGTCCGCGAATATGATTCTGTACAAAAAGCGCTTCCGCCTTCAGAAAGACATAATTTGTTCAGGAGAATATTAATACGAAAAAACATTGAGCTGAATGTTAAATACAAGGGGAGGGAAGATCAGTTGTCGCATGATCTTATAGAGAAGTTCCTGCACATACTCCCTTATCTTTTGTTTGTATCACTGCCATTGTATGCTTTATTTTTAAAATTGCTTTATGTACGCCGGCGAAAACAATTTTATTATGTAGATCATGGCTTATTTCTTATTCATTTATACATTTTTACTTTCCTGCTGCTTTTGATTTTTTTCATACTGCTTAAATTAAAAGATAATACAGGATGGGGATGGATCGGGTATTTTCAATTGCCCGTAGCGCTGTATGGTGTCATCTATACGCTGCTTTCAATGAAAAACTTTTACAGGCAGGGCTGGGGTAAAACTATTTTTAAATTCATTTTATTCAATCTTCTTTGTTTGATTTGCCTTGTCCTGCTTTTTGTAATATTTATGGTACTAACCGTATACCAGGTTTAACAGCTAGCTATGGAAAAAGATAAATTGTCAACTGCTTTTTTGAGATTAGTAACGATCATGGATGAACTCCGTGAAAAATGTCCGTGGGATAAAAAGCAAACTATTCATTCGTTGCGGCAGATGACTATTGAAGAAACTTTCGAGCTGGCTGATGCCATTACTGACAGCGATTGGAAAGGAGTTAAAGAAGAGTTGGGGGATCTTTTATTGCATATAATATTTTATGCTAAAATTGGAAGCGAGCAAAAGCAATTTGAACTGGAAGAAGTGATTAATGGTATTTGCGAAAAATTAATAACCCGCCATCCTCATATCTATTCAGATGTGAAAGTAAACGATGAGGAAGATGTTAAAAGAAATTGGGAAAAGTTGAAATTAAAAGAAGGTAAAGAATCCGTGTTAAGCGGCGTACCCAAATCATTACCGGCAACAGTAAAAGCGATGCGGCTGCAGGAAAAAGCCAAACAGGTTGGCTTTGAATGGGACAATAAAGAACAGGTTTGGAATAAAGTAGAAGAAGAGATAATAGAGTTAAAATCCGCCATTGAGAATTTACAATTACAAAACGCTTCTGCTAACCCGGAAAAGTTGCAGGCTCATGTAGAAGAAGAATTCGGTGACCTCATGTTTTCATTGATCAATTATGCACGGTTTTTGCAGTTGGATGCTGAAAATGCGTTAGAACGAACTAATAAAAAATTCATCCACCGCTTTACACAAATGGAACGGGAAGCACTTAAAACAGGGAAAGCCCTTGATAAAATGAGCCTCGAAGAAATGGATGCCATCTGGAATACTATAAAACAACAAAGGGACCA